>CAVZDB010000006.1:0-294087 GCA_963773905.1 uncultured Acidobacteriota bacterium
ATCGTGGCGCCGCGGGCGTCGTTGGAGTGAAAGCCGTACCCGGCGTTGGCGTAGAGCTCCGTCTGTCCGAAGGGGCCGAAGATCATCGAAAGCTTGGGCGAGAAGATTCCGCGCGTCACAACTCCCCCGTTCTCCGGATCCGAGAGACCCGTGACGTCGAAGTGGTAGACGTCGCCCCGCACTCCCAGAATCGTCCGAAACCTGCTCGTCCAGGGAATGTCGGTCTGCGCGAAGAGCGCGCCGCTCGCCTGCCGCACCCTGTCGAGCCGCGTCGTCGACAGGCGCACGCGATCCTCCGTCTGAAAGAGCCCGACCGAGTGGATGTCGTCGAAGCGTCCCTGGATCCCGACCTCGTTCTCCGCGTCGACGCCGAACCAGCGAGCGAACCAGCGGCGCGTGACCTTGGCGCCATAGACGTCGCGGTCGTCGAGCTGCTCGAACTGATCTCCCGTGTCCGGGTGGTCGAGGAAGTACGTGAAGTCGGAGAAGAGGTCGAGCTTGGAGTCGACGCCGTAGACGACGGCGCGCGTGACGGAGGTCGCGTCGGAGCGCTGCCACTCCGCCGAGAGACTGTAACGGTGCGTCTCGCCGCCGTCGGTCGGATTCAGCGTGCCGAAGCGGTCGATGAGCCCGTCGTCGACCGCACGCGCGGCGATCTGGTCGGTCGAATCCCACTCGCCGTGGTAACCCATGCCCGTGATCGCGAACCCATTGCGTGCGTCGCCCACGCTGTATCGCAAAACGCCGTTGAACTTCCGGTAGTTGTCGCCCTCGTCCCACGGCCCGTTGTCGTAGATGCCCTCGAGCGCATAGAGCAGATGGCCCTCGCCGATCTGAGGCGATCCCGCGAGGAGTCCGCGCGCGTAGTCGAAGGATCCCCCGTCGACCCGCGCGATGGTGTCGTCGAGCACGTTGACGTAGTTGATGTTGGCGGAACCCGCGGTGGTGAAGTCTCCGTCCTCCGCGAAATAGGGTCCCTTCTTGTACTGGATCCCGCTTACGAGCTCGGGGATCACGAAGTTCAGGTCCGTGTAGCCGTGGCCGTGCGCGTGCGTGGGCATGTTGACCGGCATGCCGGCGAGTGTCGTCGAGAAGTCTGTCCCGTGGTCCAGGTTGAAACCGCGCAGGTAGTACTGATTGGCCTTGCCCTCTCCCGAGTGCTGGCTGACGACGACGCCGGGGATCGTCTCCAGAACGTCCCCGGCCCGCGCGATCGGGCGCAGTTCGATCTGCTCCGCGACGACGGCGCCCTGGCTCGACGCGTCGGCGATGCCGACCAGGCTCTCCCCGGGCTCGGTGACATCCGCCAGGTTGCGAAACGTCCGCTTGCCCGTCACGAGCACGTCGGCCGAGACCGACAGCCGCAGCGTCGCGTCCGCTCTCGCAACCGCGCCGCCGGTCACGGCCACGTCCTTGCGGACGACGCCCACGAAGTTGATCAGCCGGAAAGCCACGTCGTAGGCGCCGGGAGCGAGGCCCTCGAGCCGATATCCCCCGCCGGAGTCGGTCACCGTGACGCGCACCGCCGCGGATCCGCTCCGCGCCTCGACCGTGACGCCCGGGAGCGCCCCGCCCGCCTCGTCCGCCACGCGGCCGGCCAGGGTCCCTGCGACGGAGGCGGAGAGGGAGTCCGACGGCTGGGCGAGACCGAGCCCCGCGTGCGCCCACACCACGAGCACGGCGACGGTCTTGAGAGCCTGGCGCATGGCGTCGCCGATATTACGGCGGCGCCATGGTGCACGGATCTGTGCCGGAGGCTAGGCCGTCCGGCCCGAGGCATAGCGGTCGAAGAGCTCGACCTCGGTGCGGCTCCCGATCGCGAGCGGGATCCTCGCGTGCAGGCTCTCCGGCACCACGTCGAGCACGGCTCCGTTCCCGGTCGACGCCCGTCCGCCCGCCTGTTCGACCACGAACGCCATGGGATGACACTCGTACAGCACCCGGAGCTTCGGCTTCGCCTGTCCGCCCTGGACGTCGGCCGGATAGAGGTAGATGCCTCCCTCGAGCAGGAACCGGTGCACGTCGCCGACCATCGAGGCCGAGTAGCGGGTCGCGTACGGGCGCCCGCTCGCCGCGTCCGGCTGCTTCAGGTACTCGACGAACGCCCGCACGCCGGGCGCCCAGCCGGAGGCCCTTCCCTCGTTGACCGCGTAGCCGCGCCCGCGCTCGGGCATCCGTAGATTGCGCCGCGCCAGCAGGAACTCGCCGATCGACGGCTCCAGCGCGAAGAGGTGCACGCCCTCGCCGGAGGTGTAGACGAGCAGGACGGCCGGGCCGAAGAGGACGTATCCCGCGGCGACCTGCTCGCGTCCGGAGCGCAGGAGGTCTCCGGCGCCGCCGTCTCGCCGCGGGCGGACCGAGAAGATCAGCCCCAGGGTGCCGTTGACGTCGATGTTGGAGGAGCCGTCCATCGGGTCGAAGAGCACCGCGTAGCGCCCGTCTCCGCCGGAGCCGTAGACGTGGGGCTCCTCCATCTCCTCGGACGCCGCCAGCGTGACGAGCCCGCCGTAGTCGAAGGTGTCGAGCAGGATCTCGTTCGCCACCACGTCCAGCTTCTTCTGCACTTCGCCCTGGACGTTCTCGTGGCCGGCCGAGCCCCACTGGCCGCTGAGTCCGGCGCGCGCGAGCGCGCTCGCAATGCGCTTGCCGGCGACGCCGAAGCGCATGAGGAGGAGCGAGAGCTCGCCCGTCGCGCCCGGAAAGGCCTGCTGTTCCTCCAGGATGAAGCGATCGAGCGTGACCGGCGGAACGCTCACTTCACGCTTTACTTCGTCCGGTGCATGGACCATTGTCCGGTCGCGACCGTGGCCGGGCCGGTCGTCGTGAAGGTCCCCTCCATGGTGTCGCCCTTGCGCACGCCGACGAACGTCGTCTGCACCTCGCAGTCGCACGCGGGGTCGCGGTAGGGATCCATCGTCCCCCGCACGACACCGCCCTCCGCGTTGACGAAGCTGATGTTCAGCATCTGCGGCATGGCCGACGACGTCGGAGCCGTGGCGCCCTTCGGCACCATCAGGACGTCGCCCTTCGCCATGTCCTTTCCGGACTTGATGTCGAAGACGATGGACCCCGTCCGGCCGGTCGCCTGGCTGCTGTACGTGCCCTCCCAGTGCCCCGCCATCGCCGAGATGTCGGACGCCGCTCCGCCGATCGGCACATCGGGAGCGGGGTTCTTCGGCGTGGAGGAGCACGCCAGGCCGAGGGCCGCCGTCAGGAGAAACGCCGCCGTGTGTCTCGCTCCGAAC
This sequence comes from uncultured Acidobacteriota bacterium, assembly GCA_963773905.1. GTDB lineage: Bacteria > Acidobacteriota > Thermoanaerobaculia > UBA5066 > Gp7-AA6 > DAHUXD01. The sequence continues at coordinate 3,246 of CAVZDB010000006.1, forward strand.
ATGGGACCTCCGTTTCCCTCATCTTTTCACACCCTCCGACTCCCGAAGCCACTCGGCCCACGCCGGCTTGGGATGGCCCGCGGAATCCTGCAGGCCGAGGTTCGCGAGGAGCGCGTGCCGGCGGCGCTCCGCGACCGAGGATCCCGGCGAAACCTCGGGCAGCTCCGAGGGAAGCGGGTCGCGCAGCCACAGATAGCGCGCGAAGAGCAGCTTCCGCCCGTCCACCCCATTCAGGAAGCGGCGGAATTGGCGGATGAACTCGGCCTGCTTCCGGGGGCTCGACCCATTCTCGGCGGAGGAGGAGTAGCTGACTCGAGGGAACGCGATGGGGCGCTCCCCCGCCGCGGCCAGCAGCGCCGCCCAATCTTTTTCCAAGACCTCGGGATCGCGCTGCGTGAAGGGCGCGCTCGCGCTCGCCACCAGGGGACAGTAGTTGTAGAAGAGCACCGGGCTGCGCTGGTGCAGCTCGGCGGCGACCTGGGGAGAGCGGCTCTCGGTGGGCGCCGCGGTCGTGACGCCGACCAGCAGCCGGGGCGCCTTCTTCTGGAGAAACTGCACCGCCCCGTCGAACAGGCGGCGGTAGGCCCGGAGCTCCTCGGGCTTGTCGGCGAAATACGTGTCTGCCGCATCGCCGAGAGAGAGCGTCTGGACGTCGAGCAGGACCGGGGCGAGCGCGTCGAGAAATCGCCCCAGGCGAAGCGACAGTTTGGGATCGTCGAAGGCCGTGTCGGTCAGGTCCCCCGGCACGTCTCGCGCGCTCTCGGTCACGAGCGGGATCGACAGGTGCAGTGTGGCGCCCGACTGCCGCAGCAGACGCGCGGAGCGGGTGACCTCCTCGAGCCGATACTCCCGCGGATGAGGCTCGGCGGCCGACCACGACACCTCGAGCACGAAGAAGGTCGCGCCCGTGCCGCGCACCAGGTCCAGCGCGGCCTGGCCGGCCTCGGCGCTCGCGTTGGGCACGTTGATGCCGATCCCGATGACGGGCGGCGTCACGGGCCGCTCGACGCGCAGCGACGCGGCGAAAAGAAGCCAGAGAAGAAACGGCATCGCTGCGGTCAGGCGGCCGGCGACCGGGCGCTCACGGCTACGCCGGCGACCCCACCAGCACGATCGGCCCCGTGGGCGCCGGCACGCCGCCTCGAGGCTCGATCGTGACGGCGAAATTCTGAGCCTCCGCCTCCGGGAAGTCCGTCGACTCGAAGGCCACGCGGCCCTCCGGGTCGGCGTCGAAGACTCCGGCGGCGACCGGCTTGCCCTTCTGGAAGACCCAGAGCTCGTACTGGCGGTCGGACGGCAGCGGCGCGAGGTTCCCCGCCACGAGGACGCCGCGGCGGGCGCGGGCGCTCCAGAAGACGCGCCCCTGCGCGCTCGGCTGCGGGCCCTGGCCGCCCAGGATCAGCATGCGCACGTCGTCGCTTTCGAGCACGCGAGCCCGGAGCGCGCGCTGCGCGAGCTCGGTCTCCGCGGACTGGAGACGCCCCGCGAGCTGCGCCGACTGACTCCTCAGCTCCTCGCGGTCGCGGCGCAGGCGCGCGTCGTCGACCGCCACCATCACGGCCGCGAGAGCCGCCGCGGCGGCGAGGACGCGCCACACCGCGGGCCGCCCGGCGGGCCTCGCTGCGTCGACGCGCGCCGGCCCGAGCGACTCCAGGATGCGGCTCCGCAGCGCCGGCGGCGGCTCGACCCGGGGCGCCTCGGCGGCGAGCGTGGCCGCCGCCTGCTCGAGCTCTCTCCGGAGCGCCTCGCAGCGGGCGCAGCCCTCGCCCAGGTGCGCCTCGAGCTCGAGTCGCTCGGAGCCGAGCTCCATGCCGGCCGCCAGCGCGGCGACGAGGTCTTCGTGCCGCTCGTTATGAGCCATGAGATTCACTCTCCCAGTACGGCCGCATCCGTTCGCGAAGTTTCATCAAGCCGAGCCGTACGCGGGTCTTGACCGTGCCGAGCGGAGTCGACGTCCTCGCGGCGATCTCCTCCTGCGTCAGTCCCTCGAAGTACGCCAGCTCCAGGGCGCGGCGCTGATCCGCCGGAAGCTGCCCGATCGCGGCGCGGCAGAGGGACCGCCACTGCCGGCCGGCCGAGTCGGCCTCGACGTCGTCGCCGCTCGCCGGTCCCTCGCCGAGCTCCTCGAGGCTCCGCACCGGGCCGCCCGCGCTCGCGGACGGGCGGCGCGCCCGGAGCCGGTCGATGGCCCGGCTGCGGGTGATGATCAGGAGCCAGGTCAGGACCGAGCCGCGACCCGGGTCGAAGGAAGCCGCGGCGCGCCAGACGTAGAGGAACACCTCCTGGACGATCTCCTCGGCCTCGCCGCCCGCTCCGAGGATCCGCTGCGCGAGCCCCAGCAGGCGGCCGGCGTGCTGATCGTAGAGCTCGCCGAGCGCGTCCGCGTCGCGCGCCTCGATGCGGCGCATCCGATCGCGATCGGGATCTTCGCGTTTCGAGCTCATGCCTTTGGGAGGGAAGCGGCTCCGGGCGGTTTATACCACCCTCAAAAATTCCGAGCGTTGAATCCGCCGGAGCGGCTTCCGCCGTACCGAGTCCGAAAACGGTGGTTCCCGGGCCCGCCGGCGTCGGCTACGAGTTCCGGCTCCGGCTCTACGAACCAAAGGAGGGACTCATGAGGGATTCTCGTCTCCGGAGCGCGCGGCGGCTCGTCCTGCTCGCGTTGCTGCTCACGTCCGGCCTCGGCGCCACGGCGCTCGCGTCCAGCCACCGCGAGGCGCCCGGCATCTCCAACGACCCGGTCGCGGACAACACCGACCTCTACTTCTTCCGCGACCCGCTCGATCCGTCCCGTCTCGTGCTGATCTCCAACTGGATCCCGCTGGAGGAGCCGGCGGGCGGCCCGAACTTCTTCCACTTCGGCCGAACATTCGCTACGAGTTCAACGTCGACAGCAATGGCGATGGCATCGAGGACATACGTCTACCGCGTCGAGTTCACCCGCCACGTGCGCTCGGGGGCGACGTTCCTGCAGAACACCGGACCCGTCGGCTCGCCGACCGACGCCAACCCTGAACGTCTACTACACCTACACGGTCAAGAAGTGCCTCGGCCCCTCGCCGGGCCAGACCGACTGCACCGTGCTCGGCGTCGGATCTCATCGAGGCGCCGAACAACGTCGGATCCGAAGTCGTTCCCGAACGGCTACGAAGGGCTCCCAGATCGCGACGGACCGTGTACGACATCGACGACGACACCAGGGTCTTCGCGGGCCCCCGCGCCGAGGGCTTCTACGTCGACCTCGGCATGATCTTCGACCTCATCAACTTCCGTCCCGGAACCGATTCCGGGCGACCACGGCGGCGGCAAGAACTAAACCGCGGGCTTCAACGTGCACTCGATCGCGCTGTCCGTGTCCGATCCAGACGCTGACCGCGAACCACACCGCGCCGACCGACGCCGCGGATCCGAACGCCATCGTCAGCCTGTGGTCCTCGACGTGGCGGCTGCGGACGTCGACGCTCTCGCTCCTCCGGCGCGCCGCCGACGGACGCCGGGCGACTGGGTCCAGGTCTCGCGTCTCGGCAACCCGCTCATCAACGAGGTGGTCATCCCGCTCGGCAGAAGGACAAGTTCAACGCGACCTACCCGGTCGACGATCTGCGCCAAGTTCGGGACCTACGTGCTCAACCCGGAGCTGCCCGGCGATCCTCAACGCGCTGTTCGGGATCATCGATCCCGCCGAACCCGCGCAACGACCTGCTCGTTCTCGTCCAGGGCATCTCGCGGCGTGAACCAGCGTCCCAACGAGGTCGATCTCCGACCAGCTCCGCCTGAACACCGCCATCGTCCCGACTCCGATCCGTCGATCAATCGGCTCGGCGTGCTCGCGGGTGACACCGCCGGGATTTCCGAACGGGCGCCGCGTCTACGACGACGTCGTGGACATCGAGCTGCGGGTCCTCGCGGGAGTCCTGGTCGACGGGTTCAACATCGCGCCGAACAACCGCTGGGCGACGGCGTCGACGGCCCCGACACGCCCTACATCGCGGGCTTCCCCTACCTCTGGACCCCGCACTCCGGGTTCGATCACAGCCACGACCCGAACAACGTCCACTCGTTCACGGGATTCGAGATCCAGCCGACGGAATAGCGTCAGGACGAGCGCGATCCCGGAGGGCTCACCCGGCCCAAGACGGCGGACGGCGGTACACAGACGTCCGACGTGGAGGGCCGGGTTTTTTCATAGGATACGCATCCAAGCGAGGAGGTCCTCCATGCACCGTCGAGATTGGTTCCGGCAGGCGGCGACCACGGGGCTCGCGTTGGGGCTCGCGGCCGCGGGCCGGCCGCTGCTGGCGCTGCCCGAAAGAGCCGACGCTCCCGCGGATGACGTCCTCCTGCTCAACACGGCGCTCGCCCTGGAGCACGAGGCGATCTGGGCCTACGGGCTCGCCGGCAACAGCGGCCTCGGCTCTCGGCGACCGCGAAAAGCGTGGGCCTGCTCTTCCAGGGCGGCCCACGGATCCATCGGGACCTCCTCGTCGACGTCATCAAGCGAAGGGCGGCCAGCCCGTGGATGCCCGCAAGGAATACGTCTTCGGCGTCCCGCTGAAGAAGGAGGAGGACGTCCTCGAGCTGGCCTTCAAGCTCGAGGTCGGCGCGGCGCGCGCCTACCTCTCGGTCGTCGACAAGTTCCAGGATCGCGCCCTCTCGGCCTCCGCGTCGCGCATCCTCTCGGACGAGGTCCTCCACGCGACGGTTCTCCGGAGTGTTCTCGGCAAGGACGTCGTGCCGACGTTCCGGTTGATCGAAAACTGACTTTCGGCTTCGCCCGAGGCGAAGGCCGAAAGTCATCCTGAGGAGCGAAGCGACGAAGGATCCCGCGCTTTTCGCGAGTCGGGTGGTCGAGTCCGGGATCCTTCCCCTTCGCTACGCTCGGGGTCAGGATGACGCCGAAATCACCCCTTGCTCGCCGTGTCCGGTATCGCCGCCGGTCCGCCCTTCAGGTCCTCGCGGATGATGAGGTCGAGGAAGAGCTCGCGGACGCCCTCGCGTCCGCCGACCTTGAACGCGCGCCGGACCTCGGTGGGCTTCAGGATCACGCCCGTCATCGTCTTCAGGTACTGGCAGAAGACGTACGACCGCGAGCGGAACGAAACGATCAATAAGAACAGCAGAAGGACGGCCACGCCCAGAATGGTCCAATCCGCCTGTGTCAGGACATCCACTACGCCGGACATGGGTTTTCTCTTGCCCACAGGGTAGCAGAAAACCCTCGAAAACGCAGCGGATCGCGAGGGGTTCAGCGCGGGTGCGCGGCGAGGAACTCGCGCGCCACGTCCTCGGGACGGCGCTTGTCGCGGTCCACGGCGGCGTTCATCGCGCGCATCGCATCGGCCGAGATCGCCCCGGCGAGGCGCTCCAGCCCTCGCCGAACGGCCGGGTTCTTCCAGGCCGCGGATCGCACGACGAACGCGGCCTCGTACGGCGGAAATAGCGGCGGTCGTCGTCGAGCACGGTCAGGTGCAGCGCGGCGATCAGTCCGTCCGTCGAGTTTCCGGCCACGACGTCGACCTTCTCCTGGGCGAGCGCCGCGTAGAGCAGTCCCAGATCCATCTCGGCCGGCCGCGACGCGAACTTCAGTCCGTAAGCGGCGGCCAGCCCCGGAAAGCCGTCGGCACGCTCCACGAATTGGTAGCCGAACCCCGGCCGCAGGCGGTCGCCGTAGCGCGCCAGGTCGGAGATCTTCGTGATGGAAAGCTCGCGCGCCTGCGCCGAGCGCATCACGAGCGCGAAGGTGTTCTCGAATCCGAGCGGCGCGGTCCACACGAGCCCGAACCGTCGCGCGTATTCCTGCGCGACCTCCGTTCGCACGCGCGCCGGATCCGAGATGGGCTTGCGCGCGAGAATCGCGGTGAACGCGGTGCCCGTGTACTCCGGGTAGAGGTCGAGCTCGCCGGCCAGCATTGCGCGGTGACAGACGAACGTGCCCCCGAGGTCGAGCCGCCGGTCGACGCGGACTCCCTCGGCCTCCAGCGCCTGGGCGGCCATCTCGCCGAGGATCACCTGCTCGGTGAAGTTCTTGGACCCGATCCGAACCGAATGCTCACCGCGGCAGCCGAGGCCGGCGGTGAAGGAGAGCACCGCTGTTGCGGCTGCAATCGGCGCCGCCTTTGCGGCGACTCTCAGCGCCGCCTCCGCGGCGACGGCAGCCACCTCACCGCCCCGGCCCCCAGCGCTTCTCGGCCAGCCCCAGTGCGGCGTCGAAGGCGAGCGCCAGCAGGGCCGCCGGCACGGCGCCCGCGAGGATCAGCCGGTGGTCGACCGTCGCGACGCCGCGGTAGATCAGGACGCCCAGCCCGCCGGCTCCGATTGCCGCCGCGATCGTGGCCAGCCCGATGCCGACGACCACGGCGATGCGCACTCCCGCGAGGACGACCGGAAGCGCCAGCGGCAGCTCGACCCAGCGCAGGCGCTGGCCGGGCTCATCCCGAGGCCCGTGGCCGCGTCCACCACGGCGGGGTCCAAGGAGGCGATGCCCGCGTGCGTGTTGCGCAGGATCGGCAGGAGCGCGTAGACCACGAGCGCGACGATCGCGGTGCGCGCGCCGATGCCGCCGAGGAGCGGCAGCGGAATCAGAAACCCGAAGAGCGCGAGGCTCGGGATCGTCTGCACGACGTTGGCGAAGGCGAGCACGGGGCGCGCCAGCCGCGGACGGCGGGTGAGCAGGATCCCCGCCGGCACGCCGATCGCGACGGCGAGCAGCGTCGACGCGAGCACCAGCCCGACGTGCTGGCCGGCGAGGGCCAGGATCTCCGCCCGCCGCTCCCAGAAGAACGCGGCCAGATCCTTCACGTCGCGAACTCCGCCACGAACTCGCGCACGAAGGCGTCGGCGGGGCGCCTGTCAGCCCTCGTGCGTCCCAACCTGGCGCACGCGGCCCGCCTGCATGACCGCGACGCGATCCGCCAGGCGGAATGCCTCGGAGAGGTCGTGCGTCACGAGAAGCACGGCGGGGGTCAGCCGCTCGCGCCAGGCGAGGAACTCTTTCTGCAATGAGCGTCTCGCGATGGATCCAGCGCCCCGAACGGCTCGTCCATCAAGAGCAGCCCCGGATCGGCCGCGAGCGCGCGCGCGACGCCGACGCGCTGCCGCTGTCCGCCCGAGAGCTCGCGCGGGCGACGTCGGGCCGAACTCCTCCGCCGGCATCCCGACCAGGGACAGCAGCTGCCGCGCACGCTCGCCGCGGCGTTCCGGGACCAGTCGAGGAGACGGGGCACCGTCTCGACGTTGTCCTGCACGCTCCAGTGCGGGAAGAGCCCGCCCTCCTGGATCACGTAGCCGATGCGCCGCCGGAGCGCGACGGGATCCTGCTCGCGGACCGCGGCGCCGAACACGCGGACTTCGCCCGGAATCGGCGTCGAGCAGCCGGTTGGCCAGGCGCAGCGCGGTCGTCTTGCCGCAGCCCGACGGGCCGACGAGCGCCACCGCCTCGCCCGGTCCGACCGAGAGCGTCAGACCGTCGAGCGCCGGCTTCGAGGAGTCCGGCCCGAACCAGCTTGCGGACGTCGATGAACTCGCAGGACGGGGGCGATCGGACTAGAATCCTCTCGTCGGGCGCATCTCTACGACGCGATCGTCATCGGAGGCGGACCCGGCGGTTCGACCGTCGCGACGACCCTCGCGCGGGCCGGCCGCCGCGTACTGGTGGTCGAGCGCGAGAAGTTCCCGCGCTTCCACGTGGGCGAGTCGCTGCTTCCCTTCGCGCTGCCGATCTTCGACCGCCTCGGGGTCCACGAGAAGATCCGCGCCGCCGGGTTCCAGCGAAAGTACGGCGCGTACTTCTGGAACGAGGCAGCGGGAGCGACGCGGCCGGTCGTATTCGCCGAGGCGCGGGATCGAGCGGCATCCGATGGCCTACCAGGTCAAGCGCGCGGAATTCGACGAGATCCTGCTGCGGCATGCCGCGTCGTGCGGAGCCGAAGTGCGGGAAGGCGAGACGGTCGTAGAGGACGTGCTCTTCGAGGGCGATCGCGCGGTCGGCATCCGTCTGCGCGACGCGGGCGCAACGGCGCGCCGACCGAGGAGATCCGCGCGAAGGTCGTCGTCGACGCGTCGGGCCAGGACGCGTTCCTCCCGCGGCAGCTCGGCATGCGAAGCTTCGACCCGAAGCTGAAGCGCGCCGCGCTGTTCGCGCACTACGAGGGAATACAGCTGGCCCGAGTCGAGACCGGCCCGGAGACATCCTGCTGCCGATCGACGGGGCGATCTGGTACTGGATCATCCCGTTCTCGGACGGCATCTGCAGCGTCGGCGCCGTCTTCGATCCCGCAGTGTCCGATTCCCCGAGGGCGCATCGCTCGAGGAGCGATTCGACGGACTCATCGCGCGCTCGCCAAGGATGCCGGGACTTCTGGCGGGCGCTCGGCGCGACCTCGAAGGTCTACGGCGTCTCGGACTACTCGGCCTACTCGCGTCGCCTCGCGCGGCGACGGCTGGGTGCTCGTCGGAGACGCCGCGGCGTTCTGGATCCCGTCTTCTCGACCGGCGTCTTTCTGGCGATGGTCACGGGAGAGCGTGCCGCGCGAGCGCGAGTGGACCGGGCGCTCGCCGGCGGGGCCGCGTCGACGCGGCGGGACCTCGCCGGCTACGAGCGGCAGGCCGAACGCATGTGCGCCCGTTTCCGCAGGTTCGTGTACGGCTTCTACGATCCGGTCTTCTTCGAGGCCTTCTGCACGCCGGATCCGCCGGAGGCGAATCCGCGCCGCCGGGTCACAACGACTCGCCGGCGGGCGTCGAGCACGTCTCGCCCTCGATGTGGGTCTGGACTCGCCTGATGTTCGTCGGCGTCGCGATCGACCGCGTCCACGCGGACGGTTCCGGCGCGACCCGGAGGTCTCCGGACGAGAAGGACCCCGTCGTCCGACCGGACCGAGCGAGCGAGGGGGAACAGGGACGCGTTTCAAGTCACGGAAGGCTGGGAAAGGGGTCCCGCGTCGCATCCGCTGCTCATCGACGCTCGGGTCCAGCAGCGCCTTCTTCAGGTCGCTCCTGGACCGGATTGGGCCCGAGCCACACCGCGAAGAGGGCGTCGGCGAAGTCGCGGCCCTCGATGGTGCCGCGCTCGGTCCCGCGAACGGTGACCCGGTCGCCCTGTCCTGCGGGAACGCAGGTCAGGTCGATGATGTCGTTCTCGCTCGACGTCCGGAATCATTGTGCTGAGCTTTTCCAGCCTGCGGCTTGAGCGCTCGGATCTGCGATACTGCGAGTTGAGCTCGAAGCCCTCCGCGATCGCCGTCCGTGATCTTGCTAGCCCTTCAGGCTGCGGAGGATGTGAAGCTGATGACCTTGATCTCGGTCGGCCGAGAGGATGGCCGCCGCGTCCTGCGAGGGCTTCTCCAGATAGAGGCCCGCGCGTAGACCTTGAAGATCATTTCTTGCGCAGCGCCCGCGCCGTTGAGCTTGAGGGTCTTCGCCGTCGGCAGCGACTGCCACGAGTCGAACGGCTGCGATCGTTCCACTGCCCGCGCGACTCTCGGACGCGCCGAACGAGTAACGGCCGAGGCGACTCGCCGAGCAGACAACAGTGACGAGCGTACCGGTCCGCTGCCGAACACATTCGAGTTCATGACCTCGGGGCCCGGCTATCGGCGGCATAGCGCGCGCGCGCGAGGTCCACGATCTCGCCAGATCAGTCTGCGTGTAGGTGCGGCCGGCCTTCTTCGCGCGGCCATGAAGAACTCCGCGCCGCGGCGAGCCAGGGGTTGGGGTTCGCCTCGATGACGTAGACCGCGCCCTTCTTCGGCGACAGACGCATGTCGATGCGGCCGTAGTCGCGCAGCTTGAGGGCGCTGGTAGGCGGACAGGGCGGTGTCCGAGAGGCCGCTTGACGGTCTCCTCGTCGAGGTCCTCGGCGGCGCGGACTTGGTGACCTTGTAGGCCTCGGTGTCCTTCTCCCACTTCACTTCCTTGCCGGCGATGCGCGGCGTCCCCTCGGGAAGCTTCGAGAGGTCGAGCTCGACGAGCGGCAGGACCTCGGGGTTCTCGTTGCCGAGATCGGCGGCGTAGATCTCGCGGCCCTCGATGTACTCCTCGATGAGCGCCGGCGAGTCGAACTCCTCCTGGATGTACTGGATCCGCTCCATGAGCTCCTTGACGCTGCCGACGACGGAGCCCGATGTCGATCCCGATGGATCCGTCCTCGGAGGTCGGCTTCACGATCAGCGGAAACGCGATGTCGTGCGAGTGGTCGAGCTTGCCCTTGTAGGAGGTCGCGAAGAAGGGCGTGCGAATCCCGTGGAACGCGAAGATCTTCTTGGCGAGCGACTTGTCCTGCGCGAGGTAGAGGCCGTGCGGGCCCGCGCCCGGTGTAGGGCTTGCCGATGAGGTCGAGATAGGCGGCGATGTTCATGTCCATCGTGTCGTCGCCCGGCGTAGGACTCGCGTCAGGTTGAAGAAGAGGTCGGCGTCGCACCTCGCGAGCGCGATGAGGGACTGGTCGCGCCCGTCGACGACCTGGTAGAACGGATCGTGGCCGAGCTTCTCGAGCGCCTCGAAGATCTCCTCGCGGTCGTGCTTCTCCTTCTTGGCGCCTCTTGCGCGGCTTCTCGTCTTCCGCTTGCGACGGGCTTCTCGGGCGGCGGCGGCGGCGGCTGGTCGTCCTCGTTCCACAGATCGTAGAGGATCGCGATCTTGAGCTTCGCCTTGCTCATCGGCGCCCTTCGCGCTCACGGTCATGGCTGAACGAACTTTCCCCGGTCAGGTAGTTCATCGCGAGCGCGGTCGCGTACACCGTGATCTCCGTCAGGTGCTCCTTCTCCCGCTTCACGCTCGGCGCGCAGCTCCAGCTCGCCCACGCGCGTCTCGATCGATTCGACCAGGCGCTTGACGAGCGGACGCTGCACGCCCGTCCAGTAGGCGACCTTGTCGATCAGCGACTTGCGCGACTCGCGCAGCAGATCCGCGGCCGGCCGGACGCCGCTTCTTCTTGCGCTTGCGAGACGGTGAAGATGTCGACAGGTCGGTGTCCAGCGCGAGGTCGACCGACGCGGCGTCTGCTCGCTCGACGCGCCTTGCTGGTAGAACTCCTCGACGGTCGTCTCCATCTCCTCGACCGTGATGTCCGTGTGATCCTGCGGCGCGCAGCGGCTCGGTCGTCCCGGAGCCTGCGCACGATCCGGTCCACGTAGCGCAGCTTCGCCATCGCGCCCCAGCCCTCGTAGCGTCTCCGCCAGCTCGAGCCGCGGCGTGAGCCAGACCGCGAAGGTCTCGGCGAAGTCCTCGTCGGGATGCTTCTGCGCGTACCAGCCGGCGATGTGCCGGACGAAGCGGCGCGAGAAGGGAACGGGCCGGTAGTCGTCGCGGTAGGGGCGCCGGAACGGGCCGAACAGGTCGCGCCACTCCGGCGTCTTGTAGAGCTCGTAGGCGTAGTTGAACGCGTGGCCCGCCTCGTGGCGCAGGTACATCATGATCTCGCGCCCGTCCTCGAGATCGTTCATCTCCTTCTCGAGCCGCGCGAGCTTGGGGTTGGCCAGGTAGAACGGAATGCCGATGACCGGCTCCCCGGAGGGACAGCCCCACTCGTCGGTCAGGTAGCAGAGAGGGCGGAATTGCCGCAGCCCCTTGCGCTCGAGCTCCCGGTAGAGCTGCTGGACGTAGCGCTCGAGCGGCGATCCTTCGAGCTTGAGACCGAGCTCCTTGATGGGCTTGGTCAGGATCTCCTGGACGTCCGGCGGGGCTTTTTCGAACGCGCGCAAAGGATTACGTAATCGAGGGTAACACAGAAGGACGACGTCCGGCCGCGCGACGGACTCATCGCGCGCCGGCGGCGGCGCTACAATTGCATCTCGACAGACGAGAACCGAGGAGGAACGGAATGCCGGATCCGCTCATCAAAATCATCCCGAACGGTCCCTATCGCGTGAACGGACCGGTGAAGATCACGGACCCTCAGGGCAACGAGATCGTGATCGAGGAAGGACGCGCCGTTTCTCTGTGTCGCTGCGGCGGCTCGACCAACAAGCCGTACTGTGACGGCACGCGCAGCCGCATCGGATTCCAGGCCGCCGAAGAAGCGGTCCGCAAGAGCGGCTGATCATTTTGCTTCCCGCCGCCGCGTTGATCGTCAGCCTGTCGCTGGCGACGCCGGAGCCCATGGCGTCGCCGCCGACGCCGGAGTCGATGGCCCCGCGGCTCACCGCGGACCTCGACGGGGACGGAACCGCCGACGTCGTGACGGCCACCGCCTCGCGCGGCGCCGTGACCCTGAGGGTCGAAGGGTGGACCGCGGAGGCGCGCGGTCACCGCGAAGGCTCCGGCCCCTGCGCAGGACGTCGTGCGCGTCTCGCTGACGGCGGCGCTGCTCGGCTCGCCGGGATCCCTGCTCGAGGTGAGCGCGTCGACCGACGCCTCGGAGTGCCTCTCGGTGTGGCGCTACCACGACGCCGCGCTCACGCGTCTCCCGATTCGCGGCGCGGGCGGCCGCGAGCTGCCCGACTGCGCGGCGTCCCCCAGCGGCGGTGGCGGCGAATGGACGCACCGCTGGGAACGGCTCGCGCCCGATGCGCCCTCGGTCCTCGTCCGCGAGCGGACGACGGAGGTCGCGCGAGGGACGCTGCGCCGCCGCGAGACCTACACGTTCGCGGGTTTCTCGCTCGACCTCGACCCCGAGCGCTCCGGCGCGGAGATCAACGGGATTCCGATCCCCGCGTGGTACGACGCCCGCTACTACACGCAGACGGGGCTCCAGCAGCTGTATGCGCGGTTCGACCTGGAGTCGTTTCGCGCGATGCCGACCCTCACGATCGAGATGGACCGCGACCAGGGGATCTTCAACCTGCGCTTCACGACTCCGTCATCGGAATTGGTCGCGCCGGTCGAGTCGTTCTCGTCCGTGCGCACGGCCGGGACGGCCTCGCTCATGGCCCGCGCCGGCGAGAAGACCGTGCACGCGGACATCCGGCTCGGCGGCGATGCCAGCGTGCCCTTCGAGGTTCGCGTGGACGGCCTGGATCCCGAGCGGAATCAGGTCTACGGGCCAGCCGGAGCGTGGGAGGGCCGGGCGCGCCGCGTGTTCTCGAGCGCGGCCGACGAGACCGCCGCCGAGTACCTGGGCGGGGATTGGAGAACGCCGCAGGGCGGCAAGGTGACCATGGGACCCGAGGGCCCTCCGCCGTACCGGGTGCGCGTGGAAGGGCGCGTCTTCACGCTCGCCTTCGACCATCCTCCGAAAGAGGTGTCGGACCTCGCGTTGGTCCCCACCGACGGGGCGCGGCGCGGCTGGGGAATCACCCTCGCGGGGCCCAACGCCCTCGATCGCCTTCCGCTCGACTGCGAATCGGGAGGCGACGGCTCCTCGTGTCGGCCGGACGGATCCGCGGAGCGGTTGCGGCGGATAGGGGCGCGCATCAACGTCAATTAGGCGGCGACCCGAGGTGTGCAACCTGCTAACCTTCGTCAGGATAAACGCTTAGATGGAGCTCTGGCTTCCCGGGCTCGGCGTCCAGACCGTGGGTGCCGCCCTGCTTTCCGCCATCTTCCTGTACCTCTCGCGAGGCCGGGGCAACCGCGTGCTGCAGGCGGCCGGCATCGCCTGGTGCTTCCTCTTCCTGTCCGTGCTGTCGCTGCTCGTGCTGCGCAACGTGAGTCCCTGGGACCGCCAGCTTTTCCAGTACTTCAAGATCCTCTACATCGTCACGATGTGCGTCGCGGCGATCCGGCTGGACCGCGACGTCTCGCTCGCCAAGCCGCTCTCGGTCGCCGCGGTCGCCGCCATTCCCTTCTCGCTCATCCTGGGGGTCTCCGTCTCCAAGGACGGGACGTTCTTCATGACTCACCTGAGCATTCTGGCGATCGGGTGGCTCGTCCTCGCGGTCTTCATCTTTCAGAGTCCGCGCGCCGGACTCGGGCGCCAGTTCGCCGGCCTCCTCGCCCTGGTCACGGCGGGCGCCCAGCTCGTCTACGTGATCGTGCTCGCCCTGTCGTCCAAGGGACCGCTGCAGACGCTCGGCTACACGCAGTTCCTGGACGTCCTCCTCGAGATGCTGTTCGGGATCGGCCTGATCATCTGGGCGATGGAGGACACCGAGCGGCGGCTGGCCGCGCTCCACGCCCGCACGGTCGACGACACGCGCCGGTCGCAGCGCCGCGCATGGCTCGACCCGCTCACGGAGACGCACAACCGCTTCTTCCTGGACGAGATCCGCCCGCAGCTCGAGGCGAGCGAGCAGGGCGGCTCGATCGTGCTGATCGACGTGGATGGATTGAAGCGCATCAACGACCAGGAGGGCCACGAGGAAGGGGACAAGGCGATCTGGACCGTGGCGACCGCGATCAAGAAGCTCGTCCGCGGCAACGACCACGTGATCCGCTGGGGCGGCGACGAGTTCCTCATCATCCTTCCGGGCATGGAGGAGGAGCTGGCGCGCAAGCGCTTCTATATGCTTCCGTCCAAGATGGACGAGGTCAAGCAGTCGACCAAGCCCGGCTCCAAGCCCTACACGCGGTTCCTCGCCGCCTCGGTCGGCGTGCATCCGTATTCGAAGCGGGCGCCGCTCGACCTCGCGATCTCGCAGGCCGACCGCGTCATGTACGAGCGCAAGCGCGCGCACCGCGAGCTGCGCGGACCCGGAGGAGAGCGAAAACCGTGAACGCCATGAACTACGTCTGGACGTTCTGTCCGAAGTGCGAGGGGCAGCTCACGATGCAGTTCGCCCGGAGCGACGCCGGGCTCTCGGGCTCGCTGCGGCGCTGGTCGAGAGACCGCTCGGTCAACGACGGGCGGCTCCTCGAGGTGCCTCCCGCCGACGTCGCGGCGGACGGCGCATTCCGGACCACTTGCCTCTGCGGGCAGGCGATCCCGGTGGCAGTCTCGGAGATCCAGCAGGCCACGACGGAGAGGCCCGCGCTCTAACGCGGGACCGAGCGGCCCGCCGTCTGAGGCGCTGACGCTCGGCCTTCCGAATTTCTACAGGCCGGCGGCCGGTTCCGGACCCTTCAAAATCACGACCGTCGCGCCCATTCCGCCCCGCTCGGGAGGCGCGTCGAAGAACGCCTCGACGTCGGGCCGGCGCGAGAGCAGGAGCCGAACCTCGGCGCGGCGCACGCCGATCCCCTTGCCGTGGACCAGGCGTACCTGGCGGAATCCCGCGATCGTGGCCTGAGCCAGATACTCCTCGACGACCGAGCGGATGTCCTGCGGGCGGAACGAGTGGAGGTCGAACTCGTCCTCTATCGAAACGATCTGCACGACGGCCCCTCAGGTCTCCTCGATCTCCACGCGCAGCTCCATCGACGCGCGCGCCACCTTGGAAAGGATGCAGTACTTCTCGGCCAGCGCGAGGGACTTCTCGACCCCGGCGCGGTTCTCGGCGAGCATCGCGCGCGGTACGGACGGCCGGATCACGGCCCTCTCGAAGCGATAGCCGCCGGCCGGGTCCTTTCCCAGCTCTCCCAGGACTTGGAGCGACAGCTCCGAGTGGTTCAGGTTGAGCTTCTTCACGAAGATGGCCCACGTGTTGACGAAGCAGGCGCCGAGCGCGGCGAGGAGGAGCTCCTCCGGGTTGGCGCCGGCTCCCGACCCGCCGAGAACTGTCGCGCCCGCGATCGGAAGCGAGGGGAAATTTTCCTTGGAGACCGACCCGCTGCCCATCGCGTCGCCCCGCCAGTGTGCGCGGATGGAAAATCGGTGAATCTCTTCGGCGTCCGCCATCGCGGGATCATACTTCGGCTCCGGAGGTCGGTGAGCGCTGACCGAAGGCGAGTGCTGCCTACGTCCGGGAGTCGCGCCGCTGGTCGGCTCGCGGCCGCAGCCGAGAACTTTTGGCCGATCCCGACTCCCAACCGCTCCCTGACTCGTCGAGTCGCCTTCGCGCGTTAACATTTGGGATCGTGGTCGGAGTCCTGCGCCGCTTCGCTCCTCTCCTCGTCTTCGGAATGGTCGCCTGCGCCGCCGCGCCGAAGCCCACCGCGGAGATGCGGCGCATCGAGGCCAACCCGCGCGCGGTCGTCGAGGGGCGGGTGACCGACGCGGAGGGCCGTCCCGTCGGCGGCATCTCGGTTCGCGGCATCCCTCGCGGCCGAGACATTCCGTGGCCCCCGTGGACGGCGACGCAGTGCGACGGAACCTACCGCCTCACGCTCGCCGCTCCCGCCCACTACGCGTTCCAACTGCTCTGGAAAGGACGCTCGGTGATCACCGGGGATCCTCGCGATCCGGCGCGACTGGAGGTCTCGGTGCTTCCGGACGAGCGCCGGACGGGCGTCGACCTGGTGTTCCTCCCCGCGCTGTGGCGGGAGGTTACGGGACCGGCGTGGGAGCCGCCGGCGGCGGCGGCGTCGTCGGGTTCGTCGCCGTGCCCCTGATCTCCTTCTCCACGTCCGCCACGGCGCCGTCGAGGTGTTCGCTCCAGGTCCACTTCCGAAACGGCGCGAGCTGCGGCACCACGGCCTCGGCGAGAGCCGGTCCGGATTTGCCCTCCTGAAGCCCGCGCGTCACCGCGAGGCGCAGCGTCACCAGGAAGTCGCGCAGCGCGCGCATGTCGAGCGGGCGCGCGACCCCGCCGTGGCCGGGGACGAGCACGGCCGTTCCGAAGCGGCGGGCGAGCTCGTCGAGCGTGTGGATCCAGGCGTCCGTGTTCGCGTCCGCGAGGTTCGGGACCATGCCCTTCTGGAGGAGGTCTCCCCCGAACAGCACGTCGGCGTCGGGAACGGAGACGAGCGAGTCGCCGGCGGTGTGCCCCGGCATCGTGAAGACGTCGACGCGGCGGTCGCCCAACCAGATCGAAATCGCGTCCCGGTAGGTCACCGCCGGGAGAACGAGCGCGCGCCCGGCGCGGTCCTCCGCGTCCTGGGGCGCCGCGCGCGCCTGCATCAGCGCGCGCGCGTTTTCCTGCGCGACGACGACCGCGCCCGCCTTCGCGAACACGGAGTTGCCGCCCCAGTGGTCCAAATGATGGTGGGTGTCGACCAGCCAGCGAATCGGGCGAGGCGTGATCTTGCGGATGCGCGCGAGCAGCCGCTCGGCCGCGGCCGGCGTGGCGAAGGCGTCGACGACGAGCACGGCGTCGGACCCGACGACGAAGCCGGCGTTCCCGACGGTGGCCTCGTCGCCGGGCCGAGCGATCGCCGCGTAGACCCCGGGCTTGACCTCGGTCAGGTCGAAGCCGTCCGCGCCGGCGGGCGAAGGCGTCGCGACAGCCGCCGCGGCCAGCAGGAGACCGGCGAGCGCCGTGCAGGCGAAGAGGACTCTTCCGCGCACGAACGCGGATTGTAGCCGCCCGCCCGTATAATCCGCGCCATGGCTGCAAACCCCAAGCGGGAGCGGCGCCGCGTGCGCTGCGTCATCAACGGCAAGGAGATCGACGTCTGGGAGGGATACCGCCTCTGGGACGCGGCGCTCGACGCCGACGCCCGCCTGTGGAAGTGGTGCGGCGGAGACGGCCTCTGCGCGACCTGCGCCGTGATCCCCGTCTCCGGAGCGGAGAACCTCTCGCCGCCGACGAAGCTCGAGAAGTTCTCCCTCGCGCTCTGGTTCCTGAAGCCTCTCGCGCTCGTGCGCAAACGCTGGAAGACGAAGCCGGTCAGGCTGGCCTGCCAGTCGTACGTGCAGGGACCGGTCGAGGTCGTCGGCGTCCTCGGCCGCGCCGGGAAAGAGGCGCAGCAGGCCTACGGTCTGGAGTAGCGCGCACGCCTGACCGCGCCGGGGGCGACGGCGCCCGACGGCGACAGCGACAGGAGCCTCGCGATGAATCGTCGTCTCGTCCGCCGCCTCGTCTCCTTCGGCTCCGCCGCCGGAGTGCTCTACGTGGGCGGCTCCTCTCTCGCCTCGCGCGCGCTCGCCGACCGGCTGCTGTCGCCCCGCGGTCTCGGCCCCCCTCCCGACCGCTACGCGGAGCTCGCCGAGGGCCTCGCCGCCGCGGCGGTCACCGTCGTCGAGATCCGTCATCCCGGCAGCGTGCGCCTGCCGGTCGAGCTGTCCGCGACCTTCGCCTCACCCGGCGACCCGCCGTCGCGCCCGACGATCCTGTTCCTGCACGGCAAGGGGGGAAACGCGAGCGAATGGACGAGCGAGGCGGTTCGCGCCCTGCGGCTCGGGTACAACGTCCTGATCCCGGACCTGCGCGGCCACGGGCGCAGCGGGGGGACCTTCTTCACTCTGGGCTACCTGGAGAAGGACGACCTCGCGCAGGCCCTCGACGCCGTCCGCGGCGGCTTCGGGATCGACGCGGAGCGCATCGGCATCCACTCCTGCTCGGCGGGCTCCTCGGTGGCCCTCGAGTTCGCGGCGGACCGCTCCGGGATCCGGGCGATCTGGCTGGAGTCGCCGTTCGCGCGGCCCAGGGAGATGGCGCGGCACTACCTCTCGCGCGCCACGCACGTCCCGTGGCCGCTGCTGACCCTGGCGTCGCATTGGGCGGTCCGGCGCGCGATCGCGCGGGTCGCGCGCGAGCTCGGCGTCCACGACCCGCGGGGCGGGCTCGCGCTGCTCGATCCGGTCTGCGCCGTCTCGCGCGTGACGGCGCCGGTCCTGCTGGTGCACGGCGAGGACGACACGCTCGTCCCGCCCCGCTTCATGGCGCGCCTGGCGGCGGCCCTCCCGCCGCGCAGCGCCGTCTGGAACGTCGCCGGCGCCGGACACTGCCACCATGACGACGAACCCGCCGCGGTGTCCCGTCAGGCCTACGCGCGGCGCTGGGAGGAGTTCTTCAGGACCTACCTGCCGAGCTGACTCTCAGCGCGGGCGGGACCGGCGCGGGTCCTGGAGCCTGCCCTTCAGCTGTCCGCACGCGGCGCTCGCGTCGGGCCCCCGGCTGCGCCGCACGGTGACCACCACGCGCGCGGCGACGAGAGTCTTCACGAACCGGTCGATCACCGCCTCCGGCGGACGCCTCCACTCCGGCAGGTACGTGGGGTCCTCGTTGAGAGGGATCACGTTGACCTTCGCCGGGAGGTCCCGCAGGAGGCGCGCGAGCCGCGAGGCGTCCTCCGCGGCATCGTTGACGCCGGCGATCAGGACGTACTCGACGAGAATGCGCCGGCGCGGCTCGAGCGGCCACGCGCGCATCGCCGCGACCAGGCCGGCGAGGGGGTAGGTGCGGGTGATTGGCATCAGCCGCGTCCGCGTCGCCTCGTCCGCGGCGTTGAGCGAGACGGCGAGGTTCGGCCGCCGCGGCAGGTCCGAGAGCCGCGAGAGCGCGGGCGTGATGCCCGATGTCGAGACCGTCACCCGGCGCGGCGGGATGACCTCGAGGAGGATTGCGAGCGCGGGCAGAAGCCCGTCGAGGTTCAGGAGCGGCTCACCCATTCCCATGAAGACGACGCGCATCCCTTCGTGCGTGCGGCCGAGATCGGCGAGCACGGCGTAGAGCTGCCCCAAAATCTCCCCCGCCGAGAGGTTCCGGCCTGCGCCGAGCCGGCCGGTCACGCAGAACGCGCAGTCGACGGCGCAGCCCGTCTGCGAGGACAGGCAGACGGTGAATTTTGGATTCCTGTCATCCCGAGGACCGGAGGCCCGACGGGTCTCTTTCGAAGCCATGCGGCCTCTCGAATGGGGTCCCTCCCCCTCGCTCCGCTCGGGGTCGGGATGACGAGCGAGATCCCGCGCGTCCGAGTACTCGTTCGCCATCGAGGTCGCCCGCTCCCCCGGCATGTAGACCGCCTCGATCAGGGCGCCGTCGGCGAGCCGCAATCCGAGCTTGACGCTCCCGTCCGCGGCGCGGTCGCGGCGCACGATCTCCGGGCGCGAGAGCGGCAGCGCGGTCTCCAGGAGCTCGCGCAGCGACGCGGGGAGCTCGCGCGCGTGCGCATAGTCGGGCGCCAGCCGGCGGTGAATCAGATCGAAGATCTGGCGGCCCCGATAGCGCGGCAGGCCCTCGGCGACGGCCCATTCCTCCAGCGCGAGAGGAGTCAGTCCCAGGGGGTCCATATGGAGATTTTAGATTTTAGATTTGGATTTGGATTTGGATTTTGGATTTGGAATCAGCGGACGGCCCTGGGGCGACCGGGCGAACAGGTTACCGACTAGCGACTAGCGACTCCCGCCAACCGCCGACTTCTTCCGAGCGGCGGCCACGCGGCGCTTGCGCACCTTGCGGGTGGGATCGATGCCGACGGAGCGCAGGAACCGAAGGTCCTTCAGGTTGATCCGAAATGCCGCGCGCTCCTCGGCGTTCTGCGTCTCCTCGACGTCCTCCAGCGCGAGCTCGCGCGCCGCTCCGCGGCGGACGCGCGTCAGGCGCGCCTCGCGCCGGTTCACGCCCACCTTCGCGTCGAGCACCATGTAGAGGTTGTAACCCTCGTCACGAATGCGCTGGATCGAGTCGTGCACCCGTCCCGAGCCCGAGATCGACTCGTTGATCGCTTGCCCGAGCTCCTTCAGCATTTCGCGGAGGTGATCCGAGAGTTCCATATGTCAGTCCGCAGCGATTATCGCTTCCGCCTCGCGCGAGAATCAAGGAACTTTCCCGGCGGAAAAAATGCTATTCTGGATTCGTCACGCGCAAGGCTCATGCCGAGCGGCGGCGCCTCCGTCCGGTGCTCGCGCGCCTCGCGCTGTCGAATCCTGATACCGTCTCGCCGATGTTCTCCGCACTCGCGCACCTGACGTGTACGCGTTGCTCGGCAGCGTACGAGCGTGGGCGGCGGTTGAACGTGTGTCCCGCGCCCGGATGCGGCGGCGCGCTGTTCGCGCGTTATCACGCGCCCCGGCTCGAGCGCGACGCGGCGGCGGACCGTCCGCGCTCCATCTGGAAGTGGCACGAGATGATGCCCGTCGAGGATCCCGCGCACGTCGTGTCTCTCGGAGAGGGGGGCACTCCGCTTCTCCGAGCGTCGAACCTCGCCGCCTCCTTCGGCTTTGCGCAGCTCTGGATCAAGGACGAGTCCGGGAATCCCACCGGCTCCTTCAAGGCGCGCGGGCTCTCCGCGGCGGTCTCGAAGGCGAAGGAGCTCGGGTTCACGAAGATCGCCCTGCCGACGGCCGGGAACGCCGGCGGCGCCGCGGCGGCGTACGCGGCGCGCGCGGGCATGGAGTGCCACGTCGCGATGCCGGAGGACACGCCGCGCGTGTTCCGGATCGAGTGCGAGCGCTACGGCGCGAAGGTCACGCTGCTTCCCGGGCTGATCGACGACTGCGGGCGCTTCATCGCCGAGCGGGCGGCGCGCGAGGGATGGCACGACGTCTCGACCCTGAAGGAGCCCTACCGGGTGGAGGGCAAGAAAACGATGGGCTACGAGCTCGCCGAGGAGTTCGCCTGGGACCTCCCCGACGCGATCCTCTACCCCACCGGGGGCGGGACCGGGCTCATCGGGATGTGGAAGGCCTTCGAGGAGATGGAGGAGCTCGGCTGGATCGGGCCGAAGCGTCCGCGGATGATCGCCGTCCAGGCCGAGGGCTGTGCACCGATCCCCAGGGCCTTCGCGGAGGGCAGCGACGTCTCGGAGAAGTTCCCGAACGCGAAGACCTATGCGTCCGGCCTGCGCGTGCCCAAGGCCTTCGGGGACTACCTGATCCTGCGCGATCTCCGCGCGTCCGGTGGTACCGCGATCGCCGTCTCGGACGACGCCATGCGGGAGGCCTGCGACGAGCTGGGCGCCTCGGAGGGCCTCTTCGCGTCCCCGGAGGGGGGCGCGGTCTGGGCCGCGGCGAAGCAGCTCGCGGCCTCCGGGAGCCTCGACCGGCGGGCGCGGATCGTTCTGTTCAACACGGGGTCCGGGTTCAAGTACGTCTGAGCGCTTCAGGATCGTCCGGTAGAATCCCCGGTTCCATGAGATACGCCTCGCTGCGCCCCCGCCTGGACCCGCTCCTCCCCGCCGTGGAGAAGCCGGGCCGCTACGTCGGCCTCGAGCGCAACCTGACGCGCAAGGATCTCTCGCGCGCGCGCGTGACCCTGGCGCTCGCCTTCCCCGACACCTACGAGATCGGGATGAGCCACACCGGGCTCAAGATCCTCTACGAGCTCGTCAACCGCCGGGAGGACTTCGCCTGCGAGCGGGTCTACGCGCCGTGGGTCGACCTCGAGGCGAAGATGCGGGAGGCCGGGATCCCCCTGTTCTCGACGGAGTCCTTCGCCCCGGCGGCGGACTTCGACGTGCTCGGCTTCTCGCTCCAGGCGGAGCTGAACTACTCGAACATCGTCAACATGCTCGACCTGGCGGGGCTGCCGGTGTGGCAGCGCGACCGGCGCGAGACCGATCCGATCGTCCTCGGCGGCGGTCCGTGCACCGCCAACCCCGAGCCGATCGCCGACTTCTTCGACGCGTTCCTGATCGGCGATGCGGAGGAGGCGCTCACCGTGTTCCTCGACGCCTACCGGGAGGCCCGCGCCTCGGGCGCCTCGCGGCGCGCCATCCTCCGGCGGCTCGCCGCGATCGACGGAATCTACGTGCCCTCGTTCTACGACGTCGCCTATGACGGCGCGGGCCGCATCGCCTCGATCGCGCGCAACGACGAGGCGGCGCCCGGAGCGGGCGCGGCGCACCTGGGTGCCGGTCCTCAAGCCCGAGTACTACCCGGAGAAGCCCGTCGTCCCGTCGGTCGAGATCGTCCAGGACCGCCTGGGCCTCGAGGTGATGCGCGGCTGCACGCAGGGCTGCCGTTTCTGCCAGGCCGGCTACTGGTACCGCCCCGTGCGCGAGCTCGACCCGGACGCGGTCGCCGACATGACGCAGAAGTTCATCGCGGAGTCCGGCTGGAGCGAGGTGGGCCTGCTCTCGCTCTCGACCGCCGACTATTCCCAGATCGAGCCGCTGGTGAAGTGCCTCGCGCCGAAGCTCGCCGACCGGCGCGTCTCGATCTCGCTGCCCTCGCTGCGCGCCGAGGCGTTCTCCGTGGGCCTCGCCGATGCCGTCTCGGAGGTTCGCAAGTCCGGCTTCACCTTCGCGCCCGAGACGGGCTCGGACCGGCTGCGCCGCGTGATCAACAAGACTTTTACCAACGCCGACATGATCCAGGCGGCCGACGTCGCGTTCGCCCGCGGCTGGGACCTCATCAAGGTGTACACGATGATCGGGCTGCCGACCGAGACGCAGTCCGACCTCGACGAGCTCGTGACCCTGGTCGAGGGCATCCTCGCGCAGGGCCGCAGGCACGGGCGGAAGAACGTGAACGTCTCGGTGGGGTCGTTCGTGCCCAAGTCGTGGACGCCGTTCCAGTGGGCGCCCTTCGACGGCGTCGAGACGCTCGAGCGGAAACTCGCGTATCTGAAGGACCGCTTCCGCCGCATCCGCGGCGCGAAGATGAAGTGGCACGAGCCCCGGGAGGCCGAGATCGAGTGCGTGCTCTCGCGCGGCGACCGCCGCGTGGCTCGTGTGCTCCACACCGCCTGGAAGTCGGGCGTCCGGTTCGACGGCTGGACCGAGCACTTCCGCTACGACCTCTGGATGGACGCGTTTCGCGCGGAAGGGATCCCGAAGGAGAGCTACCTGCGCGCCTACGAGCTCGACGAGATCCTGCCGTGGGACGTCCTCGATGTCTCGATCAAGAAGCGTTGGCTGCAGATCGAGCTCATCAAGGCGAAGAAGGAGATGCGGACCGAGGACTGCAAGTGGGGACACTGCTACGCGTGCGGCGTTCCGGGCAACGGCGAGGACACCGTGTTGGCGCAGCCCATGACGGGAACGCTGCCGACGGTCGACGCCGGCGCGGCGGCGATCCCGCCGCGTATCGCGATCTCGAGAAGGGCGCGGCATACCGCCAGAAGGCGATGCCCGACCTGCCGTCCGCGTCGCGCCGCGGGTCGCAGGGAGACCAGGTCTTCCGGCACCGCGTCACGTTCTCGAAGACCGGCGACGCGCGGTTCCTCTCCCACCGCAACACGATGGACGTCCTCGAGCGGGCGATCCGGGCGGCCGGGCTGCCGGCGCGTTACTCCGAGGGTTTCAATCCGCACATGCGGCTGTCGATGGGGCCCGCGCTCGCGCTCGGCCTCGAGAGCCTGCACGAGGTCTTCGACGTCGACGGAAACGCGCCGTTCCCGCCGGATGCGGCCGAGCGGATCGCGGCGAAGCTGCCGGAGGGACTCGCGATCCTCGACGTACGCGCGCTCGCCCCGGGCGAGGCGTCCCTCGCGAAGGCCGTGAAGGGAGCCCGCTACACCGTCCGGCTCGCGACCGAGGACCAGATCGCGCGCGCCGGCGATGCCCTCGCCAACGGCGCGAAGAACGCGATGCCGGCCGTGCGGGCGTTCGCGCTCGAGGCGGAGCCGCGAGGGGACGAGCCTGCGCTTCGAGGTCAACCTGGACCAGTCCTCCGGCGAGACCTCGACGCCGAAGAAGGTCCTCGAGACGCTGCTCGCGATTCCGCCCGCGGAGCAGCTGTCGCTGTCGGTCATCCGCGAGGCCACCCTGCTCTCCTGATGGGGCGCCGGGGCTGATGTACCGCGTGACCGTCACCGCGCGCTTCGAGGCGGCGCACAACCTGATCGACTACGAGGGCGGTCCCGAGCCGCTCCACGGACACTCCTATCGCGTCGACGCGGTGCTCGAGTCCGACAAGCTGCAGCGCTACGACGTCGCGGTCGACTTCGTCCCCGCGCGGCGCGCGCTCGAGGGGATCGCCAAAGAGCTCGACTACTCCTACATCAACCAGCATCCCGCGTTCGCCGGACGCAATACGTCCGCCGAGAACCTCGCGCGCCACTTCGCGGAGCGCCTCGAATCCTCCGGCGCGCTCGGATGGGCGCGCGTCGCGGAGGTGACGGTCTGGGAGGGCCCCGAGAACCGCGCGACGTACAGGCCCTGATGCCCGGCGGAACGATGGAGGTCCGGGAGCTCACGGGCGACGCCGAGATCGAGGCCGCGTTTGTGCTCATGCACGAGCTGCGCGAGCGCCTGCGCTCGGAGACGTTCCTCGACGAGATTCGCCGCCAGCAGGCCGAGGGCTATCGCCTCTACGGCCTCTTCGCGGACGGGGAGCTCGTCAGCCTCGCCGGCGTGCGCCGCTCGCACACCCTCGCGCGCGGCGAGCACCTGTTCGTGGACGACCTCGTGACGGCGAAGGGATACCAGCGCAACGGGTTCGGACGCGAGCTCCTCCGCGAGCTCGCCCGCGTCGCCTTCCTGCAGGGGATCCCCCGCATCTACCTGGACAGCCGGATCACGGCGAAAGGCTTCTACGAGGCGGTGGGATTCACCCTGCACACGTCGATCCCCTGCTGGATCGAGGTCGAGAAGCTCGCCGGCACGATCCCGCAGCCGTAGAGACGGCGCCGGGCGCGCCTCGTCAGCCCGGGGCCGAGAGCCGGCGCGCCTCCAGGGTTCGCGGATCGGCCGCGCCGCGGTGCCTCGCGTAGCGGTTCGCGGCCTCCGTCAGATCCCGATCGGCTCGCGCGCGATCGCCCTGGGCGCTGGCGACGCGGCCGCTCGCGAGAAGCATGTCGTCCAGCCGCGGGTGCTCGGCATCGGCCTTCTTCTGGACGGCGATCGCCGCGTCGAGAAGCTCCCGCGCCTCGCCCAGGTCCGCGGCGCGTCCCTTCGCCAGGAGATCGAGCGCGAGCAGATAGCGGGTTCCGGCAACCGACGGGCTCTCCGCGCCCACCGACTTCAGTTGAATCGCGAGCGCCCGGCGATGCAGGACCGCCGCATCGTCCGGCCGGCCGCGGGCGAGGAGCACCTCGCCCAGCTGGTTCAGGGGCGCGCGCAGCTGGTCGGCGTCGGGACCGAAGAGGCCTTCCAGGCCGGCAATCGCTTCGCGCAGGCTCGCCTCCGCGGCGTCCAGCTGCCCGAGCCGCAGGTACACGTTGCCGAGGTTTCCGAGGGCGGTGAGCGTGAGCTGGTCCCTGGCTCCGCGCTTCTCGCGAAAGACGGCCAGTGCCTCCGTGAATCGCGCGGCGGCCTCCGCATAGCGCTCCTGCGCCGTGAGAGAGATGCCCAGCATCCGCAGGCAACTGCCAGCGTCGAAGTGGCCGAGCGGCCGGAAGATCCCGAGCGCCTCGGTGAGCGCCGCATCGGCCTCCGCGAACCGCCGCTCGTTGACGTAGAGGAGGCCGAGCCCGATGAGCGTCTGGCCGGTATCGGGGTGACGGTCGCCCAGGCTCTTTCGCTGCGCCGCGAGCGCCTGCAGGAACTGCTTCTCCCCCTCGTCGCGCTTGCCCATGTAGGCCAGGGCCTGCGCGAGGCTGTACCGCGCGGAAGCGGTCTGAGGGTTGTCGGCGCCGAGCGTTCGCGTGAGCATGTCGACGGCGGCGGCGTAGGCCGCCGCGGCTTCGGCGTAACGGTTCGCGGCCTCCTGCATCTGGCCGAGAAGAAAGATGCCGCGGGCGGTCTCCGGATTCTCCGTCCCGAAGCGCCGCCGGCGCGACGCCACGTCCTCCTGCATCATCGCGAGCGCCGCGGGAACTTTCCCCTCGTCGAGGAGGGCCGCCGCGAGGGTGTCGCGCGCCCGAATCGTCTCCAGAGAGTCCGCTCCGTACGCCGCCGCGAGGCGCGGGAGGATGGCGTGCAGAGCGGATTCCGCGGCCTCGACCTCACCCTTCGAATACCGGACCTCGGCCAGCGTGAGGCCGCTCTGCGCGGTGACGGGGGCGTCCTCGCCGTCGATCTGCCGCCGCTGCGCGAGCGAGCGCTCCGCCAGCCGCTGAGCCTCCGGGATCGAGCCGAGGGCTCGATGGATCCGAGCGACCACGTCGTAGAGCGCGGCCTGGACCTCCGGCTCTCCGCGCAGCTCGGCCTCGATGCGGCCCGTTCCTTCCGCGAGCAAGTCGCGAGCCGACGGGTTCCCTTCGCGAGCATTGGTCGGATCGCTCCCCTGGAACAGGCGCACCAGGAACTCCTGCACGCGCTCGGCGCGCCGGGCATTGGCCTGCGCGCGCCGCGCCTCCCAGAGGGTGCCGGCGACGCCCGCGAGGAGCGCGAGGAGCGTCAGGGCTCCCGCCGCCACCCCGGCGCGGTGCCGGCGGATGAATTTCCCGGCCCGGTACGAGAGCGTGTCGGGGCGCGCCTCGACGCGCAAGCCGGCGAGGTGCCGGCGCAGGTCCGCGCCAAGGGCGGCGGCTCCGGGGTAGCGGCGGTCCGGCTCTCGCCGCAGCGCCTTCAAGATGATGGCATCCAGGTCGTCCGCGAGGAGGGCCGGGAGGCGGGCGACCTCGCCCGGCGGCAGCCCCGTCGGGGCGAGGTCCGCCGAAGCCACGGCGCGGCTCGGCCTCTCGATTGTTTCGCTCTCGACGGCGGACGAGAGACCGCCTGCCATCGCCGCCCCGCGCGCGTGGGGAAGGACGCCGGTGAGGAGCCGATAGAGGAGCACGCCGAGCCCGTACACGTCGGTGGCCGTCGTGACCGGCTCGCCGACGAGCTGCTCGGGCGCCGCATAGCTCGGCGTCAGCACGCGCTCGCCGACCTGCGTGTATTCGCCGTCGCTCTCCGCGGAGAGAACCTTGGCGATTCCGAAGTCCAGCAGCTTGACGACTCCGTCCCGGGTCACGAGCACGTTGGAAGGCTTGATGTCGCGGTGGACCACGAGCCGCCGATGGGCCGCGTCGACGGCGTCGCAGCAGGTCGCCACCAGGCGAAGACGCTGCTCGACGGTGAGG
The DNA here is from genome assembly GCA_963773905.1 of uncultured Acidobacteriota bacterium. Classification (GTDB taxonomy): domain Bacteria; phylum Acidobacteriota; class Thermoanaerobaculia; order UBA5066; family Gp7-AA6; genus DAHUXD01. Next base: position 30,713 of record CAVZDB010000006.1, read on the forward strand.
GCCCGCGCGCGCGCAAACTCCGTGATCGGCTCGCCCTCGACCAGCTCGAGCACGAAGAAGGGACGCCCCTCCGCGGCGCCTCCGTCCAGAAGGCGCGCGATGTTCGGATGATCCAGCCGGGCGAGGAGCTGCCGCTCCTGCATGAAGCGGCGGCGGATTCCCTCCGAGTCGATTCCCGCGCGCAGCAGCTTCAGGGCGACGCGCTGCTCGAACTGTCCGTCGCTCCGGTCGGCCACCCAGACCTCTCCCATGCCCCCGCGTCCGAGCAGCGAGACGAGGACGTACGGCCCGACCGCAGTGCCGGCGGCCGCGTCGGCTTCGGCTCGCAGCGCCGGCTCCTCGCGCAGCGCGCTCAGCCGCGCCGAGTACTCGGCGGCGCCGCCCTCGAGGAACGCACCGGCCGCGGCGTCGGCGGCAAGCATCTCGCGCACGAGGCGCGCGAGCGCGGGGTCCGCGGCGTCGAGCGCCGCGAGCCGGCTTCGCGCCTCCTCGGGCGACAGCTCGACGAGGTCGGAGAAGGCGTCGGCCGCCTCGCGAAGCCGCGATTCACCGCCCATCACGGGACGGGAGCCGGACCGGCCAGGCTGCGATACAGGATGGCGCGCGCCGCCCGCCACTGCCGCCGGACCGTGCGGTCGGACACGGCGAGCGTCCGCGCGATGTCTTCCACGGAGAGGCCGGCGAAGAATCGCCACTCCACGACCCGCGCGAGATCCGGCGCGGACGATTCGAGCCGGCCGAGAGCCTCGTCGAGGTCGAGCAGCTCCTGAGGCTTCCCGACCCGTGGCACGAGACCTTCGACGTCCTCGAGGGGAAGGGCGGCGTCGCCGCCGCCCCGCTTCTGCCGCAGCCGATGCCGGGCGTCGTCGAGCAGCACCATCCGCATGGCCCGGGCCGTGGTCGCGTAGAAGTGGAAGCGATCGCGCACGGACCAGGCATCGCCGCGCGACAGCTTCAGGTAGGCCTCGTGCACGAGGGCGGTCGTGTTGATCGTCCCGTGGAGCCCCGCCGAGGCCAGCTCCCGGTGGGCCAGCTTGCGCAGCTCCCCGTACACCATCGAGAAGAGCCGGTCCACGGCTTCGCGGTCACCCGCCTCCGCCGCACGGAGCAGGCTCGTGATCTCGCCCGGCGGCCCTCCCGCGTCGGGCGGAGGCACTTGGGGGTTCATGGGGGTATTCGGAGCATAGCCCAGGGGGGCCCCCGGGAAGAGAGCCAGGGATTCCTGCCGGCCGCCTGTCCGGTTTGGACCCCTCCTGTCGAGTTCCTGATCGAAGGAGCCCCAATGAAGACAAACCTCACGAGCCTCGCCTCAGCCGTTCTCGGCCTCGCCGCCCTGGCCGCCGGCGCCTCGACTTTTACCGTCACGACGGCCGCGGACAGCGGCCCGGGCTCGCTGCGGCAGGCGATCCTGGACGCGAACACGAACGCGGGACCCGACACGATCGCCTTCGCCATTCCCGGCTCGGGCGCCCACATCATCACGCCGCTGACAGATCTTCCCGCGATCACCCAGGACCTCACCATCAACGGCTACAGCCAGACGGGCGCGACCCCCAACACGAACGCCTTCGGCCAGCCGTGGAACGGCACCGTCCTGATCGAGCTCGACGGCGAAAATCTCGCCGCCCCGGAAGATGCGGGGCTGACCGTCGCGTCCGGCACGACGGTGGTCCGAGGGCTCGCGATCAATCGTTGCAAGGCGGGGACCTCCGGCGCGATCCACTTCGCGAACGGCTCGGGAACCATCGCCGGCAATCTCCTGGGCCTCGATGCAGCCGGAGGGCAAATCCCCGGGGCCGCCTATACCCAGGAGGCCGGTGTGTGGTGCGACGTCGGCACTTTCGTCATCGGAGGAGCGAACGCGGCGGATCGCAACGTCATCTCGGGCAACGGATTCTCGGGTGGTGTTCACCTCCAGAGCGGAAGCCACGCGACGGTCCTCGGCAACTACATCGGGACTGATCTCACGGGCACGCTGCCCATCCCGAACCTCATTGGCGTGGCCTGCGACTCAGCGTCCGCCGTTGTTGGCGGAGCGGCAGCCGGCCAGGGCAACCTCATCAGCGGCAACTTCGACGCGATCGACATCTCGGCATGCACCTCGGTCTCCATCAAGGGCAACCGAATTGGCACCGATGCCTCGGGGAACGGCCCCCTCGGCAATTCGGGCGGGAGCATCAACGCCCTCTCCTCGGTCGTGACGATCGGCGGCCTCGGTTCCGGAGAAGGCAACACCATCGCCCACAACGGACAGGACCTTCTCGGCGTCGCCGGCATCAGCTTCGACGCCGCCAGCGCCGTCAGCGTGCGCGGGAACCGAATCTTCGACAACGTCCCCCTGGGGATCGACGCCGGCGCTTTCAACGGCCAGTCGCCTGGGCCCACGCCCAACGACGCGACCGAGGCGGACGGCATCCAGAACTACCCCATCGTCTCCTCCGTCGACTACGGCGCCGCGACTACCGTGCATGCCGCCTTCCACAGCGCGCCCTCGCAGACCTACGACATCGACTTCTACGCCAACCCGGCCTGCCTCTCCCATCCGACCGCCTTCCCTCAGGGACAGGATCTCGCGGGGACGACGACCGCGACGACCGACGCGAGCGGCGACGCCACCATCGACTTCGTGTTGCCCGTGGTCCTCGCGGCCGGGCAGCCCGTCGCCATCATCGCCACCGACGCGAGCGGCCACTCCTCCGAGTTCTCGGAGAGCATCGCCCTCCGTCTCTTCCTGCGCTCGGGGCAGGCCGGAGCCGACAACACCGTCTACGGGCAGCTCTTCGCGAGCGGCACGACGGTCACCGTCGGCGGTGTGCCGGCGACCGTCGACAACATTCCGGATGCGAACCGGATCTTCATCGAGATGCCGTCGCTGGGGCCGGGCACCGTCGGCGACGTCACGGTCACGACGCTCTCGGGGCTCTCCGGCACGCTCAAGAACGCCTGGGTGGAGGACTTCCTGGATGTCACCGGCGACGCCATCTTCGAGCCGTACATCGCGACCCTCGTCGCCAACGCGATCACGGCCGGGGTGGGCGGCGGCAACTACGGCATCAACCAGGCGACGCTGCGCGAGCAGATGGCCGTCTTCCTGCTGAAGTCCCGGCATGGGATCTGCTTCACTCCGCCCCCCTGCACGGGAAAGTTCGACGACGTCGCTTGCCCGTCGTTGTTCGCCGACTGGATCGAGGAGTTGTCGATCGAAGGGATCACCGCCGGCTGCGACGTGGGCCTCTACTGTCCCGAAAAGCCCGTGAATCGAGACCAGATGGCCGTGTTCCTGCTGAAGGCGGAGCACGGATCGGACTACACGCCGCCGGCCTGCACGGGCATCTTCACGGACGTGGCGTGTCCCTCTCTGTTCGCCGACTGGATCGAGCAGCTGTCTGCCGAGGGAATCACGGCGGGCTGCCAGACCGGCCTCTACTGCCCGGACAAGCCCGTCAACCGCGACCAGATGGCCGCCTTCCTCGTCCACACCTTCCGTCTGCAGTGAACCCGGAGTCGCGCCGAGCGGTGGGCGAGTCGTCTCGCCCGCCGCCTCGGCCGCGAGGCGTATAATCGTCTCCACCACGACAATGCAGGGATTCCGGGCCGCGGACTTCGTCCGCGCGACAGGGCTCGCCGCGCTTCTGCTTTCGGCAGCGGCGGCGCCTTCCTACGCCCAGAGCGTCGACGAGTTCCCTCTCCCGAGCGGCGGCATCCCCCAGGACCTCACCGCCGGGCCCGACGGCAACCTCTGGTTCGCGGAGCTGACGAACAAGATCGGTCGGGTCACGCCCGCCGGAGTCGTGACGGAGTTCCCGCTCCCGATGTTGAGCAGCGGCGCTCTGGGGATCACAGCCGGATCCGACGGGGCGCTGTGGTTCGCCGAGAACGTGGGCAACCGGATCGGCCGGATCACCACGGACGGGACCATCACGGAGTTCCCTGCCGCCGCGGGGGCGTTCCCGTACGGAATCGCCTCGGGATCCGACGGCGCCCTCTGGTTCACCGAGCCCAACCTCAGCACGATCGGCCGGATCACGACGGCCGGCGTGTTCACCGACTTCCCCATCCCGACCGCCAACAGCACGCCGCACGGAATCGCCGCGGGGCCCGACGGCAACCTGTGGTTCACCGAGTACGGCAAGAACAAGATCGGACGGCTGACCCCGGCCGGCGTCTTCACCGAGTTTCCCATCCCGACGGCCGGCGCCTCTGCCGAAGGCATCGCTGCAGGCCCGGACGGCAACCTCTGGTTCTGCGAGAACGCGGGCCACAAGATCGGCCGCATCACGCCGGCGGGAATCATCACCGAGTTTCCACTGCCCGAGCCCGGCCGCGTCTTCCACGTCACGGGCGGACCCGACGGGAACGTCTGGTTCACCGAGTTCGACGCCAACCGCATCTCGAAGATCGAGCCCGACGGCACGATCACCCGGTACCTGATTCCGTCCTCGGGCTGCGGCGCCTACGGCATCGGGCTCGGCGCCGACGGCAAGCTCTGGTTCACGGAGTTCAAGAAGGCGCAGGTCGGACGGCTGGATCTCTCCGGCACCCCGCCGCCCCAGATCGACTTCGAGTATCCGCTGGACGACACGGTGATCCCGGAGGACGCGGCGACCGGGTCGGACGGAAACGTGTGGTTCCTCGACCTGACGAACAAGGTCGGCCGGATCACGCCGTCGGGAGTCGCGACGGAGTTCCCGGTTCCGAGCGCTTCGGCCTTCCCGCAGGGGATCGCGGCGGGTCCGGACGGAGCGCTCTGGTTCACGGAGAACAGCGCCAACAAGATCGGCCGCATCACCACGTCGGGCTCGTTCCTGGAGTTCCCCGTGACCACCGCCGCGAGCGCACCCCAGGGGATCGCGCCCGGCCCGGACGGCGCGCTGTGGTTCACCGAGTTCAACGCGAACAAGATCGGCCGCATCACGACCTCCGGCTCGGTCACCGAGCGCGCGGTCCCGACCGCGTCCGGCGGCCCGATGCGGATCGCCACGGGGTCGGACGGAAATCTCTGGTTCACCGAGTTCGGAAAGAACCAGATCGGCCGGCTGACGCCGGGCGGCGCCATCGACGAGTTCCCGATCCCGACCGCGAACGCCGACCCCGAAGGCATCGCCGCCGGCGCCGACGGCAACCTCTGGTTCGTGGAGAACAACGGCCACAACGTCGGACGAATCACGACGGCGGGCGCGATCACGGAGTTCCCCCTGCCCGAGCCCGGACGCGTCTTCCACATCGTCGGCGGTCCGGACGGAAATCTGTGGTTCGGGGAGTTCGACAACAACAAGATCGGCCGGATCACGACCGGCGGAACGATCACCCAGTTCCTGATCCCGACCGCCGACTCGCGGCCGTACGGGATCACGCCGCTCGGTAACCAGCTGTGGTTCACCGAGTTCAACAAGGCGAAGGTCGGCGTCGTCGGCGTGGGCGCGGCGACTCTGACCGTCTCCTCGATCGTCCCGACCTCCGGACCCTCCGCCGGCGGCACCGCCGCGACCGTGTCGGGATCCGGGTTCGACTCCGACCGGACGGTCCTCTTCGGGCTCACGGCGGCGTCGGGCGTCTCGGGCGGAGGCGGCGAGGTCTCGTGCAACGCGCCGCCCCTCGCGCCCGGAGCGCTCTACGACGTGGTCGCGACGAACCCCGACGACGGAAGCTTCGGCATCCTGCCCCGCGGCTGGATGGCGGACTTCCTGGACGTGCCGCAGGCCCACGTCTTCCATGCCTACGTCGAGAAGCTCTTCCGCGACGGCGTCACGGCGGGGTGCGGGCACGGCGACTTCTGCCCCGAAGGCTCCGTCTCGCGCGCGCAGATGGCCGTCTTCCTGCTCAAGGCCGAGCACGGCTCCGATTACGTGCCGCCGGCCTGCAACGGGATCTTCCCCGACGTGCCCTGCCCCGCGACGCCGGAGTTCCCCTACTCGAACTGGATCGAACGGCTCTTCCAGGAAGGCATCACGGTGGGCTGCGGAGCGGGCTACTGTCCCGACGACCCCGTGACCCGGGCGCAGATGGCCGTCTTCCTGCTCAAGACCGAGCACGGCTCGGACTACGCGCCGCCTCCCTGCACGGGAGTCTTCGCGGACGTCTCCTGCCCCACCGCCTTCGCCGTCGGCTTCATCGAGCGCCTCTATGCCGAGCAGATCACCGGCGGCTGCCTGACCGATCCGCTCCGCTACTGCCCGGACGCCCCCGACGCGCGGGGCGAGATGGCGGTGTTCCTGGTGAAGACCTTCGGGCTTCCTTAAATCCGGGATCAGGTCCCCAGACGCGCGCTCGCCGCCCGGACGTCGGCCAGACGCGGATGCGGAGGCGACCTCTTCTCGAGAACGGCGAGTGAGCCGTCGAGCAGTCGCCGAGCCTCGGCGCGATCCTCGGCCTGCCCGAGGGCGATGAGATCCGCCGCCACCTGATACCGCGCGAGCGCGACGGCGACGTGATTTTCCCCGTAGAGCTTCTGCTGGTGCTCGAGACCCTTCCGGTGCAGCGGAAGGGCCTCCGCGGCGCGGCCTTCCTTCCGGAGCGTTTCGCCGAGGCGAGCCTCGGCGTCGACCGCCTCGTAGCTGTCGGGGCCGTTGATCTCGACGAGCTTCGCCACGACCTCGCGCTGGATCTTCTCGGCCTCGACGAGCCGACCCTGCAGCGCGATCTGCTCGGCGCGGTTGCCGCGCGCCTGCCACGAGAACGTGTGCTTCGGCCCCAGGACCTCGTCGAAGAGGACGATGACCTCGCCGAGCGTGGCCTCGGACTCGGCGTATCGCCCGCGCCGCGAGGCCACGAGCGCCAGGCCGTTCAGGCACTTGCCGACCTCGAAGTGCTTCGGCTCGATCGCGCGGAAGAGCGCGAGCGCCTGCCGGTAGTTCGTCTCGGACTCGTCGAGGCGGCCCTGGTTCAGGTAGAAGAGCGCGAGCAGCTGCAGGGTCTGGCCCACGACCCGATGGTCCGGGCCGAGCGCCTTGCGGCGCACCTCGAGCGACCGCAGGAACCACTTCTCGGCCTCCTCGGCCTTTCCGCGCCGGTCGAGCAGGACGGCGAGGTTGCAGTAGCTCTGGCCGAGGTTCGGATGCTCCGGACCGAGGCGCTTCTCGAGCACGGCCTGCGAGGCGCGTCCGTCGGCCTCGGCCTCGTCGAGGCGGTCGAGCTCCTCGCGGAGGATTCCGCGGTTGCGCAGGTGAATCGCCGTCTGCACGGCTTCGTCGCCGAGCTCCTTCCGGTACGCCTCGTAGACGCTCGACTCGAGCCTCTCGGCCTTCGCGACGTCGCCCTTCCAGAACAGCACCTGCGCGTAATCGCTCCGCACGCGCGCCGCCGACAGGCTCGCCGGACCGTCCTTCGCCTCGACGGTCTTCAGCGCCTCGGCGAGCTGCTTCTGTGCCTCGTCGAGCTTGCCGCGGTCCATGGTGATGGCGCCGAGCGTCGCCATGCTCCGGCCGATGGCGCCGTCGCCCGCCGGCAGAATTTTCTGGCGGACCGCGAGCGACCGCCGCGCCAGCCCCTCGGCCGGCTCGAGGCGGCCGAGGCTGCGGTCGATGCGCGCGACCGCATCCAGGAGGTCCGCCTGGACGTCCGGCTCCGCGGACAGCTCGGTGTCCAGGCGCTTGCCGGCCTGATCCAGCAGTTCGCTCGCCGGGAGATTGCCGCCGGTCTGGTCCGGATCGGCGATCTCGAAGAGGCCGATCAGGAACTCCTTGACGGCGTCGGCACGGCGCGCGGCGGACGCGGCGACGCGCGCGTTGGACTCGGCGCGGGCGCGCTGGCGGGCCGTGGCGACGAGCCCTCCGACGAGGGAAACGGCGACGAGCGCGGCGGCGGCCACGGACAGCCGATTGCGCCGCACGAACTTCCCGGCGCGGTACGAGAGCGTGTCGGGACGCGCCTTGACGGGACGGCCCTCGCGGTGGCGGCGAAAGTCGCCCGCGAGCGCCGACACCGATCCGTAGCGCCGCTCGGGCTCGCGCCGCAGCGCCATCAAGAGCACGTTGTCCAGGTCCCCTCGGAGCTGGCGCTCGAATCTCCGGCGATCGGCCTCCGTGGGCTGCGCGACCGGAACGCGGTCGAGCGGCTCTCCCGCCAAGCGTTGGCTGGGCCGCTCCGTCGTGTCCGACGCGGCGGCGGCCGCGAGCGCGGCCGGAGCGCGCGTCTCGCGCTTCTGCGGCAGCGTGCCCGTCAGCAGCTCGTAAGCGAGCGCGCCGAGAGCCCAAACGTCGGTCGCGGCGGTGACGGGCTCTCCCAGGATCTGCTCGGGCGCGGCATAGGCCGGAGTCAGGAGACGCAGGTCGGTGTGCGTCTCGAGATCCCCCTCGCCGGCCTCGCCGGTGTCGTCGGGGCCGAGGACCTTCGCGATCCCGAAGTCGAGGAGCTTGACGTCGCCGCCGGAGGTCACGAGGACGTTCGACGGCTTCAGGTCGCGGTGCACGACGAGGCTGCGGTGGGCCGCGGCCACGGCCTCGCACGCGTCGAGCAGCAGCCGCAGCCGCTCGGAGACCGGAGCGCTGCGCGACCGGCAGTACGCGGTGATCGGCTCGCCTTCGACGAGCTCCATCACGAAGTAGGGGCGTCCGTCGTCCGTGGCGCCGCCGTCGAGGAGGCGCGCGATGTGCGGGTGCACGAGGCGGGCGAGGATGCGCCGCTCGCGTCCGAACCGCGCGAGGACGTCGTCCGTCGCCATGCCCCGGCGCAGCAGCTTGATCGCGACCCGCTGCTCGAAGAGACCGTCCGCGCGCTCGGCGAGGAAGACCTCTCCCATCCCGCCCCGCCCGAGGCGGCTCAGGATGCGATAGGGGCCGATCCGGTCCGGCGCGGCCTCGGCCTCGGCTTCGACGAAGAGGCCGCCGGCGACTCCGAGCGCCACCGCCGGGGTCTCCAGGAACCCCTCGGCCCCGGAGTCGGCGTCCGCCGCGAGAAGGCGCCGGACGCGCGCCGCGAGCTCCGCGTCGGAGACGCCGGTCAGCCTCGCATCGCGCTCGGCCGGAGAGAGGTCCACCAGCTCCTCGAAAAGTCCGCGGACCTCCGGCCAGCGGGGGTCGCCGGTCACGACGAGACCACGCCGGAGTCCGACAGCTCCTCGAAGAGGAACGCGCGCGCCGCCTGCCAGTGTCGCTTGAGCGTCCGCTCGGACCGGCCGGACATTTCCGCGATCTCCTCCAGCGTCAGGCCGGCGAAGAACCTCCATTCGACGAGCTGCGCCAGCTCGCCATCGACCTCGCCGAGCTTGCTCAATGCCGTGTCGAGCGCGACGATATCGGCCGCGCGCTCCTCGATGGGAATCTCGACGTTTTCCAGGTCCAGGGGCCGCCGTCCCGAGCCCCGGCGCTGGCGCGTCCGCGAGCGCGCCTGGTCGACGAGGATCATCCGCATCGCACGGCCCGCGAGAGAGAAGAAGTGGGACCGGTCCTTCGCCGTCCAGCCGGCCCCCCGCGAGAGCTTGAGGTAGGCCTCGTGGACGAGCGCCGTCGTCGAGAGGGTCTGCTCGGCAGGCGCCCCGCCGAGCTGGCGGTGGGCGATCAGTCGAAGGTCCTCGTAGAGGATGGAGAACACGCGATCGAGCGCCGCGCGATCCCCCGCCTCGGCGGCCCGCAGCAATCCGGTGACTTCCTCGGGGGGAAGCTCCGGGGGCTGGCTTCCCATGGTTGGCGCCATTCTAGCCAGAGGACGTGGCCCCCCGCGGAGAGATTTGACGAGGTCAGGGCAGGAGGAACACATGGCCAACGTCCGGACCGTCATCCTCGCCCTGGTGCTCACGGCCCTGGCGGCCATCGGGACCGCCGACACCTACACGGTCACCTCGACCGGCGACAGCGGCCCGGGAACGCTTCGCCAGGCGATTCTCGACGCCAATGCCCATCCGGGCGCCGACACGATCGAATTCGACATCACGGGATCCGGCGTCCACACGATCTCCCCGGCCTCGGCCCTGCCGGCGATCACCGACCCGGTCACGATCAACGGCTATTCGCAGCCCGGCTCCTTGGTGAACACGAACCCGACGGGCCAGGGCCTGAACACCGTCCTCCGGATCGAGATCGACGGGACGAACGCCGGATCGAGCCCGTGCCTGCACGCGAGGACGGACGACATCACGATCCGCGGGCTCGTCGTCAACCGCTGCACGATGTACGACATCCAGGCCGAGGACCTCGGCACCACGCGCCAGAACTTCGTCGTCGAGGGCTGCTTCCTGGGGACGAACGCGGACGGCACCCAGGCGCTCGGGACCTCGAACACGGCGATCGACATCATCCAGTATCAGAATGCGCGCGTCGGCGGCACGGCTCCGGCCGATCGCAATCTCCTGTCCACGTTGAACGGCGGCACCCACATCGCCCTGGACCTCGCCACGGGAAACGTCGTCCAGGGAAACCTCATCGGAACCGACGTGACGGGATTGCGCAAGATCACGACCAGCCTCGGATCGGTCTCCATCGTCCGGGGAACCGGCAACGTGATCGGGGGCACGTCCGCCGCCGCGCGCAACGTGATGACCGACCAGGTCAGCATCGGAGGCAGCGGAGTGAATCTGGCGCACGGAAACTTCGTGCAGGGCAACTTCATCGGCACCGACGTCACGGGGACGACCGCGCTCCATTGTTACGCTCGGTGCGTGCAGGTCTACGACCAGAACAACACGATCGGCGGCTCGGCGCCGGGCGCCGGGAACACGATCGGGGGGTCCAACTCGGTCGCCGGAATCGTGGTCCAGGGGGCGGCACGGTCGTGCAGGGCAACTTCATCGGGACGGACGCGACCGGCACGGCCCGCCTTCCGAACAAGGATGCCGGGATTTGGGTCGTCAATACGTCGTACTCAGGCAACATCCTGATCGGCGGTACGCAGCCCGGGGAAGGAAATCTCATCGCCTACAACGGGGGTACTTTGGGAAGCGCGCACAATGCAGGAATCGTCGTCGAGAGTCAGGCCGGCCACGCCGCTCCCTCCGGTGTCACGATTCGAGGCAACTCGATCTTCGACAACGCCGGCAGCACCTCGACGAACGGGCTCGGCATCGACCTCCTGACCAACAGCACTCCCGGCGTGACCTTCAACGACACGGGAGATGGGGACGCCGGGCCCAACGGGTTCCAGAACTACCCGATCATCGGCTCCGTCACGTACGGCGGCTCGACGACGGTGACCGGAACCTTCAACAGCGCCCCCTCGTCGACGTTCGACCTCGACTTCTACGGCAGCCCCGTCTGCTCCCCCCGGCCGCAAGATCTGCCGGAGGGGAAGACGTATCTCGGGTCCATCCCGGTCACGACCAACGCCTCGGGCGACGCGACCTTCAACGCCGTCCTTCCCCTGGCGCTGCCGAACGGCTCGCCCATCACCGCCACGGCGACCGATGACGGCGGCAACACGTCCGAGTTCTCGCCGCGCTTCGTGATCTCTCTGACGCCACCGTCGGGGCCGGGGGTGATCCCGGGCGCCGCGACCCTCAAGGGACTCGCCTTCGAAGACGGCGCGACGGTCACGGTCGGCGGCGTCCCGGCCACGAATGTGACGCTCGTGGACGAGAACACGCTCTCGATCGAGGTCCCCGTGCTGCCCTCCGGCACGATCAACGACGTCTTCGTCCAGAATCCGGGCGGCGGGCTGTCGGGCACGCTTCCCAAGGGACGGATCGCGGACTTCCTCGACGTTCCCTCCAGCAACACGTTCTACTCCTACGTGACCAAGCTCGTCGGCAGCGGGATCACCGCCGGAGTCGGCGGCGGATTCTACGGAGTCAGTCTGCCGACGCTGCGCGAGCAGATGGCGGTCTTCCTGCTCAAGTCCAAGTACGGCCTCTGCTTCACCCCGCCCCCGTGCGCCGGCGTGTTCGACGACGTCCCGTGCCCGTCCCTCTTCGCCGACTGGATCGAGGAGCTGGCGGCCGAGCAGATCACCGCGGGCTGCGATACCGGCAAGTTCTGCCCGGAGCAGCCCGTGCAGCGGGATCAGATGGCGGTCTTCCTCCTGAAGACCGAGCACGGCCACGACTACGTTCCGCCCGACTGCACCGGCGTCTTCGAGGATGTGGATTGTCCGTCCCTCTTCGCGAACTGGATCGAACAGCTCTACACCGAGCAGGTCACGGGAGGCTGCCTGACCAACCCGCTGCGCTACTGCCCGGGGAACGCCAATTCGCGCGGCGAGATGGCGGTGTTCCTGGTCAAGGACTTCGCGTTGCCGTAACCCCGTCATCCTGAGGAGCGCGACGAATCCGTCGCGAAGGATCCCGGGCTTCATCGCCTCCTTGGCGATCGAGTTCGGGGTCCTTCCCCTTCGCTACGCTCAGGGTCAGGACGAAGGCCAACGACGGCCGGCCTAGCCGGCCGTTTTTGCCTTCGTCTTCCGGAGCGAGTGATCCAGGGTGCGCTTGCGGACGCGGATGGCGGCGGGCGCGACCTCGACAAGCTCGTCGTCGTTGATCCACTCGATCGCCTGCTCGATGTTGAGCTCGCGCGCGGGCGTCAGCTTGATCGCCATGTCGGAGCCCGAGGCGCGCATGTTGGTCAGGTGCTTCTTCTCGCAGGGCTGAATCACCATGTCGCCCTCCTTGACCTGCTCGCCGACGACCTGGCCCGCGTACACCTTGTCGCCCGGCTTCACGAAGAAGATGCCGCGGTCGGCGAGGCGGTCGAGCGCGTAACCCGTGACGTCGCCGCCCTCCTTGGCGATCATGGCGCCCTTCGTCCGGTTGGGCAGCGGGCCGCGGTGCGGTCCGTACTGGTCGAAGAGGTGGTTCATCAGGGCCGTGCCCTTGGTCAGCGTCAGGAACTCGAGCCGGAAGCCGAGCAGGCCGCGCGAGGGAATCGTGAACTCCAGCCGCACGCGGTCGCCGTGCTTGCCCATGTGCTTGAGCTCGCCCTTGCGCTCGCCGACCGCGGCGATGACCGGTCCGGTGAACTCTTCGGCGCAGTCGATGACCAGCTCCTCGTAGGGCTCCAGCAGCTCGCCCTTCTCGCCGCGGTGGAAGATCACCTGAGGCCGGCCGAGCGCGAACTCGTAGCTCTCGCGCCGCATCGTCTCGGCCAGGATCGCGAGCGACAGCTCGCCGCGCCCGAGCACGAGTGTGGAGTCCGGCGAGCCGGTGCTCGAGAGGCGAAGCCCGACGTTCTTCTCGAGCTCCTTCTCGAGTCGCTCCGCGAGGTGCCGGCTGGTCACGTACTTGCCGGACAGTCCCGACATCGGCGAGTCGTTGACGCGGAACTCCATCGAGAGCGTCGGCTCGTCGACGCGGATCCCGGAGAGCGGCGTGGGATCCGTCAGATCGAGGATCGTCTGGCCGATCTCGATGTCGGGGAAGCCCGACAGCACGATGATGTCGCCCGCGGAGGCCTCGGCCACCTCGACCCGGGTGATCCCCTCGAACATGTAGATCTTGCCGGCCTTACCCTTCTCGACGATCGAGCCGTCAGGCCGCACGGCTGCGAGGTCGGTCGCCTTCGAGACCTTGCCCGAGAAGATCCGCCCGACCGCCAGCCGCCCGAGGTAGTCGGAGTAGTCGATGTTCGCGACAATCATCTTGTAGGGCGCGTCTCCCACGACCGGCGCGGGAATGTGCTCGAGGATCGCGTCGAGCAGCGGCCGCAGGTCGCCCGACTTCGCATCGGGGTCCCGTGAGACGTAGCCCAGGCGGCCGGAGCCGTAGAGGACCTCGAACTCGAGGTGGTGCTCCTCGGTCGCCAGCGACAAGAAGAGGTCATGGATCTCCTCCTCCACCGCGGCCGTGCGCGCGTCGGCGCGGTCGATCTTGTTGATGAGCACGATCGGCCGCTTCCCTCCCTCGAGCGCCTTCTTCAGGACGAAACGGGTCTGCGGCAGCGGCCCCTCCGAGGCATCGACCAGCAGCAGCACGCCCTCGACCATCGAGAGGATCCGCTCGACCTCCGAGCCGAAGTCCCTGTGGCCCGGCGTGTCGACGATGTTGATGATGACGTCCTTGTAGTGGACCGAGGTGTTCTTCGCGAGGATCGTGATCCCCCGCTCCTTCTCGAGCTCGCCCGAGTCCATGACGAGCTCGTCCACGTGCTGGCCGACCCGGAAGGTGCCGCACTGCTTGAGCAGGGCGTCGACGAGCGTCGTCTTGCCGTGGTCGACGTGCGCGACGATGGCGATCGCGCGGCGATCGGCGCGCGTGGCGGAAGCGGGGGCGATGGGGTCGACGGCGGTCATGGCGAACAGCGGAGCCTATACCGACAAGACCCCCCTTGTCAGCCGGCATAATGGCGTTCATGGATCCCCGCGCCGCGCTCAAACGCCACTTCGGCCACGAGGGATTTCGCCCGGGCCAGGAGGACGTCGTGCGGGCGGCGCTCTCGGGCCGGGACGTCCTCGCCGTCATGCCCACCGGATCGGGCAAGTCGATCGGCTATCAGCTTCCCGCCCTGCTGCTCGACGGTCCGACGCTCGTCGTGTCGCCTCTCATCGCGCTCATGAAGGACCAGGTCGACGAGCTCACCCGGAAGGGGATCGCGGCCGCGGCCCTGCATTCGCTGGCGTCGCCCACGGAGCGCCGCGCCGCGGAGACCGCCCTGCGGGAGGGCCGGCTGCGGCTCCTCTACGTCGCCCCAGAGCGCTTCGCGTCCGCCGCATTCCAGCGGCTCCTCGCGGGCGCTCCCCTCGCGCGGTTCGCGGTCGACGAGGCCCACTGCGTCTCGGAGTGGGGCCACGACTTCCGCCCGGACTACCGGGCCCTGGGCGACGCCGCCCGCCGCTGCCGCCGCGCGGACGGCGCCTCCGGCCGCCCGCCGATCCTCGCGTTCACCGCCACGGCCACGCCCGAGGTTCGCGACGACATCGTCGGGCTGCTCGGTCTCGAGGGGCCGGAGGTCTTCGTCGCGGGGTTCGACCGGCCGAATCTGTTCCTCGACGTGCGCAAGGTCTCCGGCGAGATCGAGAAGCGCGCACTCCTTCCGGAGCTGATCGGGCGGCGCCGGGCGCTCGTCTACGCCGCGACGCGCAAGAGCGCGAGCCGCGCCGCGGACGCCTTGCGCGGGGCCGGGCTCGCCGCCGAGGCGTACCACGCCGGGCTGGAAGAGGCGCAGCGCACCCGCGTACAGAACGCGTTTGCGGACGGATCCCTGGGCGTCGTCTGCGCCACCAACGCCTTCGGCATGGGCATCGACCGCCCCGACGTCGAGGCCGTGGTCCATTTCGAGATCCCCGGATCCCTCGAGGCCTACTACCAGGAGATCGGCCGCGGAGGCCGCGACGGCCGGCGCGCCGACGCGACGCTTCTCTGGAATTACGTGGACGTGCGCACGCGAGACTTCCTCATCGCGCAAACCGAGGGGTCGGAGGACCGGCGCGACCTCGATCGCCGCAAGCTCGCCCGCATGATCGCGTACGCCGACTCGTCCGGCTGCTATCGCGCGACCATCCTCGGATACTTCGGCGAGCGCGGCGCGCCGTCGGAGTGCGGTTTCTGCGGCAGCTGCGCACGGCGACGCGACGTATCGCCCGAGGACCTTCTCCGGCTGCGCAAGATCCTCTCGGGCGTGGCGCGGGGCGGGGAGCGGTGGGGCAAGCGCAAGATCGTGGCGATGCTGACGGGCGACTGCGACGGGCTGCCCGAGCCGCTCACCCGCCTCTCCACGACCGGAATCCTCTCGGCGGACAGCCCGCGGACCGTGGGCGACTGGATCGACGCGGCGCAGGGCGGAGGGCTCCTGGCGGCGACCGACGACGTCTATCGGACGCTCTCGCTGACCCCGGAGGGGCGCGAGGTCATGGCCGGCCGCACGCCGAGCGTCGCGCTGACGCTGCCCGAGCCTCCCCGCCCGAAAGCGAAGCGCCAGAGGAAGACGACGTCGAAGATCGTCGCCGCGATCGAGGCGGCGGCCGCGGGCGAAGCGACTTCCGGAAACTCCAGCGCGAGCCCGGCGCACATCGACGCGCTGCGGGAGTGGCGGCGGCGCGAAGCGGCGCGGCGCTCCGTGCCCGCCTACGTCGTCCTGCACGACCGCACCCTGGCGGCCCTCGCCGCCTTTCGGCCGGCGACGCTCGAGGCCCTCTCGGCGATTCCGGGCATCGGTCCGGCAAAGCTGGAGGCCTACGGGAAGGAGTTGCTGAGCCTGCTCGGAGAGGGCGTGTGATGCCGGGACCGAGCCGGCGCCTGGTCTACTCGAGCGGGCAGGGGCGCATGTGCCCGGGATGCGGATGGCCCGAGGCCGATTGCCACTGCGCGCAGACCCTCCGACGGGGCCGGGAGGCGGTGCCGGCGCGCGTCGTCGCGAAGCTCCGCCTCGAGAACCGCGCGTCCGGCAAGCATGTGACGGTCGTCGATGGCCTGCCGGACAACCGCGCCTATCTGGACGGCCTCTGCCGGGAGCTCAAGAAGGCGTGCGGCACCGGAGGGACGATCGAACAGGGGACGATCGCTCTCCAGGGCGATCAACGCGAGCGGCTGCGGGAGCTGCTCGAGAAGAAGGGTCTGGGGGTGAAGGGATGAATGCGACGCGCGTCTACCTGGTGCGCCACGGTGCAACCGAGCTGTCGGCGGAGGACCGCTTCGCCGGCGAGACCGACGTGGCCCTCTCGGAGCTCGGGCGGGATCAGCTCCGCAAGCTCGCCGACAGGCTCGCCGGAGAGCCGATCGCCGCCGTCTACGCGAGCCCGCTCTCCCGCACGATGGAGACGGCCCGCATCCTCGCCGCGCCGCACGGCAAGCCGGTGACGCCGGTGGACGGCCTCCGCGAGATCTCCCACGGACGCTGGGAGGGAAAGCGGCGGGCGGAAGTCGAGAAGGAGTTTCCCGAGGAGTACGTCCGGTGGGAGCAGGATCCGTACTCGTTTGCGCCCACGGGCGGCGAGACCGGCCTCACGGTCACCGCGCGGGCGCTGCCGGCGCTGCTCGGAATCGTGTCCGCGCACCTCGGCGGCCAGATCCTGGTCGCGTCCCACAAGGCGACCATCCGCCTGCTGATCGGCTCGCTCCTCGGCTTCGACCTGCGGCGCTACCGCGACCACCTGGACCAGAGCCCGGCCTCGCTCAACATCCTGGATTTCAGGGACCTCGCCCACGCGCGGCTGTCGCTCTTCAACGACACGTCGCACTATTCGGCCTCGCCCTCGGAGACGCCGGGGATTCCCTCCGGGCGGCTCTCGCGCTGGTGGGACCAGAAGGGCTAGGGCCTCAGAGGAGAAATGCGGAGCGCCCTAAGGCCGGGGCGCGAAGGCCTGGTTCGAGTACGGATTCGCCTTCGGGCGTTGCACGACGATCGATCCGTAGTCGGTGGCCTGGTGACAGGCGTTGCAGCCGTCGGTCACGGTGTCGTAGGCCCTCTCGAAACTCTTCCGGTCCGCCTTCTCGATCGCCTTTCCCAGCTCGGACAGCGGGTCGGTCATGATCGTCTCGAGGGCCTCGTTGATCGAGACGGGCGCCTGCTTGTGCGTGGGATAGAACCGCGCCGCGTCCTGGAAGCCGTCGCGAAGCGCGGACAGCTCGTAGGCGGCCAGCTTCCAGTTGCCCGCCTCCGCCGCGAACCACATCTTGGAGTGGCGCATCTGCGCGAGAGCCATCAGCTCCCCGAGACCCGATGCGGGGGCGGCGGCAACCGGGGTCGCCGTTCGCGGCACCGGCGAAGGAGCGGGCGCGGCGGGCGTCACCGGGATCGAGGCCGAGGGAGGCTTGCCGCAGCCTTGCGCCAGGACGCCTGCGAGCGCGAGCCCGAGCCACCGAGTCCGCATGCGCCACGAGCTTATCGCCGGACCGATTTGCGTTCCCGCGCGGCGTGTGAGATCCTGCGCCGGCTCGAAGCGCCGACCGGTCTCGACAGACCGGCGCCTCCGGGCTCCGCGAACGTAGGCCTCGCCGGCGAATCCTCCGTTCCCCAAGAAAACCCAGCCGGAGACATTTCCTCGAGGAGGATTCTGTGCCTTTCTCTCAATTCGGACTCCACCCGGACCTCTTGCGCGGCGTACGCGAGATGGGATTCACGCGCCCAACGCCCATCCAGTCGGACGCGATCCCGCCCGCGATGGAGGGGCGCGACGTGCTCGCCTGCGCGATGACCGGCAGCGGCAAGACCGCGGCCTTCCTGCTCCCGATCTTCCACCGTCTCTCCGGCAAGAGCCGGGGCGTGACCCGGGCCCTGATCGTGACGCCGACCCGGGAGCTGGCCGCCCAGATCGACGAGCACGCCCGGCAGCTCGCGGTGCACACCTCGATGTCCGCAGCCGCGGTCTTCGGCGGCGTGGGCATGGGCCCCCAGGAGCACGCCTTCCGATCCGGGGTCGACGTGCTGATCGCCACCCCGGGCCGTCTCCTCGACCACTTTCGCTCCCCCTACGCGAAGCTCGCCGGGCTCGAGATCCTCGTGCTCGACGAGGCGGACCGCATGCTCGACATGGGGTTCCTTCCCGACATCCGGCGGGTGCTCAAGCACCTGCCGGCGCGGCGCCAGACGCTCTTCTTCTCGGCGACCATGCCCCCGCCGATCCAGCAGCTCACCCGAGAGATGCTCAAGAGCCCGTTCACCGTCAATCTCGAGCGCAAGGCCGCGCCCGCCGTCGGGATCACGCAGGCGGTGTACCCGGTGGCGCAGAACCTCAAGGCCCCGCTCCTGCTCGAGCTGTTGAAGCGCGGCGACATCAAGAACGTCCTCGTCTTCACGCGCACCAAGCACCGCGCCAACCGCCTCGCGGAGACCCTCATGAAGAAGGGCGTCCCCTGCGAGCGCATCCACGGAAACCGCTCCCAGGCGCAGCGCACGCAGGCGCTGGCCGGGTTCAAGGACGGCAAGTACCGCGTCCTGGTGGCAACGGACATCGCCGCCCGCGGCATCGACGTGGAGGCGCTCTCGCACGTCGTCAACTTCGACGTGCCCCACGTGCCGGAGGACTACATCCACCGCGTCGGACGAACGGCCCGCGCCGAGATGACCGGCGACGCGTTCACCTTCGTCTCTCCCGAGGAACAGTCGGATCTCGCGGCGATCGAGCGCGAGATCGGCAAGCGCCTGCCGCGGATCACGGTTCCCGGCTTCGACTACGCGGCGGCCCCGACGGCCGAGAGATTCGAGGTACCGATCGGCGAGCGCATCGCCCAGATCCGCGCGCGCAAGGCCCAGGAGCGCCAGCGGGCGAGGGAGAAGGCGGAGCGGCGCATCGCGCACCAGGCCTCTGAGCGGGCGCGCGAGGACCAGAGACGGCGTCCCGCGCCGCACGGCCAGACCTCGGGGCCCCGTCCCGCGGCGCCCCGCCCGCACGCCCCGTCACACGCCCCGCGGCCGCACGCGGCTCCCCAGGGACAACCGCGCCAGGGAGGCGTCGTGACGCCCTTCGGCCGGCGGAGTCGCTAGAACCGGTCAGCGCCTTACTGGGAGAGGGCGCCTAGGCGACTTCCCCTCTTTCGTCGGTTGGCCCGCGATGCGGGCCGCTAGGAGTCCGAGTCCCGTGCTCAGTCGAGACGGGGGCAATCCAGGACGGGATCCTTCGCGCTGCGGCGCTCAGGATGACCTTCGCGCCGTGCGGGCGCGAAGGTCACTTCCCGGCAGCGCCGTAGACGGGCAGAGAGCTTCCGGTCGCGGCGGCGGGGCGCTGCGGCACGGGCGCCGGCGCCGACGGGAGGACGACCGGCACCGTCTGACCCGGTAGCACCGGCAGAGGGACGTTGCGGCCGCGCGCGTAGACCTCGTGGCGGCCGTTCGTCTTGTACCACTCCGCCAGCGTCGCGGTCTGGAAGATCTCCTCGATGATCTTCCGCCAGCCCACGCCCGTGTTGTACGCGCAGAAGGAGATCTCGCCCATCTGCGTGGCGTACGGGATGATGCACATCTCGGTGCGGCGGAAGTCGTAGTTGAAGAGGTCCTGAAACCACATCCCGCCGATGAAGAACACCCGCCACGGATAGCGCCGCTGCTCCGCGAAGCCGAGCTTGCCGCCGGTGTGCCCGTCCATGATCTTGGCGAGCTTCCAGGGGTTCAGCCCCTCGGGGACGCCCTCCGGCCGGAGGTTGCGGAGCAGCGAGAGCGCGACCTGCACCGCGGTCCACGTCTTCTTGCGGGCGGAGTCGGTGATCGCGCGGATGTCGGTGAGCAGCCGGTCGACGTTCAAGAGCTGCGGAACGGTGACGGCCCGTCCGGTCTTCTCCTCGACGAGCATCATCGTCCCGATGCCGCAATTGGGATGGCATCCGCACTTGAAGGAGCCCCACTCCGACTCGAGTCCGCCGAGCAGGTCCTTCAGATCCGAGAACGGCCCCGACGCGGAGAGCGGATACCAGTCGCGCATGGGCTCGCCGATGCCCGCCTGGTCCTTCACGTCGTGCGCCAGGTGCGACAGCGTGTAGCGCTGTTTTTCCCGCGTCGCGTCGTCGATGTCCTCGTCGCGCCCGGTGAAGGAGACCGGCTGGAACGCGACCGCGGTCACCTTGTCGATGTTCGCGAGGCCGAAACGGATGATGTCGCCGACCTGGTCGTTGTTCACGCCGTTGACGATGGTCACGACGAGCGTGACGTCCACGCCGTGCTTGTGCAGGTTCTCGATCGCCCGCAGCTTCACGTCGTACAGGTTGCCGACCTTCCGATGCTGATTGTGTTCGTTCCCGACGCCGTCGAACTGGAGGTACGCGAACCGCAGCCCCGCCTCGCCGGCCTGCCGCGCGAAATCCGCGTCCTGCGCGAACCGGATGCCGTTGGTCGCGCACTGAATCGAGAAGTATCCGAGCTGCCGCGCGTACCGGACGGCCTCCAGAAAGTGCGGGGAGAGCGTGGGCTCGCCGCCCGAGAACTGGACCGAGAGCTGACGCCGCGGCTTGATCGACGCCGCGTCGTCCAACATCTTCTTGACCTCGTCCCACTCGAGCTCGTGGACGTAGCCCACCTGGTTCGCGTCCATGAAGCAGGGGTTGCACATCATGTTGCAGCGGTTGGTCAGGTCGATCGTGAGAACGGCGCCGCGCCCGTACTTGATCGAAGAGTTCCCGTGCTCGTGCAGGCCGTCCTTGGGAATCACGAAATCGCGGCCGGGATAGAGCGACTCGAGCCGGCGGAAGAACGCCGGGTCCGTCGACATGACGTCCTCGAAGCGCCCGTGCTTGGGGCAGTCCTTCTTCATGAGGATCCGGCCGTTCTCTTCCACGATCGACGCCGGGATCTCGCCCGGCTTGCCCTCGATGAGGACCTTCCAATCGACCTCGCCGGAGAGGATTTGCGCGCGCACCTCGGAGACGCAGCGGGGGCAGAGCGAGTCGGTCTGACGCGGAAAGCCCAGCGGCGGGAAGGTCTTCTCGCGCTGCTTCAGGAGCGGCGCCGGCGCCCACTTCGGCTGGAGCGTGCCCTCGCGGAAGCGCCGATCGACGGCGCGCGTCAGCCTCCAGAGGGGCTCCGCCACTCTCTGAATCCCCGCGTAGATTGCTTTCCTCATCGCCTTGTGCCGATTCTAGCCGAAATCAGGGAAGCACGTCCGGGCGACCCGGCGCCGCCGGCGCGAGGGATTCCGAGAACCTCGCCACGGAGAACGTCGAGAGATCGCGCGTACGGCGGTGCGTCAACAGGTCTGCCATCGCCTTCGCCGTAACGGGAGCAAGGAGGATGCCGTTTCGGAAGTGTCCGGTGGCGAGGAACAGACCGGGGACGCCGGACTCGCCCAGGACCGGGAGGCCGTCCGGCGTGCCGGGCCTCAGCCCCGACCACGCCGAAACGAACTGGGCCGACCTGAGCTCCGGCAGGAGCGCGATGGCTCCGGAAATCAGCCGCTCGACCGCCTCCGCCGTCACCGCCCTGCGGAAACCCACGAGCTCGACAGTCGAGCCCACGAGGACGGTGCCCTCCGGACGGGGGACCGCATAGACCTCGTCGGAGCACACCATCGTCCTCAGGGGTGGTCCCTCGAGCCGCAGCTTCACCATCTGGCCGCGGACCGGGTGCACGGGGATCGCCACCCGCCCGCTTGGGTCGAACGCGGCCCAGGCGCCCGCGCAGTCGACCGTGGCCGCGGCGGTGAAGTCTCCGGAATCCGTCTCGACGCCCACGCAGCGGCCGTTCTCGATGCGAAACCGCTGTGCGCAGACCCCGGTGTGTAGGCGAACCCCGCGCCGCTGCGCCGACAGCCAGGCCGCGCGGACCAGCGCGGGCGGATCGACCGCGGCCTCGTCCGGGAAGAAGACCGCCTGGCGCACGTCCCGGGACAGCCGGCCGTCGAGATCCGACGCGAGGGCCGACGGCGGACGGTCCTCCACGGCGAGCCCGGCTCGCCGCTGCCAGGCGTAGGAGGCGAACAGGTCGTCGCCCTCGGCGTACCCGTGCGGACCGCCGAGGACGCACCGCAGCAGGCCGCCGCGCCGATATCCCACGTCGACTCCCGTCTCCTCGAAGAGCGCGCTCGCCCAGGCGGCGTAGAGGCCGCGGCTCTCGAGCGCGAGGTCGAAGAACTCCGACGGAAAGCGAGCCTCGGCCTGCGGCGACAGCATCCCCGCCGCCGCGCCGGACGCTTCGCCTCCGGGCTCGCCGCGCTCGAGCAGCGTCACGCGCTGGCCTCGCGCCGCCAGCTCCGAGGCGAGCGCGCAGCCGATGAGGCCGCCGCCCACGATGAGCGCGTCGGCGGTGGGAACGTTCACGCGGTCACGCTCACCAGAAGCGCCGACGCCCGAGCAACGATCCGCGCGCCGCGAAGAAATCCCGCGCGAGATTCCCGACCGCGACCGCCGTGGCGTAGGCGAGGGCGGCTCCGGCGAGGCCGCCGGCCACCGCGCGCGCCCCGGGACGCTTCGGGAGGGCGCGCGACAGGAGCGCCACGACGCCCCGGCGCAGGGCGTCCGCCGCGAGCCCGGCGCCGATGCCCGTCGCAATTCCGGTGACGCGATCCTTGCCCGCACTGTCGCTGCGGTACACGGCGGCGAGCGCCAGGATCAGGCGGTTCAACACGGCGACCTGGAAACCGAGGTCGGGACCGAGGGGCATGGATCCGAAGAACGCGGCGGGCCCCGACCAGGCGAGCCCGGCGGCGCCGCACCGCAGGGCGGCGGACCGGATGAGTCGGGCCGCGAGCTCGTCGCGGGAGGCGCGCGGATGACGCCGCTTGAGGCGCTCCACCCGTTCGGCGACGGCCGCTCCCTGCGTCTCGTCGAGCACCGCGCGCGCCAGGGCGGCGTACATGGGGCGATCCTATCAAGGCACGAGAACCGCGACGCGAGAACCGAGCCATGGACCACAACCGAAAACGAACCACTCCCCCCGCGACGATCGGTTCTCGGCGTTCGGCTCTCGGCGGCTCGCCATGCTATCGTTCGCGCTTTCGATGGCCTCGAAAGGAGTCGACGTGAGAATACGAATGATTCCGGCTCTGATGCTGGCCTGCGCGCTTCCGCTCGTCGCGGCGCAGCCGGCGGGAAAGGGGAAGAAAGTGGCCCGCGACTACGCCAATACGATCGCCACGCTCCAGACGGACATGGGAGACATCCAGATCAAGTTCTTCTACGACAAGGCTCCCAAGCACGTCGAGAACTTCGTGGATCTGGCGGCGAAGGGTTTCTACGACGGCACGCTCTTCCACCGCGTCATCCCCGGCTTCATGATCCAGGCCGGCGATCCCAACACCAAGAAGCCCGAGGACCCGATGCACCCCTACGGCACCGGCGGCAGCGACACGAAGCTGAAGGCGGAGTTCAACGACACTCCCCACAAGCGCGGCATCGTCTCCATGGCGCGCTCGTCCGATCCCAACTCCGCGTCGTCGCAGTTCTTCATCGTCGTCAAGGACTCCAACTTCCTCGACGGCCAGTACACGGCCTTCGGCGAGGTGCTCTCGGGGATGGAGACCGCGGACAAGATCGCCAACGCGCCGCGCGGCGCCAACGATCGTCCGAACCAGCCGATCCACATCAAGAAGGTTCTCCTCTCGCAGGCGAAGAGCCAGAGCTGACGTAGGGGCGGGGCTCGTCCCCGCCCGGCTTCCAGGAGCCGCCGCGAGGGCCCCCCTACGGGTTGATGGGCACAATCCCGATCCCTTCCGGCCTCGAGGAGCTCGCCCGGCGCGCGGCGGAAGATCCCGTGCGGATCGAGCCCCTCGCCGGCGACGTCGGCCGGCGGCGCTACTTCCGCATCCGCTTCCGCGACAACCGCACCGCCATCGGCGTCGTCTACCCCGCGGAGGAGGAGGACTCCCGCCGCCGCTGGGTGGCCGCGCACGAGCGGCTTCGTCCGATCGTGCGCGTGCCGGCTTTGCTCGCCGACGACGGCCGCGGGAACCAGATCGTGGAAGACCTCGGCGTCGATGACCTCGCATCGACCCTGGCCGCGACTCCGGCGCGGCGGGAGGAGTGGCTCTTGCGGGCGGCGGACGCGGCCGCTTCGATCGCCGGGGTCACGGACCCGGGCATCAACCCGGCGTTCGACGCGGCGCTCTTGCGGCGCGAGCTCGAGCTCGCGCGCGAGGCCGTCTTCGATCTCTGGCTGCGCGCTCCCCTCTCCGCCTCGGAGCGCGCGGCGCACGACGCGTGGGCCGACGCCCTCGTCGCCGAGATCCTCGAGCATCCCTCGGCGCTCTGCCACCGCGACTTCCATGCGAACAACCTCTTCGCCGCGGCGGAGGACGAGGTCGGTGTCATCGACTTCCAGGATCTGCGCCGCGGCCCGGACTCCTATGACCTCGCCTCCCTCCTGTGGGAGCGAACGACGCTCGCCTGGATGAATGAGGACACGGCCGCCCGGGTCGTGGAGCGGTTCGCACGGCGGCGAGGGGTCGAGGCGGCCGGACTCGCCAGGCGGCTGCGCCGAGTCCTGCTCCAGCGCGCCTGGAAGGTCTGCGGAACGTTCGCTCGGGCGGTCGTGCAGGGGCGGGGAACGACCTACCTCGGATACCTCCCGCCCGAGCTTGCGCTGGTCCGCCGTCTCCTCGGCCAATCGACGTCGGATCAAGCATTTGGCGCGGTTCTCGGGTCCAGAGCCGCCTCGGTCTGTTAAGCTGGTTGCGCGCTCGGCAGCCCCAAGGAGGACACGATGTTCGGCTCACTCGGCCTACCGGAACTGCTGGTGATTCTGCTGATCGTCCTGATCATCTTCGGGGCGAACAAGCTCCCGCAGCTGGGAAAGGGCCTCGGCCAGGGAATGCGCAATTTCAAGGACTCGATCAAAGAGGGCCAGGAGCCCCCGCCGGCGGACAAGAACAAGACGTCCTAGGTTCCGCCCGCGAAGCCGCGCGGCCAATCAGCAGACCAACAATCTCGGGATCCTTCGCGCGACACTTCGTCGCGCTCAGGATGAAATTCTCGCGTGCGGCGCGAACATTCAGCAGACCGGAAACTTCGGGATCCTTCGCCCTGCGGGGCTCAGGATGAAATTCGCGCATGCGGCGCGAATCTTCAGTAGGACGGAAAGCTCGGGATCCTTCGCGCTGCGGCGCGCAGGATGAAATTCGCGCGTGCGGCGCGAACCTTCAGTTGGACGGGAAGCTCGGGATCCTTCGCGCTGCGGCGCTCAGGATGAAATTCGCGCGTGCGGCGCGAATTTCACTTCTTCTTCGCGATCTCCGGCGACACGCGCATCTTCTCGCGCGGCAGGCGAATGTTGAGTATGCCGACCTTGTTGCGGAGGGTATTGCGATGGATGCCGAGCGAGCTCGCCGCGCGCCCGAGGTTCCCGGAATTCCGCTTCACTGCGCCGACGATGTATTTCTTTTCGAATTCCTTCTTGGCGAGGTCGAGCGAGATGCCGTGAGCCAAAAGCTCATCGATGACTTCCTGGAGCTGTCCATCCAGATTCACGTGCCCCTCCCCGAAAATCAGCGAATGCGAAGCGAAGAGGCGCGCATCTTAGCAAACCGAAAAGAAGCTGTCAGCTGTTCGCTCTCAGTGATGAACCCTTCTCCGGCAGATCGCTGATCGCTGAGGCTGATTTTTCCCGTGCCAAGTCCCTTCGGGGGAAACGTGCGGCCGCGCCGAAGAGGTGCGGGATTTCTCAACTGAAAAAAAGAAGAGGCGCAAAGCGCCTCTCCTGATTTTTTCTGGATGCATCCGACGAGGCTACTTGAGCTCGACCTCGTCCCCGACTTCGATCAGGCGGTTGGCATCGGTGACCCGCGCGGTCGCCCAGCGGTCGCCGACGGACAGGATCGCGAGCTCTCCCAGGTAGGTGCGTGGGATCTGCACGCCCTCGGGCGGCGGCAGGTTGACCCAGTAGGTTCCCTGAGGCTTGATGCCGTACTCGAAGCCGTAGTTATAGCGGTAGATCGTCAGGAAGTCACCGGGCTGGAGACCCTCCGCCAGGCCGAGGTCCACGAGCACGTCGGTATCGGTCCCGATCTGGTAGACCCCATCCCGGGTGTACACGATGCGCCCCTTGGCCTTTCCGCTCGCCGGATCGCAGGCCATCGCGGGCGGCGACTTGCGGCCCAACGGGATCGGAATCGGCTCGTAAACCTTGAGGAAGGAGCCCATCGGGATGTCGGTGCAGGCGTGGGTTACGCGGACCGTCGCCGTGTGGGCCTCGACGCACAGGACGACCGCCCGGCCGCGGTAATCGTAGAACCGGCCGATGTCCCGGCCCGAGGAGGGGTGGATCACCTCGTCGCCGGGCGTGACGATCCAGAACTCGTCGCCGGGCTTCAGGCCCCGATCCGCGCCGGCGTTCAAGTAGAGCAGGTTGTTGGTGGTGAAGTCGGTCTGCTCGGAGACTTCCTGAGCCCCGATGACCTCCGCGACGAACCCCTCGTTGGACGGTCCCAGGTACCCGAAGCAGGCCACCTCGGACTCCGACCCCAGGGGTTGCGGAGCCGCCTCCGTCGTCTGCGGGGCCGTCGCTTCGATCCGGGTGATGGACTGGGGCGACTGGGACATCTGCCCGCCCCCGAGCTCGGGATTCTGCTGAGCCAGCGCGAAGGGTGCCGCGACTGCGGCAATCAAGGACAACTGTGCGGCAACGCGAGCGGGGAGACGCATGGCGACTCCTTAAAAGTTACGGCTGACGTGGATTCTAGCCTAAAACTTACTGGCTTTGGGGCTTTGTGTCAACAGTTACGGCTGTTTCCGGGGGTTTTTGCCCATCTTTCGGGGCCGCCGGATGCTTCACTTTCTTGACGTATTCGCTCTTGGGGTACTCCTGGACGATCCTGGCGTAGTAGGTCTGCGCCTCGTCCTTGCGTCCCAGCCGCTCGAGCGCCTTGGCGTGGTAGTAGTAGAGCTTGTCCTTGGAGTCGTAGTCCGGATAGCGCTCCTCGAGCGCCGTGAACCGGCCCAGGGCCGACGCCGTCGCCCCCTTGCGGTAGTAGAAGTAGCCGACGCCAAAGTCGTGCTCCGCCAGCAGATCCGTCAGCTGCCGGATTCGCTCCCGGCCGGCTCCCGCATATCCGGAATCCGGGAACTCGCGGATGAGGTTGCGGTACTGGTCGATCGCCTCCCGCGTGGCCGTCTGGTCCCGGTCCGGCTTCTCGTGCTCCAAGTCATAGCAGAGCGCGAACTGGTAGCGGGCATAGTCCCGCTTCGGGGCGCCGGGATAGCGGTTGAGGTAGTCCCGGTACCGGTAGCGCGCCTCGGTGAAGTTCTTCGCGTTCTTCTGCTTGAGGTACGAGTCCGCCACCATCAACAGGGCCTCCCGGCCCAGGTTCTCGTTGGGATAGGTCTCGAAGACGTGGTTCAAATACTTGCGCCCGTCCTCGAACTTGCCCTTGGCGATCAGGGCCTTGCCCTTCTCGAAGAGGACCTCCTTGGGCTCCGAGAGGAGCTCGGTGGTCAGCTTGTCCGGCTTCTTGGGTCCGGAGGACGCGCACCCGACCGGCAGGAGCAGCACTGCGGCCAGACCGATCGCGGCCCGGAGCGGCGTCCCGGCACGAAACCCCATGGAGCTCACGCGCGAACGCTAACGCCGGCCGCTTCCCGCAGCTTCCCGATGGCCGCGGCGGGATCCGGGGTGCCATAGATCGTCGTTCCGGCCACCAGGATTTCCGCCCCGGCCGCACAGAGGGAGCCCGCGTTGTCGACGCCGACTCCGCCGTCGACCTCGATCGTCAGCCGCGAGCCGGCGGCGAGCGCCTCGTCGTGAAGCCGGCCGACCTTGGCCACGGAGGAGCCGATGAAGGGCTGGCCTCCCCAGCCCGGGTTGACCGACATGACGACGGCATAGTCCAGGTCCGCCCACGACTCGGACAGCGCCAGAGTCGGCGTGCCGGGATTGATGGCGGCCCCGGCCCGTGCTCCGGCCCGGCGGATCGCGTCGAGGCACCGATGGAGATGGTGAGTCGCCTCCACGTGGACCGAGATCCACTGCGCCCCGGCGTCGAGGTACTCGGGCAGGCTCCGCTCGGGTTGCTCGATCATGAGGTGCACGTCGAGGGGCAGCCGGGTCGCGCGTCGCAGCGCCCGCACGACCGGCGGGCCGATGGTCAGGTTCGGGACGAAGTGGCCGTCCATCACGTCCACGTGGACGAGGTCCGCTCCCCCGGCTTCCGCCGCAGCGAGCGCGTCGGCGAGGCGAGCAAAATCCGCGGCCAGAGATCGACGGCGCGATGCGCACACTCATGAACGCGGCGCCGGCGCCGTCGGGCGGGCGCGAAACCGTCAAGGAGACGACCTCCTTGTTGGACAGCGGGTATCCCGCCGGCGGGAACTGCTTGAGGACCGTGTCGGGCGCCACCCCGTCGTAGGCCTCGAAGCGCGCGCTGCCGACCCGGAACCCGAACTTCTCGAGATGAGCCTTGACCGACTGCGCGTCCTTACCGACGAAGTCGGGCATCAGGATGCGCACGTCCGCCGCTCCGCGGCTCGTCAGGACGCGCACCGCCTCGCCGCGCTTGCCCGGGGCGTCGGGCTCCGGGTCCTGCGCGAGGATGCCGGGCGGCGCGACCGGGTCCCTGTACCAGGACACCGGTCCGAGCTCCAGGGACTCGCGCGAGAGCTTCAAGGCCGCCGCGCGCGGGGCGAGGCCGGTGAGGTCGGGGATCCGGAGCTCCCGCGGTCCGAGCGAGAGGACGACCCGGATTGCCTGGGCGGGCTTCGCGAGCGAGCCGGCCTCGGGCTGCTGCAGCAGGACCTTCCCCCGCGGGATCTTGTCGTCGTAACGGGCGCGGGAGTCCTGCTGCTCGATCTGGAGGCCGGCGTCCAGGGCCGCTCGAAGCGCCTCGTCGGGGTCTTCCCGGTCAGGTCGGGTACCGCCACCGAGCGGCCCACGATGGAACGGCGGAATCCGAACCAGACGGCGCCCAGGAAAATCGCAACCAAAAGCGCGCCGTAGAGGACTCTGAAAAGGACGCGGATCACGGCGGACGTTAACACGGGATGGTACCCTCGACGGGCGAAGAGGAGCGCGTTGAAACGGCGGCCTTCGCGACGGAGAAATCGAGCCGGAACAGCCGTCCTGGTTCGCCGATCAGCGGTTCAAAAAAGCGGACCTGCACTGCCACTCCGTCTTCTCGACCTTCAAGTATTTCCGCATCGCGAATACCCGCGACTCCTACAACCGGCCCGAGGAGGTCTACCGGCTGGCCAAGGAGCGCGGGATGGACTTCGTGACCATCACCGACCACGACTCCATCGACGGCTGCCTCTCCCTCCTCAACCGCAATCCGGACCTGCCCGACTTTTTCATCTCCGAGGAGGTCGAGACCTGGTTCCCGGAGACCAAGCAGCGCATCCACGTCAACGTCTTCGACATCGACGAGAGGCAGCACGAGGAGATCACGCGGCTGCGCACGAACATCTACGACCTGCACGAATACATCCGCCAGGAAAACATCATTGCGTCGGCCAACCACATGTTCCAGAACTACCGCATGCGCAACTCTCCCCGGCGGTACTTCGAGGAGATGCTGCGGATGTTCGACGTCTTCGAGGTCAAGAACGGCGCCATGACGGCGCACCACAACCGGCTGGTCGAGGACCTGATGGCCGTCGTCCGCGAGAAGCGCGGAGCCGTGTCCCTGGTGGCGGGCTCCGACGCGCACACCCTCGCGCCGCTTGCCCGCGTCTACACGGTGGCCGAGGCGAAGACCGTGTCGGAGTTCCTCTCCAAGATCCGGACGGGCGCCTGCTTCGTATGGGGCAACGAGATGGGCTTCCGCATGCTTCTCTCGGACGTCTACCGCATGGTCTTCCGCTATTACGGCAGCGTACTCGACTGGCGCAACCCGGAGTTCACCGGCGCCGAGAAGGCCCGGCATCTGGCGCTCGCCGCGTTCGGAGCGCCCTTCTCGGCCGCGGGCGTCCCGCTGGCCATCACCACGCTCAACTACCTGAAGCAGATCTTCGTGACCAAGACCGTGGGACAGGAGCTCCTCGAGCACTGGGGAGGCGACGAAGACAAGCCCTCGTAGTCCGAGGGGCAAGGCGCCGGGCGCCAAACGAAACCTCGACTCTCCAAACCCGGCGCGGCGCCTGCCAGCCGCGTGCGCCGTCCGGACCTGATCGCCCGAGGCCAAGGCGCATCGGCTGCGGGCGCCGAACGAGCTCTCGACTTTGCAAGACCCGGCGCGGCGCCTGCCAGCCGCATGCGCCGTCAGGGCCTAATCACCCGAGGGGCAAGGCGCATCGGCTGCGGGCGCCGAACAAACTCTCGACTTTGCGAGACCGGTCGCGGCGCCCGTCAGCCGCATGCGCCGTCCGGACTTAGAATCCGCTCGTTGCTCAGCCGCGGCTCGGTCCCCCTCCTCGGCGCCGCCGTCCTCGCGGCGTATTCCGTCGTCGCGGTTCCGTGGGCGAGCGTCGGCCGCCGCCCCCGCACCCCCTTCGACGCGAGCGCCGCGGGGCCCGCTGTCGCCTCGGGCTACGCCCTCCTGCGAAACGCCGCCGCCCGCATCCCGGCGGGCGCCTCCGTCGCCGTCGTGACCGAACCGCGCGATCCGATCCGCGACGCCTACCTCGAGCGATTCGGCATCGCGCTGCTGCCCCAGGCCCGCCTGCGGCCCGCGGGAGCGGGCTTGGAATCGTCCGATGCGGACTTCATCGTCGTGGTGGGCATGCGGCCGGCGCTGCCGCCGGGCGAGCTGGTCTTCGATTCGCCGGAGGGCAGCGTCTGGCGGCGCCCCCGAGCGAGAACGCCGTGAGCGGCGCGGGCGCCGTCTGGCTCTCGGTCTATCCGCTCCTCGCCTTCGCGGGCGCGCCGCTCCTGGCGCATCGGGCCTACGCCGGCATCCCGCTCGTCGCGCGCGCGGTCCTCGCCGGAGCTGCGGGCGCGGCGCTCGTCTCGGTCACGATGACCGCCTTCGCGCTCTTCGGAATTCCATGGAGCCTGCCCGGAGTGCTCGCGGCCGCGGTTGCGCTGGGCTTCGCGCTCCGATGGACCGTGCACGGAGAAGCCGTCTCCTCGGGCTACTCGCGAGCGCTTGGGACCCGAGGATCCCGGATCGCTGCCGCGATCTCCGGCTTCGCGGTCGGCGCGGCGTTCCTCGCCACGGCCGCGGGGTCCGCATCCTCGCCGGATCTCCTCTTCTTCTGGGGCGCGAAGGCGCAGCGCTTCGCGCTCGCGCGCACCGTCGACGCCGCGTACCTCGGCGACCCGTCGCTCGCCTACATGCACGCCTACTATCCGCCTCTCGTCGCCAACCTCTACGCCCTCGCCTCGATGGCGGCGGGCCGGATGTCCTGGACCGCCGCGACATTCCTCTTCCCGCTCCTCCTCGCGGCGCTCGCCCTCGCGCTGACTGGAATCCTCCGGATGGGCGTCCCCGCACCGCGGGCCGCCGCCGCGGCGGCGCTCGCCATCGCCGCGATCGCGGTCATCGGGATGGAGGCCGACGTCGGCGGCAACGGCGAGCTGCCGCTGCTCCTCTTCGAGGCTACGGGCATGGCGCTGCTCCTCTCGCCGCTCGCGCGCGGCGCGGCCGGACAGGTCCTGGCCGGCTGGATGCTGGCGGGAGCGGTCACCGCGAAGATCGAGGGCCTGCCGTTCGCGCTGACCGCCATCGCGGTGTTCCTGTGGGTTCGCCGCGGCGCGATCCGGGTCTGGCCCGCGATGCTCCGCCTCGCCGTTCCCGCCGCCGCTTCGCTCCTCGCCTGGTTCGCGTTCGGCCAGAGGGCGCGTCTGTTCCACGGCTACTCCGGCGAGGGAGCGCTCCTCGCCCCGCATCCCGAGCACTTCGGCGTCGCGCTGCGCGCGATCGCATCCGCCTTCGCCTCGACGGGGCTCTCGCTCCCCTATGTGATCCCGCTCCTGTGCCTCCTCGCCGCCTTCCGGCGCGCCGGCCGGGACGCCGCGATTCCGCTCGTCACCGCCGCCGGGCTTTCCGCCTTCCTCCTCTTCACGTACCTCGACCGGCCGGGAGACCCGTCGCAGTGGATCGCCTGGTCGGCGCCGCGGGTCTTCTCGCCGCTGCCGATGCTTTTCGCGCTCGCGGCGGCAGGGGCGCGGGAGGAGGACTGGCCGGGAGGCGGACGCCCAACCTGCTAGTGCGCCGGCGGGCGATCTCCTAGCGCGCTGGCGCGCGACGGCGCACGAGCAGCGCGGCGGCGGCCAGGAGCGTCGCGCCGCTGATCCACAAACCCAGGCGGACCGAATCGGGGAAGTAACGCAGAGCGAGGCGGTGGCGGCCCGCGGGCACCCGAACGCCGACGAAGGCATGGTTGTAGCCGAGGAGCGGGATCGCGCGGCCATCGAGCGCCGCCTTCCATCCGGGCCACGCCGGGATCGACGTTCCGACGACCGTCTCCGCGCCCGCATCGACGTCGAGCTCCATGGACTGCGCGCCGTACGCCGCGACACGCACGCGGCCGTCGCCGTTCTCCCGCCAGTCCTCCGGTCCCCCGCCGCCCCCCGCCTCGTCGACGACTCCCCGCTCGCCGAAGTCCTCGATCGCTTTCAGGAGATCGAGCCGCCGGATGCGATCCGGCTCCGCGCGAATCTGGCGCGGGACGAATGCGCGCGGCAGGACGCTCGGATTCTCGAGCAGCCGCAGATTCTCGCCTTCCGCGATCACCGGCCAGCTCGGCGGCGGAGCCTGATCGAGCGGCTGCAGCACCCATCGGACGTTGAGGAAGGAGAGGAAGGGTCTCGTGGGGTCGTCGACGCGGTTGTACCAGACCGGCTGGTGGACGCACCACAACGGGAAGGTGTCGAAGAGCGTTTGCAGGGTCATCGCCTCGTAGCCGCGCACGTCCTCGAGCGCCAGGACCCCCGCGGCGTTCGGGATGAAGGCGTAGGCGAGCGCGGTCATTCGGTACGGTTCGCCACGCGGGATTTTCTCGAGCACCGACATCGGCGGATAAAAGACCTTCGACGGATACGTTGGGTAGTAGCTGCCGGCCTCGAGCGTCCGCTCGGCGGCGAAGAGACCGACGAGGGCGACCAGTCCGCCCCGCGCGAGCCGCCGCCGCGAGAGCGCGGCGACGAGCGCGGCGCCCGCCGCGAGGGGAACGATCTGCAGGTTGAACCGCATCCGCCGGTACTCGGCGGGCATCCCGAGGATCTCCATCTGGCGGCGGTAGTGGACGTGCAGTCCCCACACGAGGAGCATCGAGACCACGGCGCCGGCGAGGAAGGCCGGTGCGCCCTCGCCGTCGGACAAGCGGTTGGCGCCCAGCGCCGCGAGCGCGCAGACGGCGAAGGCCGCCCAGAAGACGATTCGGTCGTTCAACGCAATGTCGAAGAGCGGCAGCCACGCGATGGCCTGCGCGGCGAAGGTTCGCGCCGCCACCGCGAGCCCCGCCACGCCGAGGAGGAGGAAGAACCATCGCTCCCGGCCGCGCGCCAGGAGGCCCGTCACCACGAACGGGAACAGCAGCGCGCCCGCGTAGGAGGTGCCCTCGTGACCGGGGAGCTGGTTCCCGTGACCGGCGACGCCGACGACGTAGGGGACCGCCTGCGGGACGAGCCGCAGCAGGCTCTCGCCCACGGGCCTGGCCCTCGGCTGGTGCGCGTACCACGCCTTCCGGCCCCCGTGCTCCACGCTGTGCGGCAGCGCCTCCAACAGCGGAAGCAGCTGGACCGCCGAGAGACCCACCGCGAACGCTCCCGCCGCGGCGGCCGCTCCGAGGCCGCGGAGACGGCGTCCGCGGGCCGCTCCGGCGAG
Source organism: uncultured Acidobacteriota bacterium (assembly GCA_963773905.1). Classification (GTDB taxonomy): domain Bacteria; phylum Acidobacteriota; class Thermoanaerobaculia; order UBA5066; family Gp7-AA6; genus DAHUXD01. Next base: position 64,619 of record CAVZDB010000006.1, read on the forward strand.
CTCGAAGAGGAAGTAGACGCCGGCGGGGGCCATCGCGTGCAGGAGGGTCTCGGGATGCCCGGCGGTCGCGATGGCGAGGAAGGCGACGACCGAGAGGGCGACCGAGCTCCGGCCCGGCGAGCGGACCATCCGGCGCACCCCCAGCAGCAGCAGCGGAAACGGCGCGGCCGTGGCCGACTGGGGAAACCCGAGGAAGAAATCCAGGTAGTCGCAGAAGGCCCACCCGAGCCCGCCCAGCAGCGCCGCCCACTCGGCGCACCCGAGGTCCCGGAAGAAGAGGTACGCGCCGAGGAGCGCGATCAGGATGCGGAACGACATCTCGAAGGTCCAGGCCTGCGGGGAGGGCAGGAGCAGGCCGATCCACGTCGACGGCTGGAGGACGCCCGCCTGCTGCACGGCGTGGAGCGGCTCCCCCGCGAGCACGGACGGGTTCCAGAGCGGCGGCCGCCCCTCGAGGATCGCGCGGCGCGCGGCCTCGCGCCACGGGATCTCCAGGTAGACGACGTCGGACAGCCCGGGCGACGGGACGCGGGGCACGAGCTCCTGGCGGAGCGCGGCGTACGGGTGCGCCTCGTACAGGACGTCGATCGGGGCGTAGATTCCGCCCGTCAGGGTGGCGCGTCCCGTGAAGAGCCACGGAGCGAACGCGAGTACGAGGGCGATCCGGCGCGGAATCGGCGAGACGAGCCGGCTCGCGGCCAGGAGCAGGAGCGCGGCGGTGGCCCCGTAGACGGCGACGGAGCGAAGAATCAGGAGCACTCGAATTCCTACGGAGACCGGCGCGTCCGCGTCGCGGCGGCGGCGACGAACGCCGCGATCAGCAGGACCCCCGCCGCGAAGGCCCCGAGGCCCAGGCTCCAGGAGCGCGGTCGGTACGCGAGGCGCACGGTGTGCTCGCCGGCCGGAACCCGCACGCCGACGAACGCGTGGTTGACCGTGACGGTCGGCAGCGAGCGCTCCCCCTCGCGCGCCGTCCAGCCCGGCCAGTCCGGGATCGACGTGGCGATCAGCGTCGGCGCGGCGGCCCGCGCCTCGACGACGAGATCGGGGCCGACCGAGCGCAGGAAGAGCGTCGCCTCCCCGTTGGCCTCATCGGGAGTGCCGGGCTCGGACACCCACACCGTCTGCGCGAAGTCCGACGCGCGCGCGAGCTCGTCGAGGCGTTCGCGTGCATCCGCCACTCTCCGCAGGCGGCGCGGCACGAACGCGCGCGGCAGAGCGGCGGGGTTGTCGAAGATGGCCATCTCGGCGCCGCGCGCCTGCTCCCGCCAGCCCGCCGGCACCGGATCTTCGGGGCCGCCGATCGCGTAGCACGCGTTGAGGAACGCCAGGAAGGGCCGCGAGAGGTCCGCGACGCGGTTGAAGGACGCCGCCTGCGCCTGCGACCAGAGCGGATACGTGTCGGTGAATCGGTCCAGCACGAGCGACTCGTAGCCGCGCACGTCCTCCAGTCGGTAGAGCGCGGCTCCGTTGGGTCGCAGCGTCTCCCCCACCGCGACCACGCGGCACGGCTCGCTCGAGAGGGGCACCGAGGCGAGGGCCGGCAGCGCCGGCGCGAGCGTCGAGGGCGGCAGCGTCGGGTAGATGCCGCCCATCTCGAGACTCCGCTGCGCGACGAGGAGGAAGAGCGCCACCGCGGCGACACGGAAGCCACCGGCGGACCGGTCGGTCGCCGCGGCGAGGGCGAGGAGCGCCACCGGAACGAGCTCGAACGCGAGCTGTGTCCAGACGAATCGAGGCGGCAGGCCGCGAGCGGCGAGCACGGGAGACCGCGCGGCGAGGAAGGCGGCCAGAATCGCCGCCAGGACGGCCGCCGCGGCGCGCGCCAGACCGGACGCGGGCCGCCCCGCGAGCCGCTCCCGGGAATCCATGAGCTCCTGCGTCCCGACCGCGGCGAGCCCGGCGAGGCCGAGACCGGCGAGGAAGACCAGGCGGTAGTTCAGCGCGAGGGCGAATCCCGGCAGACGCGACGTGACGTCGATGAGGCCCGGAACACTCGCGCCGTAGAGGAGGCCCGCGGCGAAGAAGACCGCGAACACGACCCGCTCGCGCCGGAAGCGGCTCGCTCGCGCGAACGCGAGGACAGCGAGGGGGAACAGGACGGCCCCGGCGTATCCGAGGGGCATGCCGGAGCCGTCTCCGCGCTCCTCCTGGACCGGACTCCTGCCATAGATCCCGTGGGCGAACGGGAGCAGGTCGGGCAGGAGGCGCGGCAGCGCCGCCGACAGCGCGACCGACTGGCGGGCGGGTCCGGCCGGCGCCGCATGGCGCGCGCGGTACTCGGCGGAGTGCGGGATCGCTTCGAGCAGCGGGAACAGCTGAGGGCCCGAGAGCAGGATCGCGAGGCCGCCCGCCGCGAGCGCGCCGCCGAGAGCCCGGCGGCGACGACCGGAATCGAGAAGCTCCCAGAGAAAGAAGACGCCGCCCGCCGCCGCCCCGTGGAACGCGCTCTCGGGGTGGCCCCCGAAGACCGAGAGCACGAGGGCCACCGCCGTCAGCAGGATGGCCGGTCGGCCGGGATCGCGCGCGAGCCGCCGCAGGCCCAGGAGCAGGAGCGGCAGGCTCGCCGTCGACGGCCCCACGCTCCAGCCGTCCCAGAACACGACGTAGGTCGAGAGGGCCCAGGCGGACGCGCCCAGCAGTGACGGGAGGACGCCGAGCGCGAGCTCCCGGAAGAACAGGAATGCACACACGACCGCCAGGAAGAGCGTGAAGGTGCACGAAAAGGTCCAGGAGAGCGCGAGGGGCAGAGCGAGCGACAGGAACGTGGACGGATGGAGGATGCCGGCCTGCGCGGCGGGGAGCAGCGGCGTGCCCGCGAGCACGAAGCGGTTCCAGAGCGGCGCGCGTCCGTTCGCCGCCGCCTCGCGCACCGCCGCGCGCCACGGCAGGTTCGCGAAGGCGAGGTCCGAGAGGATCGCGTTCCGCGGCGGTCCCACCCCCGCCGCCGCCGGCAAACTCTTCCACGGATTCGCCGTGAAGTAGAGATCGGACGGTCCGTAGAGCCGCCCGAGCAGCATCGCCTTCCCGGTCAACACGAGCGGCAGGAGGGCGAGGAAGAGAGCGGCCCGTCCGGGAATCTCGCCGACGAGACGGCGCGCGAGCCACAGCACGAACGCGGCCGAGGCGGCGTACGTCAGCCAGAGGGCGACCGTCTCGATTTTCAGCCCTTTCCTCGGGCGCATCTTAGCCCGTCAGCGACGCGAATCGTGACTAGGGGTCGGACGGCGTAAACGCCGTCCGGAAGAGAGATCGGACGGCGCAAACGCCGTTCGGAAGAGAGGTCGGACGGCGCAAACGCCGTCTGGAAAAGGACCGTCGCGTAAGATCCTCCGATGCCCTACGCCTGGGAGCATCTGACGCCTGCGGAGAAAACGGCGATCCTCCGCTCGATCGCGGACGGCGCCGCGCCGGCCCCGCCCCCGCGCGTCGTCGAGCTGTCCTGGCAGGACCGCTGCAACATCGACTGCTTCTTCTGCTCGACCGCGGAGGTCCGCTCGGGCAACTTCGAGCTCTCGCGCGAGCGGCTCGAGGCCCTGTTCGCCGAGATGGCGGCGCTCGGCGTCCGGGGCGTGCGGCTGATGGGCGGGGGTGAGCCGCTCTTTCGGAAAGACGCGGAGCCCCTGATCCGAAGCCTCGGCGCGCACGGCCTGCGCATCGCCGACGTCACCACCAACGGCGTGCTGCTGACCGAGCCCGTCGTGCGCGCGCTCTACGCGGCCGGGTGCGACGAGATCTGCATCTCGTTGAATACCGCGGACCCGGACTCCTACGCCGCGATGATGCAGACGACGCCCCGCAACTACGGGCGCGTGCTGGAGAATCTCCGCCGCGCGGCGGCCATCAAGCGCGAGGTCGGCGCCGCGTGCCGCCTCCGCCTGCAGTTCTTGATCTATCAGGACAACTACCGCCAGCTCCCCCGCATGGCGAGCGTGTTCCGCGAGAGCGGCGCCGACACGTTCTGGCTGAACGGTCTTTATCCGGTGCGGCCGATGCCGACGATGTCCGAGGACGACGTCGCCGAGATGCTCCGTCTCTACGAGGGCGTCCTCGCGGACGACTACTTCGAGCACCTCGAGAAGTTCTCCTTCTGGGAGCAGTCGATCGCGGACCGCATCGACGCCTCCACGCGCGCGGTCTTCGCGCGGGCGCCCCTCGCGCGGCGCGCGCGGATCAAGCTCCGCCACACGCTGACCGCGGGGGCGAGGCGGGAGGCGGAGTCGGCGCGGCTCCACGAGTTCTGCCTGGTCGGCTGGTATTCGATGACGGTCAACGCGAACGGCGACGCCGTCACCTGCTGCATCCTCCAGGACCACAAGACCGCGGTCCTCGGCAGCGTCCACTCTGCCGGGACTGGAGGCGATCTGGAACGGAGCGGCCTACACGCGCTTCCGCGCCGAGCTGCGCGAGATCATGGCGCGGCGCGGGGAGATCGGCTCCGGCGGATTCGCGCGCTCGTGCGTGATCGAGCCTCTCTGCGCGCAGAAGGACGCCTGCCCGAACCGGTCGTACTACTGGGCCGGCGACCTCGCCTTCCGGAGGGAGTTCCACCGCATGGTCGAGGAGCCTGCCGCGGCCGGAAGGCGCAGCCTTCGTCGGCCTGACGGGAGGAGCCTCGCGGCTGCCGGTGCGGCAGCCCGCGCTCCCGGTGCGATAGGGCGCGTTCGGGCGCCTACGGTCTCTCGCCTACCGAAACGGCCAGATCCCCGCGGGCAGGTTCTTCGAGAGGTCGTTGTAGAGCACGACCGCCAGGAGAGCGAGGATCATCACGAACCCGACCTGGAGGATGCGCTCCTTGACGCGCAGCGAGAAGTCGCGCCGCGCCGCGCCCTCGAGCCCGAGCAGCATGAGGTGGCCGCCGTCCAGGACCGGGATCGGGAGCAGGTTGAAGATCCCGAGCTGCAGGGAGATCGCCGCCATCAGCGCGACCAGCGGCACGGCGCCCGTGCGCGCCGCCTCGCCCGAGAACTTGGCGATGTCGAGCGGCCCCGACATGGACTTCATGCTCGCGGCGCCGCGAAGCAGCCGTCCCAGGATCGACATCGTCAGGCGCAGCTCCGTGCGGACCTGGCGCCAGCCCTCGACGAAGGCCTGGCCGACCGGAAATCGCTCCAGGACCTCGGGGACGTCGGGACCGATCTGCGCGCCCACGCGCCACATCTCCCCCTCCTTGCGAGGGGAGACCGTGGCCGTCAACGGGTGCCCGTCGCGCTCCAACCCGATTTGGATGGGCTTGCCCGCGGCCGCCTGGACCGCGGCAATGAAGCGGTCCTGCATCTCGGTCGGCCCGCCGCGGATGTCGGTGCCGTCCACGGAGAGGATCACGTCGCCGTCCTTGAGGCCCCCCGCGGCCGCGGGGCTGCCCCCGACGACTGTCCCGATGCGGCCGCGCACGTTGCGGCCGACGTCGGGGAAGACGCCGATGTCGCCGTAGTCGTACTTGCCGATGCCGCGGGGCGTCAGCTTGACGAAGCGGCCCACGCCGCCGCGCTCGACCTCGACGTCAAGCGGCGAGCGCGCGTTGACCGCGATCATGTATTGGGCATCGCGCCACCGCGGCGTCTCCGTGTGGTTGATGGAAACGATCCGGTCGCCGGGCTGGATCCCGTTCTCCGCGGCCGGCGACCCGTCCGCGACCACGCCGATGAGGGCGGGTGCGAGCTCGTACGCGGGCACCTTGACGCCGACGGCGAACACCACCGTGTGGAGCGCGATCGCGAGCACGAGGTTCATGGCGGGTCCGGCGAGCAGGATGAGCGCGCGCTGCCACCGCTTGCCGACGGGTGGAGCCTCCGTCGACGTCCCCTCGGCGATCGTCGACTCGTCCGGCCCGAGCCCGATCACTCGTACGTAGCCGCCCAGCGGGATCGCGGAGACGCGGTAGTCGGTGCCTCGCCACTTGCGGCCGAACAGCCGCTTTCCGAAGCCGACCGAGAAGACCTCGACCGGAAATCCGAAGGCCTTGGCGACGGCGAAGTGGCCGAACTCGTGAACCACGACGAGCACCGAAAGGACGACGATGAGGGCGAGGGTGTTGCTCAAGATCTGCAAGAGGTTCCTCCGATCGGGACTGAATCTTAGGTCGCCACCGGATGGGCTCGCCGGCGCAGGACCGCGGAGGCCTCCAGGCGGGCGTTCGCGTCCACGCGCTCCGCCTCCTCGAGGCTCTGCGGAGCGGGCGTAGAACCGACGGCATCCATGACTTCGGAAACCAGGTTAACGATGTCCGGAAAGGAAATCTTCCCCTCGAGGAAGGCCGCCACCGCGATCTCGTTGGCCGCGTTCAGGACGGCCGGCATGCCCCCTCCGGCCCGCAGGGCTTCGCGGGCGAGGCCGAGGGCCGGATAGCGCCGCGCCTCGACGGGAACGAAGTCGAGGCGCGCGAGCGCGACCAGGTCCAGGCGGCCGAAGGCGTTGGGCAGCCGCTCCGGATACGACAACGCGTACACGATGGGGAACTTCATGTCGTTGCGGGCGAGCTGCGCGACGAGCGAGCCGTCCACGAACTCGACGAAGGAGTGGATCAGCGACTGGGGATGGATGACGACCTCGATGCGCTCCTCCGGCAGACCGAAGAGGAAGTGCGCCTCGATCACCTCGAGACCCTTGTTCATCATCGTCGCGGAGTCGATCGTGATCTTCGGCCCCATCTTCCACGTCGGGTGCTCGAGCGCGTCCGCGACCGTGATCGCGTCGAAGGTGTCGAGGCGCCGCTCGCGAAACGGACCGCCCGACGCCGTCAGCACGATGCGCTGCGCCTCGCCTGCGCCCGGCCGGCGCGCATCGCCTGGTGAATCGCGCTGTGCTCGGAGTCGACCGGGATGATCTCGGCGTTCGACCGGGCGGCCTCCGCGAGGATCAGCGGGCCGGCGACGACGAGCGGCTCCTTGTTCGCCAGCGCGAGCCGCTTGCCGGCGCGGATGGCCTCGAGCGCCGAGCGCAGCCCCAGCGCGCCGACCAGACCGCCGACGACCGTGTCGGCGTCCGGGTGCGTCGCCGCCTCGGCCAGCCCCTCCGAGCCCGACACGATCCGGCAGTCGAGCCCCGAGGGGAGCAGGCGCTTTAGCCGCGAGACGTCCTCGGCCGAGTCGATCGAGACGAGCCTCGGGCGGAAGCGCGCGACCTGCTCCGCCAGCCGTTCGAGCGAGCGGCCGGCGGCGAGTGCGACGACGCGGAAGCGGTCCGGTAAGGCCTCCACGACGTCGAGCGACGAGCGTCCAATCGAGCCCGTGGAGCCCAGGATCGAGAGCGATCTATGGAAGTCGGGATTATAGGTCGGCCTGCGGCTCACGGCTCGCGGGCCCCGGTCAGAGGCCCAACACGAAGGCGGCCATCACCGGACCCGCGAACAGCAACGAGTCGATCCGGTCGTAGAAGCCTCCGTGACCGGGCAGGAACTGGCCCGAATCCTTGACACCCGCGCCCCTCTTCCAGAGGGACTCGACGAGGTCCCCGACCTGCCCGGCCGAGGACGCCAGGGCGCCCGCGAGCGCGCCGCGGGCCGGCCCGAGCTGCGGAAGAAACCACCACGTCCCGGCGGCTGCGCCGAAGAGCGTCGCACCGATGAGGCCCGCGACGGTGCCCTCCCAGGTCTTCTTGGGCGAGACGACCGGCGCGAGCGGCGTCTTCCCGAAGAGGCGGCCGAAGTAGTAGGCGCACGAATCGCACACCCACACGAGCGCCAGGAGCAGCAGGACGGCGCGTGGGGAATACGCGCGCAGGTAGCACATCGCCGTGGCGGGCAGGGCGACCGCGCCGACGCCGAACACCGTCGCGGCGGCGCTCGAGAGGGCGGCGGCGGGCTCGAGCCGGCCGACGAGCGGAGCGACCGAGGCCGCGAACACGAACGCCAGCGACGCCCCGAACCACCAGTCGAGGGAGGTGCGGCCCACGACCTCGACGATGTCGCCGGCGGTCTCGAAGCGGACGGGCCCCCAGCGCAGCGCCGACGCCGCCAGCACGAGGCCGGCCGCGGCCAGGCCCAGGGTCTTCGCGACGCGGTGGCCCGACTTCTCGGCCATCCGATAGAACTCCCACAGCGCGCAGAGCGCCACGACCGCGACGAGCAGGTTGAAGAGCAGCGCCGGCCCGGCGAAGAGGATCGCCAGGACGATCGGGATCGCGACCGCGGCCGCGAGCTCGCGCTTCATCGCCACCGTGTCCGCCGTCTCACGCGCGAGGCGTCAGCGCCGACCGCCCTCGGCCTCGGCCTCGCCCTCGGGGAGCCGGCCCTCGTCGATGACGCCGCCGTAGCGGCGCTCGCGTTTCTGGAAGTCGAGGATCGCCTCGAAGAGATTGCGCTTGCGGAAGTCCGGCCAGAGGGTGGGCGTGACCCAGATCTCGCTGTAAGCGATCTGCCACAGGAGGAAGTTGGATACGCGCATCTCGCCGCTCGTGCGGATGAGGAGATCCGGGTCGGGCGAGCCGGCCGTGCCCATGCGGGAGCCCAGCGTCTCCTCGTCGATCTGCTCCGGGGTCAGCCTCCCGGAGACGACGTCGTTCGCGAGAGAGCGGCACGCGTCGACGATCTCGGTGCGGCCGCCGTAGTTCAGCGCGATGTTGAACGTCATGCCGCGGCAGGAGGAGGTCGCCGCGAGCCCCTGCGCCAGGGCCTTCTGCACGGACGGGTCGAGCTCGTTCATGCGGCCGACGACGCGGAAGCGGATGTCGTTCTTGAGCAGGTTCGCGAGCTCTCGCGCGAGGTACTCCTTGAGGAGCGACATCAGGGTGACGATCTCGAAGCGCGGGCGCTTCCAGTTCTCGACCGAGAAGGCGTAGAGCGTGAGGGCATCGAGCTCGAGGCGGGCGCACGTCTCGACGGTCTCGCGCACCGAGGCGATGCCCGCCCGGTGTCCGGCGACGCGCGGCGAGCCGCGCTGGCGGGCCCAGCGCCCGTTGCCGTCCATGATGATCGCGATGTGGCGCGGCAGTCGGGTGAGGTCGATCTCGTCGACGAGCTGGCGCTCGAGGCTCCCCGGCGCCGCCAGCGATTCCACGTCGATCATCCGGACAGTTTACTCTCCGTAGGACACCCTCACCAGCGTGAGGCCCTTCGCCGGCGCCTTCGGCGAGAGCAGGCGCCGGTCGCCGGTCTCGAGAAGCTCGCCGGCGCGCTCCGGCCGCACCCGGCCGCGCGCGGCGTCGGCCAGCACTCCGCACATCGTGCGCACCATGCCGCGCAGGAACCCGTCTCCGCGAAAGAGCGCGCGGAGGTTGGCGCCGTCCTCCGCGACGCTGACCGCGTGGAGCGTGCGCTCCGTCGTCTCCCCCGGCGCGAGCCGCACGGCGAAGATCCCGAAGTCCCGCGTTCCGGGCAGGAGCGCCGCGGCCGCGCGCATCCGCTCGAGGGTCGCGCCCGCGGAGAGCGGCGCCACGAACGGCGCCTCGCGCGGGTCGATCACCTCGGCGCGGGACCAGCGGTAGACGTACTCCTTCCAGGACGCGTCGTGCCGCGCGTGGAAGTCGGGCGGCGCGTCGGCGACCTCGAGGAGCCGCACGTCCGCGGGAAGGCGGTGGTTGACCGCATCGCGGACGACCTCCGGCGGCCGCGCCGTCGGAAGATCGAAGTGGATCACCTGCCCCTCCGCGTGGACGCCCGCGTCGGTCCGGCTCGCGCCCTCCACGCGGACGTTCGCGCGCGCCAGGCTCGACAGCGCGTGGGACAGCACGGCCTGCACCGTGCGCGCGGCGTTCTTCTGCACCTGCCATCCGTGAAACGCGGTACCGACGTAGGACACGGTGCCGCGGTAGCGATGCGGCGAGATCATCCCGGCGGAGAGTCTATGCGCGCGATACGCTAACAGTCCCATGGCATTCCGCCAGAGCACGCCTCCGTCCCTTCCTGTCATCCCGAGGGCAGCAGCCCGAGGGACCCCTTTGCAGCCACAGCGAGACTCGAAAGAGGTCCCTCGCTACGCTCGGGATGACAATCCCGAAGCGCTCATCCTCACCCTCGAGGGCATGCACTGCGCCTCCTGCGTGCGCACGATCGAGAATGCCCTCGCGGCCGTGCCGGGAGTCGCCGAGGCGTCGGTCAACCTCGGCACCGCGCAGGCCCACGTCCGCGGCCGGGGCCTCGATCCGGAGCGGCTGATCGCGGCGGTGCGCGAGAGCGGCTACGGCGCGGCGCCGTTCGACGACGCGCAGACGCCCTCGGAGCAGGAGGCGGCCGCGCGCCGCCAGACCCGCGAGACGCTCCGCCGCACGCTGGTCGCCGCGGCCCTGACCGTTCCGGTCGTCGTCGTCTCGATGGCGGGCGCGTCGTTTCCCGGGCGCAACCTCGTGCTGCTCGCTCTCACGCTGCCGGTCTACCTCTGGGCGGGATCGCCGTTTCTGAAGGGCGCTCTCCAGACGCTGCGCCACCGGACCGCGAACATGGACACCCTGATCGCGGCGGGCACGACGGCGGCTCTGCTCCTCTCGGTCGCCGCGACGTTCTTCCCCGAAGCGGTCGCCGCGGCCGCGCCCCGAAGCGGCGGCATGGACCCCGTGTACTACGAGGCCGTCGGCGTCATCCTGACGCTGATCCTCTTCGGCCGTTACCTCGAGACGCGTGCACGCGGGCGGACGTCGGCCGCGATCCGGCGCCTCCTCGAGCTCGCCCCGAAGCGCGCACGGCTCGTCACGCACGACGGAGCCGGCGAGATCGAGGTCCCGCTCGCCGACGTGCGCGTCGGAGCGCGGCTGCGCGTCAAGCCCGGCGACTCGGTCCCCGTGGACGGCAGGGTGACGACGGGTCGTTCCGCGGTCGACGAGTCGATGGTCACCGGCGAGCCGGTCCCCGTCGAGAAGGGTCCCGGCGACGCCGTCCTCGCCGGTACGCTCAACGGCGAGGGGGCCTTCGAGATGGAGGCCACCGCGGTCGGCGCGCGCACCGCGCTGTCCCAGATCGTGCGTCTGGTCCAGCAGGCGCAGGCCTCGAAGCCGCCCATCCAGAGGCTCGCGGACAAGGTCGCGGGCGTCTTCGTGCCGGTCGTCCTCGGCCTCGCGGTCGTGACGTGGGTCGCCTGGTACGTCGCCGGCCCCGAGCCCCGGGGCCTCCGCGCGACGGTGGCCCTCGCCTCGGTCCTGATCATCGCCTGCCCGTGCGCGCTCGGCCTGGCGACGCCGACCGCGATCCTCGCCGGCACCGGCAGCGGCGCGCGGCGCGGCATCCTCTTCCGCAACGCCGCGGCGCTCGAGGGTGCGCGGAGGATCACGCTCGTCCTGTTCGACAAGACGGGCACGCTGACGGAGGGGCGGCCCCGCCTCACGGACCGGGTGCAGCTCGCCGGGGTCTCCGAGGAGCGGCTGCTCGGCACCGCGGCGGCGCTGGAGCTCGCCTCCGCCCACCCGCTCGCGCGCGCGATCCTGGACGCGGCGCGGGAGCGCGGCATCGCGCTGCCCCCGGTCGAGTCGTTCACCTCGCGAACGGGGCTCGGCGTCGTGGGCCGCGTGTCCGGAGGCCCGGCCGCGGTCGGTAGCGCGCAGCTCCTCGAGCAAGAGGGCGTCGAGACCTCCGCCGTCCAGGAGGAGCTCGAGCGCTTCGCGGCCGAGGGCAAGACGCCCCTCCTCGTCGCGGCCGACGGAAGGCTCCTCGGCGTCCTGGCCGTCGCGGACCGGGAAAAGCCCTCCGCCGCCTCCGCCGTCGCGCGGCTCCGTGCGCAGGGACTCGAGGTCGCGATGCTGACGGGCGACCGCGAGGACACCGCGCGGGCCGTCGCGTCCCGCCTCGGGATCGACGAGGTCTTCGCCCGCGTGCTCGCCGCCGGGAAGGCGGACCGGGTCGCCGCCCTGCAGGCCCGCGGCGAGGTCGTCGCCATGGTGGGAGACGGGGTCAACGACGCGCCGGCCCTGGCGCGGGCCGACGTCGGCATTGCGATCGGCGCCGGATCCGACATCGCCGTCGAGGCGTCCGACGTGACCCTGGTCGGTGGGAGCCTCGAGAACGTGCCGGCCGCGATCGCGCTCTCGCGCGCCACGCTCGCCGCGATCCGGCAGAACCTCCTCTTCGCGTTTTTCTACAACGCGCTCGGGATTCCGATCGCCGCGGGCGCGCTCTATCCGCTGACGGGCTGGATGCTCTCGCCGATGATTGCCTCCGCCGCGATGGCGGCGAGCTCCGTGTCGGTGGTGGCGAACAGCCTGAGGCTCGCCGGGAGGAGGCTCTCGTGAGCGCCGGGTGGCCCGTCGTCTGGACGCCGGATCGGATCGTCGCGGTCGCGGCGGGCATCGGCCTGCTCCTCGCGCTCCTGGTCTTCTTCTTCGGGAAGCGAAGGCCGTCGGTCGCCTCCGCCGCCGGGGATTCGCCCGAGGTCACGGTGGTGGTCGAGGGCGGCTACTCGCCCGATCTCATCCGCGCCCGCGTCGGACGGCCGCTGCGCCTGATCTTCGACCGCCGGGACGCGAGTCCCTGCACTGACGAGATCGTCTTCCCCGACTTCGGCATCCGGCGAGCGCTCGCGGCGAATGCCCGGACCGTGGTCGAGATCCGTCCGGAGCGGGTGGGCGAATTCACGTTCTCATGCGGGATGAATATGCTGCACGGGCGAATCCAGGTGTCGCCGTGACAAACACGGCGCAGCCCGAGATTGTCGTGAGCGTGAGCCAGACGGTCCGCGTCACGGAGATCTTCCGCTCGCTCCAGGGCGAGTCGACCCGTGCCGGCTTCCCCTGCGCCTTCATCCGCCTCACCGGCTGCTCGCTGCGGTGCGTCTGGTGCGACAGCGCGTACGCCTTCCACGGCGGAGCGGAGATGACCGTCGAGGACGCCGCCCGAGAGGTCCTGGCGCTCGAGACGGACCTGGTCGAGGTCACCGGCGGCGAGCCGCTCGAGCAGGAGGGCGTCTACCCGCTGATGGACCGCCTCCTCGCCGCGGGCAGGACGGTGATGCTCGAGACGGGAGGCCACGTCGGGCTCGAGCGTGTCGATCCGCGCGTCGTCAAGATCGTGGACGTCAAGGCGCCCGGCAGCGGGATGCAGCACGCCAACCTCGCGGAGAACCTGGACCGGCTCACCGAGAAGGACGAGCTCAAGTTCGTCCTCACCGACCGCCGCGACTTCGACTGGTCGCTCGGCCTCGTGGCCGCCCGGGACCTCGACGGGCGGCACACCGTGACGTTCTCGCCGGTGTGGGGCTCGCTGCCCGCGATCGAGCTCGCCCATTGGATCCGTGACTCCGGACGCCGGATCCGGCTCGGGCTGCAGCTCCACAAGCTCCTCTGGGGAGACGTGCCCGGCAAATGACTTCTTCGCCGCGGCGCGCGGCGAAGACGCCGCGCAAGAAGAGTCCCCGCGGCGTCGGCAAGACGACGCCGCGGGCCGTCCTCCTCCTGTCCGGAGGCCTCGATTCCTCGACGTGCCTGCTGATTGCGCGCGCGGAGGGCTTCGACGTCCATGCCATCTCCTTCGACTACGGGCAGCGCCACGGGGTGGAGCTCGAGGCGGCGCGTTCGATCGCGAGGCACCACGGAGCGCGCGCCCACCGCATCGTGAAGATCGACCTCCCCGGGGCCGGGTCCTCCGCGTTGACCGACGCCTCGCTCGCCGTGCCGAAGAACAGCCTCGGCGAGGAGGCGATCCCGATCACCTACGTCCCGGCCCGCAATACGATCTTTCTCGCCCACGCGATCTCGTGGGCCGAGTCCCTCGATGCTCCCGATGTCTTCATCGGGGCGAACGCGCTCGACTACTCCGGGTATCCCGATTGCAGGCCGGAGTTTCTGGAGGCCTTCGAGCGAATGGCGAATCTGGGCACGAGGGCGGGAGTCGAGGGAAGACTCGCCTTCCGAATCAACGCCCCGCTGCTCCGGATGACGAAGGCCCAGATCGTGGCCGAGGGCGCCCGGCTCGGGCTCGACTTCGGGCTGACCTCCTCTTGCTATGACCCGGGTCCGGACGGCCTTCCTTGCAAGGCCTGCGACTCTTGCCTCTTACGTATCAAGGGTTTCCGGGAGGCGGGTCTCCGCGATCCGGTTAGAGTAATATTGAGCATCTATTTGTCAACTTGTAGCATAATTAAAGTTGACAGTATCGAGACTCATGAAGTAACTTGATCATGCTGATCCCGATGCGCGGAGCCATGCTCCGGCGCCGGGTGGAAGAAAGCGGAAGGGCATCCCATGCGTTTTGACCAACTCACCATCAAGGCCCAGGAAGCCGTCCAGGAAGCCCAGCAGGACGCGCGCGCCCGTGGCAACGCCGAGCTGACGAGCGAGCATCTTTTGCTCGCTCTCCTCAAGCAGGACGACGGCGTCGTGGTGCCGGTGCTCCAGAAACTCGGCGTCAATCCGGAGACGCTCTCCTCCGAGGTCGCGGCGAGCCTCGCGCGGAGGCCGTCCGTCTCGGGCGCCTCGGCCGACGCGGCCGTCTCGCGCGACCTCACGCGCGTCTTCGACCGCTCCTTCGAGATCGCCAAGGAGTTCGGCGACGAGTACGTCTCGACCGAACACTTCCTTCTGGCGCTCGCGGAATCCGGCGGCGAGGCCGCGGCGCAGCTGAAGAAGGCGGGCGTACAGAAGGACACGCTCCTGAAGTCCCTCAAGGAGGTCCGCGGCTCGACCCGGATCACGGATCCCAATCCCGAGAACAAGTACCAGGCCCTGAAACGCTACACGCGCGACCTCACGGACCTCGCCCGCCGCGGCAAGATCGATCCGGTCATCGGCCGGGACGAGGAGATCCGCCGCGTGATCCAGGTTCTCTCGCGCCGCACGAAGAACAATCCGGTCCTGATCGGCGAGCCGGGTGTCGGCAAGACCGCGATCGTCGAGGGGCTGGCCCGCCGGATCCACATGGGGGATGTCCCCGAGGGCCTCAAGAACAAGCGCGTGGTCTCCCTCGACCTCGGCGCCATGATCGCCGGCGCGAAGTACCGGGGCGAGTTCGAGGACCGGCTGAAGGCCGTCCTCAAGGAGATCGAGGAGGCGCAGGGCACGATCGTCCTCTTCATCGACGAGCTCCACACGCTCGTCGGCGCGGGCGCCGCCGAGGGCGCCATGGACGCCTCGAACATGCTCAAGCCGGCGCTCGCGCGCGGGGAGCTGCGGGCGATCGGCGCGACGACCCTGAACGAGTACCAGAAGCACATCGAGAAGGACGCCGCGCTCGAGCGGCGCTTCCAGCCGGTCTACGTCGAGGAACCCACGGTCGAGGACACGATCGCCATCCTCCGCGGCCTGCAGGAGCGCTACGAGATCCACCACGGCGTGCGGATCACCGACGGGGCCCTCGTCGCCGCCGCCCGGCTGTCGCAGCGCTACATCACCGACCGCTTTCTCCCGGACAAGGCGATCGACCTGGTCGACGAGGCGGCGGCCCGCCTGCGGACCGAGATCGACTCCGTGCCGACGGAGATCGACGCGATCGAGCGGCGCATCGTCTCCCTCGAGATCGAGAAGCGCGCGCTCGCGAAGGAGAAGACCAAGGAGTCCAAGCAGCGGCTGCAGGAGATCGAGAAGCTCCTCTCCGACGCCCGCGAGGAGTCGAGCCGCCTGCGCGCGAAGTGGTCGGCCGAGAAGGAGGTCATCCAGAAGATCGGCCAGGTCAAGGAGTCGATCGAGCGGGTCAAGCTGGAGGCCACCGAGTCCGAGCGCCAGGGCGAGCTCCAGCGCGTGGCGGAGCTGCGCTACGGGCGGCTGCCCGAGCTCGAGAAGCAGCTTGCCGCGGAAAACGCGCGGCTCGCCGAGCTCCAGAAGGGCCAGCGCATGCTGCGCGAGGAGGTCACCGAGGAGGACATCGCCGCGGTGGTCTCGAAGTGGACGGGCGTCCCCGTCAACCGCATGATCGAGAGCGAGACCCAGAAGCTCCTCAAGATGGAGGACCGCCTCCACTCGCGCGTCATCGGCCAGGAGGAGGCCGTCAAGGCCGTGGCCGACGCGGTTCGCCGCTCCCGCGCGGGGCTCTCGGATCCGAAGCGGCCGCTCGGCTCGTTTCTCTTCGTGGGCCCGACGGGCGTCGGCAAGACGGAGCTCGCGCGGGCGCTCGCCGAGTTCCTGTTCGACGACGAGCACGCGATGGTTCGGCTCGACATGTCCGAGTACATGGAGAAGCACGCCGTGGCGCGCATGATCGGGGCGCCTCCGGGCTACGTCGGCTACGAGGAGGGCGGCCGGCTGACCGAGGCGGTGCGCCGGCGCCCGTATTCCGTGATCCTCTTCGACGAGATCGAGAAGGCGCACCCCGACGTCTTCAACGTGCTGCTGCAGGTCCTGGACGACGGCCGTCTGACCGACGGCAAGGGCCGCGTGGTGTCGTTCAAGAACACCGTGATCATCATGACCTCGAACCTCGGATCCGAGTGGATCGCGGAGGAGTCGGCCCGCAGCGAGGAGGAGATCAAGGCGAAGATCGAGGAGGCGCTCCGGCGCCACTTCCGGCCCGAGTTCTTCAACCGGATCGACGACGTCATCGTCTTCCACCGCCTCACGCGGGAGGAGATCGAGAAGATCGTGCAGATCCAGCTCGCCGGCCTGGCGAAGACGCTCCTCGACCGCGGGATCCAGCTGACCTGGACCCCGGAGGCCCGGAAGTACCTGGCGGGACGGGGATACGACCCGACCTTCGGCGCGCGGCCGCTCAAGCGGCTCATCCAGAAGCAGGTCGCGGACAAGCTGGCCGAGAGTCTGCTCCAGGGGACCGTGGGAGACGGCGACGCCGCGGAGCTGACGGTCACTCCCGACGGCGAGTCGCTGCGAATCGTGAAGAAGTCCGTACCCGTATCGGTTTGATCGGTTTTTCAATGGAGGTTTCTATGAATCTGATGCGTTGGGATCCCTATCGTGAGGTTTCGAGTCTGCAGGACCGCTTGAACCGCGCCCTCGGCGGCCGGACCGAGCGCGAGGACGAGATGCAGCTGGCAGCGTGGGCGCCGCCCGTCGACATCGCCGAGGAGAAGGATCGCATCCTGATCACCGCGGAGCTTCCGGGCTTCAAGGAGAACGAGATCGAGATCCAGACCGAGAACGGCATGCTGACCCTGCGGGGCGAGCGCAAGTTCGAGAAGGAGACGGACGGCACGAGCTACCACCGCGTGGAGCGCTCGTACGGCCAGTTCGTGCGCAGCTTCTCGCTCCCCAACAACGTGGACCGCGAGAAGATCAAGGCCACGTTCCGGGACGGCCTCTTGAAGGTCGATCTCCCCAAGCGGGAGGACGCCAAGCCCCGGACGATCAAAATCTCGGCCGGCTCCGAGAAGCCGGAGATGATCGACGTCAAGGCCAAGTAACCGGGGCGTTTCTTTCGAGTATCCTTTGCCCCGCCGGCACGGCGGGGCTTTTCTTTGCCTGTCATCCCGAGGCGTGCGGCGCCGAGGGACCCCTTTCACGGAAGTCGAGACGTCAGAGGGGTTGCTCGCTCCGCTCGGGATGACGACGAGGGAGCCGGAATGCCGTAGAGGGGAGGAGCCGTTGTGTCGAACGTGAAACTCCGAGTCGGGGTCGCCCTGATGGCCGTCGCCGCCGTCGTCGCCGCCGCTCCCCTCTCCAACCGCCGCACCGAGATCGTCCAGGTCGTCGAGCGCGTCGCCCCCGCCGTCGTCAACATCTCGGCCGAGCAGACCCTCCGCCGGCGGCCGACGATCCTCGACGACTTCTTCTTCGGCTCCGACCCCCGCCGCGAGCGCACCAGCCAGTCCCTGGGATCGGGGTCCATCATCGATCCCAAGGGCATCATCGTGACCAACGACCACGTCGTCTCGGGCGCCTCCAAGATCACGGCCATGACGAAGTCGGGCATCGAGCTCGAATGCGAGATCGTCGGCGCCGACGCGGACAACGACCTCGCGGTCCTGCGCGTGAAGAGGCCGACGGCGGCCCTGCCCGCGCTCAAGCTCGGCTCCTCCTCCGATCTCATGATCGGCGAGACGATCGTGGCGATCGGGAATCCCTTCGGCCTCTCCCACACCGTCACGGCCGGCGTCGTGTCGGCGATCGGGCGCACCATCAAGGCCGAGAACAACCAGACCTACACCGACTTCATCCAGACCGACGCGTCGATCAACCCCGGCAACTCGGGCGGCCCGCTCGTGAACCTGGACGGCGAGATGGTCGGCGTCGCCACCGCGATCATCGGCGGCGCGCAGGGCATCGGCTTCGCGATCCCGGTCGACCGCACGCGCCGCATCGTGGACGACCTGCTCCGCTACGGCGAGGTGCGCGCGGTGTGGGTCGGCCTCCGCGGGAAGACGCTCGTCTCCGGCGAGGAGAACCGGCCGCGGGGATTCCGCGTGCGCCTGGTCTATCCCGGCTCCCCGGCCGCGCGGGCCGGCGTGCGTGTGGGAGATCAGGTCGTCTCGGTCGACGGCACGCCGATCGACTCGCAGGAGGCCTTCGAGACCGCCCTCTCCACCCGCGGTCCGGGCCGCCCCCTGAAGGTGGCGCTGCGCAGCAAGGAGGGCGATCGCACCATTACGCTCCAGGGCGAGACGCCGCCGGCGGGACTCGGAACCCGGATCCTGCGCGAGGAGCTCGGCCTCGGCGTGCGCGCGACCGCCGACGGCCTCCGCGTCTCCGTCGCCGACCGGGACTCGGTCTCCGCTCAGGCGGGTCTCAAATCGGGCGACTACCTGATCGGACTGAATGGAACGCGCGTGCGCACGTCCGAAGACGTCGACCGCGTGATGCAGCGGGACTTCAACAAGACCACCGTCCTGATCGAGATCGGCCGCGGCCGCTTCTCCTACTCCGTCAGCCTGCCGCTCGACTAACCGTCGCTTCGCGTGCGGTCCGGTGTCTGGCTGCGCCACCGGCGCGCGGCTCGCGGACGGCGCTCGACCGCGCGCCTGACCCCTCCCCGCACGCTTCGCTCCCGCGGCGCGAACCTCCTCCCTCCCTCCGGTCGGGAGACTATTCGCGCCGCGAACGGATGTCTCAGAGTGGTAAAGATTGGTAGGATCGCGCACCTTGAACGATCGCGCTCTGCCCCGCGTGCGCTTCGCGCCCTCGCCGACCGGCTCCCTGCACGTCGGCGGAGCGCGGACGGCGCTCTACAACCTGCTCTTCGCGCGGCGGGAGAAGGGAACCTTCATCCTTCGCATCGAGGACACCGACGTCGAGCGCTCGCGCGAGGAGCTGACCGGCCAGATCCTCTCGGCCATGGACTGGCTCGGCCTGGAGTACGACGAGGGTCCCTACCACCAGTCTCAGCGGTATGACCTCTATCGCGCGGCGGCGGAGCGCCTGCTCCGGGAGGGCAAGGCCTACCGTGCCTTCGAGACGCCCGAGGAGCTCGACGCCGAGCGCAAGGCCGCCGAGGCGGCCGGAAAGTCGTACCGCTACTCCGGGGCCGGGCGCCGGATCGCTCCCGAGGAGAGCGAACGGCGCGCGCGGGCCGGGGAGCGGTTCGTGGTCCGCCTCGCGATGCCCGCCGAGACGATCGTCGTCGACGATTTGATCCGCGGCCGGGTCGAGTTCCCGGCCGACGCCCTCGACGACTTCGTCCTGGTGCGCTCGGACGGCCACCCGCTCTACCACTTCTCCGTCTGCGTCGACGACGTCGACATGCGGATCACCCACGTCATCCGCGGCGACGACCACCTCGCGAATACGCCCAAGCACGTCGCGCTCTTCCGGGCCCTGGGCGCGCCCATCCCGCGCTTCGCGCACCTCGGGATGATCCTGGGCACCGACCGCAAGAAGCTCTCCAAGCGGCACGGGGCGGCCGCGGTCGAGGAATGGCGCGACGCCGGCATTCTGCCGGAGGCCCTCTTCAACTTCCTCGCGCTGCTCGGATGGGCGCCGGGAGGCGACCGGGAGATCCTGACCCGCGCCGAGATGGAGCAGGAGTTCTCGCTCGAGCGCGTGGGCGCGTCGCCATCGGTGTTCGACCCCGAGAAGCTCCTCTGGATGAACGCGCAGTACATCGCGCGGATGCCGGCCGAGGAGCTGCTCGAGAAAGCGCTTCCCTTTGCCTCGGGCGGAGCTCCCCCGCGGGAGGTGGCGCTGCGCGCGATCGAGCTGCACCGGCCCCGCGTGCGCACGCCGATCGAGATGGGCCGCGCGCTCGCCTCCTACGCCGTCGACCCGTCGGAGTACGAGGCGGATGGCCTCAAGAAGCACGTCAAGCCGGAGACGGCCGCGCAGCTCGAGGCGCTCGAGCGGCGTCTCGAAGGATTTTCCGAAGCCGAGTGGACCGCGGCGTCGACCGAGACCGCGCTGAGGGAGACCGCCGAGGCCGCCGGCGTCTCCGCCGGGAAGCTCATCCATCCGACCCGCCTGGCGCTCACCGGCGTGACCGTGGGCGCGCCGCTGTTCGACGTCGTCGCGCTGCTCGGGAAGGAGACGAGCCTGCGGAGGCTGAAGCGGTTTCGGGAGCGAATCGCGGCATAACCCGCCCTGTCATCCCGACCCCGAGCATCGCGAGCGGGAGGGACCCCGTTGGAGTCTCACTGCGGCGATGAAGGGGTCCCTCGAGCTTGCGGCTCTCGGGATGACACACGCGGGTTAGGTCTTCTGAACCCGGTAGTCGTCGCGCAGCTTGCGCAGCTCCTTCAACGCGCCGCGCAGCACGCCGATGACGCGCACGACCTCGCGGCCGTAGAACTTCATCTCGGCATCGCAGTCCGTGAAGTTGTAGACCGCCTCGTCCTTCTCGAGCCGATCCTTCTCGAAGGTGAGCCGCTCGATCATCTCGTCGAGCTCCGTCCGCAGCACGAACGCGACGTCCCGCACGCCGAGGTAGCGGCTGCACTGCGGGCAGTGGACGTCTTCGCTCCCGTCGTCGGGGACGCTGTCGATCACGAACTGCCGCTCGCAGCGGGGGCACTCGAAGACTTCCGGGATCATGGCTCGATGGCGTGAGTGTACTCCGCGCGGCTCGCGCCGGCGGTCGTTTTTTCCGCTGTGCGCGGGCGCACCAAGCCCGTACAATGCTCGGACAGGTCGGCTGGCAGCTCGAAGCGACCGCGCCGGCTTCGGATCGACATGAAGCTGCTCGTCGTCGTGGGAACGCGCCCAGAGGCCATCAAGATGGCCCCGGTCATCCGCCGTCTCGCGAGCGAGCGCGAGTGCGAGGTGCGCGTGTGCGCGACCGCGCAGCACCGCCAGATGCTGGACCAGGCGCTCGCGCTCTTTGGCATCGCGCCGGACATCGACCTCGACCTCATGCGGCCCGACCAGACTCCCAACGAGCTCGCGTCGCGGGTCTTCGCGGCGCTCGACGCGACGCTCGCGAAGGAGTCGCCGGACTGGCTCCTGGTCCAGGGCGACACGACGACGGCGATGTGCGCCTCGGTCGCCGCGTTCCACCGGCGGGTCCGCGTGGGCCACGTCGAGGCGGGGCTGCGGACGGGCGACTTCCAGCATCCGTTTCCGGAGGAGATGAACCGGAGGGTCGCGGACCTGGTCTCCGACGCGCACTTCGTTCCCACGCGCCGCGCCGCGCAGGCGCTGGAGCGCGAGCACGTCCCGGCAGGCCAGATCTTCCTGACCGGCAACACGGTCGTGGACGCGCTCCTCGAGATCGCCGGCCGCGAGAAGGATCTCGCGGAGGAGGACCTGGTCCTCATCACCGCGCATCGGCGCGAGAGCTTCGGTGAGCCGCTCGAGCGCGTCGTCCGCGCCATCGGACGGCTCGCGGAGCGCTTTCCCTCGACGCGGTTCGTCCACGTCACGCACCCCAACCCCAACGTCGCGCGGGTCGTCCGGCGCAACGAGGGGCGGTCCAACGTGGCCCTCGTGGACCCGGTCGATTACCTGGAGCTGGTGCGCCTGATGCGGCGCGCCCGCCTCATCCTGACCGACTCCGGCGGGATCCAGGAGGAGGCGCCGACCTTCGGGAAGCCGGTCCTGGTCCTGAGGGAGAAGACCGAGCGCCCCGAGGGCGTCGAGGCGGGATTGGCCCGGCTGGTCGGAACCGACGAGGAGCTCATCGTCGAGGAGGCGTCGGCTCTCCTCGGCGATGGCGCCGCGCGCCGGCGCATGGCCGGGCGGGGCAATCCGTATGGCGACGGCCTCGCCTCCGAGCGCATCGCGGCGATCCTTCTCCAGCGGCCGTTCACGCCGTTCGTGCCGCCCGCATGAGGCCGCGCTGGGAGTCCGGGTGGCGCGGGAGGCTCTACGCGCTCGGCCGGCGCGCGATTCCGCTGCCGGTGCGGCGCGCGCTGCGCCGCCGTGTCGCGGCGGAAAGGCTGCTCGGCCTGCGCAAGCCGGCGCCCGAGCTGACCCTTCTCGCCCTCGATCCCGGCCGCCCCGTGCCCGGCCGCAGCGACGTCCTCGTCCTGCCGGTCATTCCCTGGAGCTACCGCCGCCAGCGCCCCCAGCAGCTGGCGGAGGCGATGGCGCGCCTGAACCGGCGCGTCTTCTACGGCTCGCTGGCCGGATCCGGTGAGCCCGCCGAGCCGGCGGGCGTGGCTCCCGGCGTGACGCTCCTGCCGATCGAGGGGGTCCGCCGCGAGGATCCCTGGGACCGCCGCCTCGGCGGGGCGGCCCTCGCGCGCGTGGCGGCCTCCGTCGGCGAGGCGCGCGATCGCTTCGCGATCCGCGAGGGCGCCCTGCTCGCCCAGAGCCCGTTCTGGGGCTCGCTTTGTGAGACGCTCCGGGAGCGGTTCGGCTGGCGGATCGTGTACGACTGCATCGACGCCCATGGGGACTTCCCGACGACCCGTCGACGAGCCCGGCTCCTCGCGGACGCGGAGGCTCGCCTCGCCGCGTCGGCGGACCTCGTCCTCGCGACCTCCGAAGCCCTGCGCCGCCGGCTCGCCACTCGCGCTCGCGGCGGTATCGTGCATCTTCTGCCCAACGCCTGCGACTACGCGCTCTTCGGGAGCCTCCCCCTCCCGACGCCCGATCCGGATTCGGATCGTCTGACGGTCGGCTACGTGGGCGCGGTCGACGCGTGGTTCGACCTCGAGCTGCTGGGCCGCCTGGCGGAGCTCGAGCCGGGCTGGCGCTTCGAGATCGTGGGCGGGGTCGAGGACGTGGCCGCGAGGCTGCCCCGGCGAGCAAACCTCGCCTTCCTCGGGGAGCGGCCGCACCGGGAGATGCCCGAGCTCCGCCGACGCTTCGACGTCGAGATCATCCCCTTCCGGCTCTCGGAGCTGACGCACGCGACCGATCCCGTCAAGCTCTACGAGGCGGCCGCCGCCGGGCGCGCGGTCGTGGCCACCCCGATGCGCACCCTGGAGCCGCTCGCCCGGCAGGGCCTGGTGCGTCTCGCCTCGACGGCCGAGGCTTTCGCGCGCGAGATCCGCGCGGCCGCGGCCGAGGGCCCGGAGGCGGGGGCTCGGCGGCGGGCCTTCGCCCGCGAGAACACGTGGGACGTCCGCGCGCGAACGTTGGAGGGCTGGCTTGCGGCGCTCTCCGCGGACTCTTCTCCGCGCGCCGGTTCCCTCGACCGGAGCGGCCCATGAGCGACGGGAGCGAAAAAGACGTGCGGATCGGGCCCTCGTCCTCCGTCCCGGCGCTCTCCGTGTACGACTCCGCCCAACGCCCGCCGCGGTGGATCGAGGAGGCCGTCCAGCTCTGGAAGTATCGCGGCCTCGTCCACGAGCTCGTGATCCGCGACATCAAGGTCCGCTACAAGCGGTCGGTCCTCGGAATCCTCTGGACCATGCTCGCGCCGCTGCTCAACATGATCGCCCTGACTCTCGTGTTCTCGTCGATCCTGAAGCAGGCCGTCCAGAACTATCCCGTCTATTTCATGACGGGCTCGATCTTCTGGGCCTTCTTCTCGCAGACCACGACGACCGCGGCGCTGCAGACGGTGTCCTCGAACGAGCTTGCGAAGCGGATGTTCATTCCACGCTCGGTGTTCATCGCATCCGCCGTGGGCGGAGGGCTCGTCAATCTCGTGCTCTCGCTCGTGCCGCTCGTCCTCATCATCCTGATCACCGGGTTCCCGTTCCACGGCACCTGGGTGTTCCTCCCCATCTCGATCTTCATCGTTACGCTGTTCACCGCGGGCATCTCCCTGCTGCTGTTCACCGTGACGTCGCGCTTCGCCGACGTGCGCGAGATGTATACGGTGATCGTCCAGACGTGGTTCTTTCTGACGCCGATCGTTTACGAACCGTCCATCGTCCCGTTCCGGTACCGGGTCTTGCTCTCGCTGAACCCGATGTACCACCTGATCCTCGTCTTCCGGAGGCCGATCTACGACGGCACGATCCCGTCGCCCGCGCTGCTCGCGGGCTCCTTCGGCCTCTCGGTCGCCGTCCTGATCACCGGGTGGGTCTACTTCTCGCACCGCGCCGACCGTATGGCGTACTGGAGCTGAGGGCGATTCGCATGAGGGCCGAGGCGATCCGACTCGAGGGTGTCACGATGCGCTACCGCGTCCCGCACGAGCGCATCCAGTCGCTCAAGGAGTACACGATCCGCCGCCTGAAGCGAACGGTGACCTACGGCGACTTCGTGGCGCTGCAGGGCGTGAACCTGTCGGTCGCTCCCGGCGAGCGAGTCGGAGTCATTGGCCGAAACGGCGCCGGCAAGAGCACGCTGTTTCGGGTGATCAGCCGGGTGCTCATGCCCTCGGAGGGCCGCGTCGTCGTGGCTGGGCGAATCGCCCCGATCCTGGAACTGGGCCTCGGATTCAGCGGAGAGCTGACGGGGCGTGAGAACGTCATGATCCAGGGCGCACTGCTGGGATTCTCGCGCAAGCAGACGCGCGTGCGCCTGGATCGCATCGTGGAGTGGGCCGAGCTGCAGGACTTCATCGACGCCCCCATTCGCACCTTCTCGACCGGCATGGCCGCGCGGTTGGCCTTCGCGGTCGCGACCGACGTGGATCCCGACATCCTGCTGGTGGACGAGGCCCTGGCCGTGGGCGACGAGAAGTTTCAGCGCAAGTGTCACGACCGCATGGCCGACATCACGTCCCGCGGCAAGACCTTCCTCCTCGTCTCCCACTCGCTCGAGCACATCCGCAAGAACTGCGAGCGCGTGCTCTGGCTCCACCATGGAGCGATCGTCCGCGATGGGGACACCGAGAGCGTCGCCGACGCGTACCACGAGTGGTCCCTGGGCGAGACCGATCAGGTCGCGCCCGCGCCCCGCCGGCTAGCCCGCACTGGTCGCTTCCTACGGTGCCCGCGCCGCCGGATTTCACCGGCACCGCGGTCCCGTGACGGCGTTGAGCGCCGTCGTTCCTACGATGCCCGCGCCGCCGGATTTCACCGGCGCCGCGGTCCCGTGACGGCGTTTGAGCGCCGTCGTTGGCTCAAAAAAAGGGCGCGGCCGAAGCCGCGCCCGAAACGTGGGAGAAACGTGTCTACCGGGTACCGTCTACCATTGCCTCTAGGGAAGGACCGGGAAGCCGAAGGCCTTGACGATGAACACGGCCATCTGCTCGTTGGGGATCGGGACGTTCGGGCAGAACAGCGGCGGGCTGTCCTGGCAGCCCGACGTGATCCCGTCGTTGAAGAGCTGCTCGATGTAGTCGCCGTATGGATCGGCCGGGGTCGTCGGGCAGGCCACATCCCCGAAGTAGCCCGTGCAGGGCGGCGGAACGAAGTCGGGTCCCCGCAGGTCCTTCTCGATGAAGACCGCCATCTGGCCGCGGTTAATGAAGAGATTCGGGCAGTACAGGAGCGGGCTGGCGTTGCATCCCGCCGTGATCCCATCGTCCCACACGCCCTGGATGTAATCCGCGTTGTAGTCCCCGAAGAAGACGTCCGCGAAGATCCCCCTGTACGCCGGCGGAGACGAGAACGCCCCGTGCAGCGCACGCCAGATGTAGCCCGCCATGTCGGCACGCGTCACCGCATCGTGCGGACAGAAGTTGAAGAACGAGCACCCGTGCATGATGTTCGCGCCGGCCGCCGCGTAGATGAAGTTCTCGTAGGGATCGTGGCCCGGCGGAACGTTCAGATCCACGTCCAGGAACCGAACCGTGAAGTTGACTCCAACCGGAGGCATCGAATACGGCGTGTCGGTCGCAAATGTCAATTGCGCCTGACGCAGACCCGGGAATAGCCCGGCCGAGTCGAAGGTCACTTCCACCGGGAAGGGGTTCGTCCCGCCTCCGGCCACGACGTGCCTCACGCCGCCGCCCGCGGGGACGGTACCCTCGGTCGGGTTCTCCGACAGCCACGGGATGTCCACGCTGCACGAGGCCGGCTCACCCGACTCGATCTCGTAAACCGTCTGGCTGTTCTGGTCGATCAACCACAGGTTCCCACCGCAGTCGAAGTCCATTCCCGCGCCGCCAAAGTCCGTAAACCCGGCAATCGCAATACTGCCGATCACCGCATAACCGTTGTGCGAGTCGAGCACCACGATCGGATCCTCTCCACCCTCGTTCTGCATCGCCAGCAGGTGCCCGCTCGAGGAGTCAAACGCCAGTCCCGAAACACACGCCGGCGAGGGGAAGCAGTTGCCCAGATTCAGCTGCGCCGAATCCAACACCGCACCCGTCCCGTCGATGTGGTAGATGATCCCCTCGTTCCATCCGCTCACAAAATACGTGTCCGTCGATCCGTCGTACGCCACCCCGCGCTGCGAGGTGTTCGACCACGGCGATCCGCAAATCTCGTTGCCCGTCACCGTCTTCGTATTCGGATCCATCTCCGCAAGACAGTTGTCGCCGCCAACGTTGACGCCCCACAGGTTGCCCGTGCGCGTGTTGGTCGTCGCATCTCCAACCCACAGCCCGCCAGCCCCGCTGATGTCAATCGTGTTCCCCGTCGGCGTCCCATCGGTCCCGAAGCTGTGCATCTTGTCGTCGTCACCGCCGATGTAGGTGTTGTTCGAGAGCCACACCGCACTCGCCGAGGGCTCGAACGTCACCCCCCAGCCCAGCCCGAGTCCCGAATTCCACGACGTCAGAATGTCCCCCGTCGCGTTCAGTCTCCGCGGCTGATGCGCCGCCGGCTGAACCGCCGGGTACCCCCGCGTGTCGTGCTTGTTGTAGTTCGCCACCTTGTGCGTTCCCTGCAGCGCACGCTTGATCTCCTGGTTCGTGCGCGGCGTCGCAAACGGACCCCGCTTCGCCGTCAACGACAGCGGGGCGTTGAGCTCCAGAATCTGGAAGCTCCCATCCGCCGTCCCCGCATTCGCAATGTCCAGCTCCTGCGTGTCCATCAGCCCCGGAGCCACCTTCGAGGTCAGAGACGTCGGGCTCGCCGACAGCCAGCCGGCCGCCAACGAGAAGTCCAGACGCACCGTGCTGTTGGGAATCACCGGAATGTTCAGCTGTACCGACTGATACTTGCCATCCGACGCCTCGAACGGCTGCGGTCCGCTGCCCGCCGCAACCGCGTAGAAGCCGTCGCCCACGCTGGGATCGCCCGGCGTCGCCACGGTCGTCGTGGAGTCGCCGTCCGGCATGTTCTTCACCGTCGCGCCGTTGAGCCCGTTGCCCGTGTTCGCGTCGGTCACGTTGCCGATCACGAGACCGTTCGGCCCCGCGTTGCACGTGGCGCCGTTGACCACGACGTCGTCCACCGCCCACCACCACGCGAAGTTCGCGTTGTAGTAGTGGAACCGCAGACGCACGTTGGCCTGGCCGGCCACGTTCGGCAGGACCGTCTGGATCGACGTCGGGCCGCGATCGCTCGCCGTCTGGCGCAGCGCGTTCGTCCAAGTGCTGCCGCCGTCCGTGCTCACGTCCACGTCCGCCGTGTCGAACAGATTGAAGTAGTCCTGGTTGAACTGAAGGATGCCGCCGCCGTAGGCCGACAGGTCGATCGAAGGCGTCCGCAGCTCCTCGTCGAGCGACACGAAGCCGTCGCAGTCGCTGTTGACCAACGCGAAGGCACCCGAGCCACCCGTCGGGTTGCCGGGCACCTCATTGCAGGGAGAGAAGTCGGTCTTGATCAGCCAGCCCGCTCCCTGGCCGCTGTTGTTGATGGCTTCCCAGCCCGGGGGCAGCACACCGCCGTCGAAAGACTCGCTCAGCACGGGAGTCGGCGGTCCCGGAGTGTACCCGGGCGCGATGCAGACCCCGGCGTCCACCGTCAGAGCGAAGTTCGCCACGACTCCCGGCGGATCGCTCGGGCTATGCGCTCCCGGAACCGGGACGTCGACGTCCTGATTCAGCACGTTGTAGCCCGGGATCTGCGAGGTCACCACGAAGTGATAGGTGAAGCCCGCGGGCAAGACGACCGAGTAGTAGCCGAGCTTGGGATCCGTGTAGAGCGTCGCGCCCGGGAAGCCGTTCGGACCGGTGATGTCGATCCGGGAGTACAGCGGCCAGCCGCCGCCCGAGCCGTCCTTCACGGTGCCGTTGACGACGAGGCTGATGTTCGGCGTCAGCGTGAAGTTCTGGATCGTGTCGCCGCCGTCGGTGACCTCGATGCCGTTCGCCGAGTCGCCCGTGTAGCCGAACTTCGACGCCGTCATGTCGTAGGTGCCGACGGGCAGGAGGAACTGGTAGTGCCCCGCCGCGTCGGTGCTCGTCGAAAAGGCGTTGGCGGTAACCGTGGCGTTCTCGATGGGGTTCTTCGAGGGATCCAGGACGTTGCCCTCGAGGGTTCCCGCCGCGCTGCCGCAGCCCGGGAACTGGAAGGAGCCGATTCGGGTCTGCCAGTTGAAACTGCTGTTCGTCGCGTAGTACTCGTTCGTGTACCAGAACGTGCAGCCGTCGATGGGGTCGATCTCCATGTCGCTGTAGTCGCCCCAGCGGTTGGCGGTGCTCTGCTGGCTGCCGGTGCCGGCGTACATCACGACTTCCGAGCCCATCTCGCCGAGCGGATCCGCCGCGAATCGGCCGGTGACGCCCATCGCGGGATTGATGGTCGCGTCGGAGATGCTGTAGCCCAGCGCCATGTTGCCGTTGTTGTCCATCGCGATCGAGGGTATCCAGCGGTTGGTGCTGTCGGGCGCGAAGGTCCCGGACTGGAAGAGCGTCGGTCCGGCCGGTGAGCCACCGGCCACGCTGAGCACGCTGACCGGAGCGAAGATGTCGCGGACCTCGGTCCAGCGTACGCCGGCCTGGTCTCCGCTCTCCGACACGTTGACGGTCTGGCTGATCGTCATCGCCTCGTGGTCGCCGAAGTTGCGATAACCGGCGCGGAACATCGTCCGGCCGGAGATGGCGTCAACGCCCTCGCCGTTGAGCTCCGGTATGCAGTTCCGGCCGAAGCCGCAAAGCACCGGATTGAAGTCGGGAACGGACGTGTCGAAGGGACCTGTGAACGTGCTGTTGGCGGGGGTTCCGAAGTCGACGTGGAAGTACCAGAAGTGCAGGACGGGAGTCGGGTTGCCGTCCCAGTTCGGATGGCCCGTCGCCACGATCGGGTTCGGAGCGCCGGCCGGCGGCGGAGTCAGGCCGTCGAGGTCCGCGGGCAGCGGCGCGAACTGGTTGGGATCCATGTCGAAGAACACGGCGGTCGCCGGGTCGCCGGCCATCATCGCCGCGCGGTCGAACGCTGTGACGCGGGCGTTGGCGAACGATCCGCCGGGGAACTGGTCGGTCGTCATGTAGTACGCGTCGGGCCAGACGCCCCACTTCGGGTAGTCCGGAAGATCCAGCGCGTAAGGGAAGTCGTAGCGGTTGTAGGCGCCCGTCGCGTCGCCCGTCTGCGAAACCGCCATGCAGACGTGGAATTCGTCCTGCACGAAGATGTCGAAGGCGACGTAGCCCGCCATCCAGCGGTCCGACAGCTGGTCGTACTGGACGACCGGGTCGGTCACGTCCTTGGTCTCACAGAAGCCGCCGAAGCCCGTGAAGAGAGCGGTGCCCGGCATCGGACCGACGAGGTTGTTGCCCGTGGCCTTGTCGTAGATGTGGAAGACCGAGTTGACGAACTGGAAGTACTGCGTCGCGCCAACGGCGCCCTCGGTGTCGGGCGGGGCGACGGTGAAGCCGAAGAAGGGCCCCATCTCCGCGGCCGTCGAGCCGTCGAAGTTGAGGACCGGAGTCGGCTGGCTCGTCCCGAACTGCCGCTGGACGACCGTGTCGACGCCCTTGCGCTCGACGCCCCGCAGCCTCGGGCCCTCGTTCCGCGCGGCCTCATGCCCGCTGCCGGTGAACGGCTTGGTCGGCGGATGCACGAGGCGCAGCGGACCCGACGTGTCGTTCTTGATCGAGTGGATCACGTGCGGCGGAGACGCTGAGCTTTTCGGAACGACTTTCTCAGCGCCGAGCAGTGCGGAGGGTCCGAGGAGGAAGGAAGACGCGAATACAGAGACAGAAAGGGAGAGAAGCCCTTTCGCCAAGCGCGATTGCATGGCGGACCTCCGTTTTAAAAAGTAAACGAAACGCGCCGTGACTCTCGACCAGGGTCGAAACGGGAACTGCGGAGGATTCAATACCCGGGGTGCAGGGGTGTCAAGGGGAACTTGGGGCAACCCGTCGGGTGTCGGGAGCCGTCCGCGTCAGGCCGCTTCGGCCGGCGCGGAATCAAAAAAATGGGCGCGGCCGAAGCCGCGCCCATCCGATCGCAACCGGAAAGCCGCCTAGGGAAGGACCGGGAAGCCGAAGGCCTTGACGATGAACACGGCCATCTGCTCGTTGGGGATCGGGACGTTCGGGCAGAACAGCGGCGGGCTGTCCTGGCAGCCCGACGTGATCCCGTCGTTGTACAGCTGCTCGATGAAGTCGCCGTACGGGTCGGCCGGGGTCGTCGGGCAGGCCACATCGCCGAAGTAGCCCGTGCAGGGCGGCGGAACGAAGTCCGGTCCCCGCAGGTCCTTCTCGATGAAGACCGCCATCTGGCCGCGGTTAATGAAGAGATTCGGGCAGTACAGGAGCGGGCTGGCGTTGCATCCCGCCGTGATCCCATCGTCCCACACGCCCTGGATGTAATCCGCGTTGTAGTCCCCGAAGAAGACGTCCGCGAAGATCCCCCTGTACGCCGGCGGAGACGAGAACGCCCCGTGCAGCGCACGCCAGATGTAGCCCGCCATGTCGGCACGCGTCACCGCATCGTGCGGACAGAAGTTGAAGAACGAGCACCCGTGCATGATGTTCGCCCCGGCCGCCGCATAGATGGAGTTCTCGTAGGGATCGTGGCCCGGCGGAACGTTCAGATCCACGTCCAGGAACCGAACCGTGAAGTTGACTCCAACCGGGGGCATCGAATACGGCGTGTCGGTCGCAAATGTCAATTGCGCCTGACGCAGACCCGGCAGCATGTTCGCGGAGTCGAAGGTGACCTGGACCGGGAACGGATTGGTCCCGCCCCCTCCCGCAACCCTGACATTGCCGCCGCCCGCCGGAACCGTACCCTCGGTCGGGTTCTCCGACAGCCACGGGATGTCCACGCTGCACGAGGCCGGCTCACCCGACTCGATCTCGTAAACCGTCTGGCTGTTCTGGTCGATCAACCACAGGTTCCCACCGCAGTCGAACTCCATACCCGCGCCGCCAAAGTCCGTAAACCCGGCAATCGCAATGCTGCCGATCACCGCATAACCGTTGTGCGAGTCGAGCACCACGATCGGATCCTCTCCACCCTCGTTCTGCATCGCCAGCAGGTGCCCGCTCGAGGAGTCAAACGCCAGTCCCGAAACACACGCCGGCGAGGGGAAGCAGTTGCCCAGATTCAGCTGCGCCGAATCCAACACCGCCCCCGTCCCGTCGATGTGGTAGATGATCCCCTCGTTCCATCCGCTCACAAAATACGTGTCCGTCGATCCGTCGTACGCCACCCCGCGCTGCGAGGTGTTCGACCACGGCGATCCGCAAATCTCGTTGCCCGTCACCGTCTTCGTGTTCGGATCCATCTCCGCAAGACAGTTGTCGCCGCCAACGTTGACGCCCCACAGGTTGCCCGTGCGCGTGTTGGTCGTCGCGTCTCCAACCCACAGCCCGCCAGCCCCGCTGATGTCAATCGTGTTCCCCGTCGGCGTCCCATCGGTCCCGAAGCTGTGCATCTTGTCGTCGTCACCGCCGATGTAGGTGTTGTTCGAGATCCACACCGCGCTCGCGGAGGGCTCGAACGTCACCCCCCAGCCCAGCCCGAGTCCCGAATTCCACGACGTCAGAATGTCCCCCGTCGCGTTCAGTCTCCGCGGCTGATGCGCCGCCGGCTGAACCGCCGGGTACCCCCGCGTGTCGTGCTTGTTGTAGTTCGCCACCTTGTGCGTTCCCTGCAGCGCACGCTTGATCTCCTGGTTCGTGCGCGGCGTCGCAAACGGACCCCGCTTCGCCGTCAACGACAGCGGCGCGTTGAGCTCCAGAATCTGGAAGCTCGCATCCGCCGTACCCGCATTCGCAATGTCCAGCTCCTGCGTGTCCATCAGCCCCGGAGCCACCTTCGAGGTCAGAGACGTCGGGCTCGCCGACAGCCAGCCGGCCGCCAACGAGAAGTCCAGACGCACCGTGCTGTTGGGAATCACCGGAATGCTCAGCTGCCCGACTGATACTTGCCATCCGACGCCTCGAACGGCTGCGGTCCGGTGCCCGCCGCAAGCGCGTAGAAGCCGTCGTCGATGTTGGGATCGAGCGGCGTCGCCACGGTCGTCGTGGAGTCGCCGTCCGGCATGTTCTTCACCGTCGCGCCGTTGAGCCCGTTGCTCGTGTTCGCGTCGGTCACGTTGCCGATCACGAGACCATTCGGCCCCGCGTTGCACGAAGCGCCGCTCACCACGACGTCGTCCACCGCCCACCACCATGCGAAGTTCGCGTTGTAGTAGTGGAACCGCAGACGCACGTCGGCCTGGCCGGCCACGTTCGGCAGGACCGTCTGGATCGACGTCGGACCACGGTCGCTCGCCGTCTGGCGCAGCACGTTCGTCCATCCCTTGCCGCCGTCTGTGCTCACGTCCACGTCCGCCGTGTCGAACAGGTTGAAGTAGTCCTGGTGGAAGCTGAGGATCGCCCCGCCCCACTCGGACAGGTCGATCGAAGCCGTCCGCAGCTCCGTATCGAGGGACACGAAACCGGCGCAGTCGCTGTTGATCAGCGCAAACGCGCCCGAGCCGCCCGTCGGATTCCCGGGCACCTCATTGCAGGGAGCGAAGTCCGATACGATCGCCCAGGAGCCCTCCCCCGTGTTGTCGATCGATTCCCAGCCCTCCGGCAGCTCGCCGCCGTCGAAGGACTCGCTCATGAGGGGAGTCGGCTCACCCGGCGTATATCCGGGCGCAATGCAGAGGCCCGAGTCCACCGTCAGGTCGAAGTTCGCCACGATCCCCGGCGGATCGTTGACGATATCGGGGACGTTCACGGGAACGTCCGCGACGCCCTGGTTGTAGCCGGGGATCTGCGACGTCACGACGAAGTGATACGTCGCCCCGTCCGCCAGGCTGATCGAGTAGTACCCGGTCAGGGGATCGTTGAAGATCGTGTTCGAGTAGTCCGGACCGGTGACGTCGATCCGCGCGTACAGCGGGAATCCCCCGCCCGACCCATCCTTCACCACACCGTTGACGATGGACGACTGCGCCGCCGCGCCCGAGACGCCCAGGACGAGCGCCCCCAGGACGAGGACGGCGATGGTAAAGACACTCCCCCGCGAACACCCACGCATAAGTCCTCCAAAAATAATTAACGAATCGTAAATGTGGCAAAACTTAATCACCGGCAGACGGTGCGGTCAACAGGAAAGACCCGCCCCTTCGGGAGAGCCGACGCGGTGCACAAGAACATGTGCAGACGGGGCGCCGAAGCGCCCCGTCTGGAAGTCTCTTCCGGGGGGAACGGTCCCCCTGGCCGCCACCCCCTAGGGAAGAGGCAGGTTGAACATCAGCGTCAGGAAGACGGCCATCTCGGCTCGCGTCACGGGCCGAGTCGGGCAAAAGTCCGGCACGGTGTCGCATCCGCCGGTGACGCCCC
Source organism: uncultured Acidobacteriota bacterium (assembly GCA_963773905.1). GTDB lineage: Bacteria > Acidobacteriota > Thermoanaerobaculia > UBA5066 > Gp7-AA6 > DAHUXD01. Next base: position 98,253 of record CAVZDB010000006.1, read on the forward strand.
GCGTCGAGAGATCTTCAATCCAGTCCGCATATTGGCTGGGACACGCGACGTCGGCGAAGACCTGGCCCGGGGGCGGAGTGCACGGGGGCGGGGTGTAGGCCGAGCCCTGGCTCGTCTTGAGCAGGAACACCGCCATCTCCTGGCGCAGCACGCTGGCGTCCGGGCAATAGGTCGTGCCGTCCCCGCAACCCGCCGTGATGCCTCGGGTCTTCAGGTCCTCGATCCAATCGGTGTACAGGCCGGGGCACGGGACGTCCGTGAACATTCCCGGGGGCGTGCAGGCCGGCGGGATGTACCCGGAGCCCAGCGAACCCTTGAGCAGGAAGACCGCCATCTCCGCTCGGGAGGTCGATCGGTCCGGGCAGAAGAGGCGGACGTCGCATCCCGCGGTGACCCCCGCGTTGAAGACCGCCTGGATCTGGGTCGCCGCGAAGTGATCGATCGGCACGTCCAGGAAGGTCGTGTTGACGAAGAAGGACTTGCTCCCCGACGTCCCGCCGCCCGGCAGCGGGTTGAAGACGGTGACCGCCTCGATGCCCGCCGCCGCGATGTCCGCGGCCGAGATCGTGGCGGCCAGATGCGTCGCAGAGACGAAGCTCGTGGCCCGGTCGGAGCCGTTCCACTGGACGGTCGAGCCGTCGACGAATCCGGTTCCGAAGACGTCGAGCGTGAACCCGGGGTCGCCGGCGATGACCGCATCGGGGTTCAGGTTCGTGATCGTGGGAAGGGGATTGGCGACCGGGTCGATCCGGTAGACGGCACCCCCGAGGTCGACGACGTAGAGCTCCCCGGCCTCGTCCTGGCCGAAGCTCGAGATCGTGAGCGACGGGTCGAGGAGCATCTGCGCGGACCAGCTCCCGCCGGCTTCGGTCGCCGCCCAGATCTGCCCGAGACACAGGTCCCCATAGAGATAGACGCCCGTGAGCCCGGGAATCGCCGCGCCGCGGTACCGGAATCCGCCGACGATGGCGCACCACCGTCGGAGTGGGTCTCCTCGAGGACCGGCAGCGTGAGGGTGCCGTCGTTGCAGTCGGTCGGTGGGCTGTAGCAGTGGAACCCCTCCATCTTGTGCCAGCCGTAGTTCTCGCCGCCCGCGCTCGACGCCGGCTGGAAGTCGACCTCCTCGTAGAGCTCCTGTCCGACCTCGCCGATGAGCAGGTCGCCGGTCGAGCGATCGAACGAGAAGCGCCAGGGATTGCGGACGCCGTAGGCCCAGATCTCGTCGCGGCCCGGTGACGCCGACGAACGGGTTGGTCGGCGGGATCGCGTACGGCCGGGTCGCCTGCCCGCAGGGAACGGCTCCGTCGTCGACGTCGATCCGGAGGATCTTGCCGAGCAGCACGTCGAGGTTCTGGGCATTGTTCGGGGATCGCCCCGCCGCCGCCGTCGCCGGTCCCCGGGTAGAGGTAGTCGTCCGGGACCGAAGAGGAGGTGGCCGCCGTAGTGGTTGGTGTTGTCGGATGCGGGATCACCAGAGGACCTCGCCGAGGCCGGGTCGGCCACGTTCGGATCGCCCCGAGACCGTGTAGCGCGCGATCGTCGATTGTCGTCGGCGTCGAGAGGTCGTTGACGTAATAGACGTAGAAGTAGCCGTTGTTCGCGTAGTTCGGGTGGAACGCGGCGCCCAGGAGACCCTCTCCCCTCCGTCGTACCCGACGAGGTGTGGATGTCGAGAAGTCGGTCGCGTTGAACGCTCCGTTCTTGAAGAGCCGAATGTGCCCGGTCTGCTCCACCACGAAGAGGCGTCCGAGCCGTCGCCCGCGTTGACGATGTCGAGCGGCGATTCCAGACTCCCCGGAAGCGGCGTGAGCGTAATCGCCGGCAGCCCGCCGTCCGGCGCCGCTCTGGCCGATGTCGAGAGGAGCGCGAGAAAGAGGAAGGCGGCGGAAAAATATCGCCCACCGCCCCGACGGAGCGAAGAGATCCACCATGTATGTGCATGTTTTGGATTCTATGGCAGCCAACGATCAGCGGCGGCGCCATCCTCCTTGCATTAATGTAAAGAAATGGTGACGCCGGTTACTCTCGCGGCGACGCGACGCGCGCTCCGCGCCGCGCTCCTGTCCCAACGAACAGGAGCGCTGACCGCGTGGAAACCCTGCTTCTTTTCGGCAACGTCAGCCAGCCGCCCTACTGCAACAACCTCTTCCCTCCCGTGCGCGCGTTTCAGCGGGCCTTCCGCACGGTGGTAATCGAGCCCCAGGGGTATGCGGGTTTCGTGCCGACAGGCGGCGCGAAACCGGCCCAGATTCCGGAGGACGCCGTCAGCGACCACACGGATCCGCCTACCCGACGTGATCGTCTGCCTGGGGGGAGCCCTCCACTTCTCGAAGCGCGCGCTGCGGATCTTCTCCCGGCTCACCGCGCTGGCCGGCTTCGCGCTTTCGGATCCGTACGGTCTCGCGGCGTCGCTCCTGATCGCGCCCGAGTTCGACCTCTTCTACACGCAGGATCCGCAGACGCTCTCCGACTACGGCGCGCTCGACGTCCGCGCGAAGCGATGCGATCCGGCCACCGATCCCGAGCTCTACCGGCCGAGCCGGCCTGCGGCGGATGGCGCCGTCCTCGACTGCGACGTTCTCTATTACGGGAAGTGGACTCCCTATCGCGACGCCCTCGTGTCGGCGCTCGCGGCGACTCTGCGCGTGCGCGTCCACGCCTACGCCGGCGAGCGGCGCTGGAGCGTCCCGACGCGGGCGCCCCTCGACACGCCCGAGCGGCTCCGTGCCGCGCTCAACGGGGCGCGGATGACGCTCGAGACCGCGCGCCTGGACGACGCCGAGGGTAAGTACAAAGACGCGTTCCGCATCACGCCGCGCGCCTTCTTCGCGGCCTCCTGCGCGGTGCCGTCGCTGGTCGAGTCCTTTCCGGGCCTCGAGGACTTCTTTGCGCCGGGAGTCGAGATCGCGACGTTCGATTCCCCCGAGACGCTCGTCGCCAGGGCACAGGAGCTCGCGGCGGACGAGACCGCACGCGGCGCGATGGGGCGGCGCGCCCGCGCGCGAGCGCTCCGGGAGCACACGTGGGACCGGCGTGTCGAGGCGTTCGTGATGGATCTCCGCCAGTGGCGCACGCATCCGCCGCCGACCCGGCCGCGCTAGGGTTTTCGAGGGCTGGCTGTGTGAACGCTCGGCGGCCCGCTCAGAGTCCGAGCTGATTGGCTGGGAGGCAGGGACTCGAACCCCGATTCACTGGTCCAGAGCCAGTTGTCCTACCATTGAACGACCTCCCAGTCGTTGGCGGGACGCGGATTATCCGGGATGCGGCCTCTCTGGTCAACCGGCTGTCTCCTAGGGGACGAACGGGATTGAGAACGCCCTCACGAGGAACACCGCCATCTGCGAATTCGGGATGCCGTCGTCCGGGCAGAAGCGCGCGGGCGGACCCGCGTCGCAGCCGGCTGTGATCCCCTCGGCGAAAATGCCCTCGATGAAGTCGACCGCGAACCCACCCGGGCACGCCACGTCGGTGAACGTGCCGGGCGGAGTGCAGGGAGGCGGAAGCTCCAATCCGTGCTTGCCCTTCCATACGAAGACCGCCATCTGGGCGCGCGTGACCGGAACGTCCGGGCAGTACAGCGGCGGATCCACGTTGCAGCCCGCCGTGATGGCATCGTTGGTCAGACCCTGGATGTAGTCGGCGTTGAAGCTACCGATCAGAACGTCGTCGAACTGGCCCGTGTACACCGGCGGCGGGGTCAACCGGCCGTGGACCGCGCGCTCGATGAACCCGGCCATGTTCCGGCGCGTCACGATCTCGTCCGGGCAGAACGCGTAGACGGGGGACTGCGGGGAGCAGCCCGGCATGACGCCGGCTCCCGCCGCGCCGTAGATGAAGTTCCAGGCGAAGCTGTCGACCGGAACGTCGCTGAAGAGCACGGTGAACTCGACCGGCACCGGGTCCACCGGCGTCGGCGTGTCCGTCGTGAGGACCAGAGACCGCAGGTGCAGACCCGGAAGCAGGCCCGCGGAGTCGAACGTGACCGTCACGGGCAGCGTGTTCGCGCCCCCCGCCACGATCGAACCTCCGCCCGACCCCGGTACCGTGCCGGTCGTCGGATCCTCCGACAGCCAGGGAATATCGTTGACGCACCAGCCCGTCTCGCCCGACTCCACCTCGTAGACGATCTTGTCGTCCACGTGCATGACCCAGAGGTGTCCATTGCAGTCGGCCTCGAGGCTGACGCCGCGCGAGTTCAGCACCGGAACACCGCCGCTCTTCACGGTGAATCCGCTCAGCGGCAGGTAGTTGTGATGGGGATCGAACACGTACGTGTCGAAGGGGACGTTCGAGAAGGTCTGGACGAAGAGGTGCCCCGTGGTCGGGTTGTACGCGAGGCCCGAGATCTGGAGCGCGGTGGATCCGGAATCGAGGACGTTCCCGGCGCCGTCGACGTGCGTGATCACGCCGAACTGATCGCCCGCGTAATAGGTGTCGGTCGCGTAATCGTAGGCGAGACCGATGAGCCCCGGAAAATTCGTCCAGGGACCGCAGATCCGGTGGCCGGTGACCCGCTTCGCGACGGGATCGATCTCGGAGAGACACTGCGGGGGGTCGAAGACCGTGAAGGCGACTTCGGGTTGCCAGATCATGCCGGTTCTCGCGTTGTAGGCGCCGTCGCCCTGCCAGGGGCTCGGCGTCTCCGAGAGGTCGATCGTTTCGCCGGTCGCGGTGCCGTCGGGCTGGAACTCGTAGTCGAACCCGTCGCCGTTCAGCCCGGCGCCGGGAGCGTTGGAGTTGGAGACCCAGAGCCGGTCGACGCCGGTGTCGTAAGCGAGGCCATAGGCGCCGCCGAGTCCGGTCGCGAACGAGCCGACGACGTCGCCCGCGCTCGCCGTCTGCGGCACGTTCACCGAGGAATTCGGGAGGGCGGCGGAAAAGGCGTTGGACCCGCCGGTGAGAAAGCGCCTCCGAGCCTCCCGGAGATCGTCGCCGTGGAGAGGAACGGAGGGTCTGGATAACCTGGACGCCGCCGGCGCGGGAGTCGGCGGGACGTCGACCTCGTGAAGGACGAAGCTTCCGTCGCCGGTCCCGGTGTTCGTGACATCGAGCGTCAGAGTCTGCGTGCCTCCCGGCGAGACGATCGCCGAGAGCGGCCGAGGCGACGCGTCGAGAAGCCCGGCCGCGAGGGAGAAGTCCAGGCGCACCACCGCATCCGGCGTGACCGCCCCGCTCTTCGTGAGCGGCGTGTGGAGATCCGCCGTGGCCTCGAAGTCCTGCGAGCCGCTCCCCGCGGAGAAGAGAGAGTAGAAGCCGTCGCCCTGACCCGGCGCGGCCACGGTCGTCGTGGAGGTCCCGTCGTTGAGGTTCTCGACCGTTGCGCCGTTCAGTCCCAGGCCCGTGTTGGCGTCGGTGACGCTCCCGACCACCAGGCCACCCGCCACGACCGGACAGGTGAAGGGACCGATCGTCACGTCGTCGACCTGCCACCAGAAGCCGAAGAACTGCTGGTAGTGAAATCGCGCCGTCACGTCCGCGTGTCCCGCGGCGAACGACATGTCCGCGGTCACCGTGCCCGGGCCTGGCAGCCCCAGGGGCGGACCATGCCAGACGTTCGTCCAGTTCGTGCCTCCGTCGATCGAGACGTCCACGTCGGCCACGTCGCCGAAGCCGGTGGAGAGAAAGTCGTTGGCCCACCGGATGGCGGCGTTCGCGCCGAGCGAGAGGTCGATCGAGGGCGTGATCAGATACGTGTCGTCGAACGAAAACCCGCAGTCGCTGTTGACGATGGCGTAGGGACCCGACCCGCCCGTTCGGTTCCCGTCGAAGGCCCCGCAGGGATCTCCTCCCGTGTAGACCTCCCAGGCCACGCCACCCGAAGCGTTCTCTACGGTCCAACCCGGAGGGATCACGCCGCCGTCGAAGCTCTCGGCGAGAACCGGAGGCCCGTAGGTGCCGGAGCCGTAGCCCGGTGCGTTGCACAGGGCCCCGGCTACGAGCGTCCAGTCGGCGACGACGGGCGAGCCGGCCGTCACGACGGGACCCCCGCCCGGCGCGTAGCCCGTGCCGACCGACGTGACCGCGAAGGTGTAGGCGGTCGCGCCGGGGAGATCCACCGAGTAGGCGCCGGTGACGGGATCCGAAAAGACGAGCACATCCGTCGAGTCCGACGTGATGTGGATCTGCGCGAAGAGCGGCCAACCATGTCCCGAGCCGTCCTTCACCGTGCCGCTGACGTTGACGTTCGGAGCGCCATCCGCACTCTTGCGGGAGATGGGCGGAGTCGCGCCCAGGGCCACGGCGCCGATTCCCATGGCACAAAGAATCCAGACCGCGAGCTTTTTCGTGGACACCGGGCTCATGGCGATTCCTTCCTTTTCGTTTCTCATGGCAGGTACGGGATCGCGAGCCGGCCACCGAAGGCAGGCCCCCAGCAGTAGGCAACGCCGGGAACTCGAATGTTCCTTCATGGAAGATATGGGATCGCAAAGGCTCTCACTACGAACACCGCCAACTCCGCGCTCGTGATGCTGGCGCCAGGACAGAAGAGCGCGGGCGGGCCCGCGTCGCAGCCGGCCGTGATCCCTTCGGAGAAAATGCCCTCGACGAAGTCAACGGCAAACCCGCCCGGGCACGGCACGTCGGTGAAGGTGCCCGGCGGGGTACACGGCGGCGGCAACTGCGCGCCGTGCTCGCCCTTCCACACGAATACCGCCATCTGCGCGCGCGTGACGGGCAAATCCGGACAGTAGAGCGGCGGATCGTCGCTGCACCCCGCGGTGATGCCGTCGTCGACCAGACCCTGGATGTAGTTGGCGTTGAAGCTGCCGGCGAGGACGTCGTCGAACCCGCCCGCGTACACCGGCGGCGGCGTCAGCGCGCCGTGGACCGCGCGCTCGATGTAACCGGCCATGCTCCGGCGCGTCACGACCTCGGTCGGACAGAAGAGGAACGTGGGCGGCTGCGGAGCGCATCCCTGCATGACGCCGGCACCCGACGCGCCATAGATGAAATTCCACGCGAAGCTGTCCCGCGGCACGTCGTTGAAGAGAACCGTGAAGTCGACCGGAACCGGATCGACCGGGTGCGGCGTGTCGGTCGCGAAGATCAGAGCGGCCTGGCGAAGTCCGGGGAGGAGTCCATGCGAGTCGAACGTGACCGTGGACGGCAACGTGCCGCCCGAGCCGGGAACCGTTCCTTCCGCCGGGCTCTCCGAGAGCCACGGGATGTCGTCGACGCACCAGCCGGTCTCGCCCGATTCGAACTGGTAGATCGTCTGCGCGGAGGAGTCGTTGATCCAGAGACGGCCGCCGCAATCGACGTCCAGGCCGACGCCGCCGTTGGTCAGAACGGGGACTCCGTTGCTGGTCACCCGGAAACCGCCCAGGACGGCGTAACTCCCGGCGTCCACCAGCCAGATGTCGAACGGACCGGCGAACCCGCTGGCGACGAAGAGGTGCCGCGTCGTGGGGTTGTAGGCGAGTCCCGCGATCGACAGGCCGAGGTCGGCGACCTCGAGGAGGGCGCCCGAGCCGTCGATGTGGAAGACGCGCGAATCGTTGGACGAGCCCGTGTAGTACGTGTCGGTCACGTAGTCGTACGTCACGGTGCGCTGCGAGGTCTCCCACGGTCCGCAGATCGTGTTGCCCGTCACGACCTTCGCGACGGGATCGACTTCGAAGAGGCAGCCGGGCTCGCCCACGTCGACGTGCCAGAGCATTCCGGTTCGCGCGTTGTAGGTGCCGTCGGCCTGCCAGAAGCCGCCCGCCTCGTGAAGATCGATCGTCTCGCCGGTCGGCGTGCCATCCGGCTGAAACTGGTACTCCAACCCGTCGCCTCCGAAATTCTCGGGGTTGGTGACCCAGAGCCGGTCGGCGCCCGTGTCGTAGGCCAGGCCCCAGCCCCCTGACAGGCCCGAGGGGAACGACTGGACGACGTTGCCCGCATCCGCGAGCACCGGAGCCCCAACCGGGGCGTTCGCCGGAATCGGCAGGTCTCGGAGGCTCGGATCGTTCCGTCGGTCAAACGGCACTCGATACGTCCGGCGAGCCGGGTGCTCGCGGATCGCGAGAGCCGCCGCCGGACTCGAAGGGGGAACGTTGATCTCCTGGATGACGAAGGACCCGTCCTTCAGGCCGGAGTTGGACAGCGTCAGAGTCAGATCCTGCGCGCCGCCAGGTCCGACGAACGCGGCGAGCGGCCGCGGGCTCGCATCGAGGAAGCCGGCCGGGAGCGCGAAGTCGAGGCGGACGGCGTTGTTCGGATGGACCGCGGCGATCTTCGTCTGCGGATCGTAGAGCGAGGCGGAGGCCTGGAAGGGCTGCGGTCCGCTCCCCGCGAACAGGATGTAGAAGCCGTCGCCCTGCGCCGGGTCGTCGGGCGTCGCGAAGCTGGTCGTCGAGCCGTCGTCCGGAAGATTCGTGACCGTGGCCCCGTTGACGCCGCCGCCGGTGTTCGCGTCATCGACCGTTCCCACCACGAGACCGCCCGAGAGCGTGCTGCATGCGAACGCACCGACCCGGACGTCATCCACCTGCCACCAGTAGGAGAAGAAGCCGTTGTAGTGGAAGCGTGCGAGCACGTTGGCGTGGCCGGCGGCGAAGGACATGTCGGCGATCTGGACGCCGGGCCCCGGAAGGTCCCCCGGCGCCTGCCAGACCGTCGTCCAGCTCGCGCCACCGTCGGTGCTGACCTCCACGGCCGCCAGCGTGCCGGATCCGAGGTCGACGAAGTCGTTGGCCCATTGGATCACCGCGGTCGAACGGGACGACAGATCGATCGGCGGCGTCACCAGGAACGACTCGGCGAAAGGACCGTCACAGAAGTTGTTCAGGATCGCGTAGGGGCCCGAGCCGCCCGTCTGATTTCCCGGGAACTGGCCGCAGGGATCTGCTCCCGTGGCGATCGTCCAGTCCGCTCCGAAGCTCGTCTCCACGGTCCAGCCCGGCGGAAGCACGCCTCCGTCGAAGCTCTCGGAGAGGGCGAGCGGCGGGACGAAACCGCCGGGGCCGTACCCTGGCGCGTTGCAGGACGGCGCGGCCGCGAGACTCCAGTTCGCGACGACCGCGTCTTGAGCGGCCGAGAGCAGACTCAACGAGCCGCCGCCCGCAACGTAGCCGGGCGCGACGGCCGTGACCGCGAAGTCGTACGCCGACCCCGCCGGCAGCTCGATCGCGTAGTAGCCCGTGAGCGGATCGGCGAACAGGGTCGCCCCCGGGAAGTCCGGACCGGACACGACGAGCCTCGCGTACAGCGGCCAGCCCTGGCCCGAGCCGTCCCGGACGATTCCGTTGACCAGGACGGGGCCGTCCCCATTCGGTCCCTGCGCCCGCAGCGGGCTCGCGAGCAGCGGAGCGCCGGCGAGAAGGACGTACGACCCCAGAGAGAGGGCGAGGAGAGATACCGCGGCCCACCTGTTCCGATGCATCGAGTTCCTCCCTCTTGATCCGACAGGCGTCACGGGATCCTATCTCGACATGGGGCTCGGGTAGGATTCGCCGGTGGTCGACGACATGGAGGATCTCGCCTCGAAATCCTGCGTGCCCTGCCGCGGCGGAGTCCCTCCGCTCTCCGCGAACGAGGCGGCCCGACACCTCGCGAGCACGCCGGCCTGGCGGCTCGAGGAGAACGGCACTCGCCTCGCTCGCCGTTTCGAATTCCAGGACTTCGTCGGCGCCATGAAGTTCGTCAACCGCGTCGCCGAGTTGGCCGAGGGACAGGGCCACCATCCCGACATCGCGATCCACTGGAACAAGGTGGACCTCGTGCTCTGGACCCACAAGATCGGCGGTCTCCACGAGAACGACTTCATCCTCGCGGCCAAGATCGATCGCCTGCTCGAAGACGATCCGGTCGCGACGGTCGCCGGCTAGGCGCTCGAAGGAGAACGCATGAGGCGGCCCTTTCGAAGACTCGCCGTCGGCCTCGTGGCGCTCCTCTCCGTGTCCGCCCTTTCGCGGGCGGCGGAGGCGCCGGAGGAGCACGCGGCGCAGCCCGACGGCTTCGCGCGAGAGCTCGCCCGGCGCATCCAGGGCAAGGCGCCGCTCGACGACGTTCGCGTCGACGTCCGCTGGCCCGTCGTAGACCACTTCGCATCGATCCGTCTCTTCGGGAGGGGGCTGTTGATCTGCGACGGCAAGGAGCAGCGGACCGTCTCGAGAGACGTCGTCCTGTCCGTCCTCAAGGATCTGCGCGACGGCCGCTTCGCAGTGATGGAGGATCACTACGGCTCCGAGGGAGAGGAGGAGGAAGGCGAACGGGAAGAGCGAAAGCCCGAAGAGCAGAAGCCCAACGAGGGACCGGCCCTGAAGGGCGCCGTGGAGGTGCGGCTCGGCGCCGCCGCCAAGACCGTTCAGCAGTACGCGGTGGGCGATCAGTCCCCGGAGCTCGACGCGCTCGCCCGGAAGCTCCTCTCCGTGTGCCGCGATTCCGGTCCGAAGGGGGTCGGCGCGTCGAGTCTCGACGACGGCCTGCGGAAGCTGGCCTCGGGAGCTCTCGCGCCCGAGACCTTCGCGCTCATCCTCCACCTCCGGTCCGAGTCCAGGGCCGGAGACGCGGGCGAAAGCTTCATCCTCGAGGTTCAGGGCCGCCGTGCCACGGACCGGCCCATGCCCGCGGGGCAAAAGCCTCCCGCCCCCCGCTCGCTCCTGCTGCCGGCGGGCGACTTCACCAGCCTGGTGCGTCTCCTGGCCGACCAGCACATCGCGGAGATCCCGGTCAACGTCTACGCCGATCGCTACACCGACCTGCGGGTGACCGTGCTCGACCGGGAGCGCTCGATCCTGGCGCGCAAGTTCCTCAACACGACGCCGCAGACTCACGGCGAGAAGCAGCAGGCCTTCGATCGGGTCACTGCGGCCCTCCACGCCCTCCACGCGCGAGTGGCGAAGGAGGGCAAGACCGTCGCGCCTGCGGCCTCATCGGCCGGGGAAAAGGACAAGGAGCGAGAGAGAAAGAAGGAGAAGGAGAAGGAGAAGGATTAGCTCAGCTGGATTTGCCCGGCAGCACGGTCAGGACGAGCCCCATGACCGCGACGCCGACGAACACCCAGCGGCCGGTCTCCCAGGCGTCCTTCTTGGCGCGCTCGTCCGAAGAGAACGTGGACTTGAGCGCCCCCTCCACCGAGTTGTAGCTCCCCCGCTGGCTCGAGGCCACCACGAATCCCAACAATCCGATGACCAGGAGAAGGATTCCGATTCGGCGCATCGTCGGCTCCTGTCAGTACTTTGCGAGAGTCGGATCGATCCGCTCCGCCCAGAGGTTGATCCCACCGACCAGGTTCTTCGCTTTCGGGAATCCCATCCCTTGCAAGAACTGCACCGCGTTTGCGCTGCGGCCGCCGGTCCGGCAATAGACGACGATCTCGTCCTCCTGCGAGAGCTTGTCGAGGCTCTGCGGAAGGGTGCCGAGCGGGATCTTGACCGACCCCGGCAGATCCGAGATGGCCCACTCGCGCGGCTCGCGGACGTCGACTAAGACGAACGACTCGCCGCGGTCGCGCATCGCCTTGAGGTCCTCGACCGACACCTCGTTCGAACGCATGGGCGCGGACGATACCATCGCGGGCCCCGTCGCGCCCTCCGACGGGTCTTCGGACGCGGCGCCGACGCCGCAAAACGCCTCGTAGTCGATGAGCCGGGTGACCGTCGGACGCGGACCGCAGATCACGCAGTCCGGGTTCTTCCGCAGCTTCAGCTCGCGAAAGCGCATCGCCAGCGCGTCCACGAGGAGGAGCCGGCCGATCAGCGGCTCGCCCGTTCCGAGGAGGAGCTTGATCGTCTCGGTCGCCTGGATCGTGCCGAGCAACCCGGCAGGATGCCGAGCACGCCCCCCTCGGCGCACGACGGCACGAGGCCCGGCGGCGGCGGCTCCGCGTAGAGGCAGCGGTAGCACGGTCCCTTCGCCGCCCAGAAGACCGACGCCTGCCCCTCGAACCGGAAGATCGAGGCGTACACGTTGGGCTTTCCGGTCAGGACGCAGGCGTCGTTGACGAGATAGCGCGTGGGAAAGTTGTCGGTGCCGTCGGCGACGACGTCGAAGCCGTCGACGACCGAGAGCGCGTTTTCCGAGGTCAGGCGCTCCTCGACAGTCACCACCTCGACGTTCGGGTTCAGGTCGCGCAGACGGGCCGCCGCGGCCGCGAGCTTGGGCCGCCCGACGTCTCCCGTGCCGTAGAGGATCTGCCGCTGCAGGTTGGAGTCGTCGACGACGTCGAAGTCGACGAGCCCGATCGTGCCGACGCCCGCCGCCGCGAGGTACAGCGCGAGCGGAGAGCCGAGCCCTCCGGCGCCGACCGCGAGGACCCGCGCCGCCTTGAGCCGCTTCTGCCCCTCGAGCCCGACCTCCGGCATGATGAGGTGGCGGGCGTAGCGCCGGATCTCGTCGTTCGAGAGGCCGGGCGGCGCCGGGGATCCGCCGGCGATCGAGGGGACGATCGAGAGCGTGTCCCCCGCGGCGAGCGCCGTTCCCTCCTTCTCGAGATACCGGACGTCCTCCTCGTTCTTGTAGACGTTGACGTAGCTGCGCAGCCTTCCCGCGTCGTCATAGAGGTGCGGGCGCAGGCCGCCGTGCGCCGCGACCAGGCGGCGCAGCGCGTCGTCCACGGTCGCGCCCTCGACCTCGACGCTCGCGGAGCCGCCCGCGAAGGGACGCAGCGGCGTGGGCAGCAGAATTCTGGGCATCGGTTACTCCCTGCGGGCTTCGGCGTCGGCTCCCGCATCGTCGGCCATCAGGAGCTCCTCGCGCTCGAAGACCCCGCGATCCTCGGAAAGAACCCAGGAGGTCGCCTCCCCGGGCCGGCCGCGCTCGACCGACAGAATCAGATAATGCAGAAACGGGAACGCGTGTTCCCGGTCGTAGTCCGACGGCGCCGCGGGATGGTCCGGATGCGAATGGTAGAAGCCCACGAGCGACAGGCGCCGGGCGTCGGCGAGCTTCTCCAGCCGGAGGTAGTCGCGCGGGTCGACCGCGAACCGCCTCTCTCGCATCTCCGGGCTGGCGTTCGCGATGCGCTCGGCGTCCGCGATCCGGATTCCCGCGCCCGACGCCTCGCCGAGGAGCCCGCCGCAGCACTCCTCGGGGTAGGCCTCGCGAGCGTGAGCGCGGATCTCCTCGAGCACCGCGGCGGGGACTCGGATCATGCTCCCTCCCGGAAGGGGTCCGCGAGGTAGCGGCTTCCCGAGTCGCAAAGGATCGTCACGACCGTCCGCTCGGCTTCCGCAGGCGAGAGGCTCGCCTCGCGCGCCACGCGCAGGGCGGCGACGACGTTGGCGCCGGCGGACGGTCCCACGAGGACGCCCTCCTCGCGCGCGAGCCGCCGGCACATCGCGTACGCCTCCTCCGTCGCGATCGTGAGCCGCTCATCCGCGAGCGCCGGATCGTAGATCGCGGGCTTCATCGCGGTCGCCATGTGCTTCATACCCTCGAGGCCGTGCACGGGACCGTCGGGTCGAGGGAACCGACGGCGCGATCCGCGAGGCGCGCGCGCTCGCCGCGGCACAGCCCGAGACGTACTTCAGGTACTCCGCCTTCGCGAGGAGGCGCAGCCCCGGCACGTCGGCGCCGATGCGCGAGAGCGCGAGGAGCGGCGTCTCTCCGACCGCGTCGAGGAGCGTCATGGAACCATGGACCTCCCAAAAGCGAAAAGCCCGCCGGGGAATCCGACGGGCTCATCGTTCGTCTCTTCTTCGATTCTCAACCGGGCGCGAGGAGACGGGTGTCCGCCGGACCCCGAGGGGCCATCTTCCCGGGACAACAGGCGCTCGAGGCCTTCGTTCGGCGCGGCACGCAAGCCAACCTATCGGCGATGGGCGGATCGTGTCAATGGCCGGGGGACGAAGAGGCCGACCGCGTGAGCTCGATCCGGAGGGTCGAGCCCGTGTGGGCGACCGCGAGCGTGCGAAAGGGCGTCCGCGCGACGGTCTCGCGCACGGCCGTCTCGATCTCGGCGCGCGTGAACCCGTGGCCGCGGGCGAGCCGCCTCTGCCAGGCCGCGGGCACTCGAAGGAACCCGAAGAGCGGCGCGCGGTCGGCGTGGAGCTCGGCGGCGGAGGCCTCCGCGTCCTGCTCGTAGATCCAGAAGACTCCTCCCGGCTTCAGCGCGCGGTGCACCGCGGCAAGCTCCTCGGCCGGCTCCTCCCAGTGGTGGAACGAGAGGATCGAGACCGCCATGTCGAACGCCTCCGCGAAGCCGGCGGTCGCCGGAGTGCCCTCGCGAAACGCGAGGTTCGGCGGCGCCGGCGCGCGCCGCGCCTGGCGGATCATGTCGGCGGAGGGGTCGAGCCCGGTGACGCGGACCCCCGGACGCCGCTCCGCGATGCGCCGCGTCAGCCGTCCGGGACCGCAGCCGACGTCGAGCAGCGCGCCCTCCTCGAGGGGCGGCTCCGCCGCGATGCGCTCGTGCATCGGCGCGAGCGCCGGCTCCGCCCACAGGCGATAGAAGAAGGAGGCGATCGGCCCGAAGCGCTCCGGCCGCATCCCCTTGAGGTTCACGGCCGGAGTGTGCCACGGGGCTCTGATAGATTCCTGCACCCGGAGGACGACGTGGTTCCTGATTTCCGCAACGAGCCGCTGACCGACTTCTCGGTCGAGGCGGATGCCAACGCCTTCCGCGCCGCGCTCGCGAAGATCCAGAAGCGGCTGCCTTTGCAGGGCGAGAACCGCATCGGCGGGAAGGCCGTCTCCGCCGCGAAGCACTTCACCTCGGTGAACCCCTGCGACTTCAAGCAGATCATCGGGCGCTTCCCGGAGGGCACCGCGGCCGACGCGGGGAAGGCGATCGCGGCCGCGACCCGGGCCTTCCCGGCCTGGAGCGAGACCAGCGCCGAGGAGCGCGCGGCGGTCGTGCTGCGGATCGCCGCGATCCTCCGCCGCCGCAAGCACGAATTCTCCGCGATGATGGTCCTCGAGGAGGCCAAGTCGTGGGCCGAGGCCGACGGCGACACGGCCGAGGCGATCGACTTCTGCGAGTTCTACGCCCGGACGATGCAGGAGCTCGGCGGCCCCCAGCCGCTGGTTCCGTATCCGGGCGAGGCCAACGAGCTCCACCACATCCCCCTCGGGGTGTGCGTGGTCATCCCGCCGTGGAACTTCCCGCTCGCGATCCTGACGGGCATGACGACCGCGGCGCTCGTCGCGGGCAACACGGTCGTTCTGAAACCCTCCTCCGACGCCGCCGGCATCGCCACCATGTTCGTGGAGGCCGCGGAGGAGGCGGGCGTCCCGCCCGGCGTCCTGAACTTCCTGACGGGCGGCGGCTCGACGGTGGGCAACGCGCTCGTCGAGCATCCGAAGACGCGCGTCGTCGCGTTCACGGGATCCCGGGACGTCGGGATCCAGATCAGCGAGAAGGCGGGACGCGTCGCCCCGGGACAGATCTGGATCAAACGCGCCATCCTGGAGATGGGCGGCAAGGACTTCATCCTCGTCGACGAGACGGCGGACCTCGAGGAGGCCGCGGCCGGCATCGTCGCCGCGGCGTTCGGGTTCCAGGGCCAGAAGTGCTCGGCCTGCTCGCGGCTGATCGTTCATCAGTCCGTGCACGAGGAGCTGCTCGACCGGATCGTCGCGAAGACGAAGACCCTCACGGTCGGAGACGTCCGCGATCCGAAGAACACCATCGGCGCGGTCATCAACGCCGGGGCCCAGAAGAAGATCCTCGACTACGTCGCGATCGGCAAGAAGGAGGGACGGATCGTGGCCGGCGGAAAGGCCGGCCCGAAGCAGGGGTACTTCGTCCTCCCCACCATCGTCGACGGGATCAAACCCAAGGCGCGCCTCGCCTGCGAGGAGATCTTCGGTCCGGTGCTGGCCGTCCTGAAGGTCAAGAGCTTCGAGGAGGGCATCCGCGTCGCGAACGATTCCGAGTACGGCCTGACCGGCTCCCTCTACTCGCGCGTGCGCGAACGGCTCGCCCGCGGCAAGCGCGAGCTCTTCGTCGGGAATCTCTACCTGAACCGCAAGTGCACGGGCGCGCTCGTGGGCGTCCATCCGTTCGGCGGCTTCAACATGTCGGGCACCGACTCGAAGGCCGGCGGCCGCGAGTACCTGTACCTCTTCACGCAACAGAAGGCGATCACGGAGAAGCTGTGAGGAACGGCATGGTCAGGAGATAGGAGGCGCGATGTTCGGCCATCCCCTGCTCTGGGTCCTCGTCACGGTGCTCGACGTCATTGCGATCGTCTCGATCCTGAAGAGCGGCGCCGACAGCGGCACGAAGCTCCTGTGGCTGGTCGTCGTGGTGCTGCTGCCCGTGCTCGGCATGATCCTGTACTTCCTGATGGGCCCCGGCCGGCGGAAGGTCATTTGAGGACGCACCGGTGACCGAAGGCTCGTTTCCCCGCCCCGCGCGCCGCTTCGCCGGCGTCGGGTTCTCCGAGATCGTGGTGGTGCGCAACCGCGTCATGGACCTGCTGGCCGCGGGACACAAGGTCTGGCGCTTCGAGGGCGGGGAGCCCTGGATGGCGACGCCCGACCCCGTCAAGGCCGGGATGGGTTCCGCGCTCGCCCGCAACGAGACGCGGTATGCGCCGTCCTCCGGGATCCCGGATCTGCGCGTCGCGATCCTCGAGAAGGTGCGCACGCGCAACGGCATCCCCGCCGAGGCGGAGAGCCCGATCGTCGTCAACGGCGGCATGCACGGCCTCTACGCCGCGTTCGCGGCCCTGCTCGATCCGGGCGACGAGGTCCTGATGTTCTCGCCGTACTGGACGCCGATCCTGGACCTGATCGCGTACCACGAGGCGAATGCCGTCCTCGTGCCGACGGACGCCGCCCGCCGCGAGGGCCTCGCGCGCGCGCTGGCGAGAGCCGCGACGCCGCGCACGAAGGTCCTCTACTGGAATTCTCCGAACAACCCCACGGGCGACGTCTTCTCCCGCGCCGAGGTCGAGGAGGTCGCGGCGTTCGCGCGCGAGCGCGGTCTCGCGATCATCTCGGACGAGGCCTACGAGGACCTCGTCTACGAGGGCGAGCCGCACGTGGCCATCGCGTCGATCCCCGGGATGTACGAGCGCACGATCACGGTCTACACGCTCTCGAAGAGCTACTCGATGACGGGCTGGCGCATCGGCTACGTCATCGCCCCCAAGGCGTACCAGTCGCCGATCCGGACCACCGTCCTCTACACGACCAACGGCGTCTCGACGCCGACGCAGTGGGCCGCGCTCGAGGCGATCCGCCGCGGCACCGAGTTCGTCTCGGAGTGGCGCAACGGCTACCGCGCGCGGCGCGACCGCCTCGTCGCCGGGCTGCGCGCGGCGCGGGTTCGAGCTGGAGACCCCGCGCGCGGCGCTCTACCTGTTCCCGAAGGCGCCCGCCTGGCTGGGCGCGGACTCGCGCGCGGCCGCGAAGACGCTCCTCGACGGCGCCCGCGTCGCGACGGTGCCGGGCATCGTCTTCGGCCCCGAGGGAGAGGGCCACCTGCGCTTCTCCTTCTCGGTGTCCGAGGAGATGATCGCCGGCGGCTGCGAGGCGCTCGCCGCGTTCGCGACGCAGACCGCCCGGGCCTGAGTGCTCAGCGAAGCCCGGAGCTGAAGCTCGCCGCCTAGCGCCGGTACGCCTCCGGCCTCCGGTCCTCGAGCGCGGGGAACTTCGCGCGGGTGGCGCGGACGGTCTCGGGATCGATGTCCGCGACGAGGACCGCCTCCTCGGCGCCGCCCTCGACCAGGACCTCGCCCCACGGCGAGACGACGGCGGAGTCCCCGGCGTAGCGCAGCCCTCCGCCCTCGCCCGCGCGGTTGACGCCCGCGGCGTAGCAGAGGTTCTCGATCGCCCGCGCGCGCAGGAGCGTCCGCCAGGCGTCCCGGCGCCCGTCCGGCCAGTTGGCGACGACGGCGAAGAGGTCCGTGTCCGCGGCCGCCAGGCGGAAGGGCTCGGGAAAGCGCAGGTCGTAGCAGACGAACGGGGTCACGCGCAGGCCCTCGACGGAGACGGTGACCACCCGATCGCCTCCGCTGTAGACGCGGTGCTCGCCGCCGTAGGTGAACGGGTGGATCTTGGCGTAGCGGGTGACTCTTCCGTCCGGCGCCGCGAGGATCGCCATGTTGCGGGGCCTCGGCTCCCCCGCCTCCGGAATGCTCGCCAGGATCCAGAGCCCGAGCTCGCGCGCCGTCTGCCGGAGAAAGCTCTCGGATTTGCCCCCGGGGAGTTGCGCGATGCGGCCGGCGTCCATCGAGAAGCCCGTGCAGAACATCTCGGGCAGAAGCGCGAGCCGGGCGCCCTTCGCGAGCGCCGCCTCGAGGTGCCGCCGCGCCCGGCGATGGTTCTCCGCGACGTCCTCCCACGCGAGGTCCATCTGGATCAGGGCGACTCTCACTTGCGCAACTTCTCCAGTCTCTGCACGGCCGCCTCGAGCGTCTCCCTCTTCTTGCAGAACGCGAACCGCACGTACCACCTCCCCAGCTCCGGACGATCGTAGAACACGCTCGGCGGGATGGCGGCGACCCCGACCTTCTCGATCAGGTGCCGGACGAACGCCTGGTCGTCGTCGAAGCCGAAGGGGCGGAAGTCCGCGCACACGAAGTAGGCGCCGGCGGGACTCGCGACGCGAAACCCGATCCGCGCCAGCTCTTGGACCAGGAAGTCGCGCTTTCCCGGTAGCCCGCGAGCAGGTCCCGGTAGTAGCCCTCGCCCGCTTGCGCGAGAGCGACCGCGGCGCCCTGCTGCAGCGGCGTCGCGGTCGCGAACGTGATGAACTGGTGCGCCGCGCGCACCGCCCCCGCGAGCTCCGGCGGGCCCGCCGCCCATCCGATCTTCCATCCCGTGAGCGAGAAGGTCTTGCCGAAGGAGGAGATCGTGATCGTCCGCTCGCGCATCCCGGGCAGCGTCGCCATCGGCACGTGCCGGCCCTCGTAGACCAGGTGCTCGTAGACCTCGTCGGTGATGCAGAGGACGTCGCGCTCCCGGCACAGCCCCGCGAGAAACGCGAGCTCATCCGGCGCGAAGACCTTGCCCGTGGGGTTGTGCGGGGAGTTCACGAGGATCGCGCGGGTCGCCTTCGTGAACGCCGCCGACACCTCGTCGCGGTCGAGCGCCCACTCGCTTCCGCGGAGCGCCACCACGCGCGGCACCGCGCCCGCCATCACGACGCTCGCCTTGTAGGAGTCGTAGTACGGCTCGAAGAGGATGACCTCGTCGCCGGGGTCGCAGACGCCCTGGATCGCGGCGAAGATCGCCTCGGTGGCGCCGGAGGTCACCGTGAACTCGGAGTCCGCGGCGTAGTCGAGACCCCAGTCGCGGCGGTACTTGGCCGAGAGCGCCGCGTGCAGCTCGGCGGCGCCGCTCATGCGCGCGTACTGTCCGTACCCGTCCCGGATCGCGGCGATCGCCGCGTCCTTGGCGAGGTCCGGCCCGTCGAAGTCCGGAAACCCCTGCGACAGGTTGATGGCGCCGTGCAGCTGGGCGAGCCGGGTCATCTCGGTGAAGATCGTGGTGCCGAAGCCGTCGAGCCGGCGAGATCGCGCGGGGCGCACGAGCGGATGATAACGGCCCGCGAGAACGGGGCGCGCCGCTGATATTCTCCCGCGCCATGCCGCCGACCAAGTCCCACTACCGCATCGCGATCATCGGCTCCGGCCCCGCGGGCTGGACCGCCGCGCTCTACGCCGCGCGCGCCGAGCTCTCGCCCCGTCGTCTTCGAGGGTCCGCAGCCGGGCGGACAGCTCACGATCACGACCGAGGTCGAGAACTATCCCGGCTTCCAGGACGGGATCCAGGGGCCCGAGCTCATGGAGGTCTTCCGCGAGCAGGCCAAGCGCTTCGGCACCGAGGTCGTGCTCGACACGGTCACGGACGTCGACGTGGAGAGCCGCCCGTTCCGCCTGAGCCTCGACGGGGGCGGCTCGATCACGGCGGACGCGGTCATCGTCTCCTCCGGCGCCTCGGCCAAGCTGCTCGGGCTCGAGTCCGAATCGCGGCTCATGGGCCACGGGGTTTCGGCCTGCGCCACCTGCGACGGCTTCTTCTTCAAGGGCAAGGAGGTCATCGTGGTCGGCGGCGGAGACACCGCGATGGAGGAGGCAAACTTCCTCACCAAGTTCGCGTCGAAGGTCACCGTCGTGCATCGCCGCGAGGAGTTCCGCGCGTCCAAGATCATGCTGGATCGCGCCGCATCACAATCCGAAGATCGAGTGGATGCTCAACGCGGCGGTGGACGACATCCAGGGCGCGGCGCCGGGAGGCGTCACGGGCAGTCACGCTGCGCGACCTGCGCAGCGGCGCGCGGACGCCGTTCGCGACGCAGGGCGTCTTCATCGCGATCGGGCACATGCCCAACACCGCCATCTTCCGAGGGAAGCTCGAGATGAACGACGTCGGCTACCTGCGCGTCAAGCACCCCTCGACCTACACCTCGGTCGAGGGCGTCTTCGCGGCGGGCGACGTCGCCGATCCGACCTACCGGCAGGCCGTGTCGGCCGCCGGCGAGGGCTGCAAGGCCGCCATCGACGCGGAGCGCTGGCTGGCCGCGCAGGGGATTCATGGATGACCCCGAGGAAGACCCTGGCGCCACGCCCTTCCTGCCGATCCTGCTCTACGTGCTCGGGTTCATGTTCGCGCTCGCGCTCGCCGCGCTCGTGGCCGGCTGGCTCCTGAGACACCTCTAAAACCCGGAACAGCGCATCGCGTACCAACACATGCCGGTGGGCGCATGCTGAAGTACTGGAAGGACCTCAGGCACCTGCCGCGCCCGGTCTGGATCGTTTCGGCCTCCCAGCTGGTCAACCGGGCGGGATCCATGGTGCTCTCGTTCCTGGTCCTCTACCTGACGCGCGAGCGCGGGTTCTCGGCGGAGAAGGCCGGCTTCGTCCTCTTTCTCTACGGAGCCGGCGCGATCGTGTCCGCGCCGCTGGCGGGACGGCTCGCGGACCGCTGGGGCGCCGTGCCGGTGATGCGGGCGTCCCTATTCTGCTCCGGGGCGATGCTGCTGCTCTACCCGCAGGCGCAGTCGATGCTGGTGATCGGGATCGTCACGGTCGTGCTGGCGATGTTGACGGAGGCGTTCCGCCCGGCGGCCATGAGCTTCTTCGGCGAGGCGGTCGAGTCCGTGCGCCGCAAATCCGCGTTCGCCGTCTATCGCCTCGCCATCAATCTCGGCATGGCCATCGGACCCGCCATCGGAGGAGTCCTGGCGACGCTGTCGTTCCGATATCTCTTCCTGGTCGACGGTGCGACGTCGCTCGCGGCGGCGACGGTGCTGTCCGCAGCGAGCCTCCCGTCGCGCCCCCGCGCTCCGCACGCGTCGAACCCCGCCAACCTGGCTAGCGTCTCTACGTCCACGCGGCTGCGTCTCTCCACGGCGGCGCATGCGGACCCTCGCTTCCTCGCCTTCCTCGCGGGAGTCCTGCCGGTGACGGTCATCTTCTTCCAGCACATCTCCTCGATGCCGCTCTTCATCGTGCGCGACCTCGGGCTCTCGGCCGCCACGTTCGGCCTGCTGTTCTCGCTGAACTGCCTGCTGATCGTGGTGCTCGAGATCCCGCTCAACGCCGCGACCGCGCACTGGCCGCACCGGCAGACCCTCGCGCTCGGCGCGGTCCTCTCGGGCGCAGGATTCGGCGCGATGGCCTTCGCCCGCGACTTCTGGTCGCTCGCCGCGACCGTCGTCCTCTGGACCTTCGGCGAGATGCTGTTCTTCCCGGCCTCCGCGGCCTACGCGACCGACATCGCGCCCGATTCCCGGCGCGGCGAGTACAGTGGCCTCTACACGATGGTGTTCTCGGTGGCCTTCGCGATCGGCCCCTGGGCGGGGACCATCGTCCTCGAGCGGCTGGGCGCCCGGATCCTCTGGGCGTCGACGTTCGCGCTGGGCCTCGTCGCCGCCGCGATGTTCCTCCGGCTCCCGGAACCGGTGGCCCACCACGCGCCGCCGCCGCAGACCCTCCCCGACGCGGCGGGGCCCGCGGAGATTTGACCGAGCTGCCGATGCCGGCGGCTCGGTCATCCCGACCCTGAGCGAAGCGAAGGGGAGGGATCCGGTTCGCTGAGCCGTCAGCCGGCGGAGACGGTCATGGGCCCGCCTCGGGTGTCCAGCCCGTAACGATATGCATGCTCGGCGGCTCGACGCTGCCCGAGCTGTTCACGAGGAACCGCTTCCCGTCCGGAGCCAACTCGAAGGCCCCGGAGACGCGCGGGCCGGTGAAGAGCTGCACGGCGAAGAGCGGCTCGACCTTCCTGACCCGAAGCATCGGCCCCTGGGGCTCGACGGCCGCCGCCATCAGCTCGTTGTCCTGCGAAACGAAGTAGAGGGTCCGCCCGTCCGGCGACCAGCGCGCGGCGCTCCCCCCGGCGGCGGACACCTGTTGCCGCCCGGTGCCCGACGGAAATGCCGCGACGAACACCTCGAGCCGTCCTCCCTGCAGTTGTGTGTACGACAACCAGTGCCCGTCTGGCGAGACGCGCCCGTCGGTCTGCAGATTCGGGGAGTCCATCAGCGCGGCCGCCTTGTCGGGCTCGGCCATGGGATAGAGCCAGATCCTCGTCTCGCCGATCACGCCCCGGTCCACGACGAGCCACTTTCCGTCGGGTGACAGATCCGTCGGCTCGATGCGAACCTTCGAGCGCGCGATCTCGGCGACCTTGCCTCCGCCGAACGTGGAGCGGCGCAGCAGCGTGTAATCGGACCCCACCGTCGCGCTCGTGCCGCTGACGTACAGGATCTCGCCACCGTCGCGCGTCCAGAGAGGGGTCAGGATGACCTGCTCGCTCTGGGTCAGCCGCGTGCGGAAGCCCCGGTCCAGCTCGTAGATCCAGAGGTCGCTGTTCGGATCTCCCTCGATGACGCTCGCGCGCGTGCCGTCCGGCGAGAGGCGCAGCGCGTAGCTGTTGTTGGGCTCTCCCATCTTGGCCTCGACGTGGCCCGCGAGATCCATCCACTGGAGCTGGCCCCTCGCCTGCTCCTGCGCCGCCTGGTAGACGAGGATCCCGTTTCGCGACACCGAGAAGACGGCCCTCCAGGTTCCGTAGTCGAAGTTGGCATCCGCCGGGACTCGCCGGGCCTTGCCCGTGACTCTCAGCCGCGCGGCGTCGAACGGCCACGCCACGAGGTGTCCCTCGCTGACCGACAGGAGCCACCCCGGCACGGTCTGCGCGCTCCCGTACGAGGCGAGCAGCCTCGTCGACGGCCCGCCATCGACGGAAACCGCGTAGATCCCGGAGTCCTCCGAGCGGGGGTTCAGGTGACTCGCCGCGAGGTAGAGGACGTGCTTTCCGTCCGGCAGCATCCAGGGCCACCGGTGCGTGCTGTGGTGCGTCTTGTCGACCTCCGTGACCGGCTTCGGGGTCCCGCCCGAGGCCGGCACGCGAAAGAGACCGCCCTGGAAGTCGGGCGTGTAGACGATCGTGCCGTCCGGTCCCCACGTGCCCCCGCGCGGCGTCGGCGCGTCGGCGAGCGCCTGTGTGGGTCCGCCCGTGGCCTCGATCGTCCGCAGCTTTCCCCCCGAGAAGAACCCGATCGACCGACTGTCGGCGGACCAGAAGGGGAACGTCCCTCCCTCGGTTCCGGCGAGCGGAGTCACCTCGCCGGTGCGCAGCGAGCGGACCCAGAGCTTTCCGCCTCCGCCGAACGCGACGCTCGAACCATTCGGGGACACGACCAGCGGCGCGGCCTCGTCGCCCGTCAGCTGCCAGCCCGTCTTCGGCGGCGGATCCAGGAAGGCGTGGACCGGTTCGGGGCGCGCGCCGCGCGCCCGAAGGAGTCCGACGCCGGCCGCGATCGCCGCGGCGACCGCGAGGCCGGCGACGATCCAGGCGGCGCGGCCCGAGCGGCGAACCGAGGCGGCCCCCGGCATCGCCGGAGCGGGGAGCCCCGTCGCCGAGCCCCCCGCGATCCAGCGCAGCTCGCGCTTCAGATCGGCCGCCGACTGCCAGCGCTCCTCCGGATCCTTGGCGAGGCAGGTCCGCACGACGCGGTCGAGCGCGGCCGGCGAGGTCGGCTGCCGCTGTGCGATCGGCGCGGGCTCGTCGCGCAGGATCGCCGAGATCAGGGACGCCTGGCTCGTTCCCGAGAACGCCTTCGTGCCCGTAGCCATCTCGTAGAGCACCGCGCCGAAGGCGAAGATGTCCGTCCGCCCGTCCGCCTCGCGCCCCTCCAGCTGCTCCGGCGCCATGTACTGGAAGGTCCCGAGGATCGTCCCCTCCTGCGTCAGGTTCTGCTGCGTCGGCAGAGACGTGAGCCCCTCACCCCCGACCCCTCTCCCGCCGGGAGAGGGGAGCGCTTTCGCAAGCCCGAAGTCGAGCAGCTTCACGCCCGACTTCGTGAGCATGATGTTTCCCGGTTTCAGATCCCGGTGCACGATCCCCTGCCGGTGCGCGCGATCCAGCGCGTCCGCGATCTCCTGGCCGAAGCGCAGCGTCTGCTCGAGCGGCAGCGGTCCCCGGGCGAGGCGGTCCGCGAGCGTCTCACCCTCCAGAAGCTCCATGACGAGGTACTCGACCCCGCCCTCGTTGCCGACATCGTGCAGCGCGCAGATGTGGGGATGCGACAGCTGGGAGATCGTCTTCGCCTCGCGCTCGAAGCGCTGCCGCACCTCGGGAGAGTCCGAGAGGTGGGACGGCAGCACCTTGACAGCGACCGTCCGCTCCAGCCGCGTGTCCCTCGCCTTGTAGACCTCGCCCATCCCGCCCGCGCCGAGGGGCGACAGAATCTCGTAGGGGCCGAGCTTTGTACCCGCGGAAAGGGTCATCTCAAATCACTGGGAGAGGGTCCGCATGCGACTTTCCCTCATTCGTCGGTTGGCCCCCGAAACGGGACGTCAGGAGTCTGAGCCGGCAGAATACAACGCGGGCCTGCGTTTCCCCGACCTGCCGCGGGCCGCGGTGATACCTTTGACTCTTCATGAAGGTCTTCCTGGTCCACATTCGGGACCCGCAGTTCTACGCGATTCCCGGCAATGTTCGCGGGAAAAACGGACGACTGCAGGTCATGGGCTTTCCGCCCATCGGCATCATGTCGCTCTCCTCGGTTCTGAAACGCGCCGGGCACGAGGTCCGGCTGTTCGATCAGGCCAATCCGGAGACGCCCAACGACGTCATCGTGGCGGAGATGCAGCGGGAACAGCCGGACCTCGTCGGCCTGAGCTTTCTCTCGACCACGAGCTATCCCTACGCGAAGATCCTGGCGCGCTCCCTGAAGTCCGCCGCTCCGGGGGTCCGGATCGCCTTCGGCGGCGTCTTCGCGACGCTCAACGCCGAGCACGTCAAGAGGCAGGTCCCCGAGGTCGACTTCGTCTGCCGCGGCGACGGCGAGCAGCTCATCCTCGATCTCCTCGCACACCTCGACGACCCCTCGGGAGTTCTCGGCGTGACCTGGCAGGACGCCGCCGGGAACGTGCGGGAAAACCCCCCGCGCATGCTGGACCGCAATCTCGACCAGTGGCCGTTTCCGGATCGCGAGAGCCTGCCGCTCGACTTCGTCGAGTCGATGCCGCTCGACGTGCCGATGGTGCTGTCGCTAGAGCGCTTCACGACGATGCAGACCTCGCGGGGCTGCCCGTGGCCCTGCGTCTTCTGCGACATCCCGATCTTCAACGAAGGCAAGTGGCGCTCGCGCAGCCCGGAGCACGTCGTCGCCGAGATGAAACGGCTGCAGGAAGACGGCTACGGCGCGGTCTACTTCGTCGACGACCACTTCCTCCTGCAGCCCAAGCGGATCGAGGCGATCTGCAAGGGCATCGCCGACGAGGGGATCACGATCCAGTGGGGCTGCGAGGGGCGCGTGGATTCGGTCTGCAGGATCTCTTCCCGGCGATGGCGAAGGCGCACTGCCGCACGCTCATGTTCGGCATCGAGAGCGGCAGCCAGAAGATCCTCGACCGGCTCAAGAAGGAGCAGACCCTCGAGCAGACCGAGATCGCGGTCCACGCCGCGAAGAAGGCCGGCATCGAGATCGTCCACGGATTCTTCGTCGTCGGCAACCCGGACGAGACGGAGGAGGACATGGGCGACACGTTCCGCTTCGCCGAGAAGCTGCCGCTCGACACCTTCGCGTTCAACCGGCTGTGCGTCTACCGTGGCACGCCGCTGTGGAAGGAGTACGTCGAACGCGGCCTGGTCGACGACACGCGCGACTGGTACAAGTACTTCAAGTGCTCGTCGATCGACCCGACCGTGCTCTCGGGCGAGAAGATCCACGAGGTCCGGTCGAGAGAGCTGAAGCGTCTGATCCTCCGCAAGTTCATCTTCTTCCCGCGCCAGGCGTTCGGGCTCACTTCCCGGTTGATGCGCAACATGCCCTGGCGCGACGTGCTGATGTTCTTCATCAAGCCGTTCCTCGGAAAGAAGAGCGGCGCGACGAACGCGGAAGTCCTCTCGCGGGCCGTCGAGCACGACGAGCTCATGAGCGCCGCGGCCGACTTCACCCAGGTCCCGGACGGCGCCCTGGCCGCCATGTCGGCCTCGTCCGACCGCGTGTAGACAAGCCGTCCTCTGGTAAATTGAAGGGTCCATGAGTCACAGGCAGCGCCACGCCACCGTGGGTGTCCGCGTCGGGAACGTCCTGGTCGGCGGCGGCGCGCCGGTGGTCGTCCAGTCGATGGCGAACACGGACACGGCCGACGTCGCGTCCACGGCGAAGCAGTGCATCGAGCTCGCGCAGGCGGGCTCCGAGATGGTGCGGGTCACGGTCAATGTCCCCGAGGCCGCCGCGGCCGTGCCCGAGATCAAGCGGCGCATGCTCGCGGCCGGCGCGACCGCGCCGCTCATCGGCGATTTCCACTACAACGGCCACGTCCTGCTGACCAGGTTCCCCGACTGCGCCCGGGCGCTCGACAAGTACCGGATCAACCCGGGCAACGTCGGCAAGGGCGCGCGCCGCGACGAGCAGTTCGCCACGATCTGCCACATCGCGCGCGACAACGGCAAGCCCGTGCGCATCGGCGTCAACGGCGGCTCCCTGAACCAGGAGCTCGTCATGGAGAAAATGCAGGAGAACACGGACAGAGACCTCGGGCACACGTCGGAGGAGATCATCAACGAGTGCATGGTCCTGTCCGCCCTGCAGTCGACCGAGCTCGCGCTGCAGTCGGGCCTGCGCAAGGACCAGATCATCATCTCCTGCAAGGTCTCGCGGCCTCTCGACCTCATCGCGGTCTACCGCGACCTCGCGTCGCGGACCGACCAGCCGCTGCACCTGGGGCTGACCGAGGCGGGCATGGGGATGAAGGGGCTCGTGTGGTCCTCCTCCGCGATGGGCGTCCTGCTGAACGAGGGCATCGGCGACACGATCCGCATCTCGCTGACGCCGCGGCCCGGCGGCGACCGGCGCGAGGAGGTCTACGCGGCGTGCGAGCTGCTTCAGTCGCTCGGCATCCGCGCCTTCGCGCCGAGCGTGACCGCGTGCCCCGGCTGCGGGCGGACGACCTCGACGACGTTCCAGGAGCTGGCTGAGCGCATCCAGGGCTACATCCGCGACCAGATGCCCACGTGGAAGACGGAGTACGAGGGCGTCGAGAACATGACGCTCGCCGTCATGGGCTGCGTCGTCAACGGTCCCGGCGAGTCGAAGGCCGCGTCGATCGGGATCTCGCTGCCCGGCACGGGCGAGGAGCCGCACTGCCCCGTCTACATCGACGGCCAGCACTTCACGACGCTGAAGGGCAACTACGACGAGCTCTCGAGCGCGTTCCGCGCGCTGGTCGACGACTACGTCGCGACGCGGTACGCGAAGAAGGACGCCGCGCGCCCCGTCACGGCCTAGCGGCCCTCATCTCTTCCCGGCCGGCGCGACGCGCTGGAGCTCGGTCGGCCAGTTCAGGATCACATCAAGGCGATTGGCGGCGTCCGTCCGGGGACTCGTCTTCATCAGGACAAACCGTTGCCCGTCGCTCGACACGTCGAACAGTGCGAACACGCCCCGCACGTCATAGCGCCCTTTCCCCTGATAGACCGTTCGCGGAGCTCCGGCCCGAAACGCGGGACTGGTCTCGACCGCGACGGAAAGGATGTCGCCTCCTTCGCGAACGAAGAAAATCTCGTTGCCGATCCAGACGGGCCACGAGCCCCGGTCGGTCGTGATCTGCCACTTCCCCGGCGACCCGTCGGTCGGCCGGACGAAGATGTCGCCCGGAATGCCGACCTGGTAGGCGATCCACCGTCCGTCGGGCGAAAAACGGGCCGTCAGAGCGCCCGGCTCGAACTCCCGAGCCTTCGAGTCAGCGCCTAGCGGCAGCAGCCAGATTCCGACCGTGGGAGAGAGGCTCAGGAATGCGAGGGTCCCTCCGTCGGCGGACCAGGCGCTCGGGGTCTCGGCGCTGGCCTTGAGAATGTGGAGCGCTTCTTCCTGGCCGCCGCCGTCGGCCGACTTGACGTAGATGCCCTCCACTCCGCCGCGAACCGAGCCGTACGCAATCCGCTTCCCGTCGGGGGCCCACACCGCCACGAGGCCCGAGTTCCCGAACGTCAGGCGCGCGAGGATGCCTCCGGCAATGTCGTACGTCCAGACATCGTCGTCCCTGCCGGTGCCCGCACCGACCGAGAATGCCAGGCGCTTGCCGTCCGGCGAGAAGCGCGGCGCCAGAAGGTGGCGCGGCGAAAGCGGCAAATCGACGGCCTCGCCGTTGCGATTCACGAGGACGAGGGCGCGGTCCTGCGCCTCGACACCCCGGGCGTAGACGAGAGTTCCGTTGCGCGCCGTCGCGAAGTAGGCGCTGCCTCCCGCGAGATCGCCGCTCACTTTCTCGACCACGGGCTCGGCCGCGCCCGTGACGCCGAGGCGCTCCGGATCGAACGGGGCCACGAGGACAGAATCGCCGCGAAGAAAAGCGAGATGACCCGGAGGCACGTACCGGGGCATGCTTCCGCCGTCGAACACCTTGCGCACCTTGCGGCTCGCCACGTTCAAGACCGCGATCTCCGCGCCGTCGTAGTCCGACGGGCTGCTCGCCAGCCCAATCGTGAAGAGGACATCCGCGCCTCCGGGCAGCGCATCGGGCCAGCGGTGGGTCCTCTCCCCCCGGGACACGTCCGGCCGCGTCAGAACTTCCGGCTTTCCGCCAGCGGACGGTATGCGCTGCAGCCCCGCGGTGTACTCGGGGCTGAAGATGATCGAGCCGTCCTCGAGCCAGGTGCCTCCCCGCGGAGTCGAAACGTCGGCCAGCGCGATCGGCAGCCCGCCTCCGACCGCCACCTTCTTCAATTTGCCCTCGGCAAAGAACCCGATCCAGCCGCCGTCCGGAGAAAAGAAGGGGCTCGTCGCGTTGGACGTGCCTTCGATCGGCCTGGCCTCCGCGGCGTCGAGGGCGCGCAGATACAGGGCGGGTGAACCCGCGCGCTCCGCGACGTAGACGAGCTGCCGGCCGTCCCGCGACAAGGCGATGTTCGGTTCCTGGTCGTACGGAAGCCGATCCCCGGCCGGAAGAACGACGGAAAGCCGCGTCGCGACGGGCCGGGGGGAGGCGACCGGGAGCGCTCTCCACCAGCCGACGCCCGCGAGGAGCGCGAGGGCGGCCATCCCGAAGAGCCAGGGCAGCCGACGCTCCGGCGCCGACGCGGTCGGGGCGGCGGCCGCGCCGGGCTCCGGCGCCTCGTCGAGCTCGAGCCGCGCGTCGGCGATGTCGTGAAACCGCGTCTTCGGATCGCGGTCGAGGCATCGGCGCAGCACGCGCCGCACCGACGGAGGCGTCTGCGCCGGCAGCGCGGCCCAGTCGATGTCGGCGCGCAGGACGGCGGCCAGGATGTCCGACACCGTTTCCCCCTCGAACGCCCGGCGGCCCGAGAGCATCTCGTAGAGCACGGCGCCGAACGCCCAGATGTCCGCGCGCTTGTCGACGCCTCTCCCCCGCGCCTGCTCGGGCGACATGTACGCCGCCGTTCCGATGATCACTCCGGCCTGCGTCCCCGCCGCCGTGATCGTGGGCGAGCGCGTCAGGTCGGGCGAGGAGGAATCCGCGTTCAACGCCTTGGCGAGGCCGAAGTCGAGGACCTTGACCTTGCCCTCCGGCGTGAGCTTCACGTTGGCGGGCTTGAGGTCGCGATGCACGATCCCCTTGTCGTGCGCGGCTTCCAGCGCCTCCGCGATCTGGCGCGCAACGGCGAGGGCCTCGTCGATCGGGATCGGACCCGCCGCGATCCGCTCGCCGAGCGTCTCGCCCTCGACCAGCTCGAGGACGAGTGCCTCGAGGTTGCCGGATTTTTCGAGGCCGTAGATCGCGGCGATGTGCGGGTGGTTCAGCGAGGCGAGGACCTGCGCCTCCCGCTGGAACCGCGCGAGCCGCTCGGCGTCCTCCGCCACGGCCTCCGGCAGCACCTTGATCGCGACGTCGCGGTTGAGCTTCGCGTCGCGCGCGCGATAGACCTCGCCCATGCCGCCGGCGCCGAGGGGCGCCAAGATCTCGTAGGGTCCGAGGCGGGTGCCTGCCGCCAGCGTCACGTCGGCCTCAATCCAAAATCCAAAATCCAAAATCCAAAATCACTTGAGCCCCGCGGTCCAATGGCTGACCAGGCTCACGCGCGAAGGCTCGGGCGTTTCCTGCGGCGTCGCGAGCAGGAACCGCCGTCCGTCGTGCGAAATGGCGATCGCCGTGAAGGTGGGCATCTGGAAGAGGGGGCGCGGAGGTCCGACGTCGAGGCCGGTGGCGTTTGCCGTCAGCTCGACGGCCGTGGACTCGTTCGTCCGGGAATTCCCGAAGAAGATCTCCAGTCCATTGCCCGAGAACCCGCCGCCTCCGGTTCCGTCGGTCGAGATCTGCCACCTCCCGCCGGGGCCCGGGAATGGAGCGACGTAGAGCTCCGCGCGACCCGACTCGTTGGAGAGGTACGAAAGCCAATGGCCGTCGGGCGAGAAAAACGGATACGACTCGCCGGCGCCGGTGGCGAGGAAGGCGTAAGGCTTGCGGTCTCCGGTCATCGGAATGATCCAGACGTCACCGCCCGTCTTGTTTCGGCTACCGGCGATCTCGAGCGCCAGAAAGCGTCCGTCGCGGGACCAGTCGATCGGGCGGACGAAGACGTCCTCGACGCTCAGCACCGTCGTCTCCGCTCCCCCCGTCGTGGACCTGACCCGAACCTCGGTGTGGTGACCGTCCGTCCGGCCATAGGCGACGCGGTCGCCCTCCGGGGAGAAGACCGGAAAGTCCGTCTGAGGCGGGGCCGTCGTCAGCCGCGAACGGGTGCCGCGCGCGTCGAAGATCCAGATGCTGGGCAGACCGTTGGACGGGTCGGCGATCCCCGCGGCGATCCGCTTGCCGTCCAGGGAGATCGTGACGCTCGTGTACTCGGCCGGCTCGCCCACGGGATCGCCCACGGGTTTTCCCGTCAGGTCGTACCAGCGCAGCCGGGTCTTCGGGCTGCCGGCGCCGGTCGCGTACAGGAGGAGCCCGTCCTCCGACGCCGCGAAGTTGCCGCGGAAGAACCCCGGGTCGTACTGGACCCCCTCCGCGAGGGGCACCGGATCGCCAGACAGCTTCCGCGTGTCGGGATCGAAGCGTTGCGCCACCAGGACCTTGTCCAGCAGGTAGAGCAGCCGCCCGGAGGCGTAGACGACGTTGGAGCGCGCCTGCAGCACGAGCGCTCTCTCCTTCGAGTCGAGCGAGGCGGCGTAGATCGCATTGGTCTCGCTCTTCGCGCCGGCCCCATGGGTGCCGGCCAGGTAGAGGAAGTGCTTGCCGTCCGGCAGGAACGTGACCCAGCGGTGCGTCGTCTCCCCGTGGGCTAGATCGGGCGTCGTCACGGGCGCCGGCTTTCCGCCGGCCGCCGGGACGCGAAAGACCCCGCTCGTCGGATCGGGGGAGAAGAGGATGACGCCGTCCCGGCTCCAGGCGCCGCTGCGCCCATCCGCCGCGTCGCACACGGTCAAGGGCGGTCCGCCCGCGACGTCGACCTTCTGGAGCTTCCCTCCCGCGAAGAATGCGATCGAGCGGCTGTCCGGGGACCAGAAGGGAAACGTGCCTCCCTCCCCGCCCGGGACCGGTCGAACAGTCGCCTCACCGAGCGCTTGGACCCAGAGGACCGACTTTCCGCCGCCGGCGTGCGTCGCGAACGTCGCCATACGCCCGTCCGGAGAGAGGCTCAGAGAACCGGTGTTGGCGTCCAGGACCGCGAACTCCGTCTTCTCGGGAGGCAGGAGATAGGAGCGGATGCGCGCCGCCGGCGCCGGAGCGCGCCGCAGATAGCCGTACGTCGCGAGGCCCGCGGCCAGGAGCGCCACGACCGCGACGACCCAGGCGAGCCGCTCGCGGGACTTGCGTCGCGCGAGGACCGGGGCGGGCAGCCCCGCCTGCGATCCGCCCTCGGCGATCCACTGGAGCTGCAGCTTGACGTCGTGCGCCGTCTGGAACCGGTCCTCCGGGTCCTTCGCGAGGCACGTCTTCACGACGCGATTGAGGGCCGGCGGCGTCAGCGGCGAGATCTCGGTGAGCGGGGGCGGATCGTCGCGGAGGATCGCGCCGATGAGCGAGGCCTGGCTCGTCCCCGTGAAGGCCTTCTTCCCGGTCGCCATCTCGTACAGAACCGCACCGTATGCGAAGAGGTCGCTGCGCGCGTCGGCGGGCTTGCCCTCGAGCTGCTCGGGCGACATGTACTGGAACGTGCCGAGGACCGTGCCGCGCTCGGTCAGCGGTTTACTCGCCGGCATCTCCGTAGCCAGCCCCGAGTCGCTGATCGCGGCGCCGCCCGCGCCACCCCGCTGGAACTTCGCCAGTCCGAAATCGAGCAGCTTCACTCCGGACTTCGTCAGCATCACGTTGCCAGGCTTCAGGTCCCGATGCACGATCCCCAGGCGATGCGCCTTGTCGAGCGCATCGGCGATTTCCATCCCGAAGCGCAGCGTCTGTTCGACGGAAAGCGGGCCGCGGGCCAGCCGATCCGCGAGCGTCTCGCCCTCGAGGTACTCCATCACGAGGTACTCGGTCTCGCCCTCGCGATTGACGTCATACAACGCGCAGATGTGCGGATGCGTGATCTGCGAGATCGTCTTCGCCTCGCGCTCGAAGCGCTGGCGCAGCTCCGCGTTCGCCGACAGGTGCTCCGGGAGAACCTTGATCGCCACCGTGCGCTCGAGACGCGAATCGCGCGCCTTGTAGACCTCTCCCATCCCCCC
This sequence comes from uncultured Acidobacteriota bacterium, assembly GCA_963773905.1. Lineage (GTDB taxonomy): Bacteria > Acidobacteriota > Thermoanaerobaculia > UBA5066 > Gp7-AA6 > DAHUXD01. Next base: position 131,218 of record CAVZDB010000006.1, read on the forward strand.
CGCGCCCAGAGGCGCGAGGATCTCGTAGGGGCCGAGGTGAGTTCCGGCGGCGAGACTCAGAACGCGCCAAGCCTACAACGACGACGCCTGTGGGATACGCTTCGGCCGCCGCATCCGCCCTCCGGATGCGAGAGGAGGAACCCGTGAAAGCAAGATTTCTTCCCCTGGCCATCGCCTTTCCCGCGGCGCTCTGCCTGCCGGCGCGCTCGTACGCGGACGGATGCGCCGCCCTGGGCCTCGGCGCCAGCGACGCGGAGATCCACGCCGCGCTGACGAAGGCCCTCAAGAGCGTGTCGCCGAACAAGGACGGCAACGGCGGCCTCGGCAACCAGATGTGGGCGACGGTGATGGACCAGGACGGCCGCGTCTGCGCGGTCACGTTCACGGGCCCCACGCGGATCAGCCAGTGGCCGGGCAGCCGGGTGATCTCCGCGCAGAAGGCGAACACCGCGGCGGCGTTCAATCTCCCGAGCGGCGCCGGCGGCACCGTGGACGCGCTCTCGACCGCGAACCTCTGGGCGGGGACGCAGCCCGGCGGCTCGCTCTTTGGGCTGCAGTTCAGCAATCCGGTCGATCCCGAGGCGGCGTACGGCAAGGGGACGGACGCGCCGAAGTACGGCACCGAGAAGGACCCGATGGTCGGCCAGGCCGTCGGCGGCGTGAACGTGTTCGGCGGCGGACTCGCGCTCTACGACGCGAAGGGCAACAAGGTGGGCGCGGTCGGCGTCAGCGGCGACACTTCGTGCGCGGACCACAACATCGCCTGGAAGCTTCGCCACGCGCTGAACCTCGACTACCTGACGACCGCGAAGGTCAAGGGACTCTCGCCGGCGCCGAAGCAGGACAACATCCTGTACGACATCGCCGACGGGAAGAGCAAGAGCGGCTTCGGGCACCCGGTGTGCGGATTCAAGGAGGAGGCGGTGGAGTTGCCGCCGACGAGATGAGTCAGATTTTGGATTTTGGATTTTGGATTTTGGATTGCGGAGGCGGAGCCGGTTCCTCGGCGTCGTCCTCGAGGTTCTGCACGAACTGGAAGCCGAAGCGGCCCTTGATGCAGAGGTGGCCGCGCGTGACGTCGTGGTCCATGGGTGAGGTCGCCTTCACGATGCGGTTGTCCTGGACGTGCAGCGTGAGCGTGCAGCCGACGCCGCAGTAGGCGCAGATCGTGTCGGTGCGCGTCTGGCGGCCCTCGTCCCAGACTCCGGCCGCGCGCAGGTCGTGCTCGCTCTTGAACATCAGCGCGCCGGTGGGGCACACGCCGATGCAGTTGCCGCAGTAGACGCAGGCGGACTCGGGCAGCGGCGTCGCGAACTCGGTCGAGATGCGCGCGTCGAATCCGCGCCCCGCGACCGCTATCGCGAAGGTGTTCTGCGCATCGACCCCGCAGGCCTCCACGCACTTGTAGCAGAGGATGCACTTCGAATAGTCGCGGACGTACAGGTCGTTGTCGACCTTGACGGGCTGGTGCACGGTCGCCGCGCCGCGCCCCTTCGGGTCTGCAGGGTGGTGGCCCACGGCCGCGCGGTCGCGCTCGCCGGCGCGGGTCGGCTTCGCCGGCGCGCCGTAGCGTTCGGGCTTCGCCTCGTAGCGCTGCATGTAGTCCTGCGCCGTCGGCGCCGTCGACAGGTCGACCGACGATGCGAGGAACTCCAGCACGAGGCGCCGCGAGAGCCGCACCCGCTCGGAATCCGTCTGGATCTTCATCCCCGGCTCGGCGACGCGCGAGCACGCGGGCACCAGGGTCCGCGCGCCTTCGAGCTCGACGACGCAGACGCGGCACACGTTGACGGGCGTCAGGTTCTCGAGATAGCAGAGCGTCGGCGTGTCGATCGCGAGCTTGCGGCAGGCCTCGAGAAGAGTCGAGCCTTCGGGCACCGAGACGGCGCGGCCGTCGACCGAGACCTCGACGCTCCGGGTCGGCGACAGGGCGCGCTTCACGCGCGACCTCCGTTGTCAGGCGTCGTGCGCGCTCCATTCTCGAACAGCCCGAACTTCTTCATGGCCGTCAGGACCGCGCCCGAGGCGGTCTGTCCGAGGCCGCAGATCGAGGCATCGCGCATGACCTGGGCGAGCTCCTCGAGCAGGCGAGCCTCCGTCTCCACGGAGCCGAGCGGTTTACCGCGGGCGAGCCGGTGGAGCGCCTCCTCCTGGCGCACGGTTCCCACGCGGCACGGCACGCACTGACCGCACGACTCGTCGCGGAAGAACGCGGCGATGCGCAGGATCGTGTCGCGCAGGTCCGCCGTGTCGTCGAAGACCACGACGACTCCCGAGCCGAGGTCGCGCCGATCGCGCGCAGGCCCTCGAAGGTGAGGGGCGCGTGGATCTCCTCGGGCGTGACGAAGCCTCCGGCCGCTCCTCCCAGGAGCACGGCCTGGAGGCGCCGGCCGCGCGGAACGCCGCCCGCGCGCTCGAGCAGCTGCGCCAGCGTCTCTCCGAAGGGCACCTCGTAGAGCCCGGGCAGCGAGACGTTTCCCGAGACGCAGAAGAGTTTCGTCCCCGTCGACTGCGCCGTGCCGGTGGCCGCGAACTTCGGGCCGGCCTCCCGCACGATGAACGGCACGTTGACGAGCGTCTCGACGTTGTTGATCACGGTCGGCTTCCCGAAGAGGCCGGAGACGACCGGAAACGGAGGCTTGTTGCGCGGCTCGCCGCGGAAGCCCTCGATGGAGTTGAAGAGCGCGGTCTCTTCGCCGCAGATGTACGCGCCCGCTCCGCGCCGGAGCTCGACGTCGAAGGCGAAGCCCAGGCCCAGCACGTCGGTTCCGAGGAGGCCTCGCGTGCGCGCGGCCTCGATGGCGCGCGACAGCCGGCGGGCCGCGAGCGGGTACTCGCCGCGCACGTAGAGATAGCCGCGCTCGCAGCCGGTCGCGTAGCCGGCGATCGTCATCGACTCGAGCACCGCGAAGGGGTCCTCCTCCATCAGCACGCGATCCTTGAAGGTGCCGGGCTCGGATTCGTCGGCGTTGCAGACGAGGTAGTGCGGGCGACGCCGGAGCCCGGGCCACCGCCTCCCACTTTCGGCCGGTCGGGAACGCCGCGCCGCCGCGGCCGACGAGCTTCGAGTCGACGATCTCGCGAATCACGCCTTCGGGGCCGAGCTCGACCGCGCGGCGCAGCGCCTCGTAGCCGCCGTGCGCGCGATAGTCGTCGAGGCTCTCGGGATCGACCTCGCCGACCCGCGCGAGGAGCCGCAGCCCCGGCTCGCCGAACTGCGGCAGCGGCGCCGGCGGCGGATCCTCGAGACTCTCGTCCTGCCCCTGGTCCCGCGTCGCGGAGCGCCGCGAGCACGCGGTCGGCGGTCGCCGCGCCCATGCCCGCCTCGAGAGGCTTCGCCCCCGCGCGGGTCACCAGCGCCGCCGGCGCCTGCTCGCAGAGTCCGAGGCAGGGGCTGCGCAGCCACGTCGCGCCCTCGCGCGTGTTGGCGCTGCCGGGCGGGCCGAGGTACTCCTCCAGACGCCCGCAGAGCGCCTCCGCGCCCTTCAGGCGGCAGGCGACGTCGTCGCAGACGTGCGCGACGTTGGGCGCCCGCCGGCGTCAGCGAGAACATCGCGTAGAACGAGGCGACGCCGTAGGCCTCGGCCGGGGGCACGGTCAGCCGCTGGCAGATGTAGGTCAGCGCGCCCTCGCTGATGAAGCCCGCGCGAGCCTGAGCGGCATGGAAGGCGGGCAGGAGCAGGTGGCGTCGCGAGCGGGCCTCCTGGCCCCCGCGCGCGAAGTGTCCGTCGAGCTCCGGACGGCGCCGCCCTCCGACCCAGCCCGACTCCGGCGGCCCCAGCACCTCGTCGATCGCATGGCGCTCGGCCGAGGTGGGGCGAGCCTTGCCGAAGTGGAGATCCACTAGGCGCCTTGCGTCGCCGCCCCAGCGGCGCTCGGGGTCGTCGCCGCGCCTTCGGCGCTGAGCTCGGCGGGTGAGTCGAGCCGATCGATCCGGATCGCCGTGGCCTTGAACTCGGCGGTCCCGGACTTGGGGATCGGTCGCGTCGATGGTGAGCAGGTTCGTCGCGACGTCGTCCGGGAAGTGCAGCGTCATGAAGGCGAGCCCGGGCCGCAGCGTGGCGTCGGTCCGCACCGGCGCGACGACGGATCCGCGGCGCGAGCTCACGCGAACGCGCTCGCCCTCCTCGAGGCCGTAGCGCCGCGCGTCCTCCGGCGAGAGGTCGAGGGACTCGCCGCGCCGCAGCGGCGACGCGTAGCCGCCGGTCTGCACCCCGGTGTTGTAGGAGTCGAGGCGCCGGCCCGTCGTCAGGCGGATCGGGATACTCCGCGTCGAGCGCGTCGACGGGGGGCTCGAAGTCGACGGCCGAGAAGGGCGCCCGCGGCCCGCGCACCGGCTCCTCCCAGAGGCGCGCATGGAGGAACTTCTCGCCGGGGTGGCTCTCGTCGTAGCACGGCCACTGGAGGCCGTTGTTCGCCTCGAGCCGCGCGTAGGACATACCGGCGTGCATCGGCGACAGCGACGCGCAGCTCGTTCCAGACTTCCTCCGCGGACGGATGCCCCAGTCGTGACCCGAGCCGCCGCGCGAGATCGCAGAGGATGGCGATGTCCGTCGCGCGCGCCGGCGGGCGGCTCGCATCGCTTTGCGCACGCGCTGCACGCGCCGCTCGCTATTCGTCACCGTGCCCTCCGACTCGCACCAGCGCGGCGGCCGCGGGCAGGACGACGTGCGGCGAGCTCGCGCCGTCTTGGTCAGGAAGATGTCCTGGACGACCAGGTGCTCGAGGCCCTCGAGCAGCTTCGTGGCGCGGTGCTGGTCCGCCTCCGACTGCGCGGGGTTCTCGCCGATCGACGTAGAGCGTGGTCAGCTCTTCGCGGTCCATGGCCTCGAACATCTGCGTCAGGTGCCATCCGTACTTCGGCGGAAGCGTGACGCTCCACGCCTGCTCGAATTTCGCGCGCACGGCCGGGTCCTCGACGTCCTGGAAGCCCGGATACTTGTTGGGGATCGCGCCCATGTCGCCGCCGCCCTGCACGTTGTTCTGGCCGCGCAGCGGGTTGAGGCCCGAGCCGTACCGGCCGACGTGTCCGGTCAGGAGAGCCAGGTTGATCAGCGCCACGCACGTTGTCGACCGCGTTGTGGTGCTCGGTGATGCCGAGCGTCCAGCAGATTTGCGCGCGGTCGGCGCGCGCGTAGGCGTGGGCGAGGTCGCGGATGTGCTCGCGCGGGACGCCGGTCGCCTTCTCGCGCGACGCTCGAGCGTGTAGGACTCGACCTTCGCGCGGTACGCGTCGAATCCGGTCGTGGCGCGCTCGATGAACGCCGAGTTCTGCAGGCCGGCCGCGATGATCTCCCGCGCCGACCGCGTTGGCGAGCGCGATGTCCGAGCCCACGTCGAGCCCGAGCCAGACGTCGGCCCACTGGGCCGAGCCGGTGCGGCGCGGGTCGACGACGTAGAGCTCGCGCGCCGTTGCGCACCCCCTTGAGCACGTGGTGGAAGAAGATTGGGTGCGTCTCGCGCGCGTTCGATCCCCACAGGACGATGACGTCCGTCTCCTCCATCTCCCGGTAGGAGCTCGTCCCGCCTCCCGCTCCGAACACCGTCGCCAGACCGACGACGCTAGGGGCGTGTCAGGTTCGGTTGCAGCTGTCGACGTTGTGGCTGCCCATGACCTGCGGGCGAACTTCTGAGCCAGGAAGTTCATCTCGTTGGTGGCCTTGGAGCAGCTGAAGAGACCGAACGACGGGCCGCCCCGGGCGGCGGCCTTGCGGAAGCCCGCGGCCGCGCGCGTCGAGGGCCTCGTCCCAGCCGGCGGGCGCGAGCGCGCCGTTGCGCCGGATCAGGGGTTGAGTCAGCCGCTTGTAGCTCGATTTCATGACGCCTCCTCTTGGAAAACGCGCATCCAATTCTAGGATATCGTCTCCCCATCACCGACGGAGGAATCCCCATGAAGAGACTCGCCGCCCAGATGACGTTCGCGGCGCTCGCCGTGATGCTCTCCGTCTTCGCGAACGGCTGCGCGGGCAAGCCCACGCTCCAGTTCGCGTCGGATCCCAACGCGCGGTTCGAGGGGCTGAGGACCTTCGCCTGGTACGTCGACCCCTCCTTCCAGGTCCCCCGCGGCGGCTCGGTCGTGGACGGCCAGTTCATCGACCGGAACATCCGCGACGCCGTCGACCGCGACCTCACGAAGAAGGGTTTCCAGAAGGCCGCCAACGGACAGGCCGACTTCTTCGTCGCGTACCACGTCGATCAGGTCGGCGTCGCGAGCCAGGACAAGTTCGGCGGCTACGACTGGTGGAGCGGATACATCTACGTCGGCGCCAAGTATCGCAAGGAAGGATCGCTGACGCTCGACGTCCGCGAGGCCGACAACAAGCTCATCTGGCGCGCCAACAAGACGGCGATCATCGGTACCAACCCCGAGGCCGTGAAGCGCGACATCGACGACGCCGTCGGGGACCTCCTCGCGAAGTTCCCCCCGAAGACTCCGGGCGAGCACGGCCAGTAGCCGCGGCGAGCGGCTCGGCGCCACGAGTTCCCGTCGCCGCGGTCAACGCGGCGCATCTCTGTAGACCATCCGCTTCGTCCCGGCGACCCCGGCCTTCTCGAGGAGCTGGCCCGCCTCCGCCTCCGATAGGCGGCGGCCGGGAGCCTCCGGCGCGTCGGCGAGCAGGTACGCGAGGCTCGCCATGACCGCCGTGTCCGTCGCGAGCCAGCGCGGGTCGATCTTGTCGAGGGTATCGGTCACGGCATGGTGGTGGACGTCGTACTCGCCTTCCTCGACCCACAGCGTCATCGCGGGAACGCCCACGGCCATGAAGGGCGCGTGGTCCTGGTCGAAGCTCGCGTCGAGGCTGACCGCCGAGGCGCCGAAGGACCCAAGCCGCGAGAGCAGCACCTTCATCGGCGCTTCGAGATCCGAGCGTCCGTGCACCTGGACCCCCCGCGGCGCCTGGGCCCCCTCGTCCATGATCAGGACCGCCCGCAGACGATCGAGCTCCTTCTCGTGCGCGACGACGTAGGCGCGCGAGCCCAGGCACGCCTCCTCCTCGCCCGAGAAGAACGCGAACCGGATCGTCCGTTTCGGCTTCAAGCCGAGCGACTTCAGGATCCGCGCCGCCTCGAGGACCGCGGCGACGCCCGAGCCGTCGTCGTTGGCGCCCTGCGCCGGGTCCCAGGAGTCGAAGTGCGCGCCGACCAGGACGATTTCGTTCGCGAGATCGCGCCCCGGCAGGTCGGCGATCACGTTGCGCTCCTGGTAGGGGCTCGTGTCGAAGACGTTGCGGACGTCGAGCGAAAGCCTGACCGGCCCCTTCGCGAGAAGCCGCCGCAGGAGCAGCGAGTCCTCCTTCGCGACCGAGATCACGGGCAGCGGCGCGCGCGGATAGAAGCCGAACGCCGACGTGTAGACCATGCGGTGCGGCTTGTCGGAGGGGATCAGCATGGCCGCGGCGCCGGCCTCCGCGAGCCTCCGCGCGAGAGCCGCGCGCATTACGAGGGACGGATCGACGCCGACCTTGCGCGGATCGACCAGCACGGCGGCGCCCCTCACGCCCGCCGCCAGCGGCGCGTCGCTCGTCGCGGGCGAGCCCAGATCCACGAGCGCCGCCTCGATCTCCCCCGCCGTTCCGGGCACCCAGCCGTAGGACCCGACGACGATCGGGCGAGCGGACTCGAGCGGGCTCGTGATCCGGCCGCTCGCCGGCCCGCGCGTCCAGCGGGACTCCATCGGGTACTCCTCGAAACGCGCGTTCGCGTAGCCGGCATCCTGGAGCGTCTTGCGGATGAGCTCTGAGGCCTCGCGATTCTGCGGCGAGCCCGTCACCCGGCCGCCGACCGTATCGGTCAGCGTCTCGAGGAACGCCATCGCGCCACCGCGCGTCGTGGCGGCGCCGGCGATGCGCGCGAGCGTGTCGTCCTGGGCACGCGCGTTCGATCCGGCGATCATCGACACCAAGCAGAGCGCGGCACGATTCCGGAGTCTCATTTCGCCTTCTCCTCGTTGGTCCGGTTCAACAGGAAGCCGCCGGGAGTCGGAGCCTCATCGCTCGCCCTTCAGGACGCTCGTCCAGTTCGTGAGGACGACCGCGCCGTCCGGCTCGGAGTCCGGAGCGCGGCGGATCACGAGAAACTTCTGTCCGTCCGGCGAGACGTCGTAGGGATGGCGGGTGAATTGGATCTCCCCACGCGTCCCCAGGTTCAGGGCGAAGAGGGGTTGCGGCTCGCCGATCTCCAGGCCGCCGGCGGCCGAACGAACCGAGACCGACATCAGCATCTGGCCTCGGGAGACGTAGAAGAGCTCCGAGGCGTCTCGATTCCAGACCGGGGTGTGCCCTCCCCCGATCGACACCTGCCGTTTCGAGCCGGTCGGAACGGGCTGCACGTAGACCTCCTTGCGTCCGGATTCGCCGGAGTCGAAGGCGCAGAGTCGGCCGTCCGAAGACAGCGACGGGTGCTCCTCCGAGAATTGCGCGCCCTGGCTCAGCCGAACGGGATTCCCGCCCTGCGCGATCGGGCTGAGGATCCGCGCGTAGTTGGCTCCCTCGGAGGCGGTGTAGAGCAGGAACTTGCCGTCGGGTGACACCGACGGAAAAATCTTGTCCTGCTTCGTGGTGACCAGCGTCTTCTCCGCGCCGCCGCTCGCCGGGCGCTCGAAGAGATCGTAGAAGCCGAGGTGATCGGAGACGTAGACCAACCGCTCCCCGTCCGGAAACCAGGCGGGAGCGAACTCGTCGGTGCGTTCGGCGGTGATTCTCGTCGCCGTCCCGCGGGAGAGCTCCAGCACCCAGACGTCCACGTTCTGACCGTGCGCCGGATCGCGCTGAGCCACGGCGACTTTGCTGGCGTCGGGGGACAGGCGAACGTCTTCGTAGCCCCCGATCTCGCCGACCGTGCCGATCTCCCGACCCTTGCGATCCACCCACACGAGACTCCGCCGGCCGGACCACGGCAGATAGGCGAGGCGATCACCGGCTGCCGACACGGACAGGAGGTTGTCCTCGGTCCCGTACCGCACCCTCTCGAGAACGGGCGCCGGCTGGCCGGATAACTTCAGGCTCGACGGGTCGAGCCTCCAGGCGAAGAGGGCGCTGTCTCGGGCGAACAGCAGGTATCCCTGCGGCGTGTAGATCGCATCCGAATCGGCGTGGAAGAGAGCGCGCGCGTCCTTCGCGTCGAGCGAGCCGAGCATGGCGGAGGTCTTCTCCGGATCGATGTTCCGCGCCACGAACACGAAGTGCCGCCCGTCCGGAAGAAACCCCGGGTGGAAGTGGGCAACCTCGCCCCGAGCCGCATCGATCGTCGTGATCGGACGAGGCGTGCCGCCCGAGGCGGAGACGGCGACGATCGGCGTGCCGAATTCCTTCGTGAAGAGGATCGTGCCGTCGCGGCCCCAGGCGCCGAAGAAGCCGCTTCCGCTGTCGCAGATCGTCTGAACGGGTCCTCCGTCCACGCCCACGCGTTTGAGCCTGCCTTCGGCGAAGAACGCGATCTCGCGGCCGTCGGGCGACCAGAAGGCCCCGCGGGCGTCCTCGGTGCCCGGCACGCCGCGGATCTCCAGGCTGTCGAGCGAACGCAGCGCCATCGAGGTCCGGCCTCCCGCATCCTGGACCCAGAGGAGAATCCGCCGCGCGTCCGGAGACAGGAGGGGAGCCCCGAGAAAGCTCTGCCCGGCCGCCGGCATGATCGTGAAACGCAGCGACGGCTCTTGTACCGGAGTGGGACGAGGAGACAGCAGCGCGACCGCGGCCACTGCCGCCGCCGCGGCGGCGACGGTCCACGCGAGTGCCTCGCGCCACCGGCGCCGGACGGAGACGACCGGCGCGACGCCAGCCGCGGAGCCCTCCGAGACCCACTTCAGCTCCTTGCCGACGTCGCCGGCCGATTGCCACCGATCCTCCGGATCCTTGGCCAGACACGTCTTCACGACGCGTTCCAACGCGGGGGGCGACATCGGCTGCAACGCGGAGATGGACGGCGGGTCCGTAGTCATGATCGAGGAGATGAGCGATGCCTGGCTGGCGCCCGTGAAGGCTTTTCTCCCCGTCGCCATCTCGTAGAGGGCCGCGCCGAACGCGAAGATGTCCGTCCTCGCGTCCGCGTCCTTGCCCTCCAGCTGCTCCGGCGCCATGTACTGGAACGTCCCGAGGATCGTTCCGGCTGCAGTGAGGTTGGGATTGCCAGCGACGGTCGGAAGTGCCGTGAGACTGCTTCGAGCCATGGGATCGTGCTCAGCGGCCGCTTGCTCTCTTCTGGTCGCGTCGAGCGACCGCTCAAATGTCTTCGCGAGGCCGAAGTCGAGCAGCTTCACCCCCGACTTCGTCAGCATCACGTTGGCGGGCTTGAGATCCCGGTGCACGATCCCCTGGCGGTGCGCCTTGTCCAGCGCGTCCGCGATCTCGATGCCGTAACGCAGCGTCTGCTCCAGCGGCAGCGGCCCGCGCGCCAGGCGCTCCGACAGCGTCTCGCCCTCGAGATACTCCATGACCAGGTACTCGGTGTCGCCCTCGCGGCCCACGTCGTAGAGCGCGCAGATGTGCGAGTGCGAGAGCTGCGAGATCGTCTTCGCCTCGCGCTCGAAGCGCTGGCGCACCTCGGGCGACGCCGCGACGCCCGACGGCAGCACCTTCACCGCCACCGTCCGCTCCAGCCGCGTGTCCCGCGCTTTGTACACCTCGCCCATCCCGCCCGCGCCGATCGGCGAGACGATCTCGTAGGGGCCGAGCTGGGTTCCCGCGGCGAGCGTCATTCCGGCGCCGGCGCCTGCAAAGGAGGCCGCGTCAAGACTTCAGCCCCGAGGCCCAGTTGGCGATGACCTGGATCCCGCGGCGGCGAGACTCGGGCACCGTCAGCAGCAACAGGAATCTCCCATCCGGCGCGACGTCGTAGTCGCGTTCGCCGCCGAATCCGACCCTGAAGTCGGCCTCGAAGAGCGGCACGGGTGTGCTCGATTCGAAGCCGTGATCGGACCGGACGGCTGAGGCCATGAGTCTCCCCTGCTCGAGGAAGTAGAGCTCGCGGCCGTTCGGGCTCCAGACGGGTCGTTCGCCGCCCGAGCGGGAAACCTGCCAGCGCTCCCCCGGACCGGGAAAGGGGCGCACATAGACCTCCGACCTTCCCGATTCCGACGACACATACGCCACGAAGCGCCCATCCGGCGAGAATCGCGGCGCTCCACCCGCGTTCTCGGCCAGCCAAGCGACGGGCTTCTTCTGTCCCGTCAGCGGCAGCATCCAGATGCCATCTTTTTCCGCCTCCGTGTAGAGAAGGGACCGACCGTCGGGCGAGACGTCCGCAGGGAATTTCGCACTCTTGGCGCTCAGTAGGGATTCGGTCTTCTGGTCGGCGAGGTCCACTTGAAAGAGATCCGGGGGTGCCCCGCCGCGATCCGCCGAAAAGACCACGCGCCGGCCGTCAGGAGACCAGACCGGATAGGCCTCGCTCGCGGGACCGGAGGTGATGCGAGTCGCCGTGTTGCGCCCGAGGTCCTCGACCCAGAGATCGAGCGTGCCCAACTTTCGATCCACGAGCGCGAAGGCGAGCCGCCTTCCGTCGGGCGAGAGGCGCGGCGACCTGTAGAGGTCGGCTTCTCGAACGGTACCGAGCTCCTTGCCGGTTCGGTCGGCCCAGACCAGCCTCGAGGGAGGCGGTCCCTCGGAGAACGCGAGCATCGGGGCCTGCTCCGATGCGCTGAGAGACGCCATGCCGGTCGGCCCGTAGTACTCGATCACCGGGGCGATGGGCATCGGCTCGCCACGCGGCACGGCCGAGTCGAGGTCGAACCGCAGCTCGAAGAGCGCTCCCTCCCGGGCGAAGAGAAGAAACCCGGGGGCCGACAATGCGAATTCCGACTCCACCGGGGCGACCAGACGAGCGCCCGAAGATCCCAGGACTCCGAGGTAGATGCCGCGGCGGTCCTTGGGCCATTCATCGCCCGCCCCGCTCAGATAGAGGAAGCGGCGGCCATCGGGTAGAAAGACCGGCCACAGCTGCCAGTGCTCGTGGCGCGATTCGTCCAGCCTCGTCGCGGCCGCGGGCTGTCCACCCGACGCCGGGACCCGGCTCAGGGTGCCCGGGCCGGCGCCTTCCCAATCGGAGAAGAGGATCGTCCCTTCGCGACCCCAGGCTCCCGTGCTCCCGTATGCCGCGGCGCAGACGGTGACGGGAGGGCCGCCGGGGAGGGAGATCTTCTTGAGCTTCCCGTCGGCAAAGAAAGCCAGCGAGGTTCCGTCGGGCGACCAGAAGGGAGAGTGCGCTCCTTCGGTGCCCGCGATGGGCTCCGGGGCCGGAGCGTCGAACGACCGGACGAAGAGCTGCGCGCCATTCCACGCCCCGGTGGCAGCCGGCGAGGTGGCCATGAATGCGACTCGTCGGCCGTCCGGGGACAGCGCGAACGAAGAGCCCAGCACTCCCGACAGGGCCAGGGGTCCGGAACCGGCCGGCGGGACCTCGAATCGGAGCGCGCCGGCGAATACCGGCCTCGTCGGTCCTCGCCCGAGAATCAGTTGGGCGACAACAGCCGCGGCGAGAGCAGCCGCCACGATCCAGGGCGCGAGCGGACGCCTGGGACGAGCGGAGGGAGCCGCCCCCGCCGATCCGGATGCGCCTTCGCGAATCCATTCGAGCTCGGTCGCGACGTCGCGGGCGCTCTGCCAGCGATCCTCCGGATCCTTTCGCAGACTCTTTCTCACGAGACGGTCGAGCGTCGCCGGGGCCATCGGTTGAATCTCGGCGATGGGCCTCGGTTCGTCGCGCAGAATCGCGGAAATGAGCGAGGCCCGGCTGGCTCCCTCGAACGCCTTCCTCCCCGTGGCCATCTCGTAGAGGACGGCGCCGAAGGCGAAGATGTCGGTGCGCGCATCCGCGTCCTTGCCCTCCAGCTGCTCCGGCGCCATGTACTGGAACGTGCCGAGGATCGTCCCTTCCTGCGTCAGGTTGTGCTGAGTCGGCAGCGAGGTCAGGCTCGACTGCGGACTCGGAGCAGTCATCGCCTTGGCCAGCCCAAAGTCGAGCAGCTTCACGCCCGACTTCGTGATCATCACGTTGCCCGGCTTCAGATCCCGGTGCACGATCCCCTGCCGGTGCGCCTTGTCCAGCGCGTCCGCGATCTCCTGCCCGTACCGAAGCGCCTGCTCGACCGGCAGCGCGCCCTTCGCGAGGCGGTCCGACAGCGTCTCGCCCTCCAGATACTCCATGACCAGATACTCGGTGTCGCCCTCGCGGCCCACGTCGTAGAGGGCGCAGATGTGCGCGTGCGAGAGCTGCGAGATCATCTTCGCCTCGCGCTCGAAGCGCTGGCGCACCTCGGCGGACGAAGACATGTGCTGCGGCAGAACCTTCACCGCGACCGTCCGATCGAGCCGCGGGTCCCGCGCCTTGTACACCTCGCCCATCCCGCCCGCGCCTATCGGCGCGAGAATCTCGTAAGGCCCGAGCCTGGTCCCTGCTGGCAGGGTCATTTCCACTTCTTAGGGAGAGCGTCCCTGCGAGACGTGCCCTCTCTCGTCGGTTGGCCCGCGAAACGGGCCGCCGAGAGTCCGAGACCGAGCCGTGTGCCTGCGTTGAGAGCCAAACCGCTCGGAAGACTATAACTTCCTCACCGTTTTCCGCCGCGCCGGCCTCGTCGGATTGCCGCCGCCGCCGGTTTGTGAAAGGGTTGGCGGTCTTCGAGGAGGTAGCTTCCATGGCTCTGCGACTCGGTGACACGGTCCCCGACTTCGAGGCCGAGACGACCGAAGGAACGATCCAGTTCCACGAGTGGCTCGGCGACAAGTGGGGATTGCTCTTCTCCCACCCCAAGGACTACACGCCGGTCTGCACGACCGAGCTCGGTTACGTCGCGAAGATCAAGCCGGAGTTCGAGAAACGCGGCGTGAAGGTCATCGGCCTCTCCGTCGATCCGCTGAAGGACCACCAGGGGTGGATCGACGACATCAACGAGACCCAGAACACGCGGGTCAACTTCCCGATGATCGCGGACGCGGACCGCAAGGTCTCGGTCCTCTACGACATGATCCACCCCAACGCGTCCGAGAACTTCACGGTGCGTTCGGTGTTCGTCATCGGCCCGGACAAGAAGGTCAAGCTGACCCTGACGTATCCGGCCTCGACGGGCCGCAACTTCGACGAGCTGCTGCGGGTCATCGACTCCCTCCAGCTGACCTCCAAGTACCAGGTGGCGACACCGGCCAACTGGAAGTCGGGCGAGGACTGCATCATCACGGCGGCGGTGCCGGACGCGGACGTCCCGAAGAAGTTCCCGAAGGGCTCCCGGACGGTCAAGCCCTACCTGCGCTACACGCCGCAGCCGAATCTCTAGTCGAACCTCGCGCGCGTTTCGAGAGGGCGGACGCCGAGCCCGCCCTTTTCCTATTACGCCGCGCGCGTCATTGCGGCGCCGACGCCGCGATCACGCCGATGTTCGCGATCGTGTCGCCCTTCTTCATCGAGGGCACCGCGCAGACGTAGAGGACGATCCCGGCCTCCGGCGCGCGCGCCTCGAAGGTTCTCTTGCCGACATAGTCCGTGACGTAACCGAGCCGCATGCCCTTCGCCACGTAGGCGCCGCGCTCGATCAGCGGATAGAAGATCCCGGTCTGCTCGCTCGCCACCGTCTTGACCGCCTCGATCCAGACCGGGCTTTCCACCATCGCCGGATCGCCGGAAAGCATTTCGAGGAGCCGCATCACCGAGAGCGTCCCGTCGACGAGGGCTCCGACGTCTCCCGACTCCACCGTGCCCGCGTGGCCCGCCTCGACGGTGATCGACGGCTTGCCGCGAGTCGCGGCCGTGGCGTCGAGGTATTTCGATGCGGCCGGATCCGCCGGGCGGTCCGCCGAGATGATGATCGTGCCGAGCCCGAAGGCGAGGACCATGCGCCGCGACATCGCATCCTGTTTCGCGTTCCCGGTCTTCACCCAGTAGCTGTAGGGCCGGAGGTCCTCGTCGAGGTCGCCGCCGTGAAAGTCGATGAGGTAGTCGCAGCGCTCGACGACCTGCTTCGTCATCGCGTAGAGCGCGCGCTCGGTCTGCGTCCCGTCGGCCTTGCCCGGGATAGAAGCGGTTCATGCTCTTGCCGTCGACCGGGTTGACGTGCGGGACCTTCTGCTCGAAGGAAGGCGTGTTGAGGAGCGGCACGACGATGACGGTGCCGGAGATCTCGGCCGGGTCCAGATTCTCGATCAGCTCCTCGAGCGCGATGATCGACGCGTACTCGGTCCCGTGGGCGCCGGCGACGAGCGCGAGGACGGGACCCGGCCGCGCGCCGTTGACCACGGCGACCGGGATGTCGAGCGCCGCGTCGGAGCCCGCGGGAACCGCAAGGACGCCGGTCGCCTTCTGCCCTCGCGGGGCGGAGGCCGTGCCGACGGCGAAGGTCTGCGCCCGGGCCGTTGCCGAGCCGGCGAGACCCGCGAGCAACAGGGCCGCCGCGGTCAGCCGAAGAGTGATCGTCATCGTGTCCTCCGTTTCACCCCGATGCGGGACACCAGCCTGTCGTATCGCGGATCCGACCGAAGGGGCTCCAGGTCGGGCCAGAGCTCCACCATCGGCATTCTCCCCGAGTGCGCCTCGACGGCCTTGTCGATCCACGCAAACGCCTCGTCCTTCTGCCCGAGCGCGGCATAGATCGACCCAATGCTCGAGCCGTCGACGTAGCGGTGCTTGGATTCCTGCTCCAGCCGGCCGAGGATCTCGCGCGCCTCCTTCTCGCCGCCGGAGTGCGCCATGCAGATGGCGAGGCCGATCTGCGATTGGTCGCGCAGGGCCTCGGGCAATCCCCTCTGGTCGCGGACGCAGTCGTCCCAGCGTCCCATCGCCATCTGGACCATCGCGGTGGTGTCGACGAAGTAGAGGAACTCCGGATCGATCCTCCGGAGCCGGCCGGCGAAATCGAGAGCGGCGGCGCGATCGCCCTGGCCGAGGGCGACGAGGACCTGGTTGTATGGAACGAACGGCAGGAGCGGATCCAAACCCTCGGCCCTGTCGAGCTCGGCCCGGGATCGGGCGAAGTCGCCGTCGACGGCGGCGAGGAAGAGCCCGTAGTTCGCGCGCGTCATCCCGGCACCCGGATCCAGGGCGAGAGCCTTCTCGAACTCCTTGCGCGCCGCGGGAAAATTCCAGCCCCAGATCAGGTCCACCATGGCGAGCCCGCTGTATCCCCCGGCAAGCGACGGGTCGATCGCGATCGCCCGCTGTGCGGCCTCGCGGGCGAGCGGAGCGACCTCGAGCGGCGCGCGATACGCGTCACCGAGATAGGCGTAGACGTCGGTGATTCCCGACCATGCCGCGGCGTATCCAGAGTCCAGGGCGATCGCCTCGTGGTAGAGCCGAAGCGCCTCGTTCAGGCTCGCTTCGTCCGAACGCCGGGACAGGGCGTTGGCGCGGAGGAAGAGGTTGTGCGCCTCCGGGCTCGACGTGGCCGCCGAGACGAGAGGCTGGGTCGCGCCGCCCGCGAGCTGCACGCGCAGGGCGTCGGCGATCGAACGGGAGATCTCGTCCTCGAGCTCGAAGAGGTTCTGGAGCTTGCGGTCGTACTTCTGCGACCAGCGCTGGTAGCCCGTGCTCGTATCCACGAGCTCCGCCGTGATGCGGACCGCGTCCCCCGCCTTTTGCACGCTGCCGGCGAGGATCGTGCCGACGCCGAGCTGCTTGCCGACGGCGCCCGCATCGACGTCCTGGCCGCGGAATCGGAAGGACGAGGTTCGCCCGATGACCTTGAGCCCCGGCAGGCGCGTCAGGGCATTCAGGATCTCCTCGCTGATCCCGTCGCTGAAGTAGTCGTTGGCGGGATCGCCGCTCAGATTGCGAAAGGGCAGCACCGCGAGGGAGCGATCGGTCGACGCGGAAGCCGGCGCCGACGCCGGCGTCGTGGATACTTTCGACCGGCTCGCGCGGAACCAGAGGCCGATCGCCACGGCGGCGACCGCGACGAAGCCGAGCGCGATCCAGATCCCCGCTCCCCTGCCGCTCCTCGGCGGCTCGACCGCGACGCGCGCCGAGCCGCTCGCGGATCCACTCCGCGGGACCGCGTTCGCCGCGAGCTCCTCGAGCTCGATCCGCGCGTCTCCGATCGCCTGCAGGCGGCGCGTGGACTCCTTGGCCAGGCAGCGCTCGAGGAGCCTCCGGATCGACGCCGGCGCGTCTTGCGGAAGGCCGTTCCAGTCCGGCTCGTCCCGCACGAGCGACGCGAGTATGTCGGTGACGCTCTCGCCGTCGAACACCTTCCGGCCGGCCAGCATCTCGTAGAGCACGCAGCCGAAGGCCCAGACGTCGGCGCGCTTGTCGGCGGGCTTTCCCCGCGCCTGTTCGGGCGACATGTACGCCGCCGTCCCGATCACCACGCCGGCCTGCGTCGCGCCGCCCGTCAGGGTCGGCGAGGACGTCACGTCGGAATTCCCCGCAGCGCCGCCGGTCTCGAGCGCCTTGGCGAGGCCGAAGTCGAGGATCTTGACCTTGCCCTCGGGCGTGATCTTGATGTTCGCGGGCTTCAGGTCCCGATGGACGATCGAGCGTTCGTGCGCGTACTCGAGCGCCTCCGCGATCTGCCGGGCGAGGGGCACGGCGTCCTCGAGGGCCATCGGCCCGCGAGCGATCCGCTCGGCCAGAGTGTCGCCCTCCACGAGCTCGAGGACGAGCGCCTCGGCGCCGCCGCTCTCCTCGAGCCCGTAGATCGCCGCGATCTGGGAGTGATTCAGAGCCGCGAGCAGCTGCGCCTCACGCCGGAAGCGCGCGAGTCGCTCGGAATCATTCGCCAGCGCCTGCGGCAGGACCTTGATCGCGACCTCGCGGGAGAGGCGCGGGTCCCGTGCCCGGTAGACCTCCCCCATTCCTCCCGTACCCAACGGCGAAAGGATCTCGTAGGGGCCGAGTCGGGCGCCCGGAGCCAGTGTCAAGTCGAGAAGACTCTACACGGGGTTCGCGCGGGAAGGAGGAGCGGCGCCGGCCGCGCCGAGCGCCCGCTCAAGCGGTCCGGAGGCTTTCTTCCTTCGCGGCACTCTTCGCGACCATGTGGATCTCCGTGCCGCCGCGCTCGTAGCGGACCTCGTCCATCAGCTGGTTGATCAGGTAGATGCCGCGGCCGCCGGTCGAGAAGAGGTTCTGCCCGCGGATGGGGCTCGGGATCTGCGCCGGGTCGAAACCCGGACCCGGGTCCCGCACGACGATCAACATCCCGCGCGTGTGATCGCACGCCACGCAGCACTGGATCTGCTTGGAGGGATCGTGGCCGCTGCCGTGCTCGACGGCGTTCGCCAGCGCCTCGCGGAGCGCGAGCTCGATCTCGAATTCCTTGCCGGCGGCGCAGCCCATCGCCGTGACGACCTGCATCACTCTCTCGACGACGGGCGAGATCGCGTTGACGTCTCCGGGGAGCGTCAGGTCGAGCTTGACGAGCAGGTCGGAGCTGTCGAAGTCGCAGCGCGTGAGAGGCTGATCGGACATCGCGTCCCTCCCGCCGTTTTCGTGAGCGGCTGGCATAAGCCTATATCGGGAGAGAATGGGCGCAGGAGGAGACTCCCATGCCTTCCCCCTCGACCCTGACTCGCCGGAGCCTCGGGCGCCTGCTCGGCGTCGGCGCCGGCGCGGCGATTTTGGATGCACGGTTTCCCGCGCGGCTGCGCGCCGCCGTCCCGGCCCCGGCGGCTGGGCCCGCTCCGGGCGGGCCCATCCGACTGAGCGCCAACGAGAACCCCTACGGCCCCTGCCCGGCGAGCCTGGACGCGTTCGCGCGCTCGGCCTCCGACGCGAACCGCTACCCCGGCGCGATCGAGGAGGAGCTGCGGGCCGGCCTCGCCCGGCTCCACGGCGTCGGGATCGAGCAGATCGTGCTCGGCTCCGGGTCGAGCGAGGTCCTGCGGATGGCCGACGCGGCGTTCGTCCCCGCCGGCAGGATGCTCGTCGCGGCCGAGCCCACGTTCGAGGCGGTGCTCAACTACTGCAAGGCCACGCACGGGGAGGCGATCAAGGTCCCGCAGACCTCCGACTTCCGCCACGACCTGCCGAAGATGGCCGCGGCGTGCGACGCGCGGACCGGCATGGTCTACGTCTGCAATCCCAACAACCCGACCGGAACGATCGTGGGCGCCGAGGAGCTCGAGGCGTTCCTCCGGCGCGTCCCGCCGACGTGCGTCGTGCTGGTCGACGAGGCCTACCACCACTTCGTCGAGAGTCCGAGCTATAAGAGCGCGCTCGAGCTCTCGAAGCGCTACGACAACGTCGTCGTCGCGCGGACGTTCTCGAAGATCTACGGGATGGCCGGGATGCGCCTCGGGTACGGCATCGCGTCTCCCGCCAACGCCGAGCTCATGCGGAGCTATACCGCGTGGGACAACACCAGCCAGTCGGCGCTCGCGATGGGGATCGCCGCGCTCGGCGACCCGAACGTCGTGGCCGACCAACGCAAGCGCCTGAACGACACGCGCCGCTGGCTGTGCGCGGAGCTCGCGCGCGACCGCCGCCGCTTCATCCCGTCGGAGACGAACTTCGTCATGATCGACGTCGAGGGCGACATCGCGCCCGTCGCGCAGGCGCTGCGCGAGCGCGGCATCCAGGCCGGCCGGAAGTTTCCCTCGATGCCGCACTGGCTGCGGATCTCGATCGGGAAGCCGGAAGAGATGAAGGCATTCGTCGCCGCGCTGCGACAGGTCGTGCCGGCGAAGGCCGCCTAGCCGCTTCGAGGAGCCTTCAGCGACCCGGGCTTCGAGGAGCCTCAGCGCTCCAGCGCGGCGAACCAGTTCAGAACGACGGTCGTGGGAGTCAGATACTCGCGACCGAGAGGCGCGACGAAGAGGAACTTCTGCCCGGTCGCATCCGGCAGGTACTTCGTGCTCGAGGCACCTTGGGCGGCCCGCCCCTGGAACAGCAGCTGCGGCATGCCGGCCTCGAGCGCATCGCCTCCCCGGATCTCGACGGCCATGAGCTTCTGATCCGGAGCGCGGTAGTAGAGCTCCTTCCCGTCTCGGCGCCAGTGCGGATCCTGTCCTCCGGCCGTGGAAATCTGCCAGGTCCGGCCGGGACCCGGATAGCTCTGCACGTAGATCTCGTTGCGCCCCGATTCGTTGGACCCATACGCGAGGAACCGGCCGTCGGGCGAGAACTGGGGATTGCCCTCGTTGAACGACGTCGCGCGGAACGGGATCGGCTTGGCCTCTCCGGTCGTGGGGACGATCAGGATGTCCCAGCCGTTTTTCGGATCGCGGCGCTGGTAGGCGAGAAGACTTCCATCGGGAGAGAAGCTGATCGGAACAACGAGCGCGTCGTCCTTGAGGAGGAGTCTCTCGTCTCCCTGGCCGCTCGTGGACTTCTCGTAGAAGCCCGCGGCGCCCTCCCGATCCGAGGCGTAGACGATGGCATCGCCCTTGGGAGTCCAGACCGGACAGTAGGCGTTGCCGGGCGCGAACGTGAACCGCGAGTTCACGCCGCGGGCGAGGTCCCGGATCCAGACATCGTTCTTGCCCGACCGCATTTCGGCGACGTCGAACGCGACCCGGTCACCCGTCGGGGACATTGCGGGATCCTGATGCTCCGCCGGATCGCCGAGCGCGTCGAGCTCCTTGCCGGATCGATCCATCCACAGCAGCCGGTTTCCGGATTCCCCGGTCCGATAGGCGAGCACCCCGTCGCGCGAGACCGAGAACCGGGCGAGTCCGACGGCGTCGGTCCCGATCTGCTCGGCCAGGGGAACGGGCTCTCCGCTCGTCTTCATCGCCTTCGCGTCGAAGCGCTGCGCCATGAGCGTGCGGTCCTTGACGAAGAGGAGGTACCCGGGCGGCGCATAGGCCAGCATCGTCTGCGCCGGAGCGAAGAGCGACGTCTCCTTGGAGTCGAGCGACCCCATGCGGTACGCGCTGTCCTCGGCCTTCTGGTTGATGACCATGTAGATGAAGTGCCGGCCGTCCGGAAGGAACTCGGGCCAGCCGATCTGGACCTCCTTGCGCGACGCCTCCGGCTTCACGGCGGCGACCGGGGCCCCGCCGGCGGCGGAGACGCGGAGGATCGGATCCGGCCCCGTGCCGTCGAGCAGGATCACGCCCTCGGGACTCCAGGTTCCGTCGACGCCGGTCGGAGCGTCGCAGATCTTGGTGGGAGGCCCTCCTGAGACGTCGACCTTTTTGAGCTTTCCATCGGCCATGAAGCCCAGGAACCGGCTGTCGGGGGACCAGAACGGGCGCCGGGTTCCCTCCGTTCCGGCCAGCGGCTGCGCGGCGAGGGCGTCGAGAGGCCGGAGCCAGATCTGCGTCTTGCCCGAAGAGTCCGTCGCGTTGAACGCGATGGTCTTTCCGTCGGGAGAGATCTTCGGCGCGTCGATCCCGGTGACCCCTGGCGGAATCGGAACGTCGAAGCGGACGACGCGCGCGGGCTTCGGCGCGCGGCGCAGGAATCCGTAGCCCAGTGCCGCCGCCGCCAGAAGCGCGGCCGCCGCCACGGCCCAGGCCAGCTTCTCGCGGTTCTTTCGCCGCGCGACGACCGGCGCCGGCAGGCCCGCCTGCGAGCCGCCCTCCGCGATCCACTCCAGCTGCAGCTTGATGTCGTGCGCCGTCTGGAAGCGTTGCTCGGGATCCTTCGCCAGACACGTCTTGATCACCCGGTTCAGCGCCGGCGACACCATCGGCGCGATCTCGGAGATCGCCGTCGGGTCGTCCCGCAGGATCGAGCCGATCAAGGACGCCTGGCTCTTGCCCGAAAACGCCTTGCGTCCCGTCGCCATCTCGTACAGCACCGCGCCGAACGCGAAGATGTCGCTGCGCGCGTCCGCCTCGGCCCCCTCCAGCTGCTCCGGCGCCATGTACTGGAACGTCCCCAGGATCGTGCCCCGCTCTGTCAGCGGCTGGCTGGCCTGCGCCTCCGTGGCGAGAACCGACGCCCCCGAGACCGTGCGCGCGCCCGCGCTCGCGAGCGGCTTTGCCAGCCCGAAGTCCAGCAGCTTCACGCCCGACTTCGTCAGCATGATGTTGCCCGGCTTCAAGTCCCGGTGCACGATCCCCTGCCGGTGCGCCTTGTCGAGCGCGTCGGCGATCTCGATCCCGTAGCGCAGCACCTGCTCGTTGGGCAGCGCGCCCTTGCCCAGCCGGTCCGCCAGCGACTCGCCCTCGAGCAGCTCCATGACCAGGAACTCGGTGTCGCCCTCCCGCCCCACGTCGTACAGCGCGCAGATGTGCGGATGCGAGAACTGCGAGATCGTCTTCGCCTCGCGCTCGAAGCGCTGCCGGATCTCCTCGCTCGCCGAGAGGTGCGACGAGAGGACCTTCACCGCGACCTCGCGGCCCAGCCGCGTGTCCCTCGCCTTGTAGACCTCCCCCATCCCGCCCGCGCCGATTGGCGCCAGGATCTCGTAGGGGCCGAGGCGCGTGCCCGTGGCCAGGCTCATGAGTGCTCCATCGGAAGGCTTCGTCGCCGCCGCTGTAATTTCGTGGGAGAGGACTCCGAAGCGACTTCCCCTCTCTCGTCCGTCGGCCCGCGCAGCGGGCCGCTAGAGGTCCGAGCCATCATTGGAGCCCCTCTCCGACATAGAGCTGCGAGAGGATTCGGGGGTAGCTGTAGACGTAGGAGCGGCCGTCCGGCGTGAAGAGGAGCGGGACGATCGTGACGACTCCGGCCGCGTCGGTGGGGAGAACCTCTCGGAACGGTTCTCGCCGTCCGGTCGCGAGGTCGAGCCGGACGACTCGTGCCGGCAGCTCGCCGTGCGCGTACACGAACAGGCTGTGATCGTCCTCGGTCCAGCCGCAGGGCTCGTCGTTGTCTCCCCATCCGGGAATCGGTGTCGGCTGACCTCCACCGTCTCCTGTTCCATCTGTGGGATAGATGTAGGCCTTCTGGTCGGGTCCGATCGCCGCGGCCCGCCGGCCGTCGTTGGACAGCTCCCCGCCCGAGAACAAGCGCACGCCTTCGAGGGTGATCGGCTTGGGACCGCCTCCGGCGACATCCTGTACGTAGAGGCGGACGCCGTGTCCGACTTCGTGGCCCTCCAACAGGATCCGCTTCCCGTCGGGAAACCACCGGGCGGCGTGAACCTCCGCGGCGCCTTCCAGCCGCCGGGGCTGTCCCGCTCCCGTGGGCAGGAGCACGATCCGTTCGGGCGGCGTGATGGGCACGGAGATCACGAGCTTGCCGTCCGGCGACAGCGCCTGCGCGTTCCCATCTCCCAGCCGCACGGCCGGCGAACCGTCGGTCTTCCGCACGAAGACCGAATAGCCCGGACCGCCGCCATACCCCGACTCGTCGAAAAGGACCTGGCTTCCATCCCGAGAAATGTCTCGGGGGTATGTCCAGTCGAGCCAGGAGAGATCGCGTTCCTGCGTCTCGCCGGCCCGAAGAGACCGCATCTCGCGCTGGTTCCCCTGGCGCGCCAGCACGGTCCTCCCGTCCCGGGAAACGTCGAGGAGGGTCACGTCGCCGGTCGCGCGATAGAGGACGCGCCGGCGACCTCGAAGGTCGATGGCGAAAACGTCGCTCCCCGAGAGCCCGTAGCCCGCGGAGTACCAGACCTCCTTGCCGTTCGGAGACCAGGCGAGGCCCGACTCGGAATCCTCCTCGGTCGACCGCATCCTCGTCTTCCCCGCCCGGTCCACTACGACGAGCGTCCCCCGGTTGTCGTAGCGGCGCGGATGCTCGAAGAAAGCCACGAGCGCGCCGTCGGGCGACACCCTCGGGTGGCTCAACCACCCGACGGACGCGTAGAGCATCTTTCCGATGGGGAGCTCCAGCTGAGAGCGCCCGGCCACCTCGTGGACGACGGCGAGTTCCTTGCCGTCCGGGGACCAGTCCGCGTCTTCGACCTTCTCGAGGGTCTCCCGCGGGGCCCCACCGGAGAGCGGCGCGACCGCGAGCGTTCCGATCGCATGGTGCGTCGACAGATAGTGACGGCCGAGCGAGACGGCCATCTCGCCGTTTCGGTTGATGGCGAAGATGTCGGCGTCCGGAAGATCGATGCGGCCGGCCTCCAGGCTTTCGCGTCTCGCGGTGAACAGCCGGATCGGCGCTCCCTGCCAGGCGGCGCCGTAGACGATCGTCTGGCCGTCCGGTGCGAAGCGGGCCGAGCGGATGGTCCCGCGGCGGAAAGTCAGCGGAGAGAACCGCGGAATCGTCGAGCGGTCGGACTTTCGGCCGAGGAGGAAGCCGACGCCCAGCGCGATTCCGGCGAGGGCGATCGCCGACAGGACGAGGGGGAGCCACCGCACCCGTCGTGCGGCCGCCGCCGCGACGGCCGGCGCCGCAGACGATCGGCCCGCGGCGGACTCGAGATCGAAGGCGAGGTCGCGCGCGGACTGGAAACGCTCGCTCGGGCTCTTCTCGAGACAGTGCCGCACGATCCGGTCGAGCCCCGGCGCGAGCGCCACCTCGACTCCAGAGATCTCCGGCGGGTCCTTCTGAGCGATCGCCGCCATCGTCTCGGCCGCCGAGTCCCCGCGGAACGCCCGCTCGCCCGTGAGCATCTCGAAGAGGATCGACCCGAACGAGAAGATGTCCGACCGCTGGTCCGCGGGCTTGCCCCGCACCTGCTCGGGCGACATGTAGCCGGCGGTGCCCATCACCGTGCCCGGCTCGGTCGCGGCCGCGACCGTCGGCGACTTCGTCTGCTCAGACTCGAGCACCGCGACCTTGGCCAGACCGAAGTCCAGAATCTTCACGCGCCCGTCGCCGGTGAGGAAGACGTTCTCGGGCTTCAGGTCCCGGTGCACGATCCCCTTCTCATGCGCCGCCGCGAGGCCGCGGGCGAGCTGCGCGCCGTATTCGAGGGCCTTGCGCGTGGGAAGCGCGCCCGCCGAGAGCCGCTCCCGCAACGTCTCGCCGTCGAGGAGCTCCATGACCGCGAAGGCGACGCCCTCCTCCCGCCCGACGTCGAAGATCGAGAGGATGTTGGGGTGCGAGAGAGCCGCCACCGCGCGCGCCTCGCGCTCGAAACGGGACAGGGAGTCGGCATCCGCGGTGAGCCTCTCGGGCAGCACCTTGACCGCCACGTCGCGTCCGAGTTTGGCGTCGCGCGCCCTGTAGACCTCGCCCATCCCGCCGGCGCCGATCGGCGCGACGATCTCGTAGGGGCCGAGGCGGCTTCCCGCGGCGAGTGTCATGGGGTGCTAGACGCGGGACGGTATCACTGCGGCGGTTCCTGGATCCGGAGCGTGGTGTCGGCCTGTGTCTTCTCGACCAAGGAGCGGCGGCCCGAGGGCCAGAGCACCTCGACGCGCTCGATTTCGGAAGCGCCTCCCAGTCCGAAGTACAGCGGCAGGGCGCTCTGGGAGAGGTAGCCCGACTTGCCGTCGTTGTAGCGCACGAGCGTGCGGCCGCCCGCCGAGACGCGGACCGTCGCGCCGAGCCCGTCGCGGTTGGAGACGCCGTGCCGGCGAGCGCCACCTGCAGCCAGTGAATCGGTCGTCTGCTGCGCCAGGTCGCTGACGAGAATCTGCGGCGCGGCGTTGAACTCGTTGGTCACGATGTCGAGGTCGCCGTCGCCGTCGAGATCGAAGATCGACCGCGGAGCGCGTGCCGAGCGGCGCCATCACCCGGATCGTCCCGGACTGGCCGCTGCAGCCAGCATCGGTGCCGGCCCTCGTCTGCGCACCGGCAGTCGAGCGTCGAACCACGGCGTGTGCGTCCGGCCGCCGCGCCGCGGCTCGATGCCGAGGAGGAACTCGGCGTCGCAGAAACGTCTCGCCGCGGTTGTTCAAGAAGCAGCGAGTTGATGCCGTAGCGGTACGGGATAGTCCATGCTCGAGGCGATGAAGATGTCGTCCCAGCCGTCCGCGTTGAGGTCGCCGATGCTCGGGCCCCACGGCCAGTAGTTCTCGACGCCGACGCGGTCGGAGATCTCCTCGAACCGTCCGTCCGCCGAGGTTGTGGAAAAGCGCGTTGCCGAAGATGAACTCGTGCTCGGCGCCGCTGCAGGAAGTCGGGTCGGTCCACGTCATCGCCGACTTCTGCCTTCTCGCGCTCCGGGCCGATCGTCCTCGCTCATGTCCGAGTGCATGTCGGTGATGAAGAGATCGGGGCGGCCGTCGTTGTCGAAGTCGAAGAACTTGATCGCCCATCGCGCCCCAGGGCGTCCTCGGGAAGTACCTCCGCGGTCTTGTCGACGAAGCGCTTGCCGCCCTCGTTCTCGAAGTAGTGGTCGTGGCCCTGCATGTTCAGCACGTAGAGGTCCGGCCAGCCGTCGCCGTTCGAGGTCGGCCACGCTGGCGTCGCCGCTCCAGCCGCGTCGCCGCAGGCCGACCGCCGTCGGTCACGTCCTTGAAGCGGTTGCCGCCCGATGTTCCTGTAGAGGACGCGCGGTCTCGAAGCGATCCGGATGCAGGTGGCCCGGTGAACGCGTCGGCCAAGCCGACGTAGTGCGCCGCCGCGTCCCTTCTCGTCGGTCGTGTACTGGCCGACGTTGCAGACGAAGAGGTCCAGCAGGCCGTCGTTGTCGTAGTCGAAGAAGACCGCGCCCGAAGAGTGCGCCGACGTAGATCGACGCCCGGCCGCCTTCGAGACGTCGCGGAAGTGGCCGTGCCCGTCGTTCTCGAACAGCACGTTGCCGCCGCGCACCGTCGTGACGAACAGATCCTGGTCGCCGTCGTTGTCGATGTCGGCGAACGACGGCGGTGACGCTGATGCGGTCGGCGAGCCCGACGCCGGCGTCCTTCGTGATGTTCGCGAACCGGCCGCCGCCGAGATTCTTCCAGAGCTGGTTGCCGCCCACCTGGTTGACGAAGTAGATGTCGGGCAGCCCGTCGCCGTCGACGTCGGCGACGGCGATGCCGTTGCCGTGATCGTAGTGGACCGCCTTGTAGTGCTGGCCCGCGTCGTCGACGATGTGGTGGACGAACGTGATGCCGCTCTCGGGAAGGCGGTCGGTGAAGCGGAAGCCGTGCTCGACGCGCATCGAGGCGGCGTCCTTCTTCTGCGCGGCGGCGCGCGCGGCGAGCGAGCTCGCGCCGACGTCGGGATCGGGAACGCGGACCATGTGTCGGCCGCTCGCGGCGAGCGCGCCGATCGCGCCGGCGGCGACGAGGCCCGCCGTCGCGCATAGGGAAGTCGACCCAATGCGCATCGGACCTAGGCGCCGCGCCGCGCGCAGAACGCTGGGATCACTTCTTCTTCAGCTCCGCGGTCCAGTCGGACACGAAACGGATCTGCGCCGAGGAGCTGTCGTCCACCGGCACGGCGAAGAGAATCCGCTTCCCGTCGCGGGTCACGTCGAACGGGCCTCGCGGGGGAACCTTGTTGCCGAACAGCGAACGGGGCGCTCCCAGCCGAAGCGCATCGTCCGTCTCGTCGAAGTCCACGGCGAGGAGCTTACCGTCGGACGGCTGCACGTAGAGGATGGACCGGGACCCGAGCCACTGCCCGCCCGTTCCGCCGGAGCTCGAAACCTGCCGCTTCTCCCCGACCCGCGTATACGGCGCGACGTAGATCTCCTGCCGGCCGGTCTCGTTCGAGACGTACAGGAGCCACTTGCCGTCGGGCGAGATCGCGCCGTTGATGAACTCGCTCGGGTCCGTCGCGAAGAGTCGCCGCGGTTTGGCTTCGCCTTCGAGGGGAAAGTCATCCAGGTCCACGCCTCCGCCGCTCGGGTCCTGGACGCGCAGGAGCATCCGCTTACCGTCCGGCGACCAGCCGAGCGGCCAGACGTTCGTGACCATCTGGAGGACGACCTTCCCCTCGGACCCGCCGTCGGCGGGCTTGACGCGGATGCCGGAGCCGGGATCGCCGTACGCGATCTCGCGGCCGTCGGGCGACCACACGGGAAAGTTCGCGCCCTGCTCCCCGAAGGTGAACCGGGTGCCGACGCCTCGCTCCAGATCGTAGAGGCGCACCTCGGGGCGCGAGGACTGGCCGCCGAGCACCGTGGCGGCGACCCGCCGCCCGTCGGGCGAGAGCTCAAGGCCGAAGAAGCTCGCGGGTTCGCCGATCGGACCGAGCTCCTTGCCGTCCAGGTCGAACCAGGTGAGGCGGCTCCTGCGGATCGCCTCGTTGCTCTGGAACACCAGGCGGCCGGTGTTGGAGAACGTGAAGTTCCCGACCCAGCGGAACGCCTCGAACGCCACGCCCTCGGCGATCGGAATCGGAGCGCCGGAGAGCTTCGAGGACGCGGGATCGAAGGCCTGCAGGAGAAGGTTGCCGTCTCGCATGAACGCGAGATAGCCGGGCCGCACGAAGCGCCCCTCGCTGTTCTCCCGGGCGACCAGCGTCGACTTGCCGGTCGTGAGATCGAGCGACTGGATGGTGGTGTCCTTCTTCGCGTCCGAGGCCTGGCCGCCGGAGACATAGAGGAGACGCTTGCCGCCCGGGAGGAACCAGGGGAGCCGATGCGTCCATCCGGTACGGTCCAGCTTGGTGACGACGTCGACGGCGCCCCCCGAGGCGGAGACTTTGGAGAGGCCGGAGAACGGCGCGGGCGCGAAGACGATCAGATCCTCCTCGTTCCAGCTTCCTCCCCGTCCGTCCTGCGCATCGCAGATCGTCAGCACCGGGCCTCCCCCGGCCGGAACGCGCTTCAGCTTTCGGTCGGCGAAGAAGCCGATGGACTTGCTGTCCGGCGACCAGAAGGGCATCGCGCCGCCCTCGGTCCCGGCCAGCGCCTGGACGGCGAAACCATCCATGCGGCGAATCCAGATCGCGCGCTTTCCATCGGCGCCCGTAGCCGCAAAGGTGAGCGCCGACCCGTCGGGGGACAGCGCCAGCGCGCTCCAGCGTTCGAGCTCCATCTGCGCCGGAAGGTCGATCGAAGAACGGGTCACCGGGACTTCGGGGGCTCGCCGGAGGGAGCGTCCGGCCAGCACGCCCAGCGCTCCGAGAACGATCGCGGCGGCCCAGGGCAGCCACCTCGCGCCTCCCCTGCGGGTTTCCACGGTCGGAGCCGCGATGCCCGTCTGCGAACCGCCTCCCTCGCCGATCCACTTCAGCTCGCTCCCGAGATCCGCCGCCGTCTGCCAGCGATCCTCCGGATCCTTCGCCAGGCTCTTCCGGACGACGCGATCCAACGCCGGCGGCGACATCGGCGCCACTTGTGAAATCGGCGGCGGGTCCTCCTTCATGATCGACGAGATCAATGACGCCTGCGTCCCGCCCGAGAACGCCTTGCGCCCCGTCGCCATCTCGTACAGAAGGCAGCCGAAGGAGAAGATGTCGGTTCTCGCATCGGCGTCTCGACCCTCCAGCTGCTCCGGCGCCATGTACTGAAACGTCCCGAGGATCGTCCCCTCCTGCGTCAGATTCTGATTCGCCGAGCCCATCACCGTCGGCAGCGACGTCATCCCCGAGGTCTGCACCGGCGCCGCCATCGCCTTGGCCAGGCCGAAGTCCAAGAGCTTCACGCCCGACTTCGTGAGCATCACGTTGCCGGGTTTCAGGTCCCGGTGCACGATCCCCTGCCGGTGCGCCTTGTCCAGTGCGTCCGCGATCTCGACCCCGTAGCGCAGCGTCTGCTCCAGCGGCAGCGCGCCCTTCGCGAGACGATCCGACAGCGTCTCGCCCTCCAGGAATTCCATGACAAGGTATTCGGTGTCGCCCTCTCTCCCGACGTCGTAGAGCGCACAGATGTGGGAGTGCGAGAACTGCGAGATCGTCTTCGCCTCGCGCTCGAAGCGCGCCCTCACCTCGGGCGCCGCCGACAAGTGCTGCGGCAACACCTTCACGGCGACCGTCCGCTCCAGCCGCGTGTCCTTCGCCTTGTAGACCTCGCCCATTCCGCCTGCCCCAATCGGCGCGACGATCTCGTAAGGGCCGAGGCGGGTTCCGGCGGACAGGGTCACGCGCGGCTCCAATCCAAAATCCAAAATCCAAAATCCAAAATCGTCACTTCCCCAATCCCGCGGGCCAGTTCAGGACGATCGTGGTCGGCGACATCGCATCGCGGCCGAGCGGAGCGGCGATAATGAAGCGCTGGCCGTCGGGGTACGGCGTGTACTTGTTGCGAGGCGCGCCGACCCGGATCCGGATGGGAAACAGCGCCTTCGGCACGCCGGCCTGGAAGTCCGCGCCTCCGTGGATCTCGACCGCCATGAGCTTCTGGTCCGGCGACCGGTAGTAGATCTCCTGACCGTCTCCACGCCAGCTTGGATCGCTGCCGCCTTCGTTGGAGACCTGCCACTTGCCGCCCGGCTCGGGAAAGGTCTGCACGTAGATCTCGTCGCGGCCGGACTCGTTCGACACATACGCGACATAGCGCCCATCCGGCGAGAACATCGCGGACTGCTCGTTGAAGGGGCTGACGGCGATGGGGATCGGCTTCTTGTCGCCGAAGGTCGGCAGCGCCCACACGTCGAACTGGTTCTTCGCGTTTCGGCTGCCGTAGGCGACGTACTTCCCGTCCCGCGTATAGCTCGACGCGGATTTCGGGTCCTCGGTGTGGAGCAGGAGCTTCTCTTCGCCCGCGCCCTTCGCCGACTTCTCATAGAGGTCGAAGGCTCCGCCGCGGTCCGAGGCGAAGACGATCGCCGACCCGTCCGGAGCCCAGACGGGCCGAACGTTGTTGCCGGCGCCGAGCGTGAACCGCGAGTTGACGCCTCGCGCGAGGTCGCGGATCCAGATGTCGCCCTTCCCGCTGCGGGGATCGGTGAGGTTGAACGCGAGGCGGTCCCCCGAGGGAGAGAGCGTGGGATTCGCATAGTCGCCGGGATCCCCCAGGGTGTCCAGCTCCTTGCCGGATCGGTCGCGCCAGAGCAGGCGTCCGCCGGTCTCTCCCGTCCGATAGGCGAGCACGCCGTTGTGCGACACCGAAAAGCGAGCGAGGCCCACGTTGTCGGTGCCGATCTTCTCGGCGAGCGGCACGGCCTCCCCCGTGATCTTCAGAGCGGACGCGTCGAACGGCTGCGCGACGAGCGTTCGGTCTCGCACGAAGAGGAGCTGACCGGGAGGCGCGAACTGGACGAGCGTCTGCGCCGGAGCCAGCATCTTCTTGTCCTTCGAGTCGATCGATCCGATCCAATACGCGCTGTCCTCCGGCTTCTCGCCGGTCACGAGATAGATGAAGTGCACGCCATCGGGAAGAAACTGCGGCCACCCGACGGACGTCTCCTTCTTCGCCGCGTCGAGCGGCACGGCGACTGTGCGAGTCCCTCCGGCCGCGGGCACGCGGTAGAGGGGATCGGTGCCCGTGCCGTCCCAGAGGATCACCCCGGAGGAGCTCCAGGTGCCATCGGAGCCGCCGGGCGCGTCGCAGATCTTGGTGGGAGGGCCGCCGGTGACGTCCACCTTCTTCATCACGCCGTCGGCGATGAACCCGACGTAGCGGCTATCGGGCGACCAGAACGGGCGCACGCCGCCGTCCGTCCCGGCGAGCGGCTGCGCCGTCAGCGAGTTGAGCGCGCGCACCCAGATCCGCGCCTTGCCCTCCATGTCGGTCGCGTCGAAGGCGAGGAAGCGCCCGTCTGGCGAGATGCGCGGCACGTCCATCGTGGCGACCTCGGGAGGCGGAATGATGTCGAAGCGCACGACCGGCGCGGGCCTCGGCGCGCGGCGCACGAACCCGACGGCGAGCGCCGCCGCCGCGAGGATGGCCGCGGCGAAGAGGCCCCAGGCCAGCTTCTCGCGGTTCTTGCGGCGCGCGACGACCGGGGCCGGGACGCCGGCGAGCGAGCCGCCCTCCGCGATCCACTGCAGCTGCAGCATCACGTCGTGCGCCGTGCTCCAGCGGTTTTCGGGTTCCTTGGCGAGGCAGCCCTTGACGATCCGGTCGAGCGACGCCGGGATCATCGGCTGGATCGAGGAGATCGGCGCCGGATCGGAGTTCATGATCGAGCCAATGAGCGACGCCTGGCTCTTGCCGGAGAATGCCTTCTGGCCGGTCAGCATCTCGTAGAGCACGCAGCCGAACGAGAAGATGTCGCTGCGCGGGCCGGACTCTCCGCCCTCGAGCTGCTCGGGGGCCATGTACTGGAACGTCCCGAGGATGGTGCCGCGCGTCGTCAGCGGCTGACTCTGCTGCAGCGCCGTGGGCAGGCTCGTGGCTTCGGAGACCTCCGAAACCGGCGCCGCCGAGAGCTTGGCGAGACCGAAGTCGAGGAGTTTGACGCCCGACTTCGTCAGCATCACGTTGCCTGGCTTGAGGTCCCGGTGGACGATGCCGCTCTTGTGGGCGGCGTCGAGCGCGCCCAGGATCTCGACTCCGATCCGCAGCGTCTGGTCGATCGGGATGGCGCCCCGCGCGAGCCGGTCCGCGAGCGTCTCGCCTTCGAGGAACTCCATGACGAGGTACTCGGTCTCGCCTTCTCGTCCGACGTCGTAGAGCGCACAGATGTGCGCGTGCGAGAACTGCGAGATCGTCTTCGCCTCGCGCTCGAAGCGCTGGCGCACCTCGGGAGCAGACGAGAGGTGCTGCGGAAGGACCTTCACCGCGACCGTCCGGTCCAGCCGCGTGTCCTTCGCCTTGTAGACCTCCCCCATCCCGCCCGCGCCAATCGGCGCGAGAATCTCGTAGGGGCCCAGGCGAGTTCCGACGGACAGTGTCAAGATTGGCGACAGCCTACAACGGAACGCTCGCCAACGGAGGCCTCACGACCCCGCCTTCGCCGCCGTTCCCCACTCCTTCTCGTAGCGCCGCCACACGGGCTCGAGCTCGCCGTCGAAGGCGGCGAACTCGGGCGTCTTCCGGAGCGTTTCGAGGAGCGGGTCCCTCAGGAACAGAGTGCGGTCCGGCATTCCTGTCGCCACCGTGCGGCGCAGCATGTCCACCGCCGCCTTCGCGTTCCCCTGCGCCGCGCGGATGCAGGCGATCGCGTACGTCGTGTGGTGGTAGTCGCGGAGGAGCTTGCCACTTTCGAGCGCGGCGGAGATCGACGCTTCGTTCGCCGGCCGCTCCCCCGAGACCACGGCGACGAGCTCCCGCAGCGCCACCGCGTTGTGGTGGCCGGGCGACTCCTTGAGAAGCGCGTCGATCGCGGCCCTTGCTTCGTCGAAGCGGCCCTTCGCGAGAAGGGCCATCGGCAGGCGGCTCTCGGTGAGCGGAACTTTCCGCTCCTTCGCCGCCGAGAGCGCCTCGTCCGGGAGGCCGAGCAGCACGAGCCCCTCGATCGCGAACCGCTTGGCCGCTCCCGACGAGGGATCGACCTGGAGGCCCTGGATCGCCTCGCGGCGGAACGCGTCCTCGAGCCCCATGTGGGCGAGGAGGATCGTGGTCTCGTCGAACCCGACGAGCGGATCGATCCGCCGAGCCGCCTTGAGCTCCCGCATCGCCGCCTCGATGTCGAAGTTCTGGTAGTGGCTCCAGGCGAGCTGGTATCGGACCATGTGGGTCTCGGCGAGCTGCGGATCGAGGCGGTCGGCCTCGGCGGCCTCCGCCTTCGCCTTCTCGAGGTAGCCCGTCCCCGGCTGGAAGAAGAGATCCCGCCAGAGGTAGGCGCCCGCGAGGCTCGCGTGGGCGAGCGCGTAGGCGGGGTCGAGCGCGACCGCGCGCTCGAAGCGGCGGATCGACTCATCGAGGTGGTCCGCGCCCCAGCCGGGTCCGCACTTGCCGAACTCGCTCGAGCCGATGACGAACTCCTCGTAGGCCTCGGCGTTTTGCGTGTAGCGCTTCGTCATGCGGTCGCGCTGTCCCGGCTCGAGGCGCAGGCGCAGGCGCGTCACGACCGCATTCGACACGGAGTCCTCGACCTGGAAGACCTCCGACTCGGGGACGTCGAAGGACTCCGTCCAGATCGAGCGCCCGTCGTCCGAGCGCAGGAGGTTCACGCTCACGCGGAGCTTGCCGCCGGCGCGTTGAACCGAACCCTCGAGCACGGCGTCCGTCTTCAGCTCCTTCGCGGCGGCGACCGCGTCCACGTCCCCCTTCGAGTACTTGCGCACGGCGGAGAGCGGCCGCACCGTGATCGCCTCGGCGCGGCTGAGTCCGCGAATGATCGTGTCCGAGATCCCGAGGCCCAGCGCCTCGTCCATCGCGTCCGTGCCGAGCGGCCTCAGGGGCAGGACCGCGAGCGAGTGGACCGCGCCGGCCCCGGGCTTGCCGCGCGAGCGGCGAAGCGCGACCGCCACCGTCAGGATCGCGGCGAGAACGACGAGGACGGCGACGAGGACGGCGCGCGGCCGGCGAGGCCCGCTCCCCGGAAAGGACGTCGAGGTTGAGTGCGCCCCGGAGGTGCGGTCGCGGACGCCCGCGAGGTCGCGCGCGAGATCGCGCGTGGACTGGTACCGCTCCTCCGGCTCCTTTGCGAGGCAGCGCTCGACGATCCAGACGAGCGGCTCGGGAACGTCCGGCCGGACCCTCGCGATCGGCTCAGGCTCCTCCCTCAGGATCTTCGACAGGGTTTCGACGGTGCTCGGTGCCTGGAAGGCGCGCCGCCCGGTCGTCATCTCGTAGAGAATCGCACCGAGGGCGAACTGGTCGGAGCGATGGTCCACGGGGCGTCCGGTCGCCTGCTCGGGAGACATATAGCCGACCGTGCCGAGGACGATGCCGGCCTCGGTCTGCTGCGTGGCGGTCGCGACCTGGCTCATGCCCGAGGACTCGGGCGCGACAGCCTTCGCCAGGCCGAAGTCGAGGATCTTCACGAGCCCGTCGCCCGTGACCATGATGTTCTCGGGCTTCAGGTCGCGGTGCACGATGCCGGAGACGTGCGCGCGCGCGAGCCCTTCCGCGATCTGCGTGCCGATGGCGAGGGCGCGCTTGACCGGAAGCGCGCCGCCGGCGACGAGCTGCCGGAGGCTCGCGCCCTCGACGAGCTCCATCGCGATCCACGACCGACCGTTCGTCCGGCCGACGTCGTGAATCGTGACGATGTTCGGGTGATTCAGCGCCGAGGCCGAGCGCGCCTCCTGCTCGAACCGCCGCAGCCGCTCCGCGCCTGAGTCGACCGATTCCGGCAGGACCTTGACCGCGACCGTCCGATCCAGTCGCGTGTCCTTCGCCTTGTAAACCTCGCCCATCCCCCCGATTCCCAGGGGGGACAGAATCTCGTAAGGGCCGAGCCGGGTTCCCGCGGAGAGGGTCACAAACTCTCTCTCGGACGATTCATGACTTCACAGGGAGAGGATTCACGCGCGACTTCCCCTCTCTCGTCCGTTGGCCTGCGAAGCGGGCCGCGCGGGGTCCGAGTCACCATCTCGTACGGACCCAGCCGGATGCTGGGCGTCAGAGCCAAGGCCGGGGAGAAGCCTATACCCCCCGGCGCGTCACTTCGAGGTCCGGCCCACGAAATCCACGATGTCCGCCTTCATGGCCTTCAGCGAGCCCTCATGGACGTACATCATGTGTCCCGCCGGGTAGTACTTCATCGCGATGCGCGACTGCACGCCCTTGTCCGGCGAGACGTGCGCCATCATCGTCTCCGTCGCGAAGAACGGCGTCGCGAGGTCGAAAAGCCCGTTCAACACGAGCACCTGCAGGTTCGGGTTGTAGCGCATGGCGTGGCCCAGGTCGATGCCCGTGTTGGTGAGCGTCGGCAGCGGAAACGGAACGCCGGCGACCTTGTGCCGGAAGTCCCAGGAGAGGAAGGCGTCGGCGAAGACATTGTAGGTCTTCCCGGCGCCGAACTTGAGTCCCTCGTGGTACCAGTCGAGAAACGCCGCCGTGTACGCGTCCGAGATCGCGTTCGACTGCGGATCGTCCTCGGTCTCCTTCGCCAGCGGATCCATCGTCGGCCCCACGAAGCGCGCGTCGAGCCGGCCGATCGTGATCCCCTTCTGCCGCAGGAGCTCCTGGGTGAACTCGCTCTCGCTCACGCGCAGGTCGGCGAGACGAAGGTACGACTCGGAGAGTCCCGTGTACCCGGCGAGTTTCTTCGCCACGGCGGCGCGCTTCTCGTCCGACAGCCGAGCGCCCTCAGCGAGCGCGGCGGAGTACTCGCCGGCCGCATACTGGCGCACCTCCGTGAGCCATGGCTCGAGGTCCTTCGGCGGGTTGGGAATCAGCTTGTGGAACCAGGCGGTCGCCGCGTAGCTCGGGAGGTACAGCGGATAGGGCTCGTCGTTGCCCGGCAGCGCGAAGATCGCGCCGAGGTCCGTCGCGACCGAGATGAGCACGACGCCGTTGAAGCCCATGCCGCCCTTACTCTGGAGCCAGTCGACGACGCCGGCGGAACGCGTCGTGCCGTAGCTTTCGCCGATGAGGTACTTCGGGGAGAGCCAGCGGCCGTTGTCGCTGACGTACTGCTGGATGAATCGCGAGACGGACTCGATGTCGGGATCGGTGGCCCAGAAGTCCTTGTCCTTGAAGTCGCCAACCGGCCGGCTGATGCCCGTCCCGACCGGGTCGATCAGGACGATGTCGACCTTGTCGAGCAGGCTATAGGCGTTGTCGACGACGGAGTACGGCGGCGGCGGCGTGGCGGTCCCGTCGGCGACCGCGACGCGCCGCGGCCCGAGCGCGCCCATGTGAAGCCAGATCGACGACGAGCCGGGGCCGCCGTTGTAACAGAACGCGATCGGCCGGCGCACCGATGCCCCCGCGTCCTTCCGGACGTAGGCGACGTAGCCGATGCTCGCCCACGGCTCCTCCTTCGCGTTGCGCACGATCACCGTTCCCGCCGTAGCCGTGAACGCGACGGACGCGCCGCCGATGGTCGCGCTGTGCTGGGTGACGGATTGCTCCGCCCTGGGCGGCTCCTTCTTCGAGGCCTCCGCGGATTTCTCGGCGGGCTTCTCCGGCGTCGGCGTCTTTTCAGGCGCCTTCTCCTGGGCGAGCGCGGCCAAGGCCAGGCAGAGCCCGGCGATTCCCAGCGCGAGCGATTTCCTCATGGTCTCCTCTCGAATGGCGCGGCGAGCTTATCGCGCTCGCCAGCGGGCCGGGATAGCATCCGCGCGTGCTTTTCGCTCTGTTCGTCGCCGCCGCCGTCGCCGCGACGCCTCCGCCGACCCCGATCGAACAGGACTTCGCCCGGAAGATCGCCGCCTTCCACGGCGAGATGGGCCTGTTCGCCCGCAACCTCGATACCGGCGAGACGATCGCCGTCAACGCGGACTACCGATTCCCGACCGCCAGCCTGATCAAGGTCGCCGTGATGGCCGAGGTCTTCCGGCAGATCGGCGCGGGCCGTCTCCGCAAGGACCAGACCGTCGTCCTCCACGATGCCGACAAGGCCGGGGACGAGACGATCCCGCTCAACATGCTCCACGAGGGGACGACGCTGACGGTCTCCGACCTCCTGAAGTTCATGATCGCGTACAGCGACAACACGGCGACCAACCTGCTGGTCGGACTGGTCGGCACGGCGAACGTCGATGCGCTGCTCGACGCGAATGGGCTCACGAAGACGCGGCTCTACCGCCCGACCTTCCGTGACGGCCACGCCGACGTGCTGCCCGAAGAGGAGAAGGAGTTCGGCCTCGGATCCACCACGCCGCGCGAGGCGGCCACGCTCCTCGGCCTGATCGCCGAGGGCAAGCTCGTGAGCCGCGCCGCCGGCGACGAGATGATCGGGCTCCTCGGGATGCAACAGGATCGCGCCATGATTCCGCGCGCGCTCCCCTTCGACAAAGAAGAGATCCACGTCGCGAACAAGACCGGCTGGGACGAGGAGAAGCGGCCCGATGCGTCGGGGTTCAAGGGCGACGTGCGCAACGATGCCGCGTTCGTGAAGGCGCCGAAGGCGCGTTACGTCCTCGCGATCTGCGCCCGCCGGATCCGGGACAAGAGCCCCGGAGTGGACAACGAGGCGCTGCGGCTCGGCGGCGAGCTCTCGGGAATGGTCTACGCCCACTTCACCGCGGGCGGCGCCGTCCGGCCCGGCGGTCGCTGAGCCGATCCCTTCGCGCTAGGCGGCGTCGGTCCCGGATCCGTAGCAGGAACGGAACAGCGCGCCCGCGTCGACCCGGGAAAACCGCGGCCGGTCGAGCCCGTTGCCCCGGAAGACCCGCACCTCGCGGATCCGCGTCGTCACCACGCGGTTGCCGAACTCCATCCGGAGGCCGCACGCGGCCACGATGTCCTGCTTGATCGCGCTACCGCCCCAGGTGCAGCCCGCGACCGAGAGCCGGACCGGCGAGAGCCCCTGGCTGTCGAACCAGCCGCCGGAGACCGAGAAGGTGGAGTCCTCGTGGACGCACATGGAGTAGACGGAGTTCTCGGTCGCGACGAGGAGCTGATCTCCGTGGCGCAGATCCGCCTTGCGCACCTGCTGGATCACGCCCATCTGATCGAGCATCGCGTTGACGGTCCGGGCGCAGGCGATCAAGTCTCTCCTCCCGTCGCTGCGTAGAATTCTACTCTGCCGATGGCCTTCCTCTTCGAAAACGAAGACGTCCTCGCCCTGGACAAGCCTCCCGGCGTGTCCCTGGCGACCTCGTCCCGGGCGGACAAGTCCGCTTCCGCCGCGGTCGAACGGCTCCTTTTGTCTTGCAAAGAGGTTGCCCGTGCGGACCTCCTCCTCGTCCACCGGCTGGACCTGCCGACGACGGGGGTGGTGCTCCTCGCGAAGTCGCCCGCGGCCCACCGGTCGCTCTCGCGCGCCTTCCAGTCCGGCGGCGCCCGGAAGACCTACCGCGCGCTCACCTGGGGCCACCCGGTTCCGGCGGCCGGCGCCTGGACCGAGCCGCTCGGGCGCGATCCGAAGGACGGACGCAAGACGAAGGCGCGCGCGGACGGAAAGCGCGCGGTCACCCGCTACCAAACGCTCGGGCGGCTGCCGTCCGTCGCGGACCTCGAGCTCACTCCGGAGACCGGAAGGACGCATCAGATCCGCGTACACGCCGCGACGCACGGGCACCCGCTCGTGGGCGACGACCTCTACGGAGGCGCGACGCGCTGGCACGGCCTGCGCGTCGGCCGTGTGCGCCGCGCGCTCTCGCAGGTGGACCGGCCGCTCCTCCACGCCGCGCGCGTCGAGATTCCGGAGCTCGGTCTCGATATTTCCGCGCCGTTGCCGGAGGACTACGAGATCGTTCTGGTCGCTCTTGGCAATTCGTAGGGGCGGGGCTTGCCCCGGCCCCGGGCGGCCGCGACCCGACCACCGGCGGCCAAACCCCCGGCAGTAGGGAACGCCGTGCGCAGCACCGCGGTACCGCCGCCCCTACGCGCTCTACGACGCGAAGAACGCCGCCATGAAACGGTAGAAGTCCCAGACGTCGACCTTCGAGGACATCTCGAACGGCGCGTGCATCGACAGGAGCGGCACGCCCATGTCGATGACCTCCATCTCCTGCTGCGAGAGGAACCCGCCGATCGTGCCCCCGCCGCCGACGTCGACGCGCGGCGTCTGGGTCTGCCACGGGATCGCCGCCTTGTCGAGGATCGCCCGGATCCGCGCGACGAACTCCGAGTTCGCGTCGAAGCCCCCGCCGTAGCGCTTGATCGTGACGCCGAAGCCGAGGCGGGCGGCGTTGGACGGCTCGCTGGTCTGCGGGAAGATCGGATTGATCCCGTCGTTGGTGTCCGCCGAGACGACATCCGCGCGGCGCAGAGCCTCGCGCAGGTCGAGTTCGGTGTACTTCGCTCCCCGCTGCGCGGCCACGAGCCGTGCGAGCGTGGAGCTCATGAGCTCCGACCTCGCTCCCGTGTTGTTGACCGAGCCGACCTCCTCGAAGTTCGACAGGTACGCGATGGCGGTGTGCCGCGGCGTCCCCTTCAGATCCAACACCGCGCGCGCGGCGCAGTAGGACGAGAGCCGGTCGTCCTGACCGAACGCGCCGACCAGCCCACGGTCGATGCCGACGTCCGCCGGGTTCGCGGCCGGCACGAGGTGCAGCTCGGCGCTCACGAAGTCCTCCTCGCGGATGCCGTAGGTCGAGGTCAGGGTCGCGAGGACCTGCGCGACGACCGATCCACCGGCGGTGGGCACGCTGCCGGCGACCGGATCGAGCTCCTCGCCCGAGAAGACCTTCGTGTAGGTCCGATCGTGCAGCGGGCTGTCGGAGTGCGGCGCGTTGTCCGGGATGACGAATACCGGGTCGCCATCCTTGAGCCCGATCGCAACGTCGACGCGCTTGCCGTCGGTCGTATCGATGCGGCCGACCAGGGCGAGCGGGATGTTGCCCCACTGATACTTCTTGATCCCGCCGTAGTAGATCGTCTTGAAGAGCGCGAAACCCGAGGCCGAGTAGATCGGCCGCGCCTTGAGCTCGATGTGCGGGCTGTCGTGGTGGGTCCCGACCACGCGGGAACCCGACAGGATCGGCTCGGACCCGATGACCGCGAGAAGGATCGCGCGGTCGTGCGCGATGAAGGCGAGCCGCGCGCCCGGCTTGACCTGCGCCGGGTCGGTGAACTCGGCGAAGCCGGCCGCCTTCGCGAGGCGCAGCACCTCGCGCGTCGAGAAGAGCGCGCTGCGCGCGACCCGGAGATAGCCCTTGTAGTCCTCCGCGAAGCGGAAAACCTCGTCCCTTTGGCCGGCGGCGAGCTGCTCCCACGCGGACTTGCGCGACTCCCAGACGCTGCCGGCCGGCTTCGATTCCTGAGCGGGTTTCGATTCCTGCGCAGAGACCTCGAGAACCGCCGCCGCCGCCAGGGCGGCGCACACGAGGGTCCTTCGCGCGGTCTTCCCCATCTGTGCCTCCCGATTTCTACGCGGCGACTTCGTACTTCGCGCCGTTCCAGGCGTTCATGCCGCCAACGACGTTGATGGCCTTCCGGAATCCCATGCGTTCGAGCACGCTCGTCGCGATCGACGAGCGATAGCCGCTCGCGCAGATCACCGCCACGGGTCTCTCGCGATCGAGCGAACCGGCGAGCTCCGCCAGCCTGTGGAGCGGCATCGAGACCGCCTGGGCGATGTGGCCCGCCTGCCACTCGCCCGGCCGGCGGACGTCCAGGAGCTGGAGACCGCCGTCTTCCCGGAGCCGCTCGTGCAGCTCGTTCACGTCGATCTGCTCCGTGCGGGCGAGCGGCCGTCCCGCCGAGTCCCACGCGAGGATCCCGCCGGACAGGAATCCCGCGACGTTCTCGAGCCCGACGCGCGTCAGCCGCGTCCGGGACTCCGCGACGTGCTCCTCGTCCTCCGCGATCAGCACGAGCGGCTCCTGCGGCGAGAGGAGCGCGCCGGCCCACGATGCCAGCTGGCCCGACTGGCCGATGTGCATCGCGCCGGGGATGTGCCCGGCGCCGTACTCGGCGGCGGGGCGCGTGTCGACGATGACCGCCCCCGCGTCGCGCAGGGACTCGACGCCTTCGGGGGCGAGCGCGGGCGGCGCGGCAAGCTCCTCGAGGGCGCCCGGGCCCTCGCGGTTGAGCTGCACGTCCCGCGCGAAGTACGCCGGCGCCTCCGGGAGGTCGGTCGTGACGAGGACGACGAACTCGTCGCGGGTCATGGGCCGCAGCGCGTAGTTGAACCGCCGCTGCTCGCCGATCGTGGAGCTCGTCTCGCTCGAGATGTTGCGGCCGCACAGCGACCCGGCGCCGTGCGCGGGATAGACGCGGACCGAGTCGGGCAGCGTCAGGAGCTTTCCGTGGAGCGAGTCGTAGAGCTGCCCCGCGAGCTCCTCCGGGCCGATCTTCGCGCCCAGGAGGTCCGGCCGCCCGACGTCGCCGATGAAGAGCGTGTCGCCGGTCAGGACCGCCTCCGGCGTCTCGCCCGTCCCGCCCTCGCGGTCGTAGACGAGGACCGAGATGGACTCCGGCGTGTGGCCGGGCGTCTCGAGGAAGCGCAGCGTGACACGGCCCATCGTTACCGAGTCCCCGTCGTGGACGGGCACGTGCGCGAACTGCGCCCCGGCGCGCGCGCCGAA
The DNA here is from genome assembly GCA_963773905.1 of uncultured Acidobacteriota bacterium. GTDB lineage: Bacteria > Acidobacteriota > Thermoanaerobaculia > UBA5066 > Gp7-AA6 > DAHUXD01. The sequence goes on from CAVZDB010000006.1 coordinate 172,726, forward strand.
GTAGATCCGCGCGCCGGTGCGCTCGGCGAGCTCGCGGTGGCCCGAGACGAAGTCCGCGTGCAGGTGCGTCTCGATGACGTGGCGGATGCGGAGGCCCTGGGCGCGCGCCTCCTCCAGATAGACCTCGACGTCGCGCCGCGGATCGACGACGGCGGCCTCGCCGTCCGAGCCGATCATGTACGACGCCTGCGCGAGACAGCCCAGGTAGAACTGGCGGAAATACATCGACCCTCCGCGAGCCCGGTCGAAACCGTCGCGCATTGTAGTCCCCGAGCCGGTCAGGCCTCGGGAGCGCGGCATCAGGCCGCCGCAGGACGCCGGAAGCCCTCAGGCTTCGGCAGGCAGCCCGGCCCTGGCTCGCAGGAACTCCTCCGCCGTCGTCAGGCGCACGCCGAAGCGCTCCGCGAGCGGGCGGCCGTCGAAGTCGAAGCCCGAGAGCGCTGCGGCCCAGCTCATCGCCATCAGGTTGCCGGCCTGCGGCGAGAGCGGCTCGAGCACGTCCGCGAGCACGCGGTAGACCTTCGCGGAGACGCGGACGACCCGAACCGGCCGGCCGAGCACCCTCGCGAAGATCGCCACGACCTCCTCGGGCGTCAGCACCTCGGGGCCGCCGAGGTCCGCGACGAGGTTCTCGCCGTCCTCCGGCGCGGCGGCGGCGGCCGCCAGGATCGCCGCCACGTCGTCGAGCGCGACGTAGGCGTGCCGCGTCTTCCCGTCGCCGGGCACGACCGCGAAGCCGCGCCTCTCGATGGTGGTGCCCGCCATGGCGAGGAATCCCTTCGCGAACCAGAACGGACGCCGCAGCGTGTGCGCCTTCGCGCCGCGCAGCGGGATCGCGCTGCCCATCAGGGCAAACCAGTCGTCCATGAAGAGGGCGCCGCGGAAGATCGAGTACGCGAGGCCGCTTCCCCGGATGCGCTCCTCGGTCTGGCGCTTCAGCCGGAACGTCGTGACGCTCCGATCGAGCGCCGTCTCCGCCACCGACATGAACAGGATCCGCCGCACTCCCTCCGCCTTGCACGCGTCGATCAGGTTGTCATAGCCGGTGGACTCGACCTCGTCGAACGAGGCGGAGCCGCGCGGCACCACCGCATTGGCGGTCGCGACGACGCGCTCCACGCCCTGGCACGCCGCGACGAGGCTCTCCGGATCGCGCAGGTCTCCGAACGCGAGCTCGACGCCGTCCGGCTCGAACGCGCGCGGCGAGCCCGGCCGCACGAGCGCGCGCACGGGAAGTCCGGCGGCGCGCAGCCGGTCGACGACGGCCGTTCCGAGCTGACCCGTGGCGCCGACGACGAGGACGGGCGCGCTCACGCGCCGGGGTTCCTCGCGCTCGGCTCCTCGATTTCGACGGCGAAGTCGGGCGCGAGGCGCAGGCGCAGGAACACGACGCGGCACGGCCACTTCTCTGCGGCGATGCGCGCGGCGACGCGCCGCCAGATCCAGGCGGCCAGGTTCTCGGCGGTGGGCGGCGTCTCGGCGAACTCGGGCACGTCGCGATTCAGGTTCTGGTGATCGAGCGGACGGTCCACCTCGTCGCGCAGGATCCGGTCGAGGTCGGTCAGGTTGACGACCATGCCCGTCTGCGGATCCGGGTTCCCGGCGACGGCGACCTCGAGCTCGTAGTTGTGGCCGTAGCCGTGCGGGCTCTCCTCGCCGTACACCTCGCGATTCTTCTCGGCCGTCCAGCCTCTCCGCCAGAGGCTGCGGCCCGCGTTGAAGTGGATCTTGCGCGCGAGGCGAATCATGACGGGACAGAGGATACTCCCGGGGTCCGCCTGATTTAGAATCCTCCGGCCTTCAGGAACGAGGACCGCGATGAGTCTCTATTCGACAACGGCCGAGCTTCGCCGGGCGCTTTCCGCGTACGCCCGGCCGCAGGACTCCGACGACGGACTCGCCATCGCCGATCCCGCGCGCTTCCGGGAGGAGATCGTCGACGGGCTCGTCTGGACGGCGGTCTTCGGCCCGGCGGAAACCCGCGACGCCGCGCGGCGCGCGATCCGCGAGGCCGCCGAGGCGCTGGGCATCCTGCCGGCCTCGATCCTGCCGCTCTACGAAGCGCGCGGACGCGGCGAGGTCTCGGGCTTCACGGTCCCCGCGATCAACGTGCGGATGATGTCCTACGACACCGCGCGTGCCGCGTGCCGGGCCGCGAAGGAGCTCGCGGCGGGCGCCGTGATCTTCGAGATCGCGCGCAGCGAGATGGGCTACACAGAGCAGAGGCCGGCCGAGTACGCCGCGGTGATGCTCGCGGCGGCGATTCGCGAGCACTGGGAGGGCCCCTTCTTCCTGCAGGGCGATCACTTCCAGACCAATCCCAAGAAGATGAAGGAGAACGCCGCTTCGGCGGAAGCCGAGATCCAGGCCATCGAATCCCTCATCGAGGAGGCGATCCCCGCCGGCTTCTTCCAGATCGACATCGACACCTCGACGCTCGTGGACCTCTCGAAGCCGACGCTGGAGGAGCAGCAGCGCGTCAACGCCGATCTCTGCGCGCGCTTCACGAAGTTCATTCGCACGCATCAGCCTCCCGAGCTTCCGATCTCCGTCGGAGGCGAGATCGGCGAGGTCGGCAAGGAGAACTCGACGCCCGAGGAGTTTCGCGCGTACATGGAGGTCTACAAGCGCGCGCTCGGCGACGGGCGCGGCATCGCGAAGGTCTCCGTGCAGACGGGCTCCTCGCACGGAGGCATGGTCGCGGCCGACGGCTCGGTCGAGCGCGTCGCGATCGACTTCTCCGTTCTGAAGCGGATCTCGAAGGTCGCGCGCGAGGAATACGGCATGGCCGGCGCGGTGCAGCACGGCGCCTCGACGCTGCCGCCCGAATACTTCGGCCACTTCCCGGACAACGACTGCGCCGAGATCCATCTCGCGACGGACTTCATGAACACGGTCTACGAGCATCCCGCCTTCCCGCTGCCCCTGAAGCGCGAGATCGAGCGCTGGCTGGACGACGCCGCGGCGGGAGAGCGCAAGAAGGGCGAGACGCAGGCGCAGTTCCTCTACAAGACGCGCAAGAAGGCGATCGGCCCCTACAAGGAGCAGGTCTGGAACCTGCCCGAGGGGACCCGGGCCGCGATCCGCGAGACGCTCCAGGAGAAGTTTCGGTTCCTGTTCACGAAGCTGCGCGCCGGCGGGACCCGCGACGTCGTGCGGCGCTACGTGAAGCCCGTCTCGGTCCGAGCCGCGGCCGTCGCGGCGGGCCCGCGCGGCGGGTTCGTCCGCGACGACCAGGCCGGAGACTGACGATGGCGAAGGCCGCGGGCGCAAAGCGAAAATCGAAGACGGCGTCTCCGCCTCCGTCCGCCTCCCGGCTTCCGGCGCACGGTCCCCGCCTTCCGGCACGGATGACCGCCGTCGTCAAGACCAAGCCCGGGCCGGGTCCGGCGGCGACGGAGGTCCGCGAGGTCCCGGTCCCCAGGCCCGGTCAGGCCGAGGTCCTGATCCGGGTGCTCGCGACGGCCGTCTGCGGCTCCGACAAGCACATCTACCAGTGGGATCCTTCGATGGCCGGGATGGTGAAGACGCCGCGCATCTTCGGCCACGAGTTCTGCGGCGAGATCGTCGGCTTCGGACCCGGCGGCAAGCGCCCGCACCTCGAGGAGGGCCAGTACGTCTCGGCCGAGATGCACGTGACCGACGGCTCGTGCCGCCCGTGCCTCACCGGCCGGCGCCACATCTGCGAGAACACGAAGATCCTCGGCGTCCACGGCGACGGCTGCTTCGCGCAGTACGTCGTCGTCCCGGCGTTCAACGTCGTCCCGCTCGACCGCGCGATGATCCCGCCGAAAGTCGGAGCCTTCCTGGACGCGCTCGGCAACGCGGTGCACACGACGCAGGTCGCGGACCTCTCCGGCAAGTCCGTGGCCGTCCTGGGGTACGGCCCGATCGGCGCCATGTGCGCGGAGATCGCACGGGTGTCGGGCGCGGCGCGCATCGCGATCACCGAGGTCAACGGCCTCGCCGCCGCGCACGCCCGCCGGTGGGCCCAGTCGCGCAAGCTGTCGCAGGTCTCGGTGATCGAGCTCCCGCGCACCAAGGACCCGGTCGGGACGCTCCGGGAGGCGACCGGCGGCGGCGCCGATGTCGTGCTCGAGCTCTCCGGCGCGGAGTCCTCGATCAACCTGGGCCTCGCGGGGGCGCGGCGCGGCGCCGTGGTGTCGCTCCTCGGGCTGCCCCGCGAGAAGGCGGTCACGATCCGCGACTACACCAACGACTTCATCTTCAAGGGCCTCACGCTGCACGCGATCATCGGCCGCCGCATCTTCGACACCTGGATCAAGATGACCGACCTGTTCCGTGCGGGCCTCGACGTCGCGGACCTCGTGACCAACGAGTTCGAGGGCCTCCAGAACTTCCACGAGGCGATGGAATTGCTCGACGACCGGAGGGCCCTGAAGGTAGTGTTCTACCCCAGTGGGCGGCCCAGCCAGTAAGAAACGATTTTAGGTTTTAGATTTTAGATTTTAGATTGGCTGCGCCGACATGAACTCAAATCTAAAATCTAAAACCTAAAATCTAAAATTGGAGCACTCGTGCCGACCAGCAAGCCCCCCAAGCCCGATCCCAACCAGGAGCTGACCGAACGCCGCATCGCCGAGTTCGCGGTCGAGGAGTCGCGGCTCTCCAACGTGGCGTATCGCTTCCAGCTCACGCCGCGGGCGCGCGTGTGGAAGAACTGGGACCGCACCGAGTTCGAGCCCAACCACTACAAGGTGGTCGGCCTCGCGGGCGTGTGCCTCAAGAAGGACGAGCAGGAGAAGGCGCACCGCACGGCTTCGCGCTCGCTCGAGGAGGTCGACGGAATTCTCTTCGTGGTCGAGGAGCCGGCGGACTCCCTGATCGTTCGCGGCGCCACCGGGACCTCCGAGATCGTCAGGCGCCCAACGATCTGCGCCGAGATCATGGCGGGCAGCGAGACGAGCTTCCAACGCGCGCTCGCGGCGCTGGAGACGGCGTTTCCCGGCGGCCGGGTCGCGGGGAAGGTCCTGTCGGAAGCCTGATGGCCGGTCTCTTCGATCATCTCGCCGGCGAGATGGACACGCTCCGCGCCGCCGGAACCTACAAGGAAGAGCTGGTCCTCCAGACCCCCACGGGCCCGCGCGTCCGCGTGAACGGCCGCGAGGTCGTCATGCTGACCTCGAACAACTACCTCGGCTTCGCGAACCATCCGCGCATCAAGGAGGCCCAGAAGAAGGCCGTCGACCGCTGGGGCGCCGGGCTCGGTTCGGTGCGCTTCATCTGCGGCACGCAGGAGCTGCACAAGGAGCTCGAGGCGGAGATCGCGTCGTTCTTCGGCACCGAGGACACGATCCTCTACATGACGTGCTGGGCCGCCAACGAGGGCCTCTTCGCCGCGATCCTCGACGAGCCAGACGGCCTGTACTCGGACGCGCTCAACCACGCCTCGATCATCGACGGCGTGCGCCTCTGCAAGGCGAAGCGGTTCCGCGTTCCCCACAACGACACGAAGGCGTTCGAGAAGATGCTCGAGGAGGACGGGACGTCGCGGTTCCGCCTGATGATGACCGACGGCGTCTTCTCGATGGAGGGCGAGCCCGCCGACCTGCCCGAGCTCGTCCGGATCTGCGAGAAGCACGGCGTCGTCCTCGCGGTCGACGACTCGCACGCCACCGGGATCCTGGGCGCCAACGGCCGCGGCACCGGCGAGGAGCAGGGGGTCCTGGACCGCATCCCGATCACCACGGGGACGCTGGGCAAGGCGATGGGGTCGGCCGCGGGCGGCTTCGTGACCGGACCGCGGGCGGTCGTGCAGACGCTGCGCCAGCGCAGCCGCACCTATCTCTTCTCGAACTCCCTCCCCCCCGCCGTCGCCGCCGGCTCCCTCGAGGCCTTCCGGCTGCTGCGCGAGGATCCCGCGCCCGTCGAGCGGCTGCGCGAGAACGCGCGCTACTTCCGCAAGGCGCTGACCGACGCCGGCTTCCAGATCCCGCACGGCACCCACCCGATCGTGCCCGTCATCGTCGGCGACACGGCGAAGGCGCTCGCGATGGGCAAGGCGCTGCTCGAGGAGGGCGTCTACGTGTCCGGCTTCGGGTTCCCGGTCGTCCCCCAGGGACAGGCGCGCCTGCGCTGCCAGGTCTCCGCCGCCCACGAGCGCGCGGACCTCGACCTCGCGGTCGAGGCGTTCCGGAGGGTCGGCAAGAAGTTCGGAGCGGTGGGTTAGCCGATCAGCTCAGCCGCTTCCTCGCATTGTTGAGCAGCAGCACGCAGAGGATCCCGAACAGGACTCCACAGAGGATCCCGCCGGAGACCAGCCCGTTCTTGATGTCCGGGAAGAACCTCGCGCCCAGGTCGAGCTTCTCGAGGAGCGTCGGCTTCTCCATGTGGAGCACCGTGTCACCGAAGAAGGCGACGAACGCGATCAAGACTCCACCGAGCGAGCCTCCGGCGACGAGCCCGGTCGCGTAGAGCATCCCCGAGGAGAGCTCCGACTCCTCGCCGGCCTGGCCCCCCTTCCTGTGGCGCCAGTTGTCGACGAGGTGTTTGAGCACGCCTCCGATCCAGATCGGCGCCGTCGTGGAGACCGGCAGGTACGCGCCGACCGCCCAGGAGAGCGCGTGCGCGCCGGCGAGCTGCGCCATGAAGGCCAGGAAGACCCCGACCAGAACCGGTGCCCAGGGGAGGTTCTGCGCCAGCAGCCCCTTGATGATCGTCGCCATCAGGGTCGCCTGCGGGGCCGGCAGCTGCGGGCCGCCGATGCCGTGGAGCTCATTGGGCCCCTTGTAGGTGCGGTCCAGCATGAAGAGCGTGATCGCCACGACGAAGGCCGAGGTCACGACTCCGATCACGAAGCCGAGCTGCTGGGAGCGCGGGGTCGCGCCGACGATATAGCCCGTCTTCAGGTCCTGCGATGTCGCTCCGGCGTTGGCCGCGGCGACACAGACGATGGCTCCCACGCAGAGCGCCACGGCCTGGTAGACGTCCCCCTTCCATCCCACGACGACGAATACGACGCAGGTCATCATGATCGTGGCGATCGTCATGCCCGAAATGGGATTCGACGAGGTCCCGATGATGCCGACGATCCGCGAAGAGACCGTCACGAAAAAGAACCCGAAGACCACGATCAGGAGCGACATCAGAAACGACTGCGGGATGGGGCCGTGCGGGAAGCCCGGCAGCAACGCCAGGATGACCACGATCGCGAGCGAACCGAAGACGACGACGCCGATCCCGAGGTCCCGGTCGGTCCGCTTCTGACTCGTGCCCTCCACGCCTCCTCGGAACGACTTCACCGACTCGCGGAACGCGTTGACGATCGTGGGCAGCGTCTTGATCAGGGTCATCACGCCGGCGCAGGCCACGGCTCCGGCTCCGATGTAGCGGATGTAGGCGCGGTAGATCCAGTTCGCGTAGGAGTTTCCGGCCATCCAGGCATCCGAGAAGCCGAGCTTGTGGAGGTCCTCGACGACGCGGCTTTCCGGCACGAAGATCGCGATCAGCGGAATCAACGCCATCCAGGCGAGCAAACCTCCCGAGAAGAGCTCGGACGCGATGCGCGGCCCGATGATGTAGCCGAGCCCGAGGTACTCGGGCGTGACGGCGACGTCGAGCGTCGCCGCGGGATACGTCGGCGAGTCCTTCTTCGTCCGGAACCAGATGGGGGTCTCATTCCACAACCCCAGGATTCCGTAGAGAAACTTGTAGAGGAGCGAGGCGCCGACGCCGGCGAAGACCATCTTTGCGAGGTTGCCGCCCTTCTCGCCCGCGATGAGGACGTCGGCGCAGGCCGTGCCCTCCGGATAGGGTAGGTTCCCGTGCTCCTTGACGATCAGCGCGCGGCGCAAGGGGATCATGAAGAGAACCCCGAGCGTCCCGCCGAAGATCGCGAGGATCGAGATCTGGAGATAGCGGAAGTAGTTCTCCCCTCCCGCCAGAAAGAGGAGCGCGGGCGTGGTGAAGACGGCGCCGGCGGCGACCGACTCTCCCGCCGACCCGATCGTCTGGACGATGTTGTTCTCGAGGATCGTGGACTTGCCGATCTTCTTGAAGACGGCGATGGCGAGGACCGCGATCGGAACGGAAGCAGAGACCGTAAGTCCGGCTCTGAGGGCGAGGTAGACCGTCGCGGCGCCGAACAGGATCCCGAACAGAACGCCGAGGACGATGGCCTTTGGCGTGAACTCCGGGATCTGCGTCTCCGCCGAGACGTACGGCCGAAACTCCGAGCCGGACGGACCTGCCTGTGCCATGCGACCTCCGCTCTGACGGCTTTCTGACGGTTCGCTTCGGGACGATGACCGCGAGCGTGTCCTCGTCCGTTTCGGGCGGCATGATACGCCGGCTCCGCCGGCTTCCGGGAGGGCCGATGCTATAGTTTTTTTTCGAGTCCGCATGGAAAAACTTGCCTCCCGCCTTCTCCTGTGCCTGCTGATCTCGGCGCCGGTCTCGGCCGCCACGGTATCGGGCAAGGTCGTCCTCCTGCAGGACGGCCAGCCGCGCGCGGACGCTTCGAACGCGGTCGTCTGGGTCGAGGGAGTCGCTCGGGGGGGCGAGCGGAAGGCCGAAATGCGCAGCGCCTCCAAGAAGTTCGAACCGCACGTGATCGTCGTGCCCAGGAACACGACGGTCGAGTTCCCCAACGCCGACCCGATCTACCACAACGTCTTCTCGGTCTCCGCCGGCAACCGCTTCGACCTGGGGCTGTATCGAAGCGGCGCATCGAAATCCAAGAAATTCGAAGAGCCGGGGATCGTGCGGGTGTACTGCAACATCCACCCGCAGATGGTCGGCTTCGTCCTCGTCGTCGACTCCGGCGCCTGGGCGATCACGGCGCCGGACGGCTCCTTTCGCATCGACAACGTCCCCGCCGGAACGCACACGCTCAGGGTCTGGCACGAGGACGGGTCGGAGACCTCTCAGCCGATCACGGTGAAGGGAGCGGGCGACGCGCCGGTTACCCTGTCGATCGAAGTCTCCGGCGCGCCGGGCGCTCCGCACAAGAACAAGTACGGCAAGGACTACAAGCCCCCGCCCACCGACGCCGAGGATGAGCGCTACTGAGGCGCAGGCCGGCGCGGGCGGCCTGACCTCCGGTGAGCTGCGCCTCAAGGGCCTCAAGCTGCCCCCGCCCGCCCCGCCCCGCTTCTCCCTCGAGCTCAAGATCTTCGCCGCCGCGGCGCTACTGATCTTCATCGCGGTCGGTGGCGCCGTGGCCGTCTCGGCGATCCGCGCGCGGTCCGTGGCGGACGCGAAGATCGCCGAGGACCTCAAGAAGGCCGGGCCGGGCTGGGAGTCGTTCCAGCAGAATCGCTATGACGAGCTCCACCGCTCCCTCGCCGTCGTCGTCAACAATGCCGGAACCATTTCGATGATGTCGACGCTCGTGCCGGAGACGGGGCGGCCCGATCCGGCCACGGTGTTCGACACGTTGAAGCGCGAGCAGGCCTCGAGCGCGCGCGCGGACTTCCTGATCGCCACGACGCCGCAGGGCATCGGCCTCGCCCGCACGGACCGCCCGCTGCCCTACTCCCCCGACCTCTCGGGGGTGCCCACGATCTCCGGCGCGATGCAGGGCGCGCAGACCGAGGCGATCTGGCTGTCCGGCGGGAAGCTCTACCACGTCGTGGCCGCGCCGGTGCTGGAGGGCGGCTCGAAGCTGCGTGGCGTGATCGCCGCCGCGTTCCAGATCAACGACGAGGTGGCGCGCAACCTCGAGCAGCTCCTGAACACGCAGGTGATGTTCCTCGCCGACGGGGCGAAGGCGAACGAGCCGGCGAAGCCGGTGCTCGCCGCCTCGACCATGGGTCCGGCGACCGCGGCCGCGGCGCGGGCCGTCGAGGCGCGGCCCGACATCGTCCAGGCCGTCCTGCGCGGCGGCAAGACGATCGGCCCCCTCGCGCTGGACGTCTCCAACGAGGCCTACCTCGCCTACTTCCTGCCGATCCGTTCGTCCACCGACCAGATCGTCGGCGCCGCCGTCGCGATGCGCAGCCGCGAGCGGGAGCTCGCGCCGTTCCGGCAGATCCGCAACATCACGATCCTCGTCGGGCTCGCCTCGCTCGTGCTCGCCTTCATCCTCTCCTTCTTCCTGGCGAAGCGCATCACCGGACCGGTCGGGCGTCTCGTCCGGGCGACGGAGGAGGTCCGGGTGGGCAACCTCGACCCGCCCGACCTTCCGATCGACTCGCAGGACGAGATCGGGATCCTCGCGCGCTCCTTCCGCGCGATGCTCGAGGAGCTCCGCGAGAAGGCCGCCCTCGAACAGTACGTCGCGTCGCTCAACCTGACGCCGGGGGGCGGAAGCGAGTTCGCCGAGACGATGGTCGCGGGGCGCCTCACCGTTCCGGGAAGCGTCGAGCCGGAGGTCGGCCGCCTCTTCGCGGCGCGCTACGAGATCCAGGGCGTCCTGGGAAAGGGCGGCATGGGCATCGTGTATCGGGCGCACGACCGCGACCTCGACGACGCGGTCGCGATCAAGACGCTCCGCAGCGAGGCCCTGACGGCGGATCCGACTCTCCTCGACCGGTTCAAGCAGGAGATCCGCCTCGCGCGCCGGATCACGCATCCGAACATCCTGCGCACCCACGACCTGGGCGAGGTGGGCGGCCTTCGCTATCTCTCGATGGAGTTCGTCAAGGGGCTGACGCTCAAGCAGCTGATCGAGGCGGGCGACATCCTGCCGACCCCGGTGGGCCTGCGCATCGCCAAGCAAATCTGCGCCGGCCTCGCCGCCGCCCACGAGGTCGGCGTCATCCACCGCGACATCAAGCCGCAGAACATCCTGATCGAGTCGACCGGCGGCCTGAAGATCATGGACTTCGGCATCGCGCGTCTCAAGGAAGAGCACGGGATGACGGCGGAGGGCACCGTGGTCGGAACGCCGGACTACATGTCTCCGGAACAGGCGCGGGGAAAGCCGCTCGACTTCCGCTCGGACATCTACTCGACCGGCGTCGTGCTCTACGAGGTCTTCACCGGAACGCCGCCATTCGACGGCGATACCCCTCTCGCCGTCGTGCTCAAGCACATCCAGGAGAATCCGCCGTCGCCGCAGACGCGCAATCCGAAGGTCGATCCCAAGATCTCCCAGATCGTCCTCAAGTGCATGCAGAAGGACCCGAAGGACCGCTACCAGACCATCAACGAGCTCTATGAGGCCCTGACCAAAGTCACCGCCTGAGCGGTCTAGCTACAATTGGCGTTGGGTGACTTGTGATTGAGCGTGGGAAGTTGGTCCGCCCAGGGCACAGGTCTCCAAACCCCAACCCCAGGCCGTGGCTCGCCGCCGCGTTCCTCCTCCTCGCCGCCGCCGCGGCCGCGGCCCAGGGCGAGGCCGCGGCGCCGGCCCCGGACGCGCAGTACTTCGAGGAGCAGTCCCGGCCCTGGTTCTCGTGGAGCTGGGACTTCCTCGCGCGGTACGACCGCGTCGATCACCGCGACTACTACTCGCCGGTCGACCGCGGCCGCTTCGAGATCCGCCCCGAGATCGACTTCGATCCCTGGGACTCGCTGCGCATCGGCTTCCGCGGCGTCTTCGACTACGGGACGGAGGCCGACAACTACCCGCAGTTCGACAACTACCGCGCGCGCGGCGGAACGATCGAGCGCTACTACCTGCTCTGGAGGCCCGGCCGCTTCGCGTTGCGCGTCGGGCGCTTCGGCATGCCGCTCGTCGCGAGCGAGGTGCTCTGGGACCACGACATCCAGACGCCCGGCGGCGCCGCCGAATGGACGAGTGCCGACGGGGCCTGGACGATCGCGGCCGCCGGCTTCTACGCGCCGCAGAACCACGGCGACCGCTCCCGGATCGGCGTCGGACAGATCGTGTGGCGGGTGGGCGACGAGAGTGCCGAGAAGGGAGTCCGGCTCGAGGCCTCCGCCTCCTACTGGTCCTACGACCTGCGGCAGATGCCGCAGGTCTACATCCGCGAGAACTCCGCCGTCGTCTCGAGCAACGGCCAGCTCGCCTATGCCTCCGGCTACCACGTGGCCGACCTGCTTCTGAGGCTGCGGAGCCGTGTCTGCGACGTCCCCCTCCTCCTGTCTCTCGACGGCATCCACAACTTCGAGGCGGGGGCCAAGAAGAAGAATGCCTTCGAGGCGACGCTCTCGGCCGGACGCGTCGGCACGCCGGGCGACCTGCGCGTCCTCTACACTTACCAGTACGTCCAACGAGACGCCCTGGTGGCGGCCTACAACACCGACGACTGGTGGTTCCACACCTGGTACGAGGGCCACCGCGCGGGCGCCGCCGTGACCTTCCTCCCGCAGACCTACGTCCAGTTCTCGGGAAGCGTCCAGCGACGGCTGGATACCCGCAGCTGGATCAACCGCTACCTGGTGGACGTCGTGAAGCTGTTCTGAGGATCCGCCGGCCAGACGCCGGCCGATAGTCCGCCCGCGCCTCATCGCCCCCGCGTATACAATCCGTCCAGCCCATGAGCAAGACCCTGATGGCCTGCGTCGAGGATCTCTTCTTCCGCTCGAAGATCGAGGCGACGGCGCGCCATCTCAACGTGCCGGTGCGGTTCGTACCCTGCTCGGAGCTCGCCAGGGCGGCCGGCGACGGAACCGCGGGAGCCGTGCTGCTCGAGCTGTCCGCACCGGACGCGCTCGCGGCCGTGAAGGCCCTGCGGCGCGCCAAGGCGACGGAGAGTCTGGCGGTGATCGGATTCCTGTCGCACGTCGACCACAAGCTCGCCGAGGAGGCTCAGTCGGCCGGCGTCACGCAGGTCATGCCGCGCAGCCAGTTCTCCGAGACCCTGCCGGATCTCGTGATGGATCTGCTGGCGCCCGGGACCAAGAGGGAGATGCAGGAGGAGCCCGAGCTGCCGGATGAATAGAATTTTAGATTTTAGATTTTAGATTTTAGATTGGAATCATCGGAGCCGGCGGAATCTAAAACCTCAAATCTCAAATCCAAAATCCAAATGCCCCGCTCCCCCTCCCGTGCTCTCTCCGACTGGTTCGTCAAACGGCTCACGCGGCCACGTCGGCGCTACCACCGATTCATCTACAACTCCGCCGAGAAGCTCAAGGCGACGATCGCTCCGGGAGACGTGCTGCTCGTGGAGGGCGATCAGCGCATCTCGCAGGCGATCAAGTACCTCACGATGTCTTCCTGGTCGCACAGCGCGATGTTCATCGGCGACGCCCTCCTCCACCGCGACGCGGCCACCCGGACGGAGATCCAGCGCCGCTTCGGCCGCGAGGCGAGATTCCTGGTCGTCGAGGCCCTCGTCGACAAGGGCGTCGTCGTGTCCCCGCTCGTGAAGTACGTGGATCTGAACGTCCGCATCTGCCGGCCGATGGGGCTGAAGCCGGACGACCTGAAGATCGTCCTGGACGACGTGATCTCGCGGATCGGCTGGAGGTACGACCGGAGAAACTTCTTCGACCTGACCCGCTACTTCCTGCCGTTCTCGGTGATTCCGCCCGACCTGCGCGAGGATGCCCTCCACTTCGGCAGCGGCGTCGCGACCGAAACGATCTGCTCCTCGATGCTGGCGGAGGCGTTCGCGAAGGTGCGCTTCCCGATCCTGCCGGTGTCCATCCGCCGCAAGCCGCAGACGGCGCGGGAGCGTCTGCGCCAGCAGCTCCTGGGCCGGCCCACGCGCCGGGCCTACAGCGGCCTCCTGCGCGCGCGCCACCCCACGCTTTGCGTGCCCCGCGACTTCGACCTCTCGCCCTACTTCCAGATCGTGAAGTTCAACGCGAGCGAGATCGCGGACTTCGACTACAGGCGGCTGGAGTGGGAAGAGCTGAAGGAGTCGACGCGGAAGTCGGAGGGCTGAGGCTCGGAGATCCCTAGGGCTCGACGGGCCGGCCGCCCGACAGAATCCCGTTGACGCTCTGCAGACGCTGCTCGAGCACGCGGCGCAGCCGTGCCACCTCGGCGTCGACCGCGGCGAAGCGCACCGCGTCGCCCACGAACTCGAAGCGCATGACCGCGTCCCGATCCTCCGGCATCAGGCCGAGAAGGCCCGCGCGGTAGGCGCGCATCCATTCCGGAGAAGGCTCGTTGTCGAGCCGGACCCGGAAGTACGACTTCCCGTCGGTAGCGGGGCCCTCGCGCTGCGGCTGCTCGGGCGAGAGCCACACCCGATGAGTGGCGGGAGCCTCGCCGGGTCGGCGGCGCATCGGCCTGCGGTGCTGCGGTCGTCTCATGCGGAACGGATGTTATCAGTTCTGCTTACTGCGGTCCCCGCCGCTCCTTGCGTCGCGGGTGCGGTCCCCCGCCGCTCCTTGTGTCGCGGGTGCGGTCCCCGCCGCTCCTTGTGTCGCGGGTGCGGTCCCCGCCGCTCCTTGCGTCGCGGGTGCGGTCCCCGCCGCTCCTTGCGTCGCGGGTGCAAAAGTCCCGGCGGACACGATGGTGAAGCCTTCCGGCCGGATCCGGCGTGCGAAGGCGGCATCGGCCTGTCCCTTCGTCACGGCGGCGACCTTGGCCGGGAACTCGTCGAGGTACGAGACGCCGAACCCGTAGTAGATCGCCGCGTCCAGGGCGGACGCCATGCCGGCGTTCGAGCCCAGGTCGACCTTGAAGCGGCCGATCCGCGAGCTCTTCTCCTCCGCGAGCTCCTTCTCCGTCAGCCCGGTCGCGAGGAAGTTCCGGATCTCGTCCAGGGTGGACGCGAGCGCCGCGTCGCGGCTCTCCGGCTTGACGGTCAGGCTCACGAGGAACGGTCCCGCGAGGTGCGTCGCCGCGAGGCTCGAGTGGATGCCATAGGTCAGACCCTCCGTGTCGCGTACGCGCACGCCCAGCCGCGAGGTCAGGGACGACTGGCCCAGCGCGGAGTTGGCGAGCGAGCACGGGAGGAACTCCTCGTCGGTGCGTTTCAGGTCCGAAGGCAGCGCGAGGATGACGTCGGCGCTGGCCTTGTCGGGCATCGCCACGGTCTCGCGGCACGGGCTGGGTGGCGGCACCGCCGGCTCGGGAATCGCGGCCGCGGGTCCTCGCGTCCAGCCCTCGAGACCGCGATCGAGCCGATCGAGAATGCGGTCGGCCTCGACGTCGCCCACGACGACCAGCGCGAGAGACCCCGCGCCCCAGCGCTCGGCGTAATACGACGCGAGGTCCTCGCGGCGGAGGGCCTCGACCCGCGCGATGCGCTCCTCGCCCGTGAGCCGGTGCAGCGGATGCTCCGGAGGATAGACGCGCCGCATCGCCGCCTCGGCCGCGCGCGAGGACGTCTGGTCCTGCGACTGCCGGATGGCGCCGACCATGCGCTTCTTCTCCTTGTCGAGCTCCTCGCCGGGAAAGACCGGTGAGACGAGCGCCTCCACCAGGATCTCGAGCAGGAGGTCGACGTCACGCGACAGCGCCGAGCCGGAAACGTCCACGCCGACGGGATCGGACGCGTCGGAGGAGAAGGACAGGCTGGCGGCGCGGCTCTCGAGGGCCTCCGCGAGCTCGAGCTTCGTCCGCTTCGCCGTGCCCTTCAGGAGCTCCCCCGCCGCCACCGACGCGATGAGGCGCCGGTCGGACGGCGCGTACACGCGGCCGGCCCGGAGAGAGCCCGAGATCGCGACCGTCGGGTTCATCCGGTTCTCGAGCACGTAGACCCGCGCGCCGTTCGCGAACGCGCGGTGCCGTACGCGCTCGGAGAAGGGAGCGCGGCGCTCGGCCGCCGGGGATGGGGCGGACGTCACGCGGCGCCCTCCTCCTCGGCCTCGATGGGGGTCCCCGGCTCGGCCGCCTTGGGCACGTAGAGGCCGACCGTGAGCGCGTCGTCGTGCAGATAGCTCAGCACCACCCTCCGGACGTCCTCCGGGACCACGCGCGCGATCGCGGCCGGATAGTCCGCGTACCACTTCCAGTCCGCGACGGCGATCGCCTCGGTCAGCGACGCGGCGATCTGATCGGTCGAGTCGCGGTCGAAGATGACCTCGGCCTCGATCTGGGTCTGGGCCTTGGCACATTCGGCCGGGGTCACCGAGTCGGCCGCGATCCGCGCGATCTCCTGCCGGATGACCGACTCGACCTCGGACAGCTCGACCCCCGGCCGGACCGGCGCGAAGACCGAGAAGAGCGCCGGATCGCGCAGCTGCCACGGGACGACCGAAACCGACAGCGCCAGGTTCTTCTCGACCAGCGCCTGATGGAGGCGCGACGTGATGCCTCCGCCCAGGACGTTGCCGAGCACGGCGAGCGCGGGCGTGTCGGGGTGGACCGCGGCGGGCGTGCGCCACGAAAGCCCGCACCACCCGACCTGGCCCACGCGCCGCACGACGAACCGGCGCTCGCCCTCCTGAGGCGGCTCGAGCGTGTAGACCCGTGGGATCGGATGGGGCGAGGCCGGAATCGCCCCGAAGTGGCGCGCGAGCAGCGCGAGCGCCGCGTCCTCTTCGAAGTCGCCGATCGCCATCGCCGTCGCGTTGTTGGGATGGTAGAAGGTGTCGTAGAACTCGCGCAGCCGGTCCGTGGTCACCTCTTCGATGTCGCTGCGCCATCCGATGGTCGGATGGTGGTACGGGTGCTCGCGGAACGCCGTCGCGAAGGTGTGCTTGTAGAGCACCTGGCCGGGCGAGTTCTCTCCCCGCTCGAATTCGTTGCGGACCACGGTCATCTCCGGGACTCGGTCCTCATCGCGCAGGAGAGCCTGCCGCATCCGCGACGCCTCGATCCGCACCGCCACCTCGAAGCAGTCCGAGGGGATCGTCTCGTAGTAGTTCGTCCGGTCGAACCAGGTCGTGGCGTTGAAGCGCGCACCGATCGCCTCGAGCACCGCGGCGACCGCGGTCCCCTTCGCGCGCTGGAACTCGGGAGTCCCCTTGAACATGAGGTGCTCGAGCAGGTGCGTGGCGCCGGTGTGGCCCACGGCCTCGTTGCGGCTGCCCACGTGGTACACGATCGCGAAGCTCAGCACGGGGGCCACGCGGTTCTGAATCAGCAGCACCTTGAGCCCGTTCGCGCGCAGCCGGAACTCGCGGATGCCGGAGGCCTCCTGGACGAACTCGAAGGCTTCCGACGAATTCTGGATTTTGGATTTTGGATTTTGGATTGTGCCGGAAGGCACCGGAGTCTGGATCTCCTGGCTCACCTTAACGTCCACCCGCGATGTCCTCGGCGCCGTCCACGCCGATCACGTTGCCCGAGACCCATCCGCCGCCGGGCCCGGACAGCGCGACCAGCGCCCGCCCGACGTCGTCCGGCGTCGTCAGGCGCGCGGCCGGATGCATCGCGAGCACCCGCTCGATCATCGCCTCGTTGCCCGGGATCTTGCGCAGCGCCGGGGTGTCGGTGACGCCGGCCCGTAGCGCGTTGACCGCGACGCCGTGGGGGGCGAGCTCCACCGCGAGCTGCCGGACGTACGACTCGAGCGCGGACTTGGCCGCCGAGACGGCCCCGTACGCCGGCCACACGATATGGTCGCCCGCCGAGGTCATCGCGAAGATCCGCGAGGACGGTGCGAGCAGGCCGGCGAAGAAGAGGTCCTGCGTCCAGTACACGAGCGAGTTGGCCATGACGTCGAGCGTCATCTCGATCTGGGCCTTGGCGATCGCGTTCTCGCGGGGCTGCGCGAAGAACGGCTTGAGCGTTCCGAAGGCGAGCGAGTGCAGGAGGACCGACACGCGGGACTCGCGCGGCTCGCCGCCGCAGATCTTCTCGATCGCCGCGACGACCTCCGCGCGCTTCGCATCGTCCGCCGCGTTGACGTTGAAGAACTCGGCCCGGCGGCCGGCGGCGCGGATCTCGCCGACGATGCGGTCCGCGTTCGCCTGGGTGCCCTTACGGTCGAGATGGACGCCGAACACGTTCCATCCCGCCCGCGCGAGGTGCAGCGAGCAGGCCTCCCCGAATCCCGAGGACGCGCCCAGGACGAGGGCCCAACGAGCCGCGGAATCGTTCGCCAAGGCGGGGGATCTTAGCAGGACTCGGAGTCCCGTTAGATACTGCGTCCCCAGTGATCGCCGCGATTTCCGAACGCTTCACCACCGGGGAGCGTTTGCTGCTCGCCGCCCTCCTGCTCCTCACGGCGGTCTTCTGGATCGAGCCGCGCGGTTCGGGCCTCGCCGAGCCCGACGAGACGCGCTACGCCGAGATCCCGCGGGAGATGCTGGCGGCGGGCGACCTCGTGGTCGCCGCGTCTGAACGGCGTCCCCTACTTCGAGAAGCCGCCGCTGCTCTACTGGGCCAACGCGGCCGCGTTCCGCGTCTTCGGCCTGACGCCGTGGGCGGCGCGGCTCCCGACGCGGCTCGCCGGCACGGGAACGGTCCTGCTGCTCGTGCTCGCGGTGGCGCGTGCCCGTGGACGCGCGGCGGGCCTGTGCGCGGGCGTGCTGTACCTGGCGAGCCCCATCGGCTTCCTCGCGTCGCGGACGAACCTGACCGACGGGCTCCTGACGTTCTTCTTCGCCGCCACCGTCCTCGCGGGCCGCGAGGCGATCCTCCGGCGCTCCGCGGGACGCCCCTGGGCTGCGCTGGGGCGCGTGGACCGGCGCGGCCGCCGCCGGGGCATTCCTGACGAAGGGCCTCATCGCGCTCGCGCTCCCCGGCGCGATCCTGCTCCTCTGGGCGTGGGCGTCCGGGAGGAGCGCGCACTTCCTCCCGCTCGTGTTCTCTCCCGCGCCGCTGGTCTTCCTCGCGCTGACTCTGCCGTGGCTGTTCCTCGCGGAGTCGCGCATTCCCGGCTTCCTCCAATTCTTCTTCGTCCACGAACACCTGCAGCGGTTCGCGACGGGCGCCGCACGCCGGCCCGGGCCTCTCCTCTACTTCGTCCCGGTCTTCCTGCTGGGATTCCTGCCGGGGTTGCCGTTCTTCGCGGCGGCCGTCGCGCGCGTCCGGCGCACGGATCCCGACGCGGTCTTCTACCTCGTCTGGTTTCTCGCCGTCTTCGTCTTCTTCTCGATCTCGAAGAGCAAGCTGCCGCCTTACCTCTTCCCCGCGATCCCGGCGGCGTCCGCGCTTGCCGCGAGCGGCGTCTCGCTCGCGCGCGCGAGGGGTTCATGGATCGTCCAGGCGTCTCTGGCGACGGTCTTCGCGGCGGCGCTGCTCCTGCATCCGGCGCTGCGCGCCTCCGTGAAGGAGCTGCGCCTCGCCGCGATCGTCGCGCCGAGCCTCGCGGCCCTGGTCGTCGTGTCGTGGGCCGCGGTTCTCTTCGCGGCGCGATCCTCCACGCTCGCGGCCGCGGCCGTGGGAACGGCCTGGGCGGCCTTCCTGCTGGGGGTCGTCGTCGGGTGGCCACGAGTTCCGCCGGCGCGGCTGACCACCGAGCTCGCCGAGGCGGCGCGCACCGAGGCGGCGAGCCGCGGGGCCCCGGTCGTGGCCTACCGCTGCTACCTGAACGGCGTCTCGTGGGAGCTGCGTTCGCCGATCCCCGTGGCGGATTACACGGGAGAGCTCGAGCCGCAGTTCGAGCCCTGGCAGGAGACGCGCGACGCGCTCTTCTGGAGCCGTCCGCGATTCTTCGAAGCGTGGCGGAGCGGGAAGCCTCTCCTCGCGCTGATCCGCCTCTCGGACCTCGTCCCGCTCATGACCATCGAGCCGCCGGCTCGGGTCGTGAGGTTCTCCGGGAAGTACGCGATCGTGGCCAACTGGGATTGACGGCCGTCATCCCAATCCAAATCCAAAATCCAAAATCCAAAATCTAAAATTCCTAGGGGATGTACCCCTTGATCGTCCTCGCCGTGATCCCCGGCTTCGACACCGCGACCGTGACCGCGCGATAGACGCCGTCGGGCTTCTGCGAGTCGGTGCGGAAGGCCACGATGTACTGCGAGCGCAGCTCCTCCTCGATGCGCTTGGTGACCTCACCGATCTTGGCGGCGCTGCCGAGGTGGAAGACCTCTCCGCCCGACTCGGAGGCGACCTCGTTGAGCTGCTTGCGGATGCCGAAGTCGAGGACGGAGATGTTGACCGCGATGAAGAAGATCGGCGCGCCCGCGGACCGCGCGTAGCGCAGGAGCGTGTCGTAGTCGACGTGGGAGTGGTTGTCGGCGCCGTCGGTGACCACGACGAGCGCCTTGCGGCCCTGCAGGGCGCGGAACTGGTAGAGGCCCAGGACGACCGAGTCGAAGAGCGCCGTGGCGCCGCGCGCCTGCGGCTCCCGGGCCGCGCGCTGGAGCGCCGCGGAGTCGCCGGTCAGCTCCTGCACCATCTTCGGCTGCTCGCGAAACTCGATCACGAAGCCCTTGTCCTTGTCGCGGATCAGCCCCCGGAAGAGCTCGGCGCCCGCGTCGTGCACGAAGGGCATCGACTTGTCCATGGAGCCGGAGCCGTCCACGACGAGGCCGATCGTGAGCGGAAGCTTCTCGGCGACCTCGAAGCCCGTGATCTTCTGCGGGTGTCCGTCCTCCTGGACCGAGAAGTCGCCCTCCGCGAGGCCCTTCACGAAGTGATTGCTCTTGTCGAGCGCGGAGATGTGGAGCTGGACGACGTCGACGCGCACGTTCTCGACGGTCGTGTTCGGCCCCTTCACCATGCGGATGTCGTTGGCCTCCTGGCCGTCCTCGCCGATCGCGGTGGCGCGCAGGAAGTTCCCCTTCGTGTAGTCGGCGAAGGGGATGGTCAGCTCGTACGAACCCTGCGGCGTGTCCCAGGTCTTCAGCTTCTTGTCGTCCAGGAAGAGCTCGACGGACTTCGGGACCCCGCCGGCGATCGACTGCACCGCGACCTTCACGCGCACCTTGCCCGCGGAGGCGTCCTCCTGCGGGAGGATCTTGACCGCCAGACGCGCGCTTCCCTGGTTGATGGACCACGCGTCCTCGTCGATCAGCTTCCCGCTGGCGTCGTACCCGACCGCGCGCACGGTCTGGCGCCGGGGGACGTCGCCGAGGTCGATCTCCACCGAGTACGGCGGCTTCGTGCGCCGGACGAGCAGCTTGTCCTCGAGCCAGAACTCGACCTTGGAGATGGGCGGCTCGACCGACGCGTCGAGGCGCAGCAGGCCGATCGGCGCCTCGCGGTCGGGGGGCAGGATCTTCAGCTTCGAGCCCGACGCCGGCGCCGCCCCGCCCGCCTCGTCCGCGATGACCACCGCCTCGGCCGAGGGCATCGTCCCCACCTCGCCCGGGGCGAGGTCCGGCGTGAACGGCGTGCCGACCTCGGGCACCGAGAGCTGCGTCGACGTCTGTCCGACGACCCTTCCGCCCGGGGCCGCGAGCGAGATCTGGAGCGTGTAGTCGCCGGGGGCGAGCGCGTGCAGGAACCCGTAGGTGAAGGTCGAGTGGGCCGAGATCTCGCCCGAGACCGCGTAGTGAAAGGATTCGACGGTCTGGTCCTTCTTGACGAAGTTGCCCTTGAGCTCTCCCGAGAACGAGGTCAGCCCCCGCTTGGCGGCGGCCATGGAGAGCTCGGGCGCGCGCAGCCGGACGCGCACGACGGTCTTGAGGCCGGCCATGCCCAGGTACTCGGCCGTGACGTAGAGCGGGAACTCGCCGCCCTCGGTGGAAACCTGCGTCTGCTGCTGCTGCGTCTGGGCGAACGCGGCGTCGGTGGGACCGAAACCGAAGCTCCCGAGGCCCCAAATCCCCCCGGCGGCCGCCAGGATCCGGAGGACGCCCTGAAGTCGCGCTTTCATGCTCCAACGGGAACCCGCCGGATGCCCACCGGCATTCCCGCGGAAGCGAACGGCTACGATGCCTGGGCGAGCTCCAGGGCGCCGAAGAAGGCGACGACGGCGTCTCGAAAGTCGGCCGGGGTCGAAAGCTCCGAGATGCGGACCCGCAGCGCGCGCCCGTGCGGCAGGCCGCTCGTGTACCAGCCGGTCATCGTGCGCAGCTTGTGCAGCGCCTCGCGCGGATCCGCGGCGCTCGCCTCGATCGCGGTGAAGTGCGCGAGCATCAGGTCGCGCCGCTCCCACAGCGTCGCCTCGCGCACCGGCCGGCCCGCCATCGCGTCGGCGATCTGGCGGAAGATCCAGGGGTTCTTCATCGTCGCGCGGCCGATCATCACGGCGTCGCATCCGGTCTCGGAGAGCAGGTCGAGCGCGTCCTGCGGCGTCGCGACGTCGCCGTTGCCGACGACGGGGATCGCGATGTGGCGCTTGAGCTCCGCGAGGCGCGTCCGGTCGGCGCGCCCCGTGTACATCTGCCGCGCGGTCCGCGCGTGCATCGCGACCGCGGCGACGCCCTCGTCCTCGCACATCTTCCCGAGGTCCAGAAAATTCTCCCGCCGCTCGTCGAGGCCCAGGCGGAACTTGACGGTGAGGGGAATCGACAGCCGCGCCTTCACCGCGCGGACGATCCGCCGCGCGAGCGGCAGGTCTCCCATCAACGCCGCGCCGGCGCAGCCCTTGAGCACCTTGTTTGCGGGACAGCCCATGTTGATGTCGCAGACGTCGGGCGCGAGCTCCTCGACGATGTCCGCGGCGGCCGCCATGCGCTCGGCGTCCGAGCCGTAGATCTGGATCGAGAGCGGCCGCTCCTCGTCGGCGAAGACCAGTTTCCGCAGCTGCCGGGCGTTTCCACGGACGATCGCCTCCGAGGAGATGAACTCCATCGTCACGAGACCCACCCCGCCGATTCGCCGGAGCATCAGCCGGTAGACGTGGTCCGTGATCCCCGCCATCGGGGCGAGGACGAGCGGAGGGGTAATTTCGACGCAACCGATACGAAGCATGGCTGTTAATCTTAATGGGCTTTCCGGCGGTACAGGGGATGCAATGGGTGGCGGGGGTTGGTAGGATTCCCGGGATTTCGAGGCGGGAGGTTTCATGTCATCCACGGCCGCGGCGGCGCGAGCGGACTCGGCGCCCTGGATCCGCGACAAGCGTTTCGACCTCTTCTTCCTGACGCTGTCGGGAGCGCTGGTCTTCTTTCCGTATCTCTCCTACGGCCTCCTGCAGCGGCTGGGGCTGTCGGGCGGGACCTCCAGTCTGATCGTGGGTCTCTCGGTGACGGTGCTGGTGGGCGGCCCCCACATGTACTCGACCTACCTGCGGACGGCCTTCGAGCCCCGCTTCCGCCGCCGCCACCCGATCCTCACCTTCTTGCCCCTGATCGTGATCCCGACGCTCGTCATCCTCGGCTCGATGTACGCCTTCATCGTCCTCCTGACGGGCTTCTTCCTCTGGGCCTCGATTCACGTCACGCATCAGGCGCAGTACATCTCCGAGACCTACCGGCTGCGCGCCGGCGCTCCCGTGCGCGCGCTCGACCGCTGGCTCGACGGCGGCGTGATCCTGGGCGCGCTCTACACGATGGCGATGTACAAGTTCGTCTCCGACAAGTTCGCCCTGGGCTCGAGCGTGCTCCTGTTCCCGGAGTTTCTGAAGCATCGCTGGGTCGCCATCGCCTTCACGGCCGGATACGCGGCGTTCTTCCTCCTCTACGTCGCCCGCGTTCTCGGCGAGATCCGGCGCGGCGAGACCAGCTGGCCGCGCCTGCTGTTCATGACCATGACCGTCGCGATGGCGTTCGTGGTCCCGATCTTCGACAACCTCGACGTGTCGTTCCAGGGCTTCAACACCTGGCACTCGCTGCAGTACCTGGCCCTGACCTGGTTCATCCTCGGCCGCGAGGCGGAGACGGGCCGGATCGGCACGGGCTTCGTCCGCGCGCTCGCCGGAACGGAGAAGACCCGCCGCTTCTACCTCGCGATGATCGGCGCGACCTTCTCCGCGGCCGTCATCTATCTCTTCCTCTGGAAGGGCCTGGGGTTCCCGCAGGACAAGAGCTACTACTCGGTGACGCTCTCGTTCCTGCTGGTTCACTATTTCTACGACCACATCCTCTTCCGCGACTTCGCCCCCCTGACGCCCACGCAAGGCGAGGAGAGGATCGCGGCCTAGAGGAGCTCCCAGCTTTCCACTCGCAGCCAGAAGGGCCCGGGCATCGTGAGCCGTGAGATTTGAGCTACTTCAGCAGTTCCTCGTAGCTCTTCACCTGCTGATAGCCCTTCGGCTTCTCGAACAGATCCGGATCCGCTCCCGCGCGCACGTCGAGAAGCTCCGTGGACTGGAACGGCTGGTACTCGTCGTTCGCGTCCTTCTTCGCGTGCTCGATGCGGACGGCGAGCCGCTCGAGATCGCGCGCGGCCCAGATCGTGACCGCGTCGCCGGAGGGCAGCTTCATTTCCCAGCGGTCGCAGGGATGCAGGCCGTGCGCCGCATCCGCGATCTTCCGGATCTGCCCGCCGAAGCGGTCGGCGTAGGCCTGCGGATCGAATCTCGGCCCGAGCGGGTAGCCCGGCACGATCTCGTCGGTCGGCTGCCAGGCACTCTCGAACAGACGCCTCGTGGCCGGGCGGAACTGCCAGATCTTCTTCAGGTCCGGCCGCATGATCTTGACGAGCTCCGCGCCGCCCCCGACCTTGGCCTCGACGCGCTGCCATTCGCCGCGGACCGCGATCGGGAACCGCTCGGTCTCGGAGAAGGAGAGGATCGCGCGGTAGCCGTCCTTCGTGATCGTCTTCAAGCCGCCGCCGCAGGCGACCATGAGCAGAATCGCGAGCGCGGCGAGCGCGGCGGAGTGGAGCCCGGTCGGAGTGGCCGGCCTCCCGAAGCGGCGGCTCACGACCCGGCGGCGCTCGGAATCAGGATCAGCGTGTCCTGCGGCGTGCCGAGGGGCTCGCTCCCCTTCTCGGTCACGACGTAGTCCTCCTCGAGGCCGAAGCCGACCTTGCCGCCCATCATCCAGGGCAGCTCGGTCTCGAGGGCCGGCTCGATCGCGAAGGTCTGGTCGCGCTCGATCGTGTAGCTGCCGAGCTTGCCGTAGCGGTCGGGCCACGCGGGCGCGAGCATCGGGCCGAGGTCGTGCGTGTAGAACCCGATGGGGTGCCCGGTGGCGTGCGGGAACTCCTCGTATCCGGCGTCGGTGATCGCCTTGCGCCCGGCGGTGTCGACCTGCGTGCCGGTCGCGCCGGGCTTGAGGGCCGCGGCGGCGGCGCGGTTGGCCGCCTTCACGGCGGAGAACGCCTTCGCGACCTCCTCCGGCGCGGCGGTCTCGCCGGGGCGCAGGACGTAGGCGAGCCGCTGGATGTCGGTCTTGTATCCGTACTCGTCGGCGCCCGCGTCGATGCGCACGACGCTCCCCGGCAGGATGATCGCGTCGGAGGGCTCGGAGTGGCCCCGCGCCGCGCCCGCCATGACGTTCGGATCCTGGTCCTCTTCCCACGACGGCCCGAGCCCCATCTCGCGACGGCGCTTGCGGATGAAATCGGCGACGTCCTTCTCGGTCGTCTTCCCCGGCACGATGACCGCGGGCGAGAGCGCCTCGGCGAGGATCTTCTCGGTCTTCTGGACCGCGTTGCGCAGGCGCACGATCTCGGCGGGGCCCTTGCGGCTCCGGAACGACACGAGCAGCGTCTCGGCCGACACGAGCCGCTTGGCGTAGTCGGCTCCGAGGGTCTCGCGGAGCCACTGCAGGTTGCCGGCCGTCAGGCCGTCGGCGAGCGGCTCGAAGACCGACTGATTCACCGCGATCGCGCGCGGGTTGTACTTGTCGATCTCCGCCTTCAGCGCGGGCCCGGGCCCCTCCTTCCCGTAGGGCACGACCCGCATGTAGAGGCCGGACTTCTCGAAGGCGTCCGTGTCGTAGCTCGCGACGACGGCGACGCTCTCCAGCCTCTCGCCGCGGTCGACGAAGAAGCACGCGGCGCGTCCGACGGCCTTGTCGGCGGCGACGTCGAAGGCGACCGGGTCCACGGTCCCCTCGCGGGTCACCACGAGCCAGGAGTCGACGTTCGCCCGCCGCAGGGCGAGCAGGAGGAACCGGCTCACCCGTTCCTTGCGCGCGATGAGCTTCAGGTCCGGCCCGGTCAGGTTCGGCGCGGGCGTCGGCGTGGGCGGCGGCCGTAAGGGGGCCGCGCCGAGGAGCGAGGCGGCGAGCGCCAGAGACACGATCCCATGCACGGCGCAACTCTAACCGACGCGACCCCTCTGCCATAATCGCCCGCCATGACGTGGTGGGAGTCGTGGTTCGGCGAGGAGTACCTCGACCTCTACCCCCACCGCGACGTCGCCTCCGCCCGGCACGAGGCGGCCTTCGCGCTGGCGCACCTGCCGGCCCCGCCCACGCCGATGCTCGACCTCTGCTGCGGCTCCGGCCGGCACTCGGTTCCCCTGGCGCGGGCGGGCTGCGCGCCGATCGGGCTGGATTATTCCGCGCCGCTCCTGAATCTCGCCCGGGTCCGCAATCCCCGGTCCCCGCTCGTGCGCGGCGACATGCGCGCGCTCCCGTTCTGCGGCGGCAGCTTTCGCTCGGTGGTCAACTTCTTCACCAGCTTCGGCTACTTCCTCGGAGAGCTCGAGAATCTCGCCGTGGTCGCCGAGATCGCGCGCGTGCTCGCCCCGGGCGGGGCCTTCCTCTGCGACACCTTCAACCGGGACGCCGCCCTGGCGAATCTGGTCGCCGAGGAGCGCCAGTGCACCGGCGATCGCGCGTACCTCATCCGCCGCTGGTGGAATCCGGAGACGTCCCGGCTCGAGAAGGAGATCGAGGTGCGCCGGGGGGACGCGACCGAGACCGACACCTTCAAGGAGAGCGTGCGCGCCTACACGTGCGGGGAGCTGATTGCGCTGCTCGAGCGCGCCGGCCTCGCGGTCGAGGCGACGTGGGGCGACTTCGACTCGTCTCCCCTCCGCCCGAGCTCGCCGCGTCTCATTGCCCTCGCCCGCAAGCCGCTTCATGGAGCCCCCGCATGGGCCTGATCCCCTTCGATCGCTACCCCGGCCTCTCGCCACTCTTCCTCGATTTCCTGAAGGGGCTCCCGCGCTTCTATCCGGATCCCCCGACGCTCGAGGCCGCCGAGGCGCGCGCCCGGCAGATCCTCGCGGCGCCGCGCCCGCCCCGCGTGCCCGCCTCCGCGTACCGCTTCCGCGGAGGCGCCGGCGGCGAATCCGCGAGGCTCGCGGAGGAGATCGCGAAGGGCCGCGCGGTCGCGGTTCAGACCGGCCACCAGGTCGGCCTCTTCACCGGACCCCTCTTCACGCTCATGAAGGCGCTCGACGCGCTGCACTTTGCCGGCGAGCTGCGCCGCCGCGGGGTGCCCGCGGTCGCCGTGTTCTGGGCGCTGACGGACGACCACGACCTCCAGGAGATCGCCCGCACCGCCAGGCCCGGACCCGAGGGGCCCGAGGTCTTCGTGCTCGAGGGCGCCGACCGGCAGAATCGCCAGCCGGTCGGCCGCCTGCCGATTCCCGACGGCGTGCGCGCGATCGTGGACGCGTTCGGGGCCGACGCGAAGACACCGGAGGCCGCCGCGATCCTCGACGCTTTCGCGCGGCGCAGTGCGCCCGGCACGAGCTACGGCGAGGCCTTCGTCGAGACGCTGCTCGATCTCGTCGAGCCGGATCCCCTCCTGATCCTCGATCCGCTCTCCGAGCCGCTGCGGCGTCCGACGGTCGAGCTCTACCGGGAGGCGGCCCGCGAGGCGCCGCGCCTGCGCGCGACCCTGGAGGAGACCGAGCGGGCGCTGCGCGAGGCCGGGAGCCCGATCCCGGCGCCGCTCCCCGAGGGATTCTCCTTTTTCACGATCGAGGCGAACGAAACGGGCCGACGGAGGATCACGGACCTCGCGGCCGCGACCGCGCGGATCGAGTCCGGAGAGGCCTTCCCCTCGGCGGACGTCATAACCCGGCCCGTCCTGAAGTCGTATCTCCTCCCCATGGCGGTCAGCATCCTGGGCGCGGCGGAGATCGCCTACCATGCGCAGAGCCTCCCGCTCTTCCCGCTGTTCGGCCTTCCCCCTCCCGTCCTGATCCCGCGCACGCACGTCGTCGTCCGCGGGCCCGTCGAGCGGCGCCTGGCCGAGCAGCTCCAGGTCCGCGACGAGGACCTGCTGGTGCCGTTGACGGAAACGCTGCCGGCGGAGGTCCCGCAGGCCGCCGCGCTCGCGTCCCTCGGTGCGGCGGCCGAGAAGGGCCTCGCCGGCCTCGGCGCGGAGCTCGAGCGGCTGGACCCGTCGCTCGTCGGGGCGCTCGAGAACGCCACGAAGAAGATCGCGCATCAGTTCGAGCAGCTCGCCGACCGCGCCCGCAAGGCGGCGGAGCGCAGGGGCGACATCGCGACGAACCGGCGCAAGCGGCTCGAACGCGCGCTGCTGCCGGCCGTCGGCGGCGTTCCCGCCGAACGCGTCTATCCCCCGCTCTGCGCGATGCTCGCCTTCGGCCGCGAGGAGGTCCTCTCCAGCCTGCGCGCCGTCGCGGGCCGGGGCGCGCGCGGGGCCGCGGTCGTCGACTGGGGCCTCGCGCCCGTGGAGGAGCCGCATGCCGGTTGACGTCCTCGCCATCGCCGCGCACCCGGACGACGTCGAGCTGACCTGCGGCGGCACGCTCGCGTCGTTGAAGGCGCGCGGGTATCGCTTCGGCATCGTGGACCTGACCCGCGGCGAGATGGGCACGCGCGGCACCCCGGAGATCCGCGCGGCGGAGGCCCGGCGCGCGGCCGAGATCCTGGGCGCCGACTTCCGCGACACGCTCGACCTGGGCGACGGCGGCCTGCGCCGCGACCGGGACGCCGAGCTCGCGGTCATCGACGTGATCCGGCGCGAGACGCCGCGCCTGATCTTCACGCCCTATCCCGACGACCGCCACCCCGATCACCGGCGCGCGGGCCAGATCGTCACGGACGCCGCCTACTACGCCGGATTGCGGCGCATCGAGACGAAGCACCCGGCGCACCGCCCGCAGCAGACGCTCTACTTCTCGACCTTCGAGGCGCACGAGCCGGACTTTCTGGTCGACGTCACCCCGTTCATCGACATCCGCCGGGCCGCGATGCGCGCGTTCGCGAGCCAGTTCCACGACCCCCGCTCGACCGAGCCGCAGACCAAGCTCTCGCAGGCGAGCTTCCTCGACGCGCTCGAGGCTCGCTCCCGAAACTACGGCTGGATGATCGGCGTCGAGTTCGCCGAGGGCTTCCGGTCGCGGTTCCCGCCTCGCATCGACGACCTGGTGAAGACGTTCTCGGGATACGAGCCGGGGTTCTGAGATGAAGATCGGCATCACCTGCTACCCCACCTTCGGGGGAAGCGGCGTGGTCGCGACCGAGCTCGGGATCGCCCTCGCGGAGCGGGGCGACGAGGTTCACTTCATCTCCTACGCCCTGCCCTCGCGGCTGGACCTGCCGCGCGAGCGCGTGCACTTTCACGAGGTCGTGGCGCCCTCGTACCCGCTCTTCGTGTCCCCGCCGTACACCCTCGCGCTGGCCACGAAGATGGCCGAGGTCGCGGCGCGCCACGAGCTCGACCTGCTCCACGTCCACTATGCCCTGCCGCACGCGATCTCCGCGATCCTGGCGCGGGAGATGGGCAACGGCAACGGCGTGCCGCTGAAGGTCGTGACGACCCTGCACGGCACCGACATCACGATCGTGGGCCAGGACCGCTCCTACCTCCCGATCACGCGCTGGGGGATCGACAAGAGCGACGCCGCGACCGCGGTCTCCCGCTATCTGCGCGAGGTCACGATCCGCGAGTTCGGGGTCAAGCGTGCGATCGAGGTCGTGCCCAACTTCGTCGACACCCGCGCGTACAGCCCCGACGGCGCCTCGGCGTTCGCCCGCGGGCTCGCCCGCGGCGGCGAGGCGCTCGTGGTGCACGTCTCGAATTTCCGGCCGGTCAAGCGGATTCCGGACGTTCTCGCGATCTTCGACGCGATCCGCCGGCGGATCCCGGCGCGCCTGCTCCTGATCGGCGACGGTCCTCTGCGCTCGCAGGCCGAGAGGCTGGCGCGCGAGGGCGGATTCGAAGACCGCACCACGTTCCTCGGCAACGTTCCCGCCATCGAGACGATCCTGCCGGCGGCGAAGGTCATGCTGCTGCCCTCGGACGCCGAGTCCTTCGGCCTCGCGGCGCTCGAGGCCATGGCGTGCGGCGTCCCGGTGATCGGAACCGCCGCCGGCGGCCTGCCCGAGGTCGTCGAGGACGGCCGCAGCGGCTACCTCCGCGCGGTAGGCGACGTCCCGGCGATGGCCGACGCGGCGCTTTCGCTGCTGCGCGATCCCGAGCTCTGGGACCGCTTCTCGCGCGACGCCCGCCGCCGCGCCGAGGAGGAGTTCCCCGAAGAGCGGATGGTCTACGCGCTACCGCGAGATCTACGAGCGGACCCTCGGACTTCCTCCACAATCCAAAATCCAAAATCTAAAATCCCCTGAGTCCCGCCTCCCGCTCCTCCCGCGTGCAGAACGCCGCGTGCCAGGCGTTGCGCGAGACGAGGGAGATCTCCTCGTCCGTGAGACCGAGCTTGGCCCGGGCGAGGTCGTACTCCGCCCGCGTGGTCGTCGAGAACAGGACGGGATCGTCGGCCGAGAGCGTGACGCGCACGCCCGCGTCGAGCAGCCGCCGCAGCGGATGCGCCGCGACGTGCCCGACGGCGCCGGTGCGCAGGTTGCTCGTCGGCGCCACGCAGAGGATCGTGTCCTCCTCGGCGAGGCGCTCCATCAGCCGCGGATCGGCGGCGGCCGCGATCCCGTGGTCGAGCCGGTCCGGGCGGAGCTGGTCGAGGACCTCGCGGACCGCGTCGGCCCCCGCCCACTCGCCGGCGTGCACCGAGGTTCGAAGGCCGAGCGCGCGCGCCCGCAGGTACACGTCCGCAAACGCCGCGGCAGGGACCGCCTGCTCGTCGCCGCCGAGGCCGAAGCCCACGATCGAGGGCAGCCTCAGCCGCTCGTAGAGGTCGAGCACGCGCCCCGCGGACTCCGGCCCCCAGTGACGCACGGCGTCGAGCAGGATGCGGCACAGGATGCCCTTCTCCTCGAGCGCCTCCTGGAAACCGGCGTCGATGGCCTCGAGGCAGGCGGCCGCGTCCATGCCGAAGCGGGCGTAGATCTCGGGCGAGACGTAGACCTCCGCGTAGCGCAGGCCGTCGTCCGCCAGCGCACGGGCCACGGCGATCGCCGCCTGCACGAAGTCCTGGGGGCCGCGGAAGAGCCGGCAGACCTCCGCGTAGAGCAGCAGGAAGCCCTGGGAGTCGCGGACGTTGCGCCGCGCCGACTCGAACGCGGAGAGGTCGGCGAAGGGATGATGCGACCGGGCGGCCAGGCGCGCGATCTCCGCGGTCGGCAGGCAGCCCTCGAAGTGCAGGTGGCAGTCGGCCAGGAAGGGGACCGCGACAGGAGCGGGGCGCGCGGGGTCCGGAGACATGATCTTCCTAATTCCCCCATTCCCAATCGCGCACGGTCAACTCACAATCCACTCGGAACTCTATATGCGGCGTACCCGGCTGCTCGCGCTCTTTCTCGACGTGCTCGTCTGCGCGGGCATCGCCGACGGCGCCGGCCTCGCGCTGACGGCGCTCGTCTGGCGTCTGTGGCCCGCCGGCCGGACGGCGATCCCCTGGCTGTGGGGCGCCCTCGGCGCGGGCGCGATCGTCGCCTTCCTGCTGCGCGACGCCGGCGGCGGCCGCGCCCGCCGCTGGCTCGCCCTCGAGGTCCGGACGACGGACGGGGGCCCGCCGGGGGCGTGGCGCTCGATCGGCCGCAACGCCGCTGCTGCTCCTGCCCGGCTGGAACCTCTGGGACGCCTGGCCGGCCCTCCGGGACGGGGAGGCCCCGCGCCGGTGCGATCGGGCGCTAGGATTGCGTATCTTGCGGATAACATGAGGGATGAATGGCCAAGCCGGCGCGGCGGAGGCGGGACGCGTGAACATTTTACGCGGACGTCCGTTAGTAAACATCGGACGAAGAATGCGTAAGCTCTCGCTCGCCCTCCTGATCGTGGCCCTCGCGGCTGTGGCGGCCCCCCTCCGCGCCGCTGGCCAGGAAGAGGTCTTCGAGAAGGCCTATTCGATGGAGGGGATTACCAAGATCACCATCGAGAACGTCAACGGCTCGATCGAGGCGACGGCATGGGAGAAGCCCTACTTCAAGGTCAAGGCGATCAAGCGCGCCGAGGGCGGACGCGCCGAGGAGACCCTGAAGCTCACCGAGATCCGCGTCCGCAAGGTCGGTGACGAGATCCGCGTCGAGACCGTCAACCCGAAGCGGCGCCGGCTCTTCGGCTTCCTGGACTTCGGCAGCCCCAGCGCGCACGTCGACTACGTGCTGCAGATCCCGGGCCCGACGACGGTGCACTTCGAGACCTGCAACGGGCGCGTCGTCGCGAACGGCTTCACGGGCACCCTGTCGGGCGACGCGGTGAACGGCTCCATCGAGCTGGCCGACATCGAGGGCCCGACCAGCGCCTCGACCGTCAACGGGTCGGTCCGCCTGGCCTTCAAGGGCCCGTTCAAGAAGAGCCGCATCGAGACGGTCAACGGCTCGATCGACGTCGCGTTCCAGAAGGCGTCCTCCGTGAGGTACGACCTCGAGACCGTGAACGGGCACATCGAGGGCGATTTCGACCTCGCCGTCGAAGGCAAGTTCGGACCCAAGGAGGCGCGCGGCAGCTACAACGGCGGCGCCGAGGCCCTCCACTGCGAGACGGTCAACGGGACGATCCGGCTCAAAACCAACTAGTTCTCCAACTCTTCCGGGACGAGGGCGTCCTCCCCTCCCCTTGATATCGTCCTTCCCATGACCGAGGGCGCATCCCCCGCCCGTCCACTCCTCCTCGTTCTCTCGTATCTGCCTCTGCTCGGCCTGGTCCCCCTCGCGCTCGAGCGGCGGGACGCCGGCGACAGGGAAGTCCGGTGGCACGCTCTCAACGGCACCCTGCTGTTCGCGGCGGCCGTCGCGGCGGCGCTGCTCGCCACGTTCGTCGGCATCGTCGTTCCGTCCTTCTCCTGCCTCTATGCCGCGGTCATGGTCGTCGTCCTCGGTCTCTACGCCGGGATCTCGCTGCTCGCCATCGTGACGGCGCTGACGGGACAGCGCCTGATGATTCCCGGAATCTCACGTCGTGCCAGCCGACTCGCCGCCTCCCGCTGACCCTTCGGGCCGGACTGCCCCGTCGCAGTCGCAGCCGCGAAGGCCTCGACCGGCGCGGACGACGTTCACGGGACCGGTCCTCGCCGCGTTGCTGGGCCTCGCGGTCGGCGATGCGCTGCGGCCCGTCCCGGAACAGTTCGGTGCGCGTCTGGCCGTGCGCGCCATCGACCTCTACCGGGCCACGGTGTCGCCGGCGCTCGCGAAGAGCGGTGTCGTGCGGTGCCGTTTCGAGCCGACGTGCTCGGCCTACGGACGAGAGGCCATCGCCCGCTACGGCTCGCCGCGGGGATTCGCGCTCACCGCGGGAAGGATCCTCCGATGCAACCCGTGGGCGAAGGGAGGACGAGACCCGGTGCCGTAGAGGAAGGTGTAGGTGTAGGTGATAGGTGCTTACTCCGTCACCTATCACCTGTCACCTGTCACCTCCCCGGCTAGGGCCTCACGTCTACCGGCAGCAGGCTTTGCGGCACGACCGTCCCGCTCTGCCGCTGCCCCACGAACGCGAAGGCATCCTGGGTGCGGTTGTCCAGCGTGTAGGCGCAAGCAAGCGCGCCGCCCGACGGAATCGACGTACCCTCCCGGACGCCGACGGTGATGCGCAGGCCGTCCTTGACCGGCGCACCGACCATGGAGAGCACCCCGAGCAGCCGCAGGAGCGATCCCGGCGCGACGCTGTAGGACAGCGTGCCCCCGTAGATCTCCGAGGTCGTCGGGTCGATGACGCGCACCTCGACCGGCAGCGCGACGCTCGAGGTGTTGGTGATGTCCAGATTGGTGCGGAAGTTCGTGTCGCCGGAATTCATGCCGTACATCTGGAGCACGTTCACGCTGTCGTCCGCCGTGGTCTTCGCCCCCATCGACTCCGACTGCGGGATCGCGGGCAGGTCGAAACCGAAGGTCGCCGTGTCGGTGAACGTGTAGATGCGGCCGAACCCCAGGATGGGAGCGCTCGACTGCCACTCGAGCGCGCCGACCTTGCCGTCGCCGGCGGGAACCGTCGCGAGCGTCACGTCGGAGAAGAACCGCGTCTCGCGCGGCGCGAGCACGATCGGGGCCGAGGAGACCGGCGTCTTCGCCGCGTCCCCGCTCGACACCGACTCGTGGAAGACCAGCGTGACGGTGACGTTCGCGGAGGCGTCGGGATTGAAGAGCCAGATGTCCGTTTGGAAGAGGCCGCCGCCCAGGACGTGGCCCGTCGTGATGAACCACCCGTTGGTGGTGGCGGGCGAATACGCGGCGCGCGCGGAGGCGGAACCGAGAAAGACCAGGAACGAGGCGAGGACGAGAACACGACGGCTCATGCGACCCTCCTGCAGGAACCGACGCCGGGGCGGGCGGAAGGTTTACGCGCGAAAGCCAGAAGGAGGATCGGCGATTACGGGATCATTGGTGCCGTCGGCCGGACTCGAACCGGCATGGGTTACCCCATACGCCCCTCAAACGTACGTGTCTACCAATTCCACCACGACGGCACGGGGGAGAATCTTACGGCCTACGGCTTGGGGTTCGGGTTCGGGTTTGTGCTCGTGTTCGACGAGCCCTGCGCAGAACCCGCCGGCGCCGGCTGGGCCGGAGCCGCGGGAGCCGTCCCGGGCTGAGAAGAAGGCGCCGGAGCGCCGGTGCCCGGCACGGGCTGCCCCGGCGGGATCGGCGCCTTCTGGGCGGCCGGCGCGCCGGGCAGCGTCTTCATGACCGAGGAGCGCGGCCGCGCCTCCAGGATGGAGAGCAGCATCGACAGGACCACGAATCCGATGAAGGCGAAGGTCGTCAGCTTGTGGAGGAACGTCGTCGCGCCCCGGGCCCCGAAGGCCGTCTGGCTGCCGCCGCCGCCGAACGCGCCGGCGATGTCCGCGCCCTTGCCCTGCTGCAGCAGGACGACGAGGATCAGGAAGAGGCAGACGATGATGTAGATGGTGACCAGGGCGATGTACACGGGGCCTCCACGAAAAGGCGGGGAAGTGTACGCGCCTCCCGGGGCCCGGTCAAGCGGGCTAAGCCGCCGCGATCGACGCGAAATCGGCCGCGGAGAGGCTGGCGCCGCCGATCAGGAATCCGGAGACCCCCGGCCGCGCGAGCAGCGCCCCGGCGTTCTCCGGCGTGACGGAGCCGCCATAGAGGACACGCAGGCTCGGCCGTTGCGGGAGCAGCTGCGCGAGCTTCACGCAGGCCGACTCGCAGTCCTCGGGCGATGCGGCGCGGCCCGTGCCGATGGCCCACACGGGCTCGTACGCGACGACCAGGGCCGCCGCCATCGGGTCCGCATCCAGCGTCGCGACCTGGCTCCGCAGGACCGCGACCGTCTTCCCCGCGTCGCGCTCCTCCGCCGTCTCCCCCACGCAGTAGATCGGCGTGAGCCCGGCGTCGCGGCAGCGCGCCAGCTTCTTCGCGAGCATCGCCGCGTCCTCGCCGAACAGACGCCGCCTCTCGGAGTGCCCCACGATCGCAAAGGTGCAGCCCGCGTCGGCGGCCATGCGCGCGGAGACCTCCCCCGTGAACGCGCCCGAGGCTTCGGACGCGACGTTCTGGCACGCGAGGCCCCAGCGCCCCTTCGGATCGCGCGCCGCGTCGAGGAGCGGGAACGCCGGGGCGACCACCAGTTCGCGCGCCGTCTGCGGCGCGACGTCTCGGCCCGGGACGGAGGACCACTTCGCGCCGAGCTCCTCGGCGTACGCCCGCGCCTCGGCGCGGGTCTTGTGCATCTTCCAGTTCGCGACGAAGAGCTTGCCCGGGCGAGAGGCGCTCATTCCAGCGCTTCGATTCCCGGGAGATTCCCCTCGGCCAGGAACTCGAGCGACGCGCCGCCCCCCGTGGAGACGTGCGTGAACTTCTCGGCGACGCCGGCCTCGTGCGCGGCCTGGACGCTCTCGCCGCCCCCGACGACCGTGACCGCCTTGCATCCCGCGACCCGCTTCGCGATCGCCATCGTCCCCCGATCGAACGGCGGCTTCTCGAACACGCCCATGGGGCCGTTCCAGAAGATCGTCCTCGCCGGCTCGAGCAGGCGGCCGTACTGTTCGATCGTCTTCTCGCCGACGTCGAGCGCCATGAGGCCGTCGGGAATCTTGTTGAGCCCCACCGTCTTCGCCCCGGCGCCGTCGTCGGGTGATGCGGCCACGACGAAGTCCGACGGCAGGGCGATCGTCTTGCCGGCCTGTTTGCAGAAATCCAGGATCTCGCGCGCAAGCGGGACCTTGTCTTCCTCGACGAGCGACTTTCCGACCGACAGTCCCAGGGCCCGCACGAAGTTGTTCGCCATCCCGCCGCCGAT
Organism: uncultured Acidobacteriota bacterium; assembly: GCA_963773905.1. Classification (GTDB taxonomy): domain Bacteria; phylum Acidobacteriota; class Thermoanaerobaculia; order UBA5066; family Gp7-AA6; genus DAHUXD01. The sequence goes on from CAVZDB010000006.1 coordinate 208,709, forward strand.
GAGCAGGATGTCGGCGCGGCGCGCCAGGACCCGGAGGGTGTCGATCTTCCCGGAGATCTTCGCGCCCCCGAGGATCGCGGCGAACGGCCGCTCGGGGTCGAGGAGGCGCGAGAGCTCCCGCACCTCCTTCTCGAGGAGGAGGCCCGCGCCCTTCGCCGCGACCAGTCGCGGAACGCCCACGATCGAGGCATGCGCGCGGTGCGCCGCGCCGAACGCGTCGTCCACGTAGGCGTCCGCGAGCGCCGCGAGGCCCCTCGCGAATTCGGGATCGTTCGCCTCCTCGCCCGCGTGGAAGCGCAGATTCTCGAGCAGGAGGACCTCACCCGGCGCGAGGCCCTGCGCCGCCTTTTCCGCTTCGGGCCCGATGCAGTCGTCCACGAATCGGACCGGCGCCTGGAGCAACTCGGCGAACCGCACGGCGACGGGTGCGAGCGAAAGCTCCGGCTTCCTCTTTCCCTTGGCCTTGCCCAGGTGCGACGCGCAGATCAGCCGCGCGCCGCGGGAGACCGCCAGCCGCACGGTGGGCAGGGTCTCCCGGATCCGGGTGTCGTCCGAGACCTTGCCGTCGGCGAGCGGAACGTTGAAGTCGACGCGGCAGAAGAGGCGCCGGCCGGAGAGATCCAGGTCGCGGATCGATCTCATCGGCCCGGTAGAATAGCGCAGTGAATCCCCCCAGGTTCGTCCGCCTCGCGGCCGCGATCGGCGTCCTGCAGGTCCTGTCGGCGGGACTCCCCCTCCGGGCCGCGCAGACGGCTCGCGGCACGGGCGGCGCCGTCGCCGCGGCCGAGGAGAACGCCGCGAAGGCCGGCATCGAGATCCTCGAGAAGGGCGGCAACGCGGCGGATGCCGCGGTCGCCGTGGCCTTCGCGCTCGCGGTCACCTGGCCCGAGGCCGGAAATCTCGGAGGGGGTGGCTTCTGGACCTCGCGCGACGCGCGCGGGCGCGTCCTCTCGATCGACTTCCGCGAGATGGCGCCGCGCGCCGCCCGCCGCGACCTCTTCGCGTCGGGAGAGAGCGGCGGGCCCCCGCCGTCTTCGACCGAGGGTCCGCTCGCGTCGGGAGTTCCGGGCTCGGTCGCCGGCCTCGCCCTCGCGCATCGCCGCGCCGGACGTCTCCCCTGGAAGACCGTGATCGAGCCCGCGGTGCGGCTCGCCCGCGACGGCTTCGTGGTCTCGCCGGCGGTTTCCGAATCGATCGCCGGGGAGCGCGAGAGGCTCGCGGGAGACCGGGACACGGCGCGGATCTTTCTGCCCGGCGGCGCGCCGCCCGCGCCCGGGACCGTCTGGAAGCAGCCGGATCTCGCGCGCACCCTGGAGGCGATTCGCGACCGCGGCGAGGACGGCTTCTACCGCGGTCCCATCGCGCGCGCGTTCGCCGACGGCCAGAAGAAGGCCGGGGGGCTCATCACGCGCGGCGACCTCGCGCGCTACGACGCGAAGCTCCGCCGGCCGCTGCGCTTCGACTTCCGCGGCCTCCAGATCATCACGACGCCGGCGCCGTCGTCCGGCCCGGTGCTCGCGGAGATGGCGCTGCTGACCGAGGCGGTCGGCCCGGACAAGCTCCGCGCGGGCGACGCCTCTTCGGCCCACTGGCTCTCCGAGATCGAGAAGCGCGCGTTCCGCGACCGCAACCGCTACCTCGGCGACCCGGACTTCGGGGGCGTCGACGAGCGCCGCTTCACCGACCTCGACAGGCTCCGGCTCGTCGCGGCGTCGATCAACCCGCACCGCGCGACGCCGACGGATCAGCTCGGGCTCGGCGACCGCGAGAGGCCGACGACGACGCACTTCTCGGTGATCGACCGCCAGGGCATGGGCGTGTCGGTCACGACGACTCTGAACGACTCCTTCGGCAACGCGCGCGTCGCGCCCGGTCTCGGCTTTCTCCTCAACAACGAGATGGACGACTTCGCCACGCGGCCCGGACAGAAGAACATGTACGGGCTCGTGCAGGGCGAGGTCAACGCGGTGGCCCCCGGCAAGCGGATGCTCTCGTCGATGTGCCCGTCGATCGCCGTCGACCACGGGCGCACGGTCCTCGTCTGGGGGACTCCGGGAGGAGCCACGATCCCGACGACGAACCTGCAGGTTCTCTTGCGCCGCGTCCTGCAGCGGGAGGGCCTCGACGCCGCCGTCGCGGCGGCGCGGTTTCACCAGCAGGACCTGCCCGACGAGATCCAGATCGAGAAGGACCGCTTCGACGCCGCGTGGATCGAGGCCCTGCAGAAGATGGGACACACGATCACCGACAACCGCCACGCGATCGGCCGCGTCCACGCCGTGGCGGTCGAGGCCGACGGCACCCTGACCGCGGTCGCCGATCCGCGCGGCGGCGGCGCCGCGATCGTCGTCCGGCCGGCCGCAGGCCAGGCCGCGCAGAGTGTCCGGCCGGCCGCAGGCCAGGCCGACGCCGCGCAGACCGTCCGGCCGGCCCCGTGACCGGGGCTCCCGACGTCTTCCGGCCGCTCTATCGCGAGGGGTCGGCGCTGCGCCTCCTCGACCAGCGGCTGCTGCCCGGCAGCGAGGTCTGGCTGACGCTGACGAAGTCGCCCGAGATCGCCGTGGCGATCCGGGACATGGCGGTGCGCGGCGCGCCGGCCATCGGGGTCGCCGCCGCCTACGGCGCGGCGTTCTCGATGCGCAGCGGCGCGTCGACGGCTCCCGCCGAGCGCTTCGGCACGGCCCGCCGTCTCCTCGCGGGCACGCGGCCGACCGCGGTGAACCTCTTCGCCGCGCTCGCCCGGATGGAGAAGACGTTCGCGCGCATGGAAAGCGAAGGCGAGGATCCGGACGCGATCGAGCGCGGCCTCATCGCGGAGGCGGACGCGGTGGCGAGCGAGGACATCGCGTCGTGTCTCCGCATCGGCCGCTACGGCGCCGAGCTCTTGTCCGGCGAGAAATGCGTCCTGACGCACTGCAACGCGGGCGCGCTCGCGACGGCCGGCTACGGCACCGCGCTCGGCGTCATCCGCGGCGCGGTGGAGGCGGGCAAGCCGATCCGCGTGCTCGCCGACGAGACGCGCCCGTTCCTCCAGGGCGCGCGTCTGACCGCGTGGGAGCTCGCGCGCGACGGGATTCCCGTCGAGATCATCACGGACAGCATGGCCGGCCACTTCCTCTCGCGCGGCGCCGTGGAGGCCGTCGTCGTCGGCGCCGATCGGATCGCCGCGAACGGCGACGTGGCCAACAAGATCGGAACCTACTCGCTCGCGGTGCTCGCCCGCGAGAACGGCGTGCCGTTCTACGTCGCCGCGCCGATGACGACGGTGGACTTCGCGTGCGCCGCGGGCGCGGCGATTCCGATCGAGGAGCGCCCGGGATCGGAGGTCCTCTCCTTCGCGGGCCAGGCGATCGGGCCCGCGGGCGTCACGGCCCGCTACGCCGCGTTCGACGTGACGCCCGCCCGCTACGTCACGGCCATCGTCACGGACCGGGGCATCTGCCGCGCGCCGTACGAGCGGAGCCTGAGAGAGGCCGCCGGGACGAGCGCGTAGAGATCGTCCCATGCTCGTCCTCGGCATCGAAACCTCCTGCGACGAGACCTCGGTCGCCGTGCTCGACGGCGACGGGCGCGTCCTGTCCAACGTCGTCTCCTCGCAGCTCGCCGCGCACGCGCCCTACGGCGGCGTCGTGCCGGAGGTCGCGGCGCGCGCGCACCTCGAGAACCTGCCGGCGGTGCTCGAGCAGGCGCTCGCCTCGTCGGCCGCTACGCTCGAGGAGATCGGGCTCGTCGCCGCCACCGCCGGCCCGGGTCTGATCGGCGCGCTCCTCGTGGGACTCTCGGCCGCGAAGGCGCTGGCGTTCGCGCGGGGGATTCCGCTCGTCCCGGTCAACCACCTCGAAGGCCACCTCTTCTCCGCCTTCCTTCGGGGAGGCGGCGGCCTGCCCCACCCGGTTCCTCATCCGTTCCACGGACTCGTGGTATCCGGCGGCCATGCCGAGCTCGTGCGCGTCGAGGAGGACCGCATCGTGCCGCTCGCGCGGACCCGCGACGACGCGCCCGGCGAGGCCTTCGACAAGGTTGCGCGGCGGGCCGGGCTCGGCTATCCCGGCGGGCCCGTCGTCGACCGAGTCTCCCAGCGCGGCCGCGGCGATCGCCACAAGTTCCCGATCGGACGCGCGGGCGACGGCTCGCTCGACTTCTCCTTCTCGGGCCTGAAGACCGCGATGCTGCGGCACCTCGAGCGCGCCGGCGTCGACGGAACGCCGCTCGACCCGGAGACGCTGCCGGAGGAGCTGGTCGACCTGCTCGCGTCGTTTCAGCGCGCGATCGTGGACGCCCTGCTCGACCGGGTCGCTTCGGTCCACGCGAGCGAGGGGATCCGGATGCTGGCTCTCTCGGGCGGCGTCGCCGCCAACACCGAGCTGCGGGCGACGCTCGCGGCCTGGGGCGAGCGCGAGGGCGTGCCGGTGCGCCTGCCCGAACGCTCCCTGACGACGGACAACGCGGCGATGATCGCGTGGGCGGGCCTGCTGCGCTACAGACGAGAGGGGCCCCGCGACTTCCTGGCGGCCAACGCGCGATCCCGGTGGCCACTGGGAGAAGGTGACAGGTGACAGGCGACAGGCATTTACCAGCTCTTTTCCCTATCACCTGTAACCTCTCACCTGTCACCTTCCTCCCTCACCTGTCGTAACATCCGCCCCCCGTGACCGACCCCCGCTTCATCCGCAACTTCTCGATCGTGGCGCACATCGACCACGGCAAGACCACGCTCTCGGACCGGATCCTCCAGCGTTGCCACGCGGTCACGGCCCGCGAGATGCACGAGCAGATGCTGGACGACATGGATCTCGAAAAGGAGCGGGGCATCACGATCAAGGCGCGGGCCGTGACCCTGCGATACACGGCGAAGGACGGCCAGGAGTACGTGCTGAACCTGATCGACACCCCCGGCCACGTGGACTTCTCCTACGAGGTCTCGCGCTCGCTCGCCGCGTGCGAGGGCGCCGTGCTGGTCGTCGACGCGACCCAGGGCGTCGAGGCCCAGACGCTCGCCAACGCGTACCTCGCGACGCACCACGACCTCGCGATCGTCCCGGTCATCAACAAGATCGACCTGCCCTCGGCCGAGCCCGAGAAGGCCCGCGAGCAGATCGAGCAGGTGGTCGGCATCCCCGCGCACGACGCGGTGCTGACCTCGGCGAAAATGGGAATCGGCATCGACGAGCTTCTGGAACGGATCGTGCGCGACGTGCCGCCGCCGAAGGGCGATCCCGAAGCGCCCCTGAAGGCGCTGCTCTTCGACTCCTGGTACGACGCCTACCGCGGCGTGACCTCGCTCGTGCGGATCATCGACGGCAAGCTCGAGTCGCGGATGCGCATTCGCGCGATGGGCACGGGTCTGGAGACGGACGTCGAGGCGGTCGGCGTCTTCCGGCCGCAGCCCGAGGACGTGCCCGCGCTCTCCGTGGGCGAAGTCGGCTCGTTCTGGGGAAACATCAAGGACCTCCACTCCACGCGCATCGGCGACACGATCACCGACGTGAAGCGGCCCACGGCGGAGGCGCTGGAGGGATTCGCCGAGGCGAAGCCCATGGTCTTCGCGGGCCTCTTCCCGACGGACGCGGACGCCTACGCGAGCCTCCGCGACGCGATGGAGAAGCTCCGGCTGAACGACGCGTCGTTCTCGTTCGTGCCGGAGAACTCCACCGCGCTCGGCTTCGGGTTCCGCTGCGGGTTCCTGGGACTGCTGCACATGGAGATCGTCCAGGAGCGGCTCGAGCGCGAGTTCGACCTCGACCTCATCACGACGGCGCCCGGCGTGAACTACCGCGTGACGACGACCAAGGGCGAGGTGCTCGAGATCGTCGAACCCGAACCACCTCCCCGCCCCCAACTACATCCAGCGGATCGAGGAGCCCTACATCACGGCCACGATCATCACGCGCGACGAGTTCCTCGGCGGCCTGCTCAAGCTGTGCGAGGAGCGCCGGGGAACCCAGAAGTCGCTCGAGTACCTGGCGGCAAACCGCGTGGTGCTGATCTACGACTTCCCGCTGAACGAGGTCGTGCTCGACTTCTACGACAAGTTGAAGTCGATCTCGAAGGGCTACGCCTCGTTCGACTACGAGTTCGCGGCCTACCGCGAGGGGGACCTCGTCAAGCTCGACCTGCTCGTCAACGGGGACCCCGTGGACGCCCTCTCGCTGATCGTCCACCGCGACGAGGCGCCCGCCAAGGGGCGCCTCCTCGCCGCCAAGATGAAAGAAATCATCCCCCGCCAGATGTTCGAGGTGGTGATCCAGGCGGCCCTGGGGTCGAAGATCATCGCGCGGGAGCAGGTCTCGGCGATCCGGAAGAACGTGCTCGCGAAGTGCTACGGTGGAGACATCACGAGAAAGCGCAAGCTTCTCGAGAAACAGAAGGAGGGCAAGAAACGCATGAAGAGGGTGGGCCGTGTGGACATCCCTCAGGAGGCGTTTCTCGCCGTGCTGAAAACCGAATGAAGAAGACACCCTCCAGCGGATCCGCCTCGGCCTCTCCCGGCGCCCCACCCGCGGAGGTGAAGCCGCTCCACTCGACGACCCGGGAGTGGTACGAGTCGCTGCTCGTCGCCGGGGTGTTCGTCCTGTTCGTGCGCACCTTCGTGGTGCAGACGTATCAGGTCCCGACCGGCTCCATGGAGCGCACGATCCTCGTCGGCGATCACCTGCTCGTCAACAAGTTCGCGTTCGCGCCGCGCCTGCCGTCGCTCGCCCGCTTCCTTCCCTACCGGGACGTCAAGCCGGGCGAGGTCATCGTCTTCAAGAAGCCGGGCGACGACGTCAACCCGGGCAACGTGCTGGTCAAGCGCGCCGTCGCCAAGGGCGGCGACGTCGTCCAGGTCCGCGACAAACGGCTCTACGTCAACGGCGTGCCCTACGACATCCCCTCGGTTCAGCACATCGACTCCGAGACCTATCCGGACCACCCGAGCGTCCCCGACATGGCCCGGCGGCGCGACCAGTTCGGTCCCTTCCCGGTTCCTCCGGACTCGTTCTTCGGAATGGGCGACAACCGAGACAACTCCCTCGACAGCCGCTACTGGGGCGCGATCCCGCGAGACAACATCTTCGGGCGGCCGGGAATGATCTACTGGTCCTACGAGGCCGAGCCCAACTCGCACATCTGGCGAGGCCCCATTGCGAAGATCCGTCAGCTCGCCGAGGTGGCGATCCACTTCTTCTCTCGCACGCGATGGGACCGGATGTTCACCCTCGTCCGCTGACGCCCGCCGCGGCGTCGCCGCGAGAGAACGCGGCGCAGACCAGCCGCCGCGGGAGAACGCGGCGCAGTCCTCGTCGCCGCGCGGCGTGCGCGAGAGGGCCGACGTGATCCTGGCGGCGGTGATGTTCGCCCTCTTCGCCCGGACCTTTCTTTTCCAGGCCTACGAGGTCCCGAGCGGATCGATGGAGAAGAGCGTCCTGACCGGTGATCACCTGGTCGTCAACAAGTTCGTCTTCTCGGAGCACGCCGCGCGCGGGAGCTCGCTCTTCGGACGCCTGCTGCCGGCGCGGGCTCTGCGCCGCGGCGACGTCGTCGTGTTTCGGTTCCCGGAGGATCCGCGGCGGGACTTCATCAAGCGCGTCGTCGCGCTCCCGGGCGAGACGGTCGCGATCCGCGACAAGCGCGTTTTCGTCGACGGCGAGCCGCTCTCCGAGCCCTACGCGTTCCACGCGGACGACGCGACCTGGCCGGACGATCAGGCGATCTCCGACGTGCGCCGGCTCCGCGATCAGTTTCCCGCGCTTCGCGTGCCGGAGGGGTCGTACTTCGTCCTGGGTGACAACCGCGACGCCTCGAACGACAGCCGCTTCTGGGGCCCGGTTTCCGATGCGCTGATCGAGGGCCGGGCGCTCTTCGTGTACTGGTCGGTGACCCCGCGATCCTCCGTCGCACCGCCCGCCCGCGGCGTGCCGCTCGCATCCCCGATCGACCTTCTGCGCCGCACGCGGTGGGATCGCGCCTTCCTCCCCGTGCGCTGATCGCTTTCGGGGCGGGAATCTCCGGGAATCGGGGTAAAATCGCTCGACTCCCAGGAGGTAACACGAGGATGAGACGCACACGGGGCATCCGAGGAGGGGCCAACATCGGATGCATGATCTGGTTGGTCATCCTGGGACTCGTCGGCTACGTGCTCTACAAGGTCGTCCCCGTCAAGATGGCCAGCTCCGAGTTCTTCGATGCCATGCAGGAGCAGGCCTCGTTCGGCTCGATCAAGGACCAGAAGTTCATCGAGTACGAGATCCTGAAGAAGGCCGAGGAGCTGCAGATCCCGGTCAAGAAGGACAACCTCAAGATCACCAAGACGAACAACGCCATCAAGGTCGAGGCGCACTACGAGATGACGATCGACTTCTTCAACGGGGCCTACAAGTACGTCTGGAAGTTCGATCCGGTGGTGCTGCGCCCGCTCTTCGCGGTCTAGGGGCTCAGGATCGGTCCGGCGGCCGGGCCCGGCCGAACCCGCGGGCGGGGGGAATTTTTCTCCCCGTCCGCGTCTTCCGGATGCGTCAAGGAGATGAATCCGATGAAAGTCTTTTCTGTCCTCGCAGTCGCGTGCCTGGCCGTCCTGGTCTCCGGAGCCGCCCGAGCCGAGACCCCGACTCCCAGCATCGGCGCGACCGCGCCGGCCTTTTCCCTGACGACGATCGACGGCAAGCCCTTCTCGCTCGCCGACGCGGCCAAGACCAACTCCCTGGTCGTGGTGATGTTCATTTCGACCCAGTGCCCGTACTCGAACGCCTACAACGACCGCATGCGCGACATGGCGGCCGCCTACGCGAAGAAGGGCGTGCAATTCGTGGGCATCAACAGCAACAAGACCGAGACCGTCCAGGATGCCGTCGAGCACGCCCGGAAGCACGGCCACACGTTCACGATCGTGAAGGACCCCGACAACAAGGTGGCCGATCTCTACGGCGCCAGCCACACCCCGGAGATCTACGTCGTCGACAAGGCCGGCAAGCTGCGCTACCACGGCCGCATCGACGAGAACTCCGACGACGCCAGCAAGGTCACCTCGCCGGATCTCAAGAACGCCCTGGACGCCCTCCTCGCCGGCCAGACCGTGGCCAAGGCGGAGACCAAGGCCTTCGGGTGCTCGATCAAGAGAGTCTGACCCCGTGTCATCCCGAGGAGCGGTGTGATTCTCCTGTCATCCCGAGGAGCGGACCCCGAGCGCAGCGAGGGGGAGCGACGAGGGATCCCTTTGTGATCCGCTCCGTGACTCGAAAGGGGTTCCTCCCCCTCGCGATGCTCGGGGTCGGAATGACAGCGTTCTTCGCGGCCGCCGCCTTCGCCGCCGACGCGCCCCGGCTCAAGGGAGAGATCGACGCGAAGCAGCTCCACGACCTGGTCGCCCACGAGAAGGGCAAGGTCGTGCTGGTGAACTTCTGGGCGACCTGGTGCGTTCCCTGCCGGGAGGAGTTTCCGGACCTCGTCCGTCTCGAGGCCGCGTACCGGAGCAAGGGGGTCGCCGTGATCGGCGTCTCGACCGACCTCGGGAAGGACCTCTCCGCCGTCGAGAAGTTCCTCGCCGCCAACGACCCGGCCTTCGCCAACTACCACAAGAAGGCGGGAGGGGACGACCAGGACTTCATTGATTCCGTGGACAAGAAGTGGGGCGGGGAGCTGCCGTTCACCGTGCTCTACGCTCGGGACGGGCACAAGGCCGCCGCGCTCTCGGGCAAGCAGAGCAAGGCGGACTTCGAGCGCGAGATCGGGAGACTGCTCAACGGCTCCCCGGGGAAGCCCTGAGCATCCCGGGCACCCTCGCCCTTGCGCCGTCATCCCGAGCGCAGCGAGCCGACCAGCGGCGGCAGACCCCCGGCAGTAGGCAACGCCGACCGAAGGTCGGCGGTAACGATCCCGCGATTTTCGGCGCTACCCTGCCCCTGCCGGTCAGCCCTGGCCCCGTCGGGGGGCACCTCGGACGCATTCGAGGACGCCGGCACCGCGGGATCCGTACAAATCCGACGCTTCCGCTGGACCGGGATTTGCTAGTGTTGCCCCCGGAGTCCGAAAACGAGGAATGAGGAGAAAACAGCCCATGAAACGATTCCGCGTCTTCCCCGTGGTCACGGCCGCCCTCGCCCTGATGGCCGCCGCCGCCGCTTCGCCTGCCGAGACGGGGACAAGTCTCCGGCGCCTGCCTCGCGTCCTGTCCCGCCCCGGGATGGGCGGCTCCGTACAGGCCGGACAGCGGGTCGGCCAGGCCGTGGCCGACGGGTATTCGGTCCAGCTGAACATCGTCACCCGGGTCACCGGGGCCTCGTTCTACCGGACCGCGGTCGACATCACCAACAACACCTCGACCGACGGTGTGACCGCGAACTACCAGTACTGCTTCACGCTGAACGGCGCCTACCAGGGCTGTACGAACGCGGCGCCGATCGTTCTCCACAACTTCGACAACTTCCACACCGACGACATCATCGATTACATGGGCACGCAGGGGCAGCTGCCTCCCGGGGCCTCCGACGCCTCCTTCGGGACGTTCTTCGTGACCTTCTCCGGACTCCCGTCGAACAACGGCTGGGAAGGGACTCTCGTCGGAAGGACCTACAACGCGGCGGACAACTCCGACCCCTCGAAGGGCACCGTCGCGATCGCGTACCTCGGATCCAACTTCTTCGAGTCGGCGCAGGGAACCCTTCAGGCCATCGTTCGCGACACGATTCCGGCTCCGACGGACGCGGGCTCGCTACGCACCAACATCGGGGTGACCAACACCGGGCTGTACAACGATCCCGGGACCTCCCTCACCTTCGCGATCACGTTCTACAACACCGACACCGGACAGATCGTGGGCAACCCGCTGTCGCATTCGATAAAGGTCGGCGAAGTCTTCCAGTTCAACGACGTGTTCACGGCGGCGCAGATCCCGACCGACGTCACCTCGTGCATCGCGTTCATCGACATCACGAGCCCTCAGGGGACGAAGCCGGACACGATCGAGGCCTACGTCAACGTTCTGGACGGCGGGACCAACGACGGGGCGTACTACGAGTTCAAGTGCTCGGTGGGGTGCCTGAACTTCTGAGCCGAGCCGGAAGGGAATCGGTAAACGCCGGACCGGGGGAAAGGGCGCCGGTCGCTAATCCAGGACGGGATCCCTCGCTGCGCTCGGGATGACGCCGCCGACACCGGCGGCGTCGTCATATCCGGCTGGGCCGCACGCCCCCGGCGGCGATGTCGCGCCGCATGTGTTTTCCCTCGAACTGGATCCGGTCGGCGGCCTCGTAAGCGCGATCCCGCGCCTCGGTCATCGACGCCGCCGTGGCCGTCACGACGAGCACGCGTCCCCCGGCCGTCACGAGACGGTCGCCGTCGCGAGCGGTCCCGGCGTGGAAGAGCTCGACTCCCGGCACGCGGATCGCTTCGTTGAGCCCGGTGATCGGACGGCCGCGTTCGTGGTTGCCGGGATAGCCCGCGGCGCAGAGGACGATTCCAACGCACGCCTCGTTCTTGACCTCGAGCGGCAAGAAGCGCTCGAGCCCCCGGTTGGCGCAGGCCATCAGGACCTCCGCCATGTCGGTGGTCACTCGGGGCAGGATCACCTCGGTCTCCGGGTCGCCGAAGCGGGCGTTGTACTCGAGGACCTTGGCGCCCGACTCCGTCACCATCAGCCCCGCGTAGAGCACGCCGCGGTAGGAGCGGCCCTCGGCCTGGAGACCGCGAAGCGTCGGAAGCAGGATCTCCTTGAGGACCTGCGAGGCGGACTCCGCGTTGAGGACGCCGGCCGGCGAATGCGCCCCCATGCCTCCCGTGTTCGGGCCGCGGTCGCCCTCGTAGATCTTCTTGTAGTCGCGGGCGGTCGGCAGGGGGACGGCGATCTCGCCGTCGAACAGGGCGAGGAACGACGCCTCCTGGCCCCGCAGGAACTCCTCGACGATGACGCGGTCGCCGGCCGCTCCGAAGACGCGCTCCTGAAAGAAGAGCCGCAGGGCCCGCTCCGCCTCCTCGCCGGACTCGACGATCAGAACGCCCTTTCCGCCCGCGAGCCCGTCCGCCTTGAGGACCGTGGGGAAGCCGAAGTGCTTGATGGCCTTGCGGGCCTCCTCCGCGGAGGAACAGATCGTGGCCTCGGGCGTCGGAATGTTGTGCCGGCGGAAGAACTCCTTGGAGAAGACCTTGGAGGTCTCGATCTGCGCCGCCAGGCGCGACGGACCGAAGATGGGCAGCTCGCGCTTGGCGAACTCGTCGGCGATGCCGAGCGAGAGCGGCAGCTCCGGGCCCACGACCGTGAGGTCGACGTGGAGCTTCTCCGCCAGGTCGGCGATCTCGACGATGTCGCCGGAGGAGACCGGGAGACAGTCCGCCACCTCCGCGATCCCGGGATTGCCGGGGGCGCAGAAGATCTCCTCGACCATCGGGCTGCGGTGGAGCGACCAGCACAGGGCATGCTCGCGCCCGCCTCCGCCGATGACCAGCACTTTCATGCGGCGGCATTGTATAGCCGGGGCCGCTCACCGAGGCGGCTTGGACGCGGCCGACGCCTTCTTGCGCTTCGACCCTCGCTTCCGAGGCGTCTTCGCGCCGTCGTCGCCGTGGGATCTCGCCGCGAGAAGCTCGACCTCGAAACGGTCGTGCCGGCCCGGCAGCGCGATCAGCGTCTCGAGCGAGCCGTGCGGCGGCAACTCCAGGCCGAACCGGCCGCGCTGGCGCACCGCGGGAGTCACGTCGATCGCGCGGGCCTCGAAGCGCAGGCTCCGGCCCTGCCAGGTTCGCGATCCGCCGTTGACCGCGCGCACGCGGCAGAGCGTGACCTGGTCGCTCGAGGTGTAGGGATCGCGCGCGATCGTCAGGCGGATTTCGCCTGGACCGGGCGTCGGCGCGGGCTCGAGACTTTCAGCGGCGCCCGCGGCGAGCAGAAGGGACAAGAGCAGAATCGGGTTCGTCGGGTTCGTCAACATCCATGGCTCCTTTCGAGGAGCCGATGGGAACGCCTGGACTGCAACGAGCGGCGAGCGGATCAGGGTCGCCCGGCGGGTTGCCGGGACTCGATGCGGACGCCGCATTTTCGCACGGCTTGCGTGCGTCCGCGTCCATTGACAATGCCGGCGGGTCGGGTTTAACGTGCCTCGAGCTCTTTGAACCGCCCGGGGCGAGAGAAAAGACGCCCCGGCCGCATCCAGAGTGGGCGAGGGACCCGGCCCGACGACCCCACGGCAACCGGACCGCGCGTCGCGGCGCGGCCGACAGGTGCCAAGTCCGGATTCTCCCGTCAGGAGAAGGAGATGAGGCGTCCGCGACACGGGTCCGAGAACGGACCGGCGCGCCTCTCGTCGAGAGGCTTTTTTGCTTTAGGGCTGCATGAAGAAGGATTTTCGAAAAGCGATCGCCGAAGAGGTGCTCCTCGCCGATGGGGCGATCGGCACGCTGCTGACTTCGCGCGGCGCGCTCCCCGGAACGGCGCGCTCGCCGCTGAACCTCTCGGACCCCGAGTCCGTGCGCGAGGTCCACGACGACTACCTCGACGCGGGCGCCCGGATCCTGACCACCAACACGTGGGACGCCAACCGCGTCAAATTGACCGCGCACGAGTGGGCGGATTCGATCGAGCGGATCAACCGCGAGGGCGTGCGCCTCGCGAAGGAGGCCTCCGCCGGTGAGATGGCGTTCCTCGCGGGCGCGATGGGCCCCCTCGGCGCGCTCGTCAAGCCCTACGGCGCGCTGCAGCTGTCCCAGGTCCGCGAGATCTTCGAGGAGCAGGCGCGCGTCCTCCTCGAGTCCGGGGTCGACCTGATCCTGCTCGAGACCTTCGGGAGCCTGCTCGAGGCCGCCGAGGCGGTCCGCGCCGTTCGCGGCCTCTCCACCGAGATCCCCATCCTCGCCGAGATGACCTTCCTCGCGGACGGCCGCACGGCGTTCGGCGAGGAGGCGGCGCAGGCGCTCGCGACGCTCGCCTCCGCCGGCGCCGACGTCGTCGGCATGAACTGCACGCTCGGGCCCCAGGAGACCCACGACGTCTTCGCGAAGCTCCCCGAGTCGCTCGGCGTCCCGCTCTCGGTCATGCCCAACGCGGGCTACCCGAGCGTGGTCCACGGGCGCAACGTCTACCTCTCCTCGCCCGACTACCTGCGCGAGTATGCGGCCGCGTTCGTCGAGGCGGGCGCGGCGATCGTCGGCGGCTGCTGCGGGACGACGCCCGAGCACATCCGGGCCATGGCGCGGGAGGTCTCGGGCCGGAAGCGCGCCCGCGGATCGCGCCCGGTGTCGATCGTCATGGAGGCCGTGGTCGAGCACCTCGCCGAGGCTCCGATCGAAACCTCGCGCCTGAAGCGCAAGCTCGCCGCCGGCGACTTCGTGGTCACGGCCGAGGTCGAGCCGCCCCGCGGCGCCGACAGCAGCTCGGCCATCGAGGGCGCGCGACTGCTCAAGGCGAGCGGCGTCGACGCGGTCAACGTGACGGACAACCCCATGGCGCGCCTGCGCATGTCTTCGATCGCCGTCGCGGCGCTGATCCAGCGCGAGGTCGGCCTCGACGCGGTCGTGCAGATCACGACGCGCGACCGCAACGTCCTGGGGCTTCAGTCCGACCTGCTCGGGGCGGCCGGCCTCGGGGTCAAGGCCATCCTGTGTCTCGGCGGCGATCCACTCAAGATCGGCGACTACCCGCAGGCCAAGCAGGTCTCCGAGGTCGACGTGCTCGGCCTCCTACGGATCGCGAAGGGCCTGAACGCCGGCGCCGACCTGGCGGGAAACGCGATCGGCGCGCCGACGCGATTCGCCATCGCGTGCGCGGCGAACCCGGCGGCCGCGGATCAGGAGGTCGAGCTCTCGAAGCTCCGCGCCAAGATCGAGGCCGGAGCGAGCTTCGCCCAGACCCAGCCGGTGTACGACCTCGACGCGCTCGCGCGATTCCTGCAGCGTCCGGAGGCGCACGCCATCCCGATCCTGGTCGGGCTGATCCCGCTCCTCTCGCTCAAGCAGACCCTGTTCTTCGCCAACGAGGTCCCGGGCGTCGTCGTGCCGCCCGCGATCCAGGACCGCATGCGCCGGGCAGCCGAGAAGGGCGCCGAGCACGAGAGGGCCGAGGGCCTCGCCATCGCGCGCGAGCTCGCGGCCGGGATCGCGAAGCTCGCGCCGGGGATGCACGTCATGCCCATGGGCAAGTACAAGACCGCCGGGGAGATCCTCGGGGCCCTGCCGCGGGCCGCCCGCGAGGACGAGCGCGCCCGGGTGTGACCGGGCCTCGACCGCGCGACGGCGGCCCCGTCCCCTGGAATCCCCCGGCGGGAACGTCCGTTTTCCCTTGCGAGGCGGCCGTCCCATAGAATCCGCACCCAGGGTGCCGGCGACGCGACGTAGCCGACCCAGGGAGGAAATCATGAAACGCACGATTCTCTTGGCCGCGGTCCTGGCCGCGCTCGTCCCGGTCGCCCTTCTGGCGGCGTCTCAGGCCCGGATCAACGGCGTCATCACGGACCCGCAGGGTAAGCCGATCGAGGGCGCCGCGGTCACGATCACGACGCCGAGCCTGACCAACTTCAAGCTCACCTTCAAGTCGGACAAGGGCGGCAAGTACGGAACGATCCTGAACGACGCCACACTTCCCTACCACGTGAAGATCGAGAAGGAAGGGTTCCTGACCTTCGAGGTCGACGAGAAGATCGCGATCGGGGACACCTTCCTCCTCCAGACCAAGCTCGTGCCGGTCTCGGCGGCCGCGGCCAAACCGGCGGCCGGCGCCGCGGGCGGAGGCGTCTCGACCAACGAGCAGGCGATCCAGGCCTTCAACAGCGGCGTCGAGTCGCTCAACGCCGGCGACAAGGCCGCCGCGGAGACGCACTTTCTCGAGGCCACCAAGAAGAACGCGGACCTCGTGAACGCCTGGCAGGCCCTGACACAGCTCGCCTACGAGAAGAAGGATTGGGCCAAGACGCTCGAGTATGGCCGCAAGGCGACGGACCTCGATCCGTCGATGACCAACCTCTACGGCATGATGGAGCAGGCCGCGAAGCAGTCGGGGGACGCGAAGGCCGCCGCCGAGTATGGCGCCAAGTTCCGCGAGGGGAATCCCGAGGCCAACGCGAACGAGCTCTACAATGCCGGCGTCGCCGCGTACAACAAGGGCAAGATGAAGGAGGCCGAGGCGTCGCTGACGAAGGCGGTGGAGGCGAAGCCCGACTGGGCCGACGCGCATTACCTGCTGGGGATGGCCGCCTTCAACCAGAACAAGAAGGACATGGCCAAGGAGCACCTCGCGAAGTACCTCGAGCTCGCGCCGACCGGCAAGGAGGCAGCGACGGTGAAGGAGATCCTGCCGCTCCTCAAATAGGGGACGCGAGTTGCGGCTGACGACGACCGACTTCGGCATTCCCCAGGCGACGCAGTACGTCGTCGCCGCCGAACTCGCTCACAGGGCCTGGCGGCCTAGTTCTTCTCGAGGCGTCTCAGCAGCCCGTGTGCCCAGGCGAGAAAGAGATCGAAGACATCCTTCTCGTCCCTCGGGAGCTCGCTCCGCGGCACCATCTGGGGCTCGTGGAGCGCGACTGCCCGAACGCCGACGGCGACCCGAGGCCGGTTCTCGACGAACTCGAGATCGTAGGGAATCTGCATGGCGAGATGAATTTGCAAGCCGCGAGCCACGTGGAGGCGCGCCGCAACATGCTGTGAGACTGAGACTTATGGCGAAGTGATGCCGCTCTCGTGACAGCCGTCGCCGTGTCGGCGGACACAAGCGGCGACAGTTTCTGGCACTGGGCGGTTTGCGCTCCCGGCTCTCGCGAACCAGAATCGGATCGTGGGTCGCCACGGAGCCTTCAAGGATCGCCCTCTCTGGCGCCGGCTCCAGACCATCCACCACGAGATCAAGGAAGGGCGGCACCCCAACACGCGCTCGCTCGGGGAGCTGCTCTCGGTGTCGTCGAAGACCGTCCAGCGCGACATCGACTATCTGCGCGACGAGCTCGACGCGCCGATCGAGTTTCTCCGCGAGGAAAACGGCTACGCGTACTCGCGCGACGACTACGTCCTCCCGTTTCTGCCGGTCGACGGCCAAGACCTCTTCTCGATCGGCGTGGCCGCGCAGGTGATGGCGCTGCTCGGCGGCACGCCCCTCTCGCGCACGCTGCGCTCCTGCTACGAACGTCTCGCTCGCCTGATGCCGCCGGCCGTGCGCCTGCGCCCCGAGGCGGTCCGCGAGCAGCTGACGCTGCGCGCGACGGCCTTCCGGCCGGTGGGCGAGGAGACCTGGCAGGCGGTGTCCGACGCCCTGCAGAAGGGGATCGCGCTCTCCATTCGCTACCGCCACCCCGGCGAAGGCCCCGGCGAGCCGCGCGTCATCCGTCCCTACGCCTTCGTCCTCGCCGGGCGCGACTGGATGGTCCTGGCCGAGGACACGTCTCAGGCGCAGATCAAGAACTTCTACCTGGCGCGTATCGACGAGGCGAAGCTGACCCGCGAGCGCTACGCGATCCCGCGGAGCTTCGACGCCTCCCGGTTCTTCCGCAACACGTTCGGGCTTTTCGTGGGCGGAGGCCAGCCGTTCCGCTTCCGCGTGCGTTTCTCTCCGGAGATCTCGGACGAGGTGCGCGAGATGGTCTGGCACCCGGAGCAGAAGATCGAGACGGACGCCGATGGCGCGGCGATCCTGGAGCTGCCGGCCGAGTCCGTCCGCGAGGCGCGGCGCTTCATCCTCTCCTATGGCCGCCACGCCGCCGCCCTGTCACCCCCCGAGCTCGTCGAGGACATGCGCCGCGAATCGGAAGGGCTCGCGGCCCTGTACGGTGAACCGCCTCGAACCGTTCGCGGAAAGCGGAAGAAGTTGACCCCGGCGGCGCGTTCCTAACCACGTCTCTCAGGGAGGTGTACTTGGCCGATGCCAATCGAGGTTCCCTTGGGTGTTCCTAGTCGCAGCCTGCTGATCGCCGTCCTGCTCGCCGGCGGCCTCTCTGTCGGATGCGGGCCCGTCACGGTCCGGCCGGCGTCGTCTCCGGACCCCGACGTCGCGTGCCCCGGAGGCCGCGTGACGTGGGGGATCCAAATCGCGGACCAAAGGGCCAAACGCGATGCCGAGGAGCGGATGAGCGGTTCGGTTCGCGATGGGATACAAAAATCGTTCCCGGGGTGCCGCTGGGGAATCACGGATCCCGATGCGGGGACCATCGCCATCGAAGTGCACCGCTTCGCCTCGCACCTCGATGCCGGCTACTGGGAGGCGGCGGTCGAATGGACGGTCACGGCGCGCGACGTGAGCGGCCACACGATCACGGAGTTCGAGGTCAACGAGGAGGTCACGCGCCCCAACTACCAGGGCTCGGACAACGAGAAGGAGTCGCTCTCCGAGGCCTTCGGCAAGGCGATCGAACGGACGAGCAAGGGGCTGAGCGCGATGTCGATTTCCGAGAACTTTCGTCACCGGGAGGAGACGGCCATCGCCGCGAACGCGGTGCCGGCGGGCGTGCATCCCGCGCCGCCAACGTCCTCGCAGCCAATGGCTTCGGCGGTCCGTGCGGCTTCGGCGCCCGCTTCGGCGCGGCTGGAACGGATCTCGCAGCCCGAGACATCGGAGGAACTATGAGACGGATTCTTTTGGGCATCCTGATGGTGACGCTCGTGGGCGCGTCGCCGGTGTTTGCGTCCGAGGATCGGCTCTACGACATCGCCGCGATCCTGTCGGGGACGTTCGAGGGGTCGACGCCGGGCAATCACCTGCGCCTCGACATCCGCAACCTCGCGATCGATCCGGAACACCCCTACGACTACTTCCTCGCCGTGAGCGGGCAGTTCGAGAAGGACAACATCCACCAGCAGGGTGTGATCCGGCTCGAGCGGCAGGGCAAGGACGTCTACTTCACCTACATCCCGCACTTCAATCCGGCGATCACGTCGCTGTCGCAGGACGCGGGCCGCTTCACGGAGAGAGAGCTCACCTCGGCGTGCAGCTTCATCATGAAGCCCGTCGGCGACGGTTTCGGCGGCGAGACCCTGGGCAGCACGGCGTGTGCGCTCGCGATGCGCGGAGCGGTCGGGAAGTGGACGGTCGAGCTCGAGCCGGGGAACATGCGCATCCGCAACGTGGCGAGCGGCGAGACCCTGCGGTTCAAGCAGATCGGCAAGGAAGCGAAGAAGTAGGGCTGAGAACTCGTCGGGGGCGGCGTTACCGCCGGGCTGCGCCCGGCGTTCCCTACTGCGGCGGGTCTGCCGCTGGTGGTCGGGTCGCGGCCGCCCGCTCGTCCCGGGCCCCTACGACCGAAACAGGGTCGTCTGCTCCTCGGACGGCAGGTACTTGCGGGCGACGTCCTTGACCGCGTCCGAAAAGTCGCCCTTCAGGATCCAGCGGAAGAAGCCGGGCTCGTCGCGGCTCATCTCTTTCAGCGTGCGGCCGCGGTTCTTGCCGAAGTTCACGGTGGGCTCGCCGTTGACGAGCCGGAACCGGCCCTCCGGGTCGATGTCCTGGTCGATGCCGGCGCAGAACTGGTCGTGCAGCTCCGGGACCGATCGGGGCAGCTCCGCGTAGCGCTCGAGCTGACCCACGAGAACCCGCAGCGTCATGTCGGCGTCCGCGAACGCGCCGTGCGCGCCCTCGTGCTCGCTCTGGCAGTAGAAGCGCGCCGCGGCCGCGAGGTGCCGCGGCTCTCGCGAGAAGAAGATGCGCTGCGCGTCGACGATGCGCCGCTGCGAGACGTCGAACGGCACGCCGGCGCGCAGGAACTCCGCGCGCAGCACCGGGAGGTCGAACCCGACGATGTTGTAGCCGGCGAGGTCGCAACCCTGCAGGAACGCCGCGAGCTCGGACGCGCCGTCGCGGAAGCGCGGCGCGGAGGCGACGTCGGCGTCGGTGATGCCGTGGATCGCCGTGGACGGCGGGGGGATCGGAATGCCCGGGTTGAAGCGGCGAATCCACTCGTCGCGCCGCCCGTCGGGGTGGACCTTGAGGCAGGCGATCTCGATGATCCGGTCGGTGCGCGAGTTGGTGCCCGTCGTCTCGGTGTCGTAGACCACGAGAGGTCGCGAGAGTTTCAAGAGCGTTTCGAGCATCCTGCGGCGATCCTATCTCTTGATTGTCGATTGTCGATTGCCGATTGCCGACTGACCGGGACCCCCGAATCGACGATCTTCAATCGGCCATCGTCACTCCTTGCTAGTAGTTCTCGGAGAACAGAAAGAAGAAGAACTCCCCGATGCGGTCCAGCAGCCCGCGATGGGCCCAACGCTCGCGGCTCAGGACGTCGCATCGCGCCAGGTCCGAGAGGAACATCGCCTCGACCCGGGCCGCGAAGCCGCGGTCGTAGACCGCGATGTTGACCTCGGCGTTCTTCGTCATCGACCGGTTGACGAAGTTGATCGAGCCGATGGTCGACCAGATCCCGTCCACCTCCATGACCTTGTTGTGCATCATCGTCGGCCGGTACTCGTAGATGCCCACGCCGCCCTCGAGCAGCTCGCCGTAGTGGTAGTGCGACGCGGCGCGCACGTTGGGGATGTCCATGTGCACCCCGGGCACGATGATGCGCACGTCGACGCCCCGCCGGGCCGCCGCCACGAGGCCCTCGCGGATCTGCCGGTCCGGCACGAAGTAGGCGTTCTCGATCCAGATGGTCTGGCGCGCGGCCTGGATCGCCATATAGAGCAGCAGCTTCGACATCGAAATCGCGTCGGCGCGCGACGCCCCGATCGCCTGCGCCAGCACCGTTCCCGCCGGCTCGATCTCCGGGAACTGCCGATCGCCGTTGAGGACCTCGCCGGTCGTGTGCACCCAGTCCTGGGCGAAGTTGTGCTGCAGCTGCGCGACGACGGGTCCCTCGATCTCGATCATCGTGTCGCGCCACTCGGAGGGATTCCGCGCGTCGCCCTTCCAGCGGTCGTCGATCCCGACGCCGCCGCAGAATCCGAGGCGGCCATCCACGGTCAGGATGCGCCGGTGGGTGCGGTGGCCGATGCGGTCGATCGAGTACATCCTGAGGGGCTTGTAGATCCGCACCCGCGCGCCCGCGGCGGTCATCTGCTCCTCCAGCGGGCCGAGGCTCGATCCGAAGCCGTCCACGAGGAGACGCACCTCCACGCCCGCCTGCGCGCGCTCCGCGAGGGCCGCGGCGAACCGGGTGGCGGTCTCGCCGTGATCGAAGATGTAGAACTCGAGATTGATCGACCGGCGCGCTCCCGCGATCGCGGCGAGCATCGCCGGGAAGATGCCGTCGCCGTTCTCGACGAGCGTGGCGCGGTTGCCCGGAACCATCTGCGTCCCCAGCGCCTCGAGCGAGCGCCGGAACTCGGGGCTGTCGACGCCGTAGCTCGGATCGAACTGATAGACGGTTCGCTTCTCCGAGAAGATGTAGGAACACCCCGTGGCGGCCGCCAGCAGGAGAAGGAGCGCGGCCGCTTTTGCGGCCTGGGGCCAGGGCAGCCGGCGTTTGCTCATCGGGCTGCCGGAAAATACTCGTAACTGGAGTCGTCCCGACGCTGACAATTCCCGTCACTTCGCTGGAGCTGCTCCACTACAAGCCTTTCCTCATCAAAGAGTTACGACTTTCCCGAGACCTGGCCGCGAGATTGCTATCTCTCCGGTCGAGCAAAGGAACCTCTCAACCTCCTCCTTTCGCCCCCCGGGCGGCCCCACCCCGACCCGGGGACTTTTTTTATTCAGGCGGTCCTCCATGGCGGACTCTAAGCCAGCCGCCGGAAAACGCGCGGCTGCGCCCTCGCCTGGGGTCGAGATCCGGATGGTAAGTTCGCCGCCGTGCTGGTCTTAGCCGGCGACATCGGTGGAACGAAGACCGCTCTGGCGATCGTACGCGTTGACCCCCGTCGAGGGATGCGCCAGTCGATCCTGCGCATCGAGCGCTATGCCAGCGCGGCCTACCCCGGTCTCGAGGAGATCGTCGAGGAGTTCCTGCGCGACGAGGGGCCGAGGCCGTCCGCGGCGGGGTTCGGCGTCGCCGGACCGGTGCGCGACGGGGTCGCGAAGATCACCAAGCTCCCCTGGCGCCTGGAGACGCGGCGCTTTGCGCGTCGGGTTCGGATTCCGCGCGTCGCGCTCTTGAACGATTTCGTCGCGGCGGCGCTCGGCCTGTCGTTCCTGACGCCCCGCCAGAGCGCCACGCTCGCGCGGGGGCGCGCCGATCGGAGCGGTCCCGTCGCGATCCTCGGGGCGGGAACGGGGCTCGGGCAGGCCGTGGTCGTTCACGTGGGCGGGAACTTCCAGGTCGTGCCCTCCGAGGGAGGACACGCCGACTTCGGCCCTCGCACTCCGCTCGAGGACCGCCTCGTCGTCTTCCTGCGCGGAAAATTCGGCCGCGCCTCGCGCGACCGAATCCTCTCGGGAAGCGGGCTCGCGTTGCTCTACGAGTTCCTGAAGCACGACGGCTTCGCGAGAGAGGCGCCGTCCGTAGCGGCCGAGCTCGACTCCGGGCTGGATCCGGCCGCGCTCATCAGCCGGCTCGGACTCTCCGGCCGCGACCGGCTCGCGCGCGCCGCGCTGGATCTGTTCGTGTCGATCTACGGCTCCGAAGCGGGGAACCTCGCGCTGCAATACCGGGCCACCGGCGGGATCTACGTGGGGGGCGGCATCGCCCCGAAGATCCTGCCGGCGCTGCGCCGGCCCGGGTTCCTGAAGGCCTTCCGCGCAAAAGCCCCGATGGAGGCACTGCTCGCGCGCGTTCCGGTTCGCGTCGTGCTGGACCCCCGCCTGCCGATCTACGGAGCGGCGGCGGCGGCCTACAGCACGGAGATCGAGACGACCCGATTCTTTTCGAACACGATCGCCCGCCGCGCGTCCCGGTAGGTCCAGCGCTCCTGCTCGACGCCGTCCTTTTTGATCCTGTCCAACGTGTCGGGCCGCCCGAGGAGCTCTCGGATCTCGTCCTTCGTCATCCCCTCTCGGAGCGTTTTCACCTTGGAGGGATCGGTCTGCTCGGCGACGACCGTGCCGGCCTCGTCCCCGACCCGGTTGTGCTCCGAGCTGTCGACCGCGGCCCTGGAGCCGAAGAGGGGCTGGGTGATCGAATCGACGATGCCGGAGACGGTCGGCCTGGCGGTGTAAATCCAGTATCCGATGCCGGCCACGATGGCGAGGAAGAGAACCTTGCGAACCTGACGTCCGCTCATCGATCCCACATTGTACGGCGCTGCGAAGCTGCCGCGCCGCGGCCGCTCACCGGGGCGTGAGCTCCGACAACGCGCGGTTGGCGCGTTCGACGAGCTCGGCGAGCTTCGCGCGGCAGCGCTCGCGCTCGTCGGCGGGCACCGTCCACACGACCTCGAACGCCGAGAACATGGCCTCCTCGAGCGACGGCTCGCCTTCCTCGGTTCCCCGGGTCCACTCCTCACGGAGCATGGACCGCCGTGCATACCGCAGCGCCTCCAGACTGTCGGCCTCGGCGATCAGACGAAAGTGCAGCGTGCACGTGGCTCCGGAAAGCCGCTGGGCGGTGGAGTCTCCCGTCCAGGCAACGGACCCCGGAGCCTCTCCGACCTCCGCGATCGCGATGGGTGTGCTCATGCCCCTTGAGATTAGCGAACCGCGTGCCGGCCGGACGGCCAGTCCGTAAGCTCTGACGGGGAAGGATTTCGCAGTCGGCCGGAATTGGGGGTACCGGCCGAAACCTGCCCGAAGCGTTACTTAGGGTAACGCTCCGGACCCCCCCTGACCCGAGGCGCCGCTGTTGCGGATCTCCTCGGCCGCCCGGTTGGCCCGGTCGATCAACTCGGTCATCTTCTGCCGGCACCACGCCGCCTGCGATGCCAGGCAGAACCAGCGGATCTCGGAACCGGAAAGGGTGGGGTCCTCCATCGACGGCTCATCCCACTCGAGACCCCGCGTGCGCTCCTCGCGGATCATCGCGCGCCGCGCATAGCGCAGCGCCTCCATCTCGTCTTCGCCCTGGAGCAGAACCTGGAACCGCAGCATCACCCGCCGCGAGGGATCCAGCCGCAGCTCGGTGGCATCGCGCCCGCCTCCTCCCAGATCGGGCGGTTCCGGGGATTCGCGAAGTCGGATCGGCTCCGTCATGACTGCGGACGTACGAGCATTCTACTCCCTCCCTTCGAGCGCTCGGCGCCGCAGACGGTAAAGGAGCCTGAGCGCTTCAGCGCCGCAGGCGGTAAAGGAAGCCTGAGCGCTTCAGCGCCGCAGGCGATACAGGTACGCCTCGCCGCTGCGGGCGACGCCGTCGAGCCGATCCGCCGGGAACCCCTCGGGCAGCTTCGCGACGCGGTCCTTACGCCAGAGCACGTGTGTGATCCCCAGATCGGCGAGGTCGCGGGTCCAGGCGGAGGGATCGGCGGAAGCCGACGGCGGGCGGAACTCGAAGCGCCATGCGGCGGCCGCCGGGCAGTGGAACCGGTCGTTCTCGCCGATGAAGAGGAGCCGGTCTCCTGGCCCGACGCTGCGCCAGAGCGGCCACGACGGCAGCCGGGCCGCCAGGTATTCCTCCCGTGTCGTGCGCCCGAGGGCGACGCGCCACTCCTCGCCGCTCGATCCCACCTGCACCGGAAACAGCATGGCGGCCGCGAGGACGGACCAGCCGGCGACGGAGCTCATCGCGCCCGCCGAGGGGCCGGCCAGTCGGCGGAGTCCCTCCGCGGCAAACACCGCATACAGGGGATAGACCGGCAACAGGAATCGGATGGACGGCAGGTAGAGGAGCGACCACGGAATCAGAAACGGCAGAGAGGCCGCGGCGAAGAGCGCCGCGCCGCGCCATCCCCATCCCGCCACGCCGAGCAGCAGGAGCAGCGCGAGGATTCCGTTGTAGCCGTCGCGGTTGCCCTCGAAGCGGCTGGAGTGGAAGACGACGTCGTATGGCAGCCCGAACAGACGCAATGCTGCGTCCGCCGGCGTCACAGTCGAACGCGTGGCGCCGGAGGCGGGAGAGGTCTTGAAGAAGTGGCCGCTGGCCACGCGCCGCAGGAGCTCTCCGGGCGAACCGGCGTACGGGGCGAGGGCCGAGCCCGCGGAGAGATGGCTCCAGAGGAGCCAGGGCGCGAGGGCCAGCGCGGCGCACGCGCAGGCCGCGCCGAGTGCGCGCCCGCCCAGCCGCCCGCGGCGCGCGAGCAGCGCCATCGCCGGCAGAGCGAAGAGGGCGAAGACCTTCGTGACGGCCGCTCCGCCCAGGAGGAACCCGGCGAGCCGCGCCCTTCCGCTCGCCCCGGAAGACTTTTTCTCCGCGAGCTGCGCCGCCGCCGCGGTCACGAGGAACGCGGCCGGCCAGTCGACGTAGGCCCAGTGCAGCTGGAGCATCGCCGGGGGGAAGGCCGCCAGCGCGAGGACGATCAGAGGCGCCGCGCGGCCCGCGCCGAGCCGCCGCGCCGAGCGCGAGCGCCGCGCCGAACACCGCGAGCCCGATCGCGAACTGGAGAATCGCAACCACCCTCTCGCCGCCGCCGCCTTCGCCTCCGACCAGGAAGCCGAGCGCGAGGAAGGCGTCGTGGTTGTGCCACAGCAGCGACTGCGGCGCGAGCTCGGGCGCCGCCTCCACGCGGCCCGTGACCGCGATGTCCCGCGCCTCCGGAAGGTGGTACGCGAGCGCGTCCCACGACGTGTCGGGGGCCTGCGCCGCCCCCCAGCACGCGAGCAGGACGGCACCCGCGAACGCGAGCCACGCGGCCTCGACGAGGCGCCGCGGACGCGGCTCACCGAAGCCCGCGGCGAACCCGCGCCGCACCCTCGCGACGAGCCGGGGCAGGCGCCGCGCCCTCGCGAGGACGAGCGCCGCCGCCACCGCCGCCAGGACGCGCGGGGTCAGCAGCCCGGCCTGCGCCAGCGCGAGGACGAGGAGCCCCGCCGCGACGATGCCGGCGGCGAGGGCCGCGACGACGTCGGCGAGGTCCCCGGTTTCGGTTTGCGGCTCGCGGCCGAGGAGGAGGCGCGCGAGGAGATCGCCCAGGAGCAGCGTGCCCGCGAGCACTCCCGCCGCCGAGAGCAGCGCCGCCGCGTTTCCGGCGAGGACGGCGACGACGAGCCCGAACCCCACGAGACCCGCGGCGGTCGCGCGCGGAAGCCTCCAGACCCCCAGGGTCAGGACCACGAGCGCCGCGAGGCCGGCCGCGGCGGCCAGGGCGAGCGACGACGCCGCGTGGAGACCCCGCAGCTTGACGACGTAGGCCCACGCGAGCGGTGCCGCACGGGCGATCAGGAGAACGGCCGCGGCGACGACGAGGGCGGAGCCCCCGCGTGGACGCGCGCGCTCGGGCGAAACCTCCTCCATGGCTCGTCGGATGCGCGCCCACGATACCGTTTTTTGCGCGGCACGCGGAAGTGATTCAATGACGCGCACATGCGCGGGCCCGTGTCCCTGCTGGCGATCGCGGCCGGATTCCTCCTGATCTCGGGAGTGCTGTGGGACGCGTTCGAGAACGCGGTGCTCTCCCGCCGCGTCTCCCGCGGCACGCGGCTCACGACCATCTTCTACCGCCTCACGTGGCCGGCCTGGCGGCTCGCCGCGGCCCGCATCCGCAACGAGCGGAGCCGCGAGAACGTCCTGACCGTCTTCGGCCCGGCCTCGCTTCTGATGCTCATCGCCCTCTGGGCCTTCGGGCTGACCTTCGGGTTCGCGTTGCTCTACTGGGGATTCGGAGCCTCGATGCGGACGCCGGACGGCAAGGTCAGCTTCCTCGTCGACCTCTACATGAGCGGCACGACGCTGTTCACGTTGGGCATCGGCGACGTCACGCCGACGTCCGCAGCCGGGCGCGCGTTCACGGTCGCGGAGTCCGGCATGGGGCTCGGATTCCTCGCGCTGATGATCAGCTACCTGCCGGTCTTGTCGCAGGCGTTCTCCACCCGCGAGGTTTCGATCTCGCTGCTCGATGCGCGCGCCGGCTCGCCGCCGTCGGGCGCCGAGCTCCTGCGCCGCCACGGCGGCGACTGGCCGGCGCTCGAGGCGGTGCTGCGCGACTGGGAGCGCGTGTCCGCGCAGCTGCTCGAGAGCCACGTCTCGTTTCCCGTGCTCGCCTACTACCGCTCGCAGCACGACAACCAGTCGTGGGTCGCGGCGATGACGGCGGTGCTCGACACCTGCGCCCTGCTCATCGCCTTCGTCGAGCAGGGACCGGTCCGCCAGGCGCGGCTGACCTTCGCGATCACGCGCCACGCGGTCGTCGACCTCTGCCTGGTGCTGAACCTGCGGCCGCACGCTCCCCGGCCGCCGCGGCTCGCGCCGGAGGAGCCGAGGCGGCTCGCGGACCTGCTGCGCGGCTCCGGCGTCGAGCTCCACTGCGACGCGGCCACGCAGAAGCGGTTCGAGGAGCTCCGCGCGATGTACGAGGGATACGTCGAGGCGCTCTCGCGCCGCCTGCTGATGCCGCTGCCTCCCTGGATCCCACAGGAGCGGGTCCATGAGAACTGGAGCGCGACGGCGGTCGAGCCATGAGCGCCGAGGACCGCTCGCTGGAGCTCCAGGGGGAGACGCTGCGCAGGCTGATCGAGGCCGCGACCGAGCGGATCCTCGCGCACATCGAGAGCCTCCCGCGCCAGCCGTCGGCGGACGTGGACGGCGGCGTCGCGCTCGCGCGTTCGCTCGCCGAGGAGCTTCCCGAGACGGGGACTCCGGCCGCGGAGCTCCTCGATCTGCTGTTCGATCGCGTCGTCCCGAAGAGCTTCAACACGGCGGGCCCCGGCTACCTGGCCTACATCCCGGGCGGCGGGATCCCGCACGCCGCGGTAGCCGACCTCATCGCCGATTCCGTGAACCGCTACGTCGGCGTCTTCGCGGCCGCGCCGGGCCTCGCGCAGCTCGAGGAGAACGTCGTCCGATGGTTCTGCCGCATCGCCGGCCTGCCGCCCACGGCGCGCGGCGTGCTGACCTCGGGCGGCTCGCTCGCGAACTTCTCCGCCCTCGTCGCCGCGCGCGCGGACAGACTCCCGGAGAACTTCCTCTCGGGCACCCTCTACGCGTCGGACCAGGCGCACTATTCCGTCGAGAAGGCCGCCCGCCTCGCCGGCTTCCCCGCCGGGAGCCTGCGCCTCGTCGAGAGCGACGCGCGCTTCCGCATTCGCGTCGAGGCGCTCGAGCAGGCGATCGCGTCCGACCGCGCGGCGGGCAAGACGCCGTTTCTCGTCGTGGGCAACGCCGGGTCCACGAATACCGGGGCGGTCGACGATCTGGCCGCGCTCGCCGAGCTCGCCCGGCGGGAGGGGTTGTGGCTTCACGTCGACGCCGCCTACGGCGGGTTCTTCCTGCTGACCGAGGAGGGGCGCCGCCGGATGAGTGGCATCGAGCACGCGGACTCACTCGTGCTCGATCCCCACAAGGGCCTCTTCCTGCCGTACGGCACCGGCGCCCTCCTCGTGCGCGACGGAGAGACCCTGAAGCGCGCGCACGCCATGACGGCCGACTACATGCCCGAGAGCGCCGCGGATCCGGATCTGCCCGACTACCACCTCCTGACTCCGGAGCTCTCTCGCGGATTTCGCGGCCTGCGCGTCTGGCTGCCGTTCAGGATGCACGGCGTCGGGCCCTTCCGCCGGAACCTCGAGGAGAAGCTCGCGTTGACCCGCTGGGCCACGGAGGAGCTGCGCGCGATTCCGGGGATCGAGATCCTCGCCGAGCCCCAGCTCTCGATCGTCGCGTTCCGGCTCCGGCGCCCAGGAGCATCCGAGGAGGACCTCGATCGCGTGAACCGCGACCTGATGGCGCGCGTCAACGCCCGCCGGCGCGTCTACCTGACGGGCACGCTCCTGCGCGGCCGCTTCGCCATCCGGATCTGCGTCCTCTCGTTCCGGACCCACCGCGACCGGATGGAGCAGGCCCTCGAGGACCTGCGCGCCGCGGTGGCCGAGACGGCCTGAGATCCGTTCGCGAGAGAATGCATTCATGATGCCCGCGCCGGTCAAACCGCCGATTCCCTTCGCGACGCTCGACGCGGTCGACATCCGCGTCGGCACGATCCGAAAGGTCGAGGAGGTCGCCAAGTCCGACAAGCTGATGCGCCTGACCGTCGACTTCGGCGACCACACCCGGCGCATCCTGGCCGGCATCAAGCAGGAGCGCCCGAACCCCGCCGAGCTCGAGGGAAGACAGGCGCTCTTCGTCGTGAATCTCGAGCCGCGCAAGATGATGGGCGAGGTGTCGGAGGGAATGCTCTTCGACCTGGGCTACGCCGACGGGGTGACGCCCGTGCTCGCGATCCCGGAGCGCCCCGTGGAGAACGGGACGCGCGCCGGATGAAGGAGGTTTCCATGAACCGTCTCCGACTCGTGGCGGCGACTCTCGCACTCGCCGCGGCGAGCGCCCAGGCCCTCTCGGCCGCGCCCGCGAATCGCCCGTCGAAGTCCTACACGATCGAGCAGTTCCTGCAGACGGTCGCCCTGAACGGCGCGTCGTTCACCTCCGACGAGAAGCGGCTGCTCTATTCCTCCAACCGGACCGGCATCTTCAACGTCGACGCGATCGCCCTGACCGGCGGCGCGCCGGCCGCCCTCACCGCGTCGACCACCGACTCCGTTTACGTCGTCTCCGCGTTCCCGTCCGACGACCGATTCCTCTACACGCACGACTCGGGCGGCAACGAGATCAACCACCTCTACGTGAAGTCCGCCGGCGGGACGGAGCGCGACCTGACACCCGGCGAGAAGGTCAAGGCGACCTTCCGGCGATTCACGCCCGACGGAAGCGGGCTCTATGTCGAAACCAACGAGCGCGACCCGCGCTTCTTCGATCTGTACCTCTACGACGCGAAGACGTACGCGCGCCGGCTCGTCTACCAGGACGACACGGGATACACGCTCGGCGCCATTTCCGACGACGGCAAGTGGCTGGGGTTCCAGAAGACGAACTCGACCGCCGACAGCGACCTCTACCTCTGGGACGCGGCGGCGAAGTCGATGAAGCTCCTCTCCAAGCACGACGGCGTCGCGACCTACGAGCCGGCCGCGTTCGACGCCGCGTCACGGTGGCTGTACTACCTCACCAACGACGGCTCCGAATTCACCCGCGTCGCCCGGTACGCGCTCGCCTCCGGAGAGCGCGAGGACGTCGAGAAGGCGGACTGGGACGTGTCCTGGACCTTCTTCTCGCACAACGGCAGGTACCGCGTCTCCGCGGTCAACCAGGACGGCCGCTCGGTCCTGCACGTGTTCGACGGCAAGACCGGCGCTGCGGTCCCGCTGCCTCCCCTGCCGCCCGGCGAGATCTCCTCGGTGCGCGTCTCGAAGAGCGAAACGAAGCTCGCCTTCCTCCTCGACGGCGATCGCGGCCCCAAAAACCTCTACGTCTACGAGTTCGGCGCGAAGGCGCCGGTCCGCCTGACCGACACGATGAACCCCGAGATCGACCCGGAGGACCTCGTCGAGGCGCAGGTCGTGCGGTTCAAGTCGTTCGACGGGATGGAGATCCCCAACATCTTCTACAAGCCCTACCAGGCGACGCCGCAGGCGAAGGCGCCGGCGCTCGTCTGGGTCCACGGGGGGCCCGGCGGGCAGAC
Source organism: uncultured Acidobacteriota bacterium (assembly GCA_963773905.1). GTDB lineage: Bacteria > Acidobacteriota > Thermoanaerobaculia > UBA5066 > Gp7-AA6 > DAHUXD01. The sequence goes on from CAVZDB010000006.1 coordinate 239,063, forward strand.
GCGGCGGCAGTACAGCGCCGCCATCCAGTACCTCGTCAACCACGGGTACGTCGTGCTCGGCATCAACAACAGGGGCAGCTCGGGCTACGGCAAGACGTTCAACACCGCCGACGACCACAAGCACGGCCGCGAGCCGCTGTGGGACTGCGTCGCGGCCAAGAAGTACCTCCAGAGCCTCCCGTACGTGGACGCGGATCGCATCGGCATCCTCGGCGGCAGCTATGGCGGCTACATGGTCCTCGCGGCGCTCGCGTTCCAGCCCGAGGAGTTCGCCGTGGGCGTCGACATCTTCGGCGTGTCCAACTGGATCCGCACGCTCGAGAGCATCCCGAAGTGGTGGGAGTCGGAGCCGCGCGCTCTACAAGGAGATCGGAGATCCCGAGAAGGAGCGCGAGTTTCTGCGCGAGACCTCGCCGCTCTTCCACGCGGACAAGATCGCGAAGCCGCTCTTCGTCGCTGCAGGGCGCCAACGACCCGCGCGTCATCAAGCCGGAATCCGACGACGTCGTCGCCGCGCTCAAGAAGAGCGGAGTCCCCGTCGAATACGTCGTCTTCCCGGACGAGGGACACGGGTTCAGCAAGAAGAAGGACGAGATCGAATGCTGGGGCGCGATCCTGAAGTTCCTGGACCGTTACCTTAAGGGATCCTCCTAGACCAGGACTCCGGCGTGGCGCCGGCGCCGCGACATGCCGACGTAAGCCTCCCAGGCGCGCGCCAGCCGCTCGACGCCCTCGCGCATCGGCTCGGCCTCCAGGACGTAGGGCAGCCGGAGGTGCTCCGTGCAGCCCCCGTCGGGCGACGCGAGGCTGCCCGGCACGACCGCGACGCCGTGGCGCAGCGCCGCCTGCGCGAAGCTGTTGGCGTCTCCCTGCGGGAGCCGCACCCAGAGCGAGAGACCGCCGGCCGGCGCGTCCCACGACCAGTCCGGGAGGTGCCGCGAGAGGAGCCTGGTCAGCCGGTCCAGCCGCTCGCGCATCTCGCGCCGGCGAATCGCCTTGACGCGCTCGGCCTCGGCGAGGAGTCGCACGGCGACGAGCTGGCCGATGAGCGAGCCCCCGAGATCCGCCATGATCTTCAACCGCGTGATCCGGGCGAGGATCTCCTCCGAGGCGCGGATCCAGCCGATGCGCAGGCCGCCCCAGAAGAGCTTCGAGAGCGATCCGATCGTCAGGATCGGGGCCTCGGCGTCGAACGACGCGATGGGCGGCGGCGGCGGCGCCGAGAGCGAGAGGTCGGCCAGCGTGTTGTCCTCCACGATCGGGATCTGGAGCTCGCGGGAGAGTCGGGCGAGCGCGCGGCGCACGGCCACGGGGAGGACCGCGCCGGTCGGGTTCTGGAACGTCGGCATCAGGTAGATCAGCCGAGGCGCGGTGCGCTTCACCGTCTCCCTGAGACGCGCGATCCAGGCCGCATCTCCCCCGACGGGCACGCTGACGAGGCGCGCGGAGAGCCCGGTGAAGATGTCGATCGAGCCGAGATAGGTCGGGTTCTCGACGACGACCGCGTCCCCGCGCTCCACGAAGAGCGCCCCGGCGAGTCCGATGGCCTGCTGCGCGCCGTGCGTCACGAGCACCTGCTCCTCGCTCGTCCCCATGCCGGAGCGCGTGAGGTGGCGGGCGATGGCCTGCCTCAGGGCCGGCAGCCCCATCGGGAGATATCCGGGTCCGCGCAGGACCTCCGCGAGCGCGGCCTGGTCGATCCGAAGCGCCTCGCGGTGGAGCAGCTCGGGCGCGGGCAGGTGCGCGCCGAGGAACTCGATCGTCCCGCCGGGGCCCTCGACGAGACTGCGGTAGACGGGATGCCGGCGAAACGAGCCCGCCGGGTCTTCCCTGAGCCGCGCGGAGAGGGAAGCCCGCGCGGATCCGCGCACGCGCGTGCCGCTTCCCTGCCGGCTCTCGATCCACTGCTCGCTCCGCAGCTGCTGGTACGCCGCGACCACGGTCGTCCGCGAGACCGCGAGCCGCCGGGCCAGCTCGCGCTCCGAGGGCAGCCGGGTGCCCGGTGGCAGCTCGCCCCGCCCGATGGCCGCCCGGACCGCCTCCGCCAGGCGCTGATAGACGGGGCCGGACCCTTCCGTCCAGGAGCCGAGCAGGTTGGCGAAGGCGGCGAGGGTTTTCGTCATCCGCGGGGTGCAGTCCACTTCTCGGTCAAGTGGCTATTGATTCGTAATGCGTTCAAGTCCATCTTGATATCCAGCTGAGCATACACCGAAATGGACTTGAAAGTGGACCTTAACGACGAAAGCGGGAGGCGCCCATGACTCTGCCCCGGCACGCGTTCTTTCACGGCCGCGTCGTTCCGTACGAGGAGGCGAAGGTCGGCGTTCTGACGCACGCGCTCAACTACGGCACAGGCGTGTTCGCCGGTCTCCGCGCCTACTGGAACGCGGAGGAGCAGGAGCTCTTCGTCTTTCGTCCGCACGAGCACTTCGAGCGCTTCCTCGAGTCCGCGCGGCTCCTCGACATGACGCTGCCTTACACCGCCGAGTCGCTCACCGACGCGCTCGTCGAGCTCCTCCGGGCCGACCTCCATCGGGAGGACTGCTACGCGCGTCCGCTCGCGTTCTACGCCGACGAGTCGATCGGAGTCCGCCTCCACAACCTGACGCCCGAGGTGTCGATGGTCGCAATGCCATACGGCCGTTACATCGAGAACGACGAGAGCCTCCACGCGACGATCTCCTCGTGGCGGCGCGTCGACGACACGATGATCCCGCCGCGCGGCAAGATCGCGGGCGCCTACGTCAACTCCGCGTTCGCGAAGACCGACGCGCAGCGCGCCGGTTTCGACGAGGCCATCGTGTTGAACCAGAACGGCCACGTCTCCGAGGCGTCCGCCGCGAACGTCTTCCTGATCCGCCGCGGCACCGCGATCACGCCCCCCGTCACCGACAACGTGCTCGAGGGCATCACGCGCCGTACCGTCATCGAGCTCCTGAGCGGCCCGCTCGGGATTCCGGTCGTGGAGCGCTCCGTCGACCGCACCGAGCTCACGCTCGCGGACGAGCTCTTCCTCTGCGGCACGGGCGTGCAGATCGCCGCGGTCACGCGCCTCGACCACCGTCCGATCGGCACGGGACGCATGGGGCCGCGGGTGTCCTCCCTGAGGGACCTCTTCTTCGACGTCGTCCGCGGAAAGCGCGCAGAGTTTCGACAGTGGTGCCACCCCGTTTACGGCGATGTGCCGGTGCGAACGCCGGGGGAAGTGCGCGCGTCGTCGGCGCCGTCGGCCGCCCCGCGCTGAAATCGCGCGGGTTCAAATTTTCGGAAATTAGGGGTTGCCCTCGCCGCGGGGAATCCGTTACCCTCGGAATCAGCGTGTCAAATCATCGTCCCTCGGTAGGGCTGTACTGGTGCCATCCCCTGGTCCTTCCCCAGGTTCAGGAGCGGATCTCGGAACAGGGCTACCGCCTCTTCGACCGCCGCCTCGAGGCCAACCGGATTCCCGACTTCGAGCGTCTCTCCGTGCCCAAGGCGTCGGTGTACGTCGTCGAGGCGCATCCCCAGCTTCCGGTCACGGAGGCCGTGGTCAGCGGCATCCACGCCCGCCAGCCGACCGGCAAGGTTCTCGTGCTCGCCGAAGGCTTCTCGGATCCGTCGGCGTTCGCCCTGCTGCGGCTGGGGGCCAAGGGCCTGGTCAACTACGCCGAGGTGAGCCGTACGCTGGCGCAGGCGCTCCAGACCGTGGGGGACGGCGGCCTCTGGGTGGGCCGCGCCCTCCTGTCCCGCTTCGTCGACTCGGCGCTCTGCACCGTTCCGCTCCGGGTCTACGCCACCGGCTTCGAGGGGCTGACCCGTCGGGAGCGCCAGGTGCTCGAGGCGGTGCTCGACAACCTCTCCAACAAGGAGATCGCCCGCCGGCTCCACATGTCCGAGCGGACGGCGAAGTTCCACGTCTCGAATCTCCTCGTCAAGCACGGCGTCCGCCGGCGTGCGGACCTGCTCTTCTGCGCGCTCAAGAACGCCGGCCAGAGCAACCCCCGCCGCGGTCCGGACAACGAGCACTCGTCCCACGTCTCGGCGGCCTGACCCGCCTTCCCTAAACCCCGCGCCCCCTTCTTCGTAGAGACCTACAGAACTCAGAGGAGGTTCCATGCGAACTCTTGCGCGTTTCACCCTCGGGGCGCTCTCCCTGGCCGTGGCCGCCGGCGCGGCGCTCGCCCAGGCCCCCATCGTCGTCCCCGACGCCAGCCCCAAAGCCTCGATCAGTCAGACGATCGGCCTCACCGACATCACGATCTCCTACCACCGGCCCGCCGTGAACAAGCGCAAGATCTGGGGCGGACTCGTGCCGTACAACGAGACCTGGCGCGCGGGCGCCAACGAGAACACCACCCTCAGTTTCTCGACGCCCGCCACGGTCGGCGGCAAGCAGCTCCCGGCCGGCACGTACGGCCTGCACATGCTGCCGGGCGAGAAGGACTGGTCGGTCATGCTGAGCTCGGTCTCCACCGCCTGGGGCAGCTTCAGCTACGACGCCAAGGAAGACGTCGTCCGGTTCACCGTGACGCCGACGACCACGCCGGACTCGGAGGAGCGGCTGGAGTACCGCTTCGAGGACCCCACCGACGACTCGGTCAAGGTCGTCCTGCAGTGGGAGAAGCTCCGAATCGCCTTCCCGATCACGGTCGACACGAAGGCCGTCGTCATCGACAGCCTCAACAAGCAGCTCCGCGGACTCCCACGCTTCGGATGGCAGGGCTGGAACCAGGCCGCGAACTGGGCCGTGACGCACGACGCGAATCTCGACCAGGCGCTCGACTGGTCCGACCACTCGCTGAACCTCGCGAGGAACTTCACGAACCTCCGCACACGGGCGGCGATCATGGAGAAGAAGGGCGACGCGAAGGCCGCGGCCGACCTGCGCGACCAGGCCATGAAAGTCGCGAACGAGAACGACATCAACGTCTACGGCTACACGCTGCTGGGGCAGGGCAAGACCGACGAGGCGATCGCGATCTTCCGCAAGAACGTGAAGGATCACCCGCAGTCCTGGAACTGCTACGACAGCCTGGGAGAGGCGCTCTCGAAGAAGGGCGACAAGGCGGGCGCCGTCGAGAACTACACGAAGGCGCTCAACATGGTCGGCGACGCCACGAACAAGAAGCGGATCACGGACATCCTGGCGAAGCTGAAGGCCTGATGGCGTCGTCGAGCCTCACGCCGTCATCCTGAGCGCAGCCAGCCGACCACCGGAGGCGAGCCGGCCACCAACGGCGAGCCGTCCACCAACGGCAAGCCCCCAGCAGTAGGCAACGCTGCGCGGCGCGCAGCGGTATCCCCGGGCATCCTTCGTCGCTTCGCTCCTCAGGATGACGGCGCGTGGACGAAGGTGACGTCCGCCCTTCACACCTTCCGCTTCAGAAGCGCGAGCGCACAGAGCTGCACGCCGTACGCGGCGAGCCCGAGCGCCACGACGGCCACGAACCCGGGACCGAGAGCGGTGTGGGAGAAGCTCCGCAGCACTCCGCCGAAGGTCCGGGCGCGAGCCGGATCGGACTCCTCCGCCGCGCGGATCAGGAAGTAGCCGAGCGCCCCGAGCACCACGCCGCGCGCGACCAGGCCAAAACGCGCGATCGCGGACAGGATCCGGCCGAGGCGACGCGGCAGCCGGCGCCCCGCGCTCCAGTCGCCGCGGACGCCCTGGTACGCCTCCCAGAGGCCGCCGGCGATCACGGCCGCGCCGACGAGCTCGAGCGCCGTCGCGCCGCCCGGGACGCCGAGGAGCCACGCGATGCTCTCGCGCTCCGCGGGACCGCTCTTCCCCAGGTGAAACAGCAGCCTCGCCGAGGTCCACGCCAGCGCCGCGTATCCGATCGCGTTGACGGCCAGCCCGAGCCGCGCCGCCACGCCGCGGCGGCCCGTGACCGCTTCCACGCCGTGCACGAGCGCGACGCCGATCAACCCGACCACCACGGCGCCCAGCAGGCTGGCGCCGTAGGGCTGCTCGAGGAGGAACCGCAGCGCGCCCGGAACGCCCTCCTCGTGGTTGCGAACGCCGAGCAGGGCGACGCGCGCGGAGACCAGGCCCATCGCGAGGTAGACGAGCCCGCTGGCGGCGAGACCGAGGCGGATGAGAAGGGAACGCACTGGGGCATTTTAGATTTTGGATTTTGGATTTTGGATTACGAAAGAGGAGCCGGCGTCCCCAATCCAAAATCCAAAATCCAAAATTGATACACTCCGCCGACCCCGTGGGGGGAAGAAAGGAACGGCGAATGAAGAGAACGTTGTCCGTGCACCTGGCGATTGCCCTGGCCGCGACCCTGACCGCGGCCTCCTCGATCGCCCAGGACGCCAAACCGGCCGAACCGGAGAAGAAGAGCGAGTCCAAGATGATCAAGACCGCGAGCGGGCTGCAGTACGAGGACACGAAGGTGGGCACGGGAGCCACGCCCAAGGCCGGCCAGACCTGCGTCATGCACTACACCGGCTGGCTGTGGGAGAACGGCGCCAAGGGCAAGAAGTTCGACAGCTCGCTCGACCGCGGAACGCCGTTTTCCTTCCCGATCGGGCAGGGACGCGTGATCAAGGGATGGGACGAGGGCGTCTCGACGATGAAGGTCGGAGGCAAGCGCACGCTCCTGATCCCGCCGGATCTCGGATACGGCGCGCGCGGAGCCGGCGGCGTCATTCCGCCCAACGCGACCCTGCTGTTCGAGGTCGAGCTCCTCGAGGTGAAGTAGCGAACGGCCACCTGTCCGTACCTGTCCGAATGGACAATCCAGGCGGGAGCGCGCGTTCGCTTCCGCCTTTTTTTGTCACCCGAGGGCCCGTCGTGGGCGGGCATTTCGAGGAGTATCCTGAGCTGCCTCAGGGACTTGACTCCCCGCGGGCCTCTCGCGGAGGCGCGGCACGGAAGCTGCTTTCTTTGCATCCCGACAAGTGAAGATCGTGTACAACCCAAGCCTGGGATTGAGGCGAGAGCCTTCTCCGAAGGAGCGTGAGGGGTGACCACCGCGGCGCCTTTCCTTTCGCGTCAGCTCGGCGACTACCTTCTGGTCGCCCAGCTCTCCGAGGATGCGCTCGGCACGGTCTTTCGCGCGCTCCATGCCGCCGACGAGCGCCGCTTCGTGCGGCTGCGGATCCTTCGCACGGGCGAGCTGCCGGGCGAAGCCATCGAGTCGGCGATTCGGGAGAACGCCGAGTGGACGGCCGCGCTCGCACACCCGGCGCTCGTGGATCGCGCCGTGCTCGACGTGGTCGAGGACGTTCCGTTCCTGACCTGGGACGAGACCGCGGGATGGACGCTCGACGTGATGCTCGCGCGCGTGCGCGCGTTCGGGATCCGGATCCCCGCGGAGTACGCCCTCCTGATCGCCGAGCGCATCGCCGCGGCGCTCGAGCACGTGCATCGCGGCGCGGCGGAAGCCGGCGCGACGCATCACGGATTGCTCTGGCCGGGCTTCGTTTCGATCTCGCACGACGCGGCGGTCCGCGTCGGGGGGTTCGGGCTGGCCGAGGCCATCCTCCCCTCGCTCGCGAAACCGCGGCTCACCGCCGAGGTCGCTCCCTACCTCGCCCCCGAGTCGCGTCGCGACGGCCAGTGCGATCCGCAGGCCGACGTCTACGCGCTCGGAATGATCCTCGCGGAGCTCCTGACCGGGCGCCGCCCGAGCGCGAGCGCCGCACCTCCCGAGCTGCGCGCGGGAGACCCGCGTTCCGACGAGCTCGAGGCGTTCCTCCGCCGCTGCCTGGCTCCCCGCGGCGAGCGCTTCGCCTCGGCCGTGGAAGCGCACCGCGAGATCCAGCAGATGGTGACCGGCAACCCGTTCTCGCTCTACACCGCCAACCTGGCGCTGTTTCTCTACAAGCTCCTGAACCCGGAGAGCCAGCTCGCCGCGCCCACCGCGGCATGGGAGAACACGAACCCCGTGGTCTTCGACCCATCGGCGACGCTCGCGGCCCACCGGCGCGCCCCGCTCGAGACACGGATCGAAGACGAGCCGGCGCCGTCTCCGGTGACGGAGGCGATGGCCGGCGCCGGCGCCGTTGCGGCCGCGCTCCTTTCGCAACCGGCCCCGGCCTCGGACGCCGAGGAACAGCGCGGTCGAAGTCGCGGCCGCGTACGAGGCCGTCCAGGCCGTCGCGCTCGAGGCGAACGCGATCCTCGCGCCCTCCGAGGACGACGAGGTCGAGGCCGCGATCGCTTCGATCCAGCCGGTCGAGCTCGTCGCGGAGGCGGATCGATCCGTGGTGGTGTTCCGCTTCCCCGACAACGCCGTCGACTCCGCCCCGCCGGCGGGGGCCACTCCGGACGATGGGCCGGAGCCGGCGGGTCCCAGAGTGGTCATCCCACGCGAAGTCGTCGCGAGCCCCGTGCGTCTGTGGGCCACCGCCTGGACGCGACCCGCGAGCGCGCTCGCGGCGGCAGCCGGGCTGACGCTCGGCGCGTTCCTCCTCTTCAGCGAGTTCCGCGAGGGCGTCGCGCTGCGGCCGCGCCCCAAGGCTCCCGCGCCCACATCCGCCGCCTCCGCCGCGTCCGCGCCGGAAGAGTCCCGGGCGGCCGAGAGCTTCACGATCTCCGCGCCCCCCGCGGCGGTCCCCATGGCCGCCCCGGTCGCCGTCGTGCTCTCGGGAGCCTCGGCCGGACGCCTCGAGCCCGCCTCCGCGAAGGTTCCCTCCATCCGCTCCGGCAAGCCCGTGCCCGCGGCGTCGCGGCAGCCCGCCGAGGATCTGCGCCTGCGCGCGGCTCTCGCCCGCATCGAGGCCGACCGCGTGAACGCGCAGCAGTCCGCGGGCGATCTCTTCGGAGAGGGCCGGCACAGCGAACAGGAGGGCGAGCGGCTCCTGCACCAGCGCGAGTATCCGGCGGCCGAGCTCGCGTTCTCCCGCGCCGCGCGCCTGTTCCAGCAGGCCCAGGAGGTTTCCTGGGAACGGCGCCTGCGCGAGACCGACCTCACCAACACGCGGTAAATCTCCGCGAGTCCCACGGTAGGATTACCGGCCGGTGGGAACACACAGGATCCAGCCCGCGCGTCTGAAACCCGGCGTCACCCTCTCGGACATTCCCGGTCCCCGTCCCTCCGACGCCCCCTCGGCGTCGGGCGCGCCTCGCACTCTTCGCGGCCGCGCGCTCATCTTCTGGGACCCCGCGGTCCCCGGGAAGAAGCGCGACGCGATCGACACCGACCAGATCACGCCGGCCGCCGACTGCGTCTCGGAGAGCCTCGAGACCCTCGACGAGCGGTGGAAGGCGGGATCCTTCCGCCACTTGATGCCGGACTTCCGCAGCCGCGTTCACCGGGGTGAGACCTTCCTGATCGCCGGCGAGCGCTTCGCGATCGGCTCCTCGCGCGAGATGAGCCCCGCGGGGCTGAAGGGCGTCGCCGAGGAAAAGGGGCTCGAGCTCGTCGTGGTGTGCAGCCACGGCATGGGAGACATCTTCCGGCGCAACGCTTTCAACCTGGGGCTCCACGTCGTGCAGAGCCCGGAGGCGGTGGCCGACGCGCGTGACGGCGACGCGTTCGCCTTCGATCCCGTCTCGCGGGCGCTGACCAACGAGACCCAGGGCAAGACCTACACGCCGGTCGCGCTCTCGCCCAAGGAGGAGGAGATCCGCTCGTCGGGAGGCATCTTCGCGGTCGGCCGCCGCGAGCTCCGCACTTCGGTCCGCACGGTCCCCGAGGTCCGCTGGCCCGACCCCGACACCGCGCGCCGGCTGAGCGCGACCGAGCAGATCGTATGGGCGCACCGGGTCGACCGCGATGCACCGGTCGAGCCGGGATCGACCCTGCGCGTCTACGCCGACCTCCTTCCGGCGAGCGACGGCACCGCGCCGTTCGCGATTCACACGTTCAACCAGATCACCGGAGGCGCCGCGATCTTCCCGCGGCAGGCGGCGATCGCCAACGATCACTTCGTCTTCACCGGGCGCGAGGACGATGCGCGCCAGACCGCGATCGGCCAGGAGTTCGCCCGTCTCCACGGCCTCGAGAAGCCTTACTACGCGACACCCGGCGACGGGATCTTCCACTTCTACTTCCCGGAGCAGGGACTCGTCCTGCCGGGCCAGTTCATCCCGGGCGCCGACTCGCACAGCCGCGCCTACGGCGCCTACGGCGCGGTCGGATTCGGTGTCGGCTCGACCACGCTCGGCTTCGGCTGGGCGACGGGCTACGTCTACTTCACGCTCGCGAAGCAGCGGCGCGTCGTCTTCCGCGGCGGGCTGCAGCCGTGGGTCTCCGGCAAGGACGTGGTGCTCGAGCTGCTGCGGCGCTGGGGCGCGAAGCAGTCCCAGGGGATGTCGGTCGAGTTCGTCGACGCCGACCTGCAGCTCCCGATCGCGTTCCGCAACACGATCGCCAACATGATGGCCGAGGCGGAGGCCCTCAACGGGATCTTCGCGCAGGACGCGATCACCGACGCGTGGTACCGCGAGAAGGGGCTGGGCCTGGCGGATCTTCCGTATCCCCGCGCCGTCCCGGGCGCCGACGCGGTCTACGCGATCGACGAGGTCTTCGACCTCTCGGAGATCGCGCCGATGATCGCGAAGCCCTACTCTCCCGGAAACGCGTTCCCCGCCCAGGAGGTCGCGCGCGAGCGGATTCCCTTCGACAAGGCGATGATCGGATCGTGCACCAACGGCAGCTACGACGACCTGCTGTCGGCCGCGCTCGTCCTGCGCGAGGCCCGCTCCCTGGGGTTCCAGAGAGTCGCGCGGACCCTGGCCATCTTCCCCGGCTCGGGAGGCGTGTCGCGGCAAATCGAGCTCGCGGACCCGCGGCTCGGGGGCGAGTCCATCGCGGAAGTCTTCCGCTCCGTCGGCGGCGAGATCCGCCAGTCCTGGTGCGGACCGTGCTTCGGCCAGGGCCCCGACGCGCTCCTGCCGGGGCAGCGCGCGATCACCTCCTTCAACCGGAACTGGCAGAACCGGATGGGCGTCGGCGGCGAGGGCTACCTCGCGAGCCCGTCGGTGGTGGCGTCCTCGGCCCTCGCCGGATACATGGCGCCGCCCGACGAGCTCGGCCTGAAGTGGGAGCCCTCACGCTTCGGCGCCTGAGGGCCCGCTCGCGTCTCTTCGCTCAGTTCTCGCGCCGCGAGAGCACCGGACAGTAGAGGCCTCTCGGCTCCCGCCGCCACCACGCGCCCGTGCGGGCGCGCTCGGCGGGCGTCGTGAAACGGTAGTCGTAGACCACCGCGCGGATGTAGCGCGGCGGCCCGGCCGGGAAGGGATCCCGCGCGAGGAGCCGCCGCACGTCGGGCGACCCCTCGAGCAGCCTCTGGAGGAACCGGATCAGCCAGGGGTTCTCCTCGTAGGTTCCGAGCGCGGCGAACCACATCTGCCAGTCGAGCCGCGGCTGATGCGGCGCGACGAACGCCGGCCGCCTCGCCGGATCCCCGGGCTTCCATCGGAATTCGTATTCGCGCCAGCTCGCGCCGTCGTCGCTGCCCTCGATCAGGATCTCGGGGCGGGAGGTCGTCATCACCGCGAAGAGCCCATAGCCGTTGGTGCTCCGCAGGGACGCCCCCGCGCGGTAGACGGCGATCAGCGGAGCGGGAATCGCCTGGCGGGCGCCGAGCGTGGCGAGGAAGGGAACCGAGGAGGCCGCGAGCAGCCACACGGCCGCGGGGACCAGGATCCAGCGGGGCCACGCTGCCCTTCTGCTGCCAGACGCCGCGATCGCCGCCTCGCGCCAGCGGCGAGGAAAGCGCGCGTCGTCCACCAGCAGGACGGCGAGCGCCACGGTCAGCCAGTTGAAGAAGGCGTAGTTGCCCGAGCCGGCGATCATCGCCTGCAGGAAGACCGTCAGCGCGCACGCGATGAGCCGCAGCCGCCGGGGTGCGAAGAAGAAGAAGGGAACGACCAGCTCGATGAAGAAGACCGCGGCGCACGAGAACGTCAGGAACCACGGCGGGGCGTTGTGCGAGGAACCACGCCGTCCAGGGCGGAAGGCACTGGGTCTCGAAGTGGTATCGCAGGGCGGTCAGATTGCGCCAGGTCGGGTCGCCGCTCGAGAGCTTCACGACGCCCGACGACAGCATGAGTCGGAAGAGGAGCCACACGAGGAGGAAGCGAGAGAGCGCGGAGGCGGCCAGGCCGCTCCCGATGCGCCGGCACCGCGGCGGGGCGAGGAAGATCGCCAGGAGGCCCGCCTCGAGCAGGAGCAGGTCCCACTGGAACTCCAGGAAGAGCTGTCCGGCCACCGCCACCGAGAGGTAGAGGAGCCACGCCAAAAACGCGGCGGCCGCGGGCACGAGCCCCGCGACGAGCAGAAGCGACGCGAGGACGCCCCCGGCGCAGAGAGCGTGGAGCGCCGCGTTCCCGGAGCCGAGCCAGCAGAGCGTGGGGACCAGCCAGTAGCGCTCGGATCCAGTCTGGGATCGGACCCAGTCGAGGAAGGCTCCGACCGGAAGGATCCCGCGTTCGCCGACCAGGCCGTCGGCCTGGACCCAGAACGAGACGAACGCCGCGAGGTAACAGAGACCGAGGAGCCTCAGGAAGAGCGCGTTCGCCGCGAAGAACGTGGGCCGCAGGACCGATCGGCCCCAGAGCACGCGCGTCGCGGCCGCGGCGGCGGAACGATGCTTCGCGACGATCCGGTACGCGAGCTCCGACGCCGGCGCCGCGCCCGGGACCCGGCGGTAGATCCACTCCCAGGCGCCGCGGCCGCTCGGCAGGGACAGCAGGCGCGCCACGGACTCGGCGCCCGAGAGCACGCTCCCGTCGGGAAGGAGAAGCTGCACCGCCTGGGTGAACGCCTCCGGCGCAATCTCGGGGAAGCGCGCGCCTTGCTCCTGCGAGGCCGCGTAATCGACCGCCGCTCCGGTGCGCTCCCGCCAGCGCGCGATCCACGTCTTGCAGAATCCGCACGTGCCGTCGTAGAGCACGAGCGGGCGCTCGGGGGGATTCGCGACGCGCACGCGCGTCCGTGGCGGCATCGACGCAGTCTACCGACGCCCGGTTCGTGCGCCGACCGACGGTCACGCGAGGCGACCTCGCGGGGGGACGCGTTTTCCCGCGGGCGGGACGGTGAGAGAATGGCGTCCGGTCAAGACCCCCGAAAAACAGGACTTTTCGGCTTTCCGGCCCCACTCTCCAGTGTCGCGGAGCACACCGCCGAACGGGAACCACCCTTGCATAAGCACCGGACGAACGGAGGACGCGAATGATTCGAAAGATGAACGGAACCTTACAGACGCTCGCGGCGCTCTTCCTGGCGCTCCCGCTCGCGACCGTCGCCCTCGCGCAGGGCGCGAACGAGTACGGCGAGGAGCCGGAGCAGCAGGCCGACGTCGTCCAGACGGTCGCGAGGGTCTCGTATGTCGACGGGAGCGCCTCGTACGCGCGCGGCGACGAGCCGGAGGACTGGCAGCCGGCGGACGTCAACGTCCCCATGACGCTGGGCGACCGCATCTACACCAACGACAAGAGCCGGCTCGAGCTCCAGGTCCACGGCGGCGACACCGTCCTGGCCGGCGCGCGCACGGACCTCGCGGCGCTGAACCTGACGGAAGACACCAAGCAGTTCGCGCTCAAGAGCGGCGTCGCCTCGTTTCGGATCCGGTCGCTCGACGACAACGACGTGTGGGAGGTCGACACACCCAACGCCGCCGTGAACTTCGAGAGCGCGGGCGACTACCGCGTTCGCGTCGACCAGGACGGCAACACGCGCGTCGCGGTCGAGCGCGGCAAGCTGACCGTCGCCGCCGGCGGCGGACAGATCGGCGTGAACGCGGGCGAGGAAATGGTCATCGAGGGCACCGACTCGCCGCGCTACGACGTCGTCTCGATGCCCGCGCCGGACGCCTGGGACCGGTGGGTCGACGGCCGCTACGGCCGCATCCAGCACAGCGCGTCGTATCAGTACGTCAACGCGTCGGTCGCGGGCGCCGAGGATCTCGACGCCTACGGCAGCTGGAGCAACATTCCGCAGTACGGCATGGTCTGGTCGCCGACGCGGGTCGACGCGGGCTGGGCTCCCTACCGCCAGGGCCACTGGGTCTGGCAGGACCCCTGGGGCTGGACGTGGATCTCGAGCGAGGCGTGGGGCTGGGCGCCCTATCACTACGGGCGTTGGGTGAACTCTTCCTCCCGCTGGTACTGGGTGCCGGTGGCGCCGGTCGTCCACGCGGTCGCGTACTCTCCCGCGCTCGTCGCCTTCGTCGGAGCGGGTCCCGGCTTCTCGGCCTCCGTCACGGTCGGCGGGCCCGGATACGTGGGCTGGTTCCCGCTCGCTCCGCGCGACCCCTTCGTTCCCTGGTGGGCGCCGCATCCGGCGGCGTTCGGCGTGAACGTGACCAACGTGACCTACGTCAACAAGACCTACGTTACGGTCGTCAACCAGAACACGTTCGTCTCGGGCGCACTCGTCGGACGCAACGTCGTCACGGATCGCACGGTCGTGCGCAAGGTCGAGACGATGCAGGTCGTGCACGGCGCGATGCCGGTTCTCCCGACGATCGCCTCGACGCGCGTCTCGGTGCGCACCGGAGCGGCAGTCGTCCGGCCGCCGGCCGCCGTCGTCGCCCGCACCGTGGTCGCGCGGGTCGCGCCTCCGCCGGCGCCTCCGCGGTTCCAGCAGAAGCTCGCGGTCATCCAGGAGAACAAGCGGCCGGTCGATCCGGTCGCCGCGGCCCGACTCACGACGCAGGCGCAGGGTCAGCCTCGCTCCGCCGTTCCGGTTCGCCCGGCGGTCAACACCGCCGGAAACGTCACCCTGGCTGCGCGTCAGGGCGCTTCGGCGGCCACCGCCGCGCGTTCGCGTCCGGCGCCCGCGCCGGGTGCGGCGACGGAGGTCCGCGGACGCGCCTCGGCCACCGCGCAGCAGCCCGTGGCGGCCGCGCCGGTGAGCGCCCGCAAGATCGGTGAGAGACCCGCGCCATCGCAGCCTGCGCCTCAGGCCGCGCCCGCGGAAGCGGGACGGGCGCCGGCCCAGCCGGCGGCGCCCGCGCGTCCGGCCGCCGAGGCCGAGCACGAACGCCAGGTCGAACCGCATCCGACGCCTCGCCCGGCAATCGAGCGTCAGGCGGCTCCGCCGCGGGAAGCCGCCCCGCCCCCGGCCGCCGCGCGCCCGGCCGAGCCGGAAGCCCGGCAAAAGGAGAGCGAGCGGCCTCCGACGCCGAACGGGCGGGAGCGTCCCCATCCGACTCCTCGTGAGGCGGCTGCGCCTGCGCGAGGGGAGCAGCCATCCCGCGAAACGACGCCGGAGCGCGGAAGCGCGCAGTCGCGACAGACACAAGCACAGTCGCAGTCGGAACGGGCCCGGGCCGAGCAGGAGCGGGAAAAGGCGCTCCTCCAGCAGCAGCAACGCGAGCGCGCCCTGACCGAGCACGGGGAGTCGCAGCGTCCAGCCACGCAGCCCTCGCGCGAGGAGGCGCGTCCGCAGGAGAACCAGAAGCCCAAGGAGGCCGGCCAGCCGCAGGCCCACAGCGGACGGCCGACTCCCAAACCGAAGCCCAAGCCCACTCCGAGCAAGGAGAAGCCGGAGAATTGATCCGCCAAAGTTGACGGAAAAGGCCGTGTTGAGAACGCCCGCTTCGGCGGGCGTTCTTATTGTTTAGGGCAAAGGACTTACCAATCGCCGTAAAGTTGACAGTTTGGTATGGATTAAATAGGCTTCTCTGTGAGGGGACCCGAAAAGGATGTCCCCGGGAGACCCGATGAGCTCTGATCCCACTTCCGTCCTCGAGCTGACCAACCGGGAGTACAAGGCCGGCTTCGTCACCGACATCGAGTCGGAGACCATCCCGCCCGGGCTCTCCGAGGACGTGGTCCGTCTGATCTCGGCGAAGAAGAAGGAGCCGGAGTGGATGCTCGAGTGGCGGCTGAAGTCCTACCGCCACTGGCTCACGATGAAGGAGCCGACCTGGCAGAACGTCCACTATCCCCCGATCGACTACCAGGCCGCGGCGTACTACGCGGCGCCGAAGAGCCGGAAAGACGCGCCCAAGTCCCTCGAGGAGGTCGACCCGAAGCTCCTCGAGACCTACGAGAAGCTGGGCATCCCGCTCCGTGAGCGCGCCAAGCTGGCCGGCGTCGCCGTCGATGCGGTCTTCGACTCGGTGTCCGTCGCGACGACGTTCCGCGAGCAGCTCTCGAAGGTCGGCATCATCTTCTGCTCCTTCTCGGAGGCGGTCCAGAACCATCCGGATCTCGTGCGCAGGTACCTGGGCTCGGTCGTCCCGCACACCGACAATTTCTTCGCCGCCCTGAACTCCGCGGTCTTCTCGGACGGGTCCTTCTGCTACATCCCAAAGGGCGTGCGCTGTCCGATGGAGCTGTCGACGTACTTCCGGATCAACTCCGCCAACACGGGCCAGTTCGAGCGGACCCTCATCGTCGCGGAGGAGGGCTCCTACGTCAGCTACCTCGAGGGCTGCACGGCGCCCATCCGCGACGAGAACCAGCTCCACGCCGCGGTGGTCGAGCTCGTGGCGCTCGAGAACGCCGAGATCAAGTACTCGACCGTTCAGAACTGGTACCCCGGCGACAAGGAAGGCAAGGGCGGCATCTACAACTTCGTCACGAAGCGCGGCGCCTGCCGCGGCCGCCGGTCCAAGATCTCGTGGACGCAGGTCGAGACCGGCTCCGCGATCACGTGGAAGTACCCGAGCTGCATCCTTCAAGGGGACGACTCGGTCGGCGAGTTCTACTCCGTGGCCGTCACCAACAACTACCAGCAGGCGGACACGGGCACGAAGATGATCCACATCGGGAAGAACACGAAGTCCACGATCGTCTCCAAGGGCATCTCCGCCGGCCACGGCCAGAACACCTATCGCGGGATGGTCAAGATCCTGGGCAAGGCGGACGGCGCCCGGAACTACTCGCAGTGCGACTCGCTCCTGATCGGGGACCAGTGCGGCGCGCACACGTTCCCGTACATCGAAGTGAACAACTCGACGGCCCAGATGGAACACGAGGCCTCGACGTCCAAGATCGGCGAGGACCAGATCTTCTACTTCCAGCAGCGCGGCATCTCCGCGGAGGAAGCCGTGAACATGATCGTCAACGGCTTCTGCAAGGTCGTCTTCAAGGAGCTGCCCATGGAGTTCGCGGTCGAGGCGCAGAAGCTGCTGGGCGTTTCGCTGGAAGGATCGGTGGGCTAAATGGCGGCGACTTCTGCTTCCCTTCTCGAGATCCAAGACCTCCACGCGTCCGTCGGCGGCAACGAGATCCTCCGCGGCGTCGACCTCACCGTCTCGCACGGCGAGGTCCACGCGCTGATGGGGCCCAACGGCTCCGGCAAGTCGACGCTCGCGCACGTCCTCTCCGGACGTCCCGGCTACACGGTCACGAAGGGCCGAGTCCTCTACAAGGGCCAGGACCTGCTCGCGATGGCGCCCGAGATGCGGGCGCGCGAGGGCGTCTTCCTCGCCTTCCAGTATCCGGTCGAGATCCCCGGCGTCTCGAACGTCTACTTCCTGAAGGCCGCCGTCAACGCGGTGCGCAAGCACCGGGGGCTGCCCGAGTACGACGCGATGGAATTCCTGGCGCTCGTCAAGGAGAAGGCGAAGCTGGTCGAGATCGAAGAGGACCTCGTCAAGCGCCCGGTGAACGAGGGCTTCTCGGGGGGCGAGAAGAAGCGCAACGAGATCTTCCAGATGGCGCTCCTCGACCCGGAGCTGGCGATCCTGGACGAGACCGACTCGGGCCTCGACATCGACGCGCTGCGCATCGTGGCCGGCGGCGTCAACTCGCTGCGCTCGACCTCGCGCTCGATGATCGTCGTGACGCACTACCAGAGACTGCTCAACTACATCGTCCCGGATTTCCTCCACGTCCTCGTCGACGGGCGCATCGTGCGCTCCGGAGGCAAGGATCTCGCGCTCGAGCTCGAGGAGAAGGGCTACGCCTGGCTCGAGAAGGAGCCGCCGGCGGCCCCGCCGGGTGTCCGGCCGGAGACCGGGCCGCAAGGCGTCGCCCGCTGAGCATGGAAGCCGTCGCCTCCCCTTCCGCGGCCGTGACCGGCGGGTACGCACCCGAGCCGGCCTCCCTTCCGGGCGGGCCCGACTGGCTGAATCGGCTGCGCGCGTCCGCCTTCGCGCGCTTCGAGGAGATGGGCTTCCCGACGCCTCACGACGAGGCGTGGCGCTACACCGGCATCCAGCCGATCACGGGGACGGCCTGGGCCTCCTCGCGCCGCGCGTCGCTCGTGCCGGCGGACCTGCCGGCGGGCGTCCGGCTGCGGCGGCTCTCGGAGGTCCCGGAGCGGGACGTCGCGGCCTCGCTCGCGAAGATCGCGACGCTGGACGGCCGGCCGTTCGCCGCGCTCAACACGGCCTCCCTCGAGGAGGCCTACGTCCTGGAGATCTCCGCCGGCGCGGTCGTCGCCGAGCCGATCATCCTCGCCTGGACCGCGGCGGCGGCCGCCGAGGCGACGCCGGAGGTTTCCCATCCCCGCGTCCTCATCCTGGCGGGCGAGCGCTCGCAGGCCGCGGTCGTCGAGACGTTCGCCGGAGAGGGACGCTATTTCCGCAACGCCGTGACCGAGATCGCGCTCTCGGACGGCGCCCTGCTCGAGCACTACGCGCTCCAGCGCGAGAGCACGGCCGCCTGCCACGTCCACACGGTGGCCGCGAAGCAGGGCCGGGGCAGCCACTTCACGTCGCACAACGTCGCGTTGGGCTCGGCGCTCGCGCGCGTGGACCTCGACGTCTTCCTCGAGGCCGAGGGCGCCGAATGCACGCTCAACGGGTTGTTCGCCGGAACGGGGACTCAGCACCTCGACAACCACACGACGATCGACCACGCGAAGCCGCACTGCAGGAGCCGCGAGCTCTACAAGGGCGTCATGGACGGGGCCTCGCGGGGGGTGTTCTACGGCAAGATCATCGTGCGGCCGGACGCGCAGAAGAGCGACGCGATCCAGACGAACAAGAACCTCCTGTTGTCGCGCGAGGCCCTGGTGAACTCCACGCCGGCGCTCGAGATCTTCGCCGACGACGTCAAGTGCAAGCACGGGTCCACGACCGGCCAGCTCGACGCGCTCGCGCTCTTCTACCTGCGCTCGCGCGGGATCGGCGAGGCCGACGCCCGAACGCTCCTGACGCAGGCGTTCGCGGCCGACGTCGCGGAGCGCCTCCGCGTCCCCGCGGTGCGGGACGCCGTGGCGGAGGAGCTGGGGCGGAGGCTGGGAGGGGGAGCCCCCATCCCGCCCCTCCCCCGGAGGGAGAGGGAGCAGGCATGAGCACGAGCACCGCCGAGAAGGCCGCTCCCGCGGCGCCTCCGTCCGCCACCTACGACGTCGCGGCGATCCGCCGCGATTTCCCGATCCTCTCCCGCGAGATCTACGGGAAGCCGCTCGTCTATCTCGACAACGCGGCCTCGGCGCAGAAGCCGAAGGCCGTCATCGACGCCGAGCGTGACGTCTACGAGCGCTGCTACGCGAACATTCACCGCGGCGTCCACTGGCTCTCGGTGCACGCCACCGACGCCTACGACGCGTCGCGCGAGAAGGCGCGCGCTTTCCTGAACGCGGCCGCGGCGCACGAGATCGTCTTCGTGCGCGGCACCACCGAGGCCGTGAACCTGGTCGCCCAGACCTACGGCCGGACGCGGGTCGGCTCGGGCGACTCGGTCCTGATCACGGGGCTCGAGCACCATTCCAACATCGTCCCCTGGCAGATGCTGTGCGAGGAGAAGGGCGCCACGCTCTCCGTCGCGCCGCTCAACGACGCGGGCGAGGTCGACGTCGACGCCCTCGAGCGGCTCCTGACCGCGAGGACTCGCCTCGTCTCGGTCGCCCACCTCTCGAACGCGCTCGGCACGATCCTGCCGATCCGCCGCATCTGCGAGATGGCGCACGCGCGGGGAGTGCCGGTCCTGGTGGACGGCGCGCAGGCCGCGCCGCGAATGCCGGTCGACGTGCGGGCGCTGGGCTGCGACTTCTACGCGTTCTCGGGCCACAAGATCTACGGCCCGTCGGGCGTCGGCGTCCTCTACGGGAAGACCGAGCTCCTCGAGGCGATGCCTCCCTACCAGGGCGGCGGCGACATGATCCGCTCCGTCACCTTCGAGAAGACCACCTACAACGCGCTGCCGTACAAGTTCGAGGCCGGGACGCCCAACATCGCCGGCGGCATCGCGTTCGGCGCGGCGCTCGACTACGTCCGCGGCATCGGCCTCGGGGCCATCGAGGCGCACGAGGCGGACCTGCTGCGCTACGCGACCGGGGCGATGCGGCAGATCCCGGGCCTGACGGTGATCGGCACGGCGCGCGAGAAGGCCGGCGTTTTGTCGTTCGTGCTGGACGGGATCCATCCGCACGACATCGGCACCGTGCTCGACCGCGAGGGCATCGCGATCCGCACCGGCCACCACTGCGCGCAGCCGGTCATGGACCGCTTCCGCCTGCCCGCGACGGCCAGGGCCTCGTTCGGCCTCTACAACACGCGCGAGG
Source organism: uncultured Acidobacteriota bacterium (assembly GCA_963773905.1). Lineage (GTDB taxonomy): Bacteria > Acidobacteriota > Thermoanaerobaculia > UBA5066 > Gp7-AA6 > DAHUXD01. The sequence goes on from CAVZDB010000006.1 coordinate 259,408, forward strand.
AGGTCGACGCGCTCATCCGCGCGATTCACAAAGTCATCGGGATGTTCCGCTGAGCGAGAAGGAAACCATGTCCGAGCTCCGTGATCTCTACCAGGAAGTCATCCTCGACCACAGCAAGCGGCCGCGGAACTACCACGCGCTGCCGACGGCGAATCGCAAGGCCGAGGGCTATAACCCGCTCTGCGGAGACCGCGAGACCGTCTATCTCCGAGTCGAGGGCGACGTCCTGAAGGACGTGGCGTTCGAGGGCTCGGGCTGCGCGATCTCGACGGCGTCCGCGTCGATGATGACGGAGAGCCTGAAGGGAAAGACCAGCGCGGAGGCGAACGCCCTGTTCGAGCGTTTCCACGGGCTCATCACCGGAGCCCCGGAGGCGGAAGGCGCGCCGGCGCTGGGCAAGCTCGAGGTCTTCTCGGGGGTCCGCGAATTCCCGGTCCGGGTGAAGTGCGCCACGTTGCCCTGGCACACGCTGAAGGCCGCCCTCCAGGGAAACGGCGTGACGATCTCGACCGAGTCCGAGGGCCCGGCGGCCGAATCCGGAGGAGCGTAGAGGAGCGTAAAGATGCAGATGCGTAAAGAAGCCACGGTCGCGCGCGAGGTCTCGGCCCGCGAGATCCCGAGCGGCACGCCGATCACGCTGCGCGCGGGAGATCCGGTCGTCATCACCCAATCGCTCGGGGGCAGCTACACGGTCATGACGCCCGTCGGGTTCCTGGCGCGGATCGACGGCAAGGACGCGGACGCGATCGGCGAGCCGGTCGTCGTCGCCGACGCCGCCGCCTCGGAGGGAAAGACGACCGAGGAGCTCGCCTGGGACCAGCTACGGACGTGCTACGACCCGGAGATCCCGGTCAACATCGTGGATCTCGGCCTCGTGTACAGCTGCGCGCTGACGCCGCGCGCCGAGGGTGGGAACAAGATCGACGTCAAGTTCACGCTCACGGCGCCGGGGTGCGGCATGGGCGACGTCCTCCGCGAAGACATCAAATCCAAGCTCCTGACCATCCCGGACATCCGGGAGGCCGACGTGCAGGTGGTGTTCGACCCGCCGTGGAGCCTGCAGATGATGTCGGATGCGGCGAAGCTGCAACTCGGGATGATGTGAGGCGCCCATGAAACTGAGCTCGCAGGAAGAGTACGGGTTGCGTTGCCTTCTGCGCGTGGGGCGCGAGGCCGACGGGGCGAGCCTCACGATCGCCGAGCTCTCGCGGGCCGAGGGCATCTCGGAGCCCAACGTCGCGAAGATGATGCGGATCCTGCGGCGCGGCGGCTTCGTGAAGTCCACCCGCGGCCAGTCCGGCGGGTACGCGCTGTCGCGGCCGGCCGACCAGATCCTGCTGGGCTCGGTCCTCGCGGCGCTCGGCGGACGCCTCTACGAGCCCGCCTTCTGCGACGGGCACTCCGGCTTCGAGCGCGCCTGCACGCACATGCCCGATTGCTCGATCCGTTCGGTCTGGCGCATGGTCCAGCGCGCCGTCGACGAGGTCCTCGAGAAGATCACCCTGAAGGACCTGCTGCGGACCGAGCCGGAGATGAACGCCTGGAAACTGGGCGAGGGCTCGGTCCTTCCGACCTATTCTCACAGACTCTGAGCGGGCCGCTCCGCGGCCCAACCGACAACAGAGGGGAAGTCTCCAGGGCTGGCTCTCCCTAGAAAGCCTCGCTCAGCGCGGGAGATCGAGCTTGAGGATCACGACCGGCTTGCGCTTCTCGGGCTCCTTCACGACGCCGCCCGGACCGAGCGCGCGCAGCTGCGTGTTCGCCATGAAGTAGTAGTCAGCATCGCCGACATTCTTTCCGTCGCCGCGCTCGGCAACGGCGCCGGTCGTCGGGATGTCGAAGAGCGGGTTGCCGCGCTCGACCACGCGCGCGCCGGTGACGCGGTCGAGCGACGGCGCGAGCGCGAAGAGCGCGATGCGATGCGGCTTCGTCCCGTTCTGCACGCCGATCAGCGCACCGCGCCAGAACGAGAGCCCGTCGATGCCGCCGAGCGCCACGCCGTCCGGCGCCGCCAGCGGAAACGTGCGGCGCTTCGCGACGTCCCAGACCAGGATCCCGCCCGCGTGGGCGACGTAGAGAAACCTGCCATCGTCGGACAGGGCGATCCCGTTCGGGTACACGAGAGTGTCCGCGGGCACGAGCCGCTCGAGCAGCTCCGTGCCGGCCGGCAGGCGGTAGAAGGTTCCTTCCTCGCTGTCCGTCAGATAGAGATCGCCACTTCGCGCGATCGCGAGGTCGTTGAAGAGATGCCGGCCGCCCGGAGGCGAAGGAATCTTCTGCAGCGTCTTCCCGGTCTCGAGGTCGAAACGGAAGAGAAAAGAGCGTCGCGACGTGTTCTCGCCCTGCGCGGGATCGCCCTCGGACGTACACGCCCAGAGGCTCCGGGGCGTCCGGTCGCGGTCGACCTTCATGCCGAGAACGAGCGGCAGTCCGTCCCGGCCCGAGGGGACGAAATCGCGGACCTTGCCGTCGGGCGCGATCACGAGGATCTTGTGCTTCGAAAGGCTCCCGAGAAAGAGCGACCGCGTTCCGGGGTCCCACGCGATGCCCTCCGGGATGAGATCGGCCTCGGCCACCGTGTACGCCGGTGTCGAGTGCGTGAGCGGTTTGCCGTTCTCGGCCATCGCGGGCGCGAGCGCGCGAAACGCGGGAAGCGAAGTCAGGGAGGCGAACGCGGGGTCGGTTTCCGCGCCGACGCCGTAGCCCATCGCGACCACCCGGGAGAGGCGCTTCAGCGCCGCCTGGGAGTCTCCCGTGAGAGCCTCCGCCTTCGCGAGCGCATAGAGGATGTCGGGCTCGTCCGGAAGCCCGGCCGAGGCCAGCGCGAGCTCCTTCTTCGCATCCTCGGGTTTCTTCGCCTCGAGCGCCGCGACCCCGCGTTCGAAGTGCGCGATCGGACCGGGATCCTTTTCGGCGGCGAGAAGCGGCGCGGCGGCGATTGCCGTGGCGACGAGAATCGCCGCCCGCGCCGGCCTCATCCGGGAGCTAGGCCTCTTCGGGCAGGCTCGCGAGCATCCGCAGCGCCTCGCGCCACTGCCTCCGCGCGATGGCCAGGTGCTTGCGATACTCCGAGAGATCGTGCCGGCGCCTTTCCTGGAAGTCGGCCCAGTGCGCCGCGGCCCGCTCGAGAGCCTGATGCGCCGCGTCGAGGCGAGCCCGAATCGCGTCGCGCAGGGGCGAAGGCTCCGGCAGCCGTTCCGCCCGTTCCATCGCGGTCTGGAGCCGGGACCGCTCGATCACGAGCGCCGGCGTGCGGCGCAGACGGCGTGCGAGCCCCACGGTCTCCAGTCCACGGATCCACCACTTGCTCGGATCCCACTGGTACCAGCGCAGCCCGTTGCGGAAGTCGGTCGGGAAGCGGTGATGGAAGTTGTGGTACCCCTCGCCATTGGTGACCAGCGCGACCCACGCGTTGTCGCGCGCCGAGTTCTTCTCGGTGTAGGGCCGCGAGCCGTAGAGGTGCGCGATCGAGTTGACGAAGAACGTCGTGTGGTGGATGACGACCACGCGGAGGAACCCGCCCCAGAGGAGGCCGCCCAGCGGGTCGCCGAACGCGGCGCCGATGAGAGTCGGCAGGCCGAGACCCGCGAAGATCCCGATCTGCGTCGCGTAGCGATCCTGGAGACGAACGAGCGGGTTCTTCTGAAGATCGGGGACGTCGTCGAATTTCCGCCCGGGTTTGTTCTTGTAGAAGATCCAGACGATGTGCGCCCACCAGCCGCCGCGCTGGATGTTGTACGGATCCCAGTCGTGGTCGACGTGGCGGTGGTGCGTGCGATGGTCCGAGGCCCAGTTGAGGATCGAGTTCTGGAGCGCCATCGCGCCGAAGAAGAGATAGAAGGCCTGGATGAGCGGGTGGCACTCGTAACTGCGGTGCGAGAAGAGCCGGTGATATCCGGCCGTCACCGAGACGCCGACCAGGGCATAGGCCACGAGGAAGAGGACCGGCTGCCACCAGCGCACGCCGTGCGTCCAGGCATAGGCCGCGGTTCCGACGATCCCGATCACGGGGGTCAGCACGAAGAAGGCGATTCGAATCCAGTCCTTGGGCCGTTGCTCCACTTTCGCCTCGCTCATGCCCGCGGTCCCTGGCGCCGCGACAGCACTTCCATGGCCTCGTCGCTCACGTCCACCAGGATCTCGGCACTCTTGCGCTTTTGGAGCGTGTCGAGGAGCCCGCAGATTTCACCGGTCTCGGCGCCGAGGTCCTCGAGGAGGACCGCCAGGTCGCCGTCGCCGTAGGCGTACAGAACGTCGAGCGCACTCTCATCGTTCGTATCGGTTTTCAGAAACGTCGCCTTGAAGACGAAGGGCGTCCGTTCAGCGGGTTGAACTCGGATCTTCCAGTCGTGATGGATGGTGGCCTCCTTTGGTTTCCGCCGTTAGTTCCGCCGGCGGCCGCCGCCGCCTCCACCGCCGCCATAGTCCCCGCGGTTTCCTCCGCTCTCCGCGCGCGGCCGCGCCACGCTGACCGTCAGGCTGCGGCCCCCGACGTCCTTGCCGTTCAGGGCGGAGATGGCCGCCTGGGCCTCCGCGTCGTTGGCGAATTCCACGAAGCCGAATCCCTTCGAGCGGCCCGAGTCCCGGTCGGTGATGACGGCGACCGACGACACCGTGCCGTGCTGGGAGAAGAGCTCGCGCAGCTCGGTCTCCCCGGTGCTGTAAGAAAGATTTCCCACGTAGAGTTTCATGGATTCGCCTCTGCTCCCGGCCCCATCTCGGCTCTGATCTGACGCGCCGGCCCGCCGAGCCAGCCTCGCGTCTTCTCGCTATGCCGTTCGGAATTCGCAGGACGAGGCCTGAAAAAGCGAGCGAACGAGAATGGACAAGCATAGCACGCCCCCTCAGACCCCAGCCTTTCGGCGCGGTCCGCGCGGCTTGGGGAATAATCGTCCAGTGCGCATCCTGATGGTCGCGGCCGAGGCGGCGCCCCTGGCCAAGGTGGGCGGCCTCGCCGACGTCGTCGGGTCGCTGCCGCGCGCGCTGACCGCCCTCGGCCACGAGGTGCGCATCGCCCTCCCCGCCTACGGTTCCATCGACTGGCTGCACTATCAGCCCAGGATGGTCGCGGCGTTCCCGGTCCACGCGGCCGCGGGTGACCAGCAGGCGGAGGTCTGGGAGACCTCGATCGAGGACATTCCCGTCCACCTCATCGGCGGTCCCCCGATCCCGAAGGACCGATGGATCTACGGACGCACGATCGAGGAGGACGGGCCCAAGTTCGTCTTCTTCTCGCTCGCCGCGCTCTGGTCCGCGGAGGCGCTGCACTGGAAGCCGGACGTCGTCCACGCGCACGACTCCCACGCGGGCGCCGCGGTCTGGTGGCTCGCGACCGAGGGCCGCGAGAATCCCTACTTCCGCGACGTCGCGTCGGTGTTCACCATCCACAACCTGCCCTACGCGGCGCAGGGCGCGGGACCGGCCCTGGGCGACTACAAGCTGCGCCGCTCCGACGCCCTCGGAACGCTGCCGGAGGCCTTTCGCGATTCGCTCATGGGAATCGGGATCGTCGGAGCCGACATGCTCTCGACCGTGAGCCCCACCTATGCGCGCGAGATCCTGAGCGCCGAGGGCGGCCACGGACTCGACGGCGTGCTGCGGCTGCGCCAGGACCGGCTGTCCGGGATCCTGAACGGAATCGACACCGACTCCTGGAACCCGTCCACCGATCCGGAGCTCATCCGCGACTTCGACGTTCAGACGCTGTCGCGCAGGCCGCAGAACAAGGCCGCCCTCCAGGACGAGGCGGGGCTCGAGAAGGATGCGCGGATGCCGCTGCTCGGCGTCGTCTCCCGGCTGGTCAAGGAGAAGGGCTTCGACATCGGCGCGCCCGCGGTGAAGCGCTGGCTCGACCGGGGCGGCCAGTTCGTCCTGCTCGGGACGGGAGACCCCGTCCTCGAGCACGAGTTCGCGCAGTTCGAGATGCGCTACCCCCACCGTGCGAGCGTTCGGCTCCGCTTCGACGCGCGCTACGCCCGCCGCGTCTACGCCGGCGCCGACGCCCTCTTGATCCCCTCACGCTATGAGCCCTGCGGCCTGGCGCAGATGATCGGCATGCGGTACGGCTGCGTCCCCGTGGCCCGGCGGACCGGCGGCCTCGCCGACACCGTCGTCGACGCGGGGGAACCCGGCGGGACGGGCGTGATGTTCGACGAGTTCCACCCCTGGGCGCTCTGGGACGCGCTCGAGCGCACGCTTCGGGTATACGCTCAGCCCACAAAATGGGCCGAGCTTCAGCGCAACGGGATGTCCCGGGACTTCTCCTGGGCGAAGTCCGCGGCGGAGTATGCCGCCCTCTACGAGCGCGCACGAACGGCGCATTAGCTAGCGGATGAGAGCCCGCGCGGTCATCCTCGCCGGCGGAGAGGGCTCGCGGCTCGGCGTGTTGACCGAGAAGCGCGCGAAGCCCGCGGTGCCGTTCGCCGGCAAGTATCGGATCATCGACTTCACGCTGTCGAACTGCGTGAACTCGGGGATCTCGGACGTGATGATCCTGACCCAGTACCGGCCGCACTCCCTGAACGAGCACATCGCGTCGGGCCGCCCGTGGGATCTCGACCGCGGGTTCACCGGCGGCATCCAGATCTACCAGCCCTTCCGCGGCCGTGCCGCGACCGACTGGTACCGGGGTACCGCCGACGCGATCGCGCAGAACCTCTCCTTCGTCGAGCGCGGCTCGCCGGATCTCGTCCTGGTGCTGTCGGGCGATCACATCTACAAGATGAACTACGGCTGGTTGATCGCCTTCCACATCGAGAAGCAGGCGGACGTCACGATCGCGACGATCAACGTCTCGCGCGAGGAAGCCACGCGGATGGGCATCCTCGCGACCGACGAGAATCAACGCGTCGTGCAGTTCGTGGAGAAGCCGGCCGATCCGCCGGGGACGCTCGCCTCGATGGGAATCTACGTCTTCGGCCGGCAGATGCTCGCGCAGGTCCTGACCGAAGACGCCAAGCGCAGCCACTCCTCGCACGACTTCGGCAAGGACATCCTCCCGCGCATGGTCACGGGAGGTCTGCACGTGTTCGCGTACCCGTTCCAGGGCTACTGGGTCGACGTCGGGACCGTCGAGGCGTACTGGCAGACGCAGATGGATCTGCTCAAGGCGCCGCCGCCGGTCGACCTGAACGACCGCGCATGGATCATCCACACGCGCTCCGAGGAGAGACCGCCCGTGTCGATCATCAACGGCGCGGTCGTCAAGGACAGCATGATCACCGACGGCTGCATCGTCTCGGCGGGCGCCCGCGTCGAGAAGAGCATCCTCTCGCCCGGCGTCTTCGTCGGGCCGAATGCCGTGATCCGCGAGTCCGTGATCCTGACCGATACGTGGATCGACGCCGGCGCCCGCGTCGAGCGCGCGATCGTGGACAAGTCGGTCCGCATCGGCCGCAAGGCGCGCGTGGGAAAGCTCGCGCCGGGAGAGAAACCCGCCGAGAATCACGGGATCACGACGATCGGCAAGAACGCCGAGATCCCGGACTCGGTGACCGTCCGTCGCGGAACCGTCATCCACACCGACGCCACCGCCGAGGACTTCACGCCCTCCGCCACGCGGCGGCGGCGCGCGGCCGCAAAACGCAAATCGGCCGCCGGAGTCTCCTGACCGCGTTCGCGTGCGTCCCAGGAATCGACGGATGGGCCCGCGCCGCCGGAACGGCGCTTGCATGCCTTTGGGATCGAGGGCGCTTCCTCCGGGGAGGACACGGTGCTCTCGTTTCTCAAAAGGAGGTCACATGAGAAAGGTGTTGATCTTCGCGCTGGCCGCGGCCTTCCTGGTCTCGGGCGCGACCATCGCGTCGGCGCAGTCTCAGTCGGCGCCGTCGCAGGGCAGCAGCATGAAGGCGCTTCGGGGGACCATCAGTTCTGTCGACAACAACGCCAAGAGCTTCGTGGTGAAAGATGCCGACGGCAAGGAAGTGACGATCTTCTGGACAGACGCGACCCGCCTCTCCGGCGAGCTCACGCAGGGCGCCTCGGTCAACCTTCAGACCATGGAGCAGGACGGCAAGACCGTCGCGACTACGATCTCGGTCTCGTCTTCGAAGAAAGCCTACTGATTCGGCTCACGACACACTCGAAGCCGGAAGAAGACCCCGGTCTCTTCCGGCTCTTTTCTGGCCCGCGAGCTCTCTACAGCCGCCGCTCGAGCCAGCGCACCGCCGACTCCTCGGCCCAATAGCGCGGCCGCCCCGGCGCTCCGGCGATGAACCCGATGTGTCCGCCGTGCGCCGTCATCCGGAACTCGATGGCCGGCGCCGCGGCCGCGCGCGCGCGGGACAGGGCCTCCGCCGGCAGGAACGGATCGTCCTCGGCCGACAGGCAGAGCGTGGGCGTCGTCACCTTCGGGAGAAACCCGATGGAGCTCGCGCGCGCGTAGTAGTCGTCGGCGCCGGCGAACCCGTGCAGCGGCGCGTTGGCGGCGTCGTCGAACTCCCAGAACGTCCGCGCGGCGAGCATGCGCGGCACGTCGATCCGCCCGGCCGCCTCGGGAAAGCGCCGTGTCGCGGAGAGCGCCTTCTCCCGCAGCGTCCGCAGGAAGTTGCGCACGTAGAGCCGCCCGACCGCCGAGTCCAGTTGGCGGTCGCTCGCGGCCAGGTCGTAGGGCGTCGAGAGCGCGGCCGCGGCGCGGATTTCCCGCTGTCCCGGATGCTCGCCGAGCCACTTCAACAGGACGTTCCCTCCGAGCGAGGTGCCGGCCGCGAGGAGCGTCTCGCCCGACGCGCCCGCGCGGAACGCGAGGGTGCGGATCACGAAGTCGAGGTCCTCCGTCTCGCCGGAGTGGTAGAGCCGAGCGCGGCGATTCGGGAGCATTCGCCGCGAGTCGGCAGGGTCGCGGGCGCAGGAGCGGAAGTTCAACGCCGTGACGTTCCAGCCCCGACGGGCGGCCTCCCGGGCGAGCCCCTGGACGTAGACCGAGTACGAGCTGCCCTCCAGCCCGTGCAGGAGGATCAGGCGGGGAGCGCCCTCGGGGTGGCCGCGGCCCGGGCTCCTCTCCACGTGGTCGAGCACGAGCTCGTCGCCGTCGGGCGCCTCGAGCAGCTCACGGCGAAAGCAGACGAGACGGCGGCTGCGGGTGAGGCTTCCCCAGATCGTCTGAACGTGCGGCCCGGGAACCCACCAGGCCGGATGGAAGTCCTGCGAATCCAAGGGGCTGGATGGACGACTTTTCGATTCCGGCAAGGAAACCTTCCCCTCCGTTCACCGTAACTTCAGCGTCTGAGTAGAGGAGGATGACATGAAACACGCCTCTCGCCGGGGGCTCCGGGGAGCCCTCGGGGCATCGGTCTTCGTGCTGGCCGCGGCGGCTTTTCCGGCCGCCTCCGAGGCGGCTCCGGACGCCGCCGGCTCCCCGTACCAGGTCGACGTCGAGTACTCCAAGCTCCCGAACGGCCTCAAGGTCGTCCTCTCGCGGGACACGACGGCTCCGGTCGCGGTCGTCGGCGTCTACTACAACATCGGCTTCCGCATCGAGCCGAAGGACCGCACCGGGTTCGCCCACCTCTTCGAGCACATGATGTTCCAGGGCTCCGAGAACCTCGGGAAGATGGAGTTCATCAAGCTGGTGACTTCGAATGGCGGGACGCTCAACGGCTCGACGCGGTTCGACTTCACCAACTACTTCGAGATCGTGCCGTCCAACGCCCTCGAGACGGCCCTCTGGGCCGAGGCCGACCGGATGAAGGGCCTCGCGATCACCGGCGAGAACCTCAAGAACCAGCAGGAGGTCGTCAAGAACGAAGTCCGCGTCAACGTGCTCAACCAGCCCTACGGCGGCTTCCCCTGGCTCGACCTGCCGCAGTACGCCAACACGAACTGGTACAACTCCCACAACTTCTACGGCGACCTGAAGGACCTCGACGCCGCGACGCTCGAGGACGTGTCCAAGTTCTTCAAGACGTTTTACGCGCCGAACAACGCGGCGCTCGTCGTCGTCGGCGACTTCGATCCCGCGGAGACGAAGGCGTGGATCGAGAAGTATTTCGCGCCCGTGCCCGCCTCGCAGCTGCCTCCGAAGCCCGACATCTCCGAGCCGCGGCAGGAGAAGGAGAAGCGCGCGAGCAAGGAAGACAAGCTCGCGACGCGTCCGGCGCTCGCGATCGGCTACCACGCCCCCAAACGCAACACGCCGGAGTACTACGCGATGGGGCTGATCGACGAGATCATGGTCCAGGGCAAGGACTCGCGGCTCTACCAGGCTCTGGTCCAGAAGAACGGGTTCACCGGCGACGTCAACGGCGGGATCAACGAGCTCGGCAACATGTTCAACATCAACGGACCGGTCCTGTGGGACGTCTCGCTCATTCACGACAAGGACAAGTCGGAAGACCAGATCCTCAAGGTCTTCGACGCGGAGATCGAGAAGCTCCGCACGACGCCGGTCGACCAGGCGACGCTGGACCGCGCGCTCGTCAAGAAGCGCTCGTGGTTCTACGACAAGATGGAGCAGTTCAACGGCTTCGGCAAGGCCGACACCCTCGCCTCGCTCGCGCTCTTCGACGACGACCCCAAGAAGATCAACCAGATCGAGGCGGAGTTCCGGAAGGTCACGCCTGCGCTCATCCAGAAGACGGCGCAGACCTATCTCGCCCCGGAAAACCGCACGGTCCTCGTCATCGTGCCCAAGGGCGAGCCCAAGGCCGAAGCGGGCGGCGGGCCGAAAAACGGAAAGTCCGGGAAGTAGGAGCCGACCATGAAAAAAATCGCGACCCTCGTTCTGGCCGCGCTCGCCCTCTCGCCCGCGCTCGCCTCCGCAGCCGAGAAGCAGGCGCCGCCGGCGCCGGCGAAGCCCAAGAACTTCTCCCTGCCGGCGCCGCGCACGTTCACGCTCGACAACGGCCTCGCCGTGACGCTGGTCCCCTATGGCACGACGCCCAAGGTCACCGTGCATCTCGCGGTCCTCACCGGAAACGCCGACGAGAAGGCCGACCAGGTCTGGCTCGCCGACCTGACCGCCGACATGCTGTCGGAGGGAACGCAGACCCGGACCGCGGGGCAGATCGCCGAAGAGGCGGCCCGCATGGGCGGCTCGCTCGACGTGTCCGTCGGCGAGAACCGCACCGACATCGGCGGCGACGTGCTGACGGAGTTCGGTCCGCAGATGATCGCGCTCGTCGCCGACGTCGCGCGCAACCCGAAGCTGCCCGAGTCCGAGCTCGCGCGGCTCAAGGCGGACCGCGCCCGGCAGCTCTCGGTCGCCAAGAGCCAGCCGCAGCCGCTCGCCCAGGAGAGGCTCCGCGCGGTCCTCTACGGCGACTCGCCCTACGGACGCGTCTTCCCCACCGAGGCCATGCTCTCGGGCTACACGATCGCGCAGGTCCGGGACTTCTACACGAGCCATTTCGGCGCGGCCCGCGCCCATCTCTACGTGGTCGGCCGCTTCGACGCGCCGGCGGTCGAGGCCGCCGCGCGGAAGGCCTTCTCCGACTGGAAGCCCGGCGCGGCATCCGCTCCTCCCTCTGCTACCGCGAAGAGCGCGCGCGCCGTCTACCTGCTGGACCGGCCGGGCGCTCCGCAGTCCACGATCAACATCGCCATACCGGTCATCGACCCCTCGCAGTCCGACTGGGACCGGCTCTTCCTGATGAACGTCCTGCTCGGCGGCGCCTTCTCCTCACGCATCACCTCGAACATCCGCGAGCAGAAGGGCTACACGTACTCTCCGCAGGGACAGCTCTCGACCCGCTACCGCGATGCCTACTGGGTCGAGATCGCCGACGTGACGACGGACAAGACGGGCCCCGCGATCCACGAGATCCTGGGCGAGATCGACCGGCTGCAGGCAGAGCCGCCCTCGGAGAAGGAGCTCAAGGCGTTCCAGAACTATCGCGCCGGCATCTTCGTCCTGCAGAACTCCTCGCGCGGCGGCATCGTCGGACAGCTCGAGTTCGTGGACCTGCACGGCCTGCCCGCCGACTACCTGAACGGCTACGTGGGCCGCGTCTACGCCACGACGCCGGAGCAGGTGCAGGAGATGGCGAAGAAGTACCTGAAGGACGACCAGGCCACGATCGTCGTCGTGGGCGACAAGAAGATCGTCGAGGACCAGCTCAAGGAGTTCGGGCCGCTGAAGTAACGTCGCCGTCGCTGCGTTCGGGGGTCTGCCCGCCGGCACCGCCGAGCGGCTCGCCCAAAGGGGCTCGACCGCTCGGCTGACCCCCTCACTTCGCGACGGCTCCCGCAACGCGAGTCGTTTCGCTCGCCCGGACTCGCGAAACGTGGTCGCGTTGCGAGCGGCAGGACCCTTTCCGCGGCTGAATTTCTGATCGCACTTTCGAGAGAGTACCCTCGCTCGGAGGCGCTGTCTCTGGAGTTCGCATCGCGAATAGTCTCCCGACCGAAGGGAGGGAGGAGGTTCGCGATGCGGGAGCCCGCAGCGGTCGAGCGCGTCAGCGCGAGCCGCGAGGGCGACGTGCCATCCACGCCGGCTTCTTCTTCGCCACCTTCCGGTACACCGGACAGCTGGGCTTGTGCGCGCCGCGCAGGTAGCCCGTGCTCTCCAGGAACGCGCCCACGATCTCGCCGCCCGTGAAGACGAAGGTCTCCTTGAAGAGCCTGCGCCACTCCTCGCGCGACCGCGGATGGTGCGCGTCGAGCCACTTCGCGAAGGAGCCGTGCGTCTCGCGCAGCTTCCGGATGCGCTTCGCATTCTCGATGACCGCGTCGATCTTGAGCCGGTTGCGAATGATCCCCGCGTCGCGGAGGAGCCTCCGGCGCTCGCGCGCTCCGAATCGCGCGACCGCGTCGGGATCGAACCCGGCGAAGGCGCGGCGGAAACCCTCGCGCTTCTGCAGCATCGTCAGCCACGACAGCCCGGCCTGATTGATCTCGAGCGCCAGCCGCTCGAAGAGCGCGGACTCGCGGCGAATCGGGAACCCGTACTCGCGCTCGTGGTACGGGCCGTGGAAGGGGTGCCCGGGGGCGATCGTGCAGTAGCTCATGGGCGCGAACCGTCCCGAATCGTGTCACACTGACACGATGAAACGCCTCCTTCTCCTACTCATTGTCGTGGGCGTGATCGCCTACCTCGTGAAGACGCAGGGACTCCTCCACATGACCCCCGCCGCCGACAACGAGCGCGGCTCTCCGGTGGAGCGGGCGCGCGCCGCCGCCCGGGCGAGCGACCAGCGCACCGCCGCCGGAGAGGCGGCCTCGCGGGAGGCCGACCAGCCGCAGGGCGGATCCGTCTCGGAGAACATGACGCCGGAGCAGGTCCGCAGGCTCCTCGGCCCGCCGGACGAAACCTCCACGGAAACCACGGGCAGCGGCGCGACGCGCGAGACGTGGGTCTACAGGAGCGTTGGCAAGTCGGTCATCTTCGAGAACGGCGTGGTCCTCTCCGTACAGTAGCGGCCGCGTCTCCTAGAGATCGAAGAGCGTCGTCGCCGGACGCGGCCGGTCCTCGGCCGGGATTCCCAGCTCGCGTGCGAGCGCGCGGATCGTCAGCGGAGCGCAGCCCTCGGCGCGGTTGTTGACGAGCACGAAGGCGTCGGCGCCGGCCTCGGTGACGTGGCGGATCAGCCGGACCAGGTCGCGCCGCATGTCCTCGCGCGGCGCCTGGATGCGGTCGTAGGGGCGGAAGCGCTCGACCGCCTGCGCGTAGGGCATCCCGGGAGGGACCAGGATCCGGATCAGCGCGCGCCGCGACGGCAGCGGCTGCGCCGCCTTCCACTGCTCCAGGAGGGGCGGCGTCCGGGTCCACCAGTTGAAGACGTGCGCGGCGTTGCGCCGGCGCAGGACGTCGAAGTACTCGGGGGCGAAGTAGGCGGGCGTGCGGATCTCGACGGCGAACGAATGCTCCGGCGGAGCCTCGGCTTCCATAAGGAAGGCGTCCAGCTTCGCGCAGAAGGCTCGTCTCGTCTCCGGCGTCGGGCTCCACTCCGTCGGGAACTCGAGGACGAAGGGCCCCGTGTGTCCCGCGAAGGCGCGCTCGTAGGGGGGAAGGACCTCCTCGCGAAAGACCCTCGGGTCGAGATAGCGCGCGTTCTCCTGGTTGGCGCGGTCGGCATGGCGCGGCGGCGATCCGTCGGGCTGGCGCGGCAGCTCCGGGAACCGTGCGATCGTCAGCTCCTCCCACACCTTGGAGACGACCGGGAACCCCGGCGGCAGCGCCGCGGCGTAGCGGCGCAGCTGGCGCTCGGTGGGAGGGCGGTAGAACGGGAAGTCGAACTCGACCGTTTGGAACGGCGCGTACTGCGCGTACTCGCGCAGGCAGTCGACCTTGAACGTCGATTCGCGATAGCGCTCGTGGTACACGATCCCCTTCCATCCCTCGTAGGCGAAGCTCGCGGTCCCGAAGAGGATCTCGGCCACCCGCGAAGTATGTCGCAGCGGCAAGCTGCGCAGACTGTGCCGCAGCGGCAAGCTGCGCAGTCTGTGTCGCAGCGGCAAGCTGCGCAGACTGTGTCGCCGCGGGACGCGGCGCAGAACCGAGTCGCCGCGGGACGCGGCGCAGACCCAGTCGCCGGGTCGGAACTAGAATCGGCCGGTGATCCCCTTTCGCAACGCCTCCGAGATCGTGGGACGGCTCGAGCTTTCGGCCGCGTCGCGCGCTCTGCTCGTCGGCGCTCCGGCCGAGCTCGAGGCGATGATGCGCGAGCTCGCGGTGGACGGTCGCGGCGAGCTGCAAGCGGTCGCGGCGGGTGCGATCCGATCGGTCAAGGACCGTTTCGACTTCATCCTCCTGTGGCAGGAAGACCGCGTCGGCTCGCACGCGGCCCTCGAGGGTGCGCTCAAGCGCCTCGCCCCCGGCGGCCGTCTCTGGGTCGCGACCGCCATGAAGAAGGTGCAGGGCCCTCGCGTTCCCGCCGCCCACCGGCTGGAGCTTCGGGACCTGACGAAGGCCTTCGCGAAAGCCGGCCTCTCCTGCGACCGCGAGGCGCGGCTCTCCGCCTGGCATACCGCCTACCGGTTCGTCGCCCCGGACTCGGAGGGATTCGGGTTCGGAGAGTCGGGACGATAGACTTCACTCCAGTGACGGACGACCGCAGCTTGATGATTGGGACCGCGCTCGAGGACGACGCCGCCGTCGAGCCGAAGCTGCGCCCCCAGGTTCTGACCGAGTACATCGGGCAGAACAAGGTGCGCGAGAACCTCTCCGTGTTCCTGGCCGCCGCGAAGGGACGGGGCGAGCCGCTCGACCACGTGCTCCTGACCGGCCCGCCCGGCCTGGGGAAGACGACGCTCGCCCACATCGTCGCCCGCGAGATGGCGGCCGGGCTGCGCCTCGACGGCGGGCCCGATGATCGCGCGCGCGGGAGACCTCGCCGCGCATCCTGACCAACCTGCAGCCGCGGCGACGTGCTGTTCGTGGACGAGATCCACCGCTCGAGTCCCACGGTCGAGGAGATCCTCTACCCGGCCATGGAAGACTTTCGTCTCGACGTGCTGATCGGCGAGGGGCCGATGGCGCGCACGATGAGGGTCGACCTCCCGCCGTTCACGCTCGTCGGGGCGACGACGCGACCCGGCCTGCTCTCCCAGCCGCTACACGGAAGATTCGGCATCACGCTGCGCCTGGATTTCTACGACGTCGCCGCGCTCGCCCGCATCGTGGACCGCTCGGCGGCGATTCTCGGCATCCGCATCGAACCGGAGGCGGCGCATGAGATCGGTTCGCGGAGCCGCGGGACCCCGCGCATCGCCAACCGGCTGCTCCGGCGCCTGCGGGACTTCGCGGAGGTCGCCGGCAGAGGCACGATCGACCTCGAGACGGCGCGGCGAGCGCTCGCCCGGCTGGAGGTGGACGAGCACGGCTTCGACGAGCTCGACCGGCGGATCCTCGCGACGATCATCGAGAAGTTCGGCGGCGGCCCCGTCGGCGTCGGCGCCATCGCCGCGTCGCTCGGCGAGGACCGCGGCACGCTCGAGGACCTCTACGAGCCCTACCTGCTCCAGGCCGGATTCCTGCAGCGCACGCCGCGCGGCCGTGTCGCGTCGCCGGCGGCCTACCGGCACCTGGGCATCACCGCCCCGCGGCGTGAGGGAGAGCTGTTTTGAAGTCGAAGGGGCACTCCCTCAAGCGCGGCCTGCTCGTCTACAACCCGACCGCGGGCCAGCGCGACCGCCGCGATCAGATGAACGCGCTGATCGACCGGCAGCGCGGGCGCGGCCTCGAGCTCGTCAACGCGCCGACGACCGGCGTCGGCCACGCCACGGAGATGGTGCGCACGTTCCTGCGGCAAGGGCTGGACCTGGTCGCGGTGTGCGGGGGGGACGGCACCGTCTCGGAGGCGGCGTGCGGACTCGATGGCTCGGACGTCCCGCTCGCCATCCTGCCGGGCGGCACCTCGAACGTGCTGGCGCGCGAGCTGCAGGTCCCGCTCGACTTCGACCTCGCGGAGGGGCTCCTCCAGGGAGGCACCCCATCATCGGTCCGCTTCGCGCACGCGGACGGCCGTCCGTTTCTGCTGTGGGCGGGCGTGGGCATCGACGCGCGCGTGATGGGGAAGATGAGTCTGAAGCTCAAGCGCTGGCTGGGACGCAACGGAATCGCCCTGACCGCGTGGGCCGAGTTTCTGCGGTACGAGTTCCCGAGGCTGGAGGTCGTCATCGACGGCGTCGGGCACGAGGCGACCTTCGCCGTGGTCTGCCGGGCCAGCCGCTACGGGGGCGAGTGGATCATCGCGCCGGAGGCTCGCCTGGACGGGGAGCTGCTCGACGTGATGCTCTTCTCGAGCCGCAGCCACCTGGACATGATGCGGCTCTTCCACGGAATGATCCAGGGCCGCGCCGAACACCTCGAAAACGGCGTCGCGCGAGTCGTCCGCGGCCGCGAAGTCGAGATCCGCTCGCTCGAGCCGTACCCCGTGGAGGTCGAGGTCGACGGCGACTGCGTGCTCGAAACCCCGATCCGCTGCCGCGTCGGCACGCAGACCGTGCGCATCCTCGTGCCCAAATCCGTCGAGTCGCTCAAGCGGCCGGACGTGGCCGCGCTGACGGTCTAGCCGGGCCGCCTCTAGCGGCCGCCGGCCGCGCCCGCCCTGGACCCCGCCCGCACCGCCTTCTCGACCTCCGCGATCTCCCGCGGAGCGCCGCAGGACAGACACTCCGCGGCCCCGTCCTTGTTCACCAGGATCGTGTCCTCGATGCGGACGCCGATGTTCCACCACTTCGGATCCACGCCCTGCGTGTTCGCGGGGATGTAGATGCCGGGCTCGATCGTGAACACCATCCCCGGCTCGAGCACGCGCGGCTTGCCGGCGGCCCAGTACGCGCCGGCGTCGTGGACGTCGAGGCCCACCCAGTGCGAGACCCCGTGGAGCGTCAGTTTGCGGTGGCCCATGGTCCTGACCAGCTCCGCCGGATCGCCCGAAAGGAGTCCCAGCTTGACGAGGCCCTCGGTCTGGACCCGGGCGCACGTGCTCTCGACGTCGTCGTGCGTGGCGCCCGGCTTGACGATCGCGAGCGCCGCCTTCTGGGCGGCCAGGACGATCTCGTAGATCGCGCGCTGCTCCGGCGAGAAGCGGCCGTTGACGGGGTAGGTCCGCGTGATGTCCGTCGCATAGTCGCCGTACTCCGCCCCGGAGTCGTTCAGGAGGAGCTCGCCGTCCTTCATCTGCCGGCTGCTCTGGTCGTAGTGCAGCGTGCAGGTGTTGGGCCCGGACCCGACGATCGACGGATACGCCATCCGGCGCGCGCCGTTGGCGTAGCAGTAGCCGTCCAGAGCCTGCTGCACCTCGAACTCGTACTTCCCGGGGGCGGCCGCCGCCATGGCGCGCTTGTGCGCCGCCGCCGACATCTCCGCCGCGCGGCGGAGGAAACGCAGGTCCTCGGCGTCCTTGATGACGCGCATCTCGTGGATGATCGAGCGCGCGTCGATCATCGTCGCCGGCCCGCCACGCCGGCCGGGCTTGAGCGGATCGAACTCCGCGCGGAACTTCGCCAGCCAGTCGGTGTCGGAGCCGTCCGACAGATACAGCGTCTCGACGCCGCTCAGGTACCCGCCGACCGGTTGGCCGTACTCCCGCTCGATCCGCATCTTGCCGTTGAAGTCCGCCGCGGGAAACGCCGCGTCGGCGCCGTAGACCTTGATCGCCTCCTCAGGCCCGACGCGCGCCCCGACCCAGGCCTCGCGGCGAACGTCGCGGGGAGGCATGAAGAGGACGTAGCGCTGCTTGTCCGGGGCATTGGGGCGGAACACGGCGGTCACGTCGTTCTCGTCGATTCCGGTCAGGTAGTAGAAGTCCGAGTCCTGCCGGTAGATGTAGCCGGTGTCGTTGGACAGCGTCCGCTGCGGCCCCGAGCGCAGGACCGCGATCGCATTCGGAGGCAGCTTCGCCAGGAACTTCTCGCGGCGCGCGGCGTACGCGGCCGGGTCGGGCGATAGGACGGGATAGTCGAGTGCGAGCGACGGAGCGGCGGTCAGGACCGCCAGGGTAACCATCAACAATTTTAGATTTTGGATTTTGGATTTTGGATTTGAAGAGAACTTCATGGCGCAAGGATACAGGTTCACACGGCCCTCCAATCCAAAATCCAAAATCGAAAATCCAAAATCGGTTCTAGCGCTTCGAAATGAATTCCCACGGCCGGGACGCCGGAGGAACCATGGCCGTCGGACGGATCGTGGTGCCGATCCTCTCACGGTGCGTCTTCAGCAGGCGCCGCACCGGCGCGCCGGCGGCGGCCTCCTCCAGGATGTCGGCGCCGGACTCGTCCACCTTGGCCAGGAAAGCCTCCCACACGGCCTCCGACACCGGCATGCCGCGGAAGACGACGTTCGGCATCCGCTCGAACGCGCGCTGCAGCAGCCCGAGCCTTTCCTTGATCAGGCCCTCGTCGGCCAGCGCCTCGTCCTCGTAGGGCGTGTGCGGCTTGGGGATGAAGGCGTTGACCGACGGCACGATCTCCGCCACGCGTCCGAGGCTGCGGCCCTCGGCAACCGCGATCTCGTGAAGCTCCTCGACCAGCCGCACGATGTCCCGCACGTCCTCTTCCGTCTCGGAGGGCAGACCGACCTGCAGGTAGAGCTTGAGGCGCGTGAACCCGTGCGCGAACACCAGCCGCGCCTTCTCGCGCAGCATCGCGTCCGACACCTTCTTGTTGATGTGGCGGCGGAGCCGTTCGTTGCCCGCCTCCGGCGCGATCGAGAGCGCCTTCTCGCCCTGCCGCGCGAGCACCGCGAGGATGGGGGCCTCGATCGCATCGATCTTGATGGAGGAGAGCGCGATGTGGTACTCGAGCGCGGCCAGTCCCTCGAGGATCGGGATGATCTCGGGATGGTCGCAGACGGCGGTCGCGATCAGGCCCGTGCGGTCGGTCAGCGGCCGCGCCTCGCGGGCGACCCTCAGGATCGAGGCGGCCGGGTACTGCTTGACGGGCGCCATCGCGTAGGCCGCCCAGCAGAAGCGGCACATCTCGGTGCAGCCGCGGGAGATCTCGATCAGCAGCTTGTCCGCGAGCTCGGTCCGCGGCGTCAGGATCGTCGTGTGGGGCACCTCGAACTCGGCGGTGATCTCCTTGCGCGACATCGGCTGCTGGATCACGACCTTCGCGCTCTCGGCGGACTCGGCGCGCGCCCCCTGCACGGCCGGCACGAAGAAGCCCGGCAACGCCGCGACGCGCGTCAAGAAGGCCTCGCGGTCGAGTCCCGCCTGCAGCAGCTCCGCGATCCGGGGCACGAGGCGCTCGCCGTCGCCGAGCGCGAACACGTCGACGAAGGGAGACAGCGCGGCGGGGTTCATGCGTGCGACGTCGCCGCCGACCAGGAGGAGGGGATGACGCTCGTCGCGCCGCTCGCGGCGCAGCGGAATCCCCGCCACCGACAGCGTCCGGAGGATGTTGACGATGTCCATCTCCCACGACAGCGTCCAGGCGAGCAGGCCGAACTCCGAGATCGGTGAGCCGGTCTCGAAGGTGACGGCGGGCTCGCCCTCCTCGTGGAAGAAGCGCTCGCAGGAGAGATCCGGGATGCGGTTGAATAGCCGATAGACCCACTGGAACCCGAGGTTCGACATCCCGACCTCGTAGGAGTTCGGAAACCCCAGGGCCAGGCGGTAGGCGCCGAAGCGGTTGGGGGCCTCGGTAAAGCGCTCGAGCTGCGCCCGTTCGCGGTTGACAGAAGTGGCTGTCATGACGGAACCGCCAAGTCTATCAATTTTAGATTTTAGATTTTAGGTTTTAGATTTTAGATTGGGGGCCCAAGCTCTCGGCAATCCAAAATCCAAAATCCAAAATCATTCCCTTCCCGCCATCAGTCGAAACACCACCTTCAGCGGGTCCTTCACGGTCACGATGCCAAACGAGGGGTCATGGAGGCCGTACTGCTTCCAGGACAGCGCGAACGATCCCTGAAGAACGACGCGGTCGGGGAAGACGGAGACGTCGACCGGAAGGCGGATCGGGGCCGGCGTGCCATGGACGGTGAGGTCGCCCTCGACCTCGACGGTGAAACGCTCGCCCGGCTTGAACCGGGAGAGGTCGGCGCGGATGCGGCGGGCCTCGAAGACGATCTCGGGAAAGCGGTCGGTCTCCAACACCTTCTCGCGCATGTTGCGATCGCGCGATGCGTTCCCCGTGGCCATCGCCGCCGCCTTCACGACGACGCGCGCCTGGATGCTCCACTCGCCGTGCTCTCCCGCGACGGCGTCGACCGTCCCGGTGAGCGCGGGCGCCTTGCCGTGGACGGTGTGGAGCGTCGCGGGCAGCTCCCACGCGAGCTCCGAGCCCGCGGCCTGGATCACATAGTGGAGCTCGGCGGGTTGCTCGGCCGCCGCGACCGCCGCCGCGAGAACCGCGGCGAGGCCGACGGAATAAATTCGCCTCGCGCTTGCCCGCGGCATGGACTCTCTCCGATCGGTCGATCTCAAATCCAAAATCTAAAATCTAAAATCTAAAATCTAAAATCTAATAAGAAACACCCAGTCGCCGACATTCGTGCCGGTCGGCCCCGTGATCAGGAGATCGCCGAGCCGCTCGAAGAGCGCGTGCGTGGCATGCCACAGCAGCGCCGCGCGCGGATCGAGCCCGAGGCGGCGCGCGCGCCCCGCCGTTGCGCCGTCGGCGAAGGCGCCGGCGGAGGAGGAGCTCCCGTCGCGTCCGTCCGATCCCGCCGCCAGCAGGGCGATGTCGTCTCGGCCCTCGAGTGCGAGCGCCGCCGAGAGGGCGAGCTCGAGGCTGCGTCCGCCTCTCGCGCGCGCGTCAGCCAGCGTGACGACCGTTTCCCCGCCGCCGATCCAGACGCTTCCGTGGCCGGATCGGAGGGCGCGGCGTGCGAGGGCTCGCCCCGCGCGGTCCGCCTCGCCCGACAGTCTCCTCTCGAGAGTCCCGACCGAGAGGCCCCGCGCGCGGGCCGCCTGCGCGGCCGCGACGATGCCGTCGCGATTGGAGCCGACGATTCCTACGACATCGTTCCGCGCGCGCCGAATCGTCGGCCCCGAGCCGACGAGGCTCGCGCGATCCCCCGGAACGTCGGACAGCACGAGCGTGACGAGCCGCGCTTGCGTCGCCGCGCCCAGTCGTCCTCCCTTGACGGCGGAGAGCTCCGTGCGCAGGCGGTTGACCTCGCCGATCGGCGCGCCCTCGCGTACGAGGGCCCGGATGCGGCGGCGCTTCTCGGCGAGCGTCACGCCCCGCCGCGGGAGCGTCAGAAGCGAGGAGGCTCCTCCCGAGATCAGACACACGATCGCGTCGCCGGAGGAGAATCCCGCGAAGAACTGCAGCGCCCGCTTCGCGGCGCGAACGCTCGAAGCGTCGGGCTCGGGATGCGCGGCGCGCAGGACCTGCGCGCCCCCGAGGCCCCGCGCGAGGCGACGGGCCGAGTCCCCCCGCGGCAGGACGACGAGCGCGTCCTGGACGGGGATCGCCGGCAAGAGCCGTAGCGCCGCGCGCGCCATTCCCGCGGCCGCCTTGCCGGCCGCGAACAGCCCCAGGCGGCGGCGTCCCCGGAGTGCTCGCCGCATCTCCGGACGCACCAGCGCGCGGGCCACGCCGGCCTCGGCGTCCACGCCGGCCAGGGCCGATTCGTAGAGATTCCGCAGGAGGCGCTTGCGGGCCCGGTCCACGGCAAGAGCTTAGGGCCGTGTGTGAGAATAGGCGAGCCTTCCGGGGAGTTCTCCGGGTGGCGGATCTCATGAGCTCCAACCCGATGGCCCCTGCCGCGCGCCCCACCCGACCGGACGAGATCGCCCCGGGGGAGCACTATTGGACGAAGGCCTCGCGGGACCTGCGCCACCGGCTGAACCAGGCCGTTCCGCACGAGGTCCTCAAGGACCTCCACAAGAAGAGCCCGGCCCGCCACCTCCTGGTCGCGGCCCGCCAGTTCCTGCTTCTCGCGGCCGCCTCCGCGGCCGCCTGGAAGTTCCCGCAGCCGTGGATCTGGATTCCCGCGGCGCTCGTCTCGGGCTGGACGATCTTCAACTTCACCGTGCTCCTGCACGAAGCCGTGCATCACGCGATCTTCAATGGACCGCACCCCCGGGGCGACCGGATCCTCGGTCTCCTCTATGCGGTGCCATCGGGGCTGTCCGCGCTGCAGTTCACGCGCTGGCACCTGACGCACCACGCCGAGCTCGGCGACGAGGAGGCGGACCCCAAGCGGCACTACCTCTCGCCCAAGATCAACAAGCCGTGGTTCAAGCTCCTCTACTTCACGCCGGCGCTCTTCCCGATCTACTTCCGCGCCGCGCGCAGGGAGACCGCGAGCTATCCCCCGGAGCTCCGCCGCCGCATCGCCGCCGAGCGCCTGGCGACGATCGCGTTCCACCTGGCGGTCATGGCCACCCTCTACGCGATCGGCGGCGCGGGCGTGCTCGCGCGGGTGTACCTCGTCCCCGTCTTTCTCGTCTTTCCGATCGCCTTCGCGCTCAACCGCCTGGGCCAGCACTACGCGATCGACCCCTCCGATCCCGCCAAGTGGGGATCGATTCTCAAGCCCAGCCGCTTCTGGGACTTCTGGTACCTCTTCTCCGCGTACCACCTCGAGCACCACTACTTCACCGGCGTGCCGTTCTACAACCTGCGCCGGCTGCACCTCGCTCTGCGCCCGTTCTTCGATTCGATCGGCTGGAAGCCGGTGACCTACGGGCGCCTCTTCCGCGCGTGGATCTTCGAGAACAA
Source organism: uncultured Acidobacteriota bacterium (assembly GCA_963773905.1). Lineage (GTDB taxonomy): Bacteria > Acidobacteriota > Thermoanaerobaculia > UBA5066 > Gp7-AA6 > DAHUXD01. The sequence continues at coordinate 282,469 of CAVZDB010000006.1, forward strand.
GGCGCCGCACACCGACTGGCACCTGGCGGGGTGACCGGCGGTCCGCGACGACGCGACGACAACCTCCCATGGCCGAGTCCGAAGAAGACATCAACGCGCTCATCCGCGAGCTGAACGAGGGCGGCACGGCGACCGCGCCGCGCAAGGGTTCGGCGTCGGCCGCGCCTGTGGGCGCCGCCGCGAGACCGCTCGGGGAGACCGAGCCCTCCGACGCCGCTTCGGGTTCGGCTTCGGCCTCGGTACGACTCGACCGCTGGCTCGAGGAGCTCGTCTCGCGCAAGGGCAGCGACCTGCTGCTCGTGGCGGCGCGCCGCCCGTCGATTCGGATGGACGGCGCATCGCGCCGCTGTCGGAGGCGCCGCTCTCCGGCGAGGAGATCGAGGAGGCCGTGCTGCCGGGCTTTCCCCGGCACGCGCGCGCGCGTTACCGCGAGGACGGGATCGCCGACGCCTCGTCACGGCGTGCCGGGGCTCGGGCGCTTCCGCATCAACCTGCACCGCGAGCGCGGCCGCGCCGCCGCGACCGTCCGCGCGCTGCCCGCACGCAGCCGCCGCGCTCGCCTCGCTCGGACTGCCGCCGCGGCACGGAGGCGCTGACCCGGCTGCCGCGCGGCCTCGTGCTCGTCGGCGGTCCGACCGGATCCGGCAAGACGACGACGCTCGCCGCGCTCGTCGACGAGATCAACCGGCGCGACGCCCGCCACATCGTCACGATCGAGGACCCGATCGAGTACGAGCATCCGCACCGCGCGAGCCTGATCGAGCAGGTCGAGATCGGCATCGACGCGCCCGACTTCCCCACCGCGCTGCGCGCCGCGCTGCGCCAGGCGCCCGACGTGATCGTCGTCGGCGAGATGCGCGACCCGGAGACGATGCGCATCGCGCTCGCGGCGGCCGAGACGGGCCATCTCGTCTTCTCGACGCGTGCACACGACCGACGTCGCGTCCGCGGTCGCGCGCATCGCCGACTCGTTCCCGCCGAGCGGCAGAACACGATCCGGCAGGAGCTGGCGATGGCGCTCTCCGCCGTGCTGACGCAGACGCTGCTTCCCCGCAAGGGCGGCGGCCGCGCTGCCGGCGGCGGAGCTGCTGATGGTGGGCTACGGCGCGCGCCAGCACATCCGCAAGAACGCGCTGCAGCACCTGCACCAGGAGATCGCGATCACGCGCAAGCTGGGGTCCGTGACGCTCGAGGAGTCGCTCGCGCGGCTTGCGAAGGACGGCGTCGTCGAGACGGAGGAGGCGCGGGCCCGCGCGAATCACCCGGAGGAGTTCGAGAATTACCTGCGGGGCGCGTAGGCAAACCCGCCGTCATCCCGAGCGCAGCGAGATACCGGACTCGATTGCCACTTTCTCGGAAGGCACAGGATCCTTCGTCGCTCGCTCCGCTACGCTCCTCAGGATGACGGCCTGGTCGCCTCCGGCTGACTCGCCCCGACAGTTTTGAGAATCCCTGTAAACGCCCTCGACCCCTGGCGACCTATTAAGGACGAAATGGGGCCGTTCTCCGATCCCGACTCCTTCCGGCCGTTCGTCGAGACCCACTTCCGGGAGCTCGCCTCCTTCGCACGGAGCCTGCTCGGAAGCGGCATGGAGGCCGAAGACGTCGCGCAGGAAGCGCTGATCCTCCTTTATCGGACCCGCCGGCGGCTGAGGGCCGGAGCCTCGCCCCGAGCCTTCGTCTATCGAATCGCTCAGCGCCTCTGTCTCTCCCGTCTCCGCCGAACGTCCCGCCGAAGAGCTCTCGCCGCTCTCTTCGCGCCGCTCGCCGAAAGAGAGAGCGCCCCGGCGCCCGATCCGGTCGACTGGTGGTTCACCGCATTGCCGCGGCGCCAGCGGGCGATCGCCCACCTCCACTTCGCCGAGAGCCGCGACGCGGGCGAGATCGCGGACATCCTGGGGATCGCCGCCTCCACAGTCCGGGTGCAGCTCGGACGCATCCGTTCGAAACTCTCCGCCTCGAATCCGGCGCCCGTGAAATCCGAGAGGTGTCCGCATGCTTCCTGAAGAGAACGAGATCCGACGAGCTCTCGCCGAGCGGAGCTTCCGGTCTGTCGACGAGGTCTGGCCGGCCGTTCGCGAGAGGCTGACCGCCGGCGCGGCGCGGCGTCATCCTGCAGCGAGCTGGGCAGCGCTGGCACTCTTTCTGACCGTCATTGCGGTGGTCCTCTCGCGCAACCCGAAGGCCGCCGCGGATCGCCCCCCGTCGATGGGATTCAGAGTGGCAAACGTTCGAAGCCTGGGCCGGCCGGCGGCGGCCATGGTCCTCGAGCCAGACTCCGGGACCGTCATCGTCCTCGTCGACTGAAGAGGAGGTCCTCATGAAACGCACCGCGATCCCCCTGCTGTTCGTCTTCTTGCTCTCACATGCAGCCTTCGGCGAGGACTCAGGCGTTCTCCTCGAGATCAGCGTCTTTCAGGGATTCCGCGCCCGAATCACCGAGCCGCCCGCGCCAGGAGCGATCGTCTATCTGCCTGAGGATCCTGGCTGGTCCGACAACGTCGAGCGCCAACGCCTGCAGATCGGCCAGAACCTGGGCCTCGAAGGCGTTTCCGTTCTGCTGCTCAAGCGCGTCGCCGCGCCGTACGGCGCAACCCAGCGAATCACGACGAAGGTGTCACCCTACGGCACGAGCCAGGACCCCACGACGAAGGAGCTGCCGCTGACCTTCGCCGTGCGGCCAGCGCGCTCGGGGGACCGAGGTGTGCTGCTCGATCTTCAGATTCTGCTCGGCAAGAAGCAGGAGATCGCGGCCGCGTCCGTCTCGGGAGAGCTGGGCAAGACGTTCGTCCTCGGCGGAAAGCCGAGCGGTAACCCGATCTTCGTGGCGATCACGCCAAAGGAACTCGGCAAGGCGTCCGGCGCCGCCGAGACCTATACGGTGGGCGACGAGATCAAGGGGCCGAAGATCGTGTCACGCGTCGAACCGAGCTATCCGGAAGAGCTCCGTCAGCAGCACAAGGCGGGCATCGTCGTCATCCAGGCGATCGTCAATACCGACGGATCGGTGGGGCCGGCCGCGGTCGTGAGGCACTCCGATCCAGGATTCGACGAAGCGGCCCTGACCGCCGTGCGCCGGTGGCGCTACGAACCGGCGACCCTCCATGGCAAGCCGGTTCGGGTCTACTTGCCCATCTTCGTCAACTTCCGGTTGGATTGAGGCACGAGAGGATCCGTCACGACCTCGCCTACACCTCACGGCGGAAGAGGACTTTCGTCAGCACCGCGCACACGATCGTGAAGGTCGCGAGGAAGACCCAGTCCGCGTAGACCGAGGGCGGCGCCGCGCCGCGCAGGAGCAGACCGCGCAGGGCCCGCACGCCGTAGGTCAGCGGGTCCGCGTTCGAGAGCTGCGCGAGCCACTTCGGGTACGACTCGACCGGATAGAGCGCGCCGGACGGGAAGAAGAGCAGCACGTTGATGATGCCGAACATGCCGCGCAGCAGGCTCGTGCTGCGGGCGCGCGCGAACACCAGGAACCACAGGGCCGCGATCGACAGCGCCGTCAGGAACACCGTCGCCGCCGCGGCCGCCAGGCTCGCCTTCGACACCATCGGCAGCGGCGTCAGGAAGACGACGCAGCCAAGCACGAGCAGGCCCGCGATCGAGGCCACGATGGCCCCCGCCAGGACGTTCCCCACGACGAGCGTGCCGGTGGTGATCGGCGTGACGAGGTACCCCTCGTGGTACCCGTACATCCGGTCCTCCAGGACCTGCAGGCCGCCCGAGACCATGGACCCCATGAAGATCGCGAGGCACACGACCGCGGGGCCCAGGTACGTGAGGTAGTCCAGATAGGGATAGGCCTCCAGGCGGACGGCCGAAGAAGGCGGCGTCGCGTCCGGCGGGGCCGCGACCTCGGCCCAGATCTGCCGCAGGGCCTGCTCCACGGTGTCGAAGGAGAAGCGGTCGGTGTTGTCGCCGATGAACGACGGCGCCGGACCCGAAGGCGACAGCCCGAACGGGAGCACCCACACGCCGCGATAGCGGCCGCGGCGCAAGCCGTCCTGCGCCTGGGCGCGGTCCGTCACGAACTCGGCGCGGACGAGCCCGCGCCCGGTCTCGAGGGCCATGACGCCGCGCCGGCATTCCGCGGAGTAGGCGTTCCCGGCCTCGTCCACGACCGCGAGCGGCACGTCCTGCAGCGGCCGGTTCATCGCATTGCCGAGGATCAGCAGGTAGACGACCGGGAAGACCATCGTCGAGACGAGGAGCACGGGCTGCCGCCAGAGGGTCAGGAACGCGCGCTGGCCGATCGCGAGGATGCCCAGGATCGCGAGGAAGGGCCCGCGCGCGGGACGCCGCTCTCGACGGGTCTCGCTCATGCGTCAGGCATCCCGGAGCGCGCGGCCCGTGTAGGAGAAGAAGACGTCCTCGAGGGTCACGAGCGCGATCTTGAGATGGACGATGTGGTAGCCCCGGTCTTCCAGCAACCGCGCGGCGCGGCGCCCGACGCCCTGCCCCGGCCTGGCGTCGAAGTGGATCCGCATCGGCGAGACGAAGCGCAGATTCGCGGCGCCCGCCGAGGCGATCGAGAGCTCGTCCTCGTCGGTGATCTCGTGATCCGCCTCGAGCTCGACCTTCTCGCCGGTCTCGAGCTCGTGCTTCAACGCGGCCGGAGAGTTCTCGCAGAGGATCCGGCCCTGGTCGAGGATCGCCACCCGATCGCACAGGAAGTCCGCCTCCTCCATGGCGTGCGTCGTCAGGATGATGGCGAGGTCGGGCTCGTGAACGCGCAGCTCGCCGAACATGTCCCAGATCGCGCGGCGGCTCTGCGGGTCGAGGCCGGTCGTGGGCTCGTCGAGGAACAGGACGCGCGGCGAGTGGAGGACGCCGCGGGCGATCTCGAGCCGCCGGCGCATGCCCCCGGACAGCTGCCGCGCGATCTGGTTGCGCCGCTCCCAGAGGCCCACCTGGTGCAGCCGCCGCTCGATGCGCTCGGAGAGCCGCCGGCCCCAGAGGCCGTACATCTTGCCCTGGACCGACAGGTTCTCGCGGACCGTCAGGTTCTCGTCGGTCGTCTGGGCCTGGGAGACGGTCCCGATGGCCCGCCGGACCGCCGGCCTGTGGGTCACGATGTCGTGTCCCTCGATGCGCGCCGACCCCGAGGTGGGCGGCAGGAGGGTCGTCAGCATGCGGATCAGGGTGGTCTTGCCGGCGCCGTTGGGCCCCAGCAGGCCGTAGATCTCGCCCTTCTTGACCGTGAACGAAACGGCGTCGTCTGCGACGAAGTCGCCGAACCGCTTGGTCAGTTGCTCGACTTGTATGGGGTGGACCATTGAGGTGCTCATTCGTCGTAGGGGCGGCCCTTGCGGCCGCCCGCGGGCGGGGGCAAGCCCCGCCCCTACACGAGTTTCCAGCCGTTCACGCCCTGGGCGGCTCGCTCCCGGCCTCGACGACGAAGGTCTGGCCGGAGACGACCGTGGCGTTGAGCGGCTGGAGGCGTACCGAGAACGTCTGGAGGTCGCGGCTCTGGATGCCCCAATTCTTGCGGGTCGCGTACTCGGACCGGGGCTTGATCGAGACCACCCTCGCCTGGAACCGGGAGTCGGGCCGCGCCTGCGCCCAGACGGTCACGGTCTTGCCGACGACGAAGGAGGAGAGCCGCTCCTCGGGAACCTCGACGCGCAGGTAGGGCGTCTCGATCTGCAGGGTCACGATCGGCTGTCCCGGCTCGACCCATTCGCCCATCCGGTGGTGGCGCGTCAGCACCGTGCCGCCCGCAGACGCGTTCAGGGTCCCTTCCTTCTCGAAATGGCGGACCTTCTCGAGGCGGACCTGGAGCGCCTGTTCCTCCGCCGAGAGCTGGCCCTTCTCGGCCTCGCGCGCGCGGATGTCCGCGGCGATCGCCTCGCGCTGGTGCTGCAGGCTCTCGAGGTTGGCCGCCGGCGAGACGCCGTCTTTGACCAGACGGCCGATGCGCTTCTCCTCCGACGACACGCCCGCGAACTGCGCCTTGAGCTTCTCGATCTCCTGCAGCCGTGTCTCGTCGCGCGCGCGGACCTGCGAGATCTGCCGCTCGATGTCCTGCCCGTCCTCGGCGAGGCCGGGCTCCTCGAGGCGCGCGACTACCTGGCCGACCTGGATCGCCTCGCCCTCCTCCGGGATCCGCGTCGTCAGGCGGCCCCGGCGGGAGAAGGAAAGCGCCAGGCTCTGCTCCTCGGCGATCGCCAGAAGCCGCAGCGGCTGGCCGGTGTCGTTCTCGCGGCGGACGAGCTCCCCGTAGCCCCAGGCCCCGGCAAGAGCAATCCCCACCGCCAGGACGACCCAAAGGGTCTTTTTCACTGGCCCAAGCTTAAACCCGAATGCCTGCGCAGGAGTCAAGGGGGAAGGGCCCCGGTCGGTGCCCCACAGCCCCGGGGTGGTTTCGGGTCATTGCTCGAACGGGCGGCCGCGGTCCGACCACCGAAGGCAAGCCCCCATCAGGAGGAGACGGCGGCAACCCAGGGCCGCCCTATGACCGGTAGTCGCTCGCGGGAGGCTCCTGGCTCGAGACAGGCGCTTTCCAGGGAGGGGGCACTCCAGAGACTTCCCCTCTCCTTTCGGTTGGGCCGCGTAGCGGCCCGCTAGGAGTCCGAGCCACGGGTGATATTTTGCGCCCCCATGGCAAATCCGGTTCCCATCACCGTGGCCCGCGGGGACGGCATCGGCCCCGAGATCATGGCCGCGACGCTCCGGATCCTGGAGGCGAGCGGCGCGCCGCTCGCGATCGAGGAGATCGAGATCGGCGAGAAGGTCTACCTCGCGGGCAACACCTCCGGCATCGACCCCTCCTCGTGGGAGTCGCTCCGCCGCACGAAGGTCTTCTTGAAGGCGCCGATCACGACCCCGCAGGGCGGAGGCTTCAAGAGCCTGAACGTCACGACCCGCAAGACGCTCGGGCTCTACGCCAACGTGCGTCCCTGCGTCTCCTACCACCCCTACGTCGCGACCAAGCATCCGGTCATGGACCTCGTGATCGTGCGCGAGAACGAGGAGGACCTCTACGCCGGGATCGAGTACCGGCTGACTCCCGACGGTCTACGAGTGCCTCAAGCTCATCACCCGCCCGGGCTCCGAGAAGATCGTCCGGTACGCCTTCGAGTATGCGCGGAAGAACGCCGCAAGAAGGTCACCTGCTTCACCAAAGACAACATCATGAAGCTGACGGACGGCCTCTTCCACAAGGTCTTCGACGAGATCGCGAAGGAGTACCCGGACATCCAGAACGAGCACTGGATCGTGGACATCGGCGCCGCGAAGCTGGCCGACTCGCCCGAGGTCTTCGACGTGATCGTCATGCCGAACCTCTACGGCGACATCCTCTCGGACGTGGCCGCGCAGATCGCCGGCTCGGTTGGGCTCGCGGGCTCGGCCAACATCGGCGAGCGCTTCGCGATGTTCGAGGCGATCCACGGCTCGGCCCCCCGGCGCGCCGGCCAGAACCTGGCGAACCCGTCGGGACTCCTCCTCGGCGGCGTCATGATGCTCGTCCACATCGGCCAGCCCGACGCGGCCGAGCACGTCCACAACGCCTGGCTCAGGACACTCGAGGACGGCGTCCACACCTACGACGTGTTCAAGGAAGGCGTCAGCCGCCAGAAGGTCGGCACGAAGGAGTTCGCCGAGGCGGTCGTCGCAAGGCTCGGCCAGAAGCCGCAGCGGCTGAAGCCGGTGGTCTACGGCCACGCCTCCGCCGCCGCGGCGCCGAATCCCGCCCAAGCCGGAGCGGCGACGCCCGCGGCGCCGACCCCGAAGCAGGAGACCGTCGGCGTGGACGTCTACGTGGCGTGGAAGAGCCAGGACACCGACGCGCTCGCCGCCCGCCTCGTTCCGCTGGGCCAGCCCGAGTTCAAGCTGACGATGCTGACCTCGCGCGGCATCAAGGTGTGGCCGGATGGAGCGCCGGAGACCTTCCGCGGGGACCAGTGCCGCGCGCGCTTCCTCTCGGCGGACAGCGGAGGCGGCGGCGCCGTGCGCCAGGCCGACATCCTCGCGCTGCTCAACCGGATCGCGGGCGACAACCTCGAGTTCATGAAGACGGAGAACCTCTCCACTTTCGACGGCGAGCGGGGCTTCTCGCTCGGCCAGGGGGAATGACGCGATGACGTCCGACAAGCCGCTCGTCGGCATCCTCATGGGGTCCAAATCCGACTGGGAGGTCATGAAGAACGTCGCCGACACGCTCGACAAGTTCGGCGTCGCCTGCGAGAGCCGGGTCCTCTCGGCGCATCGCACGCCGAAGGAGACCACCGAGTACGTGACCGGCGCGGCCGGGCGCGGGCTCGAGGTGATCGTCGCGGGCGCCGGAGGCGCGGCGCACCTCGCCGGAGTCGCCGCCGCGCACACGACGCTTCCGGTCCTCGGCGTGCCGATGGAGAGCGCGTCCCTGAAGGGGCTCGACTCGCTCCTCTCGACGGTTCAGATGCCGGGCGGAATCCCCGTCGCGACGTTTGCGATCGGCAAGCCGGGCGCGGTCAACGCCGGACTCTTCGCGGTCGCGATCCTCGCCGGCAAGCGCGACGACCTGAAGAAGAAGCTCGCCGACTTTCGCGCCGAGCAGGCCGCGAAGATCCTCCAGGAGAAGCTGACCTAGAGACCGGCGAAACCTCCGGGCGCAATTCCGGCGCTCCTGCACTAGAATGTGTGCATCGCCGTCCCGCGGCGGTGGGGAGGTCATCCCATGGATTTCTCGGAGTACTCGGATGGAGAACTGCTCGAAGCCGGCCGCGAGAGCCTGAAGCTGGAGCAGTGGGACCGCGCCAAATCCTTCCTGACCGAGTACTTCGACCGGCATCTCGCTCGGGGCCAGGCCGTGCCGGCCGCGGGCCTCGCGAGCTTCGCCTTGAGCCTCGGGCGCACCCGTGAGCTGCGCCGCGGGGTCGAGCTCTGCAAGCGCGCCCACATCTCGGATCCGCGAAACCCCTACATCTTCTGGTGCCTGGCGAATCTCCACCTGCTCGCGCGCTCCCGGAAGGACGCGATCGATTCGGTGGAGCGCGGGCTGCGCGCGTCGCCGGACAACTACATGCTCCTGCGCCTTCGCAAGAAGCTCGGCGTCCGGCAGAGCCCCCCCCTGCCCTTCCTGAACCGCAACCACGGGTTGAACGTCAAGCTCGGACGCCTGATGCACCGTCTTCGGGGCAGCGTCGCAGCCGCCGCGTAGCGTCAACGCGAACGCTCCGTAGGGGCGGGGCTGGGTTGTCGCCGTCCTGCGGACGGCGCCTCCTTCTGCCGGGGGTCTTCCGATGGTGGTCGGACCGCCCCCGCCCGCGGGCGGCCGCATGAGCCGCCCTTACAAAACGTCCGGCGCGATCGCCGGACTCAGGGCGCCGCCTGGATCTCCGTGGCCGGGTGGATCTCCCAGCGCGTGCCGCGCGGATCCGGCTGATCCTCGTCCGGCTCGTAGTAGAGCCAGCCCGTCACGCGGACCTTCTTGCCGTGCAGCTTGTGCAAGGAAGCGCCGGATAACGCCGCCGACTTCTTCTGCCAGGCCGGGGTGACCTCCACGATCACCCACTTCTTCGTGTCGGTCTCTCCGGCGGCCGGCGCGAGTGTCACGTGGTAGTCGCCGTCCTCCTCCTCCCGCTCGACCTGAACGACGTAGCCCTCGACGGTCGCTCCCTTTGTCTCGGAGAAGGCGGCCTTGTCTTGCTTCGAGAGCATCGCGTCGAGCGTGACTGCGGAGTCGATCTCGGCCGGCTTGGGTGCCGCCGATCTCCCGCGCAGCTTCTTCTCGGCCGGGGTTTCCCCCTTGTCCCCCGGCCTTTCCTGGGCGCCGAGGACACCGGCGGCGAGAAGGGCGGCGGTGAGGGAGAGCGTCAGGACCTTCGAAACGCGTGTGTGGAGCATGGGCGCCTCCGTTTCGAAAGCGAAACCAGCCATAAGGATACGCCCGCAAGCGGGAGGCCAGACATCCCTTGACGCCGCCGGCAGTCTCCTATACCTTCCGCTGCTCTGCCGCGGGGTGGAGCAGCCTGGTAGCTCGTTGGGCTCATAACCCAAAGGTCGAGGGTTCAAATCCCTCCCCCGCAACCAAGATTCATTTCGGCCGGGCACTTGCCCGGCCTTTCTATTTCTAGATCGCCAATGGGGGAGGGATTGCGCGCCGGAGTTACCGGCGCGGTCTACTGCTGGGTGTCTGCCTTCGGTGGGCGGCACGAACCCGGCGCGCGTCGAAGCCGCGGGGAGAGGTTCGACTGCTCCGGTGGCGAGCGATAGCGAGCTCAGCGGAGCAGAACGCCGGGCGCAGCCCGGCGATAAATCCTCCCCCCGCAACCAAGCAACTGATCGGCCGGGGGGAACCCCGGCCGTTTTCGTTTCTCGACCGCGAAAGTCTGGGGAGGATTTGAACCTCCGAGCGCGACGCGCAGCAGCGCGGCGCGGAGGTTCGACTGTTCCCATGGCGAGCGCAGCGAGCGCATGGGAACAGAACGCCGGCCTCAGGCCGGCGTTAAATCCTTCCCCCGCAACCAAGCACACCAAAGGGTTACGTCGAGAGGCGTGACCCTTTTTCTTCTAAGTGGGGCGAAAGTGGGGCGATTTCAGATCGATTTTTTTCGGAGAGCCTTCCGTCCGGAGGTTCGCGGGTTCAACTCCCGCCGCCTCCACCATTTCATGTCAACCCAGGTTAGGGCCGGTTCTTCCGGCCCTTTTCTTTTCATAGGTTTGGCACCGCCCTCCCCGTCTCTCCAAACACCACCGAGGACGACGCTACACCTATGGACACGGACAAAAACCCGGACATCATCTCCTCTCAACGTAGCTGCCTCGCGGAGCCATTCTTCTGGAGGGGCGTAGATCGCATCCCGGAGTCGTTTGAGAGCTTCTGGATCTCAAGCGCTAGGCACGGGGCGGGCTAAGGTTCTCTCCCGTGATCAGCGTGACACCGGTCAAAGGAAACCGGATCGGAGGAGAGGTTGCGGAAGCCTTGGGTCGAGAGTTGCGAGAGCTTGAGAAAATCGAAGTGCCCTCTTCGGCCCAAGTAGTCGATGACCCGGCTGACGGGGGAGCTTCTGAAGTTGATGGAGCGCCGGTGGACGTCACGCGAAACCCGCTCTCCCTCGGGGCCGGCGCTCTCAGCTCTTGTGTTCCACCGTCGCCGGGGCCGGCCGATTTCCTATGGCTCATATCGGGAGGCCTTCGTTTTGGCCTGCGAAAAGGCGGAGGTTGTCGGTCGCTGGACACATGACTACCGCCGGACGGTTGCTCGCGATCTGCGGCGGCTTGGCATCGACGAGAGCACCTGCATGTCGGTGACCGGTCATGTAACGAGCGAAGTCTTCCGTCGCTACGCCGGCATCATCGACCCGTCCGAGCAGCTGGATGCCCTCGCCAGGCGCGACGCTCTTCTCCAGGAGGAGCATGAAGAAGCGGAGAAGCGAGGGAGCTTGGTGAATTTCCGGGTACCTAACAACCAACCAATTGACGCCGCGGGGCTGCCGACCGCGATTGACCGCGCTGGCCGATCGACTGGGCTTGTCCGCGACGGGGCATAGAATTTCGCGCAGCGGTTAATCCGATGACACTCTCAGTCGGCTCGCGGCTCGGACCCTACGAGATTCTCGCGCCTCTCGGCGCGGGCGGGATGGGCGAGGTTTACCGGGCGCGGGATCGGAAGCTGGATAGAGACGTCGCTGT
>CAVZDB010000007.1:0-321073 GCA_963773905.1 uncultured Acidobacteriota bacterium
GTCGCACGGCGAGCTCACGCTCGCGCGCGTGGGCGCGCACGATGAGCAAGCCCGCGACGTTCGCGCAGGCCATGAGCAGCAGGAGCACCGCGGCTGCTGACATCAGGCCGAACAGGCGCGTCAGGTCGCGGCGTTGGTCTTCATCGAGGCCGATGCCGGCGCGGAGTCTGACGCTGCGCGCGCCGTTGGTGACGGGGTACTCGACCGCCAGCCGGCTGGCCACGAGGTCCAGCTCGCGTTGCGCACTGGCAACCGTCGCGCCCGGCGTCAGGCGACCGAAGAGCTCCAGCCATCCCGCCGCGCGCTTGTCCATGATGCCCTCGGACATGCGGGAGAGGAGCACCGGCTGCAGGGAGAGTGGGGCCCATACATCGATCTGGCCGCCGACCGCGGTGCCGCCGAACGCATCGCCGGCGACGCCGACGACGGTGAACGGGAAGCCGTCGAGGTGGATCGTCGATCCCACGGCCGGCGCAGCGCCCCCGAACGAGCGCTGCGCGAGGGCATCGCTGATGACGACTATTGGAGTCCGTGCCGAATCGTCCGCTGGGGCGAGCAGCCTCCCGGCGGCCGCGCGTACGCCGAGTACCGAGAAGTAGTCGTCAGTGACGAGCGCGCCACGGAGGAGCTCGGGGTCCCGGGAGCCCGTCTCGGTCCCGAGCGGGACGCCGACCGAGGCGCCTAACGCCAGCGACGGGACGCCGGCGCGGTAGTCGGCGTAGTCGGGAAAGGCGAAGCTGCCGGCATCGACGCCGTTCTCCAGGCGGTCGAGCGAGACGAGCGTGGCCGGGTCGCGCACGCCGGGGACGGGGCGCACGAGCACGGTGTCCACGACGCTGAAGATCGCGGTGGCGCCGCCGAGCCCGAGCGCCAGGGTGAGCACCGCGGCGGCGGCGAAGACCGGGGTCCGCGCAAGGCTGCGCAAGGCGAAGCGCGCGTCGCGCGCGATAGACTCGAGGAGGGCGGTGCGGCGGGTGTCGCGGACCGCCTCCTTCACGTACTCGGCGCCACCGACCTCCAGCAGCGCCGCCCGGCGCGCGGCGTCAGGCGTGGCACCGGCACGCATGCGCTCGGCGGCCAGGAGGTCGACGTACGACGGAGCAGCTCCTCGCTGAGGTCGGACTCGACCGCGACACGGTGGAAGGTCTCGCGCCAGAAGTGGCGCAGGACATCGGCGATGCGCACCGTCAGGTCGCCTCGAGGGCCGCCTGCATGCCGACCATGATGCGCTGCCACTCGCCGGTTTCGCGGGCGAGCTTGGCGTGTCCGGCGCGGGTGAGCTTGAGAACCTCGCGCGGCGGTTGTTCTCGGAGCGGCCCCAGCGCGCCGTGAGCCACCCCTCGGCTTCGAGGCGGTGGAGGGCGGGGAAGAGCGAGCCCGGCGTGACGCGGAAGGCACCGCGCGAGATCTGCTGGACGCGGTTGGCGACACCGACGCCGTGCAGTTCGCCCAGCGTGAGTGCCTTGAGGACCAGCAGGTCGAGGGTGCCCTCGGATGAGGCTTCGCGTTTGGTGATGCCACGTCGTCTCCTATCGCGCGTCGATAGAAGCATCGGGGGCGAGATCTATCGAATGTCAATAGGAGCGGGGCGTCGCCAGTGGGCCTGCACTCGCGACTGGCGCCACGGCGGATAGATGTCGTGTCCGTGCAGCGCGAGCAGCCGACTCGACCGAAGCAGGCGCCAGCGTCCGTACAGGTTCGCGACTGAAACGTGGTCCTTAGCGGTAGACGTCCCGGCGGTTGCCAACCTTCACGACCGTGACGATCAGATGCTGATCCGCGATCTCGTACAGGATGCGATAGTCGCCCTGACGGAGCCTGTATTTGTCCTCGCCGCTGAGCTTCTCGCTTCCAGGCGGTAGGGATGCCTCGAGGCCCTCGATCCTGGCGACCATTCGCTGGTGGTTCTCGAGTGGAGCGCTCCGCGTCTCCACCGTCCCCGCCCGTGATGACGCGTCTACAGTTTCCGACGCTGCTTCAGATCCCGCACGAGATCCTCGAACACGGTGGTGGGCTCCCTGGCGCGTTCGCGAAATGCCGCCAGGTCGTCGGCATCTTCGGCAAGGATGCTGCGCACGGCGGTGTTGACAAGCTCGGAGATGCTTTGGCCGGTCTCGGCCGCCTTCAGCCGCAGGGCCATGCGAATGGTCTCGTCGAAGTAGACCATGGTGCGCTTCTGGGCGCTCATGGTTGCACTATAGCTTCATGACGTCATAGCGTCGAGACGACAGCGCGGTAGTCAGCGTCCGAACGGAAAGGCATGGCGTATACCAGGGCCCTCCGGGCGCATTGCCGATGGTCCGGCACGCCGGAATATTGGGATCAGGACGCGTGCCGACGGTGCGGCGGTCGCCGCGATCGTTGGCGATGCCGCGTGGAGGCTGACACTCTGGCCGCAGCAGAGGCTCTTCCGGAACACCGAGCTCGATTTGACCCTCTTCCGCAAGAAGCTCCCGATCGACGACGCCATGCGCCTCATGCTGGGCGCCACGGTGCGGCGCGATCCGCGCGAGACGCTGGCCGATGTCGCGGCCGCCGGCGTGCTCCCGCCGGATCGCCTCGATGCCGTGGCAAAGACCCTGCCGGCATTCGAGGTCTGCGTCTGGCACCAGCTCTGGGCGTACTACGCCGCGCTCCGTGTGGCTCCGGAGGAACTGCTGGATCGTTTCATGAACGCTCTCGAACTCGCGCTTCGCGACAGTGGGGCGTCGGAGGATCAGGTGGCACAACGCCTCGAAGCCCGTGCGCGGCTACATCGCCGGCTACCTGCGGTTCCTGGAGGGCAATCCCGCCGCCGGCGAAGCGCAGGACCATCCCTTCACGCGCCCGTGTGAGCATTTCACCGGGCTCGTCATGCCCGGAGCCGATGTGGAGGACGAAGGCACGCAGCGCCAGCGGCGGCAGGTCTTCGAGATCGCGAAGGGGAGCTGGCTCGCCGCCGCCGGGGCGTTTACGTCGCTCGTGAAGCAGTACAAGGTCACGGTGAGCTGAGATGGAACGCTGGACAGAAGGCATGCGGCGCGTCGGGATTGTCAGTGCGATCGGGATCCTCGTCATCGGGGTCTTCTACCTCGCGGTCATCTCGCTCTGGCTCGTCGTGGTGCGGTCTCCCCGCGAGCCGATGGGCGACCCGTACCTCGCGGCGATGGAGCTGCTCACGATCGTCTCCGCCGTCGCGCTCGTCGGCTTTCTGGTCGCCCTGTGGTGCTTCGTCGAGCCGTCACGGCGCGTGCCGGTGCTTGCGGCCCTGATGACAGGCACCCTCGGTGCAAGCCTGACGATGGCGTGCACTTCGTGCAGCTCACCGCGATCCGGCAGCTGTGGCGCACGGGGCAGCTGCCCGACTACAGGCTGGTCTGGCCGTCGGCGATCTTCGCGGTGGAGTACTTCGCGTGGGACGTGCTCGTTGGCCTGTCAATGGTGTTCGCGGGAATCTCGCTTGGGGGTGATCCGCGTTCGCGACACGCGCGACAGGCCCTGCTGATCGGCGGAGTGCTCTGCCTTGCGGGCGCGGCGGGGCCGCTCGCAGGCAGGATGCTGCTGCAGAATGTCGCGGTTGTCGGCTACGCTCTTGTCCTTCCAGTGGCCGGCGCGCTGATGGCGCGGGTGTTCCTGGTGAAGCGTTCCGTCGGCTGAGGTCGCTGTTGTGATCGGCGGCGCGGCGTGGCGCTACTCTTCCCGCGTGGACGGGCCTGCGAACGGGGCCAACCTCACTTGCGTCGGGTCACCGCGAACCGCTCCGGGCCGGCAAATGCTTGATCATCTTGTCATTCTTGCAGGGCGCCTCGGGCACTGGGGATACCTTGTCATTTTCCTCGGCGCCATGCTGGAGTCCGCGGCCTTCCTCGGCTTGCTCGTCCCGGGAGAGAGCCTGGTACTGGTGGCCGGATTCTTCGCGGCGCAGGGCCTGCTCGATGTCGGCGACCTGATCGTGCTCGTAGCCATCGGGGCCATGCTCGGGGACAGCATCGGCTATGAACTGGGGCGCCGCCTCGGACGCGCGGGGCTCGAACGCCATGGCCGCCGATTCGGGCTGACGGAAGCTCGCCTGGCAAAGGCCGACGCATTCTTCGTGCGACATGGCGGCCAGGCGGTCTTTCTGGGACGGTTCGTTGGATTCGCGCGCGCGCTGGTGCCGTTTCTTGCCGGCTCCTCGCGAATGCCGTACAAGTGGTTCCTCCCGTACGACGCATCGGGGGCCGTCCTGTGGTCGGCGGCCATGGTGCTGCTCGGTTACTCGCTCGGCGCCGCATGGCAGCGCGCAGCACACTGGATCGGGCGGGGCAGCGCCATCCTGGGCGGCATCGCGTTGTTCATCGTGCTGCTCGCCATGCTCTGGCAGTGGGCGGTGCGTCACGAGGCGGGCATCACGCGAGCCTGGAAGCGCATTCTCGCGACGCCGCGTGTCAATGCGCTGGTTCGCCGCTTCTCCCCGCAATTGGCCTTTGTCCGGGCGCGGCTTTCACCGGAGGGCTACCTCGGACTGCACCTGACGCTTGGCGCCATCGTGCTCATCGGCGCCACCTGGCTATTCGGCGGTGTCGCCGAGGACGTCGTCAACGGCGACCCACTCACCCTTGTCGATGGTCGGGTGGCGGCGTGGTTCCACGCCCATGCGACGCCACTCCTCACCCAGTCGATGCTCCTGCTCTCACAGCTTCATGGTGTGGTTGCGATGACCACCGCGGTGACGATCACCGCCCTGCTTCTGGCGTGGAAGCGGGACTGGAAGTGGCTCTCGTGCCTGCTGGTGACGGTTCCAGGTGGCATCGTGTTGAATATCCTGATGAAGCTGGTGTTTCACCGTGTGCGTCCCAGCTTCGCCCATCCATTGCTCTCCGTGGATGGCTACAGCTTTCCGAGCGGGCACGTGGCAGGCGCGACGCTGGTGTACGGCGTGCTGGCAGCCATGCTCGTCGAGAAGACGAGGGCATGGCGCCGGCGTGTACTCGTGGTGCTTGTCGCGATTGCCCTGGTGGCACTGGTGGCCCTGAGCCGCATGTACCTGGGCGTTCACTACCTGAGC
Organism: uncultured Acidobacteriota bacterium; assembly: GCA_963773905.1. GTDB lineage: Bacteria > Acidobacteriota > Thermoanaerobaculia > UBA5066 > Gp7-AA6 > DAHUXD01. The sequence continues at coordinate 5,027 of CAVZDB010000007.1, forward strand.
GACGTACTGGCAGCGTTCGCGGAAGCAGTCGCCTGGCTGACGCTCTGCGTGACCGGTATTCGTACGTTCTGGGAGCATCGCGCCGCGGCGTTGCCGGGCACGGGAGGGGCCCCCTGAGCGCGAACTCGCCGTGAGGCAACTCGTCAGGCAGGCATCAGGCGTGGCGTCACCCGCGCCGCTTGTGCCGCTTGTGCCGCTTGCCGCCGCTCCGCGCACGCGCGACGGCGACGCCGGCCACTACCGTTGCCGCTGCCACGCCGGCGGCCACTGCAACGTTCCTCTTCCTGCGCGCGGCCTGGCGCCCGGAGACACGGTCCACGATCTTCTTCGCCACCGACTTCGCCTGTGAGCCCGCCTTCCGCATGGTCTTGACGGCGTCTCGCGCGGACCGGACCGCATCCGTCGCGGACTCCACGGCCTCGGTCGCAGTCTCCACCGTCTCGCGTGACGATTTCCTGATTCCCGCCATGGTGTCCTCCCCGTTTGGCGCCGCAGGTGGACCGAGGGGCATCCCCGTGCCTGGCGCGCTCCCGAGGGCGCTTCGCGGAGCAGTCACGCCGCCGTCACGCCGTCGGTGATGTCCGCAAGCTACCGCCTTGCGTTTGATCGCCGCATCAGGTGGTCCCACGCGCTCGCATCGGGGTTGGCCTGAAGACGAGTCGGCCGGCGGTGGACGTCGTGGGTGCCCGCCCGGATGCTGGCGGTGCCGGGGTTGGCTGAAGACGAGTCGGCCGGCGGTGGACGTTGTGGGCGCCCGCCCGGATGCTGGTGGTGCGCGCCGGAATTCTGGTATCCCGCCGCGGCGGATCCGGCCGCAGCGAACTGCCTGCGGCCGAAAGCCGACTGGTCTACGTCCTCTCGCCCGGCTGGAGGCACATCACGACGAGCTGGGCATGCGTGCCCGTGAACAGCATGCGCCGGAAGAACGCGTTGTCCAGCGTCTGCTTCTCGAGAGATCCCGGGTAGCCGGTCATGTGGCCCGCTTGTTGAATGTCCCCGGCGAGGTCATCGCGACGCCACGCGCTGCACGAACCCACACGCCATCCCTACTTCCTCGCCGCGGGCTCCCTGGCGACGGCCATATCGTTCACCGGTGCGTCGGGCGCCGTGTGCGCGACGGACTTGATCCCGTTCTCCATCGCGGCGGCCGAGGAGTACATCTCGCTCCGGCCGATCACGTCGTCGTTCGTGGACTTCAGCAGGAAATACGGCTCCTTGCTGGTGGCGATCTTTCGCTCGAATTGCGCATCGTGCGCCGCATTCGTCCTGACCAACGCGATGCCGGCGGACGCTGCGGCCTTGGTGTCGAACATCCCGCTGGTCAGGATGATCTCGCCGTTTCCCGCCTTCAGGTTGAACATGAATTGCGTGTCGGCGGCGCTCTTGAGCTCAAAGGCTCCAGGCATTGTCTGCCTCCCGGTGCATGTGCACCGTGTTCAGGTTGCCCGCGGGGACCTTCTGGCCCATGACGTTCTTCGCCCTGGTTGCGACTCTCGTCCAGGACACTCATGGGATCCTCCATGTCGACGCGCGGAGAATCGCGCGTGGGCGTCGCAGGAGATGCATGGGTGCCGCGGAGAGCGGCCCTGGCGCATGGCCCCCGGCGCGGGCGCACGGACACTCTGGCCCGCGGGCGCAGTGTCTATCATGAGTCTGCCTCGCGACGCGCTCGTGGACAATCGGGGATCGGATCGCGCGGTGTACGGAGAAGTTCTTTCCGTTACGCCGATGGTGCGGATCTGCATGACGGCGTTTACCGGTCCGCCGCCTCCCTCGCTCGCCGCAACTCCTGAGGGTCGGCGACGCGGCGTCGGCGGGGAACAGCAGCCCATCCGCGATCTCGCGATCTCCTCGGCGTCGCGCCAGCGTTCCTCGAGCGCGGCCAGCTCGCCCTCCATGGCGCGTCGCTCGTCGTCCTCGTGCAGCGCCATCTCAATCGCGAGGCGAATCGGCGCGGGAATGATGGTGAGGTGGTTCTTCGTGATCGGGCCGTTTCGCGGGGGCCTGTGGCCACCGCCGTGCGGACGACCTCCTCCGCGGTCTCCGACGCCGAGATCACGTCCACGGCCTCCTCGAACCCGTTTGGCGCTTCCTCCGGCGCTGTTCGCGTACGGGACAATCGCTGCCAGCGCGCGCCGCGCCTCGTCGCCCTGCAGGGTGATGAGTCTCGAGGTAGCGAAGCCGATCCCGTATCGAGGCAGGGGCTGCTCCGCCTGCTTTACACTGAGCGACCAATCGGCACCCTCGGGGCCACGCCAGAGCCAGGCACTCTGCGCATCCCATCGGGTGAGGGGCTGTCTCTTGCCCTGGCCGTCGGTAACGAAAACTACCGGGACGCGCGGTGCCTTGCATCGCGCGCACGCGAATGAAGCTGACGACAATGCCGCTACGATGAGTCCGATCATCGCGGGTTCCACAAGAGCGGACATCGCCACCAGGGAGTGCCCGGCGAGGAGGCGAGCTGCGGCGCGAGGGTAGGCCTGCCCGCGGCAGTGAACCCGATGTACTTCCGCCGCCGCCTTCCGAACTGGTCGCCGTAGCGCCACGTGGCGAGTTCGAGCCGGGGCGGGGCACCGATGCGCACCAGCTCCAGCCCTTCCTCGAGCCCGGCCAGCGCGACGTTGTCGGTCGCCACGCGCTGCCGCGTCGCGCGGAATCCACGCTCGGCTTCCTCGATCGCCTCCCAGGCGCGACTCGAAGACGGCGTCAGGTTCCAGCGCTGGCAGCGCCGGCAGACGACCCAGAGCCTGCCCCCTGGCCGCGTCGTACGCCAGGCGTCGACCGACAGGGAAGTGCTCCAGGCAGTCGTTGCGACCGAGCGCGGAGTTGCAGAAGAGACAGGTGGCGTACACGGGCCCCCCGGGGGACGCCGGGAATCTGCAACCGGGGGTGCCTCAACAGAAGGCGCGCGCGGCCCGGCCAGGGCGACGCAATCAGTATCGCCGCAGGTCCAGCGTCACCGGTCCGCGTCGCAGGTAGTCGGCGCCAAGCACGCCGTCGATTATCAGGTCCGTGAACTGCGCGCGGCTGCGGATCGCGGCGCGGCTCCCCACCAGAGATCCACCGTGGAGTCGTCGTGTTGCGCGAGCAGCGAGTCACGACCCACGCGTTGATCGATCAGCGTCCCGCGCAGGTCCCCGCTGTCGAGGAGGAACCAGAGCGTGTCCCGTCGCGCGGCCACGGCGCGTACGCGGTGAGCATGCGCCCGGTCTCGCCGGTGCCGATGCGCACGGGAACGCCGTCCTGCGCGATGGCGTTGGCGGCGCCGGCAGTTGCGTGCACCGTAATGCGGTTCTCCGCCAGGTCGATGGTCACAACCTCGCCGCGGAATGCGTCGAGCGCGAGCACGCCGTCGAGGTGCGGGAGTTCCTTCGGGAGGAGTGCGTTCACGTCGTAGACGCCGACGGGCGCCAGGCGATGCTGCCACGAGTCGCGGCCGATCGTCAACGAGTCGCACCGCTGGAATTCCACCTGCTCCCCCGACATGCGGTGGCCGACGTCGCGCCCGCTTCCGGCTGCGGCGCCCTGGAACCGACAGGCGGCGCACAGCAGGAGCAGCGCTGGGATCACGGATCGGCGCACGGAGTGCATGGGATGATTCGGCGGGCCAACGCCGCAGGAGGGGTGCCCGCGACTACGGCCGAGAACGCGCGCGGATTCAACCCGTCGCCTTGGCGCCGGCCGAACCACGCGGCGACGCGTGTCGCAGCGATGTTGCACTCGGCGCGCGTCAGGCGTTCGATCGCGGCAGCAGGATCACGGGTGTTTCTCGCCGCCGGAGTTCACGCCCCCTCAGGACGACGACGGCGCCCGCTCCGCGGAGGATTCGCTCGCGGTCTCGCTCGAGCGAAGCAGTCCAATGGCGACGCTTCCCGCCACACAGACCGTCAGCGCCGAGAGGGCGACGCCAAGGCTCGGCTTCGCAACCATGTCGAAGATGACGCCGAGCACGACCCCGTCGGGGACGCGCTGCAGGAGCGCCAGCGCCCGGTTGGAAGGGAAATCCGGTGCTCCTCCACGTCCCTCGGCCACCAGCTGCTCCAGCTGGCTTTTCACCGCGCGCCCCTTGGCGGCCAGTGTGCCGCCCGTGATAAGGAGGATCACGACGCCCGTGAGCCCCTCCGATGACGAACCCGCTCGACCACGCCCGGAGCGCACCGGCGACGATCATGTACGAGCCGCTGAGCACCAGCAGCACGATCGAGACGGGGAAGACCTTTGCCGACGCCTGGAGCATGTTGTGCCGACTCGAGCATCTCCCTCACGGTCCGGGCGCGTGCGCGGCGGCCGTCGGTGAAGTGCACGAGCGTGGCGGCCGCGACGGCGGCCAGCAGGGCGAGGAAGTGGACGAAGAGCGCAACCTGATAGCCAGTCATCGTGAGCTCGGCCTGAAGAATGGGAGGGCGAAATGGCGGGGCGTCGCCGAAAATAGAGCGCGAGCGTTGGTCCGCCACAACCCACGGCGGGGCGCCCCGCGAGCCCCACGGCTGACCTTGCCTCGGTCAGCCTCCGGCCCCGGGCGACCAGCCTCCGGCCGGCCCTCCGGCTTCCCGGCCGGCCTCGTGGGACCGGGCCCTGGACCGCGCCGCAGCCGGATTCCGTTCCACGATGGCTGCAGCCCGACTTGAGACGCCCCCAGCGCCGTCGGTCTGGCGACCGTGTTTGCAGCGGGCAGCGAAACCAGCACTTGTGCGGTGTCGTCGCGCGCGGTGTCGTCGCGCGCGGTGTCGTCTGCGCGCGGTGTCGTCGCGTGCGCGCGGTGTCGTCGCGTGCGCGCGGTGTTCTCATCGGGCGGCTGCTGCCGTCTACCAAATCTGGTAATAGGTGCCGCACCTGAGGCACAGCGCGGTCGATACCCGAGCGCAGGTTCTCACGCAAAGTTCGAACCCGCCCAGAGGGCAATCGCCAGCGCGCAGAGGGCGGAGATCTGGCGACCTGACACACCGCGCGCCGGGACATGGCGCGCCCGCGCAGCGACGATAAGTTGATCGGCATGCCTGACTCCACCTGGGACCGCATCGTCGCCGCCGTCGACGCCCAGTACCGGATCGAGGACGAGATCGGCCGAGGAGGGATGTCGGTCGTCTACCGCGCCCGCGACCTCCGGCTCGAGCGCGACGTCGCCATCAAGGTCCTTCCGCCCGAGCTGGCCCACGACCCGGCCGTCGCGCTCGCGCTTCACCCGCGAGGCGCAGACCTCGGCGCAGCTCTCCCACCCGAACATCGTCCCCATCCACGACGTCGGCGAGCGCGACGGCATCGCCTACTTCGTCATGGCGCTCGTCGACGGCGGGAACCTCGCGCAGCGCCTCGAGCTCAGCCCCTCCGCTCGGTCGACGAGGTGCGGCGCATGCTCGCGAGATCGCCGACGCCCTCGCCTACGCGCACCAGCACGGCGTCATCCACCGCGACATCAAGCCGGACAACATCCTCCTCGACGCCGACAGCGGGCGCGCGATGGTCACCGACTTCGGCATCGCGCGCGCGATGGAGGGGGGCACCGACTCACGCAGACCGGCGTCGCCGTGGGGACGCCGACGTACATGTCCCCCGAGCAGGCCGTCGGCGAGCGCGCCATCGACGGGCGCAGCGACCTCTATTCGCTCGGCGTGGTCGGCTACCAGATGCTCACCGGGCGCGTGCCGTTCCGGCGCCGGCAACTCGATGGCGCTGCTGCTCAAGCACGTGAGCGAGCAGCCGCGCGACATCGCCGAACTGCGCCCCGAGGCGCCGCGCGGCCTGCGACGAGACGATCGAGCGCGCGCTGGGGAAGTCGCCCGAAGACCGATGGCCGACAGCGTCCGCGATTCGAGAGGCGCTCCGCTCCGACGAGACCCCGGCGGGCTCGTGGCGGATCGACGCCCGGAACCGGTGCGCTACGTGTCGCCCAACCCTGACACGCCTAACGCCAGCCGGGCGGCGCGCGGGCGGGGGCAGTCCGGGCGCCGGGGCGCGTCGACGGGACGGCGGGACCCCCGCTGCATCCCGGCCGCAGGGGAAGGTCGTGGCGTTGGACGGGCCGCCACCGATCGTGCTCGAGCCGGAGCACCTCGCCGCCCTCACGCCGGAGCAGCGCGCCGACCTCAGGCTCTGGCACGGCCGCGTGAACCTGCTCGACCGCATCAAGGCGATGCGCGGCTATGCCTGGCTGACGGCGGGGGCGATCGTGGCGGGGCTGGGCACCCTCGGTGCGGGCCTGAGCGAAGGGATCCCGCCGGCCGTCTTCGCCCCGCTCGTGCCGATGTACGTGTCCTGGAAGCTGTGGCGTCGGGGGAAGTCGCTCCGGCAGGCCGGGCTTCGGTTGCGCCGCGTGCTGCTGATGCCGCGGGCGAAATGGGTGCTCCCCGCCCCGCCGCCGGCGGCAACGGAGGAGCAGCTGGAGAAGCTGGTGCCGCGACATGTGCTCGACGGGCCGCATGGCGACGCCATCCGTCGGGCCGTCGACGACCGCACGACGATCCTCCTGATCCTGCAGGGCCTGTCGAAGGCGGATCGGGCGATGGTCACGGACGTGGCGCCGACCGTGAACGCCCTGGTGCTGCGAGTGGCCAACCTCGCGCTGATGTCCGAGCGCGTGGAGCAGGGGATCGACCCGGAGCTGGCCGACGACCTGCAGCGGCGGTTGTGGAGCATCCGGAGCGAACCCGAGTCGCCGGAACGCGATCGGCGCCTCGCCTTTCTCGCGCGCCAGCAGGGCGCGCTCGACGCCATGGTGAAGCAGCGCGAGACGATCGCCCACCAGATCGAGAGCGCCAACCTCGCCCTCGGCACGCTGCGACTCGACCTGATGCGCCTGCGGTCGTCGGGGCTGCAATCGGTACTCTCGGACGTCACCTCCGCCACGCAGCAGGCGCGGGTGGTGTCGCGCGATATCGGCGTGGTGCTGGAGGCGGCCGAGGAGGTGAAGGCCGAGTAACGGCACGCGGCGCGTCACCGTGCGCCAGCGACCGGGCGTGCCGCGCGTCGGGCTTCGGTGCGAGTGGCACGCTACCGCATCCACGACGTCACCACCCCCGCTCCCGCCACCAGCGCCGCGGCCAGGAGCCCCGCCTGCACGCCGCGCACGAGAGACGGGACATCGCCGGCGGCCCCGGCGCTGCCGTGGGCCATCACCGTGGTGAACACCGCGCCCGCCATGCCCACGCCGAGCACCATCCCCACATTGCGCGCCTCCGCCAGAACGCCTGACGCGATCCCCTGGCGATGCCGCGGCGCCGATCCCATGAGGGCGCTGTTGTTGGGCGACACGAAGAGTCCGACGCCGAGGCCGACGACGGCGAGCGCCGCTGCGATGGCGCCCACCGATGCCGTGCCGGATGTCCGCGTGAGCAGCAGGAGCCCGATGGCAAGCAGCGCCATGCCAACCGTGGCCGGCGCGCGGGATCCCACGCGATCCGACAGCGTCCCGCTGACCGGCGCCACCACGGCCATCACCAGCGGCTGCGCGGTGAGCACGAGCCCGGCGCGCCGCGGGGAGAGCCCGCGCCCCTGGATCAGGAGGAAGGGCAGGAGGAAGGTCACGCTGGAGACGGCGATGTAGTTGAGCATCGCGCTGACGGTGCTGGCCGCGAAGAGCCGGCTGCCGAACAGCGTGAGGTCGAGCATCGGGTGCGCGGCGCGGCGCTCCACCGCCACGAAGGCGACGAGCAGGGCGACCGCCGCCGCCAGCAGGCCGAGCACGCGCGTCGATCCCCACCCCCACTCGTGTCCCTGGTCGAGCGCCACCAGCAGCGCCACCAGCCCCAGCGTGAACAGCGCGGCGCCGCGCAGGTCGAACGGTTCGGGGCGTCCCTCGGGCCGGTCGTCGGTGATGACGCGCCAGGCCAGCGTGATGGCGAGCGCGCCCACGGGCACGTTGATGTAGAAGACCCATCGCCACCCGATGGCGTCGGCAATCCATCCACCTAACGACGGCCCGGTGGTGAGGCCGAGGTAGGTGAACATGCCCAGGGCGCCAAGGACCCGTCCCCGCTCGCGAGCCGGGGAAACTCCTGGTGAGGATGGCCGGGGCGTTGGCGAAGAGCATCGTCGCCCCGATGGCCTGCACGCCGCGCAGCGCGATGAGCCACCCGGCGGTGGGCGCCAGCCCACAGAGCGCCGAGCCGAGCACGAACAGGGCAAAGCCGCCGAGGTAGATGCGCTTGTGACCCCGCAGGTCGCCCAGGCGGCCGACGCCAAGGAGCAGCGCGCTCACCACCAGCAGGTAGACGGTGGCTACCCATTCGATGTGGGCGACGCCAGCGTCGAGCGCCTTTCCCATGACCGGGAGCAGCGTGTTCACCACGCTCCCATCGAGCGCCGACATGAACGTCCCGACGCCGACGGGGAGCAGTACGATCCAGCGCCTGCGAGAGTCCGGAATTTCCATGGGATGGAAAGTCGGGGTGGAACTGTCCATCCGAAAGGCTGACCGGGCCCTACTGACAGACGTACCCGCGAACCCGGCGTCGCGAGGCACTGACGGCGCGAGGGAAGCGCTGCCACCCGGCATAGCGACAACACGCTGCCACCCGCGATGTCGTGGCGACGCCGCCCACTCATGACGGACACATACTCGGCCATGTCCTCTTGCCAGGCCTCTTGCGCCGAGCGTACGCTATGTCCATGCCTGTCGCCCCTTCCGGTCAGTGGACGGTGGAGCAGCTCCACCAGCTCCCCGACGACGGCCAGCGCCGGGAGCTCATCGACGGGGAACTTCACGTGAGCCCCGCCCCGTCGTTCGTGCACCAGCGCGCGATACGCGAACTGGTGCTGCTGCTGCAACCGTACTGCGAGGCCGTCGGGCTCGAGTTGCTCTTCGCACCGGCCGCGGTCACCTGGTCGACGCACACGGAGGTGCAGCCCGACCTCCTGGTCATGCCCCTCGTCAACGGGCGACGACCGACGCGATTCGAGGACGTCGGGCGGCTGGAGCTGGCCGTGGAGGTGCTTTCCCCGTCCACGATGCGCTGGGATCGCTTCACAAAGCGACGCGAGTACCAGCGGAGGGACGTTCCGGCGTACTGGATCGTGGATCTCGCCGCCCGGTGCGTGGAATACTGGCGGCCGGGAGAGGACGAGCCGGAGATCCGGTTCGACGCCCTGGCGTGGGCGCCGGTGGCCGGGAGCCCACCGCTCACCATCGACCTCGTGGCGTACTTCGCGCGCGTGTACGACGAGGGTGGGCCCTCGATGCGGCAGCCGGCGCAAGGCTGAGCGACGCGGACGGCAGTCACCGGGATCCTCGGGTTGCGGTGAACGGGCCGGCGATTCGCGGGCCGTCCGGTTCGGCTGCCTCAGATGCGTCCCCGCTGCCGACCGGACGCATGATCATTCAGGCCACGAGTGATTATCATCCAGCACGTGGCAACCGGTGCACGTCTTCGTTTCCGAATGGAGCTCCCTTGCCCACCCGGGTACTGACCGACGGATCGACGGCCATCGTGCGCGGCGCGCTCGCCGCGGGCTGCACTTCTTCGCCGGCTATCCGATCACGCCGGCCTCGCCGATCCTGATGCCGATGATGCGCGAGCTGCCGCAAGGGCGGGGGCGTCGGCGTCCAGGGCGAGGACGAGATCGCCTCGATCGGCATGTGCATCGGCGCCACGATGGCGGGTGCGCGGGCGATGACCGCGACCAGCGGCCCGGGCATCAGCCTCTACTCGGAGAACATCGGCCTCGCGATCATGGGCGAGGTGCCGCTCGTCATCGTCGACGTGCAGCGCCTCGGCCCGGCCACCGGCGGCGCGACGACCGTCGGGCAGGGGGACGTCCAGTTCGTGCGCTGGGGAACCGCCGGCGGCTACCCGATCATCGCGCTGCGCCGTCGTCGGTGGCGGAGTGCTACTCGCTCACGCGCGGCGCCTTCGATCTCGCCGAGCGGTTCCGCTGCCCGGTCTTCGTGCTCGCCGACAAGGAGCTCGAACCTGACGACGACCACGGTCGACGTCGTCGGCGTAGCGCGAGCCCGCGGCTGCGGCTGCACGAACGGAAGCGGGCGACAGCGACAGGCGCCGCCGCGGATTCGCCCGTACCGCTACGAGCCCGCCGACGGACGTGCCGCCGCTGCGCACGTACGGCGGAGGCGGCGCCTGGTGCGCTTCACCGGCTCGACCCACGACGAGCGGGCCGTTCCTCACCAAGGACCCCGCCACGGTGGCGCGCTGAACGCGCCACCTCGCGCGCCAAGATCGAGGCGCACCGCGACGAGATCGAGATGGTGACGCGCCGACCTCGAGCCGGGCGCCGACACCTTGTTCGTCTAGCTACGGCGTCACCGCGGGCGCGATGCGCGAGGCCGTCGCCCGGTCGCGCGCGGGCGGGCGCAGCCGATCTCGGCGCTCGACGGTGCAGAGCCTCTGGCCGGTGCCCGAGCGCGCTATCTGCGCGGCGCTCGCGGGCGTCGAAGCGCGTCGTGGTCGCGGAGCTGAACCAGGGCCAGTACCGCCGCGAGATCGAGCGCCTCGCCGCCGGGCGCGAGGTGGTCGGGCTCAACCGCGTCGACGGCGAGCTGATCGCGCCCGAGGATTCCTGGAGGTGCTGTGATGCGAGGCGAACCACTCGTCAGGCGGCGGCCGGGCGGCGCGGTGGGAGGCCGGCGATGAGCACGACAATCACGCCGCTGGCGACGTACCGCAACGAGACGCCGTACCCGTTCTGCCCCGGCTGCGGCCACGGGCCGATCCTCGATCACCTGAACGCCGCGTTGGTGACGCTGCAGCTCGATCCGCGCCGGGTCGTGATCGTCAGCGACATCGGCTGCTCGGGGCTCTCCGACCAGTACTTCGACACCAGCGCCTTCCACGGCCTCCACGGCCGGAGCATCACCTACGCGACCGGCATCAAGCTCGCGCGCCCGGAGCTCGACGGTCATCGTGGTCATGGGCGACGGCGGCACCGGCATCGGCGGCGCGCACCTGCTGAGCGCGGCGCGCCGCAACATCGGGCATCACGGTGCTGGTGTTCAACAACTTCAACTTCGGGATGACCGGCGGGCAGCACTCGACGACGACGCCGACGGGCGCGATCACCTCGACGACGCCCGGCGGCAACCTCGAGCGGCCGCTCGACATCTGCGCCACCGTGGCCGTCGAACGGCGCCGGCTACGTGTGTCGCGGCACGAGCTTCGACGCGGACCTGCCGAGCGCATCGCCGAGGCGATCCGCCACCAAGGCTTCGCGCTGCTCGACATCTGGGAGCTGTGCACCGCGTACTACGTGCCGCGAAACCACCTGACGAAGAAGGCGCTGTCCGAGACGCTCGACCAGCTCGAATTTCGCCACCGGCATCCTGCAGCAGCGCGACGCACCCGAATACGCCGCGGCCTGCGGGAGTCAGGCGCGGCCGAACGCGGAAAGCCCCACGCTGGCGCTGCGTCCGATCGAGCCGCAATTCACGTCATCACTCGACCGGCGGTTCAGCATCGTCATCGCCGGCTCGGCCGGCGGGAGGGTGGCGCTCGGCCGCGCGGCTCGCTGGCGCGCGCCGCGCATGCTTCTCCGGGCTCTACGCGGCGCAGCGCGAACGACTATCCGGTGACCGTGAAGACCGGCCACAGCACCTCGGAGCTTATCCTGAGTCCTGCGCCAATCGACTACGCCGGCGTGACCCAGCCCGACCTGCTGCTTGTGCTCTCCGCCGATGGCCGGAAGCAGGCGCGCCGGTACCTCGAGCGCATGGAGGCGGAGAGCGAGGTGCTGGCGCTTGCCGAGGGCCTGCCGCTCGAGACGAGGGCGCACGTCACGGTACTCGACTTCGCTGCCGCTGGGGTGAGGCTCCCGGCATCCCAGCACTCGCTCGCCGCGGTGGCCGCGGCGGTCGCGCGACTCGGCTGGCTTCCCGCCGCCGCGCTGGACGAAGCAGTCGCGCAGGGAGAGCCATCGCACCTCGACGGCGACCGGAAGGCGATCGAGGCAGGACGGGCGGCCGCCGGCAGATAAGCGCCGCGCCCGCGTTTTGTGACGCGGACCATCCGACTTGGTGGCCTCGAGCAGCTCGGCCAGGCGCTCGAGACGCTCCCGGTCCGCCGGCTCGAGGTAGACCTGCACCGGCTCGGAGACGCGTCCGGCACGACGAGGGCCCGTGTCATGACCACGCTTCATGAAATCATGATCGGACGCCGGTGCCGGCACGGCAACAGCCGGGGGGCGGCGTGCCGAAGGTCCGGGCAGCTCGTCTCGTCAGGCGCGTCTACCTCGCCGCCTCGAGGCTCACCTCGGCGCGCAGGCTCGCCGCGTCGCGCCCCACTGTCGCCACCGCGAGCGTGCGGCCGCCGCGCTGGAACCGCACCGTCGCCGCACCCGCCGAGAGATCACCATCGACCTCGACCGCGTCCCAGGTGGTGGCGTGGCCGACGTAGCGGATGGTCACGTCGTAGTGCGCGCTCCAGAAGAACGGCACGGCGTCGAAGCGCTCGCGCAGCGCCGAGCATGTTGCGCGCCGCCGTCTGCCCCTGCGCTGCGCGACGACCCAGTGCTCGACGCGGATCCGCTCGCCGGTGTGCGGGTCGGGCCAGCGCGCGATGTCGCCGGCCGCGAAGATGCCGGGCGCGCTGGTCTCCAGGTAGTCGCTCGACCACCACGCCGCCGTCCATCGCGAGCCCGCGCCTCTGCGGCGAGCGCGAGCGCGCGGCCGCACGCCGACGCCGATGACGACGAGATCCGCGGCGAGCGCGTGCCGCTCGCGAGCGTGACGCGCGTCGGCGTCGATGCGGCTGGCGACTGTCGCCGAGATGGAACGACGACGCCGTTCTCCTCGTGCAGCGCGCGGATGAAGTCGCCCAGCGCCGCCCCATCACGCGCTCGAGCGGCACCGCTTCCGGCGCGACGACGGCACCTCGAGTCCGCGCGTGCGCAGCGACGCCGCCGACCTCGAGCCCGATGAAGCTGCGCGCCGATCACGACGGCGCGCTGCGCCTGCCGCGGCGCCGGCGATGATGGCGCGGCTGTCGGCGAGCGTGCGCAGGTAGTGCACGTGCGGCAGCTCGGCGCCGGGCAGTGCGAGCGTGCACCGGCTCGGCGCCGGTGGCGAGGAGCAGCGCGTCGTACGGCGATCTCGCTGCCGTCCTCGCATGCGCGACGCGCCGTGCGCGTCGACGTCGATGGCCGCGTCGCGCGCACGCCGAGCCGAGTGTCGATTCCGTGCTCGGCGTGGAAGCTCGGGCGGCCGGAGCGGGATCCACTCCTCGGGCGCGTTGCCGGCGAGGTAGTCCTTGGAGAGGTTCGGGCGGTCGACGGCGGGGCCGGCTCCGCGCCGAGATCGTGAGCACGCCCGTCGTAGCCCGCAGCGGCGCAGCATCTCGGCGGCGGCGTTGCCCGCCGCGCCGCGCGCCGACGATGACGACGTCACGCGGCGCTCCGTCGTCGCGGCGCTCGAGCGCGTAGGTCGGCGCGAGTGGCTCGCGGTCGACTTTCCGCGCCACGACGACGCGGTCGCCGCGCCGATCGACCCGCCAGCAGCGACAGGGTTCGAAGCGCGGGTGCGCGCAGCGCCTCGCCGGTGCGCAGGCTGAAGCAGGCGTGGTGCCAGGGGCAGCGCACCGTGTCGCCGACGATCACGCCCTCGGCGAGCGGGCCGCCGTAGTGGGTGCACGTGGCGCCGATGGCGAAGACGTCGTCGCCGAAGCGTGCGAGGAGCACGGCTTGCCGTTCGCGTGGCCGAGCAGCATGCCGCCGTCGGGGATGTCGTGCAGCGGGACGCCTTGTACGAGATCCGGACCGGCAAGCTCCTGTTCCTGCTGACTCATCGCCCCCTCCCATGACGGCGGACCTCTCAGTCTCGCCGCGGGGAGCGCCGTGCGACAGTGCCCCGGCCGTCGGGCGCGGGCCGTTCAGCGAAGGTTCGGGTGCCGCCCAACATGTCGGAGATGCTCGTCAGGCCGTGCGGCCGGAGTCGTTCGAGCAGGTGCCTCCGACCCGATGCACTTGCCGGCTCGTGTCGGAGCAATCGATATTGGTTCATGATCCCGGCCACCTCGCAGCAGACCGAGCGCGTCCGGGCCATGTCGGCGGATGAAAAGGTGCGCCTGGCCCATGCGCTCTGGGAAGAGGCGCGAGCGGTTACCGCCGCCGGCGTGCGCGCGACGCATCCCGCCTGGTCCGAGAAACAGGTTGCCACACGCGTACGTGAGCTGATGCGTGACGCCGGCGCCTAGCCTCGTCACCCTCTTCATCGCCCCGCTCAACCAGGCCGGTATCGAGTACATGGTCACCGGTGGCCTCGCCGCCGTGGTCTATGGTCATCCTCGCCTCACCCTGGACGTGGACCTCGTCATCCGCCTTGCGCCCGGCGATGTCGAACGCTTTGCCATGCTCTGGGATGCGCACGAGTTCGACTGTCCGCCGGTCGAGGTCATCGCCCGGGAGCGCGCGCGCAGCGAACACGGACACTTCAACGTGATTCACGGCGAGTCGGCGATGCGAGCAGACGTGTACCTCGCCGGGGGCGACGAGTTGCAGGACTGGGCGCTGCAGCACCGGGTCACCCGGCAGGTCGAGGGAGAGGCGGTCCAATTCGCCCCGGTCGAGTATGTCATTGTCTACAAGCTTCGTTACGCACGAATGGGCGGTTCCGACCGGCACCTGCGCGACGTCGCCCGCATCCTGGAGATCAGCGATGCCGACGTGAATCGGGAGACCCTCGGGCATTGGATCCGGCGGTTCGACCTGGCCGCTGAGTGGGAGAAGGCGCTGGCGTACGAGGATCCGGACTGAGGGCGGGACCGCGCGGCGCATGTCGTCGCGCAGCCAGGGACGTCGCGCGAGCGCGTCCGCCGTGACCCATCGCTACGCGTCCTCGCCGCCCTCTCGCAGCCGCGCCGCCAGCCCGCTCGTCCGTTCCGCACTGCGCGACACCGTGAACCGCACGGTGTCCTCCGACGCAAAGATCGCGACCTCGCGCCGCGCCCGCGTCACCGCCGTGTACAACAGCTCGCGGCTCAGCACCCGGCTCTCGTGCTCCGGCAGCACCACCAGCACGGTGTCGAACTCCGACCCCTGCGACTTGTGCACCGTCATCGCCCACGCGGTCTCGACGTGCGGCAGCGCCGGCGGGGCGACGGCGCGCGTGCCGCCTTCCACGGGGAAGTGCACGGTCACGCCTGACGCATCGCGCCAGACGACGCCGATGTCACCGTTGAAGATGCCTGTCGCGTAGTCGTTGGCGGTGACGAGCACGGGACGCCCGTGGTACCAGCGGTCGTGCACCGGCTGCCCCTGTCGCGCCAGCCACCCCTCGATGGCCAGGTTGATCCCGGCAACGCCGAGCCGACCCGCGCGCTCGGGCGCGAGCACGCGGAAGCGCCCCATCGCCTCGAGCAGCGCCGCGGGAGAGCCGGCCCGCAGGCACGCGTCCAGGTGGGGAAGCAGGGGCACGAGCAGGGCATCGGTGCTCGCCGGCGGTGGCTGCAGCGAGATGTCGGTGCGCGAGGCTTCGGCGCACGTGGCCAGCACCGCCGGCGCGTCGCCCGAGAGCACGGCACCGGCCAGCGCGCCGATGTCGGGATGCGCCTCGAAGCGCCAGCTCCTCGTCAGGCGGTCGACGCTCTGGTACAGCGGCGACTCCACCGGTGCCGCCAGCGCCGCGCGACAGAGCGCGCCGAGCACGTCGCCGGCGTCGACGCTTGCAAGCTGGTTGTGGTCGCCCACCAGGATCAGCTCCGCGCCGGGCTTCAGCGCCTTGAGCAGTGCGTCCATGACGAGGACGTCGACCATGCTGGCCTCATCGACGACGACCAGGTCCTCGCCGAGCGGGTTCTCCTCGTTGCGATCGAAGGTGTCCTTCCAGGGACGGTAGGCGAGGAGGCGGTGGATCGTCATCGCCTCCGACGGGAGTCGCGCACGCGCGCTGTCATCCGCGTCGACGGACGCGAGGCGCTGGCGGATCGTCTCCGAGACGCGCGCCGCCGCCTTTCCCGTCGGCGCGGCGAGGGCGACGCGGAGCTGCGGGTCCTGCTGCACCATCTCGCCCAGGAGCTGGGCGACCTTGGTCGTCTTGCCGGTGCCGGGTCCGCCGGTGATGATGCGGAACGCCGGGCGCCGGCCCCCGCGGTCGACGGCACCGTGCACGTACGCCGCGATGCGCGACTCGGCGTCACGATACCGCCGGAACTGGAAGAGGCCGTCTCCCAGCACGAGCGGCTCGGCGCCCGCACCGCGCCCGACCGCCGCGCTCGACGACAGGGCGCGCGCCCACCAGCCCACCGCGTCGCGTCGCTCGCCGCCGGTTGCGGCGTCAGGCAGTGCCGCCGCCTGACGAGCGATGGCATCGAGCGACATGGCGCTGTGTCCCTCGCGGACCGCGCGGCTGGCGAGGGCGACGGCGGTCGCGAGCGCCGAGGCATCCCCGGCGGCGCTCGAGCGGCGCGTGAGGACCTCGGCGAGCTGGAGGTCCACCGCCTCGAAGTCACCCGAACCGTCCAGGGCGCGCAGCAGATCGGCGACGGGAATCATGGCGCGCTCCCGAGCGCAGCGTCGAGCGCCTCGAGCAGCGCCGGCGTGGGCGTGTCGCGGAACCAGCCATGCGCGCCCGTGTCCGCCACGCCGCGCAGGAACACGTAAGCGACGCCGCCCCAGTGGCGCGCTGGATCGTAGCCCTCGAGGCGCGCCCGAAGGTGCCTGTGCAGCGCAACTATATAGAGGTGGTATTGGAGCGTGTAATGCTCCTCCCACATGGCGGCCTCGAGCGCCTCCGGCGTGTACTGCGCGTCGGCCGCGCCAAGCCAGTTCGACTTCCAGTCGAGGACCCACCACCGGTCGTCGTGCTCGAAGGCGAGGTCGACGTAGCCGCTCAGGTAGCCCGTGACGTTGCGCTCGTCGAGCTTGCGCAGGAATGGCGCGTAGGCGCGGGCGTGCGGCGACCCGTGCCGCTCCAGCGCGTCGGCGAAGCGCCCCGTGGAGAAGTGCCGCACCGAGAGGTCGAAGCGCCATTCGCGCATCCCGGCGTCGCGCGGCACCTCGCGCAATGCGAACCGCGCTCCGGGGATCTCCGACGACGCGAGGCGCCTGACCATTGCGCTGGTGTCCGCCAGCCGACGGGCTGTGAGCGCGGCCGGCGTGAGCAGCGCGTGGGACGAGAGGGTGCGTTGCACGAGTTCGCGCAACGCGTGGTCGTCGAGGTGCTGGAAGTCCACCTGCTCGAGCAGCGCGTGGAGCGCCACGCCGGCCGACGCACCCGCGGGAAAGCCGCGGAAGCCAGGCGCATCGGCGGGGCGGCCGCGCAACGCCGGGAGGGCGATGGGATCCTCGACGTCGCGACCGAGATGCTCTACCAGCTCGGCTCGGCGCTCGCCGGGAAGCACTTCGCGCTCGGCCGCCTGATCCAGTTCGAGGGGGCGTCGGATGCACAACGCCTCCTGCCCCTCGCGGCGTTCGAGGACGTCCTCCTGGGCAGGAGCCTCGCCCCGCAGCCCGAGGTCACGGTGCAGCCGCTCGGGCGCAACGCGGTCACGGTCGGGCTCGTGAACAAGTCCCCCACCCCTCGGTCGTCTCGCGGCTTTCGAACTGGGTCGAGGTCGACGTCGCGCCGGCGCACGCGGCCGACGTCCAGCTGGGAGGCTTCGACCGCTACGAGGTCTACGACGCCGGCGGCCGGCCGGTGACTCCCGGCCGAGCGACCCGCGTCCGGCTGTACGAGACGCTCCTCGCTCCGCGGGAGACGGTCACCACGGCGCGCGTCGTCGTCCGCGGGGCCTTGCCGAAGGCCTGCTGCGCGTACCGGCTCCACACGATTGCCGCGGCGGGCCCCGAGATTTCGCAGGACTGGGTCACGCCCCCGCCGCCCCCGTCACCGACGCCGCACCCGTCCAGGAAACGCTAGCCGCCGGACGGCGGAAACGCACGGGAGCTCTACGCCGACGGAGCCGGCGCCGGCGGCACGCCGTCGCGGCGCCGGAGATAGCCGACGAGCTTCCCGACGGGCCCCGAGGACACGAAGACGAGCGTGATCGAGGCCAGCGCGAGCTCGGGCCTCCACGCGACGACCGCAAAGAGGCACGCGATCGCAGGCAGGATCCAGACCGGCCGCTTGCGGCGGAGGTCGAGGTCCTTGAAGGAGCGGTAGCGGATCGTCGAGATCATCAGGTAGGACAGGATGGCGGTCACGACGAGCAGCCCGCCCATCCAGACGCGCGAGACCAGACGCTCCGGCGTCGCGAGCACCAGCGTCGCCACGGATCCGGCGGCCGCCGGAATCGGAAGGCCCACGAAGTAGCGCTTGTCGACGACGTGGGTCTGAATGTTGAACCGGGCGAGGCGCATCGACCCGCAGACGACGAAGAGAAACGAGACCATCCATCCGAGCCGGTGAAAGTCCGAGAGGCCCCACGAATAGGCCAGCACCGCGGGGGCGACGCCGAAGGAGACGAGGTCCGCCATCGAGTCGTACTGCTCGCCGAACGCCGAGGTCGAGTGCGTCATCCGCGCGATGCGCCCGTCGAGCCCGTCGAGGATCCCGGCGGCGATGATGAGGACCGCGGCGATCTCGAAGGTGCCGCGGATCGAGCACCACACGGAGAGGTAGCCGCAGAACAGATTGCCGACCGTGAAGAGGGTCGGCAGGACGAACAGGCCGCGCGAGAGGCGCTCGCGAGTCAGCCCCGCCACGACAACCTCAAGCGCTCCGGGACCAGCGCGCCACGGGCGTGCGACCCGCCTTGACCTTGTCGCCGTCCTTGACGAGCGGCTCCACGCCGTCGGGGAGGAAGAGGTCGACGCGCGAGCCGAAACGGATCAGGCCGATCCGCTGCCCGCGCTCGAGCTGGTCGCCCACACGCGGGTAGAACACGATGCGCCGCGCGAGCGCGCCCGCGATTTGCTTGAACGTCACCGGGCCCGAGGACGTCGCGAGCGTGATCCGGTTCTGCTCATTTCCGGTCGAGGCCTTCTCGGCGAACGCCGCATCCTTTCGGCCGGGGACGTAGACGTAGTCCTCCAGGCGCCCCGTGGCCGGAGCCCGGTTGACGTGGCAGTTGAAGACCGACATGAAGATCGAGAGCCGGCGGCGCGCGCCCGGAGGAGCCTCCGGCGGCTCGGTGATCGAGAGGACGGTGCCGTCGGCGGGCGACACGATCGCGTCGGCGCCTCCCTCGGGAGAGCGCTCGGGGTCGCGAAAGAATTGAATCAGGAAGAGGGAAGCGAGGGCCAGAACCGCCGCCGCGATCGGGAGACCGGCGACGGCGGCGATTCCGGTCACCGCCAGCGTGGGAAGGATGAACACCCACCCTTCCCGGGCGATCGGAAGCCTCAGCTGGCGACCTCGCCTCGGTGTCGGGCGATGGCCTCCATGCGATCCTTGAGAAGAAGCTTCTCCTTCTTGAGCCGCTTCTCCTCGAACTCCTCCGCCTCGGAGAGACGCGACTTGGCCGCCAGCACGGAGAGGCGTTCCTCATGGTTGCGGTGCTCGTCGTGCAGGCGGCGGAACTCCGGGTCCAGATCGGACAGAGCCTCCGTGTTCCCGTATGCCATCGGGTCAGACCTCCTTTTGTGGGATTCGTGAACGAGGAAGGAGACGAGGCCGGTCACGCCGCAAGTCTAAACCCCGCCGGGGCCGGCTTTCAACCGCGTCCGGAGCCCGCAGGCAGCGCCAAAATCAGCACGAACGCATCCTCTCCGTCCTGGTAGTAGTTGCGCCGCCGGTAGGCCTCGGCGAACCCGTAGGAGCGATAGAACTGGCGGGCCGCGGTGTTGGACACCCGGACCTCGAGGGTCATCGCGGCCGAGCCCATCGCGCGGGCCCGGGCGAGCGCGTCCTCCAGCAGCATGCGTCCGTAGCCCTGGTGACGCAGGCGCAAATCCGTCGCGATCTTGTTGACGTGAAACTCCTCGTACAGCGAGACCGCGAACAGGTAGCCGCCGATGCGCGGCTCGGCGCCGTGGCCGCCAATCGGCGGCGCGCCTCCAGGGTCGCGCGAGAGGACTCTGATGAAGCGGTGGGGCTCGACGAGCTCGCTCGCGAAGAACTCTCGCTTCCACGGCGCGGGAAAGGACTCCGACTCGATGCGCGCGATCTCGTCCAGGTCGAACGGTCCGCCCGGGCGGAGCCGGTACGGCGAGGGCGCCGGCTCACGCAGGGCCACGATGCTTCTCTTCCGCCGCGCTCGGACGCGAGTACGAGGCGGCCACGGGAAGGGACGACGCGCTCCGCGGCGCGCGGGCGACGGCGAGCGCCAGCGCGGAGGCGGGCGTTCTCTCCGGCACGACGGCCGGCGCGCCGCTCAAGCCGCTCGGCAGCTCGACGAGCGGATCGCCCGCCGCGGCAGCGCCGACCGCGGCGACCGGGACCCTCGCGGCCGGCGACAGCGACCGCGCGCGCGCCTCGCCCAGGGCGAAGCGTTCCACGATGAGCTCGCCGCGGCCCGCGTCCAGGACCGCGACGACATTCTGCGGTACCGGCCGCACGTCCGAGACGGCCTCGGCCAGACACTCCAGCGTCGAGACGGCCTCGATGGGAACGCCCGACGCGCGGCTCAGTCCCCAGGCGGTGGCGAGGCCGATGCGGATCCCCGTGAAGGAGCCGGGCCCGGAGCAGACCGCGATTCGCGCGCAGTCCGCGAGGCGGACCCTCGCGGCGGCGAGGACGCGGGCGATCGCGGGAAGGAGCGCCTCGGAGGAGCGCCGGTCGGAAGGCAGCGTCTCCTCGAAGAGCGCATCGCCCGCGAGGAGGCTCACGGCCGGCCTGGGACTCGCGGTGTCGATGGCGAGGATCTGCATGATTCGCGACGCCGCGGGTATGCTAGCACTCCAGGTGAGCACCACCACCCCCGTCACTTCGCGCGTGACCCCCATGCTTCGGCAGTACTTCGAGATGAAGAACCGCGTGCCGGACGCCATCCTGCTCTATCGGATGGGGGACTTCTACGAGATGTTCTTCGACGACGCAAAGGACGCCGCGCCCCTTCTCGGCATCGCGCTGACGGCGCGCCACAAGGACTCCGACATCGAGGCGCCGATGTGCGGGGTCCCGCATCACAGCGTGGACCACCACGTGGCCAAGCTCGTCGCGGCCGGCCGCAAGGTGGCCATCTGCGACCAGGTCGAGGACGCGCGCGTGGCCAAGGGCCTGGTCCGCCGCGACATCACCCGGGTGGTCACGCCGGGCACGGTGCTGGACCCCGAGTCGCTGATCCCGGACGCGCCCTGTTACCTGGCGGCGCTGACCCGGGGCGAGCCCGACTGGGGCGTGGCGTTTCTCGATCTCTCGACGGGCCGCTTCCATGCCGGCCTGGTGCCGGCGCCGCGGATCGCCGACGCCCTCGCGCTGTTCCGCCCGCGCGAGATCCTCCTGGCCGAGGGACAGGACGCTCCGGAGTTCGCGGCCGCCGTCTCGCGGCGCAGCACGGCCTGGTGGGAGGAGGCCGCGCGCGGGCAGGCCGACGCGGATCTCGCCCCGCCGGGCCGGAGCGCGGCGGGCGCGGCGCTCGCCTACGCCCGCCAGATGCGACCCGGCGCGCTGCTCCACGTCGGTGCGCCGCAGCCGCTGGCCTTCGGCGAGCAGATGGGGCTCGACGCCGCGGCGATCGCCACGCTCGAGCTCTTCGAGTCCTCGGATGGCTCCAGCGCGCGCAGCCTCTTCGCCATCCTGGACCGCACCCGCACGCCCCTCGGCGCGCGCGCGCTGCGCGAGGCCCTGACTCATCCCTCGCGCGATCCGGTCGAGCTCGCCGCCCGATGGGACGCGGTCGAGGAGCTCGTCCAGCGACGCGACGCGGCGGGGGCTTTGCAGGATCAGCTCCAGCGGGTCGGGGACCTCGAGCGCCGCTTCGCGCGCGTTGCGGTCGGGAACGCCGGGCCGCGCGAGGTCGCCGCGCTGGCCGCGGGTCTGAAGGCGATGCCCGCGGTGCTCGCGGCGGCGGGAGCATTCGCGGCGAGCCGCTTCCACGCCCTCCGAGAGCGCGTGCCCGACACCGCGGACTGCGTCGCGCGGGTCGAGGCCACGCTGTCGCCCGAGCCGCCGGTGCTGGCGTCGGCCGGCGGCGTGATCCGGGAGGGCGCCGACGCCGAGCTCGATCAGCTCCGCGCGCTCCGAAGCCATGCGCAGCAGGCCCTGCTCGCCGTCGAGGCCGAGGAACGGAAGCGCTCCGGAATCTCCGGCGTGCGCGTGCGGTTCAACCGCGTCTTCGGCTACTCGCTCGAGGTCTCCAACGCGCACAAGGCGAAGGTCCCGGCGGAATGGATCCGCAAGCAGTCTCTCGCGAACGCGGAGCGCTTCATCACGCCCGCGCTGAAGGAGCTCGAGGAGAAGATCCTGGGCGCCGAAGACCGCATCGCCTCCATCGAGGGCCGGCTCTACGCCGAGCTTCTCACCGCGCTCGCGCAGGCGGGGGAGCGCGTCGCGGCGACGGCCGCCGCGGTCGCGCAGCTCGATCTCGCGGCGAGCTTCGCGGAGATCGCCGCGTCCGCTTCGAGTCGTTGGGTGCGGCCCGAGCTCTCGAAGTCCCCCTGCCTCTCGATCGTCGACGGGCGGCACCCGCTCGTCGAGCGCCTGCGGCGGGAGGAGCCCTTCATCCCGAACGACTGCGACCTCGCGCCCGACCGGCGGATCCTCCTCGTCACCGGCCCGAACATGGGCGGAAAGTCGACCTATCTCAGGCAGGTCGCTACGATCGTGCTGCTCGCCCAGGCGGGCTCGTTCGTGCCCGCCGCCCGGGTCCGGCTGTCGCCGATCGACCGGATCTTCACGCGGGTCGGCGCCGCCGACTACCTCTCGCGCGGCGAATCGACGTTCATGGTCGAGATGCTGGAGTCGGCCTCGATCCTCTCTCAGGCCACTCCCGCGAGCCTCGTGATCCTGGACGAGGTCGGCCGCGGCACCTCGACCTTCGACGGTCTCTCGATCGCCTGGGCGCTGCTCGAGTACCTGCACGACGCGCCGGGCAAGAACGCGCTCGTCCTCTTCGCCACGCACTACCACGAGCTGACGGAGATCGCGCTCGTCAAGACGGCGGTCGTCAATGCGACCATGGCGGTGAAGGAGCTCGATGGACGCGTGTTGTTCCTTCGCAAGGTCGTGCCCGGCGCGGCCGACCGCAGCTACGGAATCCACGTGGCCGAGCTCGCCGGGCTGCCCGCGGAGGTCACCGACCGGGCCCGCGAGGTCCTCGCCAACCTCGAGAAGCAGGAGCTGGACGTCCAGGGGGCGCCGGTGCTCGCGCGCCGCCAGGGCGAGAGCGCCGGCAGCGGTCAGTTCCTCCTGTTCTCGGCCGAGGAGGAGCTCGCCCTCGACAAGCTGCGCGCCGTCGACGTCGACCAGATGACTCCGGTCGCCGCGCTCGGGCTGCTCGCCGCGCTCCAGGACCGGCTCAAGGGAAAGCCCGAGGGGAAGTCCGGGAAAGCGGAGCCTCCGGGCAAGCCGGAGAAGTAGCCGCGTGAGCGCCGGGCTCTTCGGCGTCGGCATCGCGGGGCCGCGCCTGGCGGACTCCGAGCGCGCGATTCTCCGCGCGCACCCGCCATACGGCGTCATCCTCTTCCGCCGCAACCTCCAGGACGTCGCGCAGACGCAGGAGCTCATCCGCGAGGTCCGCGCCGCGGGCGCGCGCTTCCTCTTCGTCGACCAGGAGGGCGGTCCCGTGGACCGTCTCGCCGGGATTCTCGCCCCGACCCCATCCTTCCAGGCCGCCGCGCGGGGGGGCGCGGCGCGTCGGCTCGGCGACGTCGCCGGCGCCGCGCTCGCGCTGCTCGGTCTCGACGTGGATCTCGCTCCTGTCGTCGACCGCTGCGCGGAGGGCGCCGGCGCGCTGGTCCTCGGGGAGCGCTGCGCATCGGAGAGCCCGCACGAGGTCCTGCAGGCGGCCCGGGATTTCCTGGAGGGACTCCACGCGCGCGGCATCGGCGGATGCCTCAAGCACTTCCCGGGGCTCGGCCGCGCCCGCGTCGACACCCACCAGGCCCTTCCGGTGCTCGAGCCGAACCTGCACGAGGAGGCCCTGGATCTCGCGCCATTCGACGGCCTCATGCACGCCGCGCGTGCCGTGATGATCTCGCACCTCGGCGGGCCCGAGGGGCTCCCGGCCTCGCTGTCGCCGGAGCGGGCGACGCGTCTCCTGCGCGACCGGCTCGGCTTCGACGGCGCCGCGTTCTCCGACGACCTCGAGATGGGCGCTCTCGACGCCTTCGGCGATCTCCCGCAGCGGTGCGCGGCGTCGGCGGCGGCGGGCTGCGACCTCCTGCTCGTCTGCCGCCAGATCGAGCGCTATCCCGAGTGCGTGGCCGCCGTCGAGGAGAAGGTACCGGCACAGCGTCGGGCCGAAGCCGCCGAGCGGCTCGAGCAGTACGCCGCGCATCTCGGGACGCTGCGCGCCGCGACGAAGACGCCGCTGCCGACGCCCGACGAGCTCGTCGCCGAGCTCGGATCGCTGCGGGACTCGCTGACGAAGGCCTAGGACGTAGGGCGCAGCGCCTGGCGTGCCGCGCCCGACGCTCGACGCCCACCGGCGGACCGAAACGTCCGCGGCCTACTTCGCGGCGTTCAGGCCCTCGACCGCGACCATCCTCACGCGCGCAGCCCTCTGGCGGATCGCTCTCGCGGGCGCGTACTCCGGCGAAGCCTCCCACTCGCGGGCGCGCTCGAGCGTCGGGAACTCCAGGATCACCACGCGCTTCGGCGCCGGTTCCCCGTCGAGGAGCACCGTCCGGCCTCCGCGCGCGAGATAGCGTCCGCCGTACAGAGCGATCGTCGCCGGCACGAGCTCGGCGTAGCGCGCAAACTCCTCCGGGTCGAGGACGTCGACGTCGACGACTACATAAGCGGGCATGTGTGCCCTATATGAGCGGGCGTGTGCATGTGTGTCCTACGTAAGCGGGCATGTGTGCCCGACGTAAGCGGGCATGTGTACCCGACGTCGACGGACATGTGTGCCCCAGGACGTCAGCGCACGTGGTCGCCCGCCTAGAATGGAACGTCGTCGTCGTAAGAGCCGCCGGAGCCGGCGCCCACGGGCGCCTCGGCGGCGTCCGCGACCTCGCGCGCGGCTCCTCCGGCGGTTCCGCTCGAGCGGGCTCCGTCCTCCCGGCGACCGAGCATCACGACGTTCGAAGCCTTGACCTCGGTCTTATAGCGCTTCTGTCCGTTCTGGTCCTCCCAGCTCCGAGTCTGGAGGCTCCCTTCGACGTAGACCTGCTTGCCCTTCTGCAGGTACTCGCCGCAGATCTGCGCGAGCTTCTCCCACGCGACGATGTCGTGCCACTCGGTGCGCTCCTGCTTCGCGCCCGAGGCGTCCTTCCACGCCGTGGTCGTCGCCACCGAGAACCGCGCGAGCGTGGTGCCCTGCGGCGTGGTGCGGATCTCGGGATCCTTTCCGAGGTTTCCGATCAGGATGACTTTGTTGACGCTGGCCATGTGTTCGTCCTCCTTTCAGGTGCTGTGACGATATTCCACTTTGGCCCCGGACAGATGATGTCCCAGAGGCTCGGATTCCTGGCGGCCCGCCGCGCGGGCCGACCGACAGGAGAGGGGAAGTCGCGCTCGGGCGCTCTCCCAGAAAGGCCTTTGGTGGCCGGTCTAGAATCCGGATGCGAATGCCGGATCAGGAGATCGACGAGCACCGCGGGCGCCTGGTCCGCTCGGCGTCGACCATCACACCCCTGACCCTGCTCTCCCGGATTACCGGGTACGTCCGCGACAAGGCCATCGCCGCCACACTCGGCGCGGGGATGCGGACCGACGCGTTCTTCGTGGCCTTCCGCATCCCCAACATGCTGCGGGAGATCATCGGGGAGGGCGCCATGTCCTCGGCGGTGATCCCGGTCTACGCCGAGGTGTCCCGGGACCGGGCCGAGGAGGAGGCCCGGGCGTTTCTGTCGCGGGTCGCGGGAACCTTCTCGCTCATCCTGGCGGGCCTGACGGTGCTCGGCATCGCCTGCTCGCCGTTCCTGGTGAACCTCCTGGCCGGCCAGTTCCACCGGGTACCCGGCAAGTTCGAGCTGACCGTCGTCCTCAACCGCTGGCTCTTCCCGTACATCCTCCTCGTCTCGCTCTCGGCGCTCTGCCAGGCGATCCTCAACGCGCACCACCGCTTCGCGCTGCCCGCGGCGGCGCCGATCCTCCTGAACGTCGCCCTGATCCTCGCCGCGCTGTTCGTCTCGCCGAGGCTCGCGGAGCCGACGTACGGCCTGGCCGCCGGAGTGCTCGTCGGCGGGATCCTGCAGATCGCCGTCCAGCTCCCACAGCTGCTGCGCCTGCGCGCCGTGGGGCGGCCCCGGCTCGGCTGGCACGACCCGGCGGTCCGGTCCGTCCTCCTGCTCATGACGCCGCGCCTCTTCGCGTACGGCATCAACACCGTCAACACCGTCGTCTCGACGCGCTTCGCGGCGGGGCTCGGCGACGCCAGCGTCTCGCACCTCTACTACGCCAACCGCCTCAAGGAGCTGGTCCTGGGAGGCTTCGCGGTCTCGATCGCCACGGCCATCCTGCCGCTGCTCTCGCGTCAGGCGCTCGAGGCGAGCCGCGAGCCCTTCAAGGAGAGCCTGGCCTTCGCTCTTCGACTGATCGCGTTCGTGACCGTGCCGGCGACCGTCGGGCTGATCGTCCTGCGCGGACCGATCGTCCGCGTGCTCTTCGAGGGCGGGCGCTTCGGGCCGCGGGACACCGAGGCGACGGCCGGGGCGCTGGCGACGCTCGCCGCCGGGCTCTTCTTCTTCGCCGGGGTCCGCGTGCTGGT
Source organism: uncultured Acidobacteriota bacterium (assembly GCA_963773905.1). Lineage (GTDB taxonomy): Bacteria > Acidobacteriota > Thermoanaerobaculia > UBA5066 > Gp7-AA6 > DAHUXD01. Next base: position 31,657 of record CAVZDB010000007.1, read on the forward strand.
CCCCGCGTTCTACGCGCTCAAGTCCACGACGCTCCCGGTCCTCGCGGCGCTGGCGGACGCCTCGGCGTTCCTCCTGCTCTGCGCCTTCCTGACGCGGCCGCTGGGCCTGCCGGGAATCGGGCTCGCAGCCTCCGCAGCCGCCGGAGTCGACGTCGCGATCCTGCTCCTTGCCCTCCGGCGGCGAGAGGGGCCGCTGCGGGGCCGGGCCATCGCGGCGTCCGTCGCGCGGATCGTCGGCGCGTCGGTTCTCATGGGAGGTTTCCTCTGGGCCTCGTTCCACTTCGTCGACCCGGCGCGGATCGCGGGCTGGAGGGGCGCCGGCGTGCTCGCCCTGCTCATCGCGGCGGCCACCGCGTTCTACTGGCTCGTGGCTCGCGGGATCGGCGCGCCCGAGCCGGCCGAGCTCGCGCGAGTCGCGCGCCAGAAGCGCGCGCGAACATGAGCGTCCGCCGCCAACGAGCGCGGCCATGAAGCTCGTCATCCAGCGCGTCTCGAGCGCCTCGGTCCGGGTCGACGGCGCGGTCGTCGGCGAGATCGGGCGGGGATTCCTCGTCCTCTTCGGCGCCGAGAGAGGCGACACCGGCGCGCTCGCCGCCGAAGCCGCGCGCAAGGTCGCGGGCCTCCGTGTCTTCGAGGACGCGGACGGCAAGATGAACCTCGCGCTCGCCGACGTCGGCGGAGGGGTGCTGGCGGTCTCCCAGTTCACCCTGGCCGCCGATCTGTCGCGCGGCCGGAGGCCGGGCTTCGAGCGCGCGCTGCCGGGCCCGCAGGCGGAGCCGCTCTACGAGGGCTTCGTCGCGGCGCTGCGGGAGCTCGGCGTCGCCGTGGAGACGGGGACCTTCGGCGCGACGATGGACGTCGCGCTCGTCAACCAGGGACCCGCCACGTTTCTCGTGGAGCTCGAGCCGCCGCCGGGCTGAGGCTCAGGGATACCCGATCGGCGAGAGCGAGAAGCAGAGCAAAAACACCCCGACGCACGCGAGCGCGATCAGCAGGCGCCCGAAGTCGAGCGGCGTGTCGTCATCGTCGACCGGCGGATGCGCGAGGCCCATGACCGCCAGCGCGATGACCCCGAAGATCGCCCAGGTCGCGGAGCCGGCGGGCCCGGCGACGCCGGCGACGAGGCACATTCCGGCCACGAACGCCGAGACGATCGGCTGACGCCGGCCCACCGCCGCGCGCAGCACGTGTCCGCCGTCGAGCTGACCGATCGGCAGCAGGTTGAGCGAGGTCACGAGAAGGCCGAACCAGGCGGCCATGAACGTGGGGTGCTCGTGGACGGTCGCGCTCGTGTAGGGGCCGACGTGCGTCCAGTGCTGGGCCAACCGCACGATCAGCGGGTAGTGGAAGAGCATGGTCTGGTCCGTGAGCGGCGTCGTGCTGGGGCGCGGACGGGACACGCCGTAGAGCAGGAAGGGGAGCGAGGCGAGGAATCCCGCCAGCGGTCCGGCGGCGCCGACGTCGAGGAGCACGCGCTTCGTGCGGATCGGCGCCTTGATCCGGATGAGCGCCCCGAAGGTGCCGGCGAAGTTGAACACGGGGGGGATCAGGAGCGGCGACGGCAGGAAGTAGGGCAGCGTCGCGGGGAGGCCGTAGCGCCGGCACATCGCCCAGTGACCCAGCTCGTGGATTCCCAGGATCGTCAGGAGCGGAATCGAGAACGGCAGCCCGTCCGCGAAGTGGCCGCCGCGCGCGAGGAGACCGCCGCTGTCGGTGAAGGCAAGGCCTCCCGCGAGCGTCGCCGTCACGAAGGTCGCCGCGAACAGCGCCAGGTGGAACAGGGGATGGGACGCGACACGGCCCCACCGGCCCGGCGCGGGCGGCGGCTCGACGAAGTCCGCGGGCAGCTCGGGTCCGCTCAGGGGACTATGGTCTTAGGACGGCGGAACGCCCCTGCGCAGGTCGAGCAGGAGACGGGCGAGCGAGCTCCCGAGGGAGCTCGACGCAATTTCGAGGTTGCGGTAGTCCTGGTCCGACAGCGGTGCCCCGGCGCGATCGGCGTAGAGGAACGCGACGAGCCGATCCTTGATGCGGACCGGGAAGACCGCGCACGACACCGAGGCCTTGGGTCCCAGCATCTGCGTCAGCACGGGAGGCAGGAGGATGCGCGAGAGCGCGCCCTTGTGGGGCATTCCCGAAAGCTTGACGAACGCGAAGATCGACGGCTCGCCCCAGGGAATGCGCACGCGCGCGATCGCCTCGCGCGTCACGCCGCCGCCGCGGGCGGTCCAGCCCTGAATGGATTCCTGCGCCGAGGTCAGGAGGAGGACCCTGGGAAACGTCTGGGAGAGCTCCTCGAGCAGGGACTCCGCCACCTGGTCGCGCGCGGTCGCGCGCTCGGGCGGGACCGCGGTTGCCGGCGGCGGCGGAGTCGCGGGCGGCGCCGGAGACTTCTCGGGTGCGCTCGTCCACATCGCTCCCGCCGCGAGATCGGCGGCCTCGGCCTTCTCGCTTCGCACCGTCGCGGGCGACGTGTCCTTCCACATCTGCCGTGCCTGCTCCTCCGGAGAGACCACGCGCGGCGGCGCGTATCCGGGCAGAAAATCGGTCGCGTCGGCCAGATCCGCGGTCGGAATCTCCGCCGACACGAACGGCGCGTCGTACGCGCTCGCGGCGCGCGGCTCCGCGGGCCCGGGCAGGGCCACCTCGGGCGCGGGATGGTCTCCCTCGATCGGGATCGGGCGGGCGGTCTCGAGCACGGCGACGCCGGGCTCCGGCCCGGGGACCTCGGCGCTCAGGGTGGCGCGCGTGCGGTAGAGGCGGCGCTCCTCGTTGCGTTCCAGCTTGAGCAGCACGTTGCGGAACTCGATCGGCACCTGTCGCCCGTAGAAGAGATTCAGCGCTTGGACCAGACGCACCTCGGAGATGACGGCGGGAATCACGGGGCGGTTCGTCACCGCGGAGACCTCGTCCACCGCCGCGAGGTTGGAGGGGTTCTTGAACGCCACGCGAAGCCCGCGGCCCTCGAGCCCGTACGGAATCGCGCCGAGCCGCACCGCCGTGCGCTCGGGGAGCAGGCGTACGACCTTCGGAGGCGCCTGGAGGATCTCGGACCACGCCACGTAGTCGCACCGGTGGATGACCGAGAGCGCCCGCATGAGGCTGTCCTCGCCGAGCAGGTCGCGGTCGAGGAGAATGGTGCCGAGGCGGAACGGCTCGCCGGTGTGACGCTGAAATCCGAGCGCGCTCTGGACGGCGACTTCCGAAAGGACGCCCTCCGCCACGAGCAGCTCGCCGATGCGCGGCATGGTGCGGATTCTATGTCGAGGTAGAAGGCTAGGTCAGATCGCGCAGGTCCTTGCCGGGTTTGAACCGAATCGTGTTTCCGGGCGGGATCGAAACTTCGACGCCGGTCTTCGGGTTGCGGCCGATGCCGCGCTTGCGGCGCTTCACCTGGAAAACGCCGAAACCGCGCAGCTCGATCCGGTCGCCGGCGCCCAGCGCCGAGCGCATCGCCTCGATCACCGTCTCGACGGCGGTGGCCGCCTTCGCCCTGGGAATCTGGGCCAGATCGACGACACGATCCACGATGTCGGCTTTGATCACGGTGCCTCCGGACTTGACGAGATTATATAACCTGCTGTTTCTTCAAGCGGATGGCTGCGGCCAGCGCGGCGGCCGCGGCGCTGGCGAGCTCCCGGACGAACGTCAAATCCGCCGGCGTCGCCCCCTGGGCGGAGGCGCACTCGACGTACAGGAACGCGACCGTCTTTTCCCGCATGAGGACGGGCTGGACGAGGCATTCGACGGGCCAACCCCCGAGGGCGTCGGCCAGGTCCTTGTGGCGGGGCAGCGGCGGCAGAGGCCCCAGATAGAAGGAGCGGCTCATCCGCACGTTCAGGAAGAGGGAAGGCTCGGACCACGGGATGTCGAGCCCGCGGAGGGCCTCCGGGCGGACACGCTCGCCGGAGCCGGCCCAGCCGACGACTCCCTCCGGGCGAACCGCGAGGACCGCGCTGCGGCGGAAGCGGCGGGTGAGCACCTTCAGGACGGCCTCGAAGACCTCGTCGCGCTGGCGGGCCGCGAGGATCGACGCGACCTCCTCCGGCGACGGGATTCCGGCCTTCTGCGGCGGCGGCGGCGGCGCCGGTTCGCTCGGCGCAATGGGGCGCCGGGGCGGGATCGGGACCGACGGAGACGTCGCGCGGCCGCCGCGCGAGTCGGTGGCCTCCGCCTGCCAGGCCGGCTGGGGAGGCAGCTCCTCCCATTGAATCGACTCGGGCTCCTCTTCGACGGCTTCCTCGGGCGGCGGCGGGAGCCCGCCCCAGCCGACCGGCGGCTCGTCGGGAACGAGCTTCCAGAGAGGAGTCACCGAGCCGTCTTCCGGATCGAGCTCGACGTTCGGCACCGGATCGCCGGGCATCGCCCGAGGCGTCGCGGAGAAGTCGGGCGGCGGCGGCAGCGGTTTCTTGATGATCGAGGCGAGCGTGGGGCGCGAGAGCTTCTCCGCGAGGATGGCGAAGCGCGGCGTGCGCCGCTCGCCGTAGTACTTCTCGAGCGCCTGGTAGATGCGAACCTCGGGCGCCGTGGCCGGGACGATCTTCTTCCCGGTCACGAAGAAGAGCTCGTCCAGGATCCTCAGGTTGGCGGGATCGCGCAGGACGATGCGCAGGTGGTTCTCGTGGAGCTCGACGGGAATCGCCGAGTGCCGGATCGCGAACTTCGCGGGCAGCGCCGCGGTCACCGTCGCCGGCACGGAGCCGAGGCGCGTCCACGGGACGTACTCGCAGCCATGCTGTTCGGCCAGAGCCTTGCCCACGTCGTCCTCGGAGACGGAGCCTCGCTCGATGAGGAGCGTGCCGATGCGGCCGCCGGCGAAGCCCTGGATGGCGAGCGCACGGTTCACGCTCTCCTCGGTCAGGGCGCCGGCGCGGACGAGAAGGACGCCGAGTCGAGGCATTTTCGCTCCGATTATCGCGTACTCGCCGTTTCCCGGAAATGCTCGTGGCCGGGTCCCTGCTTTTCCCGCTATCGAGAGCCGCGCGGCTCGGTCCATCGCAGGGAGCCTCCTTCGCGCCGGCTCCGGAGGCGGCCGAGGTGGGGAACGCGCCGCGAACTCGAAAACGTCCGGGAGCGCGCGGTGGAAGAGGGGCCCGGCGACGGCGCGCCGGACGCCCGCGCCGCGGGGTGTTCGAAGGAGCCGAGAACCGCGAGCGAATCCCGGTCGGGCCGCCGCTCGACGAGCGTGTCGGAAGGTCGCACGCGGAATTTCGCGAGCGTTCGGCGTGCTACATTGCGTGAGTGAACAGACGACGTGTCCCCGCGCGCGGACAGCGAGCGTTCGTGCTCATGTTCGTCCTCGGGGTCTGCGCGTTATGGATCCCCGGGGCCGGATCCGCCGCGACACCGCCCGAGGCCGCCGAGCTCCTCGAGAGCCGCAAGATGTTCCTGGCGGCCCGCTCCGCGGTCGCCGACGGGCAGTTCCAGGAAGCGCTCGGGCTCTACCGCAAGGTCCTCGCCAAGCTCCCGTCGGATCCGGTCGTCCATCTGGAGTACGCGCAGCTCCTGCGGGACCTGAACGTCATCGACGAGGCGACGGCGGAGGCGCGCAAGGCGGTCGCCCTCGACCCCGACCTGGCCGAGGCCCGGCGCCTCCTGGGCGCCCTCGAGCTCGCCGCCGCCGAGAAGGATCCGTCGCGGCTGCCGGCCGCCATCGAACAGCTCAACGCGGCCCGGCGTCTCGCCCCCGGCGACGTCGCGACGGCCGTGGGGCTCGCGAGGGCCCTCCTCGCGGCCGACCGCGCCGCCGAGGCCGCGCAGGTCCTCGACGGCCTCCCGGAGGTCGCGGGCCAGCCTGGCATTCAGCGCCTGACCGCCGAGGCCAAGGCGAAGAGCGGACGGTGGAAGGAGGCCGAGGCGCTCTACCGCTCGCTGCACGAGCTCGATCCCGCGGACCGCGAGATCTCGGCGGCGCTCGTCGACCTCTACGAGGATCAGGACAAGATGGACGAGGCGCTGGCGCTTCTCGAGGAGCTCCAGAAGCGGGATTCCTCCAACAACGCCGTGACCGAACGGATCGTGCTCGACCTCGCGCGGGCGGGACGCTTTTCGGAGTCCGAGAAGAGGGCGCGAGAGCTCCTCGCCAAGCGGCCCGAGGATGCCGCGGCCAAGCGGCTCCTCGCGACCGTGCTGTTCGAGCAGTCGCAGTCGGCGGAGGGCGAGAAGATTCTCCGCGCCCTGATCGAGGCGGATCCGGACGACCCGAGCCCCGGCGCGTGCTCGCCTCGGAGTTCGCGCGCGAGCGCCGCTTCGACGAGGCGAAGGCGATCTACGACGACCTGATCCGCCGGGCGGGCGACGACCCGCACAAGGCCGAGAGCAAGCAGGCCGCGACCGTGGAGCTCGGCTTCATCGCCTACCTGCAGCGCGACTACGCCTCGGCGCGCCGCATCCTGGGCCCGGCGGCGCTGGTCGGCAAGCAGGTCAACTCCCGCGCCGCACGCATCCTGCTCGCGGCCGACCGGGACGCCGAGGACTGGGCCGACGGTCTGCAGCGCTCGCGGGCGTACGCGGCGGCGGACACGACCGAGCCGGAGTGGGCCGCGACCGCGGCCGAGTTCCAGGCGCACTCCGCGGACCCGGCCGAGAAGAAGGCGGCCCACGCGAAGCTCGAGGAGCTCGGAGCCTCCGACGACATCGACCGGATGAACGCCGCGGCCGACGCGTACGCCCGCCTCAAGGACTACGACGCGGCCGCGCGGATCGCGCGGGAGGCGTCGCGCAAGTATCCGGAAAACACCGAGGCCCTGTTCCGGCTGGCGTCGAGCCTCGAGCGCGCGGGCGACGGAGCCGAGGCCGAGAAGGTCTTCCTTCAGATTCTCGAGATGCGCCCGAACGACGCACCGACTCTCAACTATCTCGGCTACATGTGGGCCGACAAGGGCGTGCAGCTCGACCGGGCCCGCGACTTCCTCGAGAGGGCCGTCCGCCGCGAGCCGCGCAACGCGGCGTACCTGGACTCGCTCGGCTGGGCGTACTTCCGCCTCGGCAAGATGGACAACGCCGAGCGCAACCTGCGCGAGGCGTACCGCCGGGAGCCCGCCGATCCGACGATCGAGGAGCACATGGGAGACCTCGACGCGAAGCTCGGCAACGTGGAGTCCGCGGTGCGGCACTGGGAAAAGGCTCTGCAGCTCAAGCACGAGGAGCCCGAGCGCGTGCGCGAGAAGCTCCGCCGGGCCGGGTCACCCGTCACGCAGCGTTGAGACCGCGCGCGCTCCTCGGATTCGCCGGCCTCTCCTTCCTCCTCACCCTCCTCTCGTCCTGCTCCGGCGGCGGCGCCCTGCGGAGCTTCGCCCCCGCCGGCCCCGACGACGTTCGCGCGGCGCTCTCCGCCTGGACCGCGGCGCGGCAGCGCGCGGACAGCCTTCCGCCGGCGCGGCTGCTTTACGACGCGCGCATGGGCACGTCGGGACTGCCGTCGGTCCCGGGAACGCTCGCCGTCACCTACGGCGGCAGCCGCATCCGCTCGGCGTCCCTGACCGGGCCGTTCGGGTCCCGGATCGCGGAGTACCGCGAGGGCGAGCGCGAGGACGCCGGCGTGATCACCGGGGAGGACCGCAAGGCGTTCGTCGTGGATCCCGAGGCCCTTCGCTCGGTCCTGGCGGGCGTCTGGCGCGGGGACTCCGACGCCCTGATGGTCGCCGGGCGCGACGGCGCGGACTGCCTCCTGACGTGGAGTGGAGCGGCGAGCCCCTACCGCGCGGAGGGGGTGCTCGACCTGCAGGCGCAGCGGCTCCGCTCGCTCGCGCTGAGCGGGAGCGGCGGCCGGCTCTCGGTCTCCTATGCGGGAGAGTTCCATCCGTGGCCCGAGCGCATCGCGCTCAAGGAGGACGCCTCGGGGCGGAGCCTGTCGCTGTCGCTCATCGCGACGGAGCCGCTCGGCGCAACGGCGCCGGCGCCTCCGAGTGGCCGGCCATGAGGCTCTCCTGCCTGGCGCCGGCCAAGGTCAACCGCGAGCTGCGCGTTGGGGGCCTGCGTCCCGACGGCTACCACGAGATCCGCTCGCGGATCGTTTCGATCGACCTCGCGGACCGCCTGACGGTGGAGACCGCCGACGCGCTCGCGTTTTCCTGCGACGATCCCGCGGTTCCGGCGGGGGAGGACAATCTCGTCGTGCGCGCGGCGCGCCTTCTGGCGGAGCGGTCGGGGATCGCCGCCCGCGCCCGCCTTCGCCTGGAGAAGAGGGTTCCGATGGGAGGAGGCCTCGGAGGCGGCAGCGGCGATGCGGCCGCGGCGCTCCTGCTCCTCGCGCGGCTCTGGAAGATCCCGGACGAAGTGGGCGCGCTCGAACCGGTGGCCTCCGCGCTCGGGAGCGACGTTCCCTTCTTCCTGGCGGGCGGCGAGGCCGACGTGTCCGGGCACGGCGAGCGCGTCCTACCGCTCCCGGACGGCGCGCCCGCCGAGCTCGTCCTGCTGGTCCCGCCGTTCTCGATCTCGACCGCAGACGTCTACCGCGCCTACGCCGGTCGCGGGACGCTGCCGGACACTCTGGCGGTCGGCGCGAAGGACGGCTTCTTCGGCCCGAACGACTTGGCATCCGCCGTGCAACGAGTAGAGCCCAGGATGGAGGAGTACGTGCGGTCGGCGCAACGCGCTTCGCGCGACATCGCGATCAGCGGATCCGGATCCACGATCGCGCTGCACGGCGTCACACGGCAGGCCTTCCACATCCTGGCGCAACGTCATCCGGAGGCGCGGCTCCTGCGCTGCCGGACCCTCTCACGCGGCGAGTATCGAGACCGCATCCAACCCTCACCCGGAGACCTCTCATGAACATCACCCAGGTCAAGGTGTTTCCCGTCAACGAGGAGAAGCTCAAGGCCTACGTCTCGATCGTGATCGACGAGTGCTTTCTGGTGTCCGATCTGAAAGTGATCCATGGGCCCAACGGGCTCTTCATCTCGATGCCCTCCAAGCGCAAGAAGAACGGCGAGTTCAAGGACGTCGCCCATCCGCTCAACCGCGAGACCCGCGAGCGGATGGAGAAGCGCATTCTCGAGGAGTACGACAAGGTCAAGTCGCTCGCGCCCACCGCGCCACCCCTCGCCGGCGCAGCGCAGCACGACGAGGGTTCCGAGGCGACGGGCTAGATTCGGGAACAACTCGCCGGGATCGGGCCTCGTTATTGCACGGATCCTCGAAGGACTCTTGCCGGACCGCCGGAATCCCCCGGCCGTCCGCCGTTTGGGTCGAGGAGGAGCCATGCGTCGAGGACGAATCGCCTGGGTGGCCCTGGCGGTGCTCGCGGTCGCCGCGTTCGTGGCGCCGGTATGGGCCGAGGACAAGATGCCCGATGCCACGCTCACGCTCTCGGAGGGCACCGTGGCCGCCGGCGTGGGCTGGAGCTGGGGCAGCGGCACGCTCAGCTACAAGGGCCAGACCTACAGGGTCAAGATCGACGGCCTCTCCGTCGCGGAAGTCGGCGTCACCAAGGCGTCGGCGACGGGCGGCGTCTACAACCTGAAGAACCTCGACGATTTCGACGGCGTCTACGCCGCCGCGGGAGCCGAGGGCACGGCCGGCAAGGGCGCGGGGATCTCGTCGCTCCGCAACAGCAAGGGCGTCGTGATCAACCTGAAGAGCGAGACCAAGGGCGCGAACATCAAGGTCGCCGCCGAGGGCCTGAAGCTCAAACTCGACAAGTAGAGCGCCGTCCGCGGCCTCCATTCGGCGAGGGCGGGCCTCTCGCGTTGTGAATCCGCGAGGTTTCCGCGAAAATGAGTCCGTCCCGCCGGATGGGGCGTCGCCAAATTGGTAAGGCACCGGCCTTTGGAGCCGGCATTTCTAGGTTCGAGTCCTAGCGCCCCAGCCATCCGTCTCCGGGCCGCCGCCGTCGACACGCCTGGCCTCTGCGTCCTTTTCCCTTGTCTCCGTGTTGATGCGAAGGAAGGGGGACGCCATGAGCTTTCGGGGCTTTCGGATCACGGGTCTCTCGCCGGAACGCTTTCGACACCTCTACGGCCTTCCCGACGCGGCGCTTCGGCTCCATGGCGCCCGACGCTACGTGGTCGACGCGAAGCCCGGGTTCCCGGACCGCATCGAGGTCCGGGACGCCGAACCGGGCGAGACCGTGCTGCTCGTGAACCACACGCACCAGCCGGCCGACAACCCCTACCGCGCGAGCCACGCGATCTTCGTGCGGGAGGGTGCCGAGACGCCCTACGACGCGGTCGACGAGGTGCCCGAGGTGATGCGACGGCGCCTGCTGTCGCTGCGGGCGTTCGATCCCGAAGACCTCATGATCGACGCCGACGTCGTCGACGGGGAGTGCGCGGAGGATCTGATCGGCCGGTTCTTCGAGAACCCCCGCGTCGCGTACATCCACGCGCACTACGCGAAGCGCGGCTGCTACGCCGCGCGGATCGACCGGATCGAACCGCCCGATACGGTCTAGACGACCTCGACCAGCGCGGGCCCGCAGCCCGTCCCGGCGCTCGTGGTGACGCAGACCTGGAACTTCCCCTTCGGCGTTCCCGGCGGGATCGTCCCGTTGATCTGAATCTTCGCCGGATCGTCGCTCGCCAGGATCACGTTCGTCAGCGTCGCCCTGACGACGCTTCCCTGGCGCAGGTCGAACGTGGCCGATTGGTCGAAGTGCGTTCCGAGGACGATGAACACGCCGCCGGCAACTTCCGAGCTGGGCTGGATCTCGTTCACGACGGGCATGGATCCGGGATTCGTCGTCATCTCGTCGTGCGTGCACCGGCCCGAGCCGAGGATCACGGCCGCGAGGAGGACCAGGAGGAATCGGGTGTGGCGCATGGCAGCCTCCCTCCAGGAAAAGCCGGTCCGTCCACGCTAAACCCGTTTTGGTTAGAATCCCCTCGCTTGAGCTCCCACGCCTTCAACTACGGCGACCTGAAGATCTTCTCGGGTCGCGCACACCCGGCCCTGGCCCAGGAGATCTGCGCCTACCTCGGGGATCCCGCTCGGCGAGCTGACGCTCTACAACTTCTCCGACGGCGAGGACTACTGCCAGATCGACGAAAACGTGCGCGGCGCCGACGTGTTCATGGTCCAGCCGACCTGCTCGCCCGTCAACGACCACCTGATGGAGCTGCTGATCCTGCTCGACGCGTTCCGCCGATCCTCGGCCTCGCGCCTCACGGCGGTGATGCCCGTACTTCGGCTACGCGCGGCAGGACAGGAAGGACAAGCCCGCGCGTGCCGATCGCGGCCAAGCTCATGGCGGATCTCCTGACGGCCGTCGGCGCGGACCGGATCCTCACGATGGACCTGCACGCCGCGCAGATCCAGGGCTTCTTCAACATCCCGGTGGACCACCTTTTCGCCGCGCCCGTGCTGCTCGAATCCGTCCGCAAGATGGAGATCGACGACCTCACGATCATTTCTCCGGACGTCGGCGGGGTCGAGCGGGCGCGGGCGTTCGCGAAGAGGCTCGACGCCTCGCTCGCGATCGTCGACAAGCGGCGCACGGGCCCGAACGAGAGCGGAAATCCTGAACGTCATCGGCGACGTGCAGGGCAAGGACGCCCTGATTCTCGACGACATCATCGACACCGCGGGGACGCTCATCCAGGCGGAGGCGGCGCTCGAGGCGTAGGGCGCCCGCGAGGATCTTCGCGGCCGGCGGTCCACGCGGTGCTTCTCGGGCCCCGCGATCGAGCGGATCAACGCGTCCCGGCTGGAGAAGGTGCTGGTCACCAACACGATTCCGGTGAGCGCGTCGAAGGCCCGCTGCCCCCGGATCCGGTCGTTTTCGGTCGCGCCGCTCCTCGGCGAGGCGATCCAGCGGATCCACGACGGGGCTTCCGTTTCTTCGCTTTTCGTGTAGAATCCGCCTCTTTGCGCGGGGTTTCCCCCGCGGGGTAAGGCCATGAAGACCATCGAGCTCAACGTCGAGAAACGCTCGACGATCGGAAAGAACGAGGCCCGGCGCAGCCGGGCGGAGGGGCGCATCCCGGGCGTCGTGTACGGCGCCGGGAAGGACAACGTGTCGATCTCCGTGGGCCGCAAGGAGCTGGCGGACCGCTTCCGCGAGGGCGCCGGAGAGAACGCCATCTTCCTCCTGAAGCTGGCGGGCTCGGACCAGAGCCGGCACGCCATGATCCGCGAGCTGCAGCGCCACCCGGTGTCGCGCAAGCCCGTGCACATCGACTTCGTGCGCGTCCTCATGGACGTGAAGGTCACCGTCCGGGTGCCGATCGAGGTCATCGGCGTCGCCCGAGGCGTGAAGACCGATCAGGGCATCCTGGACGTCGTGACGCGCGAGATCGAGATCGAGTGCCTTCCGGGAAACATCCCCGCGCACATCGCGGTGGACGTGACGGAGCTCGGGATCGGCGATGCGATCCGCGTCTCCGAGCTGCCGGTGCCCGACGGCGTCACGGTCGTCGACAACCCCGAGAAGGTCGTCCTCCACGTCACGCATCCGATCCGCGAGGAGGAGCCCGCCGCCGCGGCCGTCGAGGGCGCCGCCGCCGAGCCGGCCGAGCCCGAGGTCCTGAAGAAGGGCAAGGCCGTCGCGGAGGAGGAGGGCGGCGAGGAAGCCGCCCCGGCGAAGAAGGAGAAGGAAAAGGGGAAGTAGTCTCTGCACGCGATCGTCGGCCTCGGGAATCCGGGGGGCGACTACGAGGACACGCGGCACAACGCGGGGTTTCGGGTCGTCGAGAAGTTCGCGGAGCAGGAGGGAATCCGGATCCGGTCGCGCGAGTGCTCCTCGCGCGTCGGGCGGGGCAGGGTGGGTCCGAGCCAGGTTCTGCTCGCACTGCCGCAGACGTACATGAACGCCTCGGGCGAGGCGGTTCGCGCTCTTTGCCAGAAACACGAAGTCGACCCATCGGCGCTGTGCGTCGTAGTCGACGAGATCGACCTGTCCCTCGGCCAGCTGCGGATGCGGGCGCGCGGGTCCGGCGGCACACAGAAGGGGCTCCGCTCGGTCGTGTCCCACCTCGGCACGATCGAGTTCCCCCGGTTGCGCGTCGGCATCCGCGGCGAGCGGTACTCGCGGCAGGAACGCGATCTCGCCGATTACGTGCTCGAGCCCTTCGCGAAGGCGGAGCGGGCGCTGCTCGACCAGACCGTCGAGCGCGCCGTGGACGCGCTGCGCCTCTGGGTCACACAGGGAATCGAGGCCGCGATGCGGCACTCGAACGTTTTACCTTCCTCTCCGGACCGCCTCGATCCGGATTGATATCCATGAGGAGGACATCATGAGGCTGTACGACATCGTCGTCCTGGTCACCCCGGACCTGAGCGACGAAGACGCGAGCAAGCTCGCGGGCGAATACAAGAAGATCCTGACCGACGGCGGGGCCACCGTGGTCAAGGAAGAGCCCTGGGGCCGGCGCCGCCTGGCGTTCCCGATCGGCCGCAAGCGCGAGGCCCACTACGTCTACTGGCAGGTGGATGCGCCTCCCGCCGCGGTGGCCGAGGCCGAGCGCCGCATGGGCCTCTCGGATCAGGTCCTCCGGCACCTGGCCGTGCGCGTCGATGAGGAGCTCAAGCGCGCCGGCAAGATGGCGGAGCGTCTCAGGAAGAAGGCGCTGAAGCGTCCGCCCCGGCCGCCGGCGCCTCCGGCGGAATCCGCGGCGGCGACGCCCGCCGTCCCGCCGGCCGCTGAAAGGAGCGCCGAGCCATGAGAATGGGAGGCCCCCCCTCGGGACGCTCCGGCAGCCGCGACGCGAAGGGCCGCGACGGCAAGGGCGGACCGCGGAAGAAGTTCTTCGTCCGCCGGCGCAAGGTCTGCAAGTTCTGCGCGGAGAAGCTCGAGTACATCGACTGGAAGGACGTCAAGCTGCTGCAGGGGTTCATCCCGGAGCGCGGCAAGATCCTGCCGCGCCGCATCTCGGGCACCTGCGCGCTCCACCAGCGGAAGCTCCAGACGGCGATCAAGCGCGCGCGTTCGATCGCGCTCCTGCCGTACGCGACGGACTGATCGGAGCCGGCCGCTCCGAGTCCCGAGCCCCTGAGCCATGGAGAGCGCGCAGCCCTCGCCGCTGCAGAGCACGACGGGCACGACGGGTCGATTCGAGATCCCGCTCGCGGGTCTCTGGGCCGCGGCATGCTTCTCGGCGATCTTCCTGATCCCGCTCGTCGGCGGGCTGGGCGTCGCCTTCGCCGCGGTGCCGACCGTTCGGCTCGCCCATCGCCGCGGCTTTCTCGCGGGTGCGCTCGCCTGCTCGCTCGCGGCCGCGGTCGTGTTCGGCGTGACCTGGGCGATCGGCGACCTGGCCGAGTCGGTCGCCATGACGCTGCTCGCCGGAGCCGTGACGCTGCTGCCGACGGCCTCCGTGGCGTTTCTCCGGGCGGGCTCGGATCCCTCCCGCTGCTATCTCGGCATCGTCCTCGCGGGGTGCGCCGTTCTGGGCGCGCTCTTCGCCGCGGCGGCGAGTGGGCCGGGGCCTTCGCTGTCGGCGGAGGCGGTGGCGTCCTTCGACCGGATGACGCCTGCGGTCGTGGACTCCTATTCGAAGAGCGGCGCCGATGCCGCGACGGTCGCGAGCGTGCGCGCCATGCTCGCCGGAGCGAAGGAGCTCGCGAGCCGCTACCTCTGGGGGATCTTCGGCGCGCTCTGGGTGCTGGGAGCCGGGGTCGCCTTCTACGGGGGCGCGGCCGGCGCGCGCCCGAGCGTGACGGCCGACGTCGTACGGTTCGGCGAGCTCCGCGTGCCGCCGCTCGTGGCCGCCCTGTTCGTGGCGGGCGGAGCGGTTTTTGCGGTGGGGGCGGGGGAGCCGCGCCGGGCCGCCGGGAACCTGCTCCTGCCGCTCCTGGCCTTGTTTTTCGTGGCGGGCCTCTCTATCATCTGCCACTTCCTCCGGAGGTGGGTCCGGGCTCGGTTTCTCCGGGCGGGTCTGTACGTGCTGGCGGGCTACTTCCCGATCAACGTCGCGGTAGCGCTGCTGGGCCTGTTCGATTGGTACGTCGATTTTCGCCGGCGCGGCGAGGGATCTCGGGGCGACGGCGACGCAAAGGGGTAATTGGAGAGATCATGAAAGTCATACTGGCCGACGACGTCCGCGGGCTGGGTCACCGCGGCGAGACCGTCAACGTGAAGCCGGGCTACGCCCGCAACTTCCTGTTTCCGCTGGGCTCGGCCTACGAGGCGACGGACGCCAACCTGCGGCGGCTGTCCGAAGAGAAGAAGAAGTACGACCAGAAGATGCTGCACGAGAAGGGCGTGGCCGAGGAGGTCGCCAAGAAGGTCGAAGGCACGACCCTCGTGATCAAGAAGAAGGCGGGCGAGGGAGACCAGCTGTACGGGTCCGTCACGTCGTCGGACATCGCCGACGCGCTGGCGGCGCGGGGCATCGAGGTCGACCGCCGTCGCGTCGAGCTGGCCGAGCCCATCCGCCGCATCGGCATCCACACGGTCCACGTCCGCCTGCAACGCGACGTCGTCGCGACGGTGATGGTCGACGTGCAGAGCGCGAACCCGACGAATTCTCCCGCGGCGTAGGCGGCCGCTCTCGCGCGGCGTAGGCGCGGCCGCTCTCGCGCGGCGTAGGCGCCGCGAGCGTCTCGGCGGCACGATGCCGCCGGCTCAGCGCGAGGGCCGCGGGGTCGGCGCCGGTGCGGCGCCCGACGCGGGCGCTCGCGGTGCGGGAGGGACTCCCGGCGCGGGCGGCTCCTCCTCGCTCTCGCCCGACTCGCCCTTCTTCGGAACGTAGAAGGGCTGCTGCAGCGACCAGGGGAGGCGCGAGATCTCCTGCGAGTGCGCGCTCCATTCCTCGGTCGGCTGGGAGCCGCTGACGAAGGCCTCCAGGACCGGGATCGGGCTGTCCGCCGTCGCCTTCAGCCCCGTGTCGTAGTCGATGGGCACGAACACGATGTTCGGCGGAACCTCGAAGTCCTCCTGCGGATCGATGCGTCCGTTGTCGCGCATCTTCTCGAGAATGCGGATCCAGATGGGAAGGGCGACCTTCGCTCCCTCCGCGCCCTTGCCGATCGAGATCGTCTTCTGGTCGTTGCCCACCCAGACGCCGACCGTGTACCGCGGCGTCATCCCGATGAACCAGGCGTCGGTGTAGTCGTTCGTCGTGCCCGTCTTGCCCGCGATGTTCAGCTTGAGTCCCGCGCGCGCGATGGCCGGCCCCGCGGTCCCGCGCTGGGTAACGCCGCGCAGGATCTGGAGCAGCTGGTAGGACGTCTGCGGGCTCTCGACCTCGCGGGCGTCGGGGTGCGCCTGCTCGAGCACGTCGCCATTCGAGTCCGTGATGCGCTCGATCAGGTAGGGCGTGAACGCCAGTCCCTGGTTCGCGAAGACGGAGTACGACGACACGAGCTCGACGAGGCTGACCTCGAAGGCGCCGAGCGCGAGCGACGGGTAGGCATGGAGCTCCTGGCGCACGCCCAGCCGGTGCGCCGTGTCGACGACCTTGGAGAGACCGACCATCCGCGCCACCCGCACGGCCGGGATGTTGTAGGAGTGCTCGAGCGCCTTGCGGAACGTCACGATCCCGTGGAACTTCCCGTCGTAGTTCATGGGCCGGTAGGGCGGCTGGCGCGGGTCGATCGTGATCGAGAGCGGCCCGTCGAAGACCGTGTCGGCGCCGGTGTAGCCCTGCTCGAGAGCCGTCAGGTAGACGAACGGCTTGAACGCGGATCCCGCCTGCCGCAGGGCCTGCGTCGCGCGATTGAACTTGGACTGCGACCAGTCGGAGCCTCCCACCATGGCCCGGATGGCGCCGCTCGAGTTCTCCAGGATCAGCACCGCGCCTTCCTCGCGCGGCTCCTGGTCGAGCCCGAGCACGAGGCTGCCATCCTTGTTTTTCTGCACGATGACCGTGATCAGGTCGCCGGCGTGCAGGATCTTGTTGGCCGTCGCGGCGCCGGTCCACGCCACACCCGCGTTCGGCAGGAACCAGGACTGCCCGCCGATGCGGACCTCCGCGCCCAGGGCCGTCAGCCGGGTGACGACCCCGCGCAGCGAGACGCCCTCGGCGATCTTGACTCCCTCCCAGCTCGGGTCCACGTAAGTGTCGAGCGAGCGATACCCCTCGGCGGACAGGTTGCGTGGCTTGTGGAAGCCGTGCTTCCGCGAGACCGCGCGCAGCCCCCAGCCCAGCGCCTCCTCCGACCATGCCTGCATCTCCGGGTCGAGCGTCGACTCGACCCGCAGGCCACGGCGGTAGAGGTCCTTCTCGCCGTAGGTCCTCTCGAGGTACTGCCGGATCTCCTCGCAGTAGTAGGGACCGATGATCGACTCGGGGAGAAACGGCGACTTCGGCAGGGGCTCCGCCTCCGCCGCCGCGCGCTCGGCCTCCGAGATGTAACCCGCCGCGCGCATTCGCCGCAGCGCGGTCGAGCGCCGCGCGCGCGCGAGCGCCGGATTGCGGAACGGCGACTGATCCTCCGGACGCTGCACGATGCCGGCGAGGAGCGCCGCCTCGGCCAGCGACACGGCGGATACGCTCTTGCCGAAGTAGTACCGGCAGGCCGCCTCGACGCCGTAGTTCCCGTGGCCCAGGTAGATCTCGTTGGCGTACATCGTCAGGATCTGGTCCTTGGAGTAGCGCCTCTCGATCTCGAACGCCACGAGAGCCTCGTTGATCTTGCGCGAGAGGGTCTTGTTGGGCGAGAGGAAGATCGCGCGGGCCAGCTGCTGCGTCAGGGTGGAGCCGCCCTGCGCGTACCCGCCCGCCTGGACGTTGGTGACGAGGGCGGAGAAGGTGCGCGGCAGGTCCACGCCGCCGTGGTGATAGAAGTTCTTGTCCTCGGTCGCTACGATCGCGTTGCGCACCACGGCGGGGATCGCCGAGCGGTGCACGAGGATCCGCCGCTCGATGGCGTAGCGGGCGATCGTCGAACCGTCGCGCGCGACGATCTCGGTGATGATGTCGGGACGGTAGGTCGCGAGCAGGGAGACCCGCGGCACGCGGACGAACTCGGTGGCGTACCCGCCCGCGACGCTGCCGAGCAGCGCGACCACGGGAAGGGGAAGGATCGCCGCCAGGATGCGCCCCAGGGACCGCACGCTGCGATTGTGAGGCAAGCGGTCCCGTTATGCTATAAGCGGCTGTTCCGTGAGCGTCCCCGTTCCATCCCTCCCGCGTTCTGATCCCCGATCCGGAGTGAAGCCGTGAGCCCACGTCCCGGCTCGAAGGAGAAGCCGCCGGCGTCGCCCGATTCCTTCGCCAAGCCCGCGAGCTACCTCGAGGCCCAGGCACGGGCCGCCGGCCGGTTCCGGCTCGTGACGGATTTCTCCCCGCAGGGGGACCAGGCCCAGGCGATCGACCGGCTCGTCGCCGGGCTCCAGGACGGGCGGACGGACCAGGTGTTGCTCGGCGTGACGGGCTCGGGCAAGACCTTCACGATCGCCAAGACGATCGAGGCGGTGAATCGGCCGACTCTCGTTCTCTCCCACAACAAGACGCTGGCCGCGCAGCTCTACCAGGAGTTCCGGAGCTTCTTCCCCGAGAACTCGGTGGAGTACTTCGTCTCCTACTACGACTACTACCAGCCCGAGGCGTACGTGCCCCAGACCGACACCTACATCGAGAAGGACGCGTCCCGCAACGACGAGATCGACAAGCTCCGCTTGGCCGCGTCCAAGGCGCTCTTCGAGCGGCGCGACGTGATCGTGGTGTCCTCGGTGTCGTGCATCTACGGCCTCGGCGCGCCCGAGACGTACTACGACATGCTCGCCTACCTCGAGGTCGGCGATGGGCAGGGGATGCCCGCCCTGCTGGCGCGGCTCGTGGAGATGCAGTACGAGCGGACGTCGATGGACCTGACGCGTGGGACGTTCCGAGTCCGTGGAGACGTCCTGGAGATCCAGCCGGCCTACGAGGACACCGCGGTCCGCGTCGAGTTCTTCGGCGACGAGATCGAGAAGATCACGCGCACGGATCCGCTGCGCGGCACGCCCCTCCAGCGCATGCAGCGTCTCGCGCTGTATCCCCGCACGTTCTACGCCACGCCGCGAGAGACGATGGAGCGGGCGATCGCGTCGATCCGCCTGGAGCTCGACGCGCGCATGGCCGAGCTGACGGCGGCGAACCGTCTGTTGGAGGCCCAGCGTCTCCACCAGCGCACGATGTTCGACCTCGAGATGATGAAGGAGCTCGGCTTCTGCAACGGCATCGAGAACTACTCGCGGCACCTCTCCGGCCGCGCGGCGGGGGAGCCGCCGCCGACGCTGCTCGACTATTTTCCGAGGGATTTCCTGCTCGTGGTCGACGAGTCCCACGTGACGCTGCCGCAGGTGCGGGGGATGTTCCACGGCGACCGCTCGCGCAAGCAGGTCCTCGTGGACTACGGGTTCCGGCTGCCCTCGGCGCTCGACAACCGGCCGCTGACCTACGAGGAGTTCCGCACGCGCCTCAACCAGGTCATCGCCGTGTCGGCGACGCCCGGACCCGAGGAGCTCGAGAGGGCGGGCGGCGAGATCGTCGAGCAGGTCATCCGGCCGACCGGCCTTCTCGACCCGGAGATCACCGTGCGGCCGGTCAAGGGCCAGGTCGACGACCTCCTGGCGGTCGTGCGCGAGGCCACCGCGGCGGGCGAGCGGGTCCTCGTCACGACCCTGACCAAGCGCATGGCCGAGGAGCTGACGAACTATTTCTCCGAGGTCGGGGTGCGCTGCCGCTACCTCCACTCGGACATCGAGACGCTCGACCGTGTGACGATCCTGTCGGACTTCCGCCGCGGCGTGTTCGACTGCCTGATCGGCATCAACCTGCTCCGCGAGGGCCTCGACCTGCCCGAGGTCGCCGTCGTCGCCATCCTGGACGCCGACAAGGAGGGCTTCCTCCGCAGCCAGACCTCGCTGATCCAGACGGCGGGACGCGCCGCGCGGAACCTGCGCGGGCGGGTGCTCTTCTATGCCGACGCGATGACCGACTCGATGCGCCGCGCGATCGAGGAGACGTCCCGGCGCCGAGGCATCCAGGAGGCGTACAACCTCGAGCACGGCGTCGTCCCGGCGTCGATCATCAAGGAGATCGGCTCGCCCCTCGTGCGCATGGCGAACCTGGACTACTACGAGATCCCGACGAAGGTCTCGAAGGCGGATCTTCCCGACGCCGAGTCGCTGCACCGGAGGATCGCCGAGCTCGAGAAGAAGATGAAGGCCGCCGCCAAGGAGCTCGACTTCGAGACCGCGGCGGCGATCCGCGACGAGATCCGCGGCCTGAGGGAGCTCGAGATCTTCCGTTAGGGCGTCCGCCCGACGGCTTCAGAAGCGACGCGGCTTCCTCCGCGCGCCCCGGTTCGCCCGGGCTGACGCTCAGTGTTGGGGCGGTGCGGGGGGCAGCGTCGGGGCCGATGCCGGCCCTTCCGGCTTGGCGGCGGCCTCGGGCTTTCCGGCTTCGGAGTGAGCCGCGGGAGGCTTCTCCGGCGCGGCGAGTCCTGAGGACGGTGCCGGCGCCATCGAGACTCCCGGAGACGGCGCCGGCGCCGTCCTCGGCATCGCAAAGCCGGGGTTGCGCTTGAGGAAGATGCGGGCCGCGCGATCGGAAGGATCCTCGGCCGGACCACGCGTCATGACCTCGGGCTTGAAGCCTTCCGGGCCGGCCACCTCGACCCCGACGAGGGTGTTGCCGTTGCCGACCCGGCCGTAGGGCGAGAGGGCCGCGGCGTCGGCCGGGCGCAGGCCGGTCGGGATCGAGCAGGGAAGCGCGGAGCCGCACTGGGAGAGAGGCACGAGCTGCGCACCGGCATCCGCGACCCCGAGGGCCCAGACCAAGGCGGCGAGCGCGAGCCGCATGCGCCTCATACCCGCTATAACAAGTGACAGGCCCTGGCAAATCCCGCCAAAACGAGAAGCAATGCGGCGGAGGCCGCCGCCCAGACCGCCGTCCGCGACCTGGCGGCGAGCGGCCGCTGTCGCGTGTAGAAGCCGGTCTGCCACCGCTCGATCTCACGGCCGCACTTTGGACACACCGGCGTGCCCGGCTCCACCGGGGTGTAGCAGTACGGACATTCGTACATGGGCACGACAGGATCATATCGAACCGGCCCGGAAGACTCTTGCTACACTTCCCGTCGTGACCGAGCGTCGGGCGCCGGAGAATCTCCCCGATTCCCCCGGCGTCTATCTCTTTCGGGGCGACAAAGGGAAGCTCCTCTACGTCGGCAAGGCGCGCTCGCTCAAGAAACGGATCGCGACCTACTTCGGCGGCGGCGAGGACGCCAAGACCGGGGCCTTGCTGCGCCATTTCACGGACATCGAGACGATCGTCACGAACACGGAGCTGGAGGCGCTGCTCCTCGAGAACACCCTCATCAAGAAGCACCGGCCCCGGTACAACGTCTGCCTCCGCGACGACAAGACGTATCCCTACGTCAAGATCACGACGGGCGAGACCTGGCCGCGCGCCCTGATCACGCGCCGTGTCCTGGAGGACGGTCACTCGTACTTCGGCCCCTTCTGGGGCGGCCTCGCCCGCCGGATCATGCGCATGATCACCCGGCACTTCCAGATCCGGACCTGCACGCTCGAGATCGACGGCAACCTGCCCAGGCCCTGCCTGTACTACGACCTGCATGCCTGCCTGGGACCCTGCGTGGCCGGCCTCACCACGAAGGAGGCCTACGACGCCGCGGTGGCCGACGTCGTCCTGTTCCTCGAGGGGCGCAACCAGGAGCTGCAGGGGAGCCTCGAGCGCAAGATGCTGGCCGCGTCCGAGGCGCAGGACTTCGAGATGGCGGCCGCGTATCGCGACGCGCTGGGCACCGTGCGCGACGTCGCCGAGCGCCAGGTGGTCCAGTCCATGAAGGGCGAGAACGTCGACGTATTCGGGTTCTTCGAGTCCGGCCAGGACGTCGCGGTCGTGGTGCTCGTGGTCCGGGGCGGGGCCGTCCAGGACCGCCGCGACTTCTTCTTCGAGAAGGCGCAGGAGCTCGACGCCGCGCGATTCCTGGAGGCGTTCCTGCCCCAGTTCTACGATGCGAACCCGTTCCTGCCCGCCGAGGTCCATCTTCCGGTGGCCGTGGCGAACCCCGGCCTCCTCGAGGAGTTCCTGGCGGCGAGGCGCGGCGCCCGCATCCCGGTCAAGGTCCCCCAGCGCGGCGCGGCGGCAGAGCGCGTGCGCCTCGCCGAACGCAACGCCGGCGAGCGCCACCGGGTCCGCTTCCGGCGCACCGGCGGCGACGAGGCCCTGGCGGTCGAGCGCCTGTCCCGCGCGATCGGGCTCGCGATCCCTCCCCAGCGCATCGAGGCGTTCGACATCTCCCACCTGCAGGGGACCGACAGCGTCGCCTCGATGGTGGTCTTCGAGGACGGCAAGCCGAAGAAGTCGGACTATCGCCTCTTCAACATCGCGTCGCAGGAGCTCCTCGCGCCGGACGACTTCAAGAGCATGGCGGAGGTCGTCGAGCGCCGCTACCGGCGCGTCCAGGAGAAGGACGGCCCGTGGCCGGACCTCGTCCTGGTGGACGGCGGCCGCGGACAGCTGCAGGCGGCGCTGACCGCGCTCGACCGGCTCGGGGTCGAGCTCCCGGCCGTCGGACTCGCCAAGCGCGAGGAGGAGATCTGGGTGCCCGACCGCCCCGAGCCGATCCGTCTGTCGCGCAAGGATCCCGCGCTGCAGTGGGTCCAGCGCGTGCGGGACGAGGCCCACCGCTTCGCGATCACGCGGCATCGCCAGCGGCGCGGAAAGCGGATGCGGCAGACCGGGTTGACCGACATCCCGGGAGTCGGCCCCATTCGCGCGCGCCTCCTGCTGCGGCGCTTCGGCTCGGTCGCCGCTCTGCGCGGGGCGGACCCGCGGGAGATCGAGGCCGCGGTCGGGCCGAGCACCGCGCGGGCGGTCGCCGCCTACCTCGGCGGCTCGGGGGCGCAGGCTTGAAGACGGTCTTCTCCGAAGAGGGCGACATCCGCTCCGTGGACGTTCTCGCCGCCCTCGTCGGCCTCTGGCGCGAGGGCGCGAGCGGGGCGCTCCACTTCTCGCGCTCGGGGGCCACGGCCGGGTTCCAGCTGTCCGCGGGGGAGTTGACCTCGGCCACATCCTCCGACGCCCGCTTCGAGACCGCCGCGATCCTGATGCGGGCCGGCAAGCTCGAGGCCGCGACCATGGAACGCCTCGTGACGCCGCAGGGCGGAGACCGCGCCCTCGCGGCGCTGCACGCCGGCATCCTGACCAAGCGGGAATGGCGGTGGGGCGAGAAGATCCGCGCGGTCGAGGTGCTCTCGGATCTGCTCACCTGGATCGAGGGCGACTACGTCTTCGACCGCGGCGCCCACGCGGAGGCGGGGGAGTTCCGCCTGACGGTGCCCCGCCTCATCCTGGAGCTCTTCCTGCGCTCGCGCGACCGCGGCCTCATCCTGCACTACCTGGGTGGCGCCGACGTCCCGCTCGCGCGGGCTCCGCACTTCGACTCGGAGTTCGCGGCGTTCGGCCTGACCGCCGACGCCGAGGCGGTCGTACGGCTGATCGACGGAAGGGCGACCGCGGCCCACATCGCGAGCGAGGGGCCCGCCGAGCCGTTCGCGGTCGAGAAGCTACTCGCGGCGCTCGTGACGCTGGGCCTCGTGTATCCGGAGTTCGTCGCGCCCGAGGATGCCCGGAACGTCGCGCCAGCGGGCGCACACGGAGAAGTCCCTCAGGGTGCGCAGAGCCTGGCGTCGGAAGGAGCGCCCCGTGAGTCCATCGAGGAAGCGCCCGCGTCCGATGAAGCGGCCGCGGCCGAAGTCGAGCTTTCGGCCGAAGACGTCTATGCGCCGGAGGAGCCCGCCAAGTCTTCCGCGCCGTACAGCGAGCTGGATGTGCCGCGGCCCCTTTCGCCGTCCGAGGAGACCGAGTCCGCGCTCGACGAGGCGCTCGACGAAGATCTCGGCGAGCCCGAGGCGGCAGCGGTCGAAGCCAACGAATCCGCAATGGACGACTACGCGATCTCGGAGTCCCCGGACGCGCCCGAGCCTTCCGGCCCGACCGGCTCGGAAGAGGCCGAGGCGCAGCTCGAGTACGAGAGCCTGCACGAGCCCTCGCGGAAGGACGCCGCCGACGTCGGCTCAGCGGGGATTTCCGGACCGACGTCGCTCGAGCCGGAATCCCGGTCACAGCTCCCGCTCGACTACGCCACCGGCGTCGGCTCGGAGGAGCGGCCCCGCCCGCGCTCGGGCGCGCGTTGGCTATGGCTGCTCATCCTCCTCGCGGCGGGCGTGGGAGGGTTGATCCTGCTCCGCGGACGCGGGACGCCGCCACCGACCCGGGTCGTGGCCGCCCGAGAGTCGCCGACGCCGGCGCCCGTTCCCACGGGAGACGCCGTGCTTCCGTCCGCGATGGCCTCGCCGCCTCCAACGGAGGCCGTCACGCCGGCGGCCGCCGCGCAGCCGAGAGTCGCGGCGCAACCGCGCAGCCGTCGCGGCGCCAACGCCCGCGCAGTCGAGAATCGCCGTGACGACGATCGCCGCGCCGAAGGCGGCGTCCAGCGGCGGTAGCGCCGCGAAGGCCCCTACCGCCGCGCCGCACGCGGCCGCGAAGACCGTTCCGACGTCCAAGCCCGTCACGCCTCCTCGCGCGGCCTCCGCTCAGCCGGCCCAGGCCACGGCACCCGCTGCGGCCGAGCCCCCCGGACCTTCGCGCCAGGCGTGGCTCGACCGTGCGGCGCGGGACCGGCAGAAGGCGAGCGCCGATCGCCGCAACCACTTCACCGTCCAGCTCGAGCTCGCGTGCGAGACCCAGACGCTCGTCGATGCCTGGAAGCACGACCGTCCATCGGCCACGATGTGGGTCCTGACGACGCCCTACGAGGGAAAGACCTGCTTCCGCGTTCTGTGGGGCCGCTATCCGAGCAAGGACGCCGCCCGCCGGGCGCTCGCCGGCGTTCCGTCGTTCTTCTCGTCCAACCACAACCGACCCGTGGTCACGGCGATCCCCTAGGGAGGCGTTTCTGCTACCCTTGAGGGAACCGTCCGGATAAGCGAGCATGGCGAATCCACCCACAGCCGTCGGGTTTCGGGGCTCTCTTTCCGAGACGCCTCTGCCGCAGGTTCTCCGCCGGATCTTCCTCGAAAGCCTGAAGGGGACGCTGTCGCTGGTCCATGGCGACGAGACCCGCCACCTGTTTTTCGAGAAGGGGGAGCTCCGCACCGCGACGTCGTCGCGAGAGGGCCAGCGGATCGGCGCCTTTCTCAAACGCCGGGGCTGGATCACCGACACCGACCTCAACTGGGCTCTGGACACGATCGCGAAACAGGGCCGGGCGCGCCTCGGCAAGATCCTGGTCGACCGCGGCCTCGTCTCGCGCACGGTCCTCGACGCGGAGATGCGCCGCCTGGTCGAGGAGATCGTCTTCTCGACCTTCGCGTGGGACACCGGCGAGTACCGCTTCCAGGCTTCCGGCGGAGTCCTGGACCCCGACGTGGCGCTGACGCTGTCGACGGCGGCCATCATCGTCGAGGGCATCCGCCGCCTGCCCGAGACCGACGCCTTCCGCGAGCGCATGGGTGACGGCCACCGGGTCCCCATCCTGGCGACCGAGCCCATGTCGCGTTACCAGTACCTGCCGCTGACGCCTCAGGAGGCCTATCTCCTTTCGCGGATCGACGGCATCCTGGACGTCGATTCCCTGCTGAAGATCGCCGGCGCCTCGCGGCTCGCGACCGGCAAGATCCTGTACGCGCTGGTCTCCTGCGGGATCGTCGAGTGGAAGCAGGAGGGCGCGGCGCGTCCGGTGAGCGGCCGCGGCGGATTCCACGGGCTGAACGTCGAGGTCGCGGCCGAGCCCACCGACCGTTCGCCCGGACACGCGGAGCTCGTCAAGAACACCTACCGGCGCATCGACTGGCTCTCGCACTACGAGCTGCTGGGCGTGCCGCGCGACGCGCCGCCGGAGAAGGTCTCCGAGGCCTACTTCGAGCGCAGCCGGCTCTTCCATCCCGACCTGCGCCACCGCGACGACCTCGCCAAGTTCGAGAGAGCTCTCGGCGGTGTTCGAGCGGATGAAGACGGCCTACGAGACGCTCTCCGAGCCCGAGAAGCGAGCGGTCTACGACCACGGCCTCGACGCGGCGCCGGCCCCGATCCTCGCCCCCGAGTCCGCGGTCGATCCCGAGATGCGGAAAAAGCAGGCGACCCAGAACTTCCGCCGCGCGAAACAGCTGATCGAGGAGAAGGACTATCACCCCGCCGTCGAGATGCTGCGGGAGGCGGTCCGCTTCGTGCCCGACAACGCCGAGTTCCGCTACGTGCTGTCCCAGGTCGAGATGAAGAATCCCAACTGGATCGACCAGGGCCTCAACAACCTCAAGGAGGCGGCGCGGCTCGACAGCCGCCGCGTGGGACTCTCGGTCGAGGCGGCTCGGGCGCTGCTCGATCACCGGCGGCCCCAGGAGGCCGAGCCGTTCGCTCGCCGCGCGGTGTCCCTCGATCCCTCGCCCGAAAACGAGCTGCTCCTTCAGGAAGTCATGGACGTGATCGCGGCCGCGCCGCAACGGCCGTCGGCCGAGGTCCCCCTGGAGCCGAAGCCCGAGGGCGAGCCCGAGCCGACCCCGGCGCCCCAGCCCACGGGGCTGCTCTCGCGCATCCTCCGGCGCCGCGGTTGACCGCGATCCTCGCGGGCCTCGGGCTCGCCGCCGCGGCCGGGCTGAACGCCTGGGTGATCCTGCTCCTCTTCAACGGCCTCTGCCTCCTCCTGCCGCTCGAGTTCCCGGGTCCGGCCGCCGCATGGCTCTCGAGCCACGGCGCGCTGACCGCGGCCGTCGTGCTCTTCCTCCTGGAATTCGTGGCCGACAAGATTCCGGTCGTCGATCACCTCTGGAACCTTCTGCAGACACTGCTGCGGCCCGTCGTCGGCGCGCTCCTCATGCTCAGCTGCGTGCCGGAGTCGGCCGGCCCACCGGCCGGCTTTGCCCTGGCGGGCGCCGCCGCCACCCTCGCGACGCACTTCGCCAAGTCCACGACGCGGCTGACGTCGACCGCGGCGACCAGGGGCTTCGCCCAGTTCGCGCTTTCGCTCGCGGAGGACGTCGTGGCCGTCGCCCTCGGCGCGCTGATGTTCTTCGTGCCCTGGTTCACGTGGATTTTCCTCGCCGGCCTGCTCCTTCTCCTGATCGTGGAGCGGCGCCGCGTCCGCGAGGCGTTGGCAGTCCTCTTCTTCCGGCTGAAGCACCCGCGCCGCGCGCTGCGCGAGGCGGCGGCGGCCGCCGCCGCGGCTCCCGCGAGCCGCGAACCGTGAGGCTCCGGTGCCCTATCTCCTCGACGGCAACAATCTCATCGGCTCCGTCCGCCGCACGGCGCGGCCGTCCGAGCAGGACCGCGATGCACTCGTCGCGGAGATCGCCGACCGTCTGCGGCGCACGCGCGCACGCGCGACGCTCTTCTTCGACGGACCGGCCGGAGATCGGAGCCGCGCGCTCGGGAGCCTGACCATCCGGACGCCCTCCGGCGCGGACGGCAGCGCGGACGACGCCATCCTGCGCGAGGTGGCCGCCGCGGCCTCGCCGCGCGACTGCGTCGTCGTGACGGCGGACCGGGAGCTCGCGCGCCGCGCGCGCGACGCCGGCGCCCGGGTCGCCTCCCCGGCGGACTTCTTCGCCCGCTTCGGGGTCGCTGCGCCCCGCGGCGGACCGTCCCGCGACGCTCCCCCGACGGCGGAAAGCGTCGAGGAGTGGATGCGCTACTTCGAGGACCCGAGGAACAGGTCCTAGGCAGACCCGAACGGCCGGCCGGGTCGGCCATCCTGTGTAAAATGTATGCGGCTCCGAGCGGGCCACGTGATCGCTCCGGGATGACCGGAGAGGAAAGTCCGAACTCCATACGGGCGGCATGCCGGGTAATGCCCGGTCGCGGCGACGCGAAGGAAAGTGCCACAGAAAACAAACCGCCTTCCGAAAGGACGGTAAGGGTGAAACGGTGCGGTAAGAGCGCACCGCTCCGGCGGCAACGGCGGAGGCACGGTAAACCCCATGCGGAGCAAGGCCAAATAGGGAGACGGCGGGTGACCGTCCCATCTCACCGCGAGGTGACCCGTCTCCGGGTCGGCTGCTCGAGCCCGAGGGCGACCTCGGGCCTAGAGGAATGATCACGACTCCCATCAGGGAGGACAGAATTCGGCTTACCGGCCCGCTCGGAGCTCTTCGTTGACCGACTGGATCCGCCCGCCCCGGCTCCGGCCCGGCGCCACGATCGGCGTGGCGGCCGTGTCGGGACCCGTCGATCCGGACCGGCTCGCCGCGGGCGTGCGCGCGCTCGAGCGCCGGGGCTACCGCGTCGTGCTCGCGGACAACGTCCTCGCCCGACGCGATTTTCTGGCGGGCACGGACGCCGAGCGGGCCGCCGGCTATCGGCGGCTCCTGGCCGATCCCGGCGTCGATGCGATTTTCTTCGCGCGCGGCGGCTACGGAGCCTCGCGCATCCTGCGGCATCTCGACGCGGCACAGCTGCGCTCGCGGCCGCGGATCCATCTCGGCGGTTCCGATCTGACTGCGCTCTTCGCCTACCTCGGCCGCGGCGCAGGCCTCGTCGCGATGTACGGGCCCATGGTGGCGGTGTCCCTCGACGAGCCCGGCCTCGACTGGGAGGCGGTCCTCCGCGGGGAGGTCCCCGCGAGCCATGCCTTCGGTCCGGAGGACGTCCTCGCCGGCGGTTCCGGCGCGGGGCCGCTCCTCGGCGGCTGCCTCTCGCTCCTCGCTTCCCTCGCGGGGACTCCGGAGGCCATTTCGGGCGACGGGGCGGTCCTCTTCTGGGAGGACGTGGCCGAGCCCGCCTACCGGCTGGATCGAATGTTGACCCAGCTGGAGCGCTCGGGTACCCTCGATCGACTACAAGCCATGCTCATTGGCTCGATTTCGACCGGCGCAAACGGCGGCGGCGACTCCTCGGAAGCTCTTTCGGCGTGGCTTCGGGATCGCTTCGCGGGAGCGCCCTTTCCGGTGGTCAAGGGCTTTCCGGCGGGGCACCTCCGGCAAACCCGAACCCTTCCGCTGGGAGCGCGCGTCCGCCTGGACGCGGACCGGGGCGTCCTCGAATTCGACGGGCCCGCTGTGGCCTAGCCGCCTGAGGCGGAGAATGGGATCCGTGAAGGCCGTTTTCAAGGCGGGTTCGGGCCCCGGGGGCAGCGGCAAGAACCCCTACGAGAAGTACATCGTCCATCACCAGATGGGCGAGATCATCTTCTCGGAGGGCGACATCGGCACGGACATGTACATCATCCAGGCCGGAACGGTCGAGCTGCTCAAGGCGATCGGCGGCGACACGCGCGTGCTGTCGACCCTGGAGCGCGGCGACTTCTTCGGCGAGATGAGCGTCCTCGAGGACGTGCCGCGCAACGCCTCGGCCCGGGCGAAGAGCGACGTCGAGCTCGTGCGGATCAACGGCGCGACCTTCGACGCGATGCTCAAGAGCAACACCGAGATCGCGGTCCGCATGATGCGGAAGCTCTCGCGGCGACTGCGCGAGGTCACGACGATGCTCGAGGAGTCCCTCGGCCGCCGCGTCGTCGAGGAGGAGCGTCCCGCGCCGCGCAAGGCCGAGCCGGACCGGACCGCCTGCCGCCTGATCGGCGAGGACCCGCCCTCCGAGTTCTTCCTCAACCGCGAGGGCGACACGCTCGTCGGCCGGAGCGATCCGGTCACGGGCATCACGCCCGACGTCGACCTGACGCCGCTCGATCCGCAGCGCTCGACGTCGCGCCGCCACGCCAAGCTCTACCAGATGTCCGACACCTACTACGTGATGGAAGAGATCGGGGTGATGAACGGGACCTACGTCAACGGGAACCGCGTCGCGACGGGCGTCCCCATCGCCGTTCAGAACGGGGACGTGCTCAAGTTCGGGCTCGTCTCATTGACGTTCCAAGCGCCCGAAGCCAACTGACGCCCGCCCAGCCCGCTCCCGGCGCCGGACGACTCCGCCTCCGCGATCCCGTCTCGCGGATCCCCGGCGTCGGGCCCGCCCGCGCGGCGCGACTCGGCGCCGAGGGATTTCCCACGGTCGCCGACTTCCTGCTCGCCGTCCCGTTCCGCTACGAGGACCGGCGGCACTACTCCACCGTCGCGTCGCTCGCCTGGGACACGCCGTCGACGCTCCTCGTCCGGTTTCAGGGCGTGAAGTCCTCGCGCATGCGGCGCGGGATGCTGCGCATCGAGGCGGTCGCCGACGACGGCAGCGGCGCGGTCCGCGTCGTGTGGCACAACCGCTACCCGTCCTTCGCGAAGGCGCTCGAGGGGAAGCGGGCCGCGCTGTACGGGACGCCCACCGCGACCGGGCGCGGGGAGATGCGGATCGAGAACCCCGAGACCGAGCTCTTCGAGGAGGGCGAGGAGTCGGACCCGATCCACAGCGGACGCCTCGTCGGCGTCTACCACCGCGCGGCCGACATCGCGTCGCGTCCGTGGCGGACGCTGGTGCGGCGGACCCTCGACGCCCTCTCGCCGGAGTTCCGGGCGATGACGGCGCCTCCCGCGCAGATCCTCCAGGCGCTCGAGGAGGTTCACTTTCCGACGCACGTGGACGCCGCGCGTCCGGCGCTCTGGCAACTCGCGCGCGAGGAGCTCTTCGTCCTCGCCGCACGCATCGAGGAGCGGCGCGCCCGCCTGCGGGAGCGTCGGGGCGCGCGGCTCGAGGCGGAGGCCGCGTTTCAGGCCCTGCGGCGCTACGTCCTCCCGTTCCCGCTGACCAACGCGCAGAAGCGGGCCGTGCGCGAGATCAGCGTCGACCTCGAGTCCGGCCGCGCGATGGCGCGCCTCCTCCAGGGCGACGTCGGCTCGGGGAAGACCGTCGTCGCCGGACTCGCGCTGCTGATCGCCGCGAAGAACGGCGCGCAGGGAGCCCTGATGGCGCCGACCGAGATCCTGGCCGAGCAGCACGCCGAGAGCCTCGCGTCGTGGCTGACGGGAGCGGGCGTGCGCCTCGCGCTCCTGACCGGGCGGGTCAAGGGGGCCGCCCGCCGCCGCCTCCTCGAGGAGCTCGAGGCCGGCTCCATCGACGTGCTCGTGGGCACCCACGCGCTGGCGGAGAGCCGGGTCAAGTTCAAGCGCCTGTCCCTCGTCGTCGTGGACGAGCAGCACCGCTTCGGGGTCGCGCACCGCGCGCGGCTCTTCCGCAAGGGCGAGTCCCCGCACGTGCTCGTGATGACCGCGACGCCGATCCCGCGCTCCCTCGCGTGGGCGATCTACGGCGAGCTGGACGTGTCGGTCCTCGACGAGAAGCCTCCCGGCCGCTCCGAGGTCGTGACGCGAGTGCGCGACGAGGACGGCCGGGACCGCGTCTACCGGTTCGCGGGGGAGCGGGTCGCGGCGGGGGAGCGCGTCTACGTGGTCGTCCCCGCGATCGAGGAGGCCGCCCGCGAGGTCGCCGCGACGCGCGAGACCGCGGAGCGGATCGCGGCCGTGCTGCCCGGCGTCCCGATCGGCATCCTGCACGGCCGCCTCTCCGCCGCCGAACGCCAGGCCGTCCTGGCCGACTTCGCCGCGGGCCGCCGCCCGATCGTGGTGTCGACGACGGTCGTGGAGGTCGGCGTGGACGTGCCCGAGGCCACGCTCATGGTCGTCGAGAACGCCGAGGTCTTCGGTCTCGCCCAGCTGCACCAGCTCCGCGGCCGGGTCGGACGCAGCGCGCGGCGCTCCTGGTGCGCGCTGATCGCGGGGCCCGGAGCCACGGAGGACGCGCGCCGCCGCCTCGCGGTGCTCGAGACCACGAGCGACGGGTTCGTCATAGCCGAGAAGGACCTCGAGGCCCGGGGGCCCGGCGACCTCATGGGGACGCGTCAGTCCGGTCTCCCGCCCCTGCGCGTCGCGGACCCCGTGCGCGACCTCTCCGCGCTCGCGCAGGCGCGCGGGAGCGTGCTCGCGATGCGCGCCGAGGGCAAGCGGCTCGAGAGCGACCTCTTCGGGTATCCGTGAAACCTCTCGTGATACAACCTGCCGCGCCATGAAGATCCTCGTCACCGGCGGCACCGGCTTCGTCGGGACCTACGTGGTCAACCGCCTCGTGCAGGAGGGGCACGCGGTCGCCGTGCTGGCGCGCCGCCCGGAGCGCACTCAGAACCGCTACAACCGCCCCCTCGAGACGGTGGCCGGCGACGTCCTCGACCCGGCCTCGCTCGAGGCCGCGCTGCAGGGTGCCGGGCGCGACGCCCTCGTCCACCTCGTCGGCATCATCCACGAGGACGGCGCGCAGACCTTCGACCGCATGCATCGCGAGGCGGTCGAGAACGTGCTCGCTGCGGCCCACAAGGCGGGCTTGCGCCGCTTCCTCCACATGAGCGCGATGGGGACCTCTCCGGACTCGCCGTCGGAGTACGGGCGCACCAAGGCGGCGGGCGAGGCGGCGGTGCGCGGCAGCGGCCTCGACTGGACCATCTTCCGCCCGTCGATCACCTTCGGTCCCGGCGACGGCTTCGTCTCCCTCCTCGCGCCGATCGTGCGCCACAATCCCGGGTTCATTCCGGTCGTCGGCGACGGTCTGACGAAGTTCCAGCCGGTCTCTGTCCACGACGTCGCTCGTGTCTTCGCCGCGGCGCTCGGAAAGCCCGAGACCATCCGCCAGGCCTACGAGGTCGGGGGGCCCGAGGTCTTCACCCTGAACGCCATCTACGGGGAGATCGCGGCGGCGGTGGGAAAGCCGGGCAAGCCGCTCGTGCACCTTCCGCTCTGGTACGGCCGCCTTCTCGCGCGGCTCTTCGAAAGCTTCCTCCGCCACCCGCCCCTGACCCGGGACCAGCTGCGGAGCCTCTCCCGAGACAACGCGGCCGATGTCTCCGCGACGGTGGCGGCGTTCGGCGGGGAGTGGCGGCGCTTCGGGCCCGGAATCCGCGAGTACCTCTCGACCGGCCGCCACGATCCCCGCACGGGCATCGGACGGGAAGTCGAGCTCGAGCGCCGGGCGCTTCTCCGGGTGCGCTAGCCGCCGTCGCTTCTGCTGTGCTCGCGACGAGGCGGTCGCCGCCGGCCCAATCCAAAATCCAAAATCCAAAATCGCTTAGGGCGCGGTTCCCTTCCGGAGCCGGATCGTGCCGGAGGTGGTCCGGACCACGATCTTCTCGCCGCCGCCGTTCAGCTTCGCCGTGGCGAGCTGCGAGCTCTGGCGACGGTTCACCGTGACCTCGGGAAAGTCGGACCGGATCGCGGACTCGT
The DNA here is from genome assembly GCA_963773905.1 of uncultured Acidobacteriota bacterium. Lineage (GTDB taxonomy): Bacteria > Acidobacteriota > Thermoanaerobaculia > UBA5066 > Gp7-AA6 > DAHUXD01. Next base: position 64,640 of record CAVZDB010000007.1, read on the forward strand.
CCTCGTCGACCCCGCTGACCGAGAGGTCGACGTCGGCCTTGCAGTCCGCCGGGATCCAGAGCGTGACGTCCCCTCCCGAGTTGTGCACCGTGACTCCGCCCGGGATCGTCGAGGAGAGCACGCCGATGCGCACGTCGCCGCCCGCCGTGACGGCGCGAACGCCGCCGCCCACGCGCAGCGCGACGATGTCGCCGCCGGCGGTCTTCGCGTCCAGGTTGGCGCCGACCCGTTCCGCCCGCACGTCGCCGCCCGCCGTGTCCGCCAGGAGGGAGCCCGTCACCGTCTGCGCCCGGATGTCGCCCGCCGACGTCGAGGCCTTGAGGTCGCCGGTGACCGGGCCCACGACGATGTCGCCGCCGAACGTCTTCAGGTCCGCGCCCGCGCCGGCCGAACCGAGGCGGATCTCGCCCGAGTGGGTCAGGATCTTCACGCGGCCCGAGACCCGGCCGACGCGGTAGCTCCCCGCGGTCGTGGACAGGAAGTCCCCGGATACGTCGCCGCGCACGATCTCTCCGTCGAAGGACGGCGGCTCCGGCGGTGCGGGGGGCGCCGGCGGCGCGCCGGGCGCGGGGGGCGGGGGAGGAGGAACCCCGGGCGCCGTGGGCGGCGGATGCGCCACATGGACCCTCACCTCCGGGATCGTGACCGAGAAGGAGTTGCGCCGCGTGACCAGGCGCTTGGCCTCCGCCTCCTTCGTCCCCTCGGCCAGAACGGCGATCGAGCCGTTGAGCGTCTCGAGCTTCACGTCGGCGCCGCCGTTTCCGACGGAGCCGCTGTACTCCTGCCGGGGGTCGACCACCTGGATGCGCCGCAGCTCGCGCTGGGCCTCTTTCATCCCTTCGCGGACGCCCTCGCGCGTGCCCTCCTCGACGGCCGCCTCGGCGTCCTGCATCGCGGTCTGGAGCTCCTCCTCGAGCTGCCCGAGGTCGACCTCGGTCTCGCCGTCCTCCGAGTGGATCACGACGCGCCGGTCGTGCTCGGCGCGGTTGCCGCCCTTCCCACGGCGCGGAATCTCCACGACCTCCGCGCGGATCGGCAGAGGGAACGTCGACGCGATCGTCCCGTTCATCGTCGACGCCGACAGGTCGAACTTGGCGTCCTTCGGGAGTGTCAGCACGAGGGAGCCGTTGACCGACTGGAGACCGAACGAGGCGTCGCGGGGAATCGCCGCCACTACCGCGTCGATGCGCCCGTTGACGGTGTTGGCCTCGAGCGACGCGCGGACGCCGCGGGCCTCGATCGCGCCGTTGACGTTCTCGAGCTTGAGCTCGCCGTTGCAGTCGCGGACGCGAACGTCGCCGTTGACGGTCTGGAGCTCCGCCGTGACGCCGGCGGGGATCACGAGCTCGTACTTCGTGGTGACCTTGCAGCCCGAGCAGAGCGAGCCGCGATGGTCGCCGCCGTGCCAGCCGCCCCCGCGGGCGCCCGGCCAGTGCGTCTCGAGCGACCAGCCTTCGTCGTCGTGGTCGGCCACGATGCGCGTCGCGTCCAGGACCTGCTGCGCCTTCTTGTCGCTCGGCGCCGAGACCTGGACGGTGACGACCGCCGAGAAGTCCTTTCCGGGCGCGGCGAGGACGTCCCCGGAGACGTTCTCGACGTGCAGGGTCTGGCCCGGCCGGAGGGTTCCGTTGAAACGATCGACGCGCGTGACGGAGGCCTGCTGGGCGTTGGCGGCGGAGACGAGCATGAGCAGGAGGCCGAGCGCGAGGAGGACCCAGACGACCAGCCGATTGGCGCGAGTGGCCGGCGCGTCGGAGCCCTGAAGCGGCGAAGTCCGCGAGGTGTTCATCGCCCAGGAGAGACGCGCGGCGGCCGTCACAGTTTCGATGGGCATCTCAGAACGCGATCGCCTTCAGCGCGTTCGCCGCTTTCGCGCGGACGAAGCCGTTTTCCTTCGGGTCGGCCGCCTTGTCGCGGAGCGACTGGATCGTGCTCGCGTCCGGCGCCTGCTTGGCGGCCGCGGCGAGCGCGTCGACCGCGACCAGACGCACCGCGGGGTTCTTGTCGGAGTGAAGGGCCTCCAGAAACACCGAGCGAATCTCGGGCGTCATCGGGAAGCTCGCGAGCGCGTCCGCCGCCTTCTTGCGCACGCCGGGGTTCGCGTCCTTGCGCAGGGTATTCGACAGGGCGGCCAGGATCTCGGGCGAGACCGGCGCATTGACGGCCCCTGGGCCGCCGAAGTGCTCGGAGACGAGCTCGATCGCGCGCGACTTCTCTCCCGCCGTCTCCGCGTTCTTCGACACCATGTAGGCGAGCAGCTTCGCGACCTCGGGATCGGAGGGCCGGCCGACCACGGTGTGACGCGTGGTCACGTCGAACCCGATGCCCACGCGGCCGTCCTGGCCGGCCTCCTGGTACGACACGTTCGACAGCCGCGGCTCCGACTGGAGGTCGGGCACCGAGGAAGAGGAGAAAGAAGCGGAGCTCGCCGGGCGAGGCGCGCCCGGCTTCGCGGCGATGGGAACCGCGCCCGCGACGACCGGCGCCGCCCTTCCGGGGATGGCCCGCGCGGCGAAGTATCCGGTCGCGGCCGCCAGGAGGAGCGCGGCAGCCCGCAGGAGCGGAGAGGCCACGCGCGAGCGGGGCCGGAACGCGCGCACGCGCTGGCGGAGCATCTCGCTCTCGAGAAGCGCCAGCGTCTGGCGGCGAAACTCGGGACGGATCGTCGCGTCGGGATCGGCGCCCAGGCGCGCCCAGACTCCTTCGAGCCCTGCCATCTCCTCGCGGCAGCGTTCGCAGACCGCCAGGTGCTCGGCCAGGGCGGCGCGCTCCGCGACGCCGGCCTCCCCGGTCAGTCGTTCCACCGCCAGCTGCGTTACGTCGCGGCAGTCCATGAGTGTTCTCCTTCTCCGAAGCGCGCCTTCAGGGCTTCGACGGCGCGAAAGATGCGTGTCTTGACGGCGCCCACCGAGATCCCCAGGGTCTGGGCGATCTCCGAATAGGGCATCCCGTGATAGCGGGCCAGCACGAGGGCCTCCCGCTGCTCCTCCGAGAGCTCGGAAAGCGCCTCGCGGACCGCCCGGCGGCGCTCCTCGGACATGAGGCTCGCCTCGATGCCCTCGCCGCGCGCCCTCGGCTCGGCGACCGCCTCGAGCGGGACCACGGAGGCGCGGCGCTCCCGGCGCCGCCGGTCCCGGCAGGCGTTCGCCGCGATGGCAAAGAGCCAGGACGCGACACCCGCGCGGCCGTCGTACTGATGCGCCCGAGAGATCACCTTGACGAACACCTCCTGAGTCACCTCTTCCGCCGCCGCCCGATCCGAGAGCATCCGGTCCGTAAACCGAAGGAGGGCAGGGGCATACCGCTCGAACAGCTCGGCCGCGCCTTCGGTATCGCCGCGGCGGATGCGTTCGAGCAGCCCCAGGTCCTCGTTCGCTGCCCTCAATTCCATTCGGCCCGGCCATGGAGAGAGACGGTGGCGTCTCGAGAAGGTTTCGCGCGCATCGCCCACAGTTTCAAGCGTTTCCCCGATTCAGGCTACCTTGTATAGTCCGCCTGCTTGGAACACAAGGTCGTCGATTTCGCGATTCAGCTGGCGGTCATTCTCTTCTCCATCTCTTTCCACGAGTCGGCGCACGCCTGGTCGGCATTGCAGTTCGGGGACACCACGGCGCGGGACCTGGGCCGCATCAGCCTCAACCCGATCCGGCACATCGACCCCGTCGGAAGCATCCTGGTCCCGCTGCTGCTCTACATCTTCGCCGGGATGATCTTCGGCGCCGCCAAGCCCACCCCGGTCGACCTCCGGAACACCCGCAATCCCCGTCTGGCGAACCTCGTCGTCTCGGCGGCCGGCCCGCTGTCCAACTTCCTCCTGGGCGGCATCGGGCTCGCCGTCTTCGTCGTCATCCGGAGGACCGCCCCCGGCGCCATGAACGACCTGCTCGAGGCGCTGCAGCCGCAGGGCGCCCGCTTCGCCGCCGGCGCGCTCGCCCCGATCACCTACATCCTCTTCTTCTTCGTGCTGGTGAACTTCATGCTCGGCGTCTTCAACCTCATCCCGGTCCCGCCGCTCGACGGCAGCGGAGTCCTGCTCTCCCTGGGAGGCGCCCCCGTCGCCCGGCTCTTCCAGGTGATCCGGCCCTTCGGCTTCCTGATCCTGATCCTGCTGCTGACGACACCGGTCCTCGGCAACCTCTTCCGCCCGGTTCAGAACGCCGTCGTCCGGATGATCTTCGGAGCCTGAGCATGAGCGAGACTTTCCAGCCCGGCCTCCGGACAGTTCTTTCCGGCCTTCGGCCGACCGGCCGGGTTCACCTGGGCAACTACTTCGGCGCCGTCAAGAACTGGGTGGACATGGAGAGGAGCGGGAAGTACCGCTGCTTCTTCTTCGTCGCGGACCTTCACGCGCTGACGACCGACTACGCCGACACGCAGGCGCTGGCCGCCCACACGCGCGAGGCCGTGCTGGACTGGCTGGCCGTGGGCCTCGATCCCGCGCGCGCCACGATCTTCCTGCAGTCGCGGATTCCGCAGCACGCCGAGCTCGCGCTCTACTTCTCGATGATCACGCCGCTGTCGTGGCTGGAGCGCGTCCCGACGTACAAGGACCAGATCGAGCAGCTCCGCACGCGGGACCTCGCGACCCACGGCTTCCTCGGCTACCCGGTCCTGATGACGGCCGACATCGCCGTCTACCGCGCCCACCTCGTGCCGGTGGGGGAGGATCAGGCGAGCCACCTCGAGATCTGCCGCGAGATCGTGCGGCGTTTCAACGGCCTGTACGGAGACGTCTTTCCGGAGCCGAAGGCGCTCTACACGCCCACGCCCAAGGTCAACGGCATCGACGGCCGGAAGATGTCCAAGTCCTACGGCAACACGATCGGCATCACAGAGGGCGCCGACGCGGTCCGCGAGAAGGTCATGGCCATGGTCACCGACCCGGCCCGCGCGCGCCGCCAGGATCCCGGCAACCCCGACCACTGCAACCTGTTTCCCTTCCACGAGATCTTCTCTCCGCCGGAGGAGGTGAAGGTCGTGGACGTCGAGTGCCGGACCGCGGCGCGGGGCTGCGTCGACTGCAAGAAGCACCTCATCGGCAACTTGAACGCCGCCCTGGAGCCGTTCCGCCGCAAGCGCGAGGAGCTGCTCGCCGCGAAGACGGACGTGGTGCGCGACGTCCTCCACGCCGGCGACCAGCGGGCGCGCGCGGTGGCCGAGGAGACGATGGAAGCCGTGCGCGCGGCGGTCAGGCTGAGCCCCGAACCCTGATGGCCGACGAGTCGCCTTCGAGCGCACTGCCCCCCATCGCGATCCCCGCCTTCTCCGGGCCGCTCGACCTCCTGCTGCACCTCATCCGCATCAACGAGGTCTCGATCGCGGACATCCCGATCGCGGAGATCACGGAGCAATACACGGCATATCTCGACGCGATGCGGGAGCTCGACCTGGACGTCGCCTCGGACTACATCGCGCTCGCCGCCGAGCTGATCTACATCAAGTCCAAGATGCTCCTGCCCCAGGCGCCGGGCGAGCCCGTCGAGGACCCGCGCGCCGATCTGGCCCAGCGGCTGCTCGAGTACGAGCGTTTCAAACGGTCCGCGGAGAGCCTCCACGCCATCGACACCCTGCGGAGCGGCCTGTGGCCCCGGCCCGAGGTTCCGCTCCCGAGGCCCGAGGGCACGGAGGAGACGCTCGAGGTCTCGCTCTTCGACCTGATCGAGACTTTTCGCCGGGTGGCCGACCAGTACCGCCTGGCGCACCCGCCGTCGCTCGCCATCCACCACCTGCGCTTCTCGGTGCGCGACAAGATGATCGAGCTCCTGGCCCGTCTGGACGAGGCGCGCGCCATGCCCCTGCTGGAGTTCCTCGGGAAGATGCAGTTCCGCGCGGAGGCGGTCACCGCGTTCCTGGCCTGCCTGGAGCTCGTCCGGCTCCAGGTCATCCGCGTCTACCAGCCGAGGGCCTTCTCCGAGATCCACGCCAGCCGCACGGACCTCCCGTTCACGGCCGAGCAGATACGAGATACTTACTCCGAGTGAGTGCGCCGATGACCGAGACCACCGAAAGCTCCGCCCCTCCCGACACCGCGACCGCGCCGAGGGTCACCTCGTGGGAGAGGATCCTTCCCGACGTCGAGGCGATCCTCTTCTCCTCGACCAAACCGGTACGGGAACGGGACCTGGCCGACCTGCTCGAGGCCACCCCGAAGGCCGTGGCGGAGGCCCTCGAGACTCTGGCGAGCCGCACGGACCTGCCGGAGCGGGGCGTCCGCGTCGAGAAGGTCGCGGGAGGCTGGCGGTTCGTCACGTGTCCCGAGTTCGACGGCCTCCTGCGGAAGTTCCACGAGGTCTCCGAACGCAGCCGCCTCTCGCTCGCCGCGCTCGAGACCCTCGCGATCATCGCGTATCGCCAGCCGATCACGCTGCCGGAGATCCAGGACATCCGCGGCGTCAATTCCTCGAGCGTCCTGAAGACCCTCTTCGAGCGCAAGCTGATCACGACGGCCGGCAAGAAGCCCGTGGTCGGGACGCCGTTCCTCTACCGCACGACCCAGGAGTTTCTCGTCCGCTTCGGGCTGAACGAGCTCGACGAGCTGCCGCGGCCCGAGGACCTCGACGCCGACCTCGCGGCCACGGTCGAGGCCCGCGAGATCGCCTCGCCGACCGCCCAGGCCCCGTCGATCCGCGTCGAGTCCTCCGTGGATGCGCATGAGGACGTCGAGGACGAGGACGACGAGCGGCGGCGAAGAAGACGACGGCGTCGACGACGTCGCCCGTCCCGAAGAGGAGTAGCCCTGGCATCAGACCGCGTCCAGAAGATCCTGGCCGCCGCCGGGCTCGCGTCGCGCCGCGGCGCGGAGGAGTGGATCCGCGAGGGCCGCGTCACGGTCAACGGCCGCGTCGCGCGGCTGGGGGAGTCGGCGGACCCCGAGACGGACTCGATCAAGCTCGACGGCCGGCGCGTCCGCCCGGCGGCCGGGCCGCGCACGTACCTGCTGCTCAACAAGCCGCGCGGCTACGTGACGACCGTCTCGGACGAGAGGGGCCGGGACACCGTCCTCGACCTGATCCCCGGGAGGCTGCGCCGCGGGGTCAAGCCGGTGGGGCGCCTGGACGTCCAGACCGAGGGCCTTCTGCTCCTGACCGACGACGGCGCGCTCGCGCGCCTGGTCACGCATCCCTCGACGGGCTGTCCGAAGGAGTACCAGGTCAAGGTGTCGGGAGAGCCGACCGAGGCGCAGCTCGCGCGGCTGCGCGGGGGCGTGTACCTCGCGGAGGGCCGCACGAGACCCTGCCGGATCGAGAGGGTGTCGGCCACGGCGCGCAAGGGCGGCGTGGAGGGAAACACCTGGCTGCGCGTCACCCTTCAGGAGGGCCGCTCGCGGCAGATCCGCCGCATGTTCGAGTCGATCGGCCACCCCGTCAGCAAGCTCAAGCGGGTCGCCATCGGGCCGGTGCGGGACGCGAAGCTTCCGCCGGGCGCGTATCGCCGCCTCTCCGACGCCGAGGTCGCGGCGCTCCACCGGCTGGGCGAGGCCCCCGCGCGAGGAGCGCGAAGCTGAATCCGCCTCTCGTCGCCGCGCCGACGCGGCCGCCCGACGCCGCGCAAACGCCGCCGCTGATCGTCGCGATCGACGGCCCGTCCGGGGCGGGGAAGTCCACGGTGGCCCGCGCGCTCGCGGTGCGGCTGCGCGTTCCGTACATCGACACCGGCGCCATGTACCGCGCGATCGGACTCGCCGCGAAGCAGCGGGGGATCCGCCTCCCGGTGACGGATCCCGAGAAGGTGGCCGCGATCGCCGAAACGGCGCGCCTCGAGCTGGCGACCGCCCCCGAGGGAAGCCGGATCCTCCTCGACGGCCGCGACGTCTCCGCCGAGATCCGCCAGCCCGAGATCTCCCTCTATGCGTCGGCGGTGTCCGCGATCCCCGGCGTCCGGCGGGTGCTCGTTCGGGAGCAGCAGCGCCTGGGCCGCTCCCGGGGAGGCGTCATGGAGGGCCGGGACATCGGGACGCACGTCTTCCCGGAGACCCCCCACAAGTTCTTCCTGACGGCGTCGGCCGAGGTCCGGGCCCGCCGGCGGACCCGGGAGCTGGCCGAGACGGGTACCCCGGAACCCTACGAAAAGGTGCTCCGGGAGATGGAAAAGAGGGATCGGGACGACGCCTCCCGGGCCGATTCGCCGCTCACCTGCGATGGTCGCTACGCCCTGGTCGACTCCAGCGACCGTCCCGTCGAGGAGGTCGTCTCGGAGATCGAAGAAAAGGTGCGCAAAGCCATTTGACTCGGCCCAACCCCCACACTAGGATTACCTTCTTGATTCTCAGCGACTTATGAGAGGGGATCCCTTTTCCGATGCCGGGTGAAAAACCAAAAGGAGGTCGGGAAACCGACAAGATGGAAACCGAACAGGAGCTCACGCCTCAGGAGTATGAACACCTGCTGGCTCAGTACGAAAACTCGTTCAAGAACCTGCAGGAAGGTCAGATCATCCGGGGCCGCGTCCTGGCCATCACTCCTTCCGAGGTGATCGTCGACATCGGCTACAAGTCCGAGGGGATCATTTCCCTCTCGGAGTTCACCGACTTTTCCGGCCAAGTCACCATCAAGCAGGGAGATCCGGTCGACGTCCTGCTCGAGCGGACCGAGGACCAGGACGGCTACGTCGTCCTGTCCAAGGACAAGGCCGAGAAGATGAAGGTCTGGGACGAGGTCGAGAAGCCTTCCGGTCGGGCTCGACCGTCCGCGGCCGCGTCATCGACCGGATCAAGGGCGGCCTCGCCGTCGACATCGGCGTGCGCGCGTTCCTCCCCGGCTCGCTCGTGGACGTCAAGCCGGTCAAGAACCTGGAGTCGCTGCGCGGCAAGGACCTGGACTTCAAGGTCATCACGGTCGACAAGCAGCGCGGCAACATCGTCCTCTCGCGCAAGGCCGTCGTCGAGGTGGAGCAGGAGGCCCGCAAGAAGGAGACGCTGCAGCTGCTCGAGGAGGGCCGCGTCCTGCGGGGCACCGTCAAGAACCTGACCGACTACGGCGCGTTCATGGACCTCGGCGGCATCGACGGGCTGCTCCACATCACCGACATGTCCTGGGGACGCGTCAACCACCCCTCGGAGCTCTTCAAGGTCGGCGACGAGATCGACGTCGTCGTGCTCAAGTTCGACCGCGAGAGCGAGCGCGTCTCGCTCGGCTCCAAGCAGCTGACCGAGGACCCCTGGGCGCACGTCCCGGAGAAATACCCCGCCGGCTCGCGCGTCACGGGGCGGGTCGCGAACGTGACCGACTACGGCGCGTTCGTGGAGCTCGAGGGCGGCGTCGAGGGTCTGATCCACGTCTCCGAGATGTCGTGGACGAAGAAGGTCAAGAACCCGCGAAGATGGTCTCGCCCGGCGACACCGTCGAGGCGATCGTCTCCGAGGTCGACCCGGAGGCGCGCCGCATCTCGCTGTCGCTCGAAGGACACGTCCCAATCCCTGGGAGAGCGTCGTCGCAGAAGTTCCCGGTCGGGAGCCGCGTCTCCGGGAAGGTCCGCAACCTGACCGACTTCGGCGCGTTCGTCGAGATCAAGGAGGGCATCGACGGTCTCGTCCACGTCTCCGACATGTCCTGGACCCGCCGGATCAAGCACCCCACCGAGGTGCTGAAGAAGGGCGACGACGTCGAGGCCATCATCACGTCGATCGACCAGGACAACCGGCGGATCTCGCTCTCGATCAAGGAATTCCTGCCCAACGACTGGCAGACCTTCAAGGAGAAGCACCAGGCCGGGGACCTCGTGGACGGCGTCGTCACGCGCGTCGCGGATTTCGGCGTGTTCGTGCAGATCGAGGGGCTCGTCGAGGGTCTCATGCACGTCTCCGAGACGCCGCTCACGCGCGGACAGAAGCCCCAGGAGCACTACAAGGAGGGCGACACGGTCCGCGCCCGGATCCTGCGGATCGAGGACGCGGAGATGAAGGTCGGCCTGTCCGGCCTGAACGTCGACGCGGCCGCGCCGGAGGCCCCGGTGGCTTCGGTCCCGGTCGAGGAGCCCGCCGCCGCGGCGCCCGCACCCGAGGAGGCCGCTCCGGCGGCCGAGGAGCCGGCCCCGAAGAAGAAGCGGACTCGCAAGAAGGCCGACGAGGCCGCCGCGAAAGAGTGACGGACGAGTCGCGTCTGGCGTCGTTCACGAGGAAGCGATGACGAAGGCCGAACTGATCGAGCGTGTGGCGGTCGCGACCGACGTGACCAAGAAACAGGCCGAATCGATCGTCGACACCGTCTTCGAGGCCATCGTGCGTTCGCTCAAGGAAGGCCAGAAGATCGAGCTGCGGGGTTTCGGGTCGTTTCGGTTGCGGGAGCGGGGGGCGCGCATGGGCCGGAATCCGAAGACCGGAGTCAAAGTCTCGGTCCCCGCCAAGAAGATCCCCTATTTCAAGCCGGGCAAGGAGCTGAAGGAACTGATCAACCGGTAATGCCGGACGTTCTCTTCGCCCCCTGGCGGTACGAGTACCTCGTGTCGGAGAAGCAGAGCGGGTGCATTTTCTGCGAGGCCGCGGCCTCGAGCGATGACGACGCGTCGCTGGTCGTCTTTCGGGGAAAGCGGGTGTTCGTCTTGCTGAATCGGTACCCCTACACCAACGGCCACGTGATGGTCGCGCCCCTCGCCCACGAGGCCTGGTTCTCCGACTCCTCCGGCGACACCCTCGCCGAGCTGATCGCGCTCGTCACCAGGGCCCAGAAGATTCTGGTGCGGGAGCTCAAGACCGACGGGCTCAACGTCGGCGTCAACTTCGGATCCGCCGCCGGCGCCGGCGTCGCGGGCCACTATCACGTGCACGTCGTGCCGCGGTGGTCCGGCGACACCAACTTCATGTCGGTCGCGGCCGGCGTGCGCGTGGTCCCCGAGGAGCTCGCGGTGACGCGGCGGCGACTGACGCCGCTCTTCGCCGAGGCGAGCGCATGACGGAAACCGCGCCGACTCCGCCCGTTGCGCGATCTCCGTATCTCGCGATGGCGCTCGCCTGGCTGATTCCGGGGCTCGGCCATTACTACCTGGGACGGAGACGCACCGCCGCGGTCTTCGCCGTGATCGTCGTCCTGACGTTTCTGGCGGGCCTCTCCTTCCAGGGTCGCCTGTATTCGATCGAGCAGGGACAGCCGCTGACCATTCTGGCGACCTTCGCCGTGTGGGGCGCCGGGCTCCTCAACATCGCCGCGCGGCTCTTCTCGGAGAATCCCGGTGGCACGATCCTGTCGGTGACCTACGAATACGGCTGTGCCTACCTGCTGACCGCGGGGCTCATGAACCTGCTCCTCATCCTGGACGCCTGGGACATCGCGACGGGGCGCAAACGATGACCATGGTCGCGCTGGCCTTGGGGGCGCTCATCCCGACGGATCACTTCCTGATCATGACGCTCTACGCGCTGCTGGTCTCGGCGTTCTTCGCGGTCCTCTGGCGCGAGGACGGCCGGGAGCGCTGGAAGCTCTTCGGCATCCTCGTGGCCGCGCTGGTCGGAGGGGGGCTCGCCGTCGCCTGGTTGATGTATCCGTTCCCGAAATAGTCGGGGGTCGTGGAAGACGGGAGAGAGGGATTCCCTGTGCTCTTGACTCCGGGCCCCCCACTCTCGACTCTGTCTGTATGAACCTCCTCATCTCCGCCGGCGAGGCCTCCGGCGACCTGCACGGCTCGCGGCTGCTGCAGGCCCTGCGGAAGGCGCGGCCCCTCGTCCAGGCCTTCGGCATGGGGGGCTCACGGATGGAGGCGGCGGGACTGCAGCGAATCGTGTCGTCCGATTCCCTGGCGGTCTTCGGCGTCGCCGAGGTTTTCGAGAAGCTTCCCGGGCTCCGCCGTGCGCTCGCCGCGCTCGACGCGGCAGCCCGAAGCCGGTCGCCGGCCGCGGCGATCCTGATCGACTTTCCCGACTTCCACGGCCTCCTCGCGCGCCGCCTGCGCCGCCGCGGGGTGCCGCTCATCTACTACGTCTCGCCGCAGGTCTGGGCCTGGCGCCGATACCGCGCCCGCCGCATCGCCCAGAGCGCGCGGCGCATCATCACGCTGTTTCCTTTCGAGGCCGAGATCTATCGGCGGCTCGGCGCCGATGCCGTCTGCGCCGGCCATCCGCTCGTCGAGGACGTACGCGACGGACTCGCCGCCCCCTCGCCGCTGCCCGAGAAGACGCGGCGGCGGCTGGTCCTCCTGCCCGGGAGCCGCGACACGGAGCTGCGGCGGCACTGGGAGATCCTGACCCGCGGGGCGGCCCGCCTCGCGCAGCGCTTCGACCTCGAGGTCGTCACGGTCCGCGCGGCCGGGCTCCCGGAGTCCGCGTACACCGGCGCCGCGGAGCGGGGGATCCGGGTCGTCTCCGCCGGCCTGCATCCGATCCTGGCCTCCGCCGACCTCGCGCTCGTCGCCTCCGGAACCGCGACCCTCGAGGCCGCGCTCTGCGGCGCACCCATGGTCGTCTTCTACAAGACCTCGAGTTTCAGCTGGGCGATCGCGCGCGCCCTCGTGCGCCTGCGCTGGGCCTCCCTCGTCAACATCGTGGCCCAGGAGGCGGTCGTCCCCGAGCTCATTCAAGATCACTTCACCGAGGACCGCCTGGTCGCGGCCGCCGCCGAGCTGCTGTCGGACCCCGGCCGCGTCGCCGCCATGCGGGAGGGGCTCGCGCGCGTCTCCCGGGAGCTGGGCCCGCCGGGCGCGAGCGAGAGAGCGGCGGCCCTCGTCCTTTCCGCCGTGGAGACGCACCCGTGAGCGCCTCGCGGTCGTCCGAGAGCGCGCGGCGCCCCCTGGCGCGGCTGCTGGCGTACTTCGGCCGGTACAAGGGCCGTGCGGCCCTGGCCCTGCTCGGCATGCTCGTCGTGTCGGCGGCGACCGTGTCGCTGCTCTTCCTCGTCCAGAAGGTCGTCGACGAAGTCCTGGGCGCCGGAACGGCCGCCGCAATGACCGGCGCGGCCGCCGCGTCCGGGTCGCGCCGCCTTGCCCCGCTCATGCGATGGCTGGAGGGCACCTACGACGCGGCGCTCGCGGCTTCGATAGCCGCCGGGCTCGGACCGCGGTTCGCGGTGCCGATCCTGCTGCTCGCGGCCCTCGTGGTCAAGAACGTCTTCGCGTACCTTTCCGAGTTCGCCCTGAACTCGATCGGTCTCGCGATGGTCCGGGACCTGCGCCGCGACGCGTACCGCGCGTTGCTCGACCAGTCGTCGCGCTTCTCCGCCGAGACCTCGTCGGGCGATCTGATGAGCCGCATCCTCACGGACGCCGAGCAGATCCAGGTCGCCTTCGGGTCCCGACTCGCCGACTTCGTGCAGGGTTGCCTGACGATGCTCCTCGTCCTGCTCTACGTGTTCTCGCTGCACTTCCGGCTGGCGCTCGCGGTCCTCCTCGTGACGCCGCTGCTCGTCGGCCCGATCATCGGCAACTATCGCCGGCTGCGGAGGGCGACCCTGGCGGCGCGGCAGCGCATCGGCGAGATGGGCGCGATCCTCGGGGAGACCGTCCGTGGCCACCGGCTCATCCAGACCTACGCGATGGAGGACTTCGAGGCGGAGCGTTTCCGCCGGGTCAACCGACGCTACTTCGACGCGACCCGCGCGTCGGTCCGCCTGCAGGCGCTGAACCCGCCGCTCATGGAGATCCTCGCGGGGATCGGGCTCGCCCTCGTCTTCGTCTACGCGGCGGGGCAGATCCACGTGGGCCGCATGACCGTGGGCGGGCTGCTGTCGTTCCTGAGCGCGATCCTCATGCTCTACAAGCCGCTCAAGGACGTCGCGCGCACCAACATCGTGGTCCAGGTCGCCCTCGCGTCCGCCGACCGGCTCTTCGAGGTGATCGACGCCGAGAACGACATCGTCGAGCGGCCCGGCGCGCGCGACCTCGCGCCCCTGCGCGACGCGATCCGTTACGAGGGCGTGACGTTCGCCTACGACGCGGAGCCGGTCCTGACGGGCATCGACCTGACGATCCGGCGCGGCGAGACCGTCGCGATCGTGGGCCCGTCGGGCGGCGGGAAAGACGACGCTCGTCAATCTGCTCCCTCGGCTCTACGACCCGAGAGCCGGCCGCGTCACCCTCGACGGCGTCGACCTGCGCGACGCGACGCTCGGGTCGCTGCGCCGGCAGATCGGCCTCGTGACCCAGGAGACGATCCTCTTCGACACGACCGTGGCCGAGAACATCGCCTACGGCGAGACCTCGCCCTCTCCGGAGCGCCTGCGCGCGGCCGCGCACGCCGCCTGCGCCGACGAGTTCATCGAGCAGCTGCCGCAGGGCTACGAGACCCCGGTGGGGGAGGGCGCCTCGCGTCTCTCCGGCGGACAGCGGCAGCGGCTCGCGATCGCTCGCGCCATCTACAAGGACGCGCCGATCCTGATCCTCGACGAGGCGACGTCGCAGCTCGACACCGAGTCGGAGGCGCTCATCGCCCGCGCGCTCGCCAACCTGATGCAGGGGCGCACGACGCTCGTCATCGCCCACCGCCTCTCCACCGTCCGGCGCGCCGACCGCATCATCGTGCTGGAGGCGGGCCGGATCCGCGAGGAGGGCACGCACCAGCAGCTCTTGACTCTGCCCGGCCTCTATCGCAGGCTCCACGAGATGCAGTACTTCGCGGAGGGCGCCGCCGCGCTCTCGAACCCGGCGGAGCCTTGACCCTGCGAAGCATGACCGGCTTCGGCCGGGCGCGCGGACCGGCCGGCGCGAACCGCACCGCGGAGATCGTCGTGCGCAGCGTCAACAGCCGGCACCTCGACCTGACGGTCAAGACGCGCGAGTCCGAGCTCGTCCTGGAGCCGGCGCTCCGGCGCGTTTTCGGACGGCACGTCCATCGCGGCAAGGTCGAGATCGCCCTCCGCCTGAAACGCAACGGCGGGCCCCAGGACGTCGCGATCGACGAGGCGCTGCTCGAGGGTCTGCTGTCGAGGCTCCGTGCCCTTTCCGGGAAGTACCCGATCGACTCCTCCCTCTCCCTGCGGGATCTTCTCGCCGTGCCTCAGCTGATGACGATCGAGAGCGGCAGCGAGGACTTCTCTCCCGAGGAGACCGCCGCGCTCGAGGCCCTGGCGGACCAGGCCGCGCGCGCGCTCGTGGCGATGCGGGAGCTGGAGGGCGCCGGCATCGCCGCCGAGATCATCCCGCGCATCGCGCTCTTGCGCGAGAAGGCGGCCGGGCTCGAGGCCCGGCGCGAAGAGATCGGCCGCAACCTCGTGTCCATCCTCCGCGACCGCATCCGGGCCCTGGTGCCGGACGTCGCGCTCGACCCGGGCCGGCTCGAGCAGGAGGCGGCGCTCGCCGCGGATCGCTCGGACGTCGCCGAGGAGCTCCAGCGGCTGCGCGGGCACCTCGACCAGTTCGATGCGCTGCTCGCGAAGGCGCCGGAGGCCGTCGGCAAGACGCTCGACTTCCTGAGCCAGGAGATCCTCCGCGAGCTCAACACGCTCGCCTCGAAGAGCCGCGACCTCCCGTCGACGCGCGACATCCTGGAGATGAAGGCGCAGACCGAGAAGATTCGCGAGCAGATCCAGAACGTCGAATGACCGCGACGAGCTCGGCCCGCGGCAACCTCTTCATCGTCTCCTCGCCCTCCGGCGGCGGCAAGACGACGCTCATCCGGCGCCTGATGGCGAGGCCGCCCGGTCAGCCGCTGCACTTCTCCGTGTCGCACACGACCCGTCCCCGGAGGGACGGCGAGGTCGACGGGCGCGAGTACCACTTCCTGACGGCGGTGCAGTTCGAGGAGATGGCCCGGCACGGCGAGTTCCTCGAGCACAACGAGGTGCACGGCAATTCTACGGCACGGCCAAGTCCGAGGTGCTTCCGCGCCTCGCGGCGGGGAGGACGTCGTGCTCGACATCGACGTGCAGGGAGCGCGCGACGTCCGGGGCGTGCACCCCGAGGCGATCTCGATCTTCATCGTCCCCTCCTCGGGGGCGGAGCTCGAACGGCGGCTGCGCACCCGGGGGCTCGACGGCGAGGACGCCATCCGCAAACGCCTCATCAACGCCGCCAAGGAGATCGCCCAAGCCCAGGATTTTCAATACGTTATCGTGAATGATGACCTGGAACGGGCCAGTGTTGAGTTAGAATCCGTAGTTCGCGCAGCGCGACTGACGCCTGCGCGGCAGGCCAAGGTCCTCGAACGCCTGCGTAAAGACTTCCATTGAGAGGGGCTGAGACCGAAATGATTCAAAGCATGCCCGAAGGGGTGGACAGCAAGTTCAGGCTGGTGTTGCTCATCGCCCGCCGCGCGGAGCAGCTGATGCGGGGCGCGCGGCCCAAGCTCGAGACCGATCGTCCCCTGAAGCCGACCCGTCTGGCGGCGGTCGAGTTCGAGGAGAACCAGGTTCGCTGGGGCCTCGGCGCCGAGGGCGGGGTCCTCGAGACTCCGGGCGAGGAAACCGACGAGGTCGACGAATCGGCCGAGGAGCTGGTCGCCTCCGAGGAAGAGGCCGGCTAGGGATCGATCCCGTCGCCGCGCCGTCTAACCGGCGCGGATCCGCCGCCGTCATGAACCGGCCTCCACAGATTCTCCTGGGTGTCTCCGGGGGGATCGCCGCCTACAAGGCGGCCGAGGTCGTGCGCGCGCTCGTTCAACGCGGCGCATCCGTCCGCGTCGCCATGACCCGCGGCGCCCGCGAGTTCGTCGCACCCCTGACGTTCCAGGTCCTCTCCGGTCACGACGTCTACACGGAGGTCTGGGGACCAGCGACGCAAGCCGCGACAAACGGAGCGGCGGGCACCGCAGGAATCGCGGGGACCGCAGGAGCCGGGGGTCCCGCGCCCCTGGACCACGTCCGCGTCGCCGACTGGGCCGATCTGCTCGTCGTGGCGCCGGCGACCGCGCACACGCTCGCCAAGCTCGCGAACGGCTTCGCCGACGATTTCCTGTCCACGTATTTCCTGGCCCACCGGGGGCCCGTGCTCCTGGCGCCCGCCATGGAGACGGCGATGCTCGGCCACCCCGCGGTCCGGGAGAATCTCGAGCGCCTCGTCGCGCGCGGCATCCGCACGATCGGGCCCGACAGCGGGTTCCTCGCGTCCGGGCACGAAGGCCCGGGTCGGATGGCGGAGCCCGCCGCGATCGCGGAGGAGGCGTGGCGTCTCGCGACCGGCGCGCACCGCGACCTCGCCGGCTTGCGGGTCGTCGTGACCGCGGGCCCGACGCGCGAGCCCATCGACCCGATCCGCTTCCTCTCGAACCGCTCGAGCGGCAAGATGGGTCACGCGCTCGCCGAGGCGGCGCGGGATCGGGGCGCGGCGGTCACGCTCCTGACCGGGGCCGCGGAGGCGCCCGTCCCGGCCGGGGTGCGTGTCGAGCGGTTCGAGTCGGCCGACGAGCTCCACGCCCTGCTCCTGCGGGACTTCCCGGAGTGCGACGCGCTGATCATGGCGGCGGCCGTCGCGGACTTTCAACCGGAGGCCTCCGCGACGCGTCTCCATCGCGCCGCCGGCGAGCAGACCGTAAGGCTCACGCCCGGGCGCGACGTGCTGGCCAGCCTTCGGCCGTTGAAACGCGCCCAGACGGTCGTCGCGTTCGCGGCCGAAACCGAGGAGCTCGAGGCGCGCGGCCGCGCGAAGCTCGAGGCGAAGGGCGCCGACCTGATCGTCGTCAACGACGTCGGCCGGCACGACATCGGCTTCGACGCCGACGACAACGAGATCCTCATCCTCGCGAAGGACGGCGGCCGCGAGCACGTTTCGCGGCGGAGCAAGCGCGAGATCGCCGAGCGGATCCTGGACGCGCTCACACGGACCCGCCGAACGTCGGCCGCGCCGTCGCCGTCCCCATCCCCGGCCGCGCCCCGCTAGGCGCCCCGCTAGGCGCCGCGCGGCCGCCGCGCCGGTCGCGCTAGACTCCGCGGGTGCCCGAAGGCCGTCCCGAGCTCGAATTCTTCCGCGACCTGGGCGTCGAGGACCTGTTCCTCGATTCTCCGGTCCCCGGTTCCTCCGCCTCCGTGTCCACGGGCTCGACGCCGGACCTCGCCGCGCTCTCGCAGTTCCTGGAGGGGTGCCCGCGCTGCAAGCTCTCGAAGAGCCGGACGAACATCGTCTTCGGACAGGGGAACCCGAGCGCCGAACTGATGTTCGTGGGCGAGGCGCCGGGGCGCGACGAGGACGAGCAGGGCCTCGCGTTCGTGGGCAGAGCGGGGCAGCTGCTGACCAAGATCGTCGAGGCGATGGGGTACACGCGCGAGCAGGTCTACATCGCGAATGTTCTCAAGTGTCTCAGATACAACGCTCCGATCCAGCTCGCTGACGGTTCGTGGGAACGAATCGGGCGTCTCGTCAGGCGGCGCTACGCTGGCGAGGTCATGTCCGTGGACTCGAGCGGCCGGCTGGTCCCGCGTCGCGTTGTCGGCTGGCACGCGACTCCCCTGGGGGCGCGTCGCGTGTTGCGCCTGAGCTATCGCTCCGCCAAACGAGCCGGGGCCGCCCGGGTCGCGGTTCAGCTCACGGCGGATCATCCTGTTCTCACCGACAAGGGGTTCGTGCAGGCCGGCAACCTGAAGTCCGGAGACCGCATCGCCACCGGTCAGGGGCTAAGCCCTCTCGCGCGAGACGTCGTTTGGGGAACCCTGCTCGGCGACGGACACATCTCCGCACGGAATGCGCATCTTTCGTTTTCGCACTCGTCCCGGCAGGCCGAGTATGCCCTCTTCAAGATGGCCCTCCTCGAGGAACTTCGACCTGAGGCGCGGAGCCTTCGCGTCGCTGCCGTCGCTGGAGGTGCGAAGGCGTATCCCGTCGTGCAAGTCCGCACGCTGGCCCATCGAGCCCTCGGCCTGATCCGTAGCCAGTTCTATGTGCGGAAGAAGCGCGTCCCCCCATCGCTCGCCGGCCACCTCACGGATCGCATGCTGGCCATTTGGTTCATGGACGACGGATACACCCGCGTCCGGCCGACCCGCAGGCCAAGGCCGAGATCGCCACCTGCGCCTTCTCCGCTGCCGATGTGGAGATTCTCCTGGGGGAGCTGGCGCGCATTGGCCTGCCCGCGAAGGCGCTCCACGGCCGCATTTTCTTCGACGTCCCGACGACGAAGCGGCTTTCGCAACGGATCGCACCCTTCGTGCCTCCGGTCATGCGATACAAGCTGCATCCGGATGTCGGGGCGGAGATCCCTTATGAGCGCACTCGGCCTGCGGCGGAGCCACCGGAGGTGCTGTACGACGACGCCGAGGTCACGGACGTTACCGACCAGGAACGAGCCGACACGACGTTTTACTGCATCGACGTCGAGGGAACGCACAACTTCGTCACGGCAGGCGGCGTCGTTCACAATTGCCGTCCTCCCAACAATCGCAACCCGGAGCCCGACGAGGTCGCCTCCTGCCGCCCGTTCCTGGAGGAACAGATTCGCCTGATCGCGCCCAGGGTGATCGTCACCCTCGGCACCTTCGCGGCGCAGGCGCTCCTCGAGACCGACGAGTCCATCGGACGCCTTCGCGGGCGGTGGCAGAGCGCGCGCGGCGTGCGGGTCATGCCGACCTTCCATCCCGCGTTCCTTCTGCGCTCGCCCGAGCGCAAGAAGGACGTCTGGGAGGACATGAAGCTCGTCCGGGACTTCCTCGCCGGAAAATCGTGAGGGCGGCCTCGCGACCGCCCTCTCTCACTTCGAGTCCGGATTCCCTCGCTACGCTCGGGATGACGAAGTGCGCGACACCGCGCGCCTGATCACTTGTTCAAGGTCGTGAAGATCGGGAAGTGGCTCGCTGCGCCCATGAAGAACAGCATCGGCACCGAGAGCCACGAGTTGGTGCGCGAGGCCAGGAAACCGCGCCGCGCCCACTTCGGCTGATCCGCGGGCGCCGGGGTGGCGCTCTCGGCGGTCGCCCGTGTCGCCGCGATGATCTTCTTCTGGAGCGGCCAGATGATCATCCATACGTTCATCAGCATGATCGTGCCGATGCCGCCGCCGATCATGATCGAGATGGCGCGGTTGCTGGCGCCCCAGCTGTGGAGCACGGACGCCATCAGCCAGGAGGCGACGATCACGACGACCGCGACGAGCAGGGCCACGAGCCGCCCGTCCTTCAGGGCGCCGCCCGAGACCGACGCGCGGTAGACGCCCGCGAGGATCGTGAACGCGCCGGACCAAACGATCAGGAACACGAGCATCGACACGCCCGAGTTCGTCGGGACCTCCTTGCCGGCGGTCACGAAGTAGCCGAGGTAGAGGAACCCGCTCAGCCACGTCACGATGGCGCCCCAGCGGAACCACCACAGGCTCCGCGACAGCAGAGGCGGATTCACCTTGAGCTTCGTCGCCGGGTCGATTTCCTTCTGGAACTGCACGTTGACGAGGTTGAAGAAGTACAGCATTCCGATCCAAGTAATCCCGCCGAGGAAGTGGATCCAGCGCAGCAGGAACTGGAAGTTGGTGGCGAAGTCCTGAGGCCACGTGAGCATCGGCATCCTCCTCTCGAATCGATTGAAACGGCGCACATCTTCTCACAGCGCTTCGCGCCCATCGGGCGATGGCTGCCGTAGAATCCCCGTCGGTGAAGGAGTCTCGCCTTCCACGCACGCGCGGCGCGCACGCCGCGGCGCTTCTGGCGGTCGCGGCGGTCATCGCGATCGTGCCCGCATGCCGGCGGCGCGCGCCGCAGCCTGCGCCTCCCGCGGCCGTGTCGGCGCCGGACGCGCCGCCCCGTCCCGCGCCGGAGCCGGCGTCGGCCTCGTCGGCGGGCTACGACTTCCGCGCCGGCGAGAAGGCCGCGGTCGAGGCGTTTCTGCGGCAGACCCCGACCTGCGCCTGGCCGCGGATGACGACCGCCGTCCGGCCGACGGCGGCGACGACATGAACACCCTCTACGGCGTGTACCACCCCTACTTCGTCCGCGGCGACGTCAACGACGACGGCATTCTCGACTGCGTCCTCGCCTTCGTGCGGCGCGACTCCGACCGGGACTCTCCGTGGTTCTCGATCGTGGTCTTCTCGGGCCGCGGCGATGGAGGCTTCACGCCCGGCGTCTTCCTCGAGCGCGACGTCTCGCTCGCGGACGGCGACCTCTCGCTCGACCGCGATGCGATCGTCATCACGCCGGATACCTCCGACGAGGCGACGCGCCGGTACCGCTGGGATCCGGCCCGCCACCGCCACGTCTTCGTGCGCGATCAGGACGAAGAATCCGAGACGCCGGCGACGTCGCAGACTTGAGCGGCCCGGCGCAAGCGCAGGCTCACCGCACGGTCTCGGTAGCCCTTCCCCTGCCGCTGCGCCGCACGTTCACCTACGCGGTGCCGGCCGCTCTGCCGATGCCCGCGCCGCGGAGTCCGCGTCCGCGTGCCGCTGTCGGAGCGCGTCCTGACCGGCGTCGTGATCGAGTCCCCCGCGCCGGCCGTGTCCGTGCGGGGCGCCCTTGGGAGATCCTCGACGTGCTGGACGAGGAGCCCGTGTGCCCGCGCGAGCTCCTGACGACCGCGGCCCGCGTAGCCGACCGCTTCTTCGCCTCGACCGGCGAGGTGCTCAAGAGCGCGCTGCCGCGCGGCTCCGGCCTCCGCCTCGGTGCCTACCGGATCACCGAGAGGGGAGCGCTCGGCGGCGGAGGCATCGGTCCGATGCGGAGCGCCGATCCTGGAGCGGCTCGCGGGCGGGGAGTCGGTACGCGTCGTGGCGCTCCCGGGCGAGGGAGCGGTCCGGCGCGACGCCCTCCGGCGCTCGAGGCGGCGGGTTCGTCCAGGCCGTGTCGGCGGCGAAGCGAGGACGCCCGCGTCGAGATGGCCTACGCGCCCGGCGCCCTGGCGGGGGACG
Organism: uncultured Acidobacteriota bacterium; assembly: GCA_963773905.1. GTDB lineage: Bacteria > Acidobacteriota > Thermoanaerobaculia > UBA5066 > Gp7-AA6 > DAHUXD01. The sequence continues at coordinate 86,316 of CAVZDB010000007.1, forward strand.
CGCGCGAGCGCGCGCTCGGCCTCAGCCGCCGCGCGGGAGGCGCTCAGTATCTCGAGGCGCTGGGACGTTCCGCGACGGCCGCGGAGGCGCGGCACGGGACCGGCGTGAGTCCGCGATCCTCCGCGCGATGGCCGTCGAAGGGGCTGTCCGGACCTTCGAGCAATCGGCGCCGGCACGGAGCCGGCGCGCGTTGCGCGCCCGCGCCCTCCCGTCGGCCACCCCGCCCAGGCCGAGGCCATCGAGACGGTCTCCGCGGCGCTGCGCGAGCGGCGATACTTCGCGGCGCTGCTGCAGGGGGTCACGGGGAGCGGCAAGACGGAGGTCTACCTCCGCGCGATCCGGGCGGCGCTGGACGCCGGCCGAGGCGCAATCTGGCTCGTCCCCGAGATCGCGCTGACCCCGGTCTTCGCGCGCGAGCTGATCCGCGGCAGTTTCCCGAGCGCGCCGCGGTCCTCCACTCGGCGCTCTCCGGAGCGCGAGCGCGCGGAGGATGGGACCGCGTCCGCGCGGGGGCGGCGCGGGCGTCATCGGGCCGCGCTCGGCGGCCTTCGCGCCCGTGGCCGACCCCGGCCTCTTCATCGTGGACGAGGAGCACGACGCCTCGTACAAGCAGGCGAGTCTCCCGGTACGACGCGCGCGAGGTCGTGGCGCTGCGGGCGAAGGAGAACAACGCCGCGCTGCTCTTCGGCTCCGCGACGCCGTCCATGGAGGCGCTCCACGGAGCCGCGCGCGGCCGGGTCGTCCTGCTGCGGCTGCCGGAGCGGGTGGCGCGGCGCGCGCTGCCCGAGGTCTGTTTGGTCGACCTGCGGCGGGAGACCGCGTTGCCCGACGAGAAGGGCGTGCCCTTTCTCGCGCCCGCTGCTCGAGCGTCTCTCCGCGGTCTTCGCGCGCGGCGAACAGGCGATCCTGCTTCAGCCGCGCCGCGGCTTCGCGCCGTTTCTCCTTTGCCGCGATTGCGGCCACGACTTCCGCTGCAACCAGTGCAGCGTCGCGCGGACCGTCCACGATCACGGCCGCTCGCTCGTCTGCCACTACTGCGGCCAGCGGACGCTCCGTCCGTCGCGCTGCCCCGACTGCGGCGGCGCGATCCTGGAGGCGATCGGCGCGGGAACGGAGCGCGTCGCGCTGCGGTTCGCCGAGCTCTTCCCGGGCGTTCCCGCCGCGGTCCTCGACCGGGACACGGCCCGCCGGCGCGGCGCCGCCGCCGTCGTCGAGGACATGCAGACCGGACGCATCCAGTGCCTGATCGGCACACAGATGGTCGCGAAGGGCCACGACTTCCCGCAGGTGACGGCGGTCGGCGTGCTGTCGGCCGACTCGCTCCTGCACTTCCCGGACTTCCGCGCGGCGGAGAAGACGTTCCAGCTGCTCGCCCAGGTCGCGGGACGCGCGGGCCGCGGCGACGCGCCGGGCACGGTCCACGTCCAAACCTTTCACCCCGGCCATCCCGCGATCCGCCTGGCCGCGGCCCACGACGTCGAGGGCTTCGCGGCGGGGGAGCTCGAGTACCGGCGCGCCTTCTTCTACCCGCCATTCTGCGAGATGGCCTCCGTGCTGGTGTCCTCTCCCGCGCGCGAGCGCGCGGAGGGCGCCGCGGCCGAGCTCGGCGCGGCGATCTCCGGAGGACGGCACCCGGGCTCCGGATGTCGGGCCCCGCCCCGGCGCCCCTCGAGCGGCTCCTCGGGCGTTGGCGTTTCCAGATCCTCCTGCGCGCCCCGGACCGACGCGCCGTGCTCGCGGCCCTGGAGGCGGCGATCCCGGAGCGCCCGGCGGCCGGAGTCCAGATCGCGGTCGACGTAGACCCCCAGGATCTCTTATGAGAGCCCCTCAGGATCTCTTGAGAGCCCAGCGCGACCCCCTGTGACCTGGACGACTCGTCCTACAATCGGCCTGGTGAGCTCCGAGAACGTCGACTTCGAGGAGCCGATCCTCCGGCTGAGGCGGCGACTCGAAGAGCTCGCGGCTCTGCCGGACGACGCGGCGCACCGCCGGGAGATCGAGAAGGTCCGCGAGAAACTGGACCGGGTCTCGCGCGAGATCTACGCCGGCCTGACACCGTGGCAGAAGACGCTGGTCGCCCGGCACCCGGCGCGTCCCTATCCGCTCGACTACATCCTGGCGCTCGCGACCGACTTCGTCGAGCTGCACGGCGACCGGACCTTCTCCGACGATCCCGCGATCGTCGCGGGCTTCGGCGATTTCCGCGGGCGGCCCGTGGCGCTCGTGGGCCACCAGAAGGGACGGGACACCAAGGAGAAGATCCGCCGCAACTTCGGGATGCCCCGGCCGGACGGTTTCCGCAAGGCCCTCCGCGTCATGAACCTGGCGGAGAAGTTCGGCCGCCCGATCCTCACGTTCATCGACACGGCGGGCGCGTACCCCGGGATCGACGCCGAGGAGCGGGGGCAGGCCGAGGCCATCGCCGTCAACCTGCGCGAGATGGCCCGCTTCCACGTTCCGATCATCGTCGCGGTCACGGGGGAGGGCGGATCCGGAGGAGCGCTCGCGCTCGGCATCGGGGACCGGATCCTGATGCTCGAACACGCGATCTACTCGGTGATCACCCCCGAGGGCTGCGCCGCGATCCTGTGGAGGGACGCGGGGCGAAAGAAGGACGCCGCCGAGGCGCTCCGACTGACCGCCGCGGACCTGGCGGAGTTCAAGGTCATCGACGAGATCGTCCCGGAGCCGCCGGGCGGGGCCCACGCCGATCCGGTCGGCGCAGCAGCGGCCCTGGGGGAGGCGATCGAGCGCCACCTCAAGGAGGTCGCCGAGCTGACCCCCGAGGAGCGCCGCGAGCGGCGCTACCGGCACTTCCGGTCGATGGGCGTGTTCGACACCGCCGGCCTGGGGTGACGGCCGCGGCGAACGATCCCACGCCTTCCGCGAATCCGAGCCCGGCGCGCGGACGCGGTCTGTCCCTGCCGCCACGGATACTGGAGCCGATGGAAACGACCTGGCGCTTGTCCGCCGGCGACCCCGGAGCCGCCTCGCGCCTCGCGCGGGACGCGGGCCTCTCCGTCACACTCGCGGGCCTGCTCCTGCGGCGGGGAGTCGCGACCGCGGACGACGCGCGCGCCTTCCTCGCCCCCGGCGCGGAGGGCCTGCACGACCCGGCGAGGCTCCTCGGCGCCGAGGCAGCGGCCGATCTGCTCGTCTCGACAGCGCGGCGGGGCCGGCGCATCGTCGTCTTCGGAGACTACGACGTCGACGGCGTGACCGCGGTGGCCCAGCTCCGCGCGGCGCTCGCGCGTGTCGGCGCCGACGCGGCGGCGTTCATTCCCCACCGCCTCCGCGACGGTTATGGGCTCAAGGCAGAGACCGTACGGCGCGTCCTCGACGAGCTCTCGCCGTCGGTCATCGTCACCGTCGACTGCGGCATCACCGCGATCGACGGGGTGGCCGCCGCGCGCGAGGCGGGCGTCGACGTGATCGTCACGGACCACCACCTGGTCCCCGACGAGCTGCCCGCCGGCGCCGTCGTGGTGAATCCCCGGCAGCCCGGCTGCGCGTACCCCGAGAAGGAGCTCGCGGCCTGCGGGATCGCGCTCAAGATCGCCGAGGCGATCGCGCGGCGCGCGAAGGTCTCGCTCTCGCGCGAATCTCTGCTGCGTGCCGCCTGCCTCGGGACGATCGCCGACCTCGTTCCCCTGACCGGCGAGAACCGCGTGATCGCGTCGGCCGGGCTCGCCGCGCTGGCGAGCGCCCGCGCGCCGGGCCTCCGCGCGCTGCTCGAGGAGGCGGGCCTCCCTCCGGGAACCGCGCCCACCGCCGAGGAAGTCGCGTTCCGGATCGCGCCGCGTCTCAACGCCGCCGGACGGCTGGATTCGGCGCGGCTCGCGCTGTCGGTCTTCGAGGAGCGCGACCCGCAGCGCGCCCGCCTCGTGGCGCGCGAGCTCTCGCTGCGCAACGCACAGCGGCAGTCCCTCGAGCGGCGTGTGGTCGCGGAGGCGCGGGAGCGGATCGAGCGAGACGAGGCGCCGGAGGCGGCGTCTCTGGTCGTGGAGGCGGATCCCGGCTGGCACCGCGGCGTCCTCGGGATCGCCGCCTCGAGGCTGGCTCGGGAATATCGGCGGCCCGGTTCTCCTCTTCGGCGTAGAGGGTGAACGCGTGAGCGGATCGGGCCGGAGCATTGCGGGCGTGGCGCTTCACGAGCTGATGTCGCGGCTGCGGCACCACTTCAGCGAGTTCGGCGGCCACAGCCAGGCCGTGGGGGCGACCCTGCCGGCGGACCGCTTCGCGGCGTTTCGCGAGGAGGCGCGTGCCCTGTTCCGCGCGGAGGTCCCCGCCGAGGCGCTCGCCCCGCGCGAGGAGGCCGAGGCGGAGCTCGAGATCGAGGAGGTCGGCGACGCGTTGTTGCGCGAGCTCGCGTTGCTCGAGCCGCATGGCGCGGGCAACCCTCGCCCCGTCTTCCTCGCCCGAGGGGCCCGGGCGTCCGGCCCCTGGACCGCCGTCGGCGAGCGCGGACTGCGTGGCCGCCTTCGGCTCGCGGACGGCGGCGCACACCTGCGTCCCGCCGGAAACGGCGGGCACCTGCGGTCCGTCGCCTGGAACGCGTCGCCGGAGCTCGCCCGCCTCGCCGCGGGAACCGCGCCGTTCGAGATCCACTACCGCCTGGCGGCGCAGCGGGACTGGGGGCTCCAGGCCGAGGTCCTCGCCGCGCGCGCCGCCCGAGGTCTCTGCGCGTGAAGGGGCGCCGGCTCGAGCTCGCGGTGCTGGCGGCCGCGGCCGTCTTCGTCGCGATCCTGGCAGTCTCGTTCCGTCCGGGCCGGCGGCCGGCGGCCTCGCCGGGGAAGGGCCGCCCCCCCGCGAACGCTCCCGGAGTCGACGCGGCGGGGGAGCCGACGACCCTCCTCGACGGCTTCGACTTCACCGAGACCGTCGGGGGCAAGCCGCTCCTGCGCATCCAGGCCGACCGAACGGTCGGATACGGGCCGGGCGCGGGCCTCCCGCCCAACCTCTACACGGGCGAGAAGGTGACGCTGACGGCCTATCCCGACGATGGCGAGCCGGTGACGGTGTTCTCGGACCGCGCGACCTACGACGAGCGCAGCCGCGAGTCCCGCCTGATGGGAAACGTTCGGTGGACCGACAAGGACGGGCGGCCTGGCCGAGACCGCGGAGGCGCAATTCCACCCGGCCGCGCGCATCCTGGAGGCCCCGGGGAGGGTCCACTTCACGCAGGGCTCGATGGACATCACGGCGCCCTCCGCGAAGTACGACCTCAAGGAACGCGTCGTGCACTTCGCGGGCCCCCTCGAGGGCAGCGGCTCGGGCGAGGAGAGCGGCGGGCTCTCGCACTTGACGGCGCGCTCCGCCCTCTATCGCCGCGACGCGGGCCTGCTCGAGCTCGAGGACGCCGACGCCACCTCGAAGAGCGGCGACCGCTTCGCCTCGGACAATCTCGTGATCAAACTCGGCACGACCGGCAAGCACCATCCCGAGTGGGCCCGGGCCACCGGCAACGTGCGCGGGATCCTCTCGCCCGAGGGCGCGGCCTCCGCCTCCGGATCGCAGACCGCTTCGCCAAACGGCGAGAATCGAAGGGTCGAGCGCCAGTACGAGGGCCAGGAGAGCCTGGTCGGCTTCGACGCCGACGGGAAGGCGAAGAGCTTCACGCTGCGCGGCTCGCCCGCTCTGATGAAGGAGCCACAGCGGCGGTTGACGGCGCCGCAGATCGACGTGCTCTTCGCCGACGGCAAGGCGAGCTCCGCGCGCGCGACCGGCGGCGTCCGGATCGACTCTGCGGACGGCCGTGCCGAGGGGGATTCGGGCAGCCTCGGCTTCGGCAAGGACGGCGAGACGCAGAACGCCTCGCTGGACGGCAACGTCCGCCTCGACGAGCCCCCGGACCGCCGCGCGCAATCGGCGCGCGCCGCCCAACTCGACTCCCGCGGCCTCTGGGTCCTGACCGGAGAGGGGGGGCGCTCCGCGCGGGTCGAGAGCGGGCGCTCACGGATCTCGGCCGAGCGCATCGAGATCGAGCGGCCGCTCAAGCAGGTCCGCGCCTCGGGCAAAGCCCGGGCCGTCTTCTCTCCGGACCCCGCGCGCAAGGAGCGCACCCCGACCTTCGTGGGCGAGTCCGACCGGCCGACCTACGGACAGGGCGATCGGATCGCGCTCGACGACGTGCGCCATCTGGCGACGCTCTCGGGCGGCGCGTCGTTGTGGCAGGACACCTCGTCCCTCTTCGCCGACGACATCACGCTCTCCGACGCCGACAAGACGGTGACCGCGGTGGAGAACGTCCGCGCGGTGATGAGCCCGGCGAGGGCGCTCGCGAAGGATGGCGGCGCCGGCACGGCCCCCGCGGCGCCGGAAAAGGACAAGCAGGACAAGGCGGCGTCCGTCATCCTCGCGAAGAAGATGGTCTATCGCGACTCGGACCGCAGCGCCCACTTCGAGGGCGGCGTCACGATGACGCGCGGGGGAATGCACGCCACGGGCGGCTCGTCCACCGCCTGGCTCTCCAAGGAGGGCGACCGCGCGAAGGGCGTCGACTGCGTCGAGATTACGGGGAATGTTCAGATGCAGGACCGTACCCTCGGCCGTTCCGCCACTGCCGAGAAGGCGCTCGACTACCCGAAGCTCGGCAAGACGGTCCTGTGGGGGAGTCCGGCGCGTGTGACCGAGGCCACCGGCAACCAGATCGCCGGCGCCGTCTTGACGATCACCGACCGGGGGCGTAGCGTCGAGATTACGGCACCCGAGGGCGGAAAGACCGAAACGATTCACCGGACCGACAAAGATTGAACCAAAGCCTCCTGAGATCCGGAGACCGGCCGGTCCTCTCCGCCGAAGGCCTCGTCAAGGCCTACGGCGGAAGGACGGTGGTGCAACAGGTTTCGTTACAAATCTCGGGGGGAGAGATCGTGGGTCTGCTCGGGCCCAACGGAGCGGGGAAGACCACGACCTTCGGCATCGTCGTCGGCCTCGTGCGGCCCGACGCCGGCGTCGTGCGGCTCGGCGACGAGGACGTCACCGAGCTCGCCATGTATCGCCGCGCGCGCGCCGGCATCTCCTACCTGCCCCAGGAGCCGTCGGTGTTTCGCAAGATGACGGTGGAGGAGAACCTCCTCGCGATCCTGGAGACGCTCGATCTCGCGAGCTCGGAGCGGGCGCAGCGGTGCGACGCACTGCTCGCCGAGTTCGGGCTGGACAAGCTCCGGCGCAACAAGGCCTACACCCTCTCGGGCGGGGAACGCCGGCGCGTCGAGATCGCGCGGAGCCTGGTCCTGTCTCCCTACTTCGTCCTGCTCGACGAGCCCTTCGCCGGGATCGACCCCATCGCGGTCCTCGATCTGCAGCAAATCGTGCGTCGCCTGGCCTCTTCCGGCATCGGTGTCCTCATCACGGACCACAACGTCCGGGATACGTTGAGCATCGTGGACCGCGCTTATATAATCAGCGGTGGCGAGATATTGCGCGCCGGCACGCCCCTTGCACTTTCGAGCGATGCCGTCGTAAAAAAGATCTATCTCGGCGAGGGATTTCGGCTCCACTGAGGGGCGCCGTCTCTATGGCCCTGGAACAAAAGCTCAACCTTCGACTCTCGCAGCGGCTCGTGATGACGCCGTCGCTGCAGCAGGCGATCAAGCTCCTGCAGATGTCGCGGCTCGAGCTCCAGGAAGTCCTCACCCAGGAGATGGTCGAGAACCCGATCCTGGAGGATCAGGAGGAGACCGAGCCGGCCGAGCGGACCGAGTCGACGCCGGAGACCGAGGAGACCGCGCCGCCCGCCGACGCCGCCACGCCCGCGGAGGAGAAGGACCGCGACTCCTTCGACGAGATCGACTTCGACTCCTACTTCTCGGACTACCTCGACTCGGCCTACAACCCCCGGCAGTACCAGGAGGAGCCCGAGGAGTATTCGCTCGAGAACATCCTGACCCGTCCGGAGGGGCTGCCCGAGCATCTCACCTGGCAGCTCTCGATGTCGGAGGCGTCGCCGGGCGTCCGGGAGATCGCGACGTTCCTCATCGGCAACATCGACGAGGACGGCTACCTCCGCGTTTCGCGCGACGAAGTCCGCGCGGAGCACCCCGACAGGGAGGGCGACGTCGAGGCCGCGCTCGAGCTCGTGCGCTCGTTCGATCCGCCCGGCGTGTGCGCGTTCGATCTTCCCGACTGCCTCATGCTCCAGCTGAAGATGCTCGGGATCGAGAACGCGCTCATCGAGACGGTCATCCAGAAGCACTGGCCCGAGTTCCTCAACCGCCAGTTCACCGCGCTGTCGAAGACGCTCAACGTCGGGATCTCCGAGGTCCAGGCGGCGGTCGAGATCATCAAGAACCTCGAGCCCAAGCCCGGGCGCAAGTACTCGAGCGAGCGGACCATCTACGTGGAGCCGGATGTGTTCGTCCGGAAGATCGGCGACGAGTACGTCATCCAGCTCTCCGAGGACGGACTTCCGAAGCTCCGCATCTCGGGCGCCTACCGCAGGCTCCTGCGGGGCGGCAACGGCGCGATCGGCGCCGAGGCCGCGAACTACCTGCGCGAAAAGATGCGGTCGGCCGTGTGGCTCATCAAGAGCCTCGACCAGCGCCAGCGGACGATCTACAAGGTCGCCGACTCGATCGTCCGGCACCAGCGCGCCTTCCTGGACCACGGCATCGAGCATCTCCGGCCGCTCGTGCTCCGGGTCGTGGCGAACGACATCGGCATGCACGAGTCGACCGTCTCCCGCGTCGTCTCGAACAAGTACATCCACACGCCGCGCGGGCTCTTCCCGATGAAGTACTTCTTCCATAGCGGGATCGACTCCTCGTCCGGTGACGACGTCTCCTCGCTGTCCATCAAGAACAAGATCTCGCGGATCGTGCAGGACGAGGATGCCCGCCGGCCGTTCTCCGACGCGCGCATCATGCAGCGGCTGCGAGCCGAGGGGATCCAGATTGCCCGGCGGACGGTGGCCAAGTACCGCGAGGAGCTTCGCATCCCCTCTTCCTCCCAGAGAAAACAGAGCTTTTAGGAGGGACGAATGGCCGTCGAATGCACGGGACGCAACGTCGAAGTCACCGCGTCGTTGAAGCAGCTGGCGGAGGAGCGTACGCACCGACTGGAGCGCCATCTCGGCGGGCCGGCCAGCGTCCGCGTCGTGCTCTCCCATGAGAAGCACCGATTCGGCGCGGAGATCATCGCGATCCACCGGCGGCGGCGTTGGAAGGCCCAGGAGGAGACGGCGGATCCCCGCGCGGCCGTGGCCGCCGCGTTCGAGAAGATCGACGCGCAGGCCATGCGGGATTCCGAGAAGCGCCGCGACCGCAAGCACCGCGGCTGGGCCCGGTTCCTGCCGAAGGGCTGGCGGACCCCCGCCGCGGCGTCGGCGCCGGCCGCCGCTTCGGCCACCGCCCGGATCGTGCGCACGATTCCGCAGGCGGTGAAGCCGATGGGAGTGGACGAGGCCGCGCTCGCGCTCGAATCCTCCGGCCAGGAGGTTCTGGTCTTCCGCGACGCGGGGAGCGATCGCATCTCCGTACTCTTTCGGCGCGGGGATGGAGACTTCGGTCTGATCGTGCCGGAATGCTGATCGGCACGGAGGGAGCCGCGGAGTCCGCGGCACACCGCGACGGCGGGATCGACCCGAGGCTGGTCTTCCCGGCCATCCCGGGACAGACCCGGGAGGAGGTCCTGGGAGAGCTGTCGCGGCGCATGGCGGCACAGGGGGCCGTGCCGGACGCCAACGAGCTCGCCTCGCGGCTGCTCGACCGCGAGAAGCTCGGCTGCACCGGGTTGGGCGACGGCATCGCGATCCCGCACTGCAAGCTCCCCGGCATCGACCGCGTGGCGGTCGCCGTGGCGACGACCGAACAGCCCGTCGAGTTCGGAGCGGCCGACGGGAAACCGATCCGCCTGATCTTTCTCGTCGTCTCGCCTACCCAGGGAGCGGCCGCACACCTCCAGGCACTGGCGCGGGTGTCGCGCCTGCTTCGCGTTCCCGGCGTCGCCCACCGCCTGCGAGACGCCCGAAGCTCCGAGGAGCTGCGCGAGGCCCTGCGCGAGGCCGAAGCGAGTCTGCCGGTGCCCCAGTGAACGGAACGCCGCCGCCCACGCGGACCGCGAAGCTGACTACCGAGATCCTGCGCTCGCCGGCGCTCGAGGACCTCGAGCTGCGGGTGGTGGCGGGGGAGTCGAGCTTCTCGCGGCCCATCGCCTGGGGCCGCATCCAGCGCCCGGGGCTCGCCCTGGCGGGCTTCCTTCCGTACATCAAGCCGGGCCGGATCCAGATCATGGGCGAGAGCGAGCTCAACTACCTCGACACCATGCCGGCCGAGGTGCGCCGCGAGCGCATCGCGTCGATCTGCGCGCTGCCCGTCGCGGCGTTCGTGATCACGAAGGGCCAGTCGCCCCCGGAAGACATCGTGCGGGAGTGCCGCCTCCGCGGCATCCCGTTGCTCGTCTCCGACAAGACGACCTCCGTCGTCATCCAGTCCATCACCCGGGTGCTGGAGGATGAGCTCGCGCCCTCGACCACGCTCCACGGGGTCCTGGTGGACGTCTACGGCATGGGGGTGCTGCTCCTCGGGGAATCCGGCATCGGCAAGAGCGAGTGCGCCCTCGACCTCGTCCACCGCGGCCACCGGCTCGTGGCCGACGACGCCGTCGAGATCCGCCGCTATCCCAACGGCGCGCTGGTCGGCCGCGCGGCCGAGATGATCCGCTACCACATGGAGCTGCGCGGCATCGGCATCATCAACATCAAGCACCTCTTCGGCGTCTCGGCCGTCCGCTCGTCCAAGTCCGTCGAGCTCGTCATCGAGCTGCAGCGCTGGGACCCGACCAAGAAGTACGACCGCCTCGGGCTCGACGGCGAGACGTATTCGATCCTGGAACGCGAGCGCCCGCTGCTCCGGCTGCCCGTCGCGTCGGGCCGCAACCTCGCCCTCCTGATCGAGATCGCCGCACGCAACGAGCTCCTGAAGACGCAGGGCTACGACGCCGCCAAGGAGTTCGCGCGCCGCGTCGACGAGGAGATCGCCAAGAACGCCGAGGTGGAGGGCGTCCGCCGGACATGAGCTCCCTCCCGGCGCCCCTGGCTTCGATCCCGGAGAGTCTGGTCATCGTCACGGGCCTGTCCGGCTCGGGCAAGAGCTACGTCAACAAGTGCCTCGAGGACATGGGCTACTTCTGCGTGGACAACCTCCCGCTCGAGCTCGTCGAGCCGCTCCTCGAGCACAAGACGGCCAAGCGCGTGGGCATCATCCTCGACGTCCGCAACCCCGACTTCGCCGCGCGGTTTCCGGAGATCCTCGCGCGCGTGCGGCGCCGCGTGCCGGGCACGCGCCTGCTGTTCCTGGATGCGTCGGAGGAGTCCCTGATCCGCCGCTTCTCGGAGACGCGCCGGCCCCATCCGCTCGCCGGCCCCTCCTCGTTGCTCGAAGCGCTCCGCCGCGAGCGGGCGATGCTCGAGAACGTGCGCGCTGTCGCCGACGTGGTCGTGGACACCTCCGCGATGACCGTCCACGAGCTGCGCTCGTTCATGCAGAAGACGTTCGTGGGGGACCCCGAGGGCGCCGGCATGGTGATCTCGGCGACCTCGTTCGGCTACAAGTTCGGGATTCCGCACGACGTCGACCTTCTCTTCGACGTGCGCTTCCTGGCGAACCCACACTTCGTGCCGGAGCTGCGGTCGAAGACGGGCCACGACCCCGCGGTCGCCGCCTACATCGAAAAAGACCCGGAGACGCCGGCGTTCCTCGAGCGGCTCGTCCAGTTCCTGGACTACCTCCTGCCGAAGTTCGACCGGGAGCACAAGAGCTATCTGTCGATCGGCGTGGGCTGTACCGGCGGGAAGCACCGCTCCGTCTACGTCATCGAGCAACTGGCGCGCCTCCTGAAAGAGCGCGGCTATCCGGTGCGGGTCTCACACCGCGATGCCACCCGCGAGTGAGATAATGGGCCCCCGCCAATGATCGGACTACTGCTGGTGACCCATGGCCGCCTGGCGGAAGAGCTGCGCTCCGCCGCGCTGACGATCCAGCCCGGTCTGGACCGCATCGTGGCCGTGGCCCTCGAGTGGAGCGAGACCGGCGAGGACGCCCGGGAGAAGATCCGCCGCGGCCTCGCCCAGGCCGACGAGGGGGACGGGGCGATCATCCTGACGGACATGTTCGGCGGCACGCCGACCAACCTGACCCTCCCATTCCTGCGCAAGGACCGCGTCGAGATCGTGACGGGCGTCAACCTGCCGATGGTCCTCAAGTGCGCCTCGCTCCAGAAGAGCGGACGGCCGGTCACCGAGGTGGCCCACGTGGCCAAGGATCGAGGGCAGCGCTCGATCTACGTCGCCTCGGACCTGCTGGCGGAGGAAGCGGCGCCGCCGGGCGTTGCCGTCGCCGAAGAACAGAACACGTGATCGAACGGGAACTGTCGATCCGCAATCGCCTCGGACTTCACGCGCGCGCCGCGGCCAAGTTCGTACAGACGGCCAGCCGCTTTCGCTCCGAGGTCAAGATCCGCAAGAACGGCGAGGAGGTCGACGGCAAGAGCATCCTCGGCATCCTCCTGCTCGCGGCCTCGCAGGGGACGCACATCACCCTCGCGGTCTCTGGCGACGACGAGAAGGATGCCTTCGCCGCGGTCGAGGATCTCATCGCGCGCAGCTTCGACGAGGAAGAGTGACTGGAAGGTGACAGGTGAGAGGTGTCAGGTGATAGGGCCGGTCACCTGTCACCTGTCACCCATCACCTGACACCCATGCTGCAAGGCCTTCCCGTTTCTCCGGGGCTCGCGGTCGGCCGCGCGGTCATCATCCGGTTCGCCGGGCTGCCGGCCCTGCGCCGCGCCATCAGCGCCGACGATGTGGCCGCGGAGCAGCGGAGGCTCCGGCGCGCCGCCGGCGAGGCCTCCGCCATCTTCTCCCGTCACTCCCAGTCGGCAAACGCGACCGGCGCGATCGGCTCGGAGCTGGCGGCGATCCTCGAGGCTCACGGGCTGATCGCGACCGACGAGACCTACCTCGGCGCGATCGTGGAGCGGATCCGGCGCGACCGGGTCAACGCCGAGTGGGCCCTCGCGGAGATCACCCGCGAGCTCTCGGAGCGCCTCGCCGCGGCCGATTCCGCCGCGATGCGCGAGCGCGAGGCCGACCTCGCCGACGTCGGTCGCGAGATCTCGGCGCACCTCTCGGGGGGCGTGCGCCCGGGGCCCGGCCAGCTCCCGCGAGACTCCATCCTGGTGGCCGACGAGCTCTCCCCGGTCGATGCCGCCCGCCTCGATCCCCGGCGCGTCCGGGCCCTCGCCCTGGAGCGCGGCGGACCCACGTCCCATTCCTCGCATCATCGCCCGCTCCTTCGGGATTCCGGCCGTGGTCGGGATCCGGGGCCTCTGCGACGCCGTGCCCCCCGAGCGCCCGATCCTCGTCGACGGGGACCGCGGAGTCGTCGAGATCCATCCCTCGCGCCAGCGCATCCGCGCGAGTCTCCTCAAGGTGCGGGAGTCGAGGGAGCGCGCGCGCCGCGTTCGCGGACGCACCGCCAAGGGCGCGGTCACACGGGACGGCGAGCGCGTCGCCATCCGCGCGAACCTCGAGCTCCCCGAGGAGATCCCGGCTCTCGAGCGATTCCACGCCGAGGGCATCGGGCTCTTCCGCTCGGAGTTCCTCTATCTCCGGGCGCAGCCGCACTCGCCCGGCGTCGAGGAGCAGCGCGCCGCCTACGAGACCCTGGTCGAGGCCGCGGCGCCCCATCCGGCGGTGATCCGGACCTACGATCTCGGCGGGGAAAAAGGGATCGGACCGGCCCGGGGCGAGAACCCGGCGCTCGGGCTCCGCGGCCTGCGCTATTGCCTGGCGCATCCCGATCTCTTCGGCGAGCAGCTGATGGCGCTCTGCCTGGCCTCGCGGCGGGGCGAGCTTAGAATTCTGCTTCCGATGGTCACGTCGCTCTCCGAGATTGCGGCCGCTCGCTCGTTGCTTCAGAAGGCGGCTTACAGCGCCGGCCTCGACGAGCCGCCGAAGATGGGCGTGATGGTCGAGGTCCCCTCGGCCGCGCTGCTCGCCGACCGTCTGGCCGAGCTGGCCGATTTCTTCTCGATCGGCACCAACGACCTGACGCAGTACGGCCTCGCGGTGGATCGCGCCGACCCCGACGTCTCGCCGTTGTACCGACCGCTCCATCCCGCGGTCCTGCGCCTCATCGCGATGGTGGTCGACGCCGGCGCCTCCGCCGGCAAGCCGGTGGCGGTGTGCGGCGAGCTCGCGGGCGATCCGGTGGGCGCCGCCGTCCTGGTCGGGCTCGGCATCCGGGATCTCTCCGCGACGCCGGTGGCGATTCCGCGCGTCAAGGAGCACCTCTGCACGGTCGACGCGCAGCGGCTGCGGGCGCTGGCGGAGAGAGCGCTCGAATCCTCGGAGGCGTCGGAGGTCGCGCGTCTCTTCGCGAGCGAGCGAGCGTGAGAACCGTTCCGAAGCCGTGGGGTCGCGAGGTGATCTTCGCCGAGAACGAACGCTATGCGGGGAAGATCCTCCACATCGAGGCGGGTCACTCCCTGTCGCTGCAGTACCATGAGCGCAAGGACGAGACGATCTACGTCCTCGAGGGAGAGATGCAGCTGACGGTCGAGGTGGACGGCGTGTTGCGGGAGCTGACCCTGCGCGCCGGCGAGGCGCACCGGATCCGGCCGGGGGTGCGGCACCGCATGCGGGCCGAGCAGCCCTGCCGCATCCTCGAGGTCTCCTCGCCCGAGCTCGACGACGTCGTCCGGCTCGAGGACGCCTATGGCCGCGCCGGCACGACCGCTCCATGAGGTCGCTCCCCGGAGCCGTGGCTCTGGCGCTGACGCTCACGCTTGTGTTCGCCCTGAGCGTCGCGACCCCCGCGACGGCTTCCGCCCAGGCCCACCAGAGCCCGCCCGCGAAGACACCCACGCCGCGGCCGCGGCTCACCGGAGGGTTCGGCCGCCCGCGCAACACGCCGGTTCCGGCGGACGATAGCGGACAGAGCCTGGCGGACGCCGTCCGCGCGGCCAAGGAGACCCGCGGGCAGAGCGAGAGCCCGACCCGCGAGAAGAGCGCCCTGACGATCGACAACCGCTCGCTCGTGACCAATCCCGAGAAGGGACGGATCTCGACGGCGAAGGCCTCGCCGGCCAAGTCGAAGGCGGCGGCGCAGGCTCACGCGCCGGCCGGAGCCGTGCCCGCCCCGGCACCGCTGGCGGAACCGGTCACGGAGGTCGGGCCGCCCCCCGGCGTCGCGGCCGCGGCCGGATCCTCGCCCGGCGCCGGCAACGATGAGGCCCAGTGGCGTGCCACGGCGCAGTCCGCGCGCAAACGGGTCTCCGACGGGAAGGCCCGCGTCGAGGAGTTGTCGGCTACCGTCAAGAAGCTCGAGAACGACTTTTACTCTTGGGACGACGGTCAGTATCGCGACCGCGTCATCAAGCCCTCGTGGGACCGTGCCCGCAACCAGCTCGAAGACGCCAAGCGCGACCTCCTTGCCGCTGAGCAGGAGCTGGCCGACCTGCCCGAGAAGGCGCGGCGCGCCGGAGCGCAGCCGGGATGGATCCGAGAGTGAGCAGCGCCGAGACGAGGGTGCCCGCGCCGACGCCGCTCCCGCTGCACCCGGATGCGTTCGAGGTCCACACCTGGGGCTGCCAGATGAACGTCCTCGACGGCGAGCGGATGGCCGGACAACTCGAAGGCCTGGGCCTGCGCCGTTGCGGCGACGGAGCTCGGGCCGGAATCGTCCTCCTGAACACCTGCGCGGTCCGCGAGAAGTCCGAGCACAAGCTCTTCTCCGAGCTCGGCGTGCTGGCGGAGCGCAAGCGCGAGCACCCGGACCTCGTCGTCGGCGTGACCGGCTGCGTGGCACAGGTCTCGGGCCGGGAGATCCTGGAGCGAGCCCCCTGGCTCGACTTCGTGGCGGGAACCGGCCAGGTCGAACGCATCGGCGAGATGGTCGACGCCGCGCGTCGGGAGCGGCGCCAGTCCCTCGCGCTCGAGCTTCCGGAGGAGGACCCGGTCTACCAGTTCCGGCAGATCTCGCACGGCTCCGCCTTCCAGGCCTACGTCACGGTCATCGAAGGCTGCGACCAGTTCTGTACCTTCTGCATCGTGCCTTTCACGCGCGGCCGGGAGCGCAGCCGCAGCTCCGACGAGATCCTGGAGGAGCTGCGCCACCTCGTCTCCCTCGGTTACACCGAGGTCACGCTTCTCGGGCAGACCGTGAACGCCTACCGCGACCCCGACGAGGCCTTCGGTCTCGGCGAGCTTCTCCGCCGCGCGGGATCCGTCGAGGGGCTGCGGCGCGTGCGCTTCCTGACGTCGCACCCCCGGCTCGTGGACGAGGACCTGATCGCGGCGCTCGCAGAGACTTCCGCCGTCGCCCCATATCTCCACCTGCCGGCCCAGGCCGGCTCGGACTCCGTCCTGCGGCGCATGAAACGCCGCTACACCGCCGCGGAGTACCTGGAGACGCTCGCCCGGGTGCGTCGCGCCATGCCCGAGATCGCGATCTCCTCCGACTTCATCGTCGGGTTCCCGGGTGAGACCGAGGAGGACTTCGAGGAGACCCTCGCGCTCATTCGGGCGGCGCGATTCGCCAACCTGTTCGCCTTCCGTTACTCGCCCCGGCCGGGCACCGCCTCCGCGCGGTGGGGGAGGGAGAGCGAGGTCCCGGAGGAGGTCGCCGCCGATCGGCTCGCCCGTCTCCTCGCGCTCCAGGCGGACCTGCAGCGACAGACCAACGAGACCCTCGTGGGGCGGGAGCTCGAGGTCCTCGTCGAGGGCACGAACCGCCGCGGCCAGCCCACCGGCCGCACCGCCTGCAATCGGATCGTCCACCTCGACGTTGACGTTGCCCAGGGCGAGCCGCCCGCTCCCGGAGAGTACGTTCGAGCGCGGGTGACTCGGGGATTGTCGAATTCGTTGATCGGCGTTCGGGTTACGGTTTCGGGTTAGGGCGGTTTCGCGGGAGACGGTACACAGCCTTCGCAGGGAGCCATTCATGGTCAAGATGGAAATCAAGGGGCTGCTGATGGATCCGGTCTCCAACATGCCGGTGGTCATCCTCCGGGACGCCGAGAACGGGCTCTTTCTCCCGATCTGGGTCGGGATCTTCGAGGCGAACGCCATCGCCCTCGAGATGGAGAAGGTCGCGACCCCGCGCCCGATGACGCATGACCTTCTGAAGAACCTGCTGACCGAGCTGGGCACCCGGGTCGACCGCGTGGTGATCAACGAGCTCAAGGAGAACACCTTCTTCGCCCGGATCCATCTGACGCGCGGCGACTCGACCCTTTCCGTCGACAGCCGGCCGAGCGACGCGATCGCGCTGGCGCTGCGCTCGAACGCCGAGATCTTCGTCGAGGAGCTGGTGCTCGAGAAGAGCCGCAACCTGCGCTCCGAGGGCTCCGAGCAGGACCCGGACCGTTTGCGCAAGTGGCTCGAGGAAGCGAGCCCGGACGAGCTCGGCAAGTACCGCATGTAGGACGCTGACCTCTAGCGGTCCGTTTCGCGGACCGTGTCAATGAGAGGGGAAGTCCCTTTCAGTCCCCTCGCCCCGTAAGCAGCTCGGCCGCAGTAGGACCGGAAAAATTGGAACCCCGCGGCTTGCTCGCCGACCTATACTCCGGTCTCGTGATCATCTCGATTACCAATCAAAAGGGCGGTGTCGGGAAGACCACCACGGCGATCAATCTCGCGGCCGCAATGGCCCAGAAGGGCCTGAAGACCCTTCTCATCGACCTCGACCCGCAGGGAAACAGCACGATGTCCTACGTCGACCGGCGGTCGGTCGAGAAGTCCATGTACGACGTCCTGGTGGACTCCGAGGTCCGGCTTCCCGCGGTCATTCGCTCCTCGGACATCCCGAACCTGGACGTGGCGCCCGCGCGGATTTCGCTCGCCAAGATCGAGTCCAAGCTGTCGGGGGAGATCGACGGGCACTTCCGGCTGCGGGACAAGCTGGAGGAGGTCCGGCATTCCTACGACACCGTCCTCATCGACACCCCGCCCACGCTCGGGATGATCACGGTCAACGCGATGGTCTCCTCGTCGCACATCCTGATCCCTATCCAGTCGTCCTATTTCGCCCTGGAGGGGACCGACGATCTGCTCGAGACGATCGACAAGATCAAGGCGCGGCCCAACCCGAGCCTGCGCATCCTGGGCGTCGTCATCACCCTGCACGACAAGCGCACCGTGATCGGCAAGGATGTCTACGATCAGATCGTGTCGGTCTTCGGGGACAAGGTCTTCAAGACCACCATCTCGAAGAGCGTTCGCCTGGAGGAGAGCCCCGCGCACCGGGAGTCGATCTTCACCTTTGCCCCTCGTTCCTCCGGCGCCGCCGAGTACTACTCTCTCTCCGAGGAGGTCCTATCCCGTGTCTAAACGCCGCGGTCTGCCCATGGAATCCCGCATGCAGCACGACTCCCACTTCGTCGATACGCTCTCCGAACGCTTCGGCGGCTCCCTCGGCCGCCTGATCCCGATCGAGGAGATCGAGACCAACCCCGATCAGCCGCGCCGCAGCGTCGGCGACCTCAAGGAGCTCGCGGCCTCGATCGAGGCCAAGGGCGTTCTCGAGCCGCTCCTCGTCCGGCCCCTGAAGAATGGCCGGTTCCGGATCATCGCGGGGGAGAGGCGCTTCCGCGCCGCGCTCGAGGCAGGCCTCGCAGAGGTGCCCTGCATCGAGCTCGATGTGCCCGACAACGAGGTGATGGAGATCGCGCTGATCGAGAACCTCCACCGGCGCGACCTCCATCCCTTCGAAGAGGCGATGGGCTATTCGATGCTCGCGGAGACGCACGGATATACCCAGCAGAAGATCGCCTCCTCGCTCGGCAAGTCGCGCGTCTCGATCACCGAGGCGCTCTCGCTCCTCGACATTCCCGAGAACGTGCGTGAGGAATGTCGGCGCGCCGACATCGATGCCCGCTCGGTCCTCCTCGAGATCGCGAAGCTCGGGGATCCGGAGAAGATGCGCGCCGCGATCGCGATGGTCAAGGGCGGCTCGACGCGCGAGGACCTGCGGGACCAGAAGAAGGGGGAACCGTCCGGAAAAGGGAAGAGACACTTCCACTTCGTCTACAACCCCAAGGACGCGCCTTACAAGCTGGCCATCTCGTTCGATAAGTCGCGGGTCAACAAGGACGAGCTGATCAGCGCGCTGCGCGCGGTCCTGAAGCAGCTGGAGTCGGGCTCGCTCGCGGTTTCCCGAAAGTAGCCTGGGGAGTTCGCCCCTCGCGATCCCGACTTCGCGAGGCGGGTGCGGACGAGTTTCGAAGCGCAGGCGATCGTGCACCGCATCGGCGCGACGCTCAAGCGCGTCGAGCCCGGAGCCGTGGACATCGCCCTCGACTTCCGGGAGGACCTGACGCAACAGCACGGGTTCCTCTAACGTCCGATAAGATATATTATGTTAAATAAGGTATCGGGGTTATGCAAAGCGCCCATTAAGCCGGCGAGGGGTTCTGCCCTCCCGCGCTTTACATAAGCCCTCGTCGCGGACGGTTTACGGCTGGGCGAGGCTTGCCCTCTTTCCCAGTTCCCGCGTCTGCCGGCTTACTATCGGTGCAGATGCGGCTGATCTCCAAGGCGCTCCTCCGGGAGCTGCTCGGCCCGTTTCTCCTGGGCTTCGCGGCGTACACGTTCATCCTCCTGATCCGCACGATCCTCTTCCTGGCGGACTTCGCCGTCCGGCGGAGCGCCTCGTTCCTCGACGTCGCCCGGCTCGCCGTGTTGTCGCTCCCGTGGATGGTCGTCCTGACGATCCCCATGGCCTTCCTCCTGGCCGTGCTCGTCGGGTTGGGCCGCCTCGGGGCGGATTCGGAGCTGATCGCCCTGCGCTCGTGCGGCGTCGGGTCTTCCTCGCTGTACCGCCCGGTCCTCGGGGCCGCCGCGCTCCTGTCGCTGGGAGTCCTGTTCCTCTACAACGTGGTTCTGCCGCCCGCCAACACGCTCCTCGAGCGCTCCATGGCGCGCCTCGCGGCGACCTCCATCGTCAACGTGGTCGCCCCGCGGACGTTCCGGGAGCCGCGGCCCGGGGTCACGCTGTTCTTCGACCGCACCGCGCCCGACGGCCGTTCGTTCGAGGGCATCTTCCTGATCCTCGGCGAGGCCGCCGAGGCGCCCAACCGGGTCATCGTCGCCCGGCGGGGCGCGCTCGCGCTCGAGGGCGACCAGCTCTGGCTCGACCTCTTCGGCTCGACCGTGCACGAGGTCGACCCCCAGGACTCCTCGCGCTATCGGATCAGCCGTAACGAGTCGCAGCGGCTCCTCCTCGCGGGCGAGTTCGGGGGCGCTCCGCTCGGGAGAGTCTCCGCGGAACGCGGCATCCGGTCGCAGGCGCTGCGCCAGCTCTGGCGCACCGCCCACGAGGCCCCGAACCCCGCGACGCGGCGGATCGCGCTCGTCGAGCTCAACAAGAAATTCGCGATTCCGTTCGCCTGCCTCGCCTTCGCCCTCGTCGGGATCCCCCTCGCGGACTCCTTCCGCCGGGGAGGACGCGGCGCGAGCTTCGCCCTCTCGCTCGGGATCATCGTCGTCTATTACGTGTTCCTGACGACCGGGGAGACCTGGGCCACGGAGGGCAAAGTCTCTCCGGGCCTCGCGATGTGGGCCGCCAACATCTTCCTGGTCGCACTCGGGGCCCTCGCCGCCTTTCGGCCGCGGTCCTGGCGCGCGCCGATCCCGCGCCGTCCCGCCCGCTCGATTCCCCGCGGGGCCGGCGCCGCCGCCGCGGCTCCCCCGGCTTCCCCGCCCGCCCGCGCCTCGCTCCGAATCGCTTCCTCCTGCGACCGCTACGTGCTGGCCCGATTCTTCTCGGCGCTCCTGCTCGTGTTCGCGTCGGCCCTCGTGCTCGCCGTCGTCGTCGACTACGCCGACAAGGTCGACGAGATCGCGCGGCACCATCCCTCGACGCAGGCGATCCTGGGGTACTACCGCTACTTCCTTTTCTCGATCGCGATGCAGATCGCCCCCTTCGCCGTCCTTCTCGCGACGCTGATCGGCCTCGGGGTGCTCTCAAAGAACAACGAGGACACCGCCTTCCGCGCCTCGGGGATTTCCCTGCGGCGGCTCGCCGCCCCGGTCCTGGTCCTGGCCGCGGTGGGCGCCGTCGGCGCGTTCGCCCTCTCCGAATACCTCCTGCCCTTCGCCGAGCAGCGGCAGACGCACTACAAGAACGAGATCTACGGGCGCGACACCGGCGCCAAGACGCTCGGATCCCAGAACTGGTACCTCGCGTCGAACGGCGCGATCTGGCATCGCGAGGAGGGCAATGCCAACCAGAACACGCTGTACTCCGTCTCCGTCTTCGAGTTCGACGCCGGCTTCCGCCTCGTCCGCCGCACGGCCGCCCGCGAGGCCTCCTGGGCCGGGCAGTCCTGGCTGCTCCGGCAGGGCTGGAGCCGCGATTTCGGGAACGAGGAGCCGATCGGGTTCCGCCCGTTTCTCGAGGAGCGCATCGCGGGCGACCCGCCGCAGGCGGTGAGCGCGGTCCGCCGCCGCCCGGAGGAGATGCGGTTCCGGGAGCTCGAGCACCTGACGCGTCGCCTGCGCGCGGAGGGCTACCCCACCGGCAGCCTCGAGACGGCCCTCCAGACGAAGGTGGCTCAGCCCGCGATGCTGCCGATCATGGCCCTGCTCGCGGCTCCCTTCGCCTTCCGGGTCGGCCGGCGCGGCGCGCTCGCCGGAATCGGCTTGGGGCTCGTCCTCGGCATCCTGGCGCTGATCGCCGCGGCGTTTCTGACGAAGCTCGGCGACGTCGGCGCCCTGCCGCCGGCTCTCGCCGCCTGGTCGCCCAACGTGCTCTTCGGGCTCGCGGCTCTCTACTTCCTCATCCGCATGCGGACCTGACGCGGCGGGACGGAAGCCGTCTTCTTAGACCGGCGCCGCCAGCGGCCGGCCGGCGAGCCTCTCGAGGATCGCGATGGGGGCGCTCTCGGGCGCGACCAACGAGCCGCGCGAGAGGATCACGGTCTGCTCGAGCGCGAACTGTCCGGAGAGCACCGCGTGGCTCACCATGTCCGTCAGGACGACCCAGCTCGAGCCCGGCGGGAAGGAGAGCCGCTCGCGCTCCCCCGCCTGGAACTCCGCGTTGTTCTTCAAGAAGTCATGGAACCGCAGCATGAAGGCGTCGTAGGGCGACGGAACATCGCGCCGCGCGCCGACGGCGCGCAGGAGCCGGACCGCCGGCGAGGGCCGACCGTGCCGCAGGGCCTCCTCGAGCAGGCCCGAGCCCACGGCGTAGCGCGGCGCCAGCCGGTCGAAGGTCCCGCCGGAGACCCACTCCCGCGATCGGGTCGGATGGATGTTGGTGAAGAAGCGCAGGATCCTCCCCCCGTGCGTCGGACGCGTGGGGAACGCGTCCACGTGCATGAGGTCGTTGCGCGAGGTCCGGGGCAGACTGCGGCCCTCCTCCTCGATCGGGCGGAAGCTCGCGTAGTCCACGTGCCACGACCGCGCATAGGCCGGGAACAGCCGGGCCAGCAGCCCAAGGGACGCCCGCGAATACGCCCGCAGGATCCCGCCGAGCCGCTCGCGGTCCACGCGGTCGCCCGTGGCTCCGGTCACGCGGTTGCGGGCGGGGCGATAGGCGATGTTCTTGTGCAGCCGGCCGCCGCTCTGCCGGCGGGACAACAGGAACTCCCGGTCCGCCTCCGGGATCGCAAACGGAGGACGCAAGAAGAGGAGGATGCGGCCCTCCTCCAGCCAACGCGCGAGCCGCTCTCCCGAGCCGGCACCGGCGGCCGGGCCTTCCGTTCCCAGCGCGTCGAGGTCGACGTTGACCAGAGGCATGGAAACGAGATCCGAGGGCCTAGGTGCCCTCTTCCCAGGAGCTCATGTACTTCTGCTGCTCGGCCGTCGGCGCGTCGATCGTGACACCCATCGACGCGAGCTTCAGGCGCGCGATCTCGCGGTCGATCTCCTCGGGGACGACGTAGACCTTCTTCTCGAGCGTCGCGTGGTTGCGCACCATGAACTCCGCCGCCAGCGCCTGGTTGGCGAAGGACATGTCCATGACCGACGCCGGATGCCCCTCGGCCGCGGCGAGGTTGATGAGCCGCCCGTCCGCCAGCAGGTTGATGCAGCGGCCGTCCTGCAGTCGGAACTCCTCGACGAACTCGCGGATCGGCCGCCGCCCGCGCGACAGCTTCTCGAGCGCCGGGATGTCGATCTCGACGTTGAAGTGCCCGGAGTTGCAGACGACCGCCCCGTCCTTCATGGCGCGGAAGTGCTCCTCGCGCAGCACGCCCTTGTTGCCGGTGACCGTCACGAAGATGTCGCCCACGGGCACGGCCTCGGCCATGGTCATTACGCGGAAACCGTCGAGCGCGGCCTCGATGGCCTTCGTCGGGTCGAGCTCGGTCACGATCACCTGGGCGCCCAGCCCGCGCGCCCGCATCGCGACGCCTCGCCCGCACCAGCCGTAGCCGGCGACGACGACGTTGAGCCCCGCGATGAGCAGGTTGGTGGCGCGGATGATCCCGTCGAGGGTGGACTGCCCGGTGCCGTAGCGGTTGTCGAAGAAGTGCTTGGTCTTGGCCTCGTTGACCGCGACGACGGGGAAGCGCAGCACGCCCGCCTTCTCCATGGCCTTCAGGCGGATGACGCCCGTGGTCGTCTCCTCGGTCCCGCCGATGATCCCCGCGAAGAGCGCCTTGCGCTCGTCCTTCGAGAGCCTCTGGGCCCACTGGCGGACGACCGGGTCGACCTCGGCGTCGCGATCGAGCGCCAGGAACAGGAGCGAGGACACGAGGTCCGCGCCGTCGTCCATGGTCATGTTGGGACGGTGCGCGAGCGCGGCCCGGATGTGGTCGTAGTAGGTCGCATGGTCCTCGCCCTTGATCGCGTAGACGGCGACGCCGTAGTCCGCGACGAGCGATGCGGCCACCTCGTCCTGCGTGGACAGCGGGTTCGAGGCGCACAGCACGAGGTCGGCGCCGCCGGCCGTCAGCGTGCGCGCCAGATTCGCCGTCTCGCTCGTGACGTGGAGGCACGCCGAGAGCCGCACGCCCTGGAGCGGCTTCTCCTTGGCGAACCGCTCGCGGATCTGCCGCAGCACGGGCATGCTCGCGTCGGCCCATTCGATTCGGGTCTTGCCGCGCACGGCCAGCCCCAGGTCGCGGACGTCGCTCTTCACTCCCTGAGGGGACGAAACCGCTGTCGCCATGAAGCCTCCTAGTGTCCCACCGGCGCGGCCATCTCGACGCCGGCCGCCTTGGCCAGCGCCTCCGCGCGATCCGTGCTCTCCCACGTGAACTCGGGCAGCCGCCGGCCGAAGTGGCCGAAGGCCGCGGTCTGCTTGTAGATCGGACGCCGCAGGTTGAGCGTCTCGATGATCCCCTTCGGCGTCAGGTTGAAGTGCTCCCGGATGAGCGAGACCATCTTGTCCTCCGGCAGCCGGCCCGTGCCGAAGGTCTCGACGTGGACGGAGACGGGGTCGCGCACGCCGATCGCGTAGGCCAGCTGGATGAGCGCGCGCTCGGCCATACCCGCCGCAACGAGGTTCTTGGCGACGTAGCGCGCCATGTACGCCGCGGAGCGGTCGACCTTCGTGGGGTCCTTGCCCGAGAACGCGCCGCCGCCGTGCGGGGCGCTGCCGCCGTAGGTGTCCACGATGATCTTGCGGCCCGTCAGGCCCGTGTCGCCCTGCGGACCGCCGATCACGAAGCGGCCGGTCGGGTTGATGTGGAACTTGGTGTCGTGGGTCAGGAGTGACGCCGGAATCACCGGACGGATCACTTCCTCGATGATGGCTTCCTTGAGCGCCGCGTGCTGGATCGCCTCCGCGTGCTGGGTCGAGACCACCACCGTCTCGACGCGGAGAGCCCGGGGGCCCTCGTACTCCACGGTGACCTGGGACTTGCCGTCGGGGCGCAGGAAGTCGAGCTCGCCCTTGCGCCGGGCCTGCGAGAGCCGCTGCACCAGGCGGTGGGCCAGGGTCAGAGGCAGCGGCATGAGCTCCTCGGTCTCCCGGACCGCGTAGCCGAACATCATCCCCTGGTCGCCCGCACCCCCGGTGTCGACGCCCTGCGCGATGTCGGGCGACTGCGGGTCGATCGAGGAGACCACCGCACAGGTCTCGTAGTCGAACCCGAACTTGGCGCGCGTGTAGCCGATCTCCTTGATCGTCTGCCGCACGATCGAGGGCAGGTCGACGTAGGTCTTGGTCGAGATCTCACCCGCGATGAACGCGATGCCCGTGGTGACGAGGGTCTCGCAGGCGACCCGGCCGGTCGGATCGTCCCGCATGACGGCGTCGAGAACCGCGTCGGAGATCTGGTCGGCGATCTTGTCGGGGTGCCCGTCGGTCACGGATTCCGACGTGAAGAAGTGCCTGCCGTTCTGAAGCATGGATCGACTCCTCTACATGCCTTTGAATCGCGGGGTCATCGGCCAAGAACCGCGAAGGCTAGCATTTCCGGGCTGTGGGGTCAAAAAACGCCAGGAAATGGAAGACGTTGCGCCCGTACTCGCGACGCGCGGTCAGAACCAGCCCGGGAAGGCCCGGCGCCGCGGAACGGGCGTCTGTCTGCACGACCACGACGCCGCCCTCCGCCAGGACCCCCGCGACGCCCGCGAGCTCTTCCACGGTGAGCACCTCGGCACTCCCGTAGGGCGGGTCCGCAAAGACGACGTCGAATCGTTCGCGGCTCGCCGCGAGCCGCGAGAGGGCGCGAGCCGCCGGCTCGCGCAGCACGCGCACCTCCCCCTCGGAAACCTCCCAGCGCGCGAGCTGGCGCAGCAGCGTGTCCGCCGCCTCGGACTCCACCAGAATCGCGAGGGCCGCCCCGCGCGAGACCGCCTCGAGCCCGACCGCGCCGGAGCCGGCGTAGAGATCCAGCACGCGCGCCCCCGGGAGACGCTCCCCGAGCAGGTCGAAGAGCGCGGCGCGCGCACGGCCGGAGGTCGGTCGCGCCGAGACGGGCACCGCGAGAGTCCTCCCCTTCCAGCGGCCGGCCTGGATGCGGACGCTCACGGCGCGCGCTCCGGCGGGGAAAACTGGTACCGCAGCTCCTCGATCTTGACCCACTGCGAGTAGGGCTCGTTGACGCCGATGATCTCGACGAAGCCGGTCTCTTTCGTCAGGCGCTGCACGCGAAACAACGCGCCGTCGAAGCGCTTGAGCAGCGTCCCGGGCTGCAGGAGGTCCGGCGAATATCGGGACGCCGGCGAGAGCGGGCTCAGAAAGATTGCCTTGAGGCCTTCGAGCGCTGCCACGAGCGACGCCGACTCGGCCGTGTGGCTCGACAGCTCGTCGAAGCGGATCGTCTTGCGCAATCCGTCGGAGCGCGCGAGCGTGACCGCCGACTCGGTCGCGAAGTCGCTGGTCAGCCGGGTCCGGAGGTCCTCGGGCAGATCCCAGATCTCGACGCGTTCGAAGAAATGGCAGTAGTACTCGACCTCCGCCGGGTCGAGCGGCTCGCGCTTGACCTCCTCGTGGCCGTGACGCGACGTCTTCCAGACGAGGGTCCGGTCGCGAAACAGCGTGAGCCGGTCGTAGCCCTCGTTCGACTGACGGATCCACTCCACGCAGAAGGTCGGTCCGGGAAGGAGCGTGGGAGTGGGCGCCGGGGTCGGAGAGGAGGGAGGCGCGCTCTGCGCGACTGCCAGGGCCGCGGCCGCAAGCCACGCGATCATGGCGTTTCCCGCCGCGCAGCGACTCGCCGCGCAGCGCGGAGTCCGAAGGCGAGCGCCTCGCGGCGGGAGATGCGTCCGTCCAGAAGGGCATCGCGCGTGCGGGCGAGCGCTCGTCCCACCGCCGCGCCCGAGGGCACGCCCGCCGCGATCAGATCGGCGCCGCGCAGAAACCGAGTCTGTCGCGCGAGCCGCCGGCGCGCGTTCGCGAGCGCGCGCCGATCCGCGAGAGACAGGGCGGCGGCGGCGGCGAGCAGCTCGTCCGGCGACAGCCCCGCCGCCCGGCGCGCGATCTCCGAGACGCGGCGCCGCGCCAGACCGGGACCGAGCCGCCGGCGCGTCGAGGGCCATGCCAGCAGGCGCGCGCGTTCCTCGCCGGCGAGCGCGATCCGATCCGCGACGGCTCGCAGCCCCGCGGGAGAGAGGGGATGCACCCAGGCGAGCAGGGAGGCGAGCCAGCCGGCCCCGCGCTCCCGGGGCGCGAGCGCCTCGACGCGCTGGAGGCGCAGGCGCGCGCCTTCACCCGGCACCCGGCACAGCGCCGGCGCGATCGCGCGATCGAGGCCGAGACGCCGCAGGAGCCGAACGGCCGCGGCCCTCCGGGGCTCGCCGAACAGCTTGACGAGCTCGCGCCGGATCCGGTCGCCCGAGACCCGATCGAACGCGCCCTCGGCGATGGCCCGCGCGAGCGCGCTCCGCGTCGCGGCGTCCAGCCGGAAACCGTAGCGGTTCGCATAGCGCACCGCCCGCAACGCGCGGGTCGGATCGTCGACGAAGGAAGCGGGGTGCAGCGCGCGAAGCGTCCCGCGCTCGAGATCGCGCGCGCCGCCGTAGGGATCGACGAGCCGGGGGCGGCGCCCCGGCGAGAGCGCGAGCGCCATCGCGTTCGCCGTGAAGTCGCGCCGGGCGAGGTC
This sequence comes from uncultured Acidobacteriota bacterium, assembly GCA_963773905.1. Classification (GTDB taxonomy): domain Bacteria; phylum Acidobacteriota; class Thermoanaerobaculia; order UBA5066; family Gp7-AA6; genus DAHUXD01. The sequence goes on from CAVZDB010000007.1 coordinate 113,814, forward strand.
CTCCTCGATCGTCGCCGGGAACGCGACGGCGGGCAGCGCACCCGGCGAGGCGTAGGTCTCGCGTCGCGCCGCGGCGACGTCCAGGCGATCGCCGCCCGGAAGCGTCAGCACGGCCGTGCCGAAGCGATCGTGCGAGCGCGCGTCGGCGGACAGCTCCCGCGCGAGGTCACGGACGAAGTCGGCGGCGCCGGCCTCGTCCGCCTCGATGACCAGGTCCACGTCCCGCACCGGGTGTCCCGACAGGAGATCGCGCACGACGCCTCCCGCCAGATGGAGTCGCACGCTCCTCCGGCTCGCCACCGCACGCGCCGCCGCCACGGCGGTCCGCGCGCTCCGGGGAAGGCGCGCGAGAGGAACCGCCTTCATGGGTGGCTCTCAGAAGACGTACTCGACCGATCCCTCCCCCGCCAGCGCCTGGATCTCGTGGGTCAGGCTCGGGGACGGCTTGATCCGCATCGAGTCCGCGGCCTTCAGCGTGGCCTCGAACTCGCCCGGCCGGACGAGCCGGAAGGAGACGGGGGTCGTCCCGGGGTGCAGGCGCAGCCGCTCCTGCAGGCGCGCCAGCACGTTCTCGTCGGCGTAGGCGAGGTTGATCTTGATCGCGAGCTCGCGCGCGCGCCGCTCGCGGATGCCCTCGAGGGGCGTGATGTCCTGCACCGTCAGCTCGAGCGCGCCTCCGGACTCCCGCGGCGTCGCCGTCACGAGCACCGGGAGGTCGTCGCGCACCCAGCCCTGGACCTTCTCGTAAAGGCTCGCGAAGATGGCGACGGAGATGCTCCCGCTCGTGTCCTCGAGCACCGCCTTCAGCATCGTCTTGCCCTCGTTCAAGCCCTTCTTGATCTTCTGCTTCTTGAGGCTGATCAGCACGCCCGCGATCCGCACGGATTGCTCGACGCGCCCCGGGAGCTCCGCCACCCGCACCTCGGCGAAGCGCTCGATCTCGCTCGTGAAGCGCGTCAGGGGGTGGCCCGTGACGTAGAACCCGAGCGTGTCCTTCTCGCCCTTGAGCCGCTCGTCGAGGGCCCAGTCGGGCTGCTCGGGGAAGTCGTCGGCCGGAGGACCCTCCCCCGCGGAGCGGGCGAAGAGGTTCGACTGTCCCTGCTCCGTCTCCTCGCGGATGCGGACCGCGCGGGCGACCACGCGCTCCGAGGCTCCCGCAAGCGTCGCGCGGTTCTTGCCGAACGAGTCGAAGGCGCCGGCCGCGATGAGCGCGTCGAAGGTGCGCTTGTTGACGAGGTGAGGATCCAGCCGCATCGCGAAGTCGGTGAAGGAGGCGAAGGGGCGGGACCGGCGCTCCGCCAGGATCGCCTGCGCGGCCGCCTCCCCCACGCCCTTGATGGCGGCGAGGCCGAACCGGATCGAGTCCCCGACGGCCGCGAAACTGGTGGCGGACTCGTTGATGTCCGGCGGGAGCACGGCGATGCCCGACTCCTGGCAGTCGCCCAGCACCTTGACGATGCCGTCGGTCGAGCCGATCTCGGCGGAGAGGTTGGCCGCGAAGAAGTCGATCGGGTGGTGCGCCTTGAGGTACGCCGTCTTGTACGCGACCAGCGCATACGCGACGGCGTGGGACTTGTTGAACCCGTACCGCGCGAAGGGCTCGATCAGGGACCACAGCTCCTGCGCCTTTTTCTTCGACGTGCCGTGCTCCGTGCAGCGGCGGATGAACTTCTCGCCCTCGGCGACCATGATCTCGCGCTTCTTCTTGCCGATGGCCTTGCGCAGCAGATCGGCCTCGGCGAGCGAGTAGCCCGCCACGACCTGCGCGATGCGCATGACCTGCTCCTGGTACACCAGGATGCCCAGCGTCTCGGACAGGATCGGCTCGAGCTCCGGCAGCGGGTAGGTCACGCGGCTCGTGCCGCTGCGCCGGCGGACGTAGTCTTCCACGGTGCCCGCGTCCAGCGCGCCCGGACGGTAGAGCGCGTTCAGGGCCGCGAGGTCGGCGAACACGCGCGGCTTCGCCCGTCGCAGCAGGTCGCGCATCCCGCCGGAGTCGAACTGGAAGACGCACGCGGTCTTGCCGGAGCGGAAGAGCTCGAACGTGGGCTCATCGTCCAGCGCGACGCGGTCGAGATCCGGCGCGACCCCGAGCCGGTCCTTCACCCCCGCGACCGTCGCCTCGAGCACGTCGAGCGTGATGAGGCCCAGGAAGTCGATCTTGAGAAGACCCATCTTCTCGACGGCGTTCATGTCGAACTGGGTCGTGATTTCGTCCTTGCTCGTCCGATAGAGGGGAAGGAACTCGATGATCGGCCGCGGCGCGATGACCACGCCGGCGGCGTGAATCCCGGCGTGGCGGGACAGCCCCTCCAGGCGCTCCGCGATCCTGACCACGCGCGCGATCGACTCGTCCGAGGCCATCGCCTCCTTCAGGCCCGGCGACTCGCGGAACGCACGCTCGAAGTTGACGTCCGGCCCGTCCGGCACGAGCTTGGCGATGCGGTCGCCGAGCGCCACCGGCAGCGACAGCACGCGCGCGACGTCGCGCACCGCGAGCTTGGGCTTCAGCTGCGAAAACGTCACGATCTGCGCGACGCTCTCGCGCCCGTACTTCCGGGTCACGTACTCGATGACCTCCGAGCGGCGCGCCTGACAGAAGTCGATGTCGATGTCGGGCATCGAGATGCGCTCGGGGTTGAGGAAGCGCTCGAAGAGCAGGTCGTAGCGCAGGGGGTCGATCTCGGTGATCCGCAGCGCCCAGGAGACGATCGAGCCCGCGGCGCTCCCGCGCCCGGGTCCCACGGCGATCCCCTTCTCCCGGGCCTCGCGGATGAAGTCGGAGACGATCAGGAAGTAGGACGGGAACCCCATCTTCTCGATGACGCCGATCTCGTACTCCAGCCGGTCGCGGTACTTCTCCGGCGGGATCGTCCCCCCCGGCGAGCCGGCCACGGGCTCCTCGGACAGCCGCCGCTCCAGGCCCTCCCGCGCGAGGTCCCGGAAGTAGTCCGCCGGAGGACGGCCATCGGGCGCGGTGAAGGTGGGCAGGTGCAGCCCGTCGGTGTCGAAGGACACCGCGCAGCGTTCGGCGATCGCCACGCTGTTGGTCACGGCCTCGACGCTCCAGTTGGCGAACCGCGCCTTCATCTCCTGGGCGTCCTTGACGTAGAACTCGTCGTTGTAGAAGCGCATCCGGCGCTCGTCCTCGAGCGTCTTGCCCATGCCGATGCACAGCAGCACCTCGTGCGGGAAGGCGTCGTCCCGCCGCAGGTAGTGGCTGTCGTTGGTCGCCACGGCGGGCGCCCCCGTCTCCGTGGCGAGGCGCAGGAGCTCCGGGATGATCGCGGTCTGCTGCGGCAGCCCGTGGTCCATCAGCTCGACGTAGAAGTTGCCCTTCCCGAAGATCTCCTCGTACTCGAGGAATGCCTTCTTGGCGGCGGCGAAGTTGCCGCGGGACAGGGATCCCGCCACCTCGCCCTTGAGGCAGCCGGAGAGGCCGATCAGGCCCTCCGCGTGCTCGGCGAGGAGCGCCTTGTCCATGCGGGGGCGGTGGTAGAAGCCCGTCAGGTAGGCCTCGGAGACCAAGCGCACGAGGTTGCGGTAGCCCTTCTGGGTGGCCGCCAGGATCGTCAGGTGATACGCGTACCCCTCGCCCGACTCGCTCGCCGCCTGGGCGTCGCGGTTGCGGCGATCGGCCGGCGCGATGTACGCCTCGACGCCGATGATCGGACGCACGCCATTCTGGAGCGCCTCGTGGAAGAAGTGGAACGCGCCGAACATGTTGCCGTGGTCCGTCACCGCGACGGCGCCCATCCCGAGCTCGGACACCCGGCGGCAGAGCTCCGGCAGGCGGTTGGCGCCGTCGAGGAGAGAGTATTGGCTGTGCAGGTGAAGGTGAACGAAGTCGCCGGGCATGGACTTCGATGGTACACGAACGAGGCGAGGTAGGATTTTGAAAACTTCGATGCGCGCGCTGCCGCTTTTCGCACTCGTTCTTGTGCACGCCGCCTCCGGCGAGGCGCCGCCCCCGATCGGCGCCGACGCGGTCTGGGCGCCGCCCGCGAACTTCGTCGAGACGTTTCATAAGGCCTGCGACGGCCGCGCGGGAACGTCCGGCGGCGGCGACGCCGCCAAGGCGTTCTCCGACTGCTTCGTCTCGGAGATGCGGAGGGCCGGCGCACCGCCCGCGGCGGTCGCCTTCGCGCGGCGCGTCGACGGCATGGGCTACCTCCGCGGGTTCGAGGACACGGGGCGCGTCGACATCGCGTTCGCCGAGTACCCATTCCGCGCCAACGAGAATTCGGTCTGCCTGCTCGTGAACGGCGAGCCCCCGCTCCTGGATGTCGACGATCTCGCTCGGCTCGACCGCGCGGCGCTCGCCGCCAACGCGGACTACTCTGTGCTCGCCCGGCAGTATCCGAACCTGGCGATCTTCCCGGGCAGGCGCTCCGCCGGCCATGGGCTGGGGGCGGTCCGCCTGCGCGACGGCGGACAGGGCTTCGCGATCCCCTACACGCTGCACGACGGCTGCCACGCGTGCCGGGTCGTGGGCGATCTGGAGCTGCGGTGGGACTTCGACGTCGAGGGCCGCTTCGTCCGTGTCGCGGTCCAGCGCGCCCGGCCGCGCCCCGACCGCTAGATGAAAACCGGAAGCCAGGAAGCCAGGAACCCGAGACCCTCGATGACCTTTCGCCGCGCCCTCAACGTCTTCGACGCGACGATGGTGGTCGTGGGCGGCATCATCGGCTCCGGCATCTTCATCCTGCCGTCGCTCGTGGCCCAGCGCCTGCCCTCCCCCGGCCTCGTCCTCCTGGCATGGCTGGCGGGCGGGGGCATCGCGCTGGCGGGGGCGTTCGCGTTCGCCGAGCTCGCCACGCTCTTCCCGCGGGCGGGGGGAGAGTACGTCTACCTGCGCGAGGCCTACCATCCGCTGGTCGCCTTCCTCTTCGGCTGGGCGTCTCTCCTGATGATCCAGGGCGGGGGCCTCGGGGCGGTCGCGATCACGTTCTCGCAGTACACGCTGCGCCTGATCGGTCGGGACTTCTCCGCCTCCCGCGTCTCGGTCGCCGCGGCGATCGCGATCGCGGTCGTCGCCGCGGTCAACGTCGTGGGCGTGAAGCCGGGGAGCCGGCTGCTCAACGTCCTCGTGGTCCTGAAGCTCGGCGCGCTCGCCGTGCTCATCGGCGGCGGGCTCATGCTGCACCCGGCGACTCCGTTGCCGGCTCCGCTCGCCTCCTCCCCGCCGCCTCCGCCCGCGTCCGTCTCCGTGCTGGGCTTCGGCACCGCGCTCGTGCCGATCCTCTTCGCGTACGGCGGCTGGCAGAGCGTCAATCTGCTCGCGGAAGAGACCAACGCGCCGCGCCGGACGCTGCCGCGCGCGCTGGTGGCCGGAACCGCCATCGTGATCACGGTCTACCTCCTCGCGAACGTCGTCTATCTCACGGTGCTCTCGCGTCCCGGCCTCGCCGCGACCGCGACTCCGGCCGCCGCGGCGGTGTCGCGGATCTTCGGGCCCGGAGGCGACCGTCTCATCTCCGCCGCGATCGCCGTGTCCGCCTTCGGGTTCCTCGACCTGACGCTCCTCGCGCAGACGCGGATCTATTACGCGATGGGGCTCGACGGCGTGTTCCTGCCGGCGCTGGGAAAGCTGCATCCCCGGTTCCAGACGCCCGCGCTGGCGATCGCGCTCCAGGCGCTCTGGGGAATCGTGCTCGTGCTGACCGGGACCTACGGCGACCTCGTGGACTCGGTCGTCTTCGGGGACTGGATCTTCTTCGGACTGACCGTGGCCGCCGTGTTCCGGTTCCGGCGACGTTTCCCGCTTGCCGCGCGCGACGCCGGCGCGTTCCGCCTCCCCGGCCATCCGGTCGTGCCCGGACTCTTCGTGGCGGCGGCGCTTTTGGTCGTCGGGAGCGCGATCCAGAGCAACCCCAGGCGCTCGGCCGTGGGCGCGGCGCTGCTGGCGGCCGGCATCCCCGTCTACGCGTTCTACGCGAAGCGGAAGGCGGCGGCGTGATGCGCGCGAGCGCTCCCTACATGGAGTGGGCGAAGTCGCGGCCGCGCCCGCGGATCGATCTCGCCGGCAGCAACCTGCTCGCGTGCGCGCTCGACGACCTTCCGGGTGCGCGCGACGCGCTCGACATCGCCGGCGAGAGCCCCGAGGGCTATCCGCCGCTGGTCGAGCGGATCGCGCGCGCGCACGGGGTCGATCCGTCGTGCGTCGCGACGGCCGGCGGCTGCTCCGGCGCCAACTTCCTCGCGCTGGCCGGGCTGCTCGAGGCCGACGGCGAGGTCCTGGTCGAGAGCCCCTTCTACGACCCGCTTCCCGCGGCCGTGCGCCTGCTCGGCGGGAGGATCACCTATTTCCAGAGGCGCTTCCAGGACGGCTTCGACGTCGACCCCGTGGTCGTCGCGGACGCCGTGACGCCCCGGACGCGGCTCCTCGTCCTGACGAACCCGCACAACCCCTCCGGGACGCTGATCGCGCCGGATCGCCTGCAGGAGCTCATCCGGCTGGCCGAGCGCCGCGGTTTCACGATCCTGTTCGACGAGGTCTACCGCGACGTCGTCCTGGACGGGCGGCCCGCGCCGGCCGCGACGCTCTCCCCCGCCTGCGTCTCGACGAGCAGCCTGACCAAGGCGTACGGGCTGGCGTCGCTCCGCTGCGGGTGGGTCCTCGCGTCCGCCGAGCTCGCGCGGAAGATCCGGCGTTCGCGCGACGTGGTGGACGTCTGGAGCCCCATTCCGTCCGACCGCCTCTCCGTGCTCGCGTTCGATCGCCTCGACACCCTTGCCGCGCGCTCCCGTGCGCTCGTCGAGGCCAACCTGGGCCGGGTCACCGCGTGGCTCGCGTCGCGAGCCGTCGCGGCGCGCCTCGAGTGCGCCGCTCCCCGAGCGACCCTGGCGTTTCCGCGGATCCGGGGCGTCGACGACGCGGCGCCGTTCGCGGAGCGGCTCTTCCGGCGCACCGGCGTCGCGGTCGCGCCGGGCCACTTCTTCGGCGCGCCAGCGCACTTCCGCATCGCGTTCGGCGGCGACCCGGCGAGAGTCGCGGAGGGCCTGGACGCGATCGGGAAGGAGCTGGAGTCCCCTTAGCGGGGAACCGCGCCGCTCAGGATGACGGGCCGCCCGTCACTCCCACTCGATCGTCGCCGGCGGCTTGCTCGTGATGTCGTAGACGACGCGGTTGATGCCGCGGACGGTCGCCGACCACGCGGCTCGCGATCGCGTCCAGCACCTCGTGCGGCATCCGGAACCAGTCGGCGGTCATGAAGTCGGTCGTCTGCACCGCGCGGACCGCGAGCACGAACTCGTGGGTGCGTGCGTCGCCCATCACGCCCACCGACCGCACCGGCAGCAGCACGGCGAACGCCTGCGCGATCGCGTCGTAGAGGCCGGCATTCCGGATCTCCTCGAGCACGATCGCGTCCGCCTTCTGCAGCAGCGCGACCTTTTCGGGCGTGACCTCGCCTGGAATCCGCACGGCCAGCCCGGGGCCGGGGAACGGGTGCCGCGCCAGGAACTCGCGCGGCAACCCGAGCTCGGCGCCGAGCAGGCGGACCTCGTCCTTGAAGAGCTCGCGCACGGGCTCGATCAGCTCGAAGCCCAGCCGCTCGGGCAGCCCACCCACGTTGTGGTGCGTCTTGATGACCGCGGACGGTCCCTTGATCGAGACCGACTCGATGACATCGGGATACAGCGTCCCCTGGGCAAGGTAGCGCGCGTCGGGGATGCCCTTCGCCTCCTCCTCGAACACCTCGATGAAGGTCCGGCCGATGACCTTGCGCTTCTGCTCCGGGTCCGTCACTCCCGCGAGCCCCGCGAAGAACCGCTGCGAGGCGTCCACCGCGTGCACGCGGATGCCCAGGTGCGCGAACGCGTCGACCACCTGGCGCCGCTCGTTCGCCCGCATCAGGCCGTGGTCCACGAGGATCGGGTGGACGCGGTCGCCGAGCGCCTCGCGCAGCAGGATCGCCGTCACCGACGAGTCCACGCCGCCCGAGAGCGCGCAGATCACGGATCCCGTCGGCGCCTGGCGGCGGATCGCGTCCACCTTCTCCTGCCGGAAGTTGGCCATCGTCCAGCTCGGCTTGACCCGGCAGATGTGGAAGAGGAAGTTCTCGAGGACCTCGCGCCCGTGGATCGTGTGATGGACCTCGGGGTGGAACTGGACCGCGTAGACTCCTCGCTGCGGATCCTCGATGCCCGCGATCGGCGATCTCCCGGTGGACGCGATGACGCGGAACCCCTCCGGCGGCTTCACCACGGAGTCGCCATGGTTCATCCAGACCGTCTGCTCGGGGTCGAGCCCCGTGAAGAGCGCCGAGTCCACCGCGAGCCTCGCAACGGCCCGGCCGTACTCGCGTCCCTCGTTGGCCACGCCGCCGCCCCGCGCCTGCGCCAGCCACTGCATCCCATAACAGAGACCGAGGACGGGCACGCCGAGACGCGTCGGGTCCCCGGAGGGCCTCGGCGCGTCGGCCTCGTAGACGCTCTGCGGCCCTCCCGAAAGGATGATCCCGCGCGGGTTCCAGCGGCGGATCTCCGACTCGGACGCGTCGGGCGGCAGGACGACCGAGAAGACGCGCGCCTCCCGGATGCGCCGCGCGATCAGCTGCGTGTACTGCCCTCCGAAGTCCAGGACGACGATCGACTCCGGCGCGCTCATGCCTCTCCCGCCTGCGTGAAGAGCGCCACCGGTCCCGCGAGAATTGCCGCGGGGATCACCGAGATCGCGGCGCCCGCGAAGGGCGCGAGGGCCGCGAGCAGGGGCGCGACGAGCGTCCCGGGCGCCTGGCGCAGAGACACCCGCTCGGCGTACCACATGAAGACGACGCTCGCGACCAGGAACAGGACCGGGAACGAGACCGAGAAGGCGCGGCCGTACGCCGAGCCGCGGGGCTTCCGCCGGCCGAAGACGGCCCGCTCGGCCGCCGCCACGCTCACGATGAAGAGCAGCGCCATGACGTATGACGGAACGAAGAACACGAGCGCCTGCTCCAGGAATCGCGCCTCGGGCGCCGCCGACTCGACGCGCTCGCCCGCCCACTGCTGGAAGAACGGGTAGGTGCCGAAGCCCGGGTCCTTGCGGCCGTGCGTCAGGAGGAAGATCAGGACGACGAGGAGGAACGCGGAGGGGAGCAGGAGCGCCGCTTGCCTGAGAAACCTCACGTCCCGACCGATTCTATCCGATCCGCGAACCCGGCCGATAGAATGGCCGCCGCGTGCGCCTCCGAAAGTCGACCTGGATCTGGCTCGGCATCTTCGTCGCGGCCGAGATCGTCGCGCGGATCCTCTCGAGTACCGGATCGGAGGCGGGCTGCCTCCTGCGCAGCCTCTCGCTCCTCGCCGGGACGATCCTCTTCTGGCGCGCCGGGGTCTTCCTCTTCCGACTGATCATCCGCCGCCTGTCGCTGCGGCTCGCGTTCTCGCACTTCCTGATCGGCATCGTGCCCATCCCGCTGACGGCCGCCCTGGCCCTCGTCGCCGCCTACATCGTCGCCCACCAGGTGGTCGCGACGCGGATGCGCCGCGAGATGACCGCGATCGGCGTTGCCGCGCTGGCCTCGACGCCGCCCCCGCCTCAGGTCTCCCTCACGGACGAGGGCGTCGTCCAGTCCTCCGGCGTCTCCTGGCTGCCGGCGGGCGCTCGGGCGGACTGGCTGCGCAACCTCGAGCGCCCCGGCTTCGTCGAGGCGGTGGAAGGGCTGTGGCTCGCGGTCCCGGACGGGCCGAGAGCCGTTCGCCTGCTGGACCTCTCGGATCCCGGCACGCCCTGGGCACACCGCCTGGCGGACGACACCGGCTACGAGGTCGAGTTCATCCTCGGCGACGCCACGACCGAGAACCGCGGGCTGCGGATCGAGACGTCGGACGACGCCGCGCAGGGGGGAATCCGGATCCGCTCCAAGAATCGCGCCGCCGCCTCGCCGACGGTCCGACCCCGCGATCGTCCGACTCCCGGCCGGGGGTACTGGAAGGGCGAGTGGATTCACGCCTTCTACCTCGAGACCCTCGCCAACGCCGCCGAGACCGAGAAGAAGACCGGCCACAACGTGGCGATCCTCAAGGCCACGACCTCTCCCGAGGTCGTCACCGACCAGCTCTTCCACCAGGGGGTCGCCGGCGTGGCGAACGTCTTCTGGATCGTCTTCGTGGCCATCGCGGCGATGCTCCTGCTCGTCTACCTGATCGCGGCCACGATCGCCCTCGTGCTCGTCGGCTCGATCACGCGCAACGTCAACCGGCTGACCCGCGCCGCGCAGGCCGTGGCGCGCGGCGACTTCTCCGTCCGCGTCGGCTCGAAGTCGCGGGACCAGATCGGCGACCTGGCCCGCTCCTTCGACGGCATGGCCGAGAACATCCAGCGGCTCCTCGTCGAGACCGCGCAGAAGGAGCGCCTCGAGAGCGAGATCGCGATGGCGCGCACGATCCAGCACAAGCTCCTCCCCCCGCCGGAGGCGCGGCTCGAGGGACTCTCCGTCCTGGCGCACTTCGACCCCGTCGACGAGATCGGCGGCGACTACTACGACTACCTCGCGATGCCGGACGGCCGGACCGCACTGCCGCTCGGAGACGTCTCCGGCCACGGTCTGCCCACCGGCCTTCTGGTCGCGATGGCCAAGTCGGCGCTCGCGACGCTGATCGAGTCCGGGGTCCAGGGAGGAGAGCTGTTCGCGCGCATGAACGAGGTCATGCTGCGCTCGACCGATCCCCGCCACTTCATGACGCTCTGCCTGCTCGCCTACGACGCACGGACGCGGCGCGGCACCCTGACCAACGCCGGCCAGCTGCCGCCGTATCGAGTCTCGAACGGCCGAGTCGAGTCCCTCTCGCTCCCGGCGTTTCCCCTGGGCCTCTTTCCCGACCGGACCTTCCCGACGCGGGACTATGCCTTCGCGTCCGGAGATCTGCTGGTCTTCTACTCGGACGGTTTCATCGAGGCGGCCAATTCCGAGGACGAGCTCTTCGGCTTCGACCGTTTCGAGAGCGTGCTGAGGAGCCACGGTGAATCGGGCGCCGCGGGCCTCCGCGACGCGATCCTCGGCGCGGTCACGGAGCACACGGGCGGGCGACCGAAGGACGACGACCGCACGCTGATGATCCTGACGCTCGACTGACCGCCGCGCCCGACTACTTCCAGCGGCCCTCGACCCAGTACCAGCCGTTCTTGTGCTCGGCCCAGTGGCCGGCGACCCACTGGCCGTGGGCGTGCGGCGGCCGCTGCCAGGTGCCCTTGACCCAGACGTAGGCCGCGCCGTCCCACCGGTGATAGCCGGGCACCCAGACGTATTCGGGACCGGGCGAGGCAGCGACCACCTCGGCCACGGGAACGGGCGGCCGGGTCCTGACGTAGACCACGCCGGGCGGCACGGCCGGGGCGCACGCCGCGCTCCAGAGCGTGCCGAGCGCGAGCCCGGCGCCGAGAGCGAGCGGGAGAAGAGCCCTCGGCGATTGGAAGCCCTGACGCTGAGCTCTCATCGCCAGTGCCCGTCCACCCAATACCAGCCGTGGGTGTGGTGATGGCTCCAGTGCCCGGCGACCCATGCCTTGTGGCCGTGCGGCGGAAGCGCCCAGCGCCCCGGAACCCAGGCGTAGGCGTGGCCATCCCAGCGGTGGAACCCGCCCACCCAGACGTACCCCGGCCCCGGCGCCGTCACGCGGACCTCGGCGATAGGAGCCGGCGGGGCGACGCTCACGTAGATCCGCGCCGCCAGAGCCGGCGCCGCCCACAGCGTCGCGGCGAGCGCCGCCACGGCGATCCAGGAATTGCGAATGCCTTTCATCGAGCCTCCTCGTCGTCGACGTTCTGCATGCCCGGTGTCTTTGACGAAGCTCCGGGCATGCCGGTTGACGACCCGGGCACTTTCACAGCAACTCCCTTGCCAGCCTGCGGAGCCGGGTCCCCGCGGCTGCGCCGGGTATGATCCCGCCCCGTGCCGCCGCGCAAGAAGAAGAAGGTTGAGTCGCAGTCCCGGGGGCTGGCTCCCGCGCAGGTGGCGGCCGGCTCCCCCACCGCGCCGGCCGAGGCGCTGCGCCAGGCGGTCGAGGAGGACGGCGGCCAGGTCCTCGCCGCCTATCGCGATCCGCTCGGCGGGCACTGGCAGGTCCTCGCGGCCCTGCCGATCGACAAGGTGGAGCCGACTCCCTACCAGCGCGACCTCTCCGAGGCGCACGTCGAGCGGCTGACCGCGGTCATCGACGCGCCTCGACCGCTTCCTCGATCCCATCATCGCGGTCCGCGGCGCGCGACGGCGGGTACTGGACGCCCAACGGCAATCACCGGCTCGCGGCGCTGCGGCGCCTCGGCGGCCGGTCGATCCTCGCGCTCGTCCTGCCCGAGCCGGAGGTCGCCTACAAGATCCTCGCCCTCAACACCGAGAAGGCGCACAACCTGCGCGAGAAGGCGCTCGAGGTCATCCGCATGGCGCGCGACCTCGCCGCGCAGCGCGACGCGACCGGAGAAGGACTTCGCGCTCGAGTTCGAGGAGCCCGCGTTCCTGACGCTCGGCGCTCTGCTACGAGAAGAACGGCCGCGTTCGCGGGCGGCGCGTACCACCCCGTGCTCAAGCGGATCGACGCGTTCCTCGAGGTGCCGCTCGCCGCGCGCGCTCGAGACGCGGGAGGAGCGCGCCGGCAAGCTCCTCGCGCTCGACGAGGCCGTCGTCGCCGGCATGAAGGAGCTCAAGGAGCGCGGCTTCGAGAGCCCCTACCTGCGCGCCTTCGTCGTCGCGCGCATCAACCCGCTCCGCTTCCAGCGCGCTGAAAAGGGCGCCAAGGGCGTCAAACCCGACTTCGACGAGACGCTCGAGAAGATGCTCGCGTCGGCCGCCAAGTTCAAGGCGAGCTCGGTCAAGCCCGAGCAGCTGGCCCGCGCCGGCGGCGCGGCCGACGAATAGACGCGGAGACGCTTTCCGCGAAGGAGGGTCCATGCGCATCGGCGCCATGTCCGTCCTCGCCGTGCTCCTGGCCGCGCCGCTCCGGGCTGCGCGGCTCCTGGCTGCGCCCCTCCCGGCGACGCCGCTGGGGGCCGAGGAGCCGCCGCCCAATCTGGCGACCGCCCGCGACGTCGACCTGACCTGGCCCTTCGACGCGAAGACGATCTACTGGCGCAACTCGCCCTCCGCGTTCGAGCTCAAGTCCCTGTCGCGCGGGGTCGTTCCCGGCGGCTGGTTCTACAGCTCCAATTCCTTCTCCACGCCCGAGCACGGGGGCACGCATCTGGACGCGCCGATCCACTTCGGATCCGGCGGGCCGCTGCGGATCGTCGCGCTGCTCAAAGCGCGCTGAAGCTCCTTCGTGCGCGAGGCGCCGGCCTACCGCAGCGTGGCGAGCGCGCGTCGGGCCGCCTCCGCCACCTCCGGGCGGGCGGACCTCGCCAGCTCCGCGTAGATCTCGCGCGCGGCGGACACGTCTCCCATCGCGCGCTTGACGCGGGCCAGGTGAAAGCGCAGCTCCGTGTCCTCCGGCGCGGCGGCGATGGCCGCGCGCAGCAGCCCCTCGGACTTGCCGAAGTCTCGCTGCTCGAACGCGATCGACGCGAGCCCCGACAGCGCCCTGGAGGAGTGCGGGTCGAGCGCCGCCGCCTTCGCGAAGGCCTCGCCCGCTTTCGGCAGGTCGCGCAGCGTCAGCCGGGCGCTGCCGAGGTCGACCCACGCCGTCTTGTCGGAGGGGTTCATGGCCACGGCGCGCTCGAGATTCGCCGCCGCCTTCCCGTCGTCGCCCTTGAGGTGCCATGCCACGCCGAGGCCGACGAAGTCGTTGGCGTCCGGCTCCGCCGTCTGGAGCACCCGCTCGTACAGCTCGATGGCGCGATCCAGCCGGCCCGTCTCGCGGCACGCCTCCGCGTAGTCCCGAAGGATGACCGGGTTCAGCGTCGGGTAGGCGGCGAGCAGCCGCTCGAAGATCCCCACGGCCTTCTCGAAATCGCGGGTCCCGCGAGCGAGGAGACCGGCCTCGATCTGTTGCCACACGCCGATGCGGTCCTTCGGGTCCGTCCGCGTCGCGTCGATGCGATCGTAATCGACCGGCCGCGCGGAGCCCGAGATGTAGCCGAGCGACGCGAGGCGGCGAGCGGCCTCGGGGTCCGCCGCCGAGGACGTCGCCGCCGCGAGCGGCTTGCGCGCGGCGATCGCGGACAGCTGGCGGGCGAGGTCCCGTGGCGCGCCGTTGTCGAACGCGTCCCCCCCGCGCCCGTAGAGGTTGTCCCGCTCGCCGGGATCCGCGCGCAGGTCGTACAGCTCGCGCTTCGGGGCCTCGATGTACTTGCGTCCGCCGGCGCGCAGGGAGCGCATCGGCGACCAGCCCAGGACGAAGGTCGCGTAGTCCGCCTCCGAGAAGGCCGGGCGATCCGCAGCCGCAGCGGCACCCGGCCGCGCCGGGACGAGGAGCGGCGCGAGGTCCTCGCCGTCGACCTCCACGGGCGCGAGCCGCGCGAGGCCGCGCAGCGTCGGCGCGACATCCGCCAGCCGGACCTGCGTCCGGATCCTCGTCCCCGCGAGCCGCCGGCCCGGCAGCCGGAGAAGAAGCGGCACGCGGACCGTCGCGTCGTACACGAAGACGCCGTGGCCGGCCTCGCCGTGCTCGCCGAGCGACTCGCCGTGGTCCCCGGCCAGGAGGACGGCCGTGTCGGCGGCGTCCACTCCCGCGAGCAGCCGCGCGAAGCAGGAGTCGGCGTAGGCGATCTCGCCGTCGTAGGGACTCTCGGGAAAGCGCGCGGCGAACGCGGGCGGCGGCGCGTAGGGGGCGTGCGGATCGTAGAGGTGTACCCACACGAAGAAGGGGACGCCGGCGGCGCGCTGCTGCGCGATCCACTCGAGCGCCCTCTCCGTGGTCTCCTCGCCGGGGCGCTCGACCGCGAAGGCGCGCTCGTCTTTGCCGCGGTTGGCCTCGAAGGCGTCGTCGTAGCGCGCGAAGCCGCGCGCGAGTCCGCTTCCGGCCTTCACGACCAGCGCGGACACGAACGCGCCCGTCCGGTAACCTCCGTTCGCGAAGGCCTCCGCCACGAGCGGCACGTTGGGCCCGACGCGATCCGTCCCGTTGACACGGACCCCGCTGCGGAACGGAAGCAGGCCCGAGAAGAGCGTGACGTGCGACGGCAGGGTCAGCGGCGCCGCGGCGATCGCCTGCTCGAAGACGACGGCCTCGCGCGCGAACGCATCGATCCCGGGGGTCGCGCCCTGCGCTCCCCCGTAGGCGCCGACGTGGTCCGCGCGGATCGTGTCGATGGTGACGAGCAGGACGTTGGGACGCCGTGGAGCCGCGGCCGCGCGCCGGCACCCGGCAACGGCGGCCACGAGGACCAGAAGACAACCCACGAAGCGGCCGCCGCGCACGCCGAGACGATAGCAAAGCGGCCGCTCCGAGCTGTGAGCCCCAAGCCGTAAGCTGTAAGCTGATTTCCATGCCGGTCCAGACCGTCCCGCACCCGCTCGGGCTTCACCGGTCTCTCGATCCTCCCGGCACCCTGCCCCAGCTCGCGCGCCGTCTCGACGCGACGCCCGAGGCGCTGGAGAACGAGATCGCGGTGTCGGTGCGCGCGCTCTCGATCGACTCGGCCTCCTTCCGTCAGCTTCGGCGGACCGAGGAGGAGACCGGCGAACCGGTCCGCGCGCAGATCCTTCGCATCGTCGCCGAGCGCGGGAAGATGCAGAACCCCGTGACCGGCTCCGGCGGAATGCTCCTCGGCGAGGTCGCGCGGGTCGGACCGAACCATCCTGATGCCCGGCGCCTCTCGCCCGGCGATCGGATCGCCTCGCTCGTCTCGCTGACGCTGACGCCGCTCCACCTCGAGGAGGTCGGCGCCATCCATGCCTCGACCGAGCGCGTCGAGGCGCGGGGCACCGCGATCCTCTTCGCGCGGACCCTCTGGGCCCGGCTCCCCGACGACTTCCCCGAATCCATCGCGCTCGCGGTCTTCGACGTGGCGGGCGCGCCGGCGACCGTCGCGCGCCACGCCCGGCCGGGACAGACCGTGCTCGTGATCGGGACCGGCAAGGCGGGCCTCCTGTGCCTGGCCGCCGCCCGCGAGGCGGTGGGCTCCGGCGGGCGCGTGCTCGCCGTGGAGCCCTCGGCGGCCGCGGCGGACCGCGCCCGCGCCCTGGGCTTCGCCGACGACGTCGCGTCGATCGACGCGCGCGACCCGATCGCCATGCTCGGGGCGATCGAGGCGGCGACGCAGGGAGGCCTCGCGGACCTCGTCGTCAACGTGGCCAACGCCGGAGGGACCGAGGCGGCGAGCGTTCTCTGCGCGAAGGACGACGGCGCCGTCCTCTTCTTCGGCATGGCCACGTCGTTCTCCGCGGCCGCCCTGGGAGCCGAGGGCCTCGCCAAGCCGACGGCGCTGTGGATCGGCAACGGCTACGTGCCCGGCCACGACGCCACGGCACTCGGGCTGCTTCGCCGCCACGACGGACTGCGCCGGGCCTTCACGGCGCTCTGCGCGGCCGCGACGGCATGACCGCGTGACCGCGGGGATTCCCGAGGCGCCCGTCGGTTCCGCCGCGTCCGACGCGCTCGCGAGCCTGCTGCTCGACTCGGGCGCGCGCCGGATCGCGTTCCTGGGCCTGGCGAAGAACGTCGGCAAGACGACCGCGCTCGTCGCGACCCTCGGGTCCCTCCACCGGCGCGGCATCGCCGCCGGCGTCACCTCGGCCGGCCGGGACGGCGAGGCGTTCGACGCGATCACCGGCGAGCCCAAGCCCCGTTTCCGGATCTGGAGCGGCCAGTTCGTGGCGTCCGCGGCGACGACGTTCGGGGCCGCGTCGTTCCCCTCGTCCGAGATCGCGACGCTCGACTCTCCGACGCGCTTCGGCCCGATCGTGCTCCGGCGCGCGGAGGGGGACGGCGAGATCGAGATCATCGGACCCTCCACCGTGACCGAGCTCGCCAAGGCGGCGGCCGCCCTCGAGGCCGCCGGCGCCGAGATCGTCCTGCTCGACGGCGCGATCGGTCGCCGTGCCTTCGCGAGCGGCCGCCTCGCCGACGGCGTCGTGCTCGCCGCGGGCATGGCCGCGGGAGAGTCTCTCGACGCCGTCCTGGCGGCCACCCGTGGCGCGCTCGAGCTGATCCGCCTGGGCCACGCCTCGGCCGGCGCGGACGTCCGCGCGGTAGACGGCGCGCTGACCGACGCGGTGCTCCGCGACCGCCCTCCCCGGGCCGGGGAGACGCTCGTGGCGCGGGACTTCACGGCGATCTTCCTCTCCCCCGACCAACGCCGCGCCTTGAGCGAAGCGGGAGTGGCCCTCGCCGTTCGCGAGCCCGCACGCCTGCTCGCCGTGACCGTGAACCCGACGGCGCCGGCGCGTCCGCCCTTCCCCGCGGAGCGCTTCTACCGGGCGGTCGCGGCCTCGGTGCTGCCGGCGCCCGTGTTCGACCTCGTCGCGGACTTCGCGTGACTCCTGGTCAGGCTCCGGCCGGCGTCCGGCAAGCGGCCCTCGCTATACTTTTCGCGTGACGGCCTCCAAGCTGGGCCTTCCCCCCGAACGGATCGCGCGCTGCCGGAGCCTCGCGCGGGAGGTGTCGGACGGCGTCCGCCGGGAGACCGAGAAGTACACCACGGTCGCCACCGAGCGCACCGTCCTGCGCCTGCTCGGGGTCGACGGGGTCGATGCCGAGGAGGTCCCGATCCCCAACCGCGCCGTCGACGCGCTCGCCGCCGCCGGGAAGCTGGCGCGCGGGGCCGCGGTGTGGATGGGAAGCGCGCTCGCGCAGGGCTCGGGCGGCGTCGCCGACGCCGCGGCCCGCCTGTCGGACCGAAAGAGCGCCGCGGCGCTGTCCGAGCATCCCCGCTGGCGGGACGCGCTCCTGCCGCACGTCGAGCGCGGCCTCGAGCGCATCCGGGGCAACCGGGCGGAGCGGGAGCGGCGGCTCGCATCTCACCCGCCCGACGAGCGTCCGCTCCTCTATGCGATCGTCGCGACGGGCAACATCCACGAAGACCTCGTCCAGGCCCAGGCCGCGGCGCGCGCCGGCGCGCAGTGCATCGCGGTCATCCGCTCGACCGCGCAGTGCCTCCTCGACTACGTCCCCTACGGCGGCCACGACGAGCGGCTTCGGCGGCACCTACGCGACGCAGGAGAACTTCCGCCTGATGCGGGCCGCGCTCGACGCGATCGAGAACGAGCTCGGCCGCTACGTCCGCCTCGTCAATTACTGCTCCGGCCTCTGCATGCCGGAGATCGCGGCCATGGGCGCCTTCGAGCGGCTCGACATGATGCTGAACGACTCGCTGTACGGCATCATCTTCCGCGACATCAACATGCTGCGGACGTTCGATCGACCAGAACTTCTCGCGCCGCTGATCAACGCGGCCGCCGGCGTCATCATCAACACCGGCGAGGACAACTACCTGACCACCGCGGACGCCGTCGAGAAGGCTCCCGCCGTGCTCGCGTCCCAGTTCATCAACGAGCGCCTGGCCAACGACGCCGGCACTCGAGGACTGGCAGATCGGCCTCGGCCACGCCTTCGAGATCGATCCCGAGCTGGAGGACGGCCTCCTCTACGAGATCGCCCAGGCCGAGGCGGCCCGCGAGATCTTCCCGGACGCTCCGCTCAAGTACATGCCGCCCACGAAGCACATGACCGGCAACATCTTCCGCGGCTACCAGCAGAACGCGCTGTTCGTGCTCACCGGTCGCGACCGGCCAGTCGATCCATCTGCTCGGGATGCTGACGGAGGCCTGCACACGCCCTTCCTGCAGGACCGCTGGCTCGCCGTCGACCAGGCGCGCACGATCCGCACGAACGCGCGCCACCTCTCCGAGGAGATCCAGTTCGCTCCGACCGGCCGCATCGTCCGACGCGCCCGCGCCGTCCTCGCGGAGGCCGAGGCGATCCTCGAGCGGGTGGCGTCCGGGGGGCTCTTCGCCGCGCTCGCGCAGGGCGTCTTCGCGGACACGCGCCGCACGATCGACGGCGGCCGCGGCTACGAGGGTGTCGTCGAGCGGGACGCGGCCTACGCGAACCCGTTCCTGGAGGCGTTCCGGCAACTCCCCGCGGCCGCGCCCGCCGGAGCCCGCGCGTGACGCAGACTGTCCGGCCCTACGGCGACAAGAAGAACGACGGCGCGGTGCAGGTGTCCTTCACCCTCCCCGTGGCCAAGTCCGCCCTCGCGACCGAGGCCGCCAAGCGCTACGTGTCGCAGATGGGCATCCGCGATCCGTACGTGACGCTCGCCGAGGCGATCGCCCCCGACTTCACCTTCTTCGTGGTCTACGGCCGGGCGACCCACGAGGTCGACCTCTCCGCGATCTCGGCCGAGGACGCTCCCACGGCGGCGCTCGCGCGCGAGGAGATCGACGCGGAGATCGCGCGGCGCTTCGACCGCCGGCTGATCGTGCTGGGCTGCGCGCTGGAATCCGACGCGCACACCGTGGGCCTGGACGCGATCTTCAACATGAAGGGCTTCGCGGGAGACTACGGCCTCGAGCGGTACCACGGTTTCGACGCGCGCAACCTCGGCGCCCAGGTTCCCGTGGCCGATCGTCGCGCGGCGCGTCCGCGAGACGAGCGCCGACGCGGTGCTCGTCTCCGCGAGCGGTGACCCAGAACGAGATCCACGTCCGGCACCTGACGGATCTCGTCGACATGCTCGAGGCCGAGCGGCTCCGGGACCGCGTCGTGCTGATCGCCGGCGGCGCGCGCGTGGACCACGCCCTCGCGAAGGAGCTCGGCTACGACGCGGGCTTCGGGCCGGGCACGACCGCGTCCGTCGTCGCCGCCTTTCTCCTGGAGGAGATCTCGCGGCGAAGGGGCGTCGCGTGAGCGAGCGCGTGGTCCTGCGGCTGCGCGTGGGCGCGGAGCAGGCCCACTACGGCGGCGGGCTCGTCGACGGCGCGTTCGTCCTCAAGCTCTTCGGCGACGCGGCAACCGAGCTCCTGATCCGGCTGGACGGCGACGAGGGCCTCTTCCGCGCCTACAGCTCGGTCGACTTCCTGGCGCCGGTCCACGCCGGCGACTTTCTCGAGATCGAGGCCGAGATCGCGCAGATCGGCAAGACGTCTCGCCAGATGCGTTTCGAGGCCCGGCGCGTCATCGGCTCGCTCGGCGGCTCATCGGCGCGCCTGCTCGAGCCCCCCGAGGTCGTCGCGCGGGCCACGGGCACATGCGTCGTGCCGCTGGCGAAACAGAGAACGGCGAAGCCGGAAACGGCGAAGCAGAGAAGGAAGCCTTGAGCGACCTGCTCGTCATCACGGTCGCCGGCGTCGGCGCGGAGGTCACCCGCGCCCAGCAGCCGGCCCTGCCGCTGCTCCCCGACGAGGTCGCCGCGGAGTACGGGCGTGCCTGTGACGCGGGGGCGACGATCGGCCACATCCACGGCCGCCGGCCCGACGGCACGCCGACGCAGGACCTCGCGACGTTCCGCGCGTATTCCGAGGCCATCCGCGCGCGCTGTCCGATCCTCCAGCAGTTTTCGACGGGCGGGGCCGTCGGCATGGGCGTCGAGGAGCGCATCGAGGCGCTGTCGCTGAAACCCGACATGGCGACGCTGACGCTCGGCACCTGCAACTTTGGCGACGAGGTCTTCGAGAACACCCTGCCGACGATCCGGACGATCCTCCAGCGGATCCGCCGGTACGGCATCACGCCGGAGCTCGAGATCTTCGACGACGGCATGCTCGGCACCGCCGACGTGCTCTTCGCCAAGGATCTGCTGAAGCCGCCGGTGCACTTCGACTTCGTCCTGGGCGTTCCGGGCGCCGCCGCCGCGACGGCCGAGAACCTCCTGCACTTCGCGCGCTCGATCCCCGCGGGCTGCACCTGGACCGTCGCCGGGATCGGCCGCCGCCAGACGGCGATGGCCACGCTGGCGATCGCGATGGGCGGGCACGTCCGCGTGGGCTTCGAGGACAACATCTACTACCGCAAGGGCGAGCTGGCCGACTCCAACGCGCGCTTCGTGGAGCGCGTCGTCCGCATCGCGCGCGAGGTCGGGCGCGAGCCGGCCTCCGTCGCCGAGACGCGCCGCATCCTGAGCCTCCCGGCAGCCGCGTGACCGAGAGCCATCCCAACCCCTCCGCGCCCGAGCTCGTCCGGGGCCTCAACCTCTGGGACACGACGCTCGTCGTCCTCGGTCTCTCGCTCGGCGGCGGCATCTTCCTGACGCCGTCGGCCATCGCGAAGGCCCTGCCGGCCGACTGGGCGATCCTGACCGTCTGGATCGTGGGCGGGATTCTGACGATCGTGGGAGGGCTGGTCTACGCCGAGATGGGCGCGATGTTCCCGCGGGCCGGCGGAATGTACGTCTACTTTCGGGAAGCGTTCGGCGAGATGCCGGCGTTTCTCTACGTCTGGGTGGCGTACTGGGTCATTCAGACCGGGTCGAACGCCGCGGTGGCCGTCGGCTTCGCGACGTACTTCTCGGTCTTCTTCCCGTCGCTTTCGACGGCGCGCATCGTCGCCAACGTCGGGCCGTTTCCCATCTCGGCGGGCCAGCTCGTGGCCGTGGCGCTGATCGTCGTGCTGTCGGCAACGCATTACATCGGCGTCAAGAAGGGCGTTCGCATCCAGGGTCTCTTCACGCTGCTGATCGTCCTGGCGCTCGTGTGGCTGGGGGTGGAGGGCTGTTCGCCGGAAAAGGCGCGCCCCTCGCCTCGGGCGCCGCGGCGACGGTGCCCACGGTCCCGATCGCCCCGGCGGGGTTCGGCGTCGCCCTGATCGGCGTCTTCTGGTGCTTCTACGGCTGGAGCGACATCGTCGCCGTCGCCGGGGAAGTCCAGCGGCCGGAGCGCAACCTGCCCCTCTCCCTGATCGCCGGAACGGGCCTGATCATGCTGCTCTACGTCGCCGTCAATTACGTGTTTCTGCGCGTCATTCCGCCCGCCGAGATGGCCCACGGTCGACCAGCCCGCGGCGCTGGCGGCGGAGCGGCTGTTCGGCGCCGGCTCCCGGGTGGTCATCTCGCTGGCCGTGACCGCCGCCGCCGTGGGATGCGCCTCCGCCGGCCTGCTTCTGGGTCCCCGCGTCGTGTACGCGCTGGCCAAGGACGGCCTCTTCCCGAAGGCGTTCGGACGCGTCCACCCTCGATTCCGCACGCCCTCGTTCGCGATCGTGGTCCAGGCGATCTGGATGTCGCTCCTCTGTTTCTCGGGCCGCTACGACCAGCTCTACACCTACGCGATCTTCGCCGTGATCCTGGCCTACGCGGGGACGGGCGTGGCGCTGCTCCTGTTCCGGCGGCGCCTTCCCAACCTGCCGCGTCCCTACCGCTGCTGGGGCTACCCGGTCGTCCCGATCCTCTTCGTCGTGACGTCCCTGGCACTGGCCGCCAACACGATCCGCGAGCAACCCGTCGAAACCCTGACGGGAATCGGCATCCTGCTGCTCGGACTGCCGGTCTACTTCTGGATGCGCCGCCGCGCGCGCCAGACCTCGGCGTGAGGACGGTCGCCCTCTCCCTCCTGCTTCTCGGGCTGGCGCCCGATCCCGCCCTCCCTCCTCTCCGCGGCTTCACGGCGGCGCGCAGTGCATGGCAGCGCGACTACGAGCGGCGCTTCCTCGAGCTCCCGAAGGGCGAGGAGTGCGGCGCGATCCTGCGCGAGCTGACGCGGACGCCTCACGTCGCGGGCACGCCGGGCAACACGCGCGTCGCCGAGTACCTCGCGGCGGAGTACCGGAGGGCGGGGTTCGCGGTGGAGACCCCGCGCTACGACGTCCTCCTCTCCTATCCCCGCCGCGCGAAGATCGAGCTCCTCGGGGAACCCGGCGGGGCGGGCGAGAAGAGTGTCGCTCTTGGGCGCCCCGAGGAGCCGATCGCCGCGGATCCCGACACGGCCGTCCCGGAGGCCGCGATCCCCTGGAACGCCTACGCGCCGTCGGCGGAGGTCACCGGAGAGGTCGTGTACGTCAACCGCGGCGCGCCGGAGGACTACGACCGGCTGGCGAAGATGGGCGTGGAGGTCCGCGGGAGAATCGCGCTCGCCCGCTACTTCGGCGGGTACCGCGGAGGGAAGTCCCTCAGGCGGAGAAGCGCGGCGTCCCTGGCGCTCCTCGTGTTTTCGGACCCGATCGACGACGGAGCCGCCCGGGGACGCGTCTACCCCGACGGGCCCCTGGGGACCGGAATCGCACTTCCAGCGCGGCGCCGACGTCTACGACTTCAAGATCCCCGGGGACCCGCTGACGCCGGGCTGGCCGTCGCGTCCCGGCATGAGGCGCATCCCCGAGCGCGAGTCCCCGATTCTGCCGAAGATCCCGATGATGCCGCTCTCCGCGCGCGACGCGGCCGAGATCCTGAGACGCCTGGGCGGCCCGGCCGTTCCGGACGCAGAGTGGCAGGGTCGGGCGCTCGAGGGCGCCGAGGCCTACCGCATCGGACCGGGCCCGGCGCGCGTGCACCTCGAGATCGAGAACAGTCGCGAGACCCGGACCATCACCGACGTGATCGCAACCCTCGAGGGAACCGCCGAACCCAGGCAGAAGATCCTGCTCTCCAATCACTACGACGCCTGGGTCTACGGCGCCGCGGACCCGTCCTCGGGAACGGCCGCGCTGCTCTCGTTGGGCCGCGCCCTCGGCGGGCTCGCTCGCCAGGGCTGGAGGCCGCGCCGCACGATTGTGATCGCGGCATGGGACGCGGAGGAGTACACGCTGACCGGCTCGACCGAGTGGGGCGAGGAGAACGCCAACGACCTCGCCGAGCACGCCATCGTCTGCATCAACGTCGACGAGGGCGCTCACGGGAAGAATTTCTCGCCGTCCGCGTCGCCGCTGCTCTTCGAGACGCTCCGGGAGACCGCGCGCGACCTGCCGGATCCCGGGGACGCGAGCCGGACCCTGGCGGACGCCTGGAGGGAGAGCGCCGGCTACGTCGGCGTCGGGAGCTACGCGACGCCGGCCGGGGGACGCGAGCCGCTCCCCGTCTCCGTGCTCGGGAGCGGATCGGACTACACGGTCTTCTTCAACCGGCTCGGCATCGCCTCGGCGGACCTCACCTTCGACGGCCCCTACGGCGTGTACCACTCCGTCTACGACACGTACCGGTGGATGGCGACGCAGGGCGATCCCGGTTTTCGCTACACGGCCGCGATGGCACGCTACGCCGGCGTGCTCGCGCTGCGCTTCGCCAATGCGGACCTCCTGCCCTACGACGCCTCCGCGTACGGCCGCGAGATCGCCCGCTACGCCCGCGGCCTCGCCGGGCTGCCCGGCGCCGGCGCCCTCGCGCGAGAGCTGGGAGGCCTCGCGGACCGGGCCGAGTCGGTGGAGCGCGGCGGCGGCCGCGGCCGAGGAGGCGCTGGCGTCGCGGCTCCGGGAGGACGGGGCCAGTCCGCGGGGCGCCGCCGCCGATCTCGCGAGCGCCAACGCCTGGCTCCTCTCGCTCGAGCGCTCGCTGTGCGACCCCGCCGGACTGCCGCAGCGCGGCTGGTTCAAGCACCTGATCTACGCTCCGCTGCCGTCCTACCTCGCGGAGACGCTGCCCGGCATCCGCGAGGCTCTGGTCGCCGGCGAGACCGACGTGGCCCGCGTCGAGACCGAGCGGCTCGGCCGGCGGATCGTCGCGGCCACCGAGGCCGCGCGGCGGATTGTCGCGGCCACGGAGGCCGCGCGAACCCTCGGCGCGACGGAGCCCGCGCGACGGATCCTCCCCGCGACCGATGCCGTCCCTACCGCGCTGCCGCCACGTCCGACACCACCGCGTACGTAACCTCGAGGCCAAAGCGCAGATTGGCGAGCGAGAGCCGCTCGTCGTCGCCGTGGCTGCGATCGTCGTCCTCCGAGAGGTGGAACGGCTCGAACCCGTACACGACCATCCCGACCTGGCGCAGCAGCGTGGCGTCCGTCGAGGACGTCAGCGGCGGCGTGAGCACCGGCACCCCGGGCTCGAAGCGGTCGCGCGCGCGGAGGATCGCGCGGAACAGCTCCGTGTCGATCGAGGACTCCGTGGCGCGCGTCAGCGTTCCCTGGGGCTCGAAGCGCAGCCCGGGATCCCCGGCCGCCTTCCCGAGCGCCGCGAGGAACGCCTGCGGATCGTCGCCCGGGAGGAGACGGCAGTCGAGGTTCGCCGACGCCTCTCCGGGGATCACGTTGACCTTGTCGCTGCCCTTCAGGCCGGTGACCGAGATCGTCGCCCGCAGGCACGCCGCCCGGAAGGGGTCCGCCAGGAGCACCGCGCGCAGCCTCGGATCGCGCAGCGCCTGGCGCGGATCGGCGAGCGCGCGCCGGAGCTCTCCGGTCTCCGAGGCGGAGAGCTGGCGGAAATACGCCTCGACGGCCGGGATGAGCCGGACGGGCGGCTCCCAGGCGAGGATCCGGGAGAGGCCGCGGATCAGGCGCGCCACCGCTCCGTCCGGCTCGGGGATCGACGCGTGGCCGGCCTTCCCGGTCGCCACGACGCGCAGCCACAGGGCCGACTTCTCGGTGACGTCCACGTCCCACGAGACGGTCCTGCCGTTCTCGACGGCGAGCGTGTTGCCCTCGGTCAGGACGAACTCGGCGCTCCGCAGGTCCGCGCGATAGCGGTCGACCATGGCCTGGACTCCGTCGGCGACGCCCTCCTCCTCGTCGGCGGTGCCCAGGAAGAGGACGTCGCGCTCGAGCGCAACTCCCGACCGCTTCAGGAGGAGCATCGTCATGAGCTGGCAGACCGCCGTCCCCTTCATGTCGGTGGCGCCGCGTCCCCAGACGTAGCCGTCCCGGATCTCGCCCGCAAACGGCGGCACGGTCCAGCGCGCGGCGTCGGCGGGCACGACGTCCATGTGGTTGAGCAGGATGATCGGCCGCTGCCCTCCCCGACCGGGAAGGCGGGCGAGGACGTTCGCCCTTCCTTCGCCGAGGTCGTAGACGCGGCTCTCGATGCCTTCCCGCTCGAAGAGGCGTTGAAAGAAGTCGGCCGCGGCAGCGCTCGCGGCCGGGAGGATTCGTCGTGTCGATCCGGAGGTACTCCTGCAGGAGCGGGACCGCCTCGGCCGCGGCGGCATCGAAGTTCGGCGGAGGAGGAGCCGGCGGCGTCGCGGCGGACGCCAGGCCGAGGAAGATCCCGAGTATGCTCGGTGCGTTCATGCGGTCATCCTACCGGCGACTCGCCCTCGCCCTTGCCTCGATCCTGCCCATCGTCGCGGCGGCGTGCGCGAGCCGACCGCCCTCCCCCGCGGCGTCCGGACCGACCGACGGTGAGTTCGTCGGCTTCATCACCGACACCGAATGCGGGCCCGACCACTCCGCGATGATGAAGAAGGGCGGCACCAAGACCGCGCCCGAGTGCACCCGCAAATGCGTCTCCGAGGGCTCGACCTACGCGTTCATCGAGGCGGACAGCAAGCGCTTTTATCAGCTCGACGACCAGGACGCGCCGGCCGCGTATGCCGGGCAGAAGGTCCGGATCCGGGGACGCCGCCAGGGCGACACGATCCTCGTGCAGTCGGTCGCGCCGGCGGACTGAGGCGCGGGCGGCCTAGTTCCGACCGGCGGCCGCCTTCGCGGCGGGGTCCGGTCCTTTCGTCGCGGCGGCGGCATCCAGCGGTACCGGCTGCCACCATCCCAGGATGCGGTTCACGTACGCGACGGTCTCGCGGTAGGGCGGCACGCCGCCGTAGGTCTCGACGGCCTGCTCGCCGGCGTTGTAGGCCGCGAGCACGAGCTCCGGCTGATTGCCGAACCGGTCCACCAGCTCGCGCAGGTAGCGCACGCCCCCGTCCACGTTCGACCCGGGATCGAACGGCCGCCGCACGGAGAGGCGCCGGGCGGTGGCCGGCATGAGCTGCATCAGCCCGCGCGCGCCCTTGCGGGAGATGGCGCGCGGCTCGAAGTTCGACTCGGCCCGGATGAGCGCGGACACGAACGAGGCGTCGATGTTGGATCGCTTCGCGGCCGCGTCGATGAGGGCGTCGTACGCCGAGCCGAAGAGCGGCTTGCGGTTCGCCTGGTACGAGAGGTCGTAGGCGCGCGACGCGAGGCCCAGGTCTCCGTCGACCGCGACGGTGTCGACGACCACCTCGTCGTCCACGATCCGCTCGACGCGCTCGAGCGCCACCCGGTAGCTGCCTCCGCCGGGCAGTTCGACCTCGAGCTCCTCGGGCAGGAGGCGGTATCCCGCCGCCTTCACGACCCGGCCGTCCTCGAACACGATCAACTCGGCGCGCGCGGCGCCCGGGAGCACGCCGGCGAGCCCCAGGGCCATGCCGAGGGCCGCGAGGAGGAGCCGGGACGGTCGGCGGGTCATGCGGGGGCGCAAACAGCCTCTCCCGCCTTCGCATTCCGAGGCCTGGGCCCTGGGCGTCATTTCTCCATTTTCCCACGCCTCCCCTTGCGGGCGCCGGCGCGGGGGTGGAACTCGTCGTAGACCCGGCGGAGCCGCGAGCGGGAGACCTGCGTGTAGACCTGCGTGGTCGCGATGTCGGCGTGCCCCAGCATCATCTGGAGCGCCCGCAGGTCCGCCCCGTGCTCCAGCAGGTGCGTCGCGAAGGAGTGCCGCAGGGAGTGCGGGGTCAGCGCCGACGGGATTCCCGCGGCGCGCCCGTAGCCCTCGATCAGCTGCCAGAAGCGCTGGCGCGTCATTCCTCCGGCCCGCGCCGAGAGGAACAGCTGCGGCGACCGCTTCTTGTCGAGGCCGGGGCGCGCCGACTCGAGGTACTCCGCTAGCCACCGCCCGGCGGACCGCCCGAAGGGCACCAGGCGCTGTTTGCCGCCCTTGCCGGTGACGCGGAGCACGCCGGCCTCGCGATCCACGGCGTCCATCGGCAGGCCCACGATCTCCGAGACGCGCAGGCCCGAGGCGTACATCAGCTCGAGCATCGCGCGGTCGCGCAGGCCGAGCGGCGTGGCGGTGTCGGGGGCGGCGAGGAGCGCCTCGACCTCGCGCTCGGCGAGCGCCTTCGGCAGGGACAGCCCGACCTTGGGGCTCGTCACGTCCGCGGTCGGATCCTCGCCGAATTCGAGGTGGGCCGCGGCGAACGCATAGAACCCGCGCACCGCCGACAGCGCGCGCGCCGCGGAGCGCGCGGAGAGCCCGCGCGCGCGCAGGCTCGAGAGGTAGCGTCCGAGATCGCTCCGTGCGAGCCGGGCCGCCTCGAGCCGGCGCTCGGCCAGGAAGCGGCCGAAGGCGGCGAGGTCCGTGCGGTAGGCCGCGACCGTCGCGGCGGAGAGGCCGCGCTCGACCGCGAGGTGATCGAGGTAGTTCGGAAGCTCCCGGTCGAGAAAGCGCGTGGCCGGAAGGGCGCGCGAGGCCTCCGGGGCCGGGCCGCCCGGAGTGGCCGGGCCCGGAATCGTCCTAGCCGCGCGAGGCCGACGCGGGCTCATGCGACGGCGCCAGGCGCTGCACGACCTCGAGGATCTCCGCGTCTTCGAGGACGTGATCGCTCTCCTTGGCCTTGCGGAAGATCGCGTCGACGAGCTCTGGCCGGGGCTCCAGGCCATGGTCCTCCAGCCAGCACTGCACGTTCGAGAGACCGCTCATGGGCCCGACCTCGATCACCTGGTGACGGCCGACCATGCTCGCCGGCACTCCCGAGTAGACGCGGTCCGACAGCCACTCGTCGCCCTTCTTGCGCGCCTTGATGATCGCGGCGGCATGGACTCCGGTCCCGGTGCGGAACGCGTCCCGGCCCACGACCGGATAGTTGTCCGGAATCGGCACGCCCGTCGCCTCGGAGACCGCGGCGCAGTACTCGTTGAGCCGGGTGAGATCGCGGTCGATCCACCCGAGCAGCTGCAGGTTGACGAGGAGCTGGTCCATCGCGGTGTTGCCGACGCGCTCCCCGATCCCCAGCCCGCAGGCGTGCGCGCGGTGCGCGCCGGCTTCCAGGGCCCAGAGCGCGTTGGTGACGGCGAACCCCCGGTCCTGATGGCCGTGCCAGTCGACCTTGACCTCGGGGTTCACCTCGGCCACCAGGTCCGCCACGAACTTCACGACGTTGCGGACGCCGTTCGGCGTGGAGTGCCCCACGGTGTCGCACACGCAGACGCGCCCCGCGCCGGCGCGGATCGCGGCCGTGTACATCCGCCGGATGTGGTCGGGGTGCGCGCGGGTCGTGTCCTCGGTGACGTACATGACCGGCAGGCCTTCCTTGACCGCCAGAGACACCGCGTCCTCGGAGAGCCGGAGCATCCGCTCGAAGTCCCAGTCCTCGGCGTACTGGCGGATCGGGGAGGAGCCGATGAAGCAGGAGACCTCGATCGGGATCCCGACCTTCTGCGAGATCTCGATGATGGGCGACGATGTCCGCCGCCACGGTCCGCGCGGCGCAGTTGGGCCGGATGCCCATCTTGGCGCGGACGATCTCCTGCGCGAGCCGGGTGACCGTCTCGACGACGTGCGGGCCGGCGCCGGGAAGCCCGATGTCGGCCGAGTCGATTCCCAGGGCCTCCATCAGGTGGAGGATGCGGATCTTCTGGTCGGTCGAGGGGCTCTTGACCGAGGGAGACTGGAGGCCGTCGCGCAGGGTCTCGTCGTCGAGCTCGACCTTCCCCCTCGAGGGGAAGACGGCGCCTCCGGCGCGGTTCCAGTCGTAGATCAGGTCTGCGTCCTGCGGGTGCAAAACACTCTCTTTCCGCGAACCAGTCTAGCAGGTCGGGGGGGACGCCGATGGGCCCGCGCCCGGCCCCTCAGCGCGGGGAACCGATGGCGAAATCCGCGCCGATGTAGAGCGTGGGCTCCGGCTCGCCCAGGCTCCCGCCCAGGCCGGCGCCGAAGATCCCCCGCCGCTTCACGTCGAGCGTCCTGGTCGGCAACACGCCGGCGGAGTCCACCAGGGTGACCGTCTCGCTCCCATATCCGAGCCGCACGCTCGCACGGATGCGGATCGACGGGTTGATCGCGTACCGCGCGGTCGCCTCGTAGAAGTACTCCTTCATCCGAGAGTCCGGGTTGAATCCGGAATCGAACGCGACCACCTCCGTCCCGAGGACCGCCAGGGCCACGAAGGGCAGCCGCTCGCGGTCGTACGCGGCGGTGAGCAGAAGCTCGATGCGCGGCCAGGCGTAGCCCACGCCCAGCTGGTATTGCTCGAGCGAGCCCGGCTCCTCGCTATCGCGGTCCGCGAAGCCCGGGAAGCTCTCGCGGTGCACGTCGAAGTGGCCGCTCGCTCTCTGCCCGCGCGCCAGCGCCGACCAGCAGCCGTGCGCCCACCGCGCCTCCGCCTGCCAGCCCCAGAGCTGTCCCGTGGCGTGGTGGAAGGAGTCCGCGGTCGCATTGAAGCCCGCGTCCTTGCTCCAGAGGACGCCCGCCTCCGCCTCCCAGTCCTTCCACCGGTGCCGCAGGCCCGCGGTGATGTCGATGCGCTCGGCGGTCAGGGACCGCTCCTCGGAGAACTGCTGGTTCTCGCCGCCGATGTTGATCAGGTCGGTGGCCTTGTGGCTGCGCCGCTCGCCCCCGATCTCCAGGGAGTTGCGCAGGCCCAGCGAGAAGCGCGCGACGCCCGCGAAATTCTCGTAGCGGCCCGTGCCCTTCGACTCGATCCGCTCGATGTCCTCGTCCGCCAGTTCCTTGCGCTCCTGCTCGTCGTGGGATGGGGCGAAGGCGATCCGGACGCGCCATTCCGCCGCCGGCGTTCCCGCCCCGAGCCCGTCCTTCGCGGCCCACGCCTCGCCGAGCCCGATGAGGAGGAACTTGGGCGTGACGTCGGAGCCGTCTACGCGGTCCGCGGTCACGTCGTAGCGCCGCGCGAGGGTCGCGTACGCGAAGCCCATGTCGGCGGAGAACCCCGGCCGCGGATCGAGATCATGGCCGAGCAGCATCCCGGCGCAGAAGATACAGGCGCTGACGAGATCGGAGCCCATCGACGCGTGTGCCTCTCTTTTCGGCTACCCGCTAAACGCCATACGGAAAAAGAGCGTGACGAACCGTAGCACACCTCCCTCGCGTCAGGGGCTCCCGAGCGCGAAGTTCGCCCCCACGTAGAAGGTCAGCTCTGGCGAGCCGAGCTGACCGCTGAGGCCTCCGCCGAAAATCCCGCGCCGGCGCAGGTGGAGGGTCGAGAGGACGCTCCCCGCGGCGTCCGTGATCGTGACCGTCTCCTGCCCGTAACCGAGCCGCAGCGCCACGAGCGCCGACAGCGATCCGGCGAAGGCGTGGCGGATGCGCACGTCCCAGAACACCTCGTCGACGTCGGAGTCGAAGTGCCGGCCGGACTGCAGCGCCGCGCTCTCCTCCGCCAGCACCGCGAGGGCGACGAACGGCAGCCGCTGACGCTCGAAGCCGACCGAGCCGAAGAGCTCGGAGCAGCCCCAGGCGAAGGAGAGACTGGGGCGGACGGAGGCGAGGCGCGCGTCGGCACGGACGGTGCGGTCGACGGCCGCCGGCGTGCTGCGCTCGTCCACGTCGAGGGATCCGGAGGCGAGGTCGCCGGCGACCCCGACCGTCCAGTGCCCCAGCCGCCAGCGGAGTTCCCCGGCTCCTCCGACGAGCGAGCCGTGGGAGCGGTACAGCGTGTCGTCGTTCTCGGTCCGGCCGTACGGCACGACCCACCGCACGCTCGCGGCCGCCTCCAGATTCTCCCAGCGGTGGCGCCATCCGGCGGCCGTGTCGAGCCGGCTCGCCGTGAGGCTCCGCTGCTGGAACAGCACGTGCGGCTTCTCGAAGACGAAGCTCGAGAAATCGGTGATCGCGTGCTCGCGCCGCTCCACGCCGAATTCGACGGAGTCGGCGGATCCCACGGGGATCCGTCCGAGCGCGTCGAAGGTGAGGAAGCGTCCCGTTCCCGTCGTCAGGACCGGCGTCTGGTCCGTGAACGCGAACCGCTGCTCGTCGTGCGACGGGCCGATCGCGAAGCGCGCGCGCCACTCGGCCGCCGGAGTGCCGGTTCCGAGTCCGGACGCGGCGGGTCGCGCGCCGCCCACGCTGAGGAGGACGAACTTCGGAGTGACGTCCGAGACGTCGAAGGCGCCATGGGTCTGGTCGAACCGGCGCGAGAGCGTCGCGTACGACACTCCGGCGTCCCCCGACAGTCCCGCCCGCGGAGGCAGATCGCTCCCCAGCAGCAGGCCCGCGCAGAACACGCACGCCGTGACGACCTCGACGCCCGTAACGCACCTGGACTTTCTGTCTGTCTGAGGAACCGGGCGCGGACGCTATCACCCCCGGGCGCGGGCGCGCCATCGGGCCGAGTGTAAGAACCGCGGGACGAGCCGAGGCGCCGTCAGCGCCCCGTGAACCGAGCGGGCCGCTTCTCGAGGAAGGCCGTCATGCCCTCCCTCATGTCCGCGGTCGCGGCGCAGAGGCCGAAGAGGGTCGCCTCGAAGACGAGGCCCTCGGCGAGGGGCATGTCGAGGCCGCGCCGGACCGCCTCGAGGACGTAGCGGCAGGCAACCGGCCCGTTGGCGAGGATCGCCTTCGCCATCTCCTTCGCGGCGGCGAGGGCGCCGCCCGGGGGAACCACCTTGTTCACGAGGCCGATCCGGTACGCCTCGGCCGCGTCGATCTGCTCCGCCGTCAGGCAGAGCTGCATCGCGCGCCCCTCGCCGACCACGCGCGAGAGCCGCTGCGACCCGCCGTACCCCGGGATGATGCCGAGCTTGACCTCCGGCTGACCGAAGCGCGCGTTCTCGGACGCGATCCGGATCGTGCAGGCGAGCGCGAGCTCGCAGCCGCCGCCCAGCGCGTACCCGTTGATGGCGGCGATCACGGGCTTGCCCAGTCGCTCGAGCTTGGCGACGATGGATTGGCCGCGCAGGGCATGCTCGCGCCCCTCGACCGGCGAGAGCTTCGAGAGCTCGCCGATGTCGGCCCCCGCGATGAACGACTTCTCCCCCGCCCCCGTGATGATCACGACGCCGACCGCGTCGTCGGTCCGCGCGGCGTCGAGCGCGGCCTCGAGCGCCGCCATGACCTCGGCGTTCAGCGCGTTCAGCTTGTCGGGCCGGTTGACCGTCAGGACGCGGACGCGGTCGGCGGTCTCGATCAGGAGCCGTGGGGAATCCGTCACTTCGTTCCTCCGTACTCGTAGAAGCCCCGTCCGGATTTCTTTCCGAAGCGGCCGGCCAGGACCATCCGCTTCAGAAGCGGCGGCGGGGCGAAGCGCTTCTCCCGGTACTCGTCGTACATGATCTCGGCGATCGCGTACGTCGTGTCGAGCCCCACGAAGTCGAGGAGCCGGAGGGGACCCATCGGGTGTCCGCAGCCGAGCTCCATGCCCTTGTCGATGTCCTCCCGCGTCGCGACGCCTTCCTCGAGCGCGCGGACGGCGTCGAGGAGATACGGCACCAGGAGGCGGTTGACCACGAAGCCGGAGTTGTCGCCGGTCCGGATCGGCTCCTTGCCGAGCGACTTCGCGAACTCGAAGACGGCGGCGACCGTCTCCTCCGACGTCGCGATCGTCCGGACCACCTCCACGAGCTTCATGACCGGCACCGGGTTGAAGAAGTGGAGGCCGGCGAAGCGGTCGGGCCGTTGCGTGGCCGCCGACAGCTCCGTGATCGTCAGGGAGGATGTGTTGGAGCAGAAGATCGCGTCCTTCCCGCAGATCCGATCGAGCGCGCCGAAGGTCTGCTTCTTGACCTCGAGGTTCTCGACGATCGCCTCGAGGATCAGGTCGCAGTCGGCGAGCTCCTCCAGGCGCGTCGTGGAGGAGACGCGCTTCCATGCCGCGTCGCGGTCTCCCGCCGCGAGCTTGCCCTTCTCGACCGCCTTGCCGAGGGAGCCCTCGATCCGCGAGAGCCCCTTCTTGACGAGGGCCTCGTCGACCTCGCGCACCACCGTGTCGTAGCCCGCCTTCGCGCACACCTCGGCGATGCCCGAGCCCATCAGGCCCGCGCCGAGAACGCCCACCTTACGAATCGCCATGCGTCCCGCTCTCCTCTTCGTTGATTGCGACGGCTTCCGCCGCCTCCTCCAGCTCGCCGCAGAAATCGTGCAGGTTGAGCTCCCGCTCGAACGCCGGTCCCTTCAGGGCAATCAACGGCGAGTTGGGCGCCGGCACGATCCAGCCCTGGCCGACCCAGTGATCCACGGCCTGGCGGCACAGACCGCTCTCGTTGAGAGTCGTCAGCACGGCATTGAGGTCGCCGGTCCCCTTCGCCTTGAGCTCCTTCAGGAACTCGTCGACCGCGGCCGCCCGCGCCGGAAACTCGAGGATGCGCTCCGTCCAGGTCATGGGCGGGCCGCCTCGTACCGCAAGGACCCGTACTGCACACTCGGGTCGTTGGTCATATTGTCGACGGTCGCGCCGTAGACGATGACCGACGCGTCGGGCGGCGAGACTCGAATCGATTGACCGTTCTCGAGAGGAACGCCGGTGAAGTCGGCGGCGCTGGTCTGCTGGAAGAACTGAGCCGGATACGAGCGGTTGACCGTGTGTCGCACGGCGCCCGAGGGATCGAGCACCTCCACGGTGAGATCGACCGGTGGACCCACGTTCAGCACGCCGACGTTGTACCGGAACCGCTCCGAGTCGGTCGGCCCGAGGAGAACCAACGCGGCCGGCGGATCTTCCCTGGGCGACGCCGTCACGAAGAGGGGCGCGGTGAAGCCGCTGGTGCCCGCCGTTCCGGCGTCGTTGAAGATCCGCGCCACGAAGACCGGAGGCCGGAATGTCGGAGGGACCGGAAGTGTGACGGTGACCTCGAGGCTCCCGAGGCCGATGACGCCGATCGCCGCGGCCACGTCGTCGAAGGATCGGGACTCCTCCGGCGCCAGCGCGTAGTCAATGGAGGGGTCCCCGGCGTCCGCGGAGCGGCCGGCCGGGTGATACACGATCCGCCCCGAGATCGGAACGAAGTTGGGGTTCAGGATCCGCAGCGAGGTCTTGAAGCTGGAGCCCTGGGCACCCGGGGTCGAGCCGGCGACCGGGAGATATCCGACGACGCTCTCCGTTTGAGCGGCTCCGGCCGCCGGAAGGAGGAACGCCAGCAGACACGCCGGGAAGCTTGCGATGCGCGCCGGCCGGCTCATGGCTGCAGGGCCGAGAATGCCGTCCCGAACTGCGCGCTCGGGTCGTTGGTCAGGTTGTCGACCGTGGCTCCGTACACGAGCACCCAGAAGGGCGAGGCCGTGACCTTCAGGACCTGTCCGCTCTGGAGGCCCACACCCGCGAATTCGGCCGCGGTCGTCTGCTCGAAGGTGGCCTCCGGATACGTCCGCGTCAAGCTGTGCACGACCGTTCCGGCCGGGTCCAGCACCTCGACGGTCATCTGGATGGGCGGAGAGAGCACGCGAACGCCGACGTTGTAGCGATAGCGCTGCAGGTCGGACGGCGGAAGCAGGTACTCCACGATGTCCGGCGGCGGGCAGCAGGCGAATTGAAGGGGCCCCTGGAACATCGGCTCCGTGAACCCGCTCGTGCCGGCAGCCCCGGCGTCGTCGAAGATCCGCGCCGTCACGATGGGAGGGGCCACGTCGGGACTCCACGTCACGTCCAGGCTGCCGAGACCGCTCTGGCCCATCGCCCCGACGACGTCGGCCCAGGCGAAGGACTGGCCCGGCGCAAGCGAATACCCCATGGAGGGATCCGAAGCCGCCTCGGGCTGCCCGGCCGCATGGAACACGAGCCGGCCCGAGAGAACGCTCGCGTTGGGGTTCAGGATCGTCAGCGACGTCCTGAACAGCGAGTTGAAATTGCCCGTGACCGAGCCCACGACCGGGAGCCATCCCAGATGCGTATCGGAGGGCGCCCCGGCCGGCGCGAAGGAGACGTCGTCGAACCAGGCCGTCAGCGTCCCGCCGGCATCGATCTTGTCGATCCCGACCTGCACGTACGCGGAGACCGCCCCGGCCGGAGCGGTGAAGGTATCGCTGCTCGGGGTCCAGACGCCGGAGCCGGCCTTCAATGTCAGGATGCTGTTTCCGGCGATGTACCCCGTGCAGGCGGGTCCGCTGTCCCAGTACACCACGGTCTCGGCCCAGCCGGACGCCGCCTCGCCGTCGGCGAAACGCGCCTTGTGGGTCAGTACGTAGGACTGGCCGGCCGCGACCGGCACGCACTGGGTCAGCAACGAAATCAGGATTCCGTTGATCGCCGCCGTGCTCGCCAGCCGAGCCGAGCCCGAGGACGCCGATCCGCCCGAGTCCTCCGCGGACCACGCGGAGGAGCCATCCGGATTGGCGTCGTGGTGCCACGCCTCGAGCGACGACGCGAAGCCGCCGTCCGCCACCAGGTTCTGGCCGAGCGCGCCCGCGGAGAGCGCGAGAAACGAGACCGCGGCAAGCACCGATGCCGACGCCCTCATCGCGAGCCTACGCCGCGGATTCCACGACGAGCGCGATCCCCTGGCCGCCGCCGATGCAGGCGGAGGCGAGGCCGTGGCCGCCGCCGCGGCGCTGCAGCTCCTTGAGCAGCGTCAGCGTGAGCCGTGTGCCCGTGGCGCCGAGCGGATGCCCGAGGGCGATGGCGCCGCCGTTGACGTTGAGCTTCTCGCGGTCGAGCCCGAGCTCGCTGATCGACCGCCAGGATCTGGCCGGCGAACGCCTCGTTGATCTCCCAGAGGTCGATGTCGTCGCGCTTCAGGCCGGCGAGCTTCGCAGCGCGCTGCGGATGGCGGGCAGCGGGCCCGATGCCCATGCGCGAGGGCTCGACGCCGACGACGCGCCCAGGCGAGCAGTCGGCCGAGCGGCTTTCTCTTGCCGGGCCGCGGCGGCTCGGCCGTCGTCACGAGCATCGCGCCGCGCCGTCGACGATGCCCGAGGCGTTGCCGGCGGTGACGAAGCCGTCCTTGCCGAAGACGGGCGGCAGGGCCGGCGAGGCCCTCCAGGGTCGTGTCGGGCCGCAGGTGGTCGTCCTTCTCGACGCGGATCGTCTTGCGACCTGGCCTTCGACCTCGACCGGGACGATCTCCTCCGCCAGCCTGCCGCGCGTCCAGGCCTCCGCCGCGCGCTGCTGGGACGCGCAGGGCGTAGGCGTCCTGCTCCTCGCGCGAGATGCCGTACTTCGCGGGCCAGGTTGTTGGAGGTCTGCGCCATGTAGAGGCCGCAGTAGGGGTCCATCAGCGCCACCATCAGCGAGTCCTCGAGCTGCGCCCTGCCCGAGGCGCAGCCCTCGCGCGGGCGCCGCGGATGACGTGCGGCGCCTGGGACATGTTCTCCATGCCGCCGACGAGGACGGTCGTGGCCTCGCCGAGCAGGATCGATGTGGCCCCCTGGACGATGGACTGAAGCCCGGAGCCGCACAGCCGGTTGACGGTGAGCGCCGGGACCTCCTTGGGGACGCCCGCCTTGAGCGCCGACGTGGCGGGCGCCGTAGATCGCGTCGCCCGAGGTCTGGAGGGCGTTGCCGACGAGACGTGATCGATCTCGCGGCGGGTCGATTCCGGTGCGCTCGAACGCCGCCGCGCGCGGCGTGCGCGCCGAGGTCGATGGCGGAGACGTCGGCGAACGGGCCGTTGTACTCGGCCATCGGGGTGCGCGCCGCCTTCCAGGATCACGATGTCTCTGGGTTCGGTCGCCATGAGGAGCCTCGCAGTTTATCTCACGCGGCGGGCGCCGAAGAGGCCCAGACCGCCGCGTGGAATCGCTGCCGCACCGCGTTGAATGCGATCTCCCGGACCTCCGGATGGATCCGGTTGGTCAGGAGGATCGCGATCCTCCCGGCGCGCCCGTCCGCGCCGTTGGCGGCGTCCGGGTCGATCCAGAGCGAGGTGCCGGTGAAGCCCGTGTGGCCGAAAGCGCGCCGCGACATCTCCGGAATCGCGGAGCCCGCGCCGCGGCGGCCCTGCCACCCCAGCCCGCGCGCCTCGGTGTGCTCGCCGGTGCGGTCCTGGGCCCAGCCGACCGCCTCCGGCTCGAGCCAGCGTCGTGCGAGACGCCAGACGTCCTCCGCCGTGGCGAAGAGTCCCGCGTTGCCGGACACGCCGCCGCGCCGGAACGCGTTCCCGTCGTGGACCTCTCCGCACACGACGCCGTCGCGGAAGCGCGCATACGAGAGCCCGCGGGCCTCCGTCATCGCACGCTCGAAGCGGTCGCCTTTTTCCGTGGCCGCGGCCTGCGCCATGGGCTCCGGGAGGAAGCGCGCAAGCGATCGCGCGGGCGCGGCCACCGTTTCCACGAACGCGCGGTCGAGCGGCGACGCGAGCGCCACTTCGAGGATCTCGGCGAGCAGCAGGAAGTTCAGGTCGCTGTACATCACCCGCTCCCCCGGCGCCGCCTCGGGCTCCATCTCCGAAAGCGTGCGCCGATAAGCCGCGGCGCCCTCGCCGCGCACGTACATCGGGTACCACGCCGCGAGCCCGGAGGTGTGCGTCAGGAGCCGCTCGAGCGTGATCCCGTCGAACCGCGTCTTCTTCCACTCCGGCAGGAAGCGGCCGGGCGGTGAGTCGAGCGGCAGGGACCGCGCCGCCGCCAGGCAGAGCGCGCCCGTGCAGAGCGGCTTGGTCAGGCTCGCGAGGTCGAACACCGTGTCCTCCGAAACGTCGCGCCGGGCGGGCTCGAGGGCGGCGGAACCCGCCGCACAGACCTCCAGGACGGCGTCGGCGGTGCCCACGAGCGCCACCGCACCCGGAAACGATCCCTCGCCGATCTCCGTTTCGAGGAACCCGCGGGATCGGGGTCACGGCTCCGCCGCCTCGATCTCCGCGCGCCGGCGCGAGACGAGCGCCGCGTTGCGCGAGATCGACGAGAGCCCGGGACCCGGCCGGCGCAGGGTGCCTCGCTCGCGCTCGAGCGTCGCGATCTCCGCGTCGAGCCGCGCGATGGTCTTCGGATCCCGGGCCGCCTTGCGCGCCTCGCGGACGGCCGCGATGCCCCGCGCGTAGGACTCCGCCGATGCCGCGAAGATGCGATCGGCGTCGAGCGTCAGCAGGGCCTCCTGGAGGCGCGCACGCACCCAGGTGAACTCGCCCGGATCTGTCCCCGCCGCGGTCAGGGCCTCCCCGAGCGAGGCGCCGCGCGCGCCCGCCCGAATCCTCAGGAAGAGATCCACCTGCGCGGGGGTCAGGAGGTTGTCGGTAGGGGGTTGGAACGCGGGCCGCACAACGCGGTTGAAGGCGCCGACCGCCCTCAGGCGGGGCGCCTCGATGCGCTTGCAGGCCGCGCAAGACGCCAGGGCGGCGAGTCCCGCGGCCGCCGCGAACCAAACGCCAAACCCTGGCGGGAGGCCGAAACCGAATCCGACTCCGACCACCCGTTTTCACACGCCGAGTGTACTCATCGGAAGCCGCGGCGGAGCAACGGTTTCCGAGTTCGCGAGGTTCGTTTACACTTAGCGGGTTCTGGGGGCGGATGCTCGAAAAGATCGGCAAATACGAGGTGTCCGAACAGATCGGCGTGGGCGGCTTCGGAGCCGTCTACCGTGGCCGGGATCCCTTTATCAAGCGCACGGTCGCGATCAAGACCTGCCAGGTCAACGACGACGAGATCAAGCACCGCTTCTTCCGCGAGGCCGAGCTCGCCGGAAACCTGCACCACCGCAACATCACCACGATCTACGACTTCGGCGTCGAGAACGGCATCCCGTACATCGTCCAGGAGTTCCTGACCGGCGAGGACCTCGACAAGAAGATCAAGCGGGGAGACCCGATTCTGGTGGCGCGCAAGGTCGAGATCCTGATGGCGATCGCCGACGGGCTCGCGTACGCCCACAACGCCAGCATCGTGCACCGCGACGTCAAGCCGGCGAACGTGCGCGTCCTCGACGACGGGACCGTGAAGGTCATGGACTTCGGCATCGCGAAGTCGTTGCAGACCGAGTCGAACCTGACGCAGACGGGAATCACCCTGGGGACCTCCGCTTACCTGGCGCCGGAGCAGATCCGGGGCGAGCCCATCGACCGCCGCACCGACATCTTCTCGATGGGCGTGCTCAGCTACGAGCTCCTCAGCTATCGAAAGCCGTTCCGCGGCGAGCACCTCTCGACCGTCCTCTACAAGATCCTGAACGACGTTCCGGAGCCGATCGACAGCCTGGCGCAGGACGTCCCTCCCGCGCTCGTCGCCGCCGTCGGCAAGGCGATGTCGAAGACTCCCGCCGAGCGATACCAGACGATGGAGGAGTACCGACAGGACCTCCACGCCGTGTTCCGCGAGCTCACCGGAAGCTCCGGCATGTTCATGCGCTCGCTGATGGCGGACGCGGTGCGTGCGACGCGCCCCGGTACCGACGACTTCGATACGACGCTCGCGACGCCGTCGAGCGGCGTCGGGATCCCGCCGCCGGCCCACATCACGCCGCCTTCGGGCGCCCTCGCGCGTCAGCCCTCGGCCTCCGACAAGACCCCGACGTCGGGCAGCATGCGGCCTCCCCTCGAGCTCGTGAACTTCCGCGACCCCCTGGCGGAACCGATCGCGGACGACGCCGCCCCCACGCTGCGCCAGAGCTCGCCGGCCGCGGTCAGGCCCCAGAAGAAGGGCGACTCGAGGATCCTCAGCATCGTGGCGCTCGTCGTTTCGGTCGGGGCGGGAGTGTTTCTGTGGATCCGCCGCGGCGAAGAGGCCTCGCCCAAGCCTCCACCGCCTCCCCCGGCCGCCGCCGCGCCCACGCCCGCGTTGGAGTTCCCGGAGCCCAAGCTGGGGGCCGGTGCGGCTCCGGTCCACGGCGAGGCCCCCTCCCAGGGCGCTCAAACGGCCACCTCGCAGACGCAGGGACAGACCGGAGCGCAGGCCGGGGCCGCAGCCGCTCCGGCACCGTCGACCTCGACCGAGACGGCGCCCGCGTCGGCAACGTCGACGTCCCTAGGGGGCTCGGCGGCCGCTCCCGCGCCCGGGGCGGCGGCGACAACGGCAGCGGGAGCACCTGCTCCGGCGCCGGCGGCCTCGACGACCGCCGCGCACGCTTCCGAGGCCGCCGCCGCGCCCGAGAAACCGCCTGCGCCAGCCAAGAAGTACAAGGTCCAGTTCTCCTCCGTCCCGGTGGCCACGCTGTCGGTCGACGGAAAAACGATCGGCCCTTCCGTTCCCGCGCGCACCGTCACGCTCGAGGAGGGAAGCCACACCGTCCGCTTCGAGGCGAAGGGCTTCCCGGTGCACGAGCGCACCTTCAAGGTCGGCGCCGACAGCGAAAACCGCGTCCACTATCAGTTCCCGATCTCGATGCTCGTGGTCGAGGCGCCCGCATGGGCCGGCGCCCGCCTGCTCATCGACGGGAAGTACCGCGGCAAGCTTCCCGAGGTCTCGCCGCTCAAGCTGCCGCCGGGCTCCTACAGCGTGACGCTTTCCCGCGAGGGCGTCAGCCCGGTGACCGAAAAGATCCGCGTCCCCGAGGGCGTGGAGAAGACGTGGAATCCCCCGCCGCCTTCACGGGCGGCCTCCGGAGGCACACCATGACGCGGAAGCCCGCCTTGCTCCTCGCCCTCCTCGTCGTTCTCGTCTGCGCCGCTGGGGCCGCCGCCCAGGACGCCTCGAAGCTCGAGGCCGACGCGAAGAAGGCGTTCGACTCCGGGCGCTTCGCGGTGGCGGGCGAGAAGTACGCGGCGGCCGCGGAGTCGCCGGGCGTCGCGACGGACAAGGGCGCGGATCTCCACCTGCAGAGCGGCTGGGCCTACTTCATCGCCGGCAACTCTCGCAGCGCCCGCGAGCAGCTCAAGCTGGCCATCGTCGCGCGCCCCGATCTCCAGGTGGTGCCCGACTTCTACAGCCCGGACTTCGCGAACCTCGCCGCCTCGGTGCGCAGCGAGGTGGCCGGCGCGCGAGTGCCCCCGATCGACGTGGAGGAGCTGAAGCGCTCGGCGCGCGCGAAGCTCGCCGACGGCAAGGCCGAGGACGTCGTCTACGACCTCAAGCGCGCCGCGAGCTCCAACGATCCCGAGGTCTTTCGGATCCTCGCCGACGCGCAGGATCGGCTCGGCCACACCGCCGAGGCGGACGCCGCCCGGCGACGGGCCTCCGACCTCGAGCGGGGGCTCGTCAGCTCGGCGCCCATCGGCGGCGCGGCGGACGCGAGCGCCGGCGCGGGCGCCGCCGCGGCTCCGGCGGGGGTCGGCGCCGTGGCGCCGCTGCTCGAGTCCGCGGAGCGCAACCTCGCCTCCGGAGACTTCCGCGCCGCCGCCTCTTACGCGAAGCAGGCCTCGGAGGCCGACCCGAAGAATCCGGAGGCCCATCGCGTGGCCGGCGAGGCCGCGCTGCTGGGCGGCCAGGAGGGTGAGGCCGAGCGCGAGTTCACGGCTGCCCTGGCCCTCGACTCCCAGAACGCCAGGGCGCAGCTCGGCCTCGGCCGCGTGACCGAGGCGCAGAAGAAGTGGAACACCTCCGCGAGCCACTATCGCCGCGCGCTCGAGCTGGACCCCACGAGCGTCGCCGCGGCCCGCGGCCTGGGGCGCTCGATGAGCGCGCTCGGCGACAAGAGCGCCGCGCGGCTCGCGTTTGGCCGCGCCATCGAGATCGATCCGATCTCGGCGCCCGCGCGCAACGACTTCGGCGTGTTCCTGTACCGCTCGGACGAGATCGACAAGTCGGTCGAGGAGCTGATCGAGGCCGTCCGCCTGGACGCGAACCACCCCGCGTATCACGAGAACCTGGGGCGGGCCTACCGCAAGAAGGGAATGCTCAAGGAGGCCGAGCGCGAGCTGACTGAGGCCACGCGGATCGCGCCCAACGACGCCGCGCCCTGGATCGCCCTCGCGCAGGTCCGCGCGGAGCTCAAGAGGCCCGAGGACGCCGCCGCGGCGTACACGACGGCGCTGACCCTCGATCCGCTCAGCGAGGAGGCGGCGACCGGGCTCTCCGCCGTCCTCGGAGCGGCCGGGAAGCTCCCGGAGGCCGAGACCGCCCTGATGAAGGCCATCGAGAACAACACGAAGTCTCCCGCGCTCTGGAACAACCTGGGCGTGATCCGAACGCAGCGGGGCAACTATCCGGGCGCCCTGGAGGCGTTCGGCAAGGCGCTGGGCCTCGATGCGACTTTCGAGGCCGCGAAGGCGAACCAGGCCCGGGTGACCGAGCTCGCGGCCCTGGACAGGGCGGCGTCGTAGCGAGCGCGACGGATCCTCGCGCCTACGCCGCCGAGATCGAGGCCTGGCGGACGAGGCGCCTCGCGAGGCTCACGGCCCCCTCGGGCTGGCTCTCGGTCGTCGCGCTCCAGTGGCTCGAGGACGGCGAGAATCGCATCGGCGCCGATTTCGAGGCGGGAGAAGCCGCTCCCACGGCGAGCGTCATCGTCGTGTCCGGAGACTCGGCGACGCTCTGGCAGGGCGCCGAGGCGACGCCGCTCGAGCCGGACCTCGAGGGCGAGCGCCCCTTCCTGATCCATGGGACACTCTCCTTCTCGCTGATCCGCCGCGGCGGGCGGTTCGGCGTCCGCGTCCGCGACTGCGACACCGCCGCCCACCGTCCGAGGCCCCGAATCCCCTTTTTCCCGGTCGACCCCTCCTGGCGAATTCCGGCGCGCTTCGAGGCCTACGAGCCGGCGCGGAGGAGCCCGGTCGCGTCCGTGGCGGGCACCGCGGACGCGGAGATCTTCCCGGGAGCGGTCGTCTTCGCGCGCGAAGGCGCCGAGCACCGCCTGGACGTCATCGCCGAGAAGGGCGAGACCGACTCCTGGATCGTCTTCGGCGACGCGACGAACGGCCGCGAGACTTACGGCGGAGGCCGCTTCGTCTACGCCCCGCCGCCGGTCGACGGCGGCACCGTGGTCGACTTCAACAAGGCCTACAACCCGCCGTGCGTCTTCACGCCGTACTCGACGTGCCCTTTGCCGCTTCCGCAGAATCGGCTGCCATTCGCGGTGGAGGCGGGGGAAAAGAGTTTGGATTTTGGATTTTAGATTTTGGATTGGGAGACGAGGAACAAGGGAACCGAATCCAAAATCCAAAATCAAAAATCCAAAATTGGAGCTATTGGCTCAGCGCGTCCAACAGCTCCTTGAGCATCCGCGCGGTCGCTCCCCAGATGACGTGCCGGCCGTGGTGGTAGAAGAGCGTCGGCTCTTCCCGCCCGGGCAGGATCTTTCGCTCGAGGATCCTCGGATCGAGCAGCGCGGTCAGGGGCGCCTCGATCAGCTCGGCGATCTCGGACTCGGCCACGCGGTACGGATACGGGTTGGGGATCGCGCCGACGAACGGCTCGACGTAGAAGTCCGTGACCGTAGTCAGGGGCGACAGGGCGCCGAGGTAGTGCACGTCGGCCTCCTCGACGCCGATCTCCTCCCGCGTCTCGCGCAGCGCCGTCTCGAGGAGCGAGCCGTCGTCCGCCTCCTCGCTGCCTCCCGGGAACGAGATCTGCCCGCGGTGGTGCTCGACGGTCTCCGTGCGGCGGGTGAAGAGGACCCAGAGCGCGCCCTCCCGGACGAACAGCGGGATGAGGACGGCGGCACGGCGGATGTCGAGCGTCGGCTCCGGCTCCTCCGGCACCTGCTCCCGCCGCGCGGCGAGCCGCCCGCGCACCTCGTCCATCCAGGGCAGATCTCCGCGTCTTGCGTCAGGAGGAGGCAGCCGTCCGCCCCCCTTCCGCCGCGGAGCGGAGCGACGCCTCGATGAAGGGCGCCAGCCCGCCGTCCAGCACGCGGTCCGTGTCGCCCGTCTCGAAGCCCGTGCGGTGATCCTTGACCATCCGGTACGGATGCAGGACGTACGAGCGGATCTGGCTCCCCCACTCGATCGACTTCTTCTCGCCGACGCGCTTGTCCTCCTCCGCCTTGCGCTCGTCCAGTGCGCGCTGGTAGAGGCGCGCGCGCAGCACGCGCATCGCCATGTCGCGGTTGCGGCCCTGGCTGCGCTCGTTCTGGCAGGTGACGACGATGCCGCTCGGCAGGTGCGTGATCCGTACCGCCGAGTCGGTCACGTTCACGTGCTGGCCACCCGCGCCGCTCGAGCGATAGGTGTCGATGCGGAGATCCTTGTCGGCGATCTCGATCTCGATGTTCTCGTCGATCTCGGGGGCGACGTAGACCGAGGCGAACGAAGTGTGGCGGCGCTGCGCCGCGTCGAAGGGCGAGATGCGAACGAGGCGGTGCACGCCCATCTCCGTCTTGAGGTACCCGTAGGCGTGATCGCCGACGACGTGCAGCGTCGCGCTCTTGATGCCCGCCTCCTCGCCGTCCTGGCGGTCGATCAGCTCGGCCTTCCAGCCGCGCGCCTCGGCGAAACGCGTGTACATGCGCAGCAGCATCTCCGCCCAGTCCTGCGACTCGGTGCCGCCGGCTCCGGCGTGGATCGAGAGCCACGCGTTGTTCTGGTCCTCCGGCGC
This sequence comes from uncultured Acidobacteriota bacterium, assembly GCA_963773905.1. GTDB lineage: Bacteria > Acidobacteriota > Thermoanaerobaculia > UBA5066 > Gp7-AA6 > DAHUXD01. The sequence goes on from CAVZDB010000007.1 coordinate 158,734, forward strand.
GCCCATCTTGACCGCGAGCTCGAGCTCGTCGGCGAACGCGGCCGCGGTCTGGAGCGTCTCGCGGGCCTCCGCGTCGGCGGGCTCGCCCTCGCGGAGGAGCTCGGCCAGGGTCTCGAGCTCGCCCTTCAGCTCGTCGAGGCGCTGTGCCGTGGCGAGCCGGCGCTCGTAGGTCTTCGTCTCCCGGAGAACCTCCTGAGCGGCCTCGGGCTTCGACCAGAAATCGGGGGCCGCGGATTGCTCCTGCAGCCGGGAGAGCGCGCTCCGCGCAGCGTCCAGATCAAAGGTAGCCCCGAAGCGCCGAAAGGCGCTCCGAGGCCGATCCCAGGGAGGCGAGGAGATCGTCGCGTTCGGTCATACGGGTTTCGCGGCGCCCGATCCGGCCGCAAGACGGCGCGTCCGGCCCCAGCGGGCGAGCCCGAAGAGTAACACGCCGAGGGCCAGGACGTCGGCCGCGCGCGGAATCCAGAAACCCCATCGCGTCCACTCCGTCATCCCGTCTCGCAGGTGGACGGTCCCGGCCAGAATCGTCCGCTCGTCGGGCGGCGTGCTCGCCAGAATCCTCCCCCGCGCATCGACGATCCCCGAGATCCCGGTGATCGCGGCGCGGACGAGGTCCCGCTCGTTCTCGACCGCCCGCAGCACCGCGCCGGCGAAGTGCTGCTCCTGCGCGCCCGCGCGGCCGTACCAGGAGTCGTTCGAGATCGTCGCCAGCAGATTCGCGCCGTCGGCGACCTCGCGCCGCGCGAGCGACGGGTAGATGATCTCGTAGCAGATGCCGACGCCGATCGCGAACGGGCCGCCGCGCAGGACCGTGGGCTCGGGCGCCGCCGAGAACTCGCCGATGGTGGTCTGCGAGATGCGCCGCACGAAGAAGAAGAGCCGAGGCAGCGGCACGTACTCGCCGAACGGCACGAGGTGGACCTTGTGGTACGCCGGCCGCGCGAGGCCCTCCGGCGTCAGCAGCCGCGCGGCGTTGTAGTAGCGGCCGTCCGCGACCTCGTCGACGTCGTTGAAGAGGATCGAGGAGCCGAGCCGTGTCAGCGCGGTCAGGTCGCGCCGCAACGTCGGGCTGCGCTCCCAGTACGTCGGCAGCGAGGACTCCGGAATCACGAGCAGGGACGGGGAACCGCGCACGGCCGCCAGGCCGGCGTCGGCCTGGCCGAGCACCGTCTCGTAGCGCGACACGGCGCCCTCGGGCGTCATTCGGCCCTCCTCGGTCAGGTTGGGCTGCAGGAGGACGACCTGCGCCTCGCGAGGCGCGCCTCCGACTCCTCGAATCGGCCGTGCGAGCCGCCAGGCCCCGAATCCTCCGGCGGCGAGGGTGAGGGCGGCGGCCCAGGCGATCGGACGGGCGCTGCGATGCGTCTCTCCGCCGCGCGCCCATGCGGGCGCGACGCCGCGGCCGCAAGCAGCGCCGTCACGGCCGTCACGAGGGCCCCCACTCCGAACGCGCCCCACACCGACGCGGTCTGCAGCCAGATCGGGTGGCGGTAGAGCGCGTGCGCCGTGAGATTCCAGGGGAAGCCCTTGTAGACGAAGGAGCGCGCGTGCTCCGACGCCATCCAGAGGAGCGGGAACGCCGCGAGGCGCCACCCGGACCCGGCCGGGGCGGCGCGCACCGCCGCCCACGCCACGAGCGCGGGCCACTCGGCCAGGATGCCCGCGAGGATCACGAGGCTGACGACGCCCAGGGCCGGGCTCTGTCCGCCGTAGTGCGTGACGACGTAGACGATCCACGGAATCGAAGCGCACCAGTAGGCGAGGCCGAAGAGGATCCCGGACCACAACGCCCGCCCCGCGCTCTCCTCGCGCCGGAGGGCGACGAGCCAGGGCGTCAGCGCGAGAGGCAGCAGGACAACCCACCCGACCGGCGGGAAGGACAACGCGAAGAGCAGCCCCGAGACCACGCCCGCGAGAGGCGTCGCCCACGACGAGGATCCGCCGGGCCCGCGCCTCACGCCGTGCGGCTCAGGGTTTCCGCGTCGCGTGGAGCGCCTCGACCCCGCTTCGCGTGGCGTGTGAGCGCCTCGACCCCGCTCCGCGTGGCGTGGAGCGCTTCCTCCGCCCTGTACGAGGACCTCACGAACGGCCCGGCGAAGACGTGACGGAAGCCGAGGCGCTCTCCGAACTCGCGGTGGCGCTCGAAGACCTCCGGGGCGACGTACTCCTCGACCGGGAGGTTCTCGAGCGACGGCCGCAGGTACTGGCCGACCGTCACGATGTCGACCGAGGCCTCTCGCAGCTGCACGAGCAGATCGTGCACTTCGTCCTCGCGCTCGCCAAGCCCCAGCATCAGGCCCGACTTCGTGGTGATCGCCGGCGCGATCTCCTTCGCGCGCGACAGCAGGGAGAGCGAGCGGTCGAGCCGGGCTCCTCTTCGCACCGTCGAATAGAGCCGGGGAACGGTCTCGACGTTGTGGTTGAAGACATCGGGCCTCGCCGCGAGGACGGTTTCGAGCGACTCCACGCGGCCGCGGAAGTCCGGCGTCAGCACCTCGACGCCCGGCGCCGGCCGGAGCGAGGACACCGACCGGATCGTCTCCGCGAAGTGCGCCGCGCCGCCGTCGGGCAGGTCGTCGCGGTCGACCGAGGTCAGGACGACGAACGCGAGCCCCATCCGCTCCACAGCGGCGCGGACTCGCCCGGGCTCGAGCGGATCGGGCGGCGCGGGCCGGCCATTTTTGATGTCGCAGAAGCCGCAGGCGCGCGTGCAGACGTCGCCGAGCAAGAGAAACGTCGCCGTGCCCCGGGAGAAGCATTCGCCGCGGTTGGGACAGCGCGCCTCCTCGCACACCGTGTGCAGGCCGTGCTCGCGCATCAGGCTCTTCACGCCGTGCAGCTCCGAGAGCCGCAGCTTGCGCTCGCGGATCCACTCGGGGGCGCGCGACGGAGTCGCCGAGAGGCGGTTTATCACTTCCCCTCGAACACGACCCACGGGCTCTTGAGGTTCTCCTGCTTGCGCAGTTTCTCGGCGGCGCGGCGCGCCTCCTCGGTGGTGCGGTACGGACCGACCCGCACGCGGAGCCGGCCCTTCTCGGCCGACACGACGGGGTGGTACCCGTGCCTGGAGAGGCGCGCCGTCAGCGTCTCCGCCTCGCCTCGCGAGGAGACGGAGGCGACCTGGACCCAGACGCGTCCCGCCGAGGACGCGGAGGCGGCAGGCGGCGGCGCGGGCCTGGCTCCCGCAACCGCGCGGGGCGTCGGTGCGGCCGCCGCCGCCGCCACGGAGGGCGTCGCTTCCTCCCGCCCCCGTCCTCGAAGGTCTGCAGGGTCTGGGGCGGGGTCGGCTCGGCCGCGGGGACCGCCGCCGGAGCCTCGGCGGGACCGCCCGGCTCCCGGGAGGCCTCTCCGCGCGCCGTCGGCACCGCGGTCTCGACCGGCGGCAGAGCATCCGGGGCGGCGGGACGGGCGGCGGCGACGGTCTCCGCGGGCTCCTGGGGGCGGCCGCGGCCGGACAGGCCGGTCATCAGCCCGAAGAAGAACGCGAGGCCCAGGGCGAGAAGCAGCCCGACGAAGGCCCCGACCGCCTGACGCGTGGTCAGGGAGATCTGGTAGTGCGTGCGGGGTTCCACGGGCGCGAGTCTAACCGGACTCGGCGGCTACGCCTTCGGACGCTCGAGGAACATCTTGATCAGGTCGATCGGCAGCGGGAAGACGATCGTCGAGTTCTTCTCGTTGGCGATCTCGGTCAGCGTCTGCAGGTAGCGCAGCTGGAGTGTCGCCGGCTGCTTGTCGATGATCTCCGCGGCCTTCGACAGCTGCCGTCGCGGCCTCGAGCTCGCCCTGCGCGTGGATGATCTTGGCGCGCTTCTCGCGCTCCGCCTCCGCCTGCTTGGCCATCGCGCGCTGCATCTCGGGCGGCAGGTCGACCTGCTTCACCTCCACGAGCGAGACCTTGATCCCCCAGGGCTGCGTGTGCTCGTCGATGACTTTCTGGAGATCGACGTTGAGCTTCTCGCGCTCGGAGAGCAATTCGTCGATCAGCGCCTGGCCGAGCACGCTGCGCAGCGTCGTCTGCGCGAGCTGCGAGGTGGCGTAGAGGTAGTTCTCGACCTGGACGACGGCCTTCTCGGGCTCGACCACCCGGAAGTAGACGACCGCATTGACCTTCACGGAGACGTTGTCCTTGGTGATGATGTCCTGCGGCGGGACGTCGTGCACCACGGTGCGGAGAGACATGCGCACCATGCGCTCGAACGGCCAGAAGATCAGCACGAGGCCGGGTCCCTTGGGATGCTTGCCCAGCCGCCCCAGCCAGAACGTCACGCCGCGCTCGTACTCGTTCAGGACGTTGACCCACTTGAACAGGAAGATCAGCCCGACGAAGAGCGCCACCAGGAGACCGGGAACGTTGAAGACCGAGCTCATGCGTTCCTCCGTTCGACGTACAGGGTTCCCTCCGACACGCGGGCCACGCGGACCGCGTCGCCGGCCTCGAGACCCGCCGGCCCGATCGCGTTCCAGTATTCGCCCTGGAGCTGTACCGTGCCCTTCTCCTCGGACCCGAAGCCGCGCGCGACCCGCGCCGTCTTTCCGATCATCGCGTGGAGGCCCGTGTGCACGGGAGTCCGCCGGAGCTGTACCGTCTTCCAGCTCAGGAGCGCGACGATTCCGAGCGCGAGCGCCAGCCCCGGGACGATGATCCCCAGGTCGACCCGGTAGCCGGCCGCGTCGCCCTTGCCCGAGAAGAGCAGAAGCGAGCCCGTCACGAGGGCGATCGCCCCTCCCACCGACAGAAGCCCGTGGCTCGCGACCTTGATCTCGGCCACGAACAGCAGGATGGCGAAGAGGATCAGGGCGAGCCCGGCGAGGTTCACCGGCAGCACGGAGAAGGCGTAGAGCGCGAGGAGGAGCGAGATGCCTCCCGCGACTCCGGGCAGGACCGCGCCCGGTGTCGACAGCTCGAAGTAGAGCCCGACGAGCCCGACGAGAAACAGGACGTAGGCCACGTTGGGGTGCGAGACGACGCCGAGCACGCGCTCGAGCTCCCCCATCGGCTGCGACTCGAGGCGGTAGCCCTTGAGGGCCAGCGTGACCTGCCCGCCGCCGACGCGGGAGATCCTGCGGCCGTCGAGCTGGCCAACCAGGTCCGGCACGTCGCGCGCCAGCACCTCGATCAGCCCGCCGTCCTTCGCCTCGGCCTCGGTGTACGAGAGGCTCTTCTCGACGGCGGCCTCGGCCTTCTCGACGCTGCGCCCGCGCTGTTTCGCCAGCGTGCGCACGAACGCGCGCGCGTCCTGTTCGGCCTTCTCGTTCATCTTCTTCGGCAGGTCCTCTCCCTCGCCGCCGACGGGATGCGCGGCGCCCGTATTCGTGCCCGGCGCCATCGCGGCCACGTCGCCCGAAAGCAGGAGGAAGAATCCGGCGGAGGCCGCCTGCGCGCCCGACGGCGCGACGAACGTCGCGACCGGGACCTTCGACAGGAGAATCGCCGAGCTCATCTCGCGCGTCGAGGCGAGCAGGCCGCCGGGCGTCGACAGCGTCAGGACGACCAGCGCGGCGCCCTCCTTCTCGGCCCGGGAGAGGACGCCCGAGAGGTAATTCGCGGCGGCGGGGTGAATCGGCGTGTCGATCCGCGCCTCGATCACGAGAGGCGCCGACGCCCTCCCGAGGGCGGTGGCCGCGAAGACGAGCACCGCCGCGGCGAGCGTCCGCGAAGACATCGGCGGGATTCTATCTCCCGCCGCCGGTGACTTCCCGCGCCCCACCGGTTATAAAGGCACGTGCGCATCCGGCCAACCGAGTCGATTCACTTCGCGGCCATCGGCTTGCTGACCGTCCTGGCGCTGTTTCTCTGGCGCCGGCTGGAGCAGCCTACGGCCATGCTCCTCGGCTACGCGGGGCTCGCGGCGGCTCTGGTCGTCATGACGGTCCTCGCGCGCCGCGCCGACGCGCTTCCCCGGCCCTGGGCCTTCCTCGTCGACTTCTATCCCGCGGCCTTCCTTCCGATCCTCTTCAACACGCTCGAGCCGCTGATCCAGGCGCTCCGCGGGGGGCCGCGCGACGACCTGCTGATCGCCGCCGACCGCGCCATCTTCGGGGTGGACGTGACCGTCTGGATGCAGCGCCTCGTGCGCCCGCACTCTCGGACCTCTTCTACATCTTCTACTCGACCTACTACTTCATCGCGCTGACGCTCGGCGTGGTGCTCTGGATGCCGGGACCGCCCGACCGCGCGCCGCTTCGTCTTCACGCTGATGGTCGTCTACTACGTGTCGTACGCCGGCTACTTCCTGATCCCCGCCCTCGGACCGCGGTTCGCCCAGGCCTCCGAGTACACGGTCTCCCTCGTGACGACTCCGATCTCGCGATTCATCAACGACACGATCAACAGCCTCGAGAAGACGAAGTTCGACGTGTTCCCGTCCGGCCACACCATGATCTCGGTGGCCGTGCTGATCGTGGCGTGGAAGCGGGCGCGCGACGTGTTCTGGATCCTTCTGCCGGTGGCGACCGGGCTCATCATCGCGACCGTGTACTGCCGCTACCACTACGTCGTGGACGTCCTCGCCGGCACGACCCTCGCGTTTCTGACGGTGCCGGTCGGGGATCGCTGGTACGACGCGTGGATGCGGAGAGGGGCGCGCGAAGCCGTGGCGGCCGCGGCACCGGGCGGGGCGCGCTCCGCCGCTACAAGGCGCGTTCGTAGATTCGGTACGTCTTGTAGAGCCTGCCGCCCCAGAGGCGGACGGCGCGGATCACCAGCTCGTTGTCCTCGAGCAGCCAGGACACCTCGGCGCCCGTGTAGCCCTTCTTCAGGAGGTAACGCAGCGAGTCGGCCATCATGATCGACTGGATCCCGCGCATCCGGTATTCCTTCGCCAGGCCGAGCGTGAGGACGCGGACCGTCTTGATCGTCTTCTGCGCCAGCAGGAACTTGAGCCAGCCAAACGGCAGGAGCCGCCCGCGCGTGGGCGCGATCGCCGTGTTGTAGTCGGGCAGCATCAGCATGAAGCGACGGGGTCCATGCGCCCGTCCGGCCGGCGCGCCTCGGCGAGCCAGAGGAGCTCCTCGACGAGCAGCGGCTTGAGGCGCGCCGCCATGAAGTCCATCTCCTCGGGGGTCATCGGCACGAAGCCCCAGTTCTTCTCCCACGCGTCGTTGTAGACCTCCCGGATCTTCGGGAGGTCCTTCGCGAGGCTCTTCTTCGTCACGTTGCGCACGACGATGTCGGGCTCGCGCTTGCGGAACCGCTCGGCGACCCTCTCCAGCCGCTCGAGCGGCTTCTCCCCGAGCGGGAACCAGTAGGCCAGGAGGTCCTTCGCCTTGCGGAAGCCCGGCGCCTCGAGCATCGGCACGTAGAAGCGCGGGTTGTAGGTCATCATGAGGACCGGCGGCGAGTCGAAGCCGTCGACCAGCAGGCCCGCCTCGTCGTTGAGCGTCGGGTTCATCGGGCCGCGCAGCACCGTCATCCTCCGCTCGCGCCCCCAGCTCGCGGCCGCGTCGAGGAGCGTCGCGGCGGCCTCGGCGTCGTCGGTCGCACTCGAAGAAGCCGAAGAAGCCGACCTTCTCGTCGTGGAACGTCGTTGTGGTTGCGGTTGAGGATCGCGGCGATGCGGCCGACGCCCGCCCGCCTCGCGCGGCGAGGAAGAGCTGCATCTCCGCCGTGGCGGAAGAAGCGGATTCTCGTCCTGCGAAGACCTTGGCGACGTCGTCCGCAGCGGCGCGACCCAGTCGGATCGCCCGCGTAGATCCGGTCGGCACGTCGAAGAAGCGCGCGAGATCGGCCTTCGAACGGCCGATCGCGCTGGATCGGGACCGCGGCCTTCGGTTCGGCGCTCAAGGCACGGCTCAGGCGCGGCCGGTGCGAACCAGGCCGACCTCCCGGCCGACCTTCTCGAACGCGTCGAGCGCCCGCGAGAGCTGGTCCCGCGTGTGCGTGGCCATGAGCGAGGTGCGGATGAGCGCGCGTCCGGGCGGCGTCGCCGGCGAAAGGACGCAGTTGACGAAGACGCCCTCCTCCTGGAGCCGCTGGACCATCTCGCAGCGCGGTGAGGTCCTCCCCGACGACGACCGGGATGACGGGCGTCTGCGACTCGCCGGTGTCGAGACCGAGCGAGCGCAGCCCGTCGGCGAAGAATCGCGTGTTCTCCCAGAGGCGCTCGCGGCGCTCGGGCTCCGCTCCATGATCGTCGAGCGTCGCCAGCACGGCGGCGACCGAGGCGGGCGGCGGCGCCGCCGAGAAGATCAGCGTGCGGGCGCGGTGCTTGATGTAGTCGATGACCGTGCGCCTCGCCCGCGATGAACCCGCCGACCGAGGCCATCGACTTCGAGAACGTGCCCATGATCAGGTCGACGTCCTTCTCGAGCCCGAAGTGGTCGGCCGTGCCGCGGCCCGTCCGCCCGAGCACGCCGATGCCGTGGGCGTCGTCGACCATCACGCCCGGCGCCGTACTCCCGGGCGACCGCCAGGATCTCGGGCAGCGGGGCGATGTCGCCCTCCATCGAGAAGACGCCGTCGACCACGACGAGCCGGCCCTTCGCCTCGCTGTCGTTGCGCATCTGCGGCGAGGTCCGCCGGGTCGTTGTGGCGGAACTTGCGGACGTCGCCGGAGGAGAGGCGCGCGCCGTCGATGATGCAGGCGTGGTCCTGCTTGTCGAGATGGACGGTGTCCCCCTTGCCGACGAGGCACGAGATCGCGCCGAGGTTGATCTGGAAGCCGGTCGAGAAGGTGACGGCGGCCTCCTGCCGCATGAACTCGGCGAGCCGCTCCTCGAGCCGGACGTGCAGGTCGAGGGTGCCGTTCAGGAAGCGGCTGCCCGCGCAGCCGGAGCCGTATTTGCGGATCGCGGCGATCGCCGCCTCCTTGACGCGCGGGTCGTTGGTCAGGCCGAGGTAGTTGTTCGAGCCCGAGCATGACCATCGGCGGCCGCCGATCGCGACCTCGGGGTCCTGGGCGGAGTCGATGACGCGGAAGAAGGAGTAGTAGCCGGTCTGGCGCACCCGGGCGGCGTCTTCGCACCGGTAGCACTTCTCGAAGAATGGAGCGGTGCCGACCGACTCGGCCCTGGTGACCCGGGCGACCTTGTTCATCGATCCCCCTCCCGATAGGAAACCGTGCGCGGCGGATCTTAGCAAATTTTACAAAGCGACGCCCCGGCCCGCCGGACAGGACGGGCCTACCGCAGCCAGCCGGCCGCCCGATACCAGTCCCACAGCGCGCGAAGGCCCTCCCCGAGCGGCCTCGGCGCCGGCAGCGCCGAGCGCCTCGGCCATCGGCGCGCCGTCGCAGAGCCAGTCGCCGGCCAGAACCTCCCGCGCCTTGTCTGCGTTGAAGGGGCGTGAACGACGCGTGAGGATTTCGAGAAGGGTCTGCTCCCCGGCCGAGAAGGCGGACCGCGGCGTCCGGCACCGGGAGGATGCGGGCTCTCCGCGGCGGGAGCGCCGCGATCGCGCGCGCGAGCTCCTCGAGGCGCACCGGTTCCGGGTCGCACAGGAACCCCGACGCGCCCAGCGAGCTCGGGCCGCGACGCCGCCCGCGCGATGCCGAGCGCGGCGCGCTCCGCGCGCGATCACCTGGATGCGGGTGCGTCCCGCGGGCAGCGGGAATCCAGCCGGCGGCGGCCATGCGGAAGTACGCGAAGAGGCCTCGATCGCCGCGCCGTAGACGACTCCCGGTCGGAGAACCGTCCAGGAACCCTTCCAGCCGTCCGCGACCGCGATCTCGCCTTCTCGCTTCGAGAGGCCATACCAGGAGATCGGACGGCTCTCGTCGCCCTCGGCGACGGGGCGGCCCTCGCGTGCAGGCCCCGCGGCGGCCTGACTGGACACGTGCACCCACGCGGCGCGCGGTGCCGCCCGCGCTCCGGCGCGCAGCAGCCGCCGCGTCGCCTCGACGTTGACGTCGCGATAATCGGCGAGGCTGCGCGCCTTCACCAGCCCCGCCACGTGCACGATCGCGTCGGCTCCCTCGAGCGCGCGCGCGAGGCGCTCCTCGTCCGAGAGATCCCCCGCCACGACGGAGACCGGGAGATCCGCGAGAAGGCCCCCACCGGCGCGCTGCGGGCTGCGCGCGAGCAGCCGAACGCTCCAGCCGGCGTCGCACAGCGCGCGCGCGACGTGGCCGCCGAGAAAGCCGGTGCCTCCGGTCAGGAACGCGATTGCCATGGAGCGAATCGAATTGTATTGACTCGCGCGGGCGCCGCGGCACAGCATTCCGCCACCCTCATGCCCCGGATTCCGGCGCGACGGTCATGGAAACGGCTGCGGCTGCGGCTGCGGCTGCGAGGCGTCCGGGGTGTCGGAGTCCTCGCCGCCGCCCTCCTCGCCGCGCCGTGCGCAATGCGCGCCGCCGCCCCGGTCTCCCCGCCCGTCGTCGACTACACGATCGCCGTCTCCCTGAATCCCGAGGAGAAGACCCTCGACGGGAAGGAGACCCTGATCTGGCGCAACCCCTCGTCCGACTCCGTCTCCGAGCTGCGATTTCACCTCTACCTGAACGCCTTCAAGAACAACCGCTCCACCTTCATGCGCGAGTCGGGCGGGCAGCTCCGGGGCGACGAGGCGGGCACACGGCCCGACGACTGGGGCTGGATCGACGTCGCTTCGCTCTCGGCGGACGGCGTCGAGCTCTCCAGGGCGGCGCGCTTCGCTCACCCCGACGGCAACGACGAGTCAGACGAGACGGTCCTCGCCGTGCCGCTGCCGCACCCGGTGCCCCCGCACGGCGACATCACTCTCCAGATCGCGTTCCGCGCGAAGCTGCCCCGGATCTTCGCCCGGACCGGCTTCGTGCGCGACTACTTCCTCGTCGGCCAGTGGTTCCCGAAGATCGGGGTCTACGAGCCGGCGGGCATGCGCGGCCGCAGGACGGGCGGCTGGAACTGCCATGCGTTCCACGCGAACTCCGAGTTCTATGCGGACTACGGGCGCTTCGACGTCTCGCTCACTGTGCCGAGCCGATTCGTCGTCGGCGCCACCGGCGAGCGCGTTTCCGCGTCGCGGAAGGGCGGCCGGACGACCTACCGCTACGTCCAGGACGACGTGCACGACTTCGCCTGGACGGCCGACCCGCGCTTCCAGGTCGACCGAGTTCGCCTTCGATCCGGCCCGCGACGTTCCGGCCGGCTGGAGCGCAAAGGCCGCGCGCGAGCTCGGGATGACGGAGGCACAGATCGCCCTCCGCCCCATCCCCCAGGTGCGGCTGCTGATGCAGCCCGGACACGAACGCGCGCGGGATCGCTACCTCCGCTCGATCAAGGAGGGGATCGCGTACTACGGCCTGTGGTACGGCCCCTACCCGTACGCGACCCTCACGGTCGTGGATCCGCCGGACGACGGCGAGGGCTCCGGGGGAATGGAGTACCCGACGTTCATCACGGGCGGCGAGTCGGGCGCCTGGCAGACGCGCTGGCCCTTCTCGGGAATTCGGGGCGTCGAGATCGTGACCGTGCACGAGTACGGCCACCAGTACTGGTACGGCATGGTCGGCTCCAACGAGTTCGAAGAGCCCTGGCTCGACGAGGGGCTCAACGACGACTCCGAGCACCGCGCGATGTCCCTGGCGTACGGGCCGCGAGACACGGCCGAGCTCACCGGCGGCCTCGGTGCGGATTCCATCTCCATCGCGCACTCCGAGTACAACTTCCTGCCGAACCTCGACCCGATCCGGCGCTGCGCGTGGTGCTTCGCCTCCAACGCGTCCTACAACGTGAACTCGTATCTCAAGGTCGGCCTCTTCATGGCGCAGCTCAAGAACGACTTCGGCGCCGACACCTTCGCCCGCGCGCAGCGCGCGTACTTCCAGGAGTGGTCGTTCCGGCATCCCTCGACGTCGGACTTCTTCCGGGTCTTCGAGCGCGTCTCCGGCCGCGACCTGTCGACCTACCGGCGCAACCTGGTCGAGGGCACCGCGAGACTCGACTGGCAGGTCGTCTCGGCCAAGACCCGCCGGCGGAGCGAGGACGAGCGGCGTGTTCGACCGCCCGCAGGGCCGGGTGACGCTCGACGAGGACGGCGCGCTCGTGCGCCCGGAGAGCGCCCATGCCGAAAAGACCTCGCGGCGGCAAGAGGGCCTACGAGAGCCAGGTCCTGATCGGGAACACGGAGGACTGGACGCACGCCACGACGGCGCGGTTCGTCTTCGAGGACGGACGCGTCCTCGACCGCCCGATCCCCGCCGGCGTGAAGTGGGTGCGCTACCGCATTCTCGACGGCTCCCGGCTGGCCTGGGCCGCCGTGGACCCGGATCGGCGCAACCCCTGGGACTGGGACCGACTCAACGACTCCCGCGTTCTGGGGACCGGCCGGGGCGCCGCCGACACGCTGGGCCGCCGCGGCCGCCGCCAAGTACACGGGGTTCGCGGCGTTCTTCGTGGGCGCTCTGGACGCAGATCCTCTGGGCGCTTGCGTGACGCTCGAACGCCGCGGCAGCCTCCGATCCGGCTTCGACGCGCTCCGGCACTGGAAGATCGTCGTCCTGCTGACCGGCCTCACGGCGGTGCTCGGGCTGATCGGGGCGACGCCGCTCGGCGCCGCGTTCCAGCACGACCTCGCCGGGACCCTCGCCGGCGACCACTTCCTGCGCAACGCGGCGACGCTCGCGCCCGGCGACTTCTTCGACTTCCTCCGGGACCGCCGCCCCGTCATCGGGCTACGGAGCGAGCCGCGCACGCCCTCGGCCTCCTCGCCGTCCTGCAACAGGCGCTGATCGCGGGCGGGCTCGTCGCGGTGCTCGGCCGCGGCCGCTTCTCCTTCGGGGAGTTCATCGAGCCCGCGCGGCGCAATGTGCGCACAACGCAAGTGCCTCATCCTGTTCGTGCTCGTGGCGGGCGCCCTCGTCGGCGGCTGGGTCGCCGCCGCGCTCGAGGCCGCGGAGCGCCTCCTCGAGAACGCGCCTCCCGGCTCGGCGACGCGAACGCTCGCCGGATGCGTCATCGCCGTGATCGCACTGCTCTTGTTCGCGTCGCTGTCGCTGATCTACGACTTCGCGCGCGCGGCGCGGCGATACGCGCCCGACGATCGGCGCCTGGCGCTCGATCCGCTTCGCACTGCGAGCTCCTCCGTGCGGCCGTGGCTCCGCGCCCTCGCCCTCTTCCTCTTCTGGCTCATCGTCGGGGCGATCGCCGTGTGCGCCGGCGTCGGCGCCGCCTGGACGATGCCGGCTGTGTCCTGGCCCGCGATCGCTCTTCTGCCCGTCGTCGAGCTCGCCGCGCTGGGCCTGCGTGGCCGCGGTGCGCGTCGCGACCTGGGGCTCCTACGTCGGATTCCTGGAGCTGCGCCCGCGCGGCGCCAAGCGCTGTCGACTCTCCGCCTTCCAGACGTACTAGGTAGCGGCCACCGCACGCGGGCCCGCCGTCGCATGCCCTCGCGGATACGCTCGGTCTTCGAGCGCGAAGGAGAACCGCACGCAGCGTCGTCGCCGAACGCGTCACCCGGGACCGCCGCTACGTGCGCCTCGGAGAGGAGCCTCTCGCAGAAGCCGACGGACCCCTTCACGGACAGCCTGGGAATACAACGCGGAGACGTCGGCGAACGCATAGAAGGCGCCCTCGGGCGTCCCGCACCGCACGCCGGGAAGCGCCTGAGGGCCTCGACCATGACGCCGCGCCGGGCCTCGTAATGGGACAGCATCTCCGCGACCGAGGCGGCCGGCGGCTCGAGGTCGGTCAGCGCGGACAGCGCCGCCGCCTGGGAGATCGACGACGCGTTGGACGTCGAGTGGCTCTGGTACGAGACCATCGCGCGATGATCAGCTCGGGCGGCCCGAGCGCCCAGCCCAGCCGCCAGCCCGTCATCGCGTAGGTCTTCGACGCGGCTCCCGTGACCACGATCCGATCGCGGTCCTCGAGGCGAACGCCGCCGCCGAGGCGTGCGGCCGCCCGTCGTAGACGAACCGGTCGTAGGTCTCGTCGAAGATCAGCACACGTCGCGGGAGTCGCACCAGTCGACGATCCCCGCGAGCGCCTCCGTCGAGACCACCGCGCCCGTCGGATTGTTCGGCGAGTTCAGGATCACCCCGCGGACGCGCTCGCTTCTTCGCCTGGCGCGACAACGGGGCGGCGCTCGCGTGCCAGCCGCCTCGAGAGCGTCGGACGAAGAGAGGCGTCGCTCCGGTCAGCCGCACCATCTCCGGAAAGGAGACCCAGTAGGGCGAGAACAGCGCGACCTCGTCGCCCGGATCGAAGAGCACCTGGCAGACGTTGTAGACGGCCTGCTTCGCGCCCGCGGTGACGATGACGTTCTCGCGCGCACGTGTCGGCGCGCTGCTCGCGCCGGTACTTCTCCGCGATCGTGTCGCGCAGCTCCGGGCTCGCCGGCGACGTCGGTGTACTCGGGTGCGTCCGGCCTCGATCGCCGCACGCCGGCCGCCCGACGAAATCCGGCGTCTGGAAATCCGGCTCGCCGATCGCGAAGTCGACGACGTCGACTCCCGTCGCGGCGAGGGCCTTCGCCTTCTGGCCCATGGCCGGCGTCGAGGACGGCGCGAGGGCGGCGATCCGCCGCGAGAGCTTCAGGCGTCACACCGCGCCTGCCTCCATGAGCGCGCGAACGCCGCGAAACGCGAGGAGCTTCTTGCGTCCCGCGAGCAGAAGCCCGAGCTCGACCGCGATCCAGAACGAGTAGACCCAAAGCATCGTGTCGCGCGACGAGGGCACGGCGAACTGGATGACCCACAGCGAGGAAGAGGCCCACCGCCTCGTATGCCTCGAAGCTCATCGAGGCCAGGAAGAGCCAGCCCAGGAAGGCCTGCAGGATCGTCAGCAGGATCTCGTGCCGCTGGAAATCGTCGAACGGAAGCGGGCTCGTGTCGCCATGGCTGATGCAGTAAATCACGGCGAGCAGGCCCGACAGGATGCCCCACTGGTTGATGTTCGACGAGACCATGTTCAGCAGGGCGACGGGAGCGCGCGTGATCCGGTTCGCCCAGGCGAAGGCGGAGGTCTTTTCGGGAAACTCGGAGAGGAACGGCGCGACCCACTGGATGAACACGAACTGCGAGATCGCCGAGGCTCGCGGCGAGCCCAGCATGGAGTTCAAGAAGGGCTCCGCGACAAGCACGATGATGGCTCCGCCCACGGCGAACAGGCCGAGGACCGCGATCCACCGTTTCGCTCCGGTGAACGAAAGCGCCCAGCGCGAGACGGCCGGGACCTCCTCGTCCTCCTCGAGCGTCTCCGCCCGGGGAGGCAGCCGCAGGAGCACGATGAGATAGGTCACGTAGGTCGCCGCCAGGATCGCCGCATCGAAGAGCGAGAGGTTCCCCTTCGCCCAGATGATCACGAAGTACGCCAGCGGCGGCAGCAGTCCGAGGACCTCGACCGCGTGGTCGTCCTGGAAGGCGATGCGGCCGAGCGGCTTGCCGCGCCGGCGCCGCGAGGAGAAGGCCGCGACCGCGTAGATCATGGGCCAGCCGAACCCGGTCAGGAGCCGGAGGCTGCCCGTGAAGTTGGCGATCGCGAGGTGGACCATGTCGGGGTTCTTCCCCGCCTTCCACGCGATCACCGCCTCGACCGCGAACTCCGGCGCCGTCTGGATCAGGGCGAGAATCGCGAGCGCCAGACCCTGCGACATCAGGAACTCGGCCGCCTCCGCGCCCCACGCGACCACGAACGCCGCGCCGATCATCGCGGGGAACGTCCAGACCGCCGCCCACGGCGAGCCCGCGACGACGTGCTCCGCTCCCGCGCCGAGCGCGAAGTGCGAGCGCCGAATTTTCATCGCGCGCGGTTATAGCATGGGCTCGATGCCTGCCATCGCAAGCGCATCGAATCCCCGGATCCGCGAGATCGCACGCAGCCTCGAGGCGCACACGCACTTCCTCCTCGAGGGCGAGAAGGCCATTCTCGAAGCGGTGTCCGCGGGTCACCGCCTCGACCACGTCCTCCACGACGAGAGCGTGCGGCCCGGACGGCTCGCGGCCATCTCGGCCGCCGACCCGAGGCTGGTGTCGCGCGCGGTGCTCGAGCACCTGGCCGAGACGAAGACGCCACAGCACCTCCTGGCGGTTGCGCGCCGCCGCGACGTCCCCGTCTCCGAGATCCTGGCGCGGGAGGGACCGGTCGTGTTCGTGTTCGGGATCCAGGACCCCGGGAACCTCGGCGCGATCGTGCGCGTGGCCGAGGCGGCCGGCTCCGCGGGCGTCTCGGCGCGCCGGGGACCGCCGACTTCTTCCACGCGCGCGCCGTGCGCGCCAGCGCGGGAAGCGTCCTGCGGATCCCCGTGTCGGGACGGGTCTCCTTCGAGCCCTTCGCGGGCGACGCGAAGGCGGCGGGCCGGCAGGTCTGCGGCGCGGTGGCGGCGGACGGAGAGAACGCGTTCGCGTCGCCACTCACCCGCGCCTCCGTTCTCGCCGTGGGCGCGGAGGGCTCGGGCCTTCCGGCCGGCGCCTACCGGTACCTCGACCGCAGGCTCACGATTCCCATGCGCGCTCCGGTCGAGTCGCTGAACGCGGCCGTCGCCGTCGCGCTGCTGCTCTACTCGCCGGGTCTGCGCGGAGCCTGACGCCGATTGCCGGCGTTTCGCGCCGGCGGAGCGTGCCTTCCCGTCGTCTTCGGAGGCGTCGGCTTCGGCGGCGCAGGGACCCGCTTCGGCACGACGACGCGCTTCTGGCGGTTCCCGATCCCCTTCATTCCGAGAAAACCTCCGCCCGGAAGACCCAGACGCGCGCCTGCGGGTCGCGCCACCCCTCGGGGGGAGGCCGGCCTTCCGCGAGACCTCCGCGAGGAAGCGCTCGCGGTCGAATCCCCACTCCGTCGCGACCTGAGGCAGCAGCAGCCCGCGCCGGCCCCGGAGCTCGAGGATCAGGCCGTCTCGTCCGACCTCGAGGTCCTCCGGCTTCTCGAGCGGCTCCGGCGCGGAGAGCACCGAGATCTCGATCGCGCACTCGGCGAGCTCCTCGGCCGGCAGCGGCGGAAAGCGCGGGTCCTCGAGGGCGGCGCGCAGCGCGTACTCGGCGATCACGCGCGTCAGGTCCCCCGTGGGCGCGAGCGTTCCGATGCAGCCGCGCAGCTCGCCCCGGCGGTGCAGCGTCACGAAGAGTCCCATCGGCTGCCCGAACGTCTCGGCCCGATCCGAGGCCAGGCGCGGCGGCGGCTCGCCGCGAAAGTGCGCCTCGAGCGTCCCGCGGGCGAGTCTCAGGAGATCGGCGCGCGTGCTCTCGGAGAGCGTCGGTTCGGTCAAGAGGCCTTCCCTTCGGCGTCCCTCATGGACGCCGTCCTCTCGGCGTCGGCAGAAAGCGCCAGCGACTCCAGGAACGCGCGCACCTCCGACGCCACCTCCTCCAGCTGGCCCTCGAAGAAGTGGCCGGCGCCCGGAATCACGACCCGGCGCACCCCGGCGCGCCCTGGAGGAAACGGGCGAGCTTTTCGGGCGGCCCGTACGCGTCGCGCTCGCCCACCACGAAGAGCGCGGGCCGGTTTTCCGGGAGTCTCGGCAGCATGCGCCCGGACTCCGTGGCGACCGGCAGACCGAGGCCCACGAACGCGGCGACGCGCGAGTCGCCGTCGGAGGCCTTGAGCGCCATCGCGGCGCCGAACGAGAAGCCGCCCGCCACGAGCGGCAGGCCGCCGCGCGAGGCGGCCTCGTCCAGCGCGGAGCGTACGTCGTCGACCTCGCCGCGCCCCGCGTCGTACCGGCCCCTCGAGAGGCCCACGCCGCGGAACTGGAAACGCAGCGTCGCGAACCCGGATTGCGTCAAGGCCTGCGTCGCGCGGTAGACGACCTTGTTGTGCATCGTCCCGCCGTGCAGCGGGTGCGGGTGCGCGAAGACGGCCGAGCCCCGCGCGGGCCCGCCGCTTCTTTCCAGAGGCCCTCGAGCTCGCCCGCGGCGCCGGGAAAGAGCACGGATTGAAGGCGACTGCCCAGCGAGATCCTCCATCCGCCCGCGGTTGGCGAATTCGGTTCTCATCGTATCCTTCCGGCCGTCCCCGGATGCCGCAAACCGCTCGGAACAAGGAGAACGCGATGAAGAGGATCGTTCACGTCGTCGGCACCGGAACCATCGGCGAGCCGTTGATCGGCCTGTTCGCCGACTTCGGCAAGTACCTCGGCATCGACGAGAGTCAGTTTCCACAAGCGCACGCCCATGACGACCGAGCGGGCCAAGGTCAACCACCTGGTCGAGCGCGGCGCGAAGCTCATCGTGGACTCGGACAAGGTGACCGACTTCGAGGCGCTCGGCCACAAGGTCGCGGGCGAGGCCCTCGCCGCCCTCGAGCGCGCGACCGTCGTCATCGACTGCACGCCCGCGGGCAACGAGAACAAGAAGCACTACGAGAAGATCAAGGGACCTCTCGGGTTCCTCGCCCAGGGCAGCGAGTTCGGCTTCGGCAAGATGTACGCCATGGGGATCAACGACGAGGCCCTGATCCCGGGACAGGACCGGTTCCTCCAGGTCGTCTCCTGCAACACCCACAACATCGCGTGCCTCATCACGACTCTGGGGACCGACGACGGCGGCAACCGCAGCCTGACGAAGGGGCGCTTCGTCTGCATGCGCCGGGCGAACGACGTCTCGCAGGACTCCGGCTTCGCCCCCGCTCCGTCGGCCGGGAAGCACGACGATCCGGAGTTCGGCACGCACCACGCCCGCGACGCCTCGGCCCTCCTCTCGACGATCGGCTGGAAGCCGCCCGATCTTCTCCTCCGCCATGAAGCTCAACACCCAGTACATGCACTCGCTCTGGTTCGACATGGAGGTCGCGCAGCCCACCTCGAAGGAGAAGGTCTTCGCCAAGCTGCGCGCCAACCGCCGCATCGCGCTGACGGAGCGGCGCTCCTCCAATCAGATCTTCTCGTTCGGCCGCGACCACGGCTACTACGGCCGCATCCTCTCGCAGGCGGTCATCTCGGCTCCGACCGTCGCCGTCAAGGGCGACCGCGAGATCATCGGCTTCTGCTTCACCCCGCAGGACGGCAACTCGCTCGCCTCCTCGATCGGGCGGCGCTCTGGCTGATGGACCCGGACGCGAAGCAGCTCCAGGAGCGGATGTCGGTTCTCGACCGGTTCTTCTTCCGGGAGATCTGAAGGGGGCGAATCTCGCGGCGCCGCCCCGTGCGCCCGATCACAACCCGAGCGATACCCCGGACCCAACGGCGGCCCGCCCTGTTACCATTCTGACCAAATGGCCTGGGTCACCTGTCCGCAATGTGGGTTTACTCAGATCGCCTCGGCCATCTGCCAGAAATGCCGCCGCCGCCTGGACCGCGCGGGCCAGGGCGCGCCCGGGGGAGCGACCTCGGGTCCGGGCGAATCGGACGCCGCGGGCTCCGCGAGACCGGCCCGCTCCGTGCCCGGAGAGCCTGCGTCCGCGCCGACGGCGTCCGCTCGGCCGCGTCCCACGGCGGCTCCCCCCGCCGTTTCCTCGCCTTCGGGCAATCCCAGGCCCATCCCGCTGTTGCCGCGGAGGACCGTCGTCGGGCTCGCCGCGGCGGCGCTCGCGCTCGTCGTTCTGGCGATCGTGTGGGGATCGCGCACCGCCGCGCCGGCTCCGGTGCCTCCCCCCGAGGCGCTGCCGACCCCCGAGCCCTGGACGCTGGATCTGACGGGACGCTGGCAGGGCAAGGCCGCCACGACGCTCCCCGGGCCGCCCGCCCGGCCCGCCCTGCGCGAGGTCTTCGTCGAGACCGACCGCTCCGGCAACATCGTCGCCGCCGGCGTCACCCTGACGGACCCGAGCCACGGCGGCGCGGGCGCGGGGTACCTGACGGTTCCCAATGGCCGGGAACGGCTCGACGCGATCGCGGCGGCGACGCTGGCCTCGCCGAAGGGAGCCTCGCTCACGCTCGATTTCATCTCGCTCCCGCCCTGGACGCCGCACCGCGAGCGTCAGTGGCGGGTCGTGGAGGGCCAGCGCAGGACCGTCGAGGACACGAGCTACCTGCTGCTCGAATCGCTCGAGACCGACTACCTGATCCAGGCGGGGGTCAACGCCAGCGGCTTCCTGTCCTACGTCTTCCTGTCCCCCGACTATGCGACGGTGCCCGCCATGGGCGGGGGAAAGAGCTCGGGTCGCGGAACGGACGTCCTGTCGAAGATCATCCATCCCGGGTCCGAGAGCTCGCTGCGCGGCTTCCACAACCTCGTGTGGGACCTCTCGGGCGCCGCCGACTTCGTCAGCCTGCAGATCGGCGCCACCGTCTCCGGGCCGGCCGGCACGGCCGACCGCATGGTTCTCCGCCGCAGGTAGCCGCCGCCCGCCTTCCGCTCAGGCGACCGCGATCACGTAGCCGCCGCTCTTGACGTCCTTCTTCATGGTCAGGAGGCCGTTGCGCTCGGCGTCCTCCAGGAGCTCCGAGAAGCTCTTGTAGCCGTAGTAGGACTCGTTGAAGTACGGCTGCTTGCGCTGCATGGTCTGCTTGACCATGGACCCCCAGATCACGTCGTAGTTCTCGCGCTGCAGGGCCTGGATGGAGTCGAGCACGAGCCGGAAGACGTCCTGCTTCTTCTTGGGCAGGCTCTCGACCGACGGGATCGCCCGCGTCTCGCGCACCAGGTCCTCGTAGAAGATGAACTCGTCGCAGTTGGAGATGAGCAGATTGGAGGTCGAGTTCTTGACGCCGACCCCGATCACGCTCTTGTCGTTCTCCTTGAGCTTCGAGACCAGCGGGGAGAAGTCCGAGTCGCCCGAGCAGATCACGAAGGTCGTGATGTGCCCCTTCACCGAGACCAGGTCCATCGCATCCACGACCATCCGGATGTCCGCGGAGTTCTTGGCGGAGTAGTTGCGCTGAGGGATGTCGATCAGCTCGATCGCCGCCTCGTGGAACTCCCGCTTGTACTCCGAGTAGCGCGTCCAGTCGGAGTAGGCCTTCTTGTAGACGATGCGCCCCTTCTCGATCAGCCGCTGGAGGACCAGCTGGATGTCGAACTTCTTGTACTGGGCGTCGCGAACGCCGAGCGCGATGTTCTCGAAGTCGATGAAGAGCGCGAGCCGCTGCTCGACCGCCGACCGGGCGGGCGGGCCCGAGGGCACGTTCGTCGCGCTCGTGCTGGCGGTCGCCGAGGCGGCGGCCAGGGGGACGGGCGACGGGGCGAGCGTCGGCGCCGGCGCCGGTGAGTCCTCGACCGGCGCCGGATGGGGTTTGTGCCGGCGCGAGCCTCCGCGCCGCCGGCGTGAGGGTTTCCGATCCGCCTCGGCCACCTCGGCGGCCGGGAACGGGACGGTGTCGTCGATCATGGTGTCTTTTCCTCGATTTGGGAGTTTCGTTCCGGGGCGTAGTCGAACGAGGAGGTGGTCAGCAGAAACGTCGCGAGCACCCGGGCGACCTCTCGCCCGGTGTCGTCCACGATCTGCACCTCCCCCACGTTGACCCGCGCCCCCTTCTTGAGGATTCGCGCCCGGGCCCAGACCTCTCCCCGCGCCCGCCGCAGGAAGTGGATGGTCAGGTCCGTCGTCGCGAATCCCATCTTGCCGTCGAAATTCGTGGCCAGCGCGAACGCCACCGCCGAGTCCGCCAGGGTCGCCAGCACCCCGCCGTGGACGGTCCCCGAGCCGTTGGTGATCGCCTCCCGGTAGGGCAGCCGCAGGACACAGTAGTCCAGCTCCAGCTCTTCCAGGCTCGGAGACAGCCAACCCAGCGCGGGCGAGTCGGCCAGACGTTTGCGCAGCCGCTGCCGGAGCTCGGGAGTGACCCCCGCGCGCTCCGGGCGGGCCGTTTGCAGGCTCACGCTACCCGCATTCTATGCGATCCCGAGGGCCGACCGGAATGCGTTCGGGTCCCCCTGGAAGTGTCAGCCCGAGGGCTCCTCGGGCTGCTCCTTCTCGTAGTAGGGCAGCTCCTCGGCCCTCCGGGTCGAGTTGTCGAGGTGTTTGGGCACCTCCACGACCGTTCGCGTCACGTTGGGATCGCAGACGTCGTTCTCGCACTCGTAGGTATAGACGTTCTTCTCGGGGCCCTTCTGGAACTTGACGATCGTCTGGTACGCGTCGCAGTTGCCGCACTTGACCGACATCATGAAGATGTCGATCACGTGCTGGTCGGGCTTTTCTTCGGCGGACACGAGGCAATGATACGCTCACGCACCGCATAGCGACGAGGTGACCATGCGCATCCGATGGGGGATTCCGGCGGCGCTGCTCCTGGCGGCGGCCGCCCTGCTGGCCGAGAACGGGCGGTTCGAAAAGACGATCGCGTTTCCGCGCGGGACCGACGCGAAGCTCGACTTCGCCTACGAGAAGGTCACGATTCGCGAGGTCCAGTGTCGCAACTATCCGGACGCGGACGACGTCGAGAAGGCGCGGACCAAGGACCACGACGACCACTCCTGGCTCTGGTGGGAGTTCCACGCCGACAATCGCGGGAACCGGGAGGCCAAGATCCACTTCTCGGTCGAGATCCTGGACGCGAAGGGCGCGGTCATCAAGGCGAGCGACCGCTCGGGAACGATCGACGCCGGAAAAATCGACGACTCGTTCCGCGTCTCGACACGCCTGCGGACCATAGACATTGCGGACTCGCCCAAGGTGCGGATCAAAGCCGAGATTCTCTCCAAGTAACCTTTTGCGCGAGGAGAAACGCATGCGCTCGAAGTCCTGGGTCCTGGCCGCGGCCCTGCTCTGGGCCTCCGCCGTGCGGGCGGAGAACAACAAGTTCGACAAGACGATCGCCTTCCCGCGCGGCGGCGAGGTCAAGCTCGAGTGGTCGTTCGATCAATGCACGATCAAGAGCGTCAAGGTCGTCGACTACCCTGCGGACTTCGAGGTCGACAAGGCCCGACGCGAGGATCCCAACGATCATTCCAACATCGGCTGGGAGTTCCTCACGGACAACCGCAGCTCGACGAAGTACGAGGTTCATCTGGCCGTCGAGATCCTGGACAAGAACGGTCAGGTGATCAAGGCGGGCGACAAGAACCCGAGCGTGGGCGCTCACTCGGCGGATCGCACCAAGATCTCGACCCGGTTGCGGACCATCGAAGCCGCCGACGCGCCCAGGGTGCGCCTGCGTGCAGAGATCGTCCCCAAGTAGCGCCGGCCCGGTCGAGAGGCCGGGGGCCGCGCCCGACGACGTCGCGGCGCGGGAGGGCGTCGCCCACCGGCTCCGCGCGCTGGGCGTTCTCGCGGTCGAGGGTCCCGACCGCGTCGAGTTCCTCCAGGGCCAGCTGACGCAGGACGTGCGCGGGCTCGGGCTCGGCCTCGGCCACGCCCGCCCCGCGGCCGGGCTGACCCCGAAGGGGAAACTGATCTACTTCGGCCGGGTGTGGAACGCGGGCGACCGCATGCTCCTGCTCGTGCCGTCCGTGGCGCGCGCCCCCGTCGCGGCGCACCTGGTGAAGTACGCGGCGTTCCAGAAGGTGGTCATCCGCGACGTGACGGAGGAGCACGCGGTGCTCGGCGTCTACGGGCCCGGCGCCCGGCGAGTCGTCCTGACGCTCGCGGCCGAGGACGCCGCCCTTCCGCCGGAGGGCGAATTCGCCGCCGAGCTCTTCGGGCCGCGGCAACGCCTGCCCGATTGGGAGCGGGCGCTTCGCGAGGCGGGTTCGCGGGCGGTCTCGGACGAGACGGCGGAGATCCTCCGCGTCGAGGCCGGACGGCCGCGTCTGGGCAAGGACGCGAACGACTCGAACCTTCCCGAGGAGGTCGGGCTGGAGGACGCGATCTCCCCGAACAAGGGCTGCTACGTCGGCCAGGAGATCGTCGCGCGCCTGCGGACGTACGGGCGGGTCAACCGCCGCCTCGTCGGCTTCCGGTTCCCCGGCGAGCCGGTTCCCGAGGGGACGACGTTCCACAACCCGGAGAAGCCGGGCTCCTCTCAGGAGCTCGGGCGCGTCTCGAGCGCGGTGGCGTCTCCGCGCTTCGGCGCCATCGGCCTGGGTCTGGCCTTTCGCGACGTGCCGGAGGGCGGAGCGCTGGCGGACCCGGCGCGCCCGGAACGCCGGGCGATCGTCGTTGCGCTTCCCTTCGCGTGAAGACGAGGCCCTGGGAGATCCATGCCGCGCTGGCGGGCGCGCAGGTCGGCTTCGCGCTCTTCCCGATCCTCGGCAAGCTCGTGCTCGTGTCGGTTCCACCTCTCCTGTTCGCGGCCTTCCGGGCCGCGGCCGCCGCGGCGCTGCTCGAGGCGTTCCGGCGCGCGCACAAGAGTCCCGAGGCGGTCCGGAGGGCCGACGTCCCCCGGCTGATCCTCTACGGCCTGCTGGGCGTGACCTTCAACCAGATCCTGTTCATCGAGGGCCTGTCGCGCACGACGGCGATCAACACGACCGTTCTCACGACGACCATTCCCGTCTTCACCCTGGCTGCGGCCGGGGTCCTCGGCCGGGAGCGCCTGACCGTTCGCGCCGCCGCCGGGATCGCCCTGGCGGGCGCCGGGGCGCTCCTGCTCTTGAACGCGCAGCGGTTCGACTGGAGCAGCGCGTCCTTCCGCGGCGACGTGCTGCTGATCGCCAACTGCATCTCCTACTCGCTCTACCTCGTGCTCTCTCGGCCCGTTCTGGCGCACTACCACTTCGTGACCTTCACCGCCGCGGTGTTCCGCTACGGCGCGGTCCTGATCGTGCTCCTCGCGCTCCCGGAGCTCGTGCGGTTCGCGCCCGGCGACGTCACCCCGCTCGGCTGGGCCTCGCTCGCAGGCGTGATCCTGCTCTGCACCGTCATCCCCTACCTCCTGAACGCCTGGGCTCTCGCGCGCGTCCACGCGTCCCACGTCGCGTTCTACGTCTTCCTCCAGCCGTTCGTGGCGACGGTCCTCGCGATCCTGATTCTCGGAGAGGCGCTGACGGGAAAGACGGTGCTGGCGGCGCTCCTGATCTTCGCGGGACTCGGCGTCGCGGTCGCCGGCGGCCGGCTGTCCCCCCGCCCGCTGCCGTAGACCGCGCGCGGGAACGCCGCGTCCGCGGGTCGCCGCCGTGACCCCGATCCTCGGGCCACCCTGTCCGCTGCGGGCGCGCCCCTCCGGGCGCTCCGGGCGCGCGCTACGGCGTCTTCGAGAGGGCCTCCCGCATCATGGGCTCGCGCACGCCTCGGTCCTCGAAGACGCTCCGGTAGACCGCGCCCGCCACGGCCGCGCCCACGATCGGCGCCACCCAGAACAGCCACAGCTGCCCGAGCGCCCAGCCGCCGGCGAAGAGCGCCGGCCCGGTCGAGCGCGCCGGATTCACCGACGTGTTCGTCACCGGGATGCTGATCAGGTGGATGAGCGTCAGGCCGAGGCCGATCGCGAGCCCCGCGAGGCCCGCCGGCGCCCGACGGTCCGTGGCGCCGAGGATGATCAGGAGGAAGAAAAACGTCATCACGATCTCGCACACGAGCGCGGCGCCCAGGGAGTAGCCGCCGGGCGAGTGCTCGCCGTAGCCGTTCGACGCGAACCCGGCCGAGACGTCGAACCCGGCCTTCCCGCTCGCGATGACGTACAGGACTCCGGCGCCCGCGATGGCGCCGAGCACCTGCGCGATCACGTAGGGGACCAGCTCCGAGGCCGGGAACCGCTTCCCCGCGACGAGGCCGACCGACACGGCCGGATTGAGGTGACAGCCCGAGACGTGGCCGATGGCGTACGCCATGGTCAACACCGTCAGCCCGAACGCCAGGGCAACCCCGGCGAACCCGATGCCGAGGCTCGGAAACGCCGCAGCCAGCACAGCGCTCCCGCAGCCGCCGAGGACGAGCCAGAACGTGCCCAGGAACTCCGCGATGGTCCTCTTGCCGAGAGACATCCGCACCCCTCCTCCGCGTCGATTCGGCCGACGCGTGCGCAGTCTTATCGCCTTCGCCGCGGCCGGACAAGATGTCCGGAGGGGAAACGCGGATCCTGGGCTAGGGAGCCGCGGCCACCTCGTAGTGCGTGACCGTGGGCTCGAGCTCCAGCAGGAAGTCCTCGTCCTCGGGGTAGTACCGCGCCTTCTCGAGGTCGTCGCCCGCGAACGCGCGGATCGCCTCGCGAGACTCCCAGAACGACACGAAGACGAAGTGAACGACCTTGCCCTCGCGCCGGGTCAGGACGTAGACGCCGCGGTTTCCGGGGGTGGCCTTCGAATCGGGAATGCCGGTCTCCTCGAGGTACCGGAGATAGGCGCCGGCCCTCTCGGCAAGAACGGCACCGTGCCACTGGCGAGCGATCATGCGAGCCCTCCTCGTCCTGCCAACACGCTCCTGGTTCGGCGGGTTGCAGCCCGGTCAGCCCGGCTCCGTGAGCCGGAAGCGCTCGAGCGCACCCAGGATCTCGTCCGAGCCGCGGCACGCACGTCCCTCGACGTCCGTGAACACGTGGTGGGTCGAGCCGTCGGCCAGGAGCGAGCCGTCGGGACTCCGGATCTCGTATGCGAAGGTGCAGCCGCGGCTCGAAAGCCGCTCCATGCGCGTGAAGATCGCGATCGGATCGTCGTAGCTGCTGCTGTGGCGAAACGTGCCCTCGACGCGGGTCACGGGGATGAAGAAGCCGGCCCGCTCCATGTCGGCGTAGGGATACCCGGCCGCCCGGCACCACTCGGTCCGTCCGATCTCGAACCAGACGAGGTAGTGCGCGTGGTACACGATTCCCATCTGGTCCGTCTCGGAGTAGCGAACGCGGAGGTCGGTCCGGACGGCGCGCATGGGATCGCTGGGGCGTCCGGGGTCAGAACCGGTCGGCCAGCCGCTGCCGGACGATGTTCGGCACCAGGCCCGTCACGTCTCCTCCCAGCCGCGTGAGCTCCTTGACCAGCCGGCTCGAGACGTAGGAGTACTCCTCCTTGGCCATCAGGAAGACCGTCTCGATTGCCGGCGCGAGCCTCCGGTTCATGAGCGCCATCTGCAGCTCGTACTCGTAGTCCGAGACGGCGCGCAGCCCGCGCACGATGATCGTGGCGCCCGAGCGCGTCGCGAACTCGACCAGGAGCCCGGTGAACGACGACACGGAGATCGACGGGTCGCCGCCCACGATCTCCTGGATCATGAGCATGCGCTCCTCGACGCTGAAGAGCGGCGTCTTCTCGTCGTGGTCGAGGATGGCGACGATGACCCGGTCCGCGAGGCGTCGGCCGCGCGCCAGGATGTCGAGGTGTCCGTTCGTGAGGGGATCAAAGGAGCCGGGATAGACGGCGATGCGCTCCGTCATACGCGCCCTCCTCCTTCGCTCAATGCCATGCGAAGTCCTTCGGCCAGCAGATTATAGGCGGACACCGTCAGGAAGAGCGCGACGCCGGGAAAGAGCGCGATCCACCAGGCCTCCTGGATGTGGCTGGGCGCGGCCGCGAGGATTCCGCCCCACGACGTCGCCGGCCCGGGCAGCCCCACGCCCAGGAACGACAGCGACGCCTCCGCCAGGATCGACCAGCCCACGCCGAACGCCGCGGACACGATCAGCGGCGGCAGCGCGTTGGGCAGGAGGTGGCGGATCAGGATCCGCGGCGTCGTGGCGCCCATCGTGCGCGCCGCATGGGCGTAGCCGAGCTCGCGCATCTTGAGGATCTCCCCGCGCGCGTACCGCGCGTCGCCGGGCCACGTCGTCAGCCCGATCGCCGCAATGATGGTCCACGGCGAGGGGGGCAGGAACGCCGCGAGGGCCAGGAGGAGGAAGAGCAGCGGAAAGCACAGAACGACCTCGATCGCGCGCGAGAGCAGGAGATCCAGGGCTCCCCCGAACCAGCCCGCGGTGGCCCCGACCGCGAACCCGACGATCAGCGAGACGGCCGCCGACACGATGCCGATCGTGAGCGAGATCGGCGTCGCGGCGACGATCCGGGCGAGAAGGTCCCGGCCCAGGTCGTCCGTGCCGAACGGGTGCGCGGCGGAGGGCGGCAGCAGGCGCTCCTCGAGTCGGATCTCCCGGGCGCGGCCGAGGAAGAGCGGCGTGGAGGCGGCGACGACCCAGAGCAGGACCACCACGGCGAGCGCCACGCGGCCAGTGCCCGGGAGCCGGGCTACCCAGCTTCGGCGCGCGCTCGAGCGCGCGACCCGCCCGCCGTGCCCGCTCACGAGACCGTCCCGTCGCGTACGCGCGGATCCGCGATCGCCGCGGCGATGTCGGAGGCAAGCGTGGCGAGCAGGGTCACCGCGGCCGAGAGGAGCGAGAGCGCCAGGATGACCGGGTAATCCCGCGAGAGGATCGAGTCGAAGTAGAGCTGGCCCAGCCCCGGCCAGACGAAGATCCGCTCAACGATGACGCTTCCGGAGAGCAGCGCCGGCAGCATCAGGCCCGCGAGCGTCAGCAGCGGCACGAGGGCGTTGCGGAAGGCGTGGCCCCAGAGCGCCTGCCGCCGCGACGCGCCCCGGGCGCGGACGGCGAGGACGGAATCGCCGGCGCGAGCCTCCGCGACGCCCGACCGGACGAGGCGCGCGACGAACGCGAGCGTGCCGTACGTCAGGCAGGTCACCGGGAGCGCGAGGTGCGCGAGTCGGTCGAGCAGCCCCGCGGCGCCCGTCGGCGCCGCATCGGAGGCGACGCCGTAGAGGGGCAGCCAGCGCAGGTGGACCGCGAGGAGGGTCTGGAGCAGCAGCGCGGCCCAGAACGTCGGCATCGAATACAACGCGAAGAGGGCCCCCGCGGAGGCACGATCGAAGGCCCCCTCCGGGTGGCCCCCGGCGATTACCCCGAGCGGGACCGCGATGAGGAGCGCGAGCAGGAGCGCGCTTCCGTTCAGGAGGAGAGTATTGGGAAGCGCCTCGCGAATGCGCTCGGACACGGGGCGGTGGTCCACGAACGACTCTCCCAGGTCGAACCGCGCGACGCGCGACATCCACTTCGCAAAGCGTTCGGGCAGAGGCCGGTCCAGCCCGTAGAGCCGGCGCATCTCCTCGGCCGCGCGCCCCGTCGTCCGACGCAGCGAGCCGGCGCCCGCGAGGCCGGGGCTTCCGGGAGCGAGATGCACGAGCAGGAACACGACGACGGTGATGCCGAGGAGCGTGGGCACAGCGAGGAGCAGCCGCCGCACGATGTAGCGAATCATGCGGCCGGCTTCGTGGAAGCGCTCATCGGCGTGGGAGGGACGGGGGTCGCGGCCCCGGCGCCGGCGGGCGCTACGGAGGAGGCCGCCACCCCCCAGCCCCAGCCAAGCGGCCCCGGCCAGAAGAAGAACGAGAGCGGCGAGGCCTCGACGCCGCGAACGTCGTTTCGAAAGGCGTACTTCTGCGAGGCGTTGACGATGAAGAGGGCCGGAGCGTCGTCCCGGAAGATCCGGTGCAGGCGGTGGTAGATCGCGTTGCGCTTTCCCGAGTCGGCTTCGCGGCGCGCCTCCTCCATCAGCCGGTCGGCCTCGGGGTTCCGGTAGCAGCCGTCGTTGAGCCCGTTCGGCGCGCACTGCGACGAGTGCCAGTAGAAGTAGGGGTCCGGATTGGAATCCACGGCGGACCACGCCAGCGAGGCGGCGGCGAAGTTCCCCGAATCGACCCGCTCGACGAAGCTCCCCCACTCCTGCATGCGCACGCGCGCCGTCACCCCGACCTTCGCGAGCTCGGAGGCCAGCATCTCGTCGATCTGCCGGCCGACCTCCGAGCCCTCCGAGACCAGGAGGTCGAACTCGAACTCCTTTCCGTCCTTGTCGAGCGTGCCGTTGCCGTTGGTGTCCCGCCACCCGGCCTCCGACAGCAGCCGCGCGGCCGCGGGCGGATCGAACGGAAGCGCGTCGAGGCCCGGATCGTACGCCGGCGAGTCCGGCGCCCACGGTCCCGAGACGATCCGCGCGGAGCCCTTGTAGAGACCACGCACGATCGACGCCCGGTCCAGCAGCATCGTCAGCGCCCGCCGCACGCGCGCGTCGGCGAAGAAGGGCGAGAGGTTGTTGAGCGCGACGTAGCTGTAGTCGAGGTTGTAAAACTCGACGATCCGGCAACAGCCCTGGAAGTCGGCGTCCCGAAGCGCCCGGTCGCGAACCGCCGGGCTCAGCTGGTCCTCGTCGAGCTCGCCCGCGGTCAGGAGCCGGTAGGCCGTCGTGTCGTCGGGCAGAATCCGAAAGAGGATTCGGTCGAAGTGGCCGGGCGTTCCGGGGTATCGGGGATTGCGCTCCAGCGAGATCGCCTGCTGGGTGGTCCACGACGCGACCCGGTACGGCCCGCTCGCGACGGGTGCACGGTTCTCCCGGGCACGCAGGAAGTTCTGTCCCGCGAAGTGCCGTTCGGGCAACACGGGAATCACGAACGCCATCGCTCGGAACGCGTACGGGGTCTTGAAGCGGACCCGGAGCGTGTGCTCGTCCAGCACCTTCACCGAGTCCAGCTCGTCGAAGAGCGGCTTGTAGACGTTGGACGGGACCTTGGGATCCGCGATCTTTCCGATGGTGAAGGCGACGTCGCGGGCCGTGATGGCGCGCCCGTCCTCCCAGACGGCGTCCGCCCGGAGCGTCAGGGTGTACTCGAGCCCGTTGGCCGACGCCTCCCAGCGCTCGGCGAGTCCGGGGACGAGCCGCATCTGCGCATCGAAGTCGAGCAGGTTGCGCTGGACGTATTGCAGCACCTCCGCCTCGGCGGCGCTCGACTGCAGGACGGCGTTGAGCGTGGTGGGCTCGGCGACCAGGCGCCGCCGCAGCACGCCGCCCTCGACGGGGACCTGCGTCACGGAGCGCGCGACGGGGTACTCCGCCGGGGTGGGTGAGGTCGCGAGCGCGGCCGCGCGTGGCGTCTCGCGCTGGCGGCAGGCGCATGCCAGACACACGAGGATTCCCACCACCGCGCCGCGCGCACTCCTCACGGCAGGGATTATCGCTTGATCAGGCCGACGGCTCGGGATTCCCGGCCTCCCCTCCGCCGGCCCCTCTCCGCGCCCGCGACTTCCTACGGCGCCGTGAAGGATGCCGAGGCGACGTTGCGCGACGCGTCCGTGACGCGCACGAGGAGGTAGCCGCCCTTCGCGTCCGGCGGCAGCTTGATCGCATAGGTCTCGCGGAGCGAGTCGGACAGCCCGTCGGCGGGCTCGATCCGCGTCCACTTCTTGGCGTCGATGCTGTATTCCGCCTCGGTCACGGGAGAGGCCGCGTCGACGGCCTCGAACTGGAACACGCCCGACGCGCTCGACAGCGGCCGGATGGCCGGGGGCGTGTTGTCGATCCGCACCGGGGCGGACTCGCGGCCGGTGGTCTTGGCGTCCCCCGGATTGTTCTCCGCGTCCGACGCGGTGACGCGGAAGACGTAGTCCCCGTCGGGAAGGGACGTCGAGTCGAACGCGTAGTACCCGTCGCGGACGTCCTTCCGCAGCGTCATCCACCTGGAGGAGGAGACCGCGCGGAACTCCAGCTCGTAGGAGAGCGGGTCCCCGTCGGGGTCCGTGGCCTTCCACTGCAGCGTCCGAAAGCCCTTCCGGAAGAGCCTTCGCGGAGAGCCCTCGGACTTGGAGTCCTCGAGGCCGGTGAAGATGCCCTTCTCATCGGGCGCCGAGGCCTCGAGGACGTTGCTCCCCCCGGAGCCCGAGCGCAGGAGGACCTCCGCCGGCTCGAGCGCGACCAGGCTCTCGATCGTCGGCGCCCCGTTGTGATTGCGATACGCCGCCTCGGTCCTGCGGATGATGGGCGTGTGCGAGCCCTCCCCCGACAGGCGCACCCGCCACTGCAGGAATCTCCCGTCCGGGGCCGGGATCGGGAGCGACTTCTCGCCGCCCGTCCACGCGCTCCACGGGCTCCAGGTCGTGTCGGGAGCACTCGACTCGCCGGATCGGAACGCGAACTCGACCCTGCTGCCCGAGGGCGCGTCGCCGTCCCAGCGGAACGTCCCGAAGCGGCTGGTACGGCCCGTGTCCTTGACCGCCGAGACGTACTCGCCCGACACCGCTCCGGCCCTCTGCACGTAGATCGCGCTCGACGCGTTCGTCCCGACGTCGTCGCCCGCGAAGAACGTGACCTGCTTCTCGTCGAAGGTGCGCATCAGCGCCGAGGCGTCGGAGGCGACCTCGTAGAGCTTGCCCTTGGGACCGGTGGCCGCCAGGACCCCGCTGCCGTCGTCGTCCGGGGCGAGGTCGAAGACGACCTCGTCGTTGCTCGTCCAGACGACCCGCGCCGGCTCGCCCTCCTCGAACAGGACGAGCTCCGCCGAATAGCCGCCCTTGGCGCCGCCCCGAGGCGGCGCGAGGCGGACCGAGGAGACGCTGACCGACACCTCGGGCTTGTTCTTGTCCTCGTCGTCGGTCGGAGACCCGCTCTTGGCCGCCTTGGCCGACGGCGCCGCCTGCGGCGTCGCGCTCGGCTCGGAGGCGGACACCGTCATCTCGGCCGTTCCCGCCGCCGCCCAGACTCGCCCGCCCTTGTCGCCCACGATCGCCGTGACTTCGGGCTTGCCCGAGTCGTAGACCGTCGTCGCGTGGCCGGTCTTGTCGATCCGCAGGATCAGTCCCGAGCCCGACGTGCCCGCCCAGATGCGTCCCTGCGGGTCGGCGTACAGCGACCGCACGTGCGCGTCCGGGGTCGAGTGGACGCGCTCGCCCACATTGGCCGCCTGGACGCGGTGGATCTCGCCCGGCAGCCCGGTCCCCACGTAGAGGACCTTGCCCTCGAAGGCGAGCGCCCACACGTACTCGGCCTTCGTGTCGTAGTACAGCGTGGCCTTGCCCTTGACGATGCGGTAGACCTTGCCGCCCGGCGACGCGCCCGCGTAGAGGGCGCCGTCGGGTCCGATCTTCAGCGCGGTGATCTCCTTCTCGTCCAGGGTCGCGTCGGTTTCGACCTTGCCGTCCGGCGTGATCCGGAGGATCTTCCCGGCGTCGCCGGTGCCGACGTAGAGAACCCCCGACTCGTCGCGCGCCGCGGTGAAGAGGACGGCCTCGTTGACGCCCTCGACCCGCAGGAGTGACTTTCCGGGCAGCAGGCTCCCGTCCGCCGACACGGACACGCCCCGCGCCTCGCCGGTCGAGAAGTCGGCGGCGGTGTCGGAGACCCAGATCTTCACCGATGCCGCTCCCGCGGCGCCGGGGAGGAGGAGGAGGGAGAGGAGAAGCGGCGGGAGCCGGAGGAGTCGCCGGCTCACCAAATCCTCGGGAGCACTTCGAGATTCAGGCGCGCGGAGCCGGACACCGGGACGGGCTGCTCGAGCGTGTCCGCCTGGAGCCGCAGGTACCCGAGGTCGGGCGTGCCGTCGCCGGGGCCGCGGTCGCGGAGCAGCGCCGCTCGCGTCGGCGGCAGCGCGGCCAGCGGCTGGCCGTTCACCACGGCACCCGAGGCCGAGCGGTACGCCAGGAGGTTGAGCGAGTTCGGTGGCCGCACGCGGGCCAGGAAGTCGAGGACCTGGTCGAGCGAGTGCGGATCCGCGGGATAGAGCGAGAGGTCGTACGCCGTGGCGGCGTTTCCGTCGCCAACGAAGACCGTCAGCGGTCCCGGCGGCGCGTTCTCCGGCACCTTGGCCGTCATCACGACGCGCCGCGGACCGACGCGGAAGTCCTCGAGGTCCACCCACACCGGCACGCTCTCGCCCGGCCGCACCTTCTCCTTCTGCGCCTCGACGTGGACGATCCGCGCGCTCTGCAGTTTGTCCGAGTGATTGATCTCGACCTCGACGCCCTGGATCGTGAGGTCGCGGAATTCGTTCGCCATGAGGTAATTCGTCAGGAGGGCGAGCGACCCGACCGCCTCCTCGCGCGCCGTCAGGCCGGAGAAGACAGAGTCCCAGCGGACGGTGCGCTCGGGCGTCTGGATCGTGGACTTCCAGACGATCGTGCGCTCTCCCGCGCGCTTCTCGAGCGTCGTCAGGACGCTGTCCGTCGCCATCGCCAGGAGGATCGGCGTGAGCATCGAGTTCTGGACGACCTCGAAGTGGAAGGTCTGGGGCGGCAGATTCTCGGACGTCATCTTGATCGTGATCGGCACCATCGTCGGCGGCTTCCCGAAGCTGCCGAGGATGCCGGTCGAGCGGTCCTGCGACACCGAGCCGAGCACGTCGCCGGACGAGGAGAACTTGAAGGAGCGGTAGAGCGACGGCAGCACCGTCAGGACGTCGGCGCGCGCCATCGGCATGTCGATCGGGCCCATCGAGAGGAACGGGTGGCCGAACGCGAGCACGGAGTTGCCGTCCACCCACGTGACCGTCCCGGTCGCCGAGAGCACCATGTCGCCCGAGAGCAGCACGGCGGCGACCGCCGAGCCCGGCTGCAGCGTCCCGGCCGGATCCGGCGCCGGAGCGGCCTTATCGGATCCGGACGAAGGCGCCGAGGCCCCCGAGGGAGTCACCATCCAGTCCGCGGCCTGGGCCACGCGGTTGAAGAGGCCGCCGGGCTCGATCCCGCCGGAGAGGGACACCGGCAGCGGGAGCGGGGCAAGCCCACCGCTCGCCGCGGGCTGCGCGCGAAACGGCGCCAGCATCGCCTCGAACGCGCCCTGGAAATGGCCGCTGCCGAAGGCGTCGATGAACGTCGAGGCGCGGGTCGCGGCTCCCCCGATGGGAACGGGCGGCGTCGCCGGCGCCTTGCGGATGTCGAGCATGCTCTGGATCGGCGTGATCCCGCAGATCGGGTCGCGCGCGAACGGCCAGCCGTAAGCGAGCGCGCCGATCAGCCGGTCCTGCACGTAGATCGGGCTCCCGCTCATGCCCGCGATGACGCCGGTCTTGGTCAGGTCGTCGTTATGGATGATGCGGGCCAGGATGAGGTCCTGCTTCGGCGCGTAGCTCTTCAGGAGGCCCACGATCTCGACGTCGAAGCGCTGAACGCCCTTGCCGTCGCCCAGGTCGGAGAGGCCGTAGCCCTTCATGCCGGGCGCGAGCGCGCTCGCGGGGAGGATGTCGGTCGGGGCGGCCCGCGCCATCAGGGCGCACGCCGAGAGGCAGAATCCCAACACCGCGCCACGAACGAGACTCCCCATGCCCGAGACAACGTCCGCCTTTTGGCGCCCCATTCCCTTTGACCCCTTTAGGAGCCTATGTTACGGTCGAAACCGATGTTGGCGAACGCCTTTCAGCCCGTCACCACGGAAAACCTGCCCGGAAACCCCTCGATCCTGTCCTTCTTCGGTGAAACCGGAACCACCGCCAAGGTGGTCCTGGGAGTGCTCCTGTTCTTTTCCCTTGTCTCGTGGGTGATCATCTTCGCGAAGTTCCTGAGGCTCCGGAAGGTGTCGCGACAGTCCGAGAAATTCGTCGCCTTCTTCCGCAAATCCAAGCGGTTCTCCGAGGTCAACACATTCGCCGGAGAGCTCGCGGACACCCCGTTGACGACCCTCTTCAAGGCGGGGTACGCGGAGCTGGACGCCCAGGTCAAGGCCAACCGCGCGGACGACGCCCCGACCACAGGCGGCGGCGCGGGGAAGCTCCTGATCAAGAACATCTCGGGCATCGAACGGGCGCTCGAGCGCGCGATCGGGGTCGAGATGTCCCGGCTGACCCGGAGCATGACGTTCCTGGCCACGACGGCGTCCGCCTGCCCGTTCATCGGTCTCTTCGGCACGGTCTGGGGCATCATGCAGTCGTTCCGCGCCATCGGCGTCACCGGCTCGACGTCGATTGCCGCGGTCGCGCCTGGAATCTCCGAGGCGCTCATCAACACGGCCGCCGGCCTCGCGGCCGCGATCCCGGCGATGGTCTTCTACAACTACTTCATGGGCAAGGTCCGCGAGCAGCGCGCGGGCATGGAGGACTTCTCCCTCGAGTTCATCAACCTCGCGGAGAGGAACTTCACGTAGGCCGACGGTGTCTCTCTGAGCTAGCGGAACATGGCCTTTCAGCGGCAGAGCAAGGACGAGTTCGATCACCTCGCCGACATCAACGTGACCCCCCTGGTCGACGTGATGCTGGTGCTGCTGATCATCTTCATGGTCACCGCTCCGATGCTCCATCAGGGCATCTCGGTGGCGCTGCCCAAGACCGCGACGACCAATCTGCGGTCCTCCGTCGAAGACCCCATCATCCTCTCGAT
This sequence comes from uncultured Acidobacteriota bacterium, assembly GCA_963773905.1. GTDB lineage: Bacteria > Acidobacteriota > Thermoanaerobaculia > UBA5066 > Gp7-AA6 > DAHUXD01. Next base: position 194,411 of record CAVZDB010000007.1, read on the forward strand.
CACGCGCGAGGGCCTCTACTACATCAACGAGACGCCGGTGGCCCGCGGCCTTCTCCGCGACCGCCTGCGCGCGATCCTGCGGTCGCACCGCGACAAGACCGTGTTCCTGAAGGCGGACCGCGGCCTCGCCTACGGCACCGTCATCGAAACGCTCGACCTGCTGAACCGGATGGGGATCGAGAACCTCGGGATGGTCACGGACACGAGCGGGGCGTCCAAGAAGTGAGGGGCTCACAGCTTGCAGCGAACGGCTCACTGCCGGAGGCGCAGGCGGTTCCGGCCCGGCCGAGAGCTGTGAGCTGAGAACCGTCAGCCCATGGATGCCGTCGGCGATCTTCTCGCGCAACGCCAGGACGACCACTTCTCCTGGGCAGGAGCGATCCTGCTCGCCATCCTCCTCCACGCCGGGGTCCTGACCGGCTTCCTCCTCTCCTCCATGGCCAAGCCCGTCCAGTACGCGCCGCCCGCGAGCGGTCGCGGTCCGGCTGCTCCAGGCCGGGGCGATCCACGTCTCGCAGCCGGTCAAGGCCGAGCCCGCGCCGCCTCCGGCCGCCGAGAAGCCCAAGATCGAGAAACCGCCCGAGGAGGTGCCTCCGCCGCCGTCCTCCAAGGCCGTGCTCCTTCCCGCCAAGGAGGACAAGAAGAAGAAGCCGACGCCGCCGCCCGTCTCCCGCCCCGGGAAGTCGGAGGCCCCGGCCGTGAGCCTCCCGTCGGCCGGAGACGAGACGGCGACCGCCACCGGCCCGGCGCCGGGCGCCGGCGGCACGGCGGGGGTCGGCGGCTTCAAGATCGACCAGTCCGACTTCAACTACCCGTACTACATCGAGCGCCTCGCGCTGATCATCGGCATGAACTGGTTCAAGCCCACGCAGGGAGTCACGACCAACCCCGTCGTGCACTTCCAAATCCTGAAGGACGGGACGATCGCGGACGCCCGCATCGTTACCTCGAGCGGTCTTCCGTTCGTGGACCGCGCCGCCCTCCGGGCCGTGCTCGCCTCCTCGCCCCTTCCGCCGCTGCCGGCCGAGTACGGCCGATCCGACATTGGCATTCAGGTCGTCTTCGACTGAGAACCCGGAGAAACGCAATGCACCGACTTTCCCTGTTCGCGGCCGCCGCGTCGCTCCTCGCCCTCTCGGCGCCGGCCCTGGCTCAAACGCCTCCCGCTCCCCAGATCACCCCGGGAGGCTCGGATATTCAGATCGTGATCAAGGGGGGCGGGGAGCGCCGTCTCGCCGTCGCCGTGCCGCCGTTGAATGCCCCGGGCACCGCGGCCCTCCAGGCCAAGGTGGCGGACCCCTTCACCGCTACGCTCCGGTCCGACCTCGAGTACGCCGGCGCCTTCACGGTGGCCGACCCGAAGAACTATCCCCCGCCGCCGTACAAGGACCCGACGACGCCCGACGTGGCGGACCGCTGGCTCGGCACCGGCGCGGAGGTTCTGGTCGACACGCGCGGCGAGGTCTCCGGCGACCGGGTGTCCGTCGAGGCGCGCGTCTGGGACCTCAAGTCGCGCAAGCTCATCCTCGGCCGGCGCTACTCGGGCGGCGCGTCCTACGTCGACCGCATCGCGCACACCCTGGCGAACGACCTCGTCAAGTACTTCACCGGGAAGGCCGGGGCGTTTCTCTCGACGATCCTCTTCGTCGCCGAGCAAGGAGGGACGAAGGAGATCGTGGCCATGGACTTCGACGGGCGCAACGTCCGGCAGCTCACGTCCCACAAGTCGACCACGATCAACCCGACGGGAGCCGCCGGCAAGGTGGCCTACACCTCCTACGTGCGCCTCTATCCGCAGATCTGGACGATGAGCATGGACGGAGGCGACAAGAAGGAGATCCAGACGGGCGTGGATCTCAACGCGTCGCCCTCCCTCTCCCCGGACGCCAGCCAGATCGCCTTCGCGGGCGCGGTGAAGGGCAACTCCGACATCTACACCGTGCCCTTCTTCGGCGGGACGGCCCACCGCCTGACCTCGACGCGCGCCCTGGAGGCGTCGCCGGCCTGGTCGCCGAGCGGGCGCCAGATCCTCTACACCTCGGACCTGACCGGCACCCCGCAGATCTACGTCATGGACGCCGAGGGAACGGGATCGCGCCGGGTCACGATGGCCGGCAACTGGAACGACGAGGGGACCTGGTCGCCCGACGGGTCCCGGATCGCCTTCGCCTGCCGCAACGAGGGCGACTTCAACATCTGCGTCATGGACTTCGGGACCGGCCAGACCGTGCAGGTGACCTCCGAGGGCTCAAACGGCCACCCGTCCTGGTCTCCGGACGGCGAGAAGATCGTCTACTCCTCCCGGCGCGGGGGCTCGACCCAGATCTATTCCATGGACTCGAACGGCCAGAACAAGCGCCAGCTCACCGAGGGCGGCAACCACTACCAGCCGACCTGGCTCCCCTGAGGGGCGCCCGTTGGGGTTTTCGCAAGGTCTTTGCTACACTGAGTTTTCGAAGCCCGAGCCAATTCTCCGTGGGGCAGCGCTCGCTGGCGAGTAAGGAGATCGGAATGAAGAGAACGGGAACCCCTCTGACGGTAATCACGCTCTTGGCCACGGCGCTGTTGACGCTTTCGACTGCCTGCGCGAAGAAGCCCCCGAAGAGCACGGAGGAGACACGGCCGCCCGTGAGCAGCAAGGCTCCGGAGACCAACGTTCCGCCGCCCGCCTCCACCGCCCCGCGCCGCGACGTCGAGCAGGAGGTCCTCTCGATGGACATCGCGGCCCTCAACAAGAAGGGCTATCTGTCCGACGCGTTCTTCGACTACGACCAGTCGGATCTGCGCGAGGACGCCCGCTCGGCCCTCGCCGCCAACGCGGAGTGGCTCAAGAAGTACCCGACCGTGCAGGTCCTGATCGAGGGACACTGCGACGAGCGCGGCACCGCGGCCTACAACCTGGCGCTCGGAGAGCGAGCGCGCCAACGCCGCCAAGGACTATCTCGGCTCTCTCGGCGTCGACGGATCCAAGGTTCGGACCGTGTCCTACGGAAAGGAGCGCCCCTTCTGCACCGAGTCCTCGGAAACGTGCTGGCAGCAGAACCGCCGCGCGCACTTCGTGATCACGGCCAAATAGTTTTGGCGTCCGCGTCCCGTCCGTTCGTTCTCGGCTCGCTCGTCCTCACGGTCCTCGGGGGAGCGGCCTGCGTGTCGAACGACGACATTCAGGGTCTCCATCAGCAGATGAGCGAGATCCAGAAGCAGATCCAGACGCTCGAGCGGAAATCCTCGAGCAAGGAAGAGGTCGAGAAGCTCAACCAGAACGTCGCGACGCAGACCACGCAGCTCCTGAAGTCCAACGCCGACACCGCGGTCCGGTTGGGAGAGCTCACCACCAAGATGGAGCAGCTCGAGGCGAAGCTCGAGGACACCAATCGGCGGCTCTCGCAGCTCTCGCAGCAGATCGCCGAGACGCAGGGTGAGCTGCAGCGGCTGCGCGGCGCGGCCGGCGGGCCCCCCGCCCGCACCCGGCTCGCCCCCGACCGCCTCGGCCCCGGCGGCGCCCGGCGCGGCGGCCGGGCCGGTTCCGTCTCCCTCCGAGCTCTACGACACGGCCTACGCCGACTACACCAAGGCGCGCTACGCCCTGGCCATCCAGGGATTCGAGGACTACCTCGCGAGCTATCCTTCGACCGACCTCTCGGACAACGCGCAGTACTGGATCGGCGAGTCCCACTTCGCGCAGAAGAAGTTCCCCGAGGCCGTCGCCGATTTCGAAAAGCTCCTCAAGCAGTGGCCCGCCAGCGACAAGGCCGCGGCGGCCCTTCTCAAGAAGGGATACGCCCTCCTGGAGCTGAACCAGAAGCCCGAGGCGGTGGTCCAGCTCCAGTACGTGATCCACGAGTTTCCGACGTCCGAGGAGGCCCGGCTGGCCAAGTCCAAGCTCAAGTCGGTCGGCGTGGACACCAAGTAGCGATCGAGGGTAAGCTCCGCGCTCCCCGGCAGACGCCGGGTTCCTGGCCGGTGATCCCTGGGCGGAGCCGGCCGGCATTACGAGAGAGAGAGGCATCCGCTCCATGGCCAACATCAAGTCCGCCGAGAAACGCATCCGCACCTCCGGCAAGAAGCGCGCCCGCAACAAGGCCCGCGTCTCGCGCCTGCGCAGCTCAGTCAAGAAGTTCCGGGAGGCCGACGCCAAGGGACGGGCGGCCGCGCTTCCGACGACCCACACCGAGATCGACCGCGCGCTCGCCAAGGGCGTGATCCACAAGAACGCCGCGGCCCGGTACAAGAGCCGACTGGCGAAGAAGGCCAAGGCTTAGAGCGCGTAGGGGGCGGCCCTGGGTTGCCGCCGTCCCTTCGGATGCGTCTCCTACTGCCGGGGGTCCGCCGCTGGTGGCCGGACCGCGGCCGCCCGGCGCCGGGGCGACCCCGCCCGACGTTCCCCTAGAACCCTTCGAGCAGGCTCGTCACGAGGCTCTGCGCGAAACGTCCCGCCACCTTGTCGATGGCCTCGTTCTCCCGGTCCACGTACGAGGCCGCGCTCGCCGAGAACTGGTAGTTGTCGCGAAACGTGAACGCCGGGTTCTCCCAGAGCGCGGTGCCCTCCGGAATCGTCTTCAGCGAGACCTGGGCGGTGACGCGAACCTGGTAGTCCGTGGCCCGGCCCTGCGAGTCGAACGCCACCGGATACAGGTCGAAGCCCGAGACGGCTCCGGTCAGCAGCGCGTTCGCGCCCTCCGCTCCCGACTGAACCTTGAACCGGCCGCGCGAGGCGAGCTCGCGCGCGATCTCCGCGGACAGCCTCTGCTCGAGCCCCGCGCGCTGCGTCCGGTTCTCGAGCGTCGTGAACTGCACGACCTTGATGTTCTCCGGCAGCGTCGAAGCCTTGCCGACCAGCGCATAGCCGCAGCCGGCCAGGCTCAGGCTCAGGAGCGTCGCGACCGCGAGGGCGCCGGCCGCCAGCGAAAGCGGCCGCGTTCCCGCCGGGCTCGTCCGCTCCAAGCCCCCGCGCCTCACTCCCGCACGACGAGGTTCAGCAGCCGGTCGGGCACGAACACGGTGCGCGTGATCTCCTTCCGTCCACCCAGGACGGATGCGCTCGTCCGCGCGAACCTGCGCCATCGCTTCGGACTCCGACGCGCCGCGCGCCAGCGCGAGCCTACCGCGGACCTTGCCGTTCACCTGCACGACGAGCGTCACGTCCGTCGACGTGGCCAGCGCCGGATCGTAGGAGGGCCAGGCCGACTCGAGCACGAGGCCGCGCTCTCCCAGCCGCTGCCACCACTCCTCGGTGATGTGGGGCGCGACCGGGTGCAGGAGCTGGAGCAGCGTCTTCGCGGCAAAGCGCAGAGCGGCCGGGCTCTCTCCGCCTCGGCCGCCGCCGCTCTCGCGCGCGTCGAGGGACTCGGTGATCGCGCGCTGGAATTCCATCAGGGCGGCGACCGCGGTGTGGAAATGAAACTCCGCCGCGTCGGCCGTGACGCGCCGGATCGTCTGGTGGGTCAGGCGCGCGAGAGAGCCGTCTCCGGACGCGCCCGGATTCTCCGAACGCGGAGTGCCCGCGTCGGCCGACAGCGCCTGGACGCGTGTGCAGAGCTCGTTCACGCGGTTGAGGAACCGGTACGCGCCCAGGACCCCCTCCTCGGACCACTCCGATTCCTTCTCGGGCGGGCCGATGAAGAGGGTGTAGAGGCGAACCGTGTCCGCGCCGAAGCGGGCGATCAGCTCGTCCGGCGAGACGGTGTTGCCGCGCGACTTGGACATCTTCTCGATCTTGCCGGTCGACGGCATTCAGGCGCGTGATCATGCCCTGGTTGAAGAGCCGCTCGAAGGGCTCTTCCAGGTGGACGAGCCCCATGTCCTTGAGCACGCGGCACACGAAGCGGGCGTAGAGCAGGTGCAGGATCGCGTGCTCGATGCCCCCGATGTACTGGTCGACCGGCAGCCAGCGGTCGACCCGCCCGGTGTCGACCATGCGTTCCGCGTCGTCCGGGTTCAGGAACCGCAGGTAGTACCACGAGGAGTCGACGAACGTGTCCATCGTGTCGGTCTCGCGCCGCGCGGCGCCGCCGCACTTCGGGCAGCGAGTCTGGACGAAGGCCTGCGACTTCTCGAGGGGATTGCCCTCGATGCCCAGGAACTCGACGTCCTCCGGAAGGCGGACCGGCAGGTCGGCGTCTGGAACCGGCACGACCCCGCAACCGGGACAGTGGATCGCCGGGATCGGCGTCCCCCAGTAGCGCTGCCGCGAGATGAGCCAGTCGCGCAGGCGGTAGCCGACCTTCCCCTTGCCGAAGCCCTTCTCCTCGAGCCACTCGATGGCCTTGCGGACCGCATCCGGACCGTTGGGCGTGCCGTCCCACGATCCCGGAGCGATACAGGAACGCCGCCGTGCGGCGCCGCCTCCGTCATCGCGTCGCCGGTCCAGGTCGCTGGCGTCCATGCGGTAGACGGGCGTGACCTTGAGCCGTAGCGCCGCGCGAACTCGAAGTCGCGCTGGTCGTGGGCGGGCACGCCCATGATGGCGCCGGTGCCGTAGTCCGGCAGCACGAAGTTCGCGAGCCACACGGGGATGGGCTCCCCGGTCGCGGGGTTCAGCGCGTTGAACCCGGTGTCGAGACCCTCCTTCTCAGCGCCCTCGGCTTCCCGCTCGAGGCGCGACTCTCTCCGGACGCGCTCGATGAACAGCTCGATCTCGCGCGCCGCTCGGCGGAGCGCTCCGCGAGGACGCGGCGGCCACGGGATGCTCCGGCGCGAGGGCGAGAAACGTCGCGCCGAAGAGGGTGTCCGGCCGCGTCGTGAATACCCGGACGGGCTCGGTGAGCCGCTCGATCGCGGAAGAGAATCTCGCGCTCCCTCCGAGCGGCCGATCCAGTTGCGCTGCATCGTCTTGACGCGTTCGGACCAGTCGCAGCCGGTCGAGCCCCTCGAGCAGGCGCTCGGCGTAGTCGGTGATACGGAAGAACCACTGCGTCAGGTCGCGGATCTCGACGAGGTCGTCGGAGCGCTCGCAGCGGCCGTCGACGACCTGTTCGTTGGCGAGCACCGTGCGGCAGCCCGGACACCAGTTCACCGGCGCCGTCTTGCGGTACGCGAGGCCGCGCTCCCACATCCGCAGGAACAGCCACTGGTTCCAGCGGTAGTAACCGCGGATCGCAGGACGCGAGCTCCTTGGACCAGTCGTAGAGACAGCCCAGCGCTTGAACTGCTCCTTCATCCTCCCGATGTTGCCAGCGTGTACTCGCGGGGATGGACGCCGCTCTGGATCGCGGCGTTCTCGGCGGGCAGCCCGAAGGCGTCCCAGCCCATGGGGTTGAGCGCCTTGCGGCCGGCCATCCGCTCGCGGCGGTACAGCGCGTCGCCCAGGATGTAGTTTCGCCCGTGGCCCACGTGGAGCCGGCTGCCCGACGGGTAGGGGTACATGTTGAGCAGGTAGAACTCGTCCCCGGCACCGCGGTGTCGACGAAGGCCACGCGCCGCTTCGCCCAGCGGCCGCTGCCACTTCTGCTCGATCGGGCCGGGAGAGTACCGCTGCGTCCGCTCCGCCTTCTCCGATTTCTCCATGGCGACGGCGAATCTTACCCGATGCCCGCCGCGCGACCGCGCCCGTCCGCTACGGGGCGCCGCCGACCGGACGGACGCGAAGGGTCGCATCCGGCAGGCGCAGGACCGGGTAGTCCAGGCGGCCGGAGGATTCGATCTGGGTCAGCGTCAGGTTTCGCGGGCGCTCGAGCGCGCGCTTGCCGAACGGCACGTAGCGGCTGTCGACGCTGTTGATCGACGAGGAGGGGTCCGAGAACACGAAGCCACGGTCCGGATAGTAGATCTCGATCCAGCGGTGGTAGACGCCGCCGATCGCGGCCTCGTAGCCGTCGGTCCCCGGGCGGGCGCGAAGAATTCCCTGGACCGTTCGCGCGGGAATCCCCACCCGCCGCAGCAGGTCGACCGAGAGCTCCGCGAATCCGACGCAGTGCGCCCGGCGCGAAGCGAAGACCGAGGCCGGGTCCTGCCGCCGGGCACGGTCGGGGTCGTAGCGCACCGAGGAGGCGATCGCCGAGAGGATCCGCTCGACGGCCTCGGCCTGCGTCCGTGCGCCCGAGGCGAGCGTCTCGGCGAACGCGTCGCGCTCCGGGGAGGCGGACAGGCCGGGCTCTCGCGGCATGCCGGTCGGGAACGGCGATCGGCTCGCGAGCAGCGCGTCGCTGACGCGCACGCGCAGCTCCAGGCTCCCGCCGGCGCCCGGCGCGACCGCGAGGGAATAGCCGTCGTTGTCGTACTGGTCGAACAGCCCGGCGTCCGCGGTCGTCGCCCGGTACACGGCGAGCTCGTCGGCTCCCGCCGGCGCGGCGGGCAGAGCCGCCAGCGCGACGAGCGCCGCCAGCGCGGTCAGCACGGCGAGGCGGAAACGGCTCATGCCTTCGGCGCCTCCCTCTCCCTCGGCGCGCGCGCCTTCAGGACGCCGTCCAGGATGCCGTTGATGAACTGGGACGACTTGGGCGTCGAGAAGCGCTTCGCGATCTCGAGCGCCTCGTCGATCACCACGGGCCGCGGGGTCTCGGGCTCGTGCAGCAGCTCGAAGAGCGCGAGCCTCAGGATATTGCGGTCGACGACCGGCATCCGGGTGAGGCGCCAGTGGTCTGCCTGCCGCGAGATGATCTCGTCGAGGTCGTTGCGGTGCGTGAGCGTGCCGTTGACCAGCCGGCGGGTGAAGTCCTGGATGCCTTCCGGCGACTTCTTCATCTCGTCGGAGCGGAGGAACATCTCGTTCGGCTCCGTGCCCGACACGTCGTGTTCGTAGAGCATCTGGAGCGCGAGCTCGCGCGCCTTGCGGCGGGCACCCATCGGTCAGGCCTTCGCCTTGAGGTGGCGCCGGAGGTTGGCCATCTCGATCGCAGCCTCGGCCGCCTCCACGCCCTTGCCCGTCCGCGCGCGGGCCTGCTCCATGGTGTCGCAGGTCAGGATCCCGAAGCCGATCGGCACGCCGGACTCGACCGAGAGCGTGGCCAGCGCGGAAGCCACCGAGTGGCCGAGGATCTCGTGGTGGGTCGTGTCGCCGCGGACGATTGCCGCGAGCGCGATCACGGCCTGATACCGCCCGGAGTCGAGCAACGCCCGCGCGCCCGACGGGACCTCGAACGCCCCCGGAACACGCGCGACGCACACGTCCGATGCGCGGGCGCCCCGCCTCCGGACGGTGTCGATCGCGGAGGCCAGCATCGCGTCGGTGATCGTGGGGTTCCAGCGCGCGCAGACGATCCCGAGGCGCAGGCCTTCGGCATCGAGGCTGCCTTCGTACTGCCTCGGCGAAAACGGAGCCGCTGCGCGGCGCGATAAGCGCGTGCTCAAGGAACTCGACCTCGCTGGGATGGGTAAGTCTAGCAGGGCGGTGGAACGACCCGCGGGCGGCCCCGAACGCGCCTACACGAACATCCGCTCGAGGCTCCGGCGTCTCGCCGAAGTTGCGGGCGTAGCCGGCTCATGAAGGCCTCGGGGCTGAACCGCGGGGGCTGTGGCCCCAGTGTCTCCAGGCCGAACACCGCCGCCACGGCGCCGATCCGGCCCGCGACCGGCCAGGGCGCGCCGATGCGCAGCCCGCGCAGCAGGCCCGCCCGGTACAGGTCTCCGACACCGGTGGGATCCACGGCCTCGCTCTCGACCTTCGCCGCCGGCACCTCGTGCTGGACGTGACGGTCCTGTTCGTCGCGCGCGTGGATCGTGGACCCGTCGGGACCGTGGGTCACGATCAGGACCGGAACGCTCTCGGCCAGCGCATCCCCGTCCAGCCCCGTCTTGTTCGTGAGGATCCCGAACTCGTAGTCGTTCACGATCAGGATCGCGGCGCCCCGGAAGCCTTCCCGCATCTCCTCTCCCGAGAGCCGCGTCACCTGCTGGCTCGGGTCGTAGAGGTAAGGGATCGAGCGCTTGCGGCAGTCCTCCGCGTACCCGGCCATGGCGGGCGGGTCGTTGGGCGAGATCACGACGAACGCGATCTTCTCCTTCTCGAGCGAGGAGAGCGGAAGCTCCCGAGCGCGGGACATGGCGCCCGTGTAGAACGACGCGAGCTGGTTCTGGGCCAGGTCGGTCGACACGAAGAACGACGCGGTGAACAGGTCGCGCTCGAGCCGGAGGTGCGCCACGTCCACGCCCTGGCGGCCGAGGTGCTCGCGGTACTCGGCCGCGTCGCTGCCGGCGGTCGCGAGGAGGATCGGCCGCGCCTCGTTCAGGAGCGCGAGGCCGTAGGCGATGTTGGGCCCGCATCCGCCCGGGACCCGCCGCATCTCGTCGACCAGGAAGGAGATCGAGAGCCGGTCCATGCGGTCGGGGATCAGGTGCTCCGTGAAGCGTCCCGGAAACGTCATCAGGTAGTCGAACGCGACCGAGCCGGTCACGACGATGCGCCCGTCGGAGGAAATCCGCGTCATGAGTCCCTCTCCGTCTCGCCGGTAGTCGTCCGCCGCATCACAGGTACCTCCCCACGATGGGCCGCAGGCGCTCCCGCGCGCCGGCGGAGATCGCCTTTGGGTTGGTGATGATCCCGAAGCGCATCGCGTCGCGGCAGCCGCACCGGCGCTCGGGGTCGACGCGCGTGACGGCGTCCGCCAGCGCGCGGCGCGCGGCCGCGCTGTTCTCCGCCAGGATGGCCAGGATCGTCTCGACCGACACGTCCTCGGTCGCTTCTCGCCAGCAGTCGTAGTCGGTCACGAACGCGAGGCTCGCGTAGCAGATCTCGGCCTCCCGCGCGAGCCGCGCCTCCGTCAGGTTCGTCATCCCGATCACGTCCGCGCCCCAGCTCCGATACAGCTGCGATTCGGCCCGGGTGGAGAACTGCGGGCCCTCCATGCAGACGTAGGTCCCGCCGCGGTGGACGGTCAGGTCGCCGCGGCGCGCGCCCTGCTCCACGGCGTCCGATACGAGCGGACAGACGGGGTCGGCGAATCCGGCGTGCGCGGCGAGCCCGCCGCCGAAAAACGTGTCGGCCCGGTGCCGCGTGCGGTCGATGAACTGGTCCGGGATGACGACGTGGCGTGGCGCGTACTCCTCCCGCAGGCTCCCGCACGCCGAGGCGGACAGGAGCGCGTCGCAGCCCAGCATCTTGAAGCCGCAGACGTTGGCGCGGTAGTTGATCTCGGTCGGCAGCAGGCGGTGCCCCCGGCCGTGGCGCGACAGGAAGGCCACGGAGACGCCGCCGAGGGTCCCGGTGAAATAAGCGTCCGATGGCGCCCCGAAGGGCGTCTGCAGCGCGTGCTCCTCGAGGCCCTCGATCGCCTCGAGGTCGTAGACTCCGCTGCCGCCGATGAGCCCGACGCGCCCCGGCGTCCCGCTCACGCCCAGGCGACCTCCGCGGTGCGGCGATGCTCCTCGGCGGCCGCCACGACGCGTTCGGCCAGCCGCAGCGCGTCGCGCCCGATCTCGCCCGTCACCAGCGGCTCGCCGCGCGTGCACACGGCGCGGCGGAAGTCCTCGAGCTCGCGCGTCAGCGGATCCGCTTCCGTGACGGCGACCTCCTCGGAGACGATCGCGGGCGCCGCCCCGCTCCCCTTCTCGAGCCGGTAGGCCTCGACCCGCCGGGTCTGCATGTCGACCGCGCAGTAGAGGGCCGGGGCGAAGACGCGCAGCCTGCGCATGCGCTCGAACGAGACCCGCGACGCGGTCAGATTGGCGACACAGCCGCCCTCGAAGGCGATCCGGGCCTGGGCGATGTCGAGCCGCGGGGTGAGGATCGGGGCTCCGGCGGCGCGGATCTCCACGATGGGCCGGCGGACGAGGTCCGTCACGATCTGCAGGTCGTGGATCATGAGGTCGCACACGACGTCGAGGTCCAGGCTTCGGGGCGTAAACCGGGCGAGCCGGTGGCCCTCGAGGAAGAGCGGCTCGCGCACCCGCGCGAGGAGCGCCTCCACCGCGGGGTTGTAGCGCTCGACGTGACCGACCTGCAGCACCCGGCCGCGCGCCCGCGCGAGACGGACCAGGCCGTCCGCCTCGGCGACGGTGCTCGCGATCGGCTTCTCGACGAGGACGTCGAGGCCCCGCTCGAGGAAGAAGCCGCAGAGCTCGGCATGGGAGGTCGTGGGGGTCGCGATCACGACCGCCTGGGCCTGGGCGGCGACGGCGGCCGGGCCGGGAAGGACGCGGATCCGCGCCTCGCGCGCTACTTCCTCGGCGCGTCCGTCGTGATGGTCGTGGATCCCGACGAGCTCGAATCCGGAGAGCGCCCCGGCGACCCGGACGTGGTGCCGTCCGAGGTGTCCCACCCCGACGATCGCGAGCCGCACCCGCTCCGGCGCGTCGGACCGGGCCGGGGTCCGCGCGGGCGCCGGGACCGTCACTTGATGAAGCCCCGCTCGCTCGTCTGGATGAAGCGGACCAGCTCGTCGACGTCGGGATGCCCGGAGAGCTCGGCCGAGATCCGCTCGAGGGCCTGGCTCGTGTTGAGCTTCGACTTGACGAGGAGCCGGTAGGCCTTCTGCAGCGCCTCGATCCGCTCGTCCGAGAAGCCGTTCCGCTTCAGGCCGATCGTGTTCAGGCCGTACGTCTTGGCGTCGAGGCCGTCCGTGCGGCAGAACGGCAGCACGTCCTGGCGGCAGCCCGTGTACGCTCCGAGGAACGCGTACGCCCCCACCCGGCAGAACTGGTGGATCGCGTTGAAGGCGCCGATGATCGCGTAGTTGCCGACCTCGACGTGTCCCGCCAGGACCGCCGAATTGGCCATAGATCGACCCGTGAGCCGATCCGGTTGTCGTGTCCCACGTGGGTGTAGTTCATGAAGTAGTTGTCGTCGCCGATGACCGTTTCGGCGTGGCCGCTGGCCGTCCCGCGGTGAACCGTCGTGAACTCGCGGAACGTGTTGCGCGCGCCGACGACGAGGCGCGTCGCGCTCGCCCCGGTACTTCAGGTCCTGCGGATCGAAGCCCAGCGTGGCGTGATCGGAAGATGCGGTTCGACTCGCCGAAGACCGCCGGCCCCTGGATCGAGGCGTGCGCGCCGACCGTGGTTCCCGCCCCCAGGACGACCTCGTCGCCGATGGTGGCGTACGGTCCGACCGTCACGCCGTCGCCCAGCGAGGCGCCGGCGGCCACCACGGCCGTGGGGTGCACCGCGGCAGTGACGCTCATGGCCGGTCCACCAACACCGACAGGAGCTCCGCCTCCGTGCAGACGTTGCCGTCGACCGTCGCCTTCGCCCGGCACTTACAGACCCGAGTCTTGAGCGACATGATCTCCGCTTCTATACGGAGCTGGTCGCCCGGGACGACGGGCCGGCGGAACCGGCAGCGATCCACTCCCGAGAGGTAGAGCAATTTCTTCTCCTTTTCCGCCACGACGCCGAGCAGTGCGATCCCCGCGACCTGCGCCATGGCCTCGAGGACCAGGACTCCCGGCATCACCGGGTTGCCGGGAAAGTGGCCCTGAAAGAACTCCTCGTTGTACGTGACGTTCTTGATGCCCACGACCCGCCTGCCGGGCTCGAGCTCGAGGATGCGGTCCACGAGCAGGAACGGGTAGCGATGCGGAAGGATCTTCAGGATCTCGTCGATACGGATCTCCACGCGGGCCTCCCCTTCGTCTACTTCGACGATCCGAACCCGAGCCGCCTCTCGAGGGCGACGATCCGCTCGAGGGCCGCCTCGAGCTTGCCGAGCAGGGCCGCCCGCCTCAGGAACTCGCGATGCGGGAGCGCCGGCATTCCCGACAGCACCGCCCCCGCCGGGACGCGGCCCCGCCGCGCCACGCCGGCCTGCCCGGTCAGGATCGCGCCGTCGCCGATGGTGACGTGGTCCGAGATCCCAACCTGCCCCGCGAGCGTGACGCCCGCGCCGATCCGGGAGGATCCGCCGACTCCAGCCTGTCCGCAGAAGACGGCGTGCGGGCCCACGACCACGTTGTGGCCGACCTGCACGAGGTTGTCGATCTTGGTGCCCCGGCCGATCACCGTCTCCCCGAGCGTCGCGCGGTCGATCGTCGAGTTCGCGCCGATCTCGACGTCGTCCTCGACGCGGACGATCCCGACCTGGGGAATCTTGTGATGCCCCTGGCCGTCCCAAACGTAACCGAAGCCATCGGATCCCACCACGGCGCCTGCGTGGAGTATGCACCGCGCGCCGACCCGGCAGCCCGCGAGCACCGCCGCGTGGGGATGCAAGAAGCAGTCCTCTCCGACCTCGGCGCCCTCGCCGACGTACGCCCCCGCCGCGAGGATCGTGCGCGCCCCGATCCGGGCACCCGCCGCGACCGTGGCGCCCGCCGCGATCGAGACCCCGGCCCCGAGGCGGGCCGTGCGGTCGACGGAGGCGCCGCGGGCCTTCCCCGGCTTCGGACGGGGCCGCGCGTGGCGGGCCTCCAGCCACCGCGCCAGGGCGAGCTGCGGGAGAGGAACCACGACCGCCGGCTTTCCGGACGCGCGGCTCTCCGAGGAGACGAGCAGCGCTCCCGCGCGGCTCGACGCGCCGGCCGCCTCGAGCCGCTCGTCGTTGACCCAGGAGAGATCCCGCTGGCCCGCCGACTCGAGCGTCGCCACTCCGGTCAGGATCGTCTCGCCGTCACCGTAGACGCGTCCGCCGACGACGCGGGCCACCTGCGACAACGTAAAGGCGCCCCCGAGGGCGCCGGTCAAGGCGCGCTTTGGGGCGCCGGTCAAGGCGCCCGCCGGGACGCGAGCCCGGGGGCGGCTGCCCCGCCCTCGGCGCGGTCCTGGCGAGCGGCCCATGAGACGCCTCGATTCTCGTCGACGCCGCGACGGACCCTTAGGGCTTCTTTGTCGGCGCGGGAGCCGGCGGCGCGGACTTCGCCGCGGGCGACTTGGCGGCCGAGCCCTCCGCGGGCTTCGCGGACGGCACGGCGACCGTCGTGTTGAACACCTTCAGAACTTCGTCCGTGATGTCGACGGCGTCATCCGCGTACACCAGCCCCGACTGAAACTTGTTGAAGATGAGCGTGAAGCCCCTCTCCTTGCCGACCTGGTTGATGATCGGGAAGACGCGCTTCTCGAGCTCCCCGAGCTCCTTCTTCTGCGCGGTCTCGAGATCGCGGTTCGCGTCGTCCTGGAAGCGCTTGAACGCGATCGCCTTCTCCTGGTAGCTCTTCTGGAGCGCCTCGCGCTTGTCGTCCGCGAGCGCGGACCCCTGGTCCGCCAGCTTCTGCTCCATGTCGCGAAGCTCCTTCGAGAGCTTGTCGGCCTCTTCCTTCTTCTGGTCGTTGAGCTTCTTGACCCGGTTGAAGGCCTCCTTGCCGAGCGCGGACTCCTGCACCAGCCGCTCCACGTTGATCACGCCGATCCGCATGTTCGCCGTGGTGGCCGGCGGTGCGGCGGCGGGCACTTCCCTGAGCAAACGCGGCAGCCGCGATGAAGCTGGCTACCGCCGCGAAGACCAAGCGTTTCATCCCTACTCCTTCTTCTCCGTCTTTACGAAAGCGGGGCATATTAGCAAAAATTACACGGAGGGAAAACAGGGGTCGAAAAGGGTCCATTCCGGGCTTCGGAGGTACGAGCTTACAGCTCACAGCTTACGGTCAGGGGCGATCCCGCCGGGTCGGGCCTGAAAGCGGAGAGGTGTGAGCCGAGGCTCCTCTCAGAACGTCCTTCCGATCGAGAAGGTGAACCCCGACTTCTTCTCCTTGAGGTAGTCGACGGGGAACCCGAACTGGTCGATGGGCTGGATCGGGTGGAGGTTGACCGCGTAGATGAACCGCAGAGGGGCCTGGAAGATGGGCAGGAAGACTCGCAGCTCCATGCCCGCCGAGGTCCGGATGTTCTCGAAGCTGAAGTTCTGTGACTCGTGGAAGTTGTTGCCGACGTCCATGAACGCGAGCAGCTTCGCCGGACCGGCCTGGACGAACGTGTACTCCATGTTGATGACGAAGAACTTGTTGCCGCCCAGGATGCGCTGGAACTCGTCGGTGAAGACCTCGTAGGTCTTCGGGTGCACGGGGACGACGGCGCCCTGCTGGAATCCCCGCAGGCTCTGCTCGCCTCCGAGCTGGAAGCGCTCGAAGATCGGAAGGTCGGTGTCGTTCAAGGGATGGACCCAGCCGGCCTCCACGTTGAAGGCGAGCAACCCCTGCCGCGGGATCGGCACTGGAATGTAGATGGTCGAGCCGATCAGCGGCTTGATGACCTGGGTCTCGCTCCCGAGGAGCTTGGGCGCGACCAGCACGGACGCGCTGAACCGAAAGCCCCTGTTCGGGTCGAAGGGGTCGTTGCGGCTGTCGTACCGATACGCCGGCGTGATGCCGGAAGTCTTGCCCGTGGTCTCGCTGAACTTCTGCGGAGGGGGCGGCTGACCGGGCGGCGTCTGCGCGCTGCGAACCGGGAAGTTCGCGTCGATGTTCTCGTAGGAGTAGAGAAGGGACGCCGAGTCGAAGAGGCCGAGCCCCTTCGAGTAGAAGATCGAGCCGCCCTCGGTCAGCTCGTCGATCGAAAGGTAGTTGACCTTGCGGCGGTAGAGCGACGCGCCGACCGTCTGGTTCCTGTCCAGCCACCACGGCACCGTGTAGGAGAGGTCGACGTAGTTCGACACCTTGCCGATCTGCGCCGACGCTCCGATGATCTCGCCGCGCCCCAGGAAATTGCGGGTCTGGAACGAGAACTGGCCGAAGAAGCCGTCGAAGGCAGAGTAGCCGGCGCCAAACTGGACCTCGTTGCGGGAGGTCTCCTGCCCCTTGATGACGACGTCGACCTTCTTCTCCTCCTCGCGCACGGAGAAGCCCGGCTCCTCGCCCATCTTGAAGTAGCCCAGGGACTCGATCTTCTGGACCGACTTCTTGACCGCCTCCATGTTCATCACGTCGCCCTCGTCCAGGGCGAACTCGCGCCGAATGACCTTGTCGCGCGTCTGCGTGTTCCCCTGCACCTCGAGGCGGCCGAGGTAGTACTTGTCTCCCTCGAACATGTGGATGTCGATGTCGACCTTGTGGTTGCCGATCTCCTGGTACACCGGATCGGCGAACCAGAAGATGTAGCCCCGCGCCTTGTAGGACTGCTCGATCGTCACCAGGGCCTCGATCAGGCGGTCGCGGTTGAGCACCGAGCCCGGCTTGAGCTCGTGAAACCTCTTGAGGAGAGCCCCCTTCGGAAAGACCGTCGGGTCGGTGTTCTCGGCGGGCTGCATGCTCTTGTCGGTGCGCGTGATCTTGATCTGGTTGACGAAGAACTTGTCGCCCTCCGCCACCGGGATCGTGATCCGCACGCGCCGCTTCTGCTTCTTGGACTGGGGATTGACGACGTAGACCTCGAGCTTGGGGTCCTTGATGACGATGTCCTTGTAGCCCTTGGACTGATAGACGCCCTTCATGCTCTCGACGTCGGCCTCGTAGTTGGCCTGGCTGTACGTCGTGTTCTCCGAGAGCAGCCGCCACCACGTCGCGATCTTCGTCTTGTGCATCGCGTTGCGGAGCGTCTGGGCGGACACGTGGTCGTTGCCCGTGAACTTGATCGATTCGATCTTGACCTTGTCGCCCTCGTCGATGTTGAAGATGACCTTCTTCTCGGTCTTCGAGAGGTCCTCGATCTTGAAGTCGACGGACGCGCTGCGGAAGCCCTGCTCAATGTAGAAGTCGTAGATCGCCGCGCGCATCTTCGAGAGATCCTTGAGCGACAGCGGCGACCCCGGCTGGATCTCGACCTTGGCCTCCTTGATCTTGTCCTTGATCTGCGACGTCGAGAGCTTCTTGTTCCCGGTGAAGTCGATGAACTTGATGACCGGGCGCTCCTCGATCGTGATGACGAGCGTCACGCCGCCGGCGGACCGCTCCGCCTGGATCTCCAGGTTCTCGAGCAGGCCGACGTCCCAGAGCGCCTTGAAGTTGGAGCGGATCTTCTCCGGATCGTAGGGATCGCCGACCTTGATCCCCAGGTAGTGCGCGATCGTGTCGGGAGACACCGTCTGGTAGCCCACGACGCGAATGCCCACGATCGGCTCTCCGGTGCCGGGGACGGCCGCGGGCGGCGCGGCCGGGGCGGTCTCCGGCGGAGCTGCGGGGGTGGCCGGCGGCGGCGGCGCGGGGGCCGCGGGGGCGGACGCCGGGGGCGTCGGCATCGGCGGAGGCTCCTGGGCGGACAGAGGCGCAGGCGCGGCGGCGGCCGCCCAGACGAGCGCCAGGACGGCGAGAAACGCCGCGGCTCCCCGCGAGAGGGAGGGGCGGCGGGGCCGCGGCCTAATGGCCCTGCGGGATCGGTTCGTTCTCGCGCGTCGTGACACGCAGCCCCTCGGGGCCGACGCGCACCTCGATCCATTCCGGCCGCTCTTCACGAGCCGCGATCAGCAGCTCCGAGACGGGATCCTCGACGTGCTTCTGGATTGCGCGCCGCAGGGGGCGAGCCCCCATGTTGGGGTCATCGCCGCTCTGCTCGAGCAGCCATTCCACGGCGGCGTCGTCCACGTCGATCCGCGCGCCTTTCGACGCAATGGTCGTGTTCACGTCGTCGATCAGGAGGCGGCAGATCTTGGCCAGATCCGGCCGCGCCAGGGGATGGAAGACGATGATGTCGTCGATCCGGTTGATGAACTCTGGCGAGAAGTCGCGGCGGAGCTCCTTCAAAACGAGCTCCTCGATCTCCTTGTTGCTCTGGACTTCGCGAGCGTTTCCGAAGCCGACCCGCGAGCGGTTGACCAGGTGCTTGGTCCCGATGTTGGACGTCATGATGATCAGCGTGTTCTTGAAGTCGACGAGGTTCCCGTAGGCGTCGGTCAGGATGCCGTCCTCCAGGATCTGGAGCAGCAGGTTCGCGATGTCCGGGTGGGCCTTCTCGATCTCGTCGAACAGGATCACGCTGTAGGGATTGCGGCGGATCCGCTCGGTCAGCTGCCCGCCCTCCTCGTGGCCGACGTAGCCCGGAGGCGAGCCGATGAGCTTGGAGACGGCGTGCTTCTCCATGTATTCGGACATGTCGAAGCGCACCAGCGACTTCGGGTTTTCGAACATGAACTCGGCCAGACGCCGCGCGACCTCGGTCTTGCCGACGCCGGAGGGTCCGAGGAAGACGAACGAGCCCATCGGCCGGTTGGGGTTGTTGACCCCCAGCCGCGAACGGCGGATCGCCTTGGAGACGCCGATGATCGCCGCGTCCTGTCCCACGATGCGGCGGCGAAGCGCGTCCTCCATGTGGAGCAGCTTCTCGGCCTCCTCCATCTCGAGAGACGCGACCGGGATGCCCGTCCAGGAGGAGATGATCTCTTCGATGTCGCGCCGCGTGACCTCGCGCGTGGCGTCGGTCCGCTCGGCGGACTGCACCTTGGCGCGCTCGATCTCCTCCTTGAGCTCGATCTCGCGCTCGCGCAGGAAGACCGCCTTCTCGAAGTCCTTGTCCGAGATCGCCTTCTTCATCTCCTTGACGATCTGCCGGATCTCGAGCTCGAGCTTGCGCAGGTTCTGCGTGTCGGCGACGCGCTTCAGCTTCACCTTGGCGCCCGCCTCGTCCAGGATGTCGATGGCCTTGTCGGGGAAGAAGCGGTCGGTGATGTAGCGGTTGGACTGGTAGACCGCCGTCTTGATCGCCTCGGCCGAGTAGCGCACCTTGTGGAACTGCTCGTAGCGATCCTTGACGCCCTCGAGGATCTCGAAGGTCTCGTTCTCCGACGGCGCCGCGACCTGGATCGCCTGGAAGCGGCGCAGCAGGCTCCGGTCCTTCTCGATGTACTTGCGGTACTCCTTGAGCGTCGTCGCCCCGATGCACGACACCTCGCCGCGCGACAGCGCCGGCTTCAGGATGTTCGCGGCGTCGAGCGAGCCCTCGGCCGAGCCGGCCCCGATCAGGGAGTGGATCTCGTCGATGAAGATGATCAGGTCGGGGTTCTCGCGCAGCTCGCGGATGATGCCCTTCAGGCGCTCCTCGAACTGTCCGCGGTACTTGGTGCCGGCCACGATCAGGGACAGGTCCAGCGCCAGAATTTTCTTCGCCGCGAGGAACATCGGCACCGCGCCCTCGACGATGCGCGTCGCGAGGCCCTCGACGATGGCCGTCTTGCCGACCCCGGGCTCGCCCAGCAGGATCGGGTTGTTCTTCGTGCGCCGCGAGAGGATCTGGATGATCCGCTCGACTTCCTTGTCGCGTCCGATCAGCGGGTCGAAGGTTCCCGTCCCGGCGAGCTGCGTCAGGTCGCGGCTGTACTCCGCGAGGAACGGGAGCTCCTTCTTCTGCTTGGAGACCTCGCGCTCCTTGATGAGCGAGATCGTCTCCTCGCGCACGCCGTAGAGGTTGAAGCCGCGGGCCGTCAGGAGACGGCCGGCCACGCACCCGTCGACACGCAGGAGCCCGATGAGCAGGTGCTCCGTGCCGACGTAGGGGTGCATCATCGACTCCGCCTCGTGCGAGGCGTAGGCGAGGATCTTCTTGGACTCCTCGGACAGGGGCAGCTCGGCGGTCGAGGAGATGCGCTCGACGAAGATCCGGTCGCCCTCGATCTCCCGGCGCACCTCCTCGGGCTTCACGTTGAAGCGGGCGAAGATCTCCTTGATGATGTCTTCGCCCTCCCGGAGGATGCCGAGAAGCAGGTGCTCGGACTCGATGACCTTGGAGCCCAGCTTCGAGGCCTCGTAGCGCGCGAAGAACAGCGCGCGTCGAGCCTTCTCGTTGTATTTCTCAAACATGAGGGTGGGGGCTAACTCTTAGCCGCCGTCGGGGCGGAAGAAGGAGGTGAGGCCATGGTGCGAGAGTGACTCTACGGGATTCATCCTCGCTCAGGCAAACCGGTCGAGGGAGCGATTCCTTCCCTGGACATCGTGAAAAGTCTATCACAGCGCTGCGCCAATTCCGGATTGTGCGTGACCAGGATCGTCGTCATCCGCCTTTCCGCGTGCAGCTCGCGCAGGAGCGCGAACACGGTCTGCGCCGCCGCGGCGTCGAGATTGCCGGTTGGCTCGTCCGCCAGCAGCAGACTCGGGCCGCGTCCCAGTGCGCGCGCGATCGCGACGCGCTGCTGCTCTCCGCCGGACAGCGCGCGGGCTGAGTGGTGGCCGCGCTCCGCGAGTCCGACGCGGGCGAGCAGCGTCTCCGCGCGGCGCTCCGCCTCCCGAGGCGCCACGCCGGCGATGCGGTCCGGGAACGCCACGTTCTCGCACGCGGTGAATTCCGGGAGCAGGTGGTGAAACTGGAAGACGAAGCCGATGCGCTCGTTGCGGAAACGCGCGCGGTCCCGCGGCGACAGCTCCTCGAGCGACTGGCCGAAGACCTCCACGCGTCCCGAGTCCGGCCGGTCGACCCCGCCGAGGAGATGGAGCAGCGTGGACTTGCCCACCCCCGAGGGACCCATGATCGCCGCGAACACCCCCTCCTCCAGCTCGAACGACAGGCCGGAGAACACGGTCACGGGCGCGCCCTCGCCGGTGTAGGTCTTGGAGAGGCTGTCGGCTTTGACGGCGAGCATGGTCACATTTTGGATTTTGGATTTTGGATTTTGGATTCGGGACGCGGCGCTGGATCCTCGTAATCCAAAATCCAAAATCCAAAATCCAAAATCATCTGGAGAGCCTGATCGCTTCCCCGGGCGCGAGCCTGGCGGCGGCGCGAGAAGGCAGCAGCGCGGCGAACACGGCGGTCACGAGAGCGAACGCGGCGACCGCGAGCACCTCGCCGGGATAGACGGCGAAGGGCACGTGGGTCACGAGGTACACCTGCGACGGCAATGGCACGAGGTGATAGCGCTCCAGCAGGAGCGAGAGCCCGACGCCGAACACGACGCCGGCGCCGGTCCCGGTGACTCCGATGACGGCGCCGAGCGTCAGGTAGATCCGCTCGAGCGACGCCGGCGTCGCCCCCATCGCCGTGAACACGCCGAGGTCCCTCTTCTTCTCGACGACCGTCAGCGCGATGTTCGAGACGATGTTGAGGGCCGCGACGAGGATGACGAGCGCGACGGTCACGAAGATGACCACCTTCTCGAGACGCAGCGCGAACGCGAGCGGCGCGTTGAGCTCCCGCCAGGTCTGGACACGGTAGGCGTCCCCGAGCGCCGCGCGGACGGCCGCCGCGGCCTGCTCCGCGCGCGCCGGATCCGCGAGCCGGGCCTCGTAGGCGTCGGCGCCCGTGAGCTCCCCCGTCAGCGAGCGCGCGGTCGCCTCGGACACCTCGACCTCGGGCGTCTTGTCGAGCGCCCCGGTCAGCGCGACGTGCTGCACGCGCGCCTCGACCGCGACGGGGATCGGACCGATGGGAGAGAGCCGGACCCGCGAGGACGTCAGCCGGATCGTCTCGCCCTCGCCGGAGTGGATGCGCAGCGACACCGACGCGTTGACCCGGGCGGCCGGACCGGACGCGTCGTCGAGGCCGGGCGCATTGCGGTAGCGCACCGGCATCGCGGCGGTCCCGGCGGAGTCCGACGCCCAGCCGCGGCCCCCGATCACGGGCGTCACTCCGGACACCCCGGGCAGCTTCGCGAGCGCGTCGCGCACCCGGTCCGCGTCCGCGAGACGCGCGCCGCGCACCGGCGAGACGCGGAGGTGCGCGCGATCCAGCATCTGGCGGCGGATCCGATCCTGGAAGCCCTCGAGCAGGGCGAGCGACACGATGAGCGCCGCCACGCCGAGGGCGAGGCCGAGGATCGAGATCTTCGCGATCAGCGCGACGTGGGTGCGGCGGCGGGATGCGGCCAGGTAGCGCAGCGCTACGAACGGCTCGAAGCGCATCAGTCGGTCGAGTGGCGGGGCCGCAGCAGCGGGAACAGGATCACGTCGCGGATCGAGTGCCGGTTCGTCAGCAGCATGGCCAGCCGGTCGATGCCGACGCCCTCGCCCGCGGTCGGAGGCAGGCCGTACTCCAGCGCCTCCACGTAGTCGGCGTCGTACGGAGCCGCCTCCAGGTCGCCCTTCGCGCGATCCTCCATCTGGCGCCGGAACCGGGACGCCTGCTCCGCCGGATCGTTGAGCTCGGAGAAGCCGTTGGCGATCTCCATGCCGCCCGCGTAGAGCTCGAAGCGGTCCGCCCACTCGGGCTCTCCGGGCTTGGTGCGGGAGAGCGGCGAGATCTCGGTCGGGAACTCGCAGAGGAATGTCGGCTGGACCAGCCGCGGCTCCCCCACCGCCTCGAAGAGCTCGGCGAGCAGCTTGCCCCGCCGGCCGCGAAAGCGCTCCGGCTTCTCGACTCCGAAGCGCGCCGCGGCGGCGAGCATCGCCTCCTCGGACTCGAGGTCCCGGGCCTCGACGGCCCCGCGCGCGTCGCCGCGCGAGAACTCGACCACGGCCTCACGCATCGTCAGCCGCCGGAACGGAGGCGTCCAGTCGATCGACGCGTCGCCCCACGGCGTGGCGACGCCGCCCGCGACCTCCTGAGCCAGGCCCGAGAGCAGCTCCTCGGTGAACCGCATGAGGTCCTCGCTGCTCGCATACGCCTGGTAGAACTCGAGCATCGTGAACTCGGGGTTGTGCTGCGTCGAGATTCCCTCGTTGCGGAAGTTGCGGTTGATCTCGTAGACGCGGGGCATCCCGCCAACGACCAGCCGCTTCAGGTAGAGCTCCGGCGCGATGCGCAGGAAGAGGTCGAGGTCGAGCGCGTTGTGATGCGTGACGAAGGGCCGCGCCACCGCGCCCCCGGCGATCGTCTGCATCATCGGCGTCTCGACCTCGAGGAACCCCTTCGCGTCCAGCGAGCGTCGAAGGAAGCGCACGATCGCCGCGCGGCGCTCGAAGACCTCGCGCGAGTCGGGGTTGACGGCGAGGTCGAGATAGCGCTGCCGGTAGCGCTGCTCCACGTCCTTCAGCCCGTGCCACTTCTCCGGAAGCGGCCGCAGGCACTTCGCGAGCAGCACGAGGGAGCGCGCCTTGACCGAGAGCTCGCCGCTCCGCGTCCGGAAGATCTCGCCCTCGGCGCCGACCCAGTCTCCGAGGTCCAGCGACTGGTACATCGCGAAGGTCGGCTCGCCCACCGCCTCCTTGCGCAGGTAGACCTGGAGCCGGCCGCGGCCGTCGGAGAGGTCCAGGAACCCGGCCTTGCCGGCCGTCCGGAGGGCGAGGACGCGTCCCGCCGTGGTGACGGTCGCGGGCGACGCTTCGAGCTCGGGCCCGGGCGTGTCGCCGTAGCGCTGAACGATCTCCGAGACGGTCGCCGTGAGCGGATAGCGCACCGGCATCGCGGGGATTCCGAGCGCCTCGACCCGGCGGAGATTTTCGCGCCGGTTGCGCAGCAGGTCGCTCTCGGAGGAGCCCTCGGAAGCCTCGCCGGGCTGTGGTTTTTCGTCAGCGCCGCTCATCGCGCGGAGTATATGAGGTGCGCCGAGCCGTCCTTTGCCGGAAGAGGGAGCGGAGAGAGACTCCCCCTCTCCTTTTCTTTCCGTGGGACCGGACTGGCTCGCGGCCCGCGCGAGGAGTCCGCCTAGCCCCGGCTCTCGCGCCGGTCGCTTCTGGGAGAGTCCTGCATCAGCCAGAGATCCGAGGTCGCCCGCAGCAGGCGGAAGCGGGTGCGCGTCCACGAGCGGATCTCCTCCGAGGAGTTGATCGCCTCGGCCTCGTCGATGACGCTCGAGATGCTCCCGTCGAGAAACGGCACGCGGCCGAGAGTGGCCTTCGCCGCGCGGATGAGATCCTGGGATGGCGGAGCGGACCCCGCCGCGGCCGCCGCGCGCAGGGCGGCGGTCTCCTCCTCGGCCTTGAGACGCAGCGCCACGGCGCGGAGCAGGACGCGGTCGCGCTCGTTCGGCGGATCGCCGCCGGCGGCGACGGCGCGGCGGGCGGCCTTGAGCTCCCACGGCTCGAGGCGCAGGTTCTCCAGGCCGTCGAGGTCGGTGCGCAGCGGGCCCGCGCCGTCGTCGTACATCTCGACCGGCGAGAGGATGCGGTCGAGGTACGGCTTCCAGAACGCATCGTCGGCGGCGTCGGACTCGACCTCCTCGACCAGCTCGAGCGCTTCGTCGATGTCCTCGGCGGCCAGACCGGTCAGCTCGAAGCGGCCGAGGACCTCGCCGATGGCTTCCTTGAGCTCGACCACGTGGAGCGCCTTCAGGTTGCTGTCCCGGGACTCGCGCTCGAAGCGCACGCGCGATTCGTGGAAGCGCTGGAACTCCTGCCCCGGGGGAGTCTCGAGCCCGCCGCGGGTCAGCTCCTTCTCGAGGTCGCCGATGCGCTCCGTGGCCTCCTCGAGGCGGCGTTCCTCGCGGTCGTAGAGGCGCCGGAAGACCGACCGCGTCTTCAGGTTGCACGACGCCACCGCGGCCAGCACCTCGGGATTCGCCAGGCCGCTCGCGACCCGACGCTTCATCATGCGGACGTTGTTCAGAAGACGGGCGGTCACCAGGTCTTCGAACTCCTGCGCGCGAGCCATGTCCGCGGCGAGCTCGTCGAACGCACGCACGATGGTGGGCAGGGTCGTCGCGTCCAACCGCGGCCAGACCGACGTCAACGACGCCGACTCGAAGAACTTCTGCATGTCGGGCCGCGGCCGCGCGGTGCCGGCCTCGGTTCCGGCCTGCCCGGCGGCGACCACGGTCGCGAGGAAGTCGACCTTGTCGACGACGTCCTCGTCCACGTCGGGCTGCGAGAAGTAGAACCGCAGGAGGTGGAACGCGATCTTCTCGTCCTGCGGCTGCACCTTCTCGAAGAACCTCCGCACGTAGGAGGGCGAGATGTGCCGGTCCGCCTCACGCAGCTTTCGCGCGAAGGCGTCGAGCCGATCCGCGAGCTCGCGCAGCCGCGGCGCAACCTTCTCGGGCGAGGTCGTGTCGATCGTCCCCGCGACGGCCCGGACGTCGTCGTAGAGCCTTCCGAAGTCCAGCGCGTAGCTCGGCTCCGAGGCGAAGAACGTCTTTTGAACGCCCCGCAGGAATTGGTGAAACGTCCACAACGCCTTGAACCTCTCGGTCAGGCGAATGTAGTCTTCGTGAAGAAGTTGGATTCGCTCGACGGACATTTTTTCCCGCGGTTCCCTACATTTTAGCCCAGGAGGATGAGCCCCATGCGGACCATCGCGACCGACGCGGCCCCGAAGGCGATCGGGCCCTATTCCCAGGCGATCGCCGAGGGCGGTTTCCTCTTTGCCTCCGGACAGATCCCGCTCGATCCCGCGACCGGCGAGCTGGTTTCGGGGGGAATCGAGGCCGCCGTCGAACGCGTCTTCGACAACCTGGAGGCGATCCTGGCGGCGTCCGGCCTGACGCTCTCCGACGTCGTCAAGACCACGGTCTACCTGCTCTCGATGGGCGAATTCGCCGCCATGAACGCGGTCTACACCCGCCGGTTCGGTAACCACCGGCCCGCCCGGTCGACGGTTGCGGTGGCGCAGCTGCCGAAGGACGCCGCCGTCGAGATCGATCTGATCGCGCGCTTGAGGGACTAGGCGCTGGGCGCGGCGAGTTCAGGGGCGAAACCAGAGCGCGACGGCCGCCGCCAGCGCGCCGAGCCCGAAGATCCGGCTCGAGCGGCCATGCAAGCGGTCGAACTTCTTCCGCCACGGATCGTCCGGCGCCGCGGCGTCGAAGGAGCCGATCTTCATCCGGAAGTAGTTCATCCGCGGGCGGAGGACCATCGCGAGATAAACGTTCGTCGCGACCGCGATGAAGATGGCGATTCCGGAGACGGCGGCCGGCCCCGCGAGGCCCCCCGAACGCTCGAGCTCCACGAAGACGCAGACGACGAGGAGGAGCGACAGGAGCTGCTTCACGATCTCGAACCGCCGCAGGATCTCCCCAAACGCCGCGCCCGCCTGATCGCGGGAGGGAACGGTCTTGAACACCACGGGGGCCGCGATCATCACGAGAACGCTTCCCCCGATCCAGATCGCGAGCGAGAAGCGGATCCCCTGGGAAACGACGTTCGGCACGCGGGGAACGTATCAGGTCCGGCGATTCAGGATCGAGAGGGCGTGCTCGACCGCCGAAGGACGCGGCTCGCCGTTCTGCTGCTCGGACTTCGCCTCCTGACGTGGGCATTTCTCCTGCCGCCGTGGTCCGGCTTCGACGAGCCCTATCACCACGGACTGGTCGAGACCTACGCCGAAGACCCGCGATGGCATCCCTTCCTGAGCGTCGGCCTTCCGCCCCGCCTTCTCGCGAGCCTGCGCGATTGGCCGCTCTATCGCAATTATGCGAACGCCTTCGCGGCGCGCTCCTACGGGGAGACGCAAGTCCCCGATCGCGAGCCGATCCACGATCCGAACTACGAAACCCTTCAATCGCCGACGTACTACTGGATGGCGGGCGGTCTGCTTCGGGTCGTTCCGCGGCTCGAGCCCATCGACGAGCTCTTCTTCCTCCGTGGAGTGAACGCGCTGCTCGCTCTCGCCGTCGGCGGGATGACTCTCGCCGCGGCGCGCGTCGCCGGCTACGGATCGCGTCGGGCCTACCCCGTTCTCCTCCTGGCGTTTCTTCCCGGCTATGCGCTCGCGCTCGTGCGCGTCAGCAACGACGCCGTCTGCGCGGTCCTGATCTCGCTTGCGCTCTACGCCTCGTTGCGCGCGAAGGAAAGACGCGGAGGGCGCAGCTGGGTCGCCGCGACGGCGGCCGGCCTTTCGCCCTGGGCCAAGCTCTATGGCTGGACCGCGGTTCCCAAGCTCGCCTGGGACGAAATACGAAGACGGCCCTGGACCCCGAGGTCCGCCGGCTTCCTCGGAGTCCTCTTCGCGCCGGGTCTGGCGCTGAGTCTCTTCACGTGGCGGATCCACGGACACCCCGTCTCCCTTCTGGAGAATCTGAAGCGTCCCGGGTCTCCGAGCCCGCTCGACGTGCCGTGGCTCGATGACGTCTGGACGATGATCAAGACGCAGATCTGGATGTCGGGCATGTCCGACATCGTTCTCCCGACTCTCCTCTATCTCCTGATCGCGGCCGCGTTCGCCTACCTCCTCGGAGAGGCGGTTCGACCGAGGTCCTGGCTCGGGAGACCAGCCGATGACCGGCGGTGGGACCTGATCGTTCCGATCCTCTGCTTCGTCTTCGCGCTGTGCTACTTCGCCTATCGCAATTTCGCCCTGAGCGGAGGACCGGGCGGCGCGGGCGGCTGGTACATGTGGTCGATGGCGCTGGCGGAATCGCTGCTCCTGACCTGGGCGGCCGCTCGAGAGGCGCGCGCGGCGAAGATCTTCAAGGCGGTGCTCGCGGCGCTGTTCGTCGTTTTGATCGTCGGCGATCTGATCCTCTTCGTCGAGCCGAGCGGGCGCCTGATTCTCAGCGCTCCGACGCACCACTTCCGCGGAATACGGATGGCTCCCATCGCGACGTTCGCGTCCTGGTTCTGGGCGTCCCGCCCGGCCTGGTGCGCGAGCCTGGCCGCCCTCCTCGCCCTGGCTTCGTGGATCACCGCTGCCCTCTGCCTGCGCCATCTCTGGACGGGCCCGAGATCAGGCCACGGCGCTAAGATCGGTCCATGGACCCCGAGCTCGCTTCCGCCCTCGACGACCTGATCCTCGGACGGGGGGTCGCGCGCGGCCGTCACGCGCTGACGCACCAGGGGCGCGACGTCTCCGCGGAGTTCGTCGAGCGTCTCCGCGCGAATGGGTTTCGGGAGACGACGGTGCGGGACGCGCCGATCGAGGCGGGAGAGAAGATCCCGGCCTTCGTCCTCGACCAGGAGAAGGGCGTCACGGACTTCGGCTGGATCCGCTGGGAGATCTTCACGCCGCGCAGCCGACGCAAGCTCTTCGCCTCCGAGTACCGCCGCCCCGACAACCAGGAGTGGGCGGTTCAGATCAACCTCGGTTCGCCGCAGCCGGTCTGGGCGGATCCTTCCCGCAGGGTGCGACACGACGTCGACACCGTCGTCGCCGTGAACCCGTGAGCGGCGCGCGCGTGACGCCGTGACGCCGCCCAACCCCGCGGAGACGCTCCCGAAGTCGGCCGGTCCGAGGCAGCGCGCTTGAAGGCATCCGGTCCGATCCTCGAGACGCTCCCCGTCGGGCCGTTGCAGTGCAACTGCTCGATCCTCGGAGACCCGTCGAGCGGCGAGGCCCTCGTCATCGACCCCGGCGACGAGCCCGAGAAGATCCTCCAGGCGCTCCACGGAAACGGCCTGACGCCGGTGGCCCTTCTCCATACCCACGCCCACTTCGACCACATCGGCGGCTCGCGGCGCGTCCACGAGGCGACGGCGGCGCCGATCCGCCTGCACGCCGACGACTACCCGCTGTACGACGCGCTGCCCGCGCAGGCCGCGCACTTCGGCCTCTCCGCCGACGATCCCGCGCCGCCCGGCCGGCCCGTCGGGGACGGCGAGGTGATCGCCTTCGGCCGGTTCGCGGTCGCGGCCATCCATACGCCCGGCCACACGCCGGGCTCGACGTGCTACCGCCTCGAGGGCTCGGAGGGCGCCCCCGGCGCCCCCGGCGTCCTCTTTAGCGGCGACACGCTCTTCCGCCGCTCCATCGGGCGGACGGATCTCTGGGGCGGCGATTCCGAGACGCTTCTCGCGTCGATTCGCGAGCGTCTCTATCGCCTGCCCGGAGACCTCCGGGTCATCTGCGGCCACGGCCCGGACACCACGATCGCCGAGGAGAAAGACCGGAATCCGTTCGTGCGGGGCTGATCGGAAAACTCTCCGCTCTGAGCTAAAATCCAACCGATGAGACTGTCACTCCCCGACAAATCCAACCTCGTGGCCTCCTTCTGGAAGGACGCTCCGTCGGTGTGTCCGACGCACGACGTGCCGATGCGGACCTTCTTCGTCGACCGCGTGTACAAGCCCCAGGTCGTGATGGTCTGCCCGAAGGGCGAGACGCTGCGGTTCACGCAGAAACCCAAGCAGATCGAGTACTCGCGCCCGCACGTCAAGACGATGGTCAAGGACGCGCAGGAGAGCGAGTCGCCCGCCTGCCCCCAGGACTTCGACGCGCTGACGATCTTCCGGACGCCGGCCGTCTTCATCCCGCAGGGCTGGGACTACCACTTCATCTGTCCGACGTGCCTCTCGTGGGGCAGCTGGATCGAGACCGGCCGCGAGCAGGACGAGGTCGCCGCCGCCCCCAAGCCCAAGAAGGAGGCGCCGGCCTTCCACGACGAGACCATCCCGCTGCCCAAGCGCATGGAAATGGCGAAGAACGGGAATCTCGCCCTCAAGCTCTACGCCGCCATGGCCCAGACCGACTGCACGGCGTGCGGCTACGACTGCGAGGGCTATGCCGCGGCGATCGCCGCGGGCACCGAGAAGGACCCGAACCTCTGCGTCCCGGGCAAGGAGGAGACGTTGAAGGCGGTGAAGGAGCTCCTCAAGGGGACGGGCCTACCCGCAGCGTCGGGCTGATCGGCTGATCGGCTGACCGGCTGACTCGAGGGGCAATTGTCGATGGACGATTGCCGATTGGCTGGATTGGGACGATGCGTCCCTTTCCCACCCAATCTCCAAATCCTCAATCCTCAATCGACAATTGCTCCTACCGCACGGGTAGCGAAAACGTAAACCGGCTCCCCTGCCCCACGACGCTCGACGCCCAGATCGCGCCCCCGTGCAGCTCGACGAGCATCCGCGCGAGGGCGAGGCCGATGCCCATGCCGGCATGGCCGCGGGTTGCCGAGCCGTCGACCTGGCGGAAGCGCTCGAAGACGTGGGGCAGCTCGGATTCCGGGATCCCGATCCCGTCGTCCTCGACGCTGACGAGAAAGCGCTCGGCCTCGCGCTCGACGCGCACCACGACGCGGCCGTGCTCGGGCGTGAAGTGGATCGCGTTCGAGAGCAGGTTCCAGAGGATCTGCTGCAGGCGCAGCGCGTCGGCCCGCACCGGCGCCATCGGCTCCGGCAGCGGCGCCAGGATCATGACCACGCCGCGGGTCTCGGCCATCAGCCGGACCGTCTCGAGCGAGCGGTGGATCACCTCGGACAGCAGGACGGGCCTCCACTGCAGGGTCAGCGCGCCGCGGTCGAGCCGCGCGAGGTCGAGCAGGTCGTCGATGAGCGCGAGCAGCACCCGGGAGGACTGCCGGATCTGGCGAAGTCCCCGCCGGAGCGTCTCCTCGTTCACGTCGCCCTCCGAGAAGAGGTCGGTCCAGCCGACGATCGCGGTCAGGGGCGTGCGGAGCTCGTGGTTGACGTTCTGGAGGAAGTGGTCCTTGAGACGGCTCGCGCGCCGCAACTCGTCCACGGTCCCGGAGAGCGCGCTGTACAGGCGGGCGTTGCGCAGCAGGAGGGAGGCGAGGTCGGCGAACGAAGTGAGCGCGTCGACCTCCTCCTGGGAGAACCCCGCGTCGCGGTTGACCGCGACGGCGACGCCGAGCGTCTCCTCCTCGGTCTTGAGCGGCGCGAACACGGCGTTGCGCGCTCCGCTCGCCTGCTGGAGCACGCGGTTCGCGTAGGGGTCGCGGTCGAGGTCGTTGCTGCAGTACGGCTCCCCGGTGCGGAAGACCATGCCCTCGATCGAACGCGCGTCGAGCGACACCTGCAGCTGCCCCGCCATCTCCTCGGTGACGTTCCAGGCCGGCAGGCGGGCCTCGAGGCGGTTCGTGTTGGCGTCGTAGAAGGCGAACCACACGCGCTCCGCGCGGGTGAACCCGGCCACGGCCTGTGTCGCGCGGGCCAGCACCTCCTGGGGGTCGGTCATGCGGTACGCCGAACGGGAGAAGTCGTGGAGGCGGCGGAGGGTCTCGACCCGGCGCTCGACGTGCCGGCCCATCGTGTCGATCGCGGCCGCGAGCCGGCCGAGCTCGTCCTCCTTGTCCTTGCCGGCCACCTCGACCGACCGGCCGCGCCCGATCTCCTCGGCCGCTCGGACCAGCTCCGAGACGGGGGCCGAAACGCGCCGGGACGCGATCGCGGTGACCACCAGGACGGCCGGCAGCAGCACCACGAACAGCAGGATGACGTCGCGCCGAAGGCTCGCGTAGGTCGCGACCGGAAGCACCCGGGCGGCCTCGCCGCGGATCGTCTCGAGCGCCTGCTCGGAGAGGCCCTCGCCGAACACCCACTGGGTGGAACCGACGCGCGCGGTCGCGATCCTCGCCCGGCGCCCGTCCAGCAGGTATTGATCGCTCGACTGCGGGGTCCGGAGCGCGCGCTGCGCCAGGCGCTTGAGCTCCGGGGCGCCGGCATCGGCCAGGCGCGCGCCGCCGAGACCGTTCCAGCCGAGGCTCGCCGCCGCGCGCGGGGTCATGAGCAGCGCGTGTCCCTCTCCGTCGAGGGCGAACCAGAAGTCGCCGTTCGGTGCCCAGCTCTCCATCGCCTCGGTCACGTAGCGCCGCGCATCGACCTCGAGCGCGATGCCCCCGACGAGCCGGCCCGCGGCGTCGCGCACGGGCAGGAGCAGATGCACCAGCCGCGCGGCGGCCGTCTCGGGCGGAGAGACGAACGTGCCCGTCCACACCGCGGCGTCTTCGCCCGTGGCGGGCGGCGCCTCCGGAAAAGCGACCGCGCGGTCCAGGCGAAAGCGCTCGAGCTTCGCCGAGGACTCCCGGCGCGCGGCGGCCGGATCGAACCAGGGGCTGTGCCGCACCATTCCGGACGCGGTCCACACTCGGACGCTGCGGATCGAGGTCCGCCGGTGAAGCAGGTCCGACATCACGGCGGCGAGAGGGGCCGTGCGCGCGGCGTCGCGGACGGCGTCCGCGGCCGGGTCGGAGCCCGCGCCCGGCACGAGCACGACCGACTCCTCGTCCGGCGCCGCGGTCCAGAAGTTCCCCCGCCCGTCGGCGGAGAGCGTCGGAGCCTCCGCGGCCGCCGGCAACGCGAGCGTGGCGCGCGCCGCCGCCGCGAGAGCCCATCCGGCCTCCTCCGCCGTGTGCGCGCGGCTCTCGATCCACTCGGCGCGGAACGTGGCGTCCTGGGCCATCCGCGCGCCCGCTTCGGAGACTCGCACCGCCGCGACCTGCTCCGCGGACGACGCCTCGACGGCGGAGAGGCGCCGTTGGATCAGGAGGAGGAAGAGCCCGCCGGGCAGGAGGAAGGCGAGAGAGAAACCGAGCAGCAGGCGCGCCGTGACGCTGCGGCGCGGATCCAGGCGCCGCCAGAAGCGCTCGAAGGGATAGCCCGACACCGGAGAATTGTAAGGGATGAGCGGAGAGCTTCGTCAGCTCACAGCCAAAATCCGAGGCCCCGAGTGCTCTTTCTGGCAGAAGGCTTGCGGCCGTGAGCTTCTCCCTACTCGTAGCGCAGCGCGTCGATCGGGTCGAGCCGCGACGCCTTGCGCGGCCGGATAGAAGCCGAAGAAGATCCCGATCGCCGCGGAGAACACGAACGCGAGGAGAACGGCCGCCGGCGAGAGCAGGATCGGCCACCGCGCCTTCCAGGCGAGCACCCGGGACGCGCCGATCCCGAGCGCGATGCCGATCGCGCCGCCGGCGACCGACAGCGTCGACCGCCTCGATCAGGAACTGGCGTCAGGATGTCGCGGCCCTTGGCGCCGATGGCCATGCGGATGCCGATCTCGCGCGTGCGCTCGGTCACGGAGACCAGCATGATGTTCATGATGCCGATGCCGCCGACGAGCAGCGAGATCGAGGCCGCCGAGGCGAGCAGGACCGACAGCGTCCGCGAGGTCTCGTCCGCCGTCTGCGCGATCTCCTGCTGGGAGCGGATCATGAAGTCGGAGTCCTGGCCGGCTGCATGCGGTGCCGCTGGCGCAGCAGCGCCTCGATCTCCTTCTGGGCCTCGTCCACGTTCCGCGCGCGATGCCGCGGACGCCATGAACATGTCGATCTTGGTCGTCTTGCTTCAGCAGGCGCATGACGGTCGTGTAGGGCGCGATGACGGTGTCGTCCTGGTCCTGGCCCATCGAGTTGCCGCCCTTGGCCTCGAGCACGCCGATCACCCGGAACGGAAAGTTCTTGATCCGGACCATCTGGCCCACCGGGTTCTGGCCCTCGAAGAGCGCGTCCGCCACCGTCGAGCCCGAGGACGGCAAACCTTGGCCGCCGCGCGCACGTCCGAGTCGCTGAAGAACGCGCCCTTCTCCACGTTCCAGGAGCGCACGAACGGCCACTCCACGCCCACGCCCTGGACCGACGTGCCCCAGTTCAGGTTGCCATTGACGATCTGGCCCGCGGAGCGCGAGACGGGCGTGACGTAGGCGACGGACGGACACTCGGCGCGCACCGCGTCGACGTCGTCGTCGGTGATCGTCGAGTTGCCGGTGAAGATGCGCGCGCCCGACTGCGTCGCGACGCCCGGGAAGATCATGAGGAAGTTCGTGCCGAGCGAGGAGATCTGCGCCTGGATGGACGCCTGGGAGCCCTGCCGCCACCGCGATCATCGCGATCACGCAGGCGACGCCGATGATGATGCCGAGCGCCGTCAGCGTCGAGCGCAGCTTGTTGCGCGCGATGGCCTTGAGGCCGACCTTCAGGATGGTGACGAACTTGAACATCGCGCCTCCTCCTACCCCGCGGCCCCGGCGCGCCGCTGCGCCGCGACCGCCCGGTCGTCCACGATCAGGCCGTCGCGGAACACGACGACTCGCTTGGCGTGCTCGGCGATGTCCGGCTCGTGGGTGATCAGCACGACCGTCTTGCCGTCGTCGTTGAGCCGCTGGAACACCGCCATGATCTCCTCGGAGGTCTTCGTGTCGAGGTTCCCCGTCGGCTCGTCCGCCAGGATGAGCTTCGGATCGTTGATGAGCGCCCGCGCGATCGCGACGCGCTGCTGCTGGCCGCCCGAGAGCTGGCTCGGGTGGTGGTCCTCGCGGCCGGCGAGGCCGACGATCTCGAGACACTTGCGCGCCCGCTCCTCGCGCTCGCGCGTCGGAATGGTCGCTGCGGCGTAGATCAGCGGCAGCTCCACGTTCTCGAGCGCCGAGGTCCGGGAGAGCAGGTTGAAGGACTGGAACACGAAGCCGATCTTCCCGTTGCGAATCTCCGCGCGCTGCGTCGCGGTCCAGGCCGGAGACGTCGACGCCATCGAGGAAGTACCGGCCCGACGTCGGGCGGTCGAGGCAGCCGACGATGTTCATGAACGTGCACTTGCCCGAGCCGGAGGGTCCCATCACGGCCACGAACTCACCGGGGAGAATCGAGAGCGTGATGCCGTCGAGCGCCCGGACCTCGACCTCGCCCATCTGGTACACGCGGACCAGGTCTTCGATCCGGATGACCTCGGCGACCTCCGGGCTCAGAAGGGCCTCCGGCCCCCGCCGGCCGGCCGTGCTGCCCGCCGTGGCGTCGGCCTTCGCGGTCGCGAGCCCGACCACGATCGTCTCGCCCGCCTTGAGCTCGCCCGAGGCCACCTGCGTGAAACGCCCGTCGGAGATGCCGGTGCGGATCGAGACCGGCTTGGGGTCCCCCAATCCGTCGGCCGCGATCGTGTAGACCGTCTGCTGGTTGGCGGTCTTCTTGGGCTTCCCGCCCCCGGCTCCCGCGCTCTGGCCGAGCTGCCGCGCCGCGCCCACGTTCCCGGGAGCACCGCCGGCGCGCGCCGCGCGCTCCTCCGGCGAAGGCGTCGGGCCGCTCGCGGCGGCGTTCTCCGGGCGGAAGCGCAGCGCCGCGTTCGGAACGCGGACGACGTCCTTCACCGTGGCGACGTCGATCGTGACGTTCGCCGTCATGCTGGGCCGCAGCGCGAGGTCCTCGTTGTTGACTTCGATGATGACCGGATAGGTCACGACGTTCTGGTTGACGGTCGCGTTCAGGCGGATCTGCGCGATCTTTCCGCGGAAGGTCTGATCGGGATAGGCATCGACGGTGAAACGCACGGGCTGCCCGACCTTGCAGAGGCCGATGTCGGACTCGGAGACGTCCGCCGAGACCTGCATCTTGGTCAGGTCCTGCGCGATCGTGAAGATCGTGGGAGCCTGGAACGACGCCGCCACCGGCTGCCCGACGTCGTACTCGCGGTCGACGACGACGCCGTCGATCGGCGCGATGATCTTGCTGTTGCGAAGGTCCGTCTCCGAGGAGGACAGCATGGCCTTGGCCTGGTTGACCGCGGCCACGGCGGAGTCGTAGTTCGCCTGCGCCTGGTCGAGGTCGGCCTGTGCGGCGAGCTGCTGATCCCAGAGCGCCTTCTGGCGGCGCAGCGCGATCTGCGAGTTGCGGGCGTCGACCTGCGCCTTCTCCAGAGCCGCCGTGCTCTGGTTGACCTTTTCCTGGAAGGGCACCGGATCGAGCTCCGCCAGGAGCTCGCCCTTCTTGACGGTCTTGTTGAAGTCGGCGTGCAGCGCCGCCACGTTCCCGGACACGACGCTCCCGACCTTGACGGTCGTCACGGCGGACAGGGTCCCCGTCGCGGCCACGGCCTGCGTCACGTTGCCCGTGTCGACCTTCGCCGTGCGGTACTTCGGCTCGGAGCGGCCGCGGCCGCCCAGCAGAAAGATCGCACCGACGCCCAGGGCCAGGACAACCCCTACCCAGATCAGCTTCTTCATCGTGTTTCGTCCAACGGAAAGGACACGCGAAATCTTCCGGCGAGGCTACTTCCCACAACGCGCCCCGGGAGGTAAAGGTTACACGCCCGGAGCCGACGACGCACCCCGACGGGAGGCGCCGGCGAGCGTCGTGAGGGAGTCGGGTGACGGGCGAGAAAGGGGACGGCGGGAGGAACGAGAAGCGCCGGAAAAGCGCCGGAGCCCGGCTCCGCGCCGGGCTCCGTCTCGGCCGCCATGTCCGGGATCAGAGGTTGCGGTCGATGAGCTTGACGAACTCGCTGCGCGGCAGCGCGCCCAGGGCGCGGTCGGCCACCTGGCCGTTCTTGAAGAGGATGAAGGTCGGGATCGAGGTGATCTGGTAACGGGTCGCCACGTCGGTGGATTCGTCGACGTTGATCTTCGCCACCTTCAGCTTGCCGGCATACTGGTTGGCCAGGTCCTCGACGATCGGGGCCACCGAGCGGCACGGACCGCACCAGGGCGCCCAGAAATCCACCAGCACGGGCACCGGACTCTTCAGGATGTCCCCGTCGAAACTGGCGTCGGACACCTGGGCCACATTCGGGTTATTCCCCATGAACAAAGCTCCTTCCCGCTGAAGTATGCGAGGACCGGGCCATTCGATTCAGGCCACGGGACTCGCCTCATCCTACACGAACCGGCGAGACGGCGCGGTGATCAATGCACGTGTGCGTGCACGCGCCCGCGCACGTGGGCGAGGCCCTCCCGCAGGAACCACGGCACCATCAGGAGCGAGAGCGCCGGATCGACCCAGCCCGGCGCGTGGAGCAATCCGGCGGCCATCGCGAGCAGCGTCAGCGCCGAGTCGATCGAGCAGGCGATCGACTCTTTCGCCTCCGCGGCCAGCCCCTTGCTGCCGAGGTTGCGGCTCGTCTTCCACTTGAAGTAACCGATCACCGGCATCCCGAAGGTCGCGAAGATCGTCAGGAGCAAACCGAGCAGGCTCGGCTCGACGTGCGAGCCTCCGAAGATCTCGAACGCTCCCCGTACCGCCGTGTAGGTCGCGAGGAGCAGGAACGAGACGCCGATCCATCGGGCGAGCAGCTGGTCGCGGTGCGCGTGGTCCTCTTCCTCGTCGGCGAGGTGGCGCAGATGCGCGACCGCCAGGAACGCGGCCCCGCCCTCGATGACGCTCTCGAGCCCGAAGGCGAGAAGGGCAAGGCTCCCCGTCCGGACCGCCTCGTACAGCGCGAGGCCTCCCTCGCCGACGACGTGGACGAACGTCAGCCCCAGGAGCCAGTACATCCGCCGCCGCAGGGCGGCCGTCGCGCCCGGGCCGGCCTCGAGGACGGGCGAGAGGACTCCGGTTCCCGAATTCACGCGGGCATTCTACGCATCGTCCGCTTCGGGGCCGGAAGGGGAATAGAATCAAGGTTTCCGGAGCTTTCCACACCGTAATGCTGCGCCGGCATCCGGACCTCCCCCGCCGCGAGGCTGGCACTCTGCGCGGCCGCCCTGATCGCGATCGGGGCGTCTTTCGGCCTGCACCCCGAGCCGGGAGAGACGCTCCCGGCCGCGTCCGTCGCCCTCCAGCGATCGGCCGCCCCCGAGTCCAACCACGGCTGCCTCGCCTGCCTCAACCACGGCGTCGCCGTCGCCTCTCCGCTCGCCGGCCTCCTCCCGGCCGGTTCCGCCTGGAAGCCCACGCCTCCGCCCGTCGATCCGCTGTCCCATGGCCGGCTGGCCGCCGCGGATCTGCCGGGCCGCTCTCCTCCCGCCGCGTCGTTCTAGGTCCCGGGCGCGCATTCGGCGCGCCGGACGACCCGTCGGTGAGGAGGACTCGTGAAACCTCGGAACATCGGCTTTCCCGCCGCCGCGATTCTGGCTTTGCGGAGGAATTCTCCGTTCCCACTTTCCGGAGCATCCTGGGAGTCTCGTTGATTCGTATCTTGACGATTTCCGCCCTCGCGGCCGCCGCGGCCATTTCGGACGCCTCCGCGCAGGGCGCGCTCGCGCAGGAGCCACTGCCGGCCGGGCCCGGCCTGACGCGGCGCCAGGCGATCGACGAGGCGGTCGCTCGCAACCCGGCCATCACGGCCGCGCGAGAGCAGGTCGAGCAGGCTCGCGCACGCGTCAGCGAGGCGCTTGCGTTTCCCGATCCCTCGTCGTGGTCACGCTCGAGCAGCAGGTGAGCTTCC
The DNA here is from genome assembly GCA_963773905.1 of uncultured Acidobacteriota bacterium. Classification (GTDB taxonomy): domain Bacteria; phylum Acidobacteriota; class Thermoanaerobaculia; order UBA5066; family Gp7-AA6; genus DAHUXD01. The sequence goes on from CAVZDB010000007.1 coordinate 232,699, forward strand.
TGGAAGCCGCGGACCGCAATGACACAGGACTACGGGGTGGGCCTGACGCTGCCGTTCCCCGACAAGTTCCATCTGCGCGGCGAGGCGGCTCGCGGAGACCTGCACTCGGCGGAATCCTCGCTGACGAAACTGCAACAGCAGGTCGCCTCTCAGACCCTCGAGGCCTACGACGCTCTGCTGGTGGCGTCGAAGCATCACGATGACCTGGAGGAAGGCCTGAACCTTTCTCGGGACTTCCTGAAGAGGACCGAGGCGCGCTTCGAGGCCGGCACCGCCCGGCTCGACGTGATCAAGGCGCGAGTCGACGTCGCGCAGGCGGAGAACGACCTGATCGGCAACGAGCGAGCCATCGCCAACGCGCGCGCGGGACTCAACCGCCTGCTCGGGCCGCAGCCAGGAGCGCCGATCGAGGCGACCGACCCGCTCGGCGTCCCGCCGCGTCCCCGCCGATCGACGGCTTGGAGAAGCTCGCTGGAGACCCGCCGCCCGGAGCTCCGGGGTCTCGCGGCGCCAGCGAAACGGGAGCGCGGCGCGCCACGAGCGCTGGCCCGGCAGTACTGGCTTCCCGACCTCACGTCGGCCTGGCGCGCAACAACACCTATCGGCTCCCCCCGGCCTACACGACTCGGAATCGCGCTTCACGTCCGCTCTTCTTCTGGCAGCACAGCGAGGGCGAGGTCGCCGAGGCGCGCCACCGCGAGCTCGAGCTGGCCAGCACGTCGCCGGACACGCTCGCCCAGGTGGAGCAGGACGTGCGCACGGCCTACGCGACCGCCGACGACGCGCTGCGCCAGGTGCTCTTCCTCCGGGACCAGCTGCTGCCCGAGGCGCGCGAGGCGTATCGCGATCGCGTCCGTGAGCTACGGCCTCGGCGGCTCCTCCGCGCTCGAGGTGCTCGACGCCCGCGCACGCTGCTCGACGCGGAGAGCCAGTATGCCGATGCGCTGGGCGCCGCCAACGACGCGCGGGCCGACCTGGAGCGCGCCGTCGGGCGCCGCCGATCCCGACGCGCCCTCCGGAGAGCACGATGAGCGCTAGCCGGACGATCCTCCTGGTCGCCGTGGCGTCCGCGGCACGCTGCTCGCTGCTCGCCGCCTGCGGCGCCAGGCGACGCGCGACGCCGCGCCCCCGGGACCCGGCGCCGGCAACCTGGCACCGTCACCGCGGCGCAGCGCGCGCAGCTCGAGCGTCGAGCCGGTCGACGGCGCCGCGTTCCAGCCCGCACGCTCGAGGCCACCGGCACCGTCGCGTTCAACGGCGACCAGCGCCACCCAGGTCGCTCGCGCCGATCTCGGGCCCGGTGTCGCGCATCCTGGTGCAGCCTGGGCGCGCGGTGGGCCGGGCGAGGCGCTCGCGATGGTCGCGTCGCCGGACTTCGCCGCGGCCGTCGCGACCTACCGCAAGGCGGAGGCGACCGCCGCGAACGCCCGGCGGATCGCCGAGCTCGACGAGCAGCTGTTCGCGAACGACGCCCTCGCGCGCCGCGACCTGGAGCAGGCGCGGACCGACGCCGCCTCCGCCGAGGCCGACCGCGAGGCCGCGCTCCAGCAGCTGCGCGCGCTCGGCGTCGACGACGGCCGCGATCGAGGCGATCGCGGCGCACCGGCCGGCCGGCCGGGCCGCAGGCGGTCATCCGGGCGCCGATCGACGGGACCGGTGGTGGAGAAGCTGATCACACCCGGCCAGCTGCTCCAGGCGGGTACGACGCCCTGCTTCACCGTCGCCGACCTGTCCACGCGTGTGGGTGATGGCGCAACGTCTTCGAGGCCGACCTGCCCGACGTGGCCGAGCGGCGACTCGGCCGCGATCACGCTCACCGACGGCACCGCCGGGCTGTACCGCGGGACGCGTGGACTACGTCGCGCGCGCTGGTGGATCCGGAGACGCAAGGCGACCGCGGTGCGCGTCGTCGCGCCGAACCCGGGCGAGGTGCTCAAGCGGGACATGTTCGTGCGCGTGACCATCCAGCTCGCGACCGCGGCCGGCACGGGCCTGCTGGTGCCGGTCGTCGGCGGTGCTGCGCGACGACGAGAACCTGCCGTTCGTCTTCGTCGGCGACGCCGGACGGCACGTTCGTCCGGCGGCCGGTCACAGCTGGGCAGCGCAGGTCGGCGACCGCTACGAGGTCGCGGTCCGGGCTGGCGGCGGGCGAGCAGCGTGGTCGACGAGGGCGGGCTCTTCCTCCAGTTCGCGGAGAGCCAGTGAGCGAGCCCGCGGCGGTCCCGCCGGCGCCGGCGGCCACCGACGCTCGCTGATCCACCGGATCGTCGCGCGCCGTCGCTGCGCCAGCGCTTCCTGGTCGTGCTCGCTGGCCGTCCTGATCGCGGGCGTCGGCATCTGGTCGTTCTCGCCGGCTGCCGGTGGACGCCTATCCCGACCTGTCGCCGCCGATGGTCGAGATCGTCACCCAGTGGCCCGGCCACGCCGCCGAGGAGGTGGAGCGGCTGATCACCGTGCCGATCGAGGACGGAGATGAACGGCCTGCCCGCGGATGACGGTCGTGCGCTCGATCTCGCTCTACGGGCTGTCCGACGTCCGCCTCACCTTCCAGGACGGCACCGACCACTACTTCGCGCGCCAGCAGGTCTTCGAGCGGCTGCCGCGACGTCGAGCTGCCCGACGGCGTGACGCCGTCGTGGCGCCGCTCTTCTCGCCGTCCGGCCTGGTCTACCGCTACGTGCTCGAGAGCCCCGACCGCATCGCCGATGGAGCTCAAGATCATCAACGACTGGGTGATCGAGCGGCAGTACAAGTCGGTGCCCGGCGTGGCGGACGTCGCGGCCTCGGCGGCGCAGACGATGCAGTACCAGGTGCTGCTCGATCCGACCAAGCTCGCCGGCGCCGGGCTCTGCGGTGCCGCGACGTCGTCGACGGCGCTCGCCGCCAACAACGGCAACGCCGGGCGGCGGCTTCTACTCCGAGGGCGGCCAGTTCTACTACGTGCGCGGCCTCGGCCGGCTCGCAGACCACCGAGGACATCGGCAACGTCGTGCTCGCCGTCCACGAACGGCACGCCGGTGCTGGTGAAGGACGTCGGGCCGGTCGTGATCGGCCACGCGCCCCGGCTCGGCCAGTTCGGCTTCAACGACCGGAACGACGCCGTCGAGGGCGTCATCCTGATGCGCACCGGCGAGCAGGCGCAGACGGTGCTCAAGGGCGTCGAGGCCAAGACCCGGGAGCTGAACGACAGCGATCCTGCCGAAGGACGTGAAGATCCAGCCGTTCTACGACCGCAGCGACCTGATCCAGCTCACCACGCGCACGGTGGAGGACAACCTGCTGCGCGGCATCGTGCTGGTGCGTCGTCGTGCTGATCTTCTTCCTCTACGACGTGCGCTCCGGGCTGATCGTCGCCGCCACCATCCCGCTGTCGCTGCTCTTCGCGTTCATCTGCCTCGACCTCAAGCACATCCCGGCCAACCTGCTGTCCATCGGCGCGATCGACTTCGGCATCCTCGTGGACGGCGCGGTGGTGATGGTGGAGAACATCTACCGGCAGCTCGCGCTGCGACACGGCACGACGTACCGGATCGCGCGAGGTGATCGCGCGACGCGGCCGCCGAGGTGGACCGGCCGATCGTCTACGCCGTGGCGGTGATCGTCGCGGCTTCCTGCCGATCTACGTGCTCTCCGGGCCGTCGGGCGAGCTGTTCCCGCCGATGGCCGACACGATGATCTTCGCGCTGGTCGGGTCGCTGCTCCTGACGCTGACGCTGCTGCCGGTGCTCTGCGCCTGGCTGCTGCGGCAAGGGCGTCCGCGAGCGCCGCAACCCCGTCTTCGAGTCGGTCAGAGGCCGCTACGCGAAGGGCCTCGACTGGTGCCTGCGCCCACCCGTGGCCGATGATCGGCGCGTCGGCGCCTCGTCTCGCGGTCTCGCTGCTGCTGATCCCCGGCATCGGCGCGGAGTTCATGCCGCACCTCGACGAGGGCGCGCTCTGGGTCCGCGCGACGATGCCGTACACCATCTCGCTTCGAGGAGTCGGCGAAGATCGTCCCCGCAGATCCGCGACGATCCTCCGCTCGTTCCCCGAGGTCACCGTCGTCGCCGTCCGAGCACGGCCGCCCGGACGACGGCACCGACCCGACCGGCTTCTTCAACGCGCGAGTTCTACGTCGGCCTCAAGCCCTACGGCGAATGGAACGGGCCCCTACCGCACGCAAGCCGGAGCTGATCGACGGCGATCGACAAGAAGCTCGCGGCGCTTCCCGGGCATCATCTTCAACTACACCCAGCCCGCCGAGGACGCGGTGGACGAGGCGGAGACCGGCCTCAAGAGCTCGCTGGCCGTGAAGGTCTTCGGGCCCGACCTGGCGGTGCTCGAGAGCAAGGGCAAGCGAGATCAAGCGCGTGCTCGAACGCGTGCGCGGCATCAGCCACGTGACGCTGGTCCAGGAGCTGGGGCAGCCGAGCCTGACGGTCACGATCGACCGCGCCAAGATCGCGCGCTACGGCCTCAACGTCGCCGACGTCAACGGCCTGATCGAGGCGGCGGTCGGGCGGCGGCCGCCGCCACGCAGGTCGTGCAGGGCGAGAAGCTCTTCGATCTCGTCGTGCGCCTGGAGCCGCAGTTCCGCGAGACGCCCGAGGCGATCGGCAACATCCTGGTCGCCACGCCCGGACGGGCAGCAGGTCCCGCTCCGGGAGCTCGCCGACATCCAGGTGGCCAGCGGCGCCTCGTTCATCTACCGCGAGGACAACTCGCGCTACATCGGCGTCCAGTACTCGGTGGAGGGGCGCGACCTCGCCGGCGCGGTGCAGGACGCGCCGGCGGCAGGTCGACGGCCAAGGTCCAGCTGCCGCCGGGCTACCGGGCCGTCTGGGGCGGCGAGTACGAGGAGTACACCGCGTCGCGCGAGCAGCTGCAGGTGCGTCCTGCCGCTCACGCTCGTCCTGATCTTCCTGCTGCTGTTCGCGCTCTACAGCAACTTCAAGTTCCCGGTCATCACGTGGTCGGCGTGCTGCTCTCGGCGCCGGTCGGCGGCCTGCTCGCGCTCGCGCCTCACCGGGCACGCCGTTCTCGGTGTCGTCGGGCATCGGCTTCCTGGCGCTGTTCGGCGTGTCGGTGCAGACCGCGGTCGTCTACATCTCGTACGCCAACGAGCTGCGCCGGTCGGCGGCATGGGCATCGCCGAGGCGACGCGCGAGGCGGCGCTGCTGCGGCTCCGGCCGATCATGATGACCGCGCTGGTCGCGGCCCTCGGCCTGCTGCCCGCCGCGCTCTCCACCGGCGTCGGCTCCGACTCGCAGCGGCCGTTCGCGCTGGTGATCGTGGGCGGGCTGTTCTCCCGGCTGCTGATCAGCGTCTTCCTGATGCCGGTGCTGTACGCCCTCGTGGCGCGGCCGGGCGACAGGCTGGAGGTGTGAGCGACCGCGGCGCTCTCCGCTCTGCGTCGGGCCATCCGGCCGAGGTCCGCCGGACGGCGACGCCATGACCGGCCGGCGCCGTTTCCTCGCCCGACTCCTCCTGACGATCTCGCTCGTCGGCGCGACGACGATCCACCACCACTCCATCCTCGAGGACTCCGGCTCCGCCCGAGCCTCCGACCCGCTGCTCGAGGCGCGCTGCGCGCTGACGGAGACGCTGTCCCTGCATGCGGTATCCCGTCTCGGCGAGCGGGAGGCCTGCTGGGCATGCCACTGGCTCCGCGGTTTCGGCGCCGCTTCGCGAGCCGCGCTGCCCGACCCGATCTGGCGACCCCGATCGCTGACCGCCCTGCCGCCTGGCGCCGTCGACCACGTCGCCGCCTTCACGCGGACTCCCCGAGGCCCTCCGGTTCCCCTCTCTCTCTAGCCGACTCGACAGGTCTCGCCAAACGGCACCCGGACCGTGCGGTCCGCTGCGCGCCCCGCGGCGAGATTCCCGTGGCTTCGAGAGGAGGAACCCATGGCGAAAAGCCATGTTTCGGTCGGGTTCGGGCTGCCGCGCTGCTCGTGGCGCTCATGCTCGACGCTGCCCCATGCCGTTCGGGCGGCCGCCAACGCCGGCGCGATCCGCGGGACCGTGTCCGGCCCCGACGGAAAGCCCCTGGGCGGCGTGCCCATCCAGCTCCGCAACGACATCTCCGGCTTCAAGTCCGACACGACCACCGCGGCCGACGGAACGTTCCAGTTCTACGCGGTCCCTTACAACCCCTACGAGCTCCACATCGAGATCCAGGGCTTCAAGCCCGTACACCAGAGCATCGACATCCGGACCTCGGTTCCGAAGGAGCTCGCCATCAGGCTCGAGCTGCCCGAGGTCACCGCGACCGTACAGGTCACCGCCGAGCCGACGGCCGCTCAGCTCGAGACCGACAACACGACCTCCCACATCGACATCGACAAGTCCTACATCCAGCGGGTGCCGGCGGCGGCGGCCTCCCGTGCCATGGAGGAGATCGTCACCTCCACGCCCGGCTTCGCCAAGGACGAGAACGGGCGCTTCCACTTCCAGGGGGCACACAGCCAGAGCGAGTACGTGGTGGACGGCCAGACCATCTCCGACCAGACGGGCGTCACGTTCTCCAACTCGATCGATCCCGGCATCGCGCAGTCCCTCGAAATCATCTACGGCAACGTCCCCGCCGAGTACGGCGAAAAGATCGGCGCGGTCGTCAATATGGTCACCAAGTCCGCGTTGGGGTCGCAGTTCAAGGGCGACGTGCACGGCGGCTACGCACGCTTCGACACCTACGAGGCGGGCGCCACGATCGGTGGCGGGTCCGACCGCTTCGGCATCCTCGCGTCCGTGAACGCCTCCGGCTCCGACTACTTCACGGACCCCGTGAATCCCGACAATTTCAACAACACAGGAAACACGCAACGCGCGTTCATCCGCTTCGACTCGCAGACGCCGGACCGGTCCAACGCCTTCCGGGTCTCGGCCCTACTCGGCCGCACCGATCGTGGGTCGCCCAACACCTACACGCAGGAAGCCTCCGGGCAGGACAAGAGCGTCAACACCGTGGACCAGAACTACAACCTGGGCTGGCAGAGCGTTCTCTCGGCCTCCACAGCGCTGGACGTCACCGCGTTCGGACGCCTCTCGCGGTTCGAACTGACCCCGTCTCCGGGCGACACTCCCCTCCTCTCGGCGTCGAGCCGCTATCTCGACAACATCGGCATCGCGCCATCCCTCACCTGGATCTCGGGCTCGGGCACCCACGAGGTCAAGGTCGGCGGCATCTACAAGCAGTATCCGATGAAGGAGCTCTTCCGCTTCGGCATCACCGACCCCGCGTTCAACGACCCGGCCTCGGAGGACTACAACCCGAACATCGCACCCTACGACCTGACGCGCGGCGGGACCACGTTCGTCTTTTCGGGCAAGGAAACCGGAAAGTATTACGCCGTCTACGCGCAAGACAACATCCGCTGGGGCAACTTCACGGCCAACATCGGCCTGCGCTACGACAACAACAACGTGCCGGTCAAAGACGCTCAGCTCGAGCCGCGGTTGGGGTTCGCGTACTACATTCAATCCACGGGAACGGTCCTGCGCGCAACCTACGATCGGGTGCTCTACACGCCCGAGTTCGAGAACATCCTGCTGTCTTCGTCCCCGGAGGCCGAGGCGATCGTGCCTCCGGCCGTTCAGGACTCCCGGGCCCTCGGTGGCGGCGAGCTCGCGGTGCGTTCCGAGCGCCAGAACGCCTGGACGGTCGGCATTCAGCAGGCGATTGGCTCGAAGCTTCGCCTGGACTTCGACTACTGGGAGCGGTACACGAAGAACGCCGGCGACCAGGATCAGTTCGAGAACACCGGCGTGGTGTTTCCGATCGCGTTCGCGAGCGGCAAGTACAAGGGTTGGGACGTCCGCCTCGACCTGGCGAAGACGTGGGGCTTCCACGGGTTCGTCTCGGCCGGGCACGTGCACGCCATCTACGTGCCGCCGCCCGCCGGCGGGCTCTTCCTCGACCAGGCGTTCGTGGACGCGATCACTGGCGGACCCTTCCTGATTGACCACGACCAGAAGCTCCAGATTCAGTCCGGGCTCTTCTACGACATCGCCACGACCGGCTTCTGGCTGGGCACCAACATCCGCTACGACTCGGGCCTGGTCACCGACGCGAGCCCCGAGGACCTACTGCAGGATCCCGACAACGCCTTCGCCGCCCCCTACGTGGTCGTCCACACGGGGGGAGACCTGGATCCGAACCGCATCAAGGCCCGCACGACCGTCGACTTCTCTGTCGGAGCGGATCTTTCCTGCTACAAGATCCCCGTGACCATTCAGGCCATGGTCTTGAACGCCACCGACGTGGCGGGCGTCTACAACATCCTGTCCGTCTTCGGCGGCACCCACGTGATCCCGCCACGGCGCTACGCGTTCCGGGCGACGGTGCAGTTCTAGGAAAGCCGGAGGTCCGACCCCTCCGCTAAGGCGATTTTGGATTTTGGATTTTGGATTTTGGATTCGCGGACGCGAAGTAGTCCCGAGTCTGCCCGATGTCCCTCTGGATCTGCTCCTTGAGGTCCAGGATCGAGGGGAACTTCCGTTCCTCGCGCAGTCGCTCCAGGAAGAAGAGCCGCACCTTCTCGCCGTACACGTCGGCGGTGAAGTCGAGCACGAAGGTCTCGATCGTCGTCTTGTAGTCCTCGTAGAGGGTCGGGCGCCTCCCGATGTTCGTGACGCTGCCGAACCGGCGCCCGAAGGAGCGAATCTCGATCTCGGTGACGTAGACGCCCTCCGCCGGCGCCAGCTCGTTCTCGGGCTCGAGGTTGATGGTCGGTACGCCGATCTGATGGCCCAGGCGGTCGCCGCGCGCGACGAGGCCGTCGAGCTCATAGCTCCGGCCCAGCATGGCCGCGGCCTCGGCGACCTGGCCGCTCTCGAGCGCGCGGCGGATCCGCGACGAGGAGACGGGCTGTCCCCGCCAGTCGACCTCCTCGACCGGCGAGACGATGAAGCCGCACTCGGCGCCCATCCGCGAGAGCAGCGCGAGGTCTCCCCGCTTTCCGCGCCCGAACGCGAAGTGCCGGCCGAGATAGAGCTCCGCGGCCCCGAGCCGGTCGCGCAGCAGGCTGCGGACGAACTCCTCGGGCTCGGTCAGCGAGAAGTCCCGCGTGAACGGAATGACCAGGAGGAACTCGAGGCCCATCGCCGCGAGGACCTCCTCCTTCTGCCGCAGGGTCTGGATGCGGCGGGGGGCGTGGTTCGGGCGAAGGACCGCCATCGGGTGGGGCTCGAAGGTGATCGCGAAGGACGGCCGGCCGGTCTCACGGGCGCGCGCGATCACGGTCTCCAGGATCCGCCGATGCCCCAGGTGAACGCCGTCGAAGTTGCCGATCGTGCCCACGCCGCCGCGGGGCAGGTCGGACGCGGACTCGCGAAGCGGATCGCGGAGGACTTGCATGCGCTGTCGGCGGCCGGCGCTCAGCGGTCGGCCAGAACGGTCCCCGTCACGTCGTAGTCGAAGGTCCGCCCGATCCGGACACGCACCAGGTCCCCCGGGAACAGCGTCCGGCCGCCCGTGTCGGTGATCAGCACCCGGCCGTCGATCTCGGGCGCCTGGGAGCGCAGCCGGCCCTCGAGCAGGTACGCGGTCTCCTCGCTCGGCCCCTCGACGATCGCGTCGAGAGTCTTGCCGCGGAGCGCCCGGAGCTTGCCTCGAGCGATCGGCTGCTGGAGGGACAGGAGGAAGTCCTTCCGGCGTTCCTTCTCCTCCGCGGGAACCGGATCGCCCAGCGGCTCGGAGCCCGAGCCCGGCTCCGGCGAGTACGTGAAGGCGCCCACGTTGTCGAGCTCCGCCCGCCGGACGAACTCGCAGAGCTCCTGGAACTCGCGCTCGCCCTCCCCCGGAAAGCCCACGATGAACGTCGTGCGGATGGCGATCGCCGGAACACGCTCCCGCATGCGCGCGGCCATCGCGAGGTACGACGCGCCGTCGCCGCCCCTCCGCATCGCGGAGAGGATCGGCCGCGAGACGTGCTGCAGGGGAATGTCCACGTAGGGGACGAAGCGGGGCTCCCGGGCCATGAGCTCGAGCACGGAGTCGTCGAGCGTCTTCGGGTACGCGTAGAGGAAGCGGATCCACGGAAAGCTCGTCCGTGCGAGCAGCGCCTCGACGAGGCCGGCGAGGCCGCGGCGGCCGAGGCCCAGGTCCTCGCCGTAGCGGGTCGTGTCCTGCGAGATCAGGACGAGCTCGCGCACGCCCTGCGCCTCGAGCGCGCGAGCCTCGGCCACGAGCGACGCGACCGTCCGGCTGCGCTGGAGCCCGCGCATCTGCGGGATCGTGCAGAACGTGCAGGGGTTGTCGCAGCCCTCGCCGACCTTCAGGTAGGCATAGCCCCGCCGCCGCGACAGAACGCGCGGCGCGAGCTCGTCATAGAGGCGGGTGGCCAGGGGCTTGTCGGTGAATCGCGGCAGGATCGGCAGGCCGGCGACAGGATTCACCGCCGCCGGCGCGAGTTCGAGCTCATCGAGCCCCACGAACGCGTCGACCTCGGGGATCTCCGCCGCGAGATCCTTCCCGTACTTCTGGACCATGCAGCCGGCGACGACGACCCGGTCGATCTCGCCGCGCCGCTTGCGCTCGACCTGCTCGAGGATCGTCTCGACGGACTCCTCCTTCGCCCGGTCGATGAAGCCGCAGGTGTTGACCAGCACGACGCGGGCCTCGGCGTCGGGGACGATCGCGTGACCGGCCCGCTGGAGGTGCCCCAGCATGACCTCGGTGTCCACCAGGTTCTTGGGACAGCCGAGCGAGACGACCCCGACACTGGGAAGCGGCGGCGCCTTGTCGGAAGGAGGCGGCGCGCTCACGGGTAGATCCTCTTGAGCGTCCGCGGGTACGGAATCGCCTCTCTCAAATGGTGGATCCCGCAGATCCAGGCCACGGCGCGCTCGAGGCCCATGCCGAATCCGGAGTGCGGAAAGGTCCCGAAGCGGCGGACGTCGAGGTACCACTCGTACGCCTCGCGCGGCAGCTTGTGCTCCTCGAGGCGCCGCTCGAGCAGCGCGAGGTCGTGGATGCGCTGCGAGCCGCCGATGATCTCGCCGTAACCCTCGGGCGCCAGCATGTCGAGCCCCAGCACGACCTCGGGGTCCTTCGGGTCCGGCTGCATGTAGAACGACTTGATGGCCGTCGGGAAGCGGGACACGATCAGCGGCCGTGTCGAGTCGGCGCAGAGGGCGGTCTCCTCGTCGGCGCCGAGGTCGTCGCCGAACTTGACGCCGAAGCCTTTCTTCTGGAGCAGGGCGATCCCCTCGCGGTAGGTGATCCGGGGGAACGGCTTCTGGATCGCCTCGAGCTTGCTCGTGTCGCGCTCGAGCCGCTTGAGCTCCTCGCCGCAGCGGTCCAGGGCGCGGCCCACGAGCGCGACGATGAAGTCCTCGGCGAGCTCGCAGAGGCCCTCGAAGTCGAGGAACGCCACCTCCGGCTCGACCATCCAGAACTCGGTCAGGTGGCGGCGCGTCTTCGACTTCTCGGCCCGGAACGTCGGGCCGAAGCAGTAGACCTTCCCGAACGCGGCCGCGGCCGGCTCGAGGTAGAGCTGGCCCGACTGCGAGAGGTAGGCCTTGTCGCCGAAGTAGTCGGTCTCGAAGAGCGTCGAGGTCCCCTCGACCGACGAGCCCGTCAGGATCGGCGAGTCGATGCGAACGTAAGTCGCGCTCGTAGAAGAAGTCGGCGATCGCCTGCTCGAGCTCCGAGCGCACCTTCAGCACCGCATGCTGCTGGGAGGAGCGCATCCAGAGGTGCCGCAGGTTCATCAGGAAGTCGACCCCGTGCTCCTTCGGCGTGATCGGATAGTCCGGGGAGGCGCCGAGGAGCGTCACGGCCGACGCCGTCATCTCGAAGCCGCCCGGCGCGCGCTTCTCCTCGCGGACCAGGCCCGTCACGCGCAGCGAGCTCTCCTGGGTCAGCCGCTCGGCCGTCTCCCACACCTGCGCCGGGACCTCCGCCTTCGGGATCACGACCTGGAGGTAGCCGGTCCCGTCGCGCACGATCAGGAACTGGATCTTTCCGGAGGAACGCTTGTTGTAGAGCCAGCCCTCGACGGTCGCCGAGCCGCCGGCGCCGCGGCCGATCTTCGCGATGGGGGTGGAGTCCGACGTCGTGGTCATAAAGGGCCGGGATTATAAGGGTTTTGGCCCGCGAGCGTCCGCGAGCCGCGCGTGGGGGACCGTAGAATCCCCCCGCATGCGGCTCCCTGCATCCGTATCCGCATCCGCGTCCGAAAGGCTCGCCGGCCTCGTCCGTGCGATCGTCCCGACGCGCCAGCGCCGCTGGCTGAGCCGGGCCGCCGTCCTCGCGCCGCAGCGCCTGCGCGACCTGCCGGCCGATCTCGTCTCGCTCGCCGCGCCGCGCGCCTTCGGCGGGCCGCTGCCGCCCCCATCGCTCCGCGCGCGGGTCGGCCAGCTCTCCCGGCGCGTGTTCCGGTCGGTCGGTATCGAGGGCAGCCGCCAGATCCAGTCCGCCTTCGCCCGGACGCGGAGGACCGGGCGCGACTACCCCGACTGGCTCGACTTCGGCTGCGGGTGCGGACGGCTCGCGCGCTACGTCGCGCGACTGCCCGAGGTGGGCCATCTCGAGGGCGTCGACGTCGACGAGGACCTCGTGGGCTGGGCCGCCCGCGCGCTGCCCGAGAGCGGCCGGTTCGCGTCGATGCGGCCCGACCCGCCGCTCGCGTTCGCCGGCGGAGCCTTCGACGTCGTCTACGCGATCTCGATCTTTACGCACTACACGGAGGCGGAGCAGCTCGCGTGGCTGGACGAGCTCCGGCGTGTTCTGCGCCCGGGAGGACTGCTGATCGCCACGACGATCGCGCCGGCGCTCTCCGCCGGCTTCCCGGGCCTGACGGTGCGGGACCGCGAGCGCCTCGCGGAGCACGGCTTCCTCTGCGTCAACGCCGACAGCTCTGCCTTCAACGAACGCGCGGCCTTCCACTCCCCCGACTATCTCAGGACCCACTGGGAAAAACGGTTCGCGCCGCGCCTCCACGAGCCCTCCGGGTTCGTCAGCTACCAGGACCTTTCGGTCTGGGAGCGGCCGCCGGAATAGACGCCGGCGGTTTCGTCGCCGCCATCACGACGATCGGGCGCTTCAGGACCACGACTCCTCCATCCCGCGCCACGAGCGTGACCGTCAGCTCGTGCGGCCCCGGCGGAACGTCGGGGATCGCGAACCCGTACCCGCCGCGAGGCGCCTCCGAGAACTCCGGGAAGGTCTCCACGAGGCCGGGCCACCGGCCGCCCAGCTGCGCGAGCCCCCCGGCTCCGAGCTCGGTGCCGATGCGAATCTCCGCGATCCCGGAATCGTCGAGCGCCCAGCCCATGCCCCAGGCGCCCGGCGAGACGCTCGAACCCTCGGCCGGCAGGTAGATCACGCCGAAGGGAGGCGAGACTTCCGCGGCGGGCATGTCGAAGAGGGCCTGGAGACGCACGGCGGCATCCGCGCGCTCCGCCTCCGAGAAGCCCGAGGGCCACGTCGCGCTTCCCGAGGCCGCCGCGCGGAGTCGGAACACGAAGTCTCGACGCTCGCCGTGAAGGGCGGAGCCCAGGAGCTCGAGGCGGCCCTGTTCGAGGCCCTGCTGCACGAGATGAAGATAGGCGAAGGATTCCGGGCCGAGCGACTCGTGGGGGTGATAGATCACGACGCGGCTCTCCCGTCCCGCGAGCTCGCTCCAGATGCGGTCCGGAATCGGACGGAGGCGGGAGGTCGCGACGAGCTCGGAATACTCGCGGGGCCACAGTCCGGAATACCCGTTGACCAGCGGCTTCTCGTGCTCCCCCTGCGACAGGACGTAGTCGACGTCGTGCCGGAATCCCGAGCGGCCACTCGACCAGCCCGCCGTCGAAACGTGCGGTCCGGACCCATTGGTAGACGGGCCGCGGGTTTGGATCGCACGGGTCGAGGGACAGCGGGAACCCGCGGTACTCGAAGAGGAGGATCGCGAGCGCGAGCCCGATCGCGGCTCTTCGTACACCCCTCGACAATCCGCGCGTCCACGCCGACAGCCCCCACGCGGCGAGCACCGCGAGGGCGAGCTGGGAGATGACGATCCCCCGGGCCGCGCCGCGCACGGAGCGGAAGACGTCCCCGAACGACTGGAACAGGAAGCGGTAGTACGGCGTCCGGCCGCCGAGCGCGATCACGATCCCGGCGCCCGCGAGCGTCAGCAGGAGGAGCACGCGCCGGTCCCGGGACGATCGGCGGACGCGGTCCCCCAGGTCGCGAAAGGCGCTCCGGCTCGGAAAGGCCACCACGAGTCGCGCGAGGACGGCCGCGGTCAGGAGCACCGCGATGCGGCCCGGGTCGCCGGCTCGGAGAGGACCGATGTGGAACCCGGGAATCGCCCGCGCCGCGATCCACGCCGCGATGAGGGCGAGAGCGACCGCATCGAGGACTCTGGCGAGCCGTCGGCGGCGGGGCGACGGAGCCCGCGGCGGCGCATCGACGCGCGACGAGCGCGCGTGCGCGACCGCCACGCCGGCGAGGAGCAGCGCGAGAAGCCCCGGGAAGAAGTCGCCTTCGGGGCTGCGCCAGCGCCGCGTCAGGGGTCCATAGAGCTTGTTGCGGTCGCCGGCCGAGAGAAACGCACCCGGCGTCCCCGAGAAATAGGTCATCTCCGAGAGGCCCCGGCGCATTCCGTAGAGGCGCGACGCGGTCCGGTACGGCAGGAGAAACGGCAGCCAGAGGAGGGTGCCGACGGCGAGCGCGAGGAGCGCGCCGGCGATCCGGCGTCGGCGTTCCGGGCCCTCCACACCGGTGACGGCCTCGAAGAGCAGGATCACCCCGACCAGCAGCCCTCCGAAGAATCCGTATTGGAAACAGGCGATGCCGTTCCACGCGAAGAAGACGGCGAGCAGAACGGCGTCCCGGCGACGCCCCGAGTCCAGATAGCGCAGCAGGAAGAGGCACTCCAGGCAGAAGAAGCCTCCCCACTCCATGTGGAGGTGCGGGAGCTGCGAGAGCTTGTACGGAAGGAACGCGAAGATCACGCCCGCGGCGAGCGAGGCCGCGGCATCTCCGGTGACGTAGCACGCGAGCCTCCAGCAGGCCCAGGCCGAGAAGAGGATCGCGAGGAGCAGGTTGACGTTGTAGTTCGCCCAGGCCGGCGCGCCCGCGGCGAGCAGCGGGAAGCCGAAGATCGCGCCGCCGTAGTTGTTCTCCGAGAACGCCAGCGCGTAGCGCGCGGGGTGGAAGATCGGCGCCTGGAAGAGATTCATCGGGTCCCGGAGCGTCTGGCGATAGTCCCACTGCAGGACCCACGCCTCGAGCTTGGCGTCGCCCAGGTCGGTCGTCCGGTCGGAGAGGTGAGCCGCCTGGGGCCAGGTCATCAGCACGGTGAGCGCCGCGTAGAACGCCGCGGCGAGCAGCGAGTCGCGCCGGCGCGGCGTTCGGTCGGTCATTGCGGTCTGGTCTCCGAGGCGGAGGATGCGACCACGATAGCCCTCGCGATCGTGGTCTGCCCCCCGTCGTTCGCGACGAGTGTGAGCCGAAGCGTGTGCGGACCGGGCGGGATCGGGGGAACCGCGAACCCGAAGCCGGCGTCCGCCGAGCCCGCGACGTCCGGGTAGGCCGCCGCCAGACCCGGCCACGACCCGCCCCGTTTCGCGAGCCCCGCCGGGCCGAGCTCCGTACCCACGCGGATCTCGGCGATGCCCGAGTCGTCGAGCGCCCAGCCGTATCCCCACGAGCCGGCCGCGACGGTCTGGCCCTCCGCCGGGACCTGGAGCGCCCCGAACGGGGGCGGGAATTGCGCAAACTCCGTCTCCGCCTTCGCCGGGGCGGAGGCGGGCAGGTCCGTCTCGAACGGCCGGGCGGAGGAGAGTCGAAAGACGAAGGACGCGCCGCCGCCGGCGCCGAACGATGCGAGAGGCTCGAGCCTTCCCTCCGCGAGACCCCGGCGCAAGAAGCTCAGATACCGCGCGGACTCCGTCCCGTCGGCCTCGCCCAGGTGATAGACGAGGACGCTCGCGCGGGAGTCCTCCAGCAGCGCCCAGACCTCGTCGGCGATCGGGCTCCGCCCGAGCGCGCCGCTCAACTCCTGGTAGGACTTCGGCACGAAGCTCGAGTAGCCGTTCACGAGCGGGTGGCCGTGCTCCGCCTGCCGGAAGGTGTACTCGCAGTCGTGGAGTCCGCCAAACGGCAGCTCGACCACGGAGCCGGTGAAGTCGGCCTTTCGCAGCCACTCGTACAGGGGCTGCGGCCCGTCGTCGTAGTCGGAGAGCGAGAGCGGGAAGGCGCGGTACTCGAAGAGCAGGACGGCGAGGACGAGCGCGACCCGGAGGGCGCGGGCCGGCGCCGGACGGCTGCGCGTCCACAACGAGAGTCCCCAGGCGGCGAGGACCGCGAGCGCGACCTGGAACAGCACCACGCCACGGGCCACCGCGCGGATTCCCCGGAACACCGAGCCCATGGAGCGGAAGAGGAACCGATAGTACGGCGTGTGGCCGCCGAGGCTGACGAGGATCCCGACCGCCGCGACCAGGAGCAGCAGCAGCGCGCGGCGGTCCAGCGGCTGGCGCCGCAGGAAGTCGGCGAGGCTCCGGTAGCGGCTCCGGGCGGGAAACGCGAACGCGAGGCGCGCGAGGACGGCGATCGTCAGCCACACGAAGACCCGGCCCGTATCGCCGATCTGAAGCGGCCCGATCCGCAGCTCGGGCGATTGCGAGGACCAGAGCGCCACCACGGCGAGGAGCACCACCACGGCATCGAGCGCCCGCGCCGCCCGACGGCGCGCGTCCGACACGGGGGCCGGCAGGACATGGCCCGAACCGCCCGCGTGAGGGTTCCGCGGCAGCCGCGCGAGCGCGAATCCCGCGAGAACGAGCGCCGCAACCCCCGGGAAGAGGTCGCCCTCCGGCCCCCTCCAGCGCGCCGTGAGATCGCCCCAGAGCCGATTCGGCGGGCCGGCCGAGAGGAAGTACCACGGCTGCGCGGAGAAGAACGTCATCTCGCCGATGCTCCGGCGCATGCCGTACAGCGCGGAGGCCCTGAAGGACGGAATCACGAACGGAAGGCTCGCGGCGCCGCCCGCCGCCATCGCGAGCATGGCGAGCCGCATCCGGCGCCAGCGCTCGGGCGGACCCCAGACGATTTCCAGGACCAGAACGACGGCGATCAGAAATCCCGTGAAGAACGCGTACTGGAGGCACGCCGCCACGTTCCAGGCGAAGACCACGGCGAGCCACGCGGCGTCCCTCCGTCGGCCGCCGCGGAGCGTGCGGAGGAGGAAGAGGAACACGAGCGGAAGAAACGCGCCCCACTGCATGTGGAGGTGCGGCAGCTGGGCGATCTTGTAAGGGAGGAAGGCGTAGACGATCCCGGCGGCCAGGGACGCCTCCGGGTCGCCGGTCCAGTCCCTCGCCAGCGCCCAGGCCGCGAGCGCCGACAGGAACATCGCGAGCAGCAGGTTGACGTTGTAATTCACGACGAGCGAGGCGCCGGCGGCGAGAAGCGGGAATCCGAACACCGCGGCCCCGAACATGTTCTCGGAGAACGCGAGCACGTCCCGCGCCGGGTACAGGATCGGCGCCTGGAAGAGCGCGAGCGGATCGCGCAGCGTCTGCGCGTAGTCCCAGTGCAGGATCCAGGCCGACAGCTTGGCGTCCCAGAGGTCCCGCATCGCGCTTCCCAGCCGCGCGGCCTGGGGCCAGGTCATCAGCACGGTGACTGCCAGAAAGAACGCCGCCGCGAGCAACGCCTCGCGGGCGGGCTTCGCGCGAGAACGCGAGGCGGCCGGAGCGTCCACCCGCTCGAGCTTCACGGCTTCACTTTCGCTGGCAGGGGGCGCATGGCGCCCCCTGAACCCCCGTCGTTGGCAGGGGGCGCATGGCGCCCCCCGAACCCCCGTCGCTGGCAGGGGCGAATGCGCCCCCCGAACCCCCGCGCGGAGACTATCTCTTCGCCCTCGGGCGCTAGCGTTTCGCCCGGGCGGCGTTGGCGATGGTCAACGCCTGCTGGAGGCGCTGCATCCGGCGCTGGCGCTTCTGGGTGCCCTCGACGTCGCCGGCCGGCACGACGGTGCCCCGAAATTCGCGCAGGAGCTTGTCGGCCTCGAAGCCGAACGCGTTGAAGTCCCCGGTCTCGAACTTCTTGAACGTCAGCTCGGTCGCGATGATGTAGCCCTCCGCGATGTCGCGGACCATGTTGTAGGCCGACCCTCCGAGAAAGGCTCCCATGGGCTTTTCCCGAGTGTAACCCGGCATCCCCCGCAATGATCAAGGAGACTCCGAGACCTCCATACGGCTGTCGGGCGAGGCACTGTGGGTTATGTCCGCAGCGCCGCGTAAGCGACGGCGACGTTTGCGATAGGATCGGCCCCTTCGCAGGAGGGCATCGCTTGGCAGCCAGTGTGGACTACCTCGATTTCGACTCGCTCCTGACCGAGGAGCAGCGCCTCGTCCGGGACACCGTGGGCTCCTGGGTCGACGACAAGGTCCTGCCCATCATCGAGGAGGCCGCCTGGGAGGGCCGCTTCCCCAAAGAGCTCGTGCCCGACATGGCCCAGATGCACCTCTTCGGCTCGACCATCGGGGAGTACGGGCTGCCGGGCCTCGACAACATCTCCTACGGGCTCATCATGCAGGAGCTCGAGCGCGGCGACTCCGGCCTGCGCTCCTTCGTGTCGGTCCAGTCGGCCCTGGTCATGTACCCGATCTACACGTTCGGCTCGAAGGAGCAGAGGGACCATTGGATCCCGAAGCTCGCCTCCGCGCAGGCGCTGGGCTGCTTCGGGCTGACGGAGCCCGATTTCGGGTCCAACCCCGGCGGGATGCGGACGACCGCGAAGAAGGACGGCGATTCGTACGTCTTGAACGGAGCGAAGGCGTGGATCACCAGCGGCTCCATCGCCGACGTCGCCGTCGTCTGGGCCAAGCTCGACGGCATCGTGCGCGGGTTCCTGGTCGAACGCGGGACGAAGGGCTTCTCGACCTTCGAGCACAAGGGCAAGATGTCGCTGCGCGCCTCGGTCACCTCGCAGCTCGCGTTCGAGGACTGCCGGATTCCGGCCGACGACATCCTCCCGGGCGTGGAGGGCCTGAAGGGGCCGCTCGTCCTGCCTGACGCAGGCCCGCTACGGGATCGCCTGGGGCGCGCTCGGCAGCGCGATGGCGACCTACTACGCCGCGCTCGAGTACTCGAAGAGCCGCAAGCAGTGGCGGGAGCGGCCGATCGCGGCGCACCAGCTGGTTCAGGAGCGACTGGCGTGGATGATCACGGAGATCACCAAGGGTCAGCTGCTCGCCTGGAAGCTCGGGCGGATGAAGGACGACAAGACCATGAAGCCGCACCACGTCTCCATGGCCAAGCGCAACAACGTCTGGGTCGCGCGCGAGTGCGCGAAGCTCGCCCGCGAGACGCTCGGCGCGAACGGCGTCGTCAACGAGTATCCCGTCTTCCGGCACCTCGCCAACATCGAGAGCGTCTACACCTACGAAGGCACCCACGACATCCACACGCTCATCATCGGCGAGGCCGTGACGGGATTCCGGCGTACAACCCTCCCATGGAGTAAACGCCCTAACCTTCTGATCCCCAACGTTTTGCGCTAAAATAGCGTCCTCGAGAAACCAATCAGGTGGGAATCACCGGGAATCTCAGGACGATGCAGCTCGGAGAGCTGCTGCAGTGGCTTTCGCTCGGCTCGAAGACAGGAACCCTCCTGATCGACGGCCACGGAGTCGAAAAGCGCATCTATTTCCAGGACGGCCGCATCGCGTCGACCTCCTCCTCGTCCGAGCGCGAGTACCTCGGCCACTTCCTCGTCTCCCACGGGTTCATCACGGAGGAGGAGCTCAAGATGGCGATGGAGGTCCAGGAGGAGTCCCAGATCCTCCTCGGCAAGATCCTCGTGATGATCAATGCGATCGCCGAGGCCGACCTCCTCCGGCTGATGAAGAAGAAGGCCGAGGAGTCCATCTACGACGTCTTCCTGTGGACGGAGGGCGACTTCGAGTTTCTCGACAACCAGATGCCCGACCAGAAGATGGTCCCGCTGTCGCTCGACGTCACCGGGATCATCATGGAGGGCATGCGCCGCTACGACGAATGGCAGGTGATCCGTCAGCGGGTCCCCGATTCGAACGTCGTCCCGGAGATCCAGCGACCCCTCGACATGGAGGCCCTCCACGACCGCGAGAAGCTCATCGTGCCCTACATCGACGGGCAGCGCACGGTCGAGGAGATCGCGCTGCACACGCACAATGCGGAGTTCACCGTCTCGAAGCTGATCTCCGAGGGCCTCCGCACGAACCACATGCGGCTCATCGAGAACCGCCGGCGCCGCGAGCCGGTCCCGGCCGCGGAGTCCGGAACGGAGGTCGAGCAGTTCCTGAAGCGGGGCCGCGCGCAGCTCAAGAAGGACCCCCAGGGCGCCTATCGGATGTTCAAGGTCGCCAACGAGCTGGATCCCAACGACGGGCGCGCCGCGGACGCGATCCGCGAGGCCGAGAAGGAGATCAAGACGGCGCTGCAGGCGGACGGCGTCCTCGGGGAGAGGGTTCCGGAGCTCGCGATTTCCATGCAAAAGCTGCAGGAGCGGTCCTTTACACCCCCCGAGGGCTTCGTCCTGTCCCGGATCAACGGACAATGGGACGTAAAATCCATCATGAAGATCTCGCCCATGAAGGAGCTGGAAGTCCTCATGGTCTTTCAGAAGTTCCTGAAGGACGGAGTCATCCGGTGGAAAGCCGACAAAAAGCCCTGACCGGCGCCTCCCCGACGCCTCACCGGCTACGGGCCTTCCGCGGCCTTCAGGCAGCGGCGTGCGCGGCCGCGGCGATTCTCGTCGCGGTTCTCGCGACCGACATCGACTGGTCGCGGTGGCCCGAGATCGTGTTCTTCACGGCGCTGACGGTTCTGGCCTTCCGTCTCCGCGTCCGCTACGCCGGCAACTTCGTGGGCCTCGAGGCCGCGGCGATGATTCCGGCGATCCTGGTCCTCGGCTCCCCCGGCGCCGCCGTCCTGGTCTGCGTCGTCGCCGACGCGATCGCCAAGTTCCTCGCGAAGTCCCGCCGGCTGACGCTGTCCAACGCCTTCGACCTCGCGCAGCTCGCCATCTCCTACGGCTCCGCGGCCCTCTTCTGCCGGGCGCTCCACGCGGCCAACATCGGGTGGGTCACGGTGGCCGCTCTCGCCACCGGCGCGCTGCTCGTGTTCTTCTTCGTCAACACGATCCTCGTCTTCACGTACCTGGAGCTCGGCGCGATCGCCCCGCGCGAGCGCCTCTTCCAGATCGCCCTCTTCCAGCTCGTCGCGCTGCTCCTGCTGGCGCCGATCGTCATTCTGGAGGTCCTGATCTACACGCCGTACGGGATCGCGGGCATGCTGCTCGCGTTCTTCCCCGTCGTGCTCGCGTCGTTCGTCATGCGAAGCCTCTCGTCGATGGAGAAGCGCGTGGAGGAGGTCTCCCGCCAGAACCGTGAGCTCGACGTGATGCGCGACATCTCGAACACGTTCGGGATCAGCGCCCGGGTCGACCGCTACGAGCGCGTCTTCGCGGCCGTCGGGCGGCTCCTCCCCGAGAGCGCGATGGCGATCATCGAGTGGCTGGATGGAGTCGGGGTGGAGGAGCCGTTCTCCGTCCACCGGTCCTCTCGCGTCGGCGTGCCGCGCCGCGAGATCCTCGACTGGGCGCGCCGCCAGCGGCTGGACGAGCGGGCCGTGGACTCCGCCGCGGACCGCGCCGAGACGATCTCCGGTCAGCGGCGCGACCTCGCCCTGACGCCCGAGGGCTACTACCAGGTCCGGCTCCGCCTCTCGACGTTCGAGATGCACTCGGGCCTCCTCATCGTCGAGAGCGCCTCCGCCGAGCTCCACTCCCCCGAGTCGCTGGCGTCGCTGCGGACGATCGCCGAACACATCGCGCTCGTTCTCCAGGACCGGAGCATCCGCGCCCAGATCGAGGAGCTGTCCGAGCGCAACCGGGAGCGCGCCGAGACGCTCAACCAGATCCTGGAGATCTCGAACGACCTGAAGCGCAACCGCACGCTCGACGACCTGTTCCAGTCGATCGTCTCGGCCGTGGCGAAGAGCCTCGGGTTCCAGGCGGTCCTCCTGTCGCTCTACGACCGCGAGCAGAACGTCTTCGCGCCGCGCGCGCACTTCGGGCTGGGCGAGCGCTGGCCGAAGATTCTCGGAAAGACCGTCGCCGCGCAGGAGATCACCCGGCACTGGACGGACCGCTACCGTGTGTCGAAGTCCTATCACGTGCGCGAGCGCTCGGCGCAAGGGGGCATCTCCGGCATCTCGGGCCTCGCGTCGTCGAGCCGCGTGCTGGCCGCGGGCGACGACGGCTGGCGCACCGACGAGCTTCTCTGGATCCCCCTCTACTCGGAGGACCGGCTCCTGGGCTGCCTCTCGGTCGAGGAGCCCCACAACGGGAAGTCGCCGACGCTCGAGACGATCCGCTCGCTCGAGATCTTCGCGAACCAGGCGGTCACCGCGATCGAGAGCGCGCGGTCCTACGACGAGGCCCGCGAGCAGTCGATCCGCGACTCGCTGACCGGCGCGTACAACCACCGCCACTTCCAGGAGGTCCTCCAGCGCGAGCTCGGCCGCGCCGAGCGCCTCGGGCGGCCGCTCACGGTGCTCATGCTCGACATCGACGACTTCAAGTCCATCAACGATCGCTTCGGCCATCCCGTCGGCGACGCCATCCTCCAGGGCATCGTGGGCGAGATCCGCAACGAGGTGCGCGGCGACATGGACCTGCTCGCGCGCTACGGCGGCGACGAGTTCGCGGTGGTCCTCCCGGAGACGCCGCCCGGCGAGGCCGTGCTCGTGGCCGAGCGCGTGCGCCGCCGCGTGGACGAGCGGCTGTTCCGCATGCCGGATTCCGGCCAGATGCTGCGCGCCACCGTGTCGATCGGCGTCGCGACCTACCCCGACGACGCCGCGGAGAAGATGGACCTCGTCGAGAAGGCCGACGCCGCGCTCTACCGCGCCAAGCGTGGCGGCAAGAACGCCGTCGTCACGACGAACGAACCGGGCCCCGGACAGCTCCCGCTCTTGCCGCACTAAAACGTCGCCGCGGACTCATGTTGCAGTGCCGCGGGTATAGGGGCGCGCGGCCACTATCGCGACACGGCACTCGAATCCGTGTCGAAGAACCGTAGCGGCCACGCCGCGGCCTCGCCCGCGTAGTCGACGCCGATCCGCGGCGAGACTCCAATGCGGGGTCGGCGGCCCCGGGCGGGGCGCAGAATCCGCAGATCGCCTCGCGCGAGCAGGTCCGCCCCGCTGTCGCGCGTGGTGATGCCCAGCGCGGCGCAGAGCTTGCCCGGTCCCGACAGGAGCCGCGGCGGGGCGCCCTCTCCACCCTCGGCGGCGCGCAGGAGGACCGCCTCCGCGACGCCCTCGCGCCGCGTCACGACGTTGGCGCAGAAGTGCATGCCGTAGACGAGGAAGACGTAGAGGTGCCCGCCGTCGGCGTACATCGGCTCGACGCGGGCCGTGCGGCGGCCCCCCCACGAGTGCGCCGCTCGGTCCCCGGCTCCCAGGTACGCCTCGGTCTCGACGATGCGCGCGCCGTACCAGCGGCCGCGCCAGCGCCGCGCGAGCCACGCGCCGACGAGACTGCGCGCGACGCGGACCGTGCCGCGCCGGTAGAACGCGCGCGGCGGCTCGGAGAGACCCGGCGCCCGGCGGATCGAACACGAGGCGCGCGTCCGGGTTTCTCGAGCGCTGGGGAAGGGAGTTCGCTATCATCGCCTCACTCGGCTCCTCGAAGCGAAAGGATCTTAATGAACATCCTCGTCACCGGAGGCGCGGGCTTCATCGGCTCCCACATGGCGAAGCGGCACCTCGCCGACGGAGATCGCGTCGTGATCGTCGACGACCTGTCCTCCGGCCGGAGGGAGCGGCTTCCCGAGGGCGCGCGCTTCGTCCAGGCCGACATCGCGTCGGCGGACCTCGAGCCCCTCCTGCGCGAGGAGAGGATCGACTTCGTCTCCCACCACGCGGCGCAGATCGACCTGCGCCACAGCGTCGCCGATCCGATCGGCGACGCGCGAGCCAACGTCATCGGCGGCCTCATGCTCTTCGAGGCGATGAGGCGCGCGGGCGTCCGGCGCGTCCTCTTCTCGTCGACCGGCGGCGCCATCTACGGCGAGCCCGAGGGCGGACGCCCCGCGCCCGAGTCGCATCCCACCGACCCCGTGTCTCCCTACGGCTGCGCCAAGCTCTCGATCGAGAAATACATGTATTACTACCGGGTCGTCCACGGATTCCAGACCCAGGTCTTCCGTTATGCCAACGTCTACGGGCCCTGGCAGGACGGTACAGGCGAGGCCGGCGTCGTGGCGATCTTCTCGGAGGCGATGCTCGGCGCGCGTCCGTTGAAGATCAATGGCGACGGCGAACAGACCCGGGACTACGTCTACGTCGGAGACCTGGTCGAGGCCGCCGCTCGCGCCGCCCGGAGCGACAAGAGCGGCGTCTGGAACCTCGGAACGGGAATCGAGACCTCCGTCAACCGGCTCTTCGCGCTCCTCGCGGCCGAGTACGGCTATCGGGACCAGGCGCCCCACGTCGCCGCGCCGGCGGGAGAACAGAAACGCAGCGTCCTCGACTCGTCGCTGGTGCGAAGGGACTTCGGACTGCCCGCCTGGACCCCGCTCCCGGAAGGCCTGACGGTCACGGCGAAGTTCTTCCGGGACCGTCACCGGGTCTGACGCCGCGCGTCAGGACGCCTTCGGCGCTCCGGCCGTCCCGGTGCCCGTCGTCCGGCGCTCCTCGGCCGCGGGAGCCGAGACCGCGTGGCGCTTGAGCACGACCACGGTCCGGTCGTCCTCGGGCTCCTCCCCGCCGGCGTACTCGTTGACGCGCGCGATGAGCTCGCGCGCGATCTCGTCGCAGGGCTTCTCCCGCAGCTCGAGGAAGGCCCGGGTCAGGCGCCCGATGCCGAACTCGACGTCGTGGGCATCATGCGCCTCGACCATGCCGTCGGTGTACATGAGCAGCGCGTCGCCCGGTTCGAGCCGGCGGTACCCGCGCGTGTAGGTCGCGTTGGCGGTCGGACCGAGGACGAGGCCCGTCTGGATCAGCGGCGTCACGCTCTTTCCATGGAAGTGGAGCGGATGCGGATGGCCGGCATTGACGTACATGAGGCTGCCGTCGTCCTCGACCTCTCCGTAGAAGAGCGACACGAAACGCGTCGTGACGCGGGACTCGTGGATGATGCGGTTCAGGCGCTCGACGGTCCGCACGATCTTGAAATCGCGCTCGACCGCCATCCGGAGACCCGTGTACACGTCGCGCACCTGGAGCGCCGCGGGCAGCCCATGGCCGGATGCGTCGGCGATGGCGAGGCCCAGGATCCGGTCCGAGACCGGAATGAAGTCGAAGTAGTCCCCGCCCACCAGCTCCGCCGGCGTCGTGAAGCCGGCGAGCTCGAGCGAGCCCCGGCGCAGCGCGCGCTTGGGCAGGAGCGACATCTGGATCCGCCGCGCCTCCTGGAGCGCCGAGATGTAGCGTCCCTCGCGCAGTTTCTGATCGACGGCGAGGCGGAGAATTCCGAGCGAAGCGAGAAGGTCGTCCTCGGGCACCGTCGGGTCGACGCTGAAGGAAAGGATGTACTGCTCCTCCCCCACGGCGATGGCCGCGAACCGCTCCGCGCCGAGCCGCCGTTCGAGCTCCGGATCGACGCCCGGGGCCTCGAGGTCCATGACGGTCACGCCTTCGTCGACCACCTTCTCCACCGGCGGGTATTCGTCGGGAATGAAGAGCCCGGGCGCCACCGCGGGGACCCCTCCGAAGGTGCGGACCAGCTCGTAGCCCCCGTCGCGGCGCTCGTAGAGCCGCCCGCCGCGCACGCCGAGGACCTCCGAAAACTGGTCGATGACGGTGGAGGCCGTCTGCATGATCGTCTGGGACGGGTCACCGGCGCGCTCGATGGCCTCGATCGCCTTCTCCACCTGACGGAAGAGAAGCTTGCCGGTCGTACTCGTGCCTGTCGCCATGGGAGGGCGGATTGTATCGTGCGGCGCGCGACGCGACGCCCGCGGTCCCGCGGAACCAGCCGGCGGGCGGGCGAGGACCTAGCTTGCGGCGGGCGCCCGGGAGCTCGGGCGCGAGCCGTCGTTGGGCTGGTCCTCGCGGATCTTCCCGTCGCGCAGCCGCACGATGCGGCGGGCGTGCGCGGCGATGTCTTCCTCGTGGGTGACCAGCACGATCGTGTTGCCGCGCCCGTTGAGCTCGTCGAAGAGGGCCATGATCTCCTCGCCGGTCTGGGAGTCCAGGTTCCCGGTCGGCTCGTCGGCCAGCAGGATGCTCGGGTTGTTGATCAGGGCGCGCGCGATCGCGACGCGCTGGCGCTGGCCGCCGGACATCTCGTTGGGCTGGTGGTTCACCGGTCGGCCAGCCCGACCGCCTTCAGCGCCTGCACGGCGCGCTCGCGCCGGTCCTTCCGGGGGAAGCCGCCGTAGACGAGAGGCAGCTCCACCTGCTGGAGCGCGGAGGTCCGCGGCAGAAGGTTGAACGTCTGGAAGACGAAGCCGATCTCCTGGTTGCGGATCGCCGCGAGCTCGTCGTCGGTCATCCTTGCGACCTCCCGGCCGTTCAGAACGTAGGAGCCGGCGGTCGGGGTGTCGAGGCAGCCGATCAGGTTCATCAGCGTCGACTTGCCCGAGCCCGAGGGTCCCATGATCGCCACGTACTCCCCCCGCTCGACGCCCAGGGACACGCCGGCCAGGGCCGGGACCTTCTCCTCGCCCATCACATAGACCTTGGTGATGTCACGGATGTCGATCAGCATCGGGGACGAGGTCCTCTCTGTGAGAGATATACGAACGTTCCGCCGTCCAGTTTCGGTGACGGGGCGGCCCGAGGGCGATTCTACGGCCTCAGGGCCGCGACCCCGGCCTTCCCCAGGACGAAGAGCAACCACAGGGACCCGACCAGGATGGCGACCCGGCGCCGCGACGCGCCGGCGGCGGCGGATAGGCCCAGAACGAGGAGAGCCATGGCCCAGAAGGCGAAGACGTCCACGGACGCGGCGAGGCTGTGCAGGACCTTGTCCGCGCGCGGATCGACCAGGAAGCCGAGGTTCGTGTGCAACGTGTCGCCGATTGTCTCGGGATCGATGGTCTCGCGGTTCCAGAAGACCCCGAGGAGGGCGACCGAGGCGACCGTCGCCGGGAAGAACGCGTGGGCGGTCACGCCCAGCGACTGCCTGTACCGCACCTCCCAGCCGAAGGCCTGGCACGCGCCCCACAGCACGGCCGCGGTCACGAGCGCGACGACGAGCGGCGCCAGGACGGCGGCGACGTCCCCGAAGACCCAGCCGACCCGCCGGATGGTCTCGAGCGCGGAGTCCATCTGCGCGTCGGTGAGGTGGCGACTCGCCATCTGCTTCGCCGCGACCGCGCGCCAGTCCATGCGCGAGAGGATCAGCTCCGAGAGCGGGAGACCCAGACCGGCCCCGATCGCGACGGGCAGGAGCCACGTGGGCCGCGCCGCGATCGACACGAACGTCCGCACCGGCGAGACGAAGACGCCGAGCAGCCGCCCGAGCGCCGACTCGCGGCCGACGTCGGGCGACGGGGCGATCTCCGGCGTGCCCACCGCCATCCGTTAAGCCAACAACCCGCGACTCCCCGAATCCGCTACGGGGCGCCGAGAGTTCCGTCGAGGAGCGTGCGACGGGCGGCCGCGACGTTGCCGTCCGTCACCGGCGGCTTGGCATCGGGGATGCCCTCGATCGTCACGCCCTTCCAGTCCAGGATGTCCGCGATCGCGCTGTGGTACGCGGATACGGCCTTGCGGTAGATGGCGAGGGCCAGCAGCTCCGAGGACTTGGCCTCCGAGAGCTGATTCTGGATCTGCGAGACCTCGAACGAGGTCGTCATCCCGTTGTCGTACTTCTTTCGCGCGGCATCGAGGTTGCGCTCGGCGAGCTCGCGACTCTTCGCGGCCGCGTCGATCTGGCGCGCCGCCGTCTCGATCGCGCGGTGCGCATTGCGCACGTTGAGCACGACGTCCTGCTCGAGCGTCGTCTGGCGGGCGCGCTCGGTCTCGAGGTTGAACTCGGCCACGCCCTTCGCCCCCCGCGCCGCGCGGTTGAAGATCGGGTATGAGAAGGCCATGCCGACGCTCCAGTCCTGGTAGTGCCGGGTGAAGAGCGAGCTCACGGCGCCGTCCAGGCCGGTGTCGCTGCGGCTGACCACCTCGCCGGTGTCCGGATCGAGCAGCGCGGTCGCGCCGCCGTTGTGGCCGTAGTGGGCCTGGAGGTCCAGCCGCGGCAGCAGCTGGTTCTTCCAGTAGTCGTACGAGAGCACGTTGTTCGCCACCGTGTAGCCCTGCGCGATGATCTCCGGCCGGTGTGCCAGGGCGGTCTGGACGCCGGTCGGGAGGTCGAACGTCACCTTCTGGGCGTGGAGCTCGTCGGTCGGGATGATCGGCGTCTGGCCGCTCGTCGCCTCGAAGTTCAGTGCGCGCCGCAGCTGGTCGCCCGCGAGGCCGACCGCGGCCTCCGCGTTGATCACGTCCTGCTCGGCTGTCGCGATGCCGACCTCCGTCTGGACGATGTCGATCGGCGCCATCGATCCCACGTCGATCTTGATCTTGGTGATCCGGTTCAGCTCGGTCGCGATTCCGCGGGCCTCCTCCTTCACGAGGAGGTTCGCGCGCGCGAAGACGAGGTCCCAGTAGGCCTGCTCGACGGTGTCGATCGTCGTCTGCACGCTGCGGACGAACGTCTGGTACGACGCGTCGCGCGTGTTGCGCGCGGTGTTGAGGTTGAGGTTGGTGACGCTGATGCCGAAGTTGCGCAGGAGCGGCGTCGAGACGCCGAGGACGAGGCCCGACGAGTACGCCGGGTTGATCGTCTGGAAGCTCGAGTTCGACTTGGCCCGATCGGCGTTGAAGCCCAGGCTGAAGATGCTGCCCCAGGGCGTCAGCTGCGAGACCTGCGCCAGTCCGCTTGCGGTGTCGGTCTTGATGACCGTGCCGCCCGACAGCGCGGACGACGTCGGGCAGCTCGCTGTGCGCGCGCAGCCCGTTCCCCGTGAGGAGCGGATCGTAGATGCCCTCCTGCTGGAACAGGAAGAACTGCGCCGATTCGGCGGTGTTCACCGAGACGTTCAGGTCCTCGTTGTTCGCCAGAGCCACGCGGATCGCATCGTCGAGGCTCAGATGAATTCCGTCCGCCTGGGGAGTCGGCGGGGCCATCGGCGGCCGCTGTCCCGCGCGAGCCGACACGACCGCGCCGGTCGGCTGCGACTCGATGTTCTTCGGAGGCTGGCTCCCTGCCGCGGGCTGGCTCGGTGTCGGCGTCGGCGGAGGCTGGCTCTGCTGCTGCGCCGGGAGGGTCGCCGGCATTCCCATGAGGAGGGCGGCCGCGAGCGCGGCGACGCCTCTCCGGATGTGGCTCAAGCTCTTCATTCCAGAACTCCTTTGTCACCCACTCTACGCATTCGGGACCCGAATGTTTCGCTTAAACCTTCATATCACTGCATTTCGCCCGGGTAAAAGCAAGCGACGGACCGGCCGGAAGCGTCCGCGAGAAGCGCCGGAGTTTGCTCCTTGCAGCGAGGCCTCGCGATCGGACAGCGCGGGTGAAACGCGCATCCGCCGGGCGGGTCGACCGCCGAGGGAGGCTCGCCCGCGAGTCGGTGCGGGTGCCGCGGCGAGAGCGGGTCGGCCTCCGGCACGGCCGCGAGCAGGGCGGACGTGTAGGGATGCAGCGGCCGGGAGAGCACGGCCTCGCACGAGCCCTGCTCGACGACGCGACCCAGATACATCACGGCGATCGTGTCGGCGACGCGGGAGACGACCGCGAGGTCGTGCGCGATGAAGAGGTAGGCGAGGCCGGAGCGCTCCTTGAGATCGAGGAGCAGGTTGACGATCTGCGCCGCGATCGAGACGTCCAGAGCGGACACCGGCTCGTCGCAGACCAGGAGCTTGGGCCGCGTCGCCAGCGCCCGAGCGATGGCGACGCGCTGGCGCTGGCCTCCCGACAGCTCCGCGGGAAAACGGTCGGCGGTCTCCTCCGCCAGACCCACGTCCTCGAGCAGGCCCCGCACGCGCGCCGCGAGCTCGTACCGGCCGGCGAGCCTCTGCACGCGCAGCGGCTCCGCGAGCTGATCGCCGACGCGGAGGCGGGGATTGAGCGACGTCTGCGGATCCTGGAACACGACCTGCAGGTCCCGCCGCCGGCGCCGCAGCGCGGAGCCCGACAGCGCCAGCCAATCCTCCCCCTCGAAGACGATCGATCCGTCATCCGGCTCGACCAGGCGGGCCACGATGCGGCCCACCGTGGTCTTGCCGCTTCCCGATTCGCCGACCAGGGCGAGCGTCTCTCCGGCGCGCACGTCGAAGTCGACTCCGCGCACCGCCGGCAGGAACCGCGCGCCGCCGCCGAGAATGCCGCGCCCGCGACGGATCGCGAAGCGCTTGGTCAATCCGCGCGCGGAAAGCAGCGGTGCGGCCTGCGGCACGGCAGAGGACCCCGGTGCCGGCTCGCTCAGCGGCGACTCCCCGGCTCGCGTGTCGTCCCGCCGTAGAGAAAGCACCGCGCGCGGCCCGCGCCCGTCGGATAGAGATCCGGCGGACTCGCCTCGCACGGCTCGAAACGTTCCGGGCAGCGCGGCGCGAAGGCACATCCCCGAGCCTCCCGCGAGGAGAGGTCGGCGAGCAGACCCGGGATGACCTCGTAGCGCCGCCCCCGCTCCCGCGCGGCCGGAGCCACTGTGGGCATCGAGCGCAGGAGGCCGCGCGTGTAGGGATGCGCCGGAGACCGGAAGAGGGTCGCCGTGTCGGCCTCCTCCACGATCTGGCCGGCGTACAGCACCAGCACGCGGTCGCAGTGCGCCGCCACGGCGCCGAGGTCGTGCGTGATGAGCAGGAGGGTCAGGCCTCGCTCGCGCCGCAGCCCGTCCAGCAGGTCGAGGACCTGCGCCGCGACCGTTGCGTCGAGCGACGCCGTGGGCTCGTCGGCCAGCAGGAGGGCCGGCCCCGCCACGAGCGTCAGGGCGAGCAGGGCCCGCTGCCGCAGCCCTCCGGAGAGCCGATGAGGATACTCGGACAGGGCCCGCTCGGGATCCGGGAACCCCACGTCGCGCAGCGCCGCGAGCGCGAGCCGCCGCGACTCGGCGCGCGAGACGTCGAAGTGGAACCGGAGCGTTTCCCGGATCTGCGCCCCGATGGTCTGGACGGGGTCCAGGGCGGACGCCGGCTCCTGGAAGACGAGCCCGATCTCGCGGCCCCGGACGGCTCGCCACTGCGTATCCGAGAGACCGAGCAGACTGCGCCCGCCGAAGCGGACGCTACCGGTGACGCGGGCGGTCTCCGGCGAGAGACCCAGGATCGCGCGCGCGAGCTGCGTCTTGCCGCAGCCGCTCTCTCCGACGAGCGCGACGGACTCCCCCGCCTCCAGGGCGAAGGTGACGCCGCGGAGAGCCGGCCGCAGCGCCCCTCCGGCCGAGAGCTCCACGGTCAGGTTCTCGACGGCGAGCAGGGGCGAGGCGGTCGACGAGGGCGAGGGGGCGATGGGGGAAGGACCCGTTGGGTTCACGAGACGCTCACGAGTTCTTGCGAACGGCCTCGAGATCCTTCACGCGGCGCGCGACGTCGCGGTAGTTGCGGTTGAGCGCGGAGACCTCCTGGAAGGTCTTGATCGCGAGCTCCCAGTCACCGGTGTCCTGATAGACGGCGCCCAGGTCGTAGAGCATGCCGGCAGTCTCGATCGGCGAGATCGTGGGGGTCTCGAGTCCCTTGCGGAACCACTTGACCGCGAGCTGCGGCATGCCCTTCTCGAGGAAACAGTGCCCGAGCATGCTGCAGCACTCGATGGCGCGGCCGAGGTCCTTGCTCGCGAGCTGGAACTCGCCGATCGCCTCGTCGACGAGACCCATCTCCTTGTACGCGATCCCGAGGTTGTAGTGGGTCTCGTAATCCTCGGCGGAGAGCTGCTGCTCGACGCCCTTCTTGAACTCGCGGAAGATCTCCTCGAGCGAAACCTCGCCCTGCGGACCCGAGATGTCGGCCGCATCGTCGGGCAGGATCTCCTCCGACAGCTCCTTCTCCAGCTCCTCGGCGAGGTTGAAGAACTTCTGCTCGTCGGAGAAGAGGTTCTCCTCGGCGACGGCGGCGACTTCGGGCTCCTGGGGCCCGGCCGGGGCGCCAGTCTCGCCCGCCTTGTGCATCTCGTCCTCGAGGAGATTGCCGAGCTGCTCGAACGACACGAATTCCTTCTCCGCCGGCGCCTGGGGCTCCGGGGTGGTGAGCTTCTCGAAGGCCGGCGCAGGTCCGCCGAGCTCGGTGAACTCGATCGAGTCCTCGGGCAGCACGGGCGGCGCGTGCTCGGCCGCGCGCGGCGGCGGCGCCGACGGCGGCCCGAGGTCGAACTCCTCGAACTCGACCTCCATCCCCGCCGCCCCGGCCGCGGGAGGCCTGGGAGCCGCTTCGGCTGGAGCCTCCAGCCACACGTCGGCGGCCGGCGAGGAAGCCGCCTGCCCGCTCAGCGCGAGAACGCGGCGCGCGTCGGCGCTCCGGCCCGCCTCCTCGTACGCGGCGGCCAGGGACTCGGCCTCGCGGCCGAGGCCCGGATTCCGGGACTCCGCCAGGAGCTCGAGCAGGCGCTCGCGCGCCTTCAGCAGGTCGGGGCGCTTGCGCGTCAGCGAGAGGAGTCGCTCGATCGCCTTGTCCGTCAGCCCATATTTCGCGAAGACCTCGGCCTCGACGATGAGCGTTTCGAGCTGCTGCTCGTCGGCAGGCGCGCCTCCCGCGGGCGCGGCCGGTGCCGCCGGCTCCGCCGAGGGGGGCGGCTTGGCCGCGCCCTCTGCGGCGGGAGGCGCGACCGGGGCCGCTGGGGCCGCCGCCGGCGAGCGTTCGACTGAAGCCGCCGGCGCTGCAGCCGGGGCCTCGTCCTTCTCGAACTCGATCGAAGGGACCTTGGGCTGGGGCGCGTGAATCGCCGCCGAGTCCTCCAGGTCGATCACGAGCTCCTGGTATTCGGGCTCGGCGGCCGCGGGCGGCCCCGGGGCGGGGGGCGGCGGCGCCTCGGTCGGAGGGCCGATCTGCTGGAGGCGCGTCGCCGCGCCGGCAAAAGACGGGTCGGCTTCCAGCGCCCGCCGGTAGTGGGCCGACGCGGACGACGGGTCCCCGCGCTTCTCCGCGATCTCGCCAAGGGTGGTGTGCGTCTTGGCGAGCCCGGTCCGGTTCCCTTCGGCCTCGAGGACCTTCGCGAGAATCTCCAGCGCCGGTGCGTTGTGCGGGTCGGCGGAGAGGACGGGCTCGAGGTAGTCGGCCGCGCGCGTGAATTCGCGCCGCCCGGCGGCCTTCTCAACCAGCGGGGCAAGGACGGCGACCGCCTTGTCCAAAGCCTGCTCCTGCAGCCGAAGCCGGCTCAGGAAGAGTCGCGGCGCCTCGGCGTCGGCGTCCAGCGCGAGCGCCTGCTCGGCGGTGCGAACGGCCTCTGCCCGCTGCCCCATCTCGAGCTGGGCCTCGGCGAAGAGCGCGAGGCTCTCGGCGGTCCGAGGCGCGGCGCGCAGGACCGCCATCGCCGCGTCGGTGTTCTTCTGCGCGAGCAGCGAGCGCACCAGGTTCTTCTGGGTCTCGACGTCGTCGGGCGAGAGCTCGAGGGCCTTCTGAAAGACCTGCGCGGCCTCGTCGTGGGCTCCCCGCTTCAGGAGCATGGAGCCGATCAGGCCGTACTGCATGACGGCCTCGTCCTTCTGGTTCGCGGCGCGGTAGAGATCCGCGAGGCGCGCCTGGATCCGGAGGTCCGTCGCGTCGATGGTCGCCATCTTCTTGTACACCGCGATGGCGTCCTTGACCTTGTTGTTCTTCTGGTAGTGATCCGCCAGCACCTGGTACTGGCTGCGGGAGTCCTGGACCAGACCCTGCTTGTGGTACAGCTCGGCCAGCTTGTCGTACACCTCGAGCTGCGCGGGGTCGATCTTGTTGATCTTCTTGTAGATCGCGATCGCCTTCAGGAAGAAGCCGTCCTTGGCGTAGTGGTCGGCGATGCGCGAAAAATAGGGGATCGACTCCTGCTGCCGGTTCATCCGGACGTAGAGGTCCCCCACCTTGTTCAGCGTCGAGATGTCCTTCGGGTTGTCCTCGAGGACGCGCAGGTACTCCTTGAGCGCCTGATCGAGCTTGCCTCGGGACAGCAGCTTCTCGGCGGATTGGAGGATTTGTTCGCGGGTGGCCGCCATCGGTCGGACTAATTCTAACCGCGACCGCGCACCGGGCGACCGGCGATTGGCTCGTCGCCGGCCTCCGGAACGACCCCGCGATACGTCAAACGATGCTCGGGACAGGGCCCGGAGCGTCGCAGCGCGTCCCAGTGCTCCGGTGTTCCATACCCCTTGTGCTGCTCGAAACCGTAGGCCGGGTAGCGCTCCGAGAGCCCATCCAGGAGGCGATCGCGGTAAACCTTGGCCACGATCGACGCGGCGGCAATCGCGCCCGAGAGCGCGTCTCCGTGCACGAGCGACACCTGCGGCAGGCGGACGCCCGGAACGCGGACGGCGTCGACGGCGAGCGCGTCGGGCGCGGGACGCAGGGAAACGACCGCCCGGCGCATCGCCTCCAGGCTCGCGCGGAGGATGTCGCCGACGTCGATCGCGCGCGCCTCCACGACTCCCACGCCGAAGGCGATCGCGCGAGCGCGAATCTGGCGATCGAGGCGCCCGCGGCTTTCGGCGTCGACCTTCTTCGAGTCGTCGAGACCGGGCAGCACGCAGCCGCGCGGCAGGATCACGGCGGCCGCGACGACGGGCCCCGCGAGCGAGCCCCTTCCCGCCTCGTCGACGCCCGCGATCCGCGCGTAGCCGCGGCGCAGGAGCTCCTCCTCGAGCCGCGACAGATCCCGAAGGCGGCCGAGCTCCGCGAAGAGAGCGGCCAGCGGATCGAGGATCACGTCCGGGCCGCGGGACCGTTAATCGGTCTGCTTCTCGTCGATCCGGGCCGCCTTGCCCTTGCGGCCCCGGAGGTAGTAGAGCTTGGCGCGGCGGACGGCGCCCTTGCGCTCGACCTCGATGCGCTCGACGATCGGCGAGTGGAGCGGGAAGATGCGCTCGACCCCGATTCCGCCCGAGATCTTGCGGACGGCGAAGGTCTCGCGGATGCCGCCGCTCTTGCGGGCGATGACGATCCCGGAGAAGAGCTGGATGCGCTCCTTCTCTCCTTCGCGAATCTTCACGTGCACGCGCACCGTGTCTCCCGGCGCGAAGTCCGGAACGTTGGTCTTCAGCGCGGGCTTTTCGATTTCGAGCAGAATGTCACTCATGGCCGGACCTTTCGGATTCAGGCGGGCGTGTCGCCCGCGGGTCAACAGGAAGACGAAAAACGGGGCATTCTAAACGAGCGGGCCACCCCGGGGCAAATCCCTCCGGCAGGGCCTCCCGGGAGGCCGGAGGCCGATCTCTAATCCCCACCGTCCTCCCCCGGTTCCGGGGGTTTCCGCGCGAGCAGGTCCGGGCGCCGCTCGCGGGTCCGAGACAGCGCCGCGGCCCGCCTCCACCGAAGGATCTTCCGGTGGTCGCCGGACAGGAGCACGTCCGGCGCCGCGAGCCCCCGGAACTCGCGCGGCCGGGTGTAGTGGGGGTAGTCGAGCCGGTCGCCCTGGAACGATTCCTCTTCCAGCGACTCGGGGGCCCCCACGACGCCGGGGATGAGGCGCGAGATGGTCTCCGTGAGGGCCAGGGCGGCCGCCTCGCCGCCGGGCAGGACGAAGTCGCCCAGCGAGAGCTCCTCGTCGTACAGGCCGAGCTGCCGGACCCTCTCGTCGATTCCCTCGTAGCGTCCGCAGACCAGGAGCAGCCGCGGCCGGAGCGCGAGGCCGGCCGCCCCCGCCTGGTCGAGCCGGCGCCCCTCGGGCCCCATCAGCACCGTCCAGGCCCGCGGCAGGCCGTCGGCGTCGCGGCGGCTCTCGATCGCAGCCGTCACGACCGGTGCGGTCATGACCATTCCCGCTCCTCCGCCGAAGGGCTCGTCGTCGACCTTCCGGTGCCGGTCGAGGGCGAAGTCCCGCAGGTCGGTGACCCTCACCTCGAGCAGGCCGGCCGCCAGCGCCTTGCCCAGAAGACTCTCCTGGAGCGGCGTGCGGAAGTAGTCCGGGAAGATGGTCAGGATCTCGATCTGCATGGGTCTCAGAGCTCCAGAAGTCCCGCCGGCAGATCCAGGATGATCGCACGGGCCTCGCGGTCGATGCGGACCACGTATTCCTCGACGAACGGGACGAGGGCCTCCTTCCCGTCGGCCCGC
The DNA here is from genome assembly GCA_963773905.1 of uncultured Acidobacteriota bacterium. Taxonomy (GTDB): domain Bacteria; phylum Acidobacteriota; class Thermoanaerobaculia; order UBA5066; family Gp7-AA6; genus DAHUXD01. Next base: position 268,844 of record CAVZDB010000007.1, read on the forward strand.
GTCACGGAGAGCAGCGGGCCGGCCGGAGTCTCCTCGGCCCCCGCCGCCGTTCCCAGCAAACGGCCCTCGCGGTCCACGCACGCGAACCCGCGGAGCTCGTGGCTGTAGAAATACCCCTCCGGAGGCGGCACGGCCTCGCCCGCGGGAACGCAGAGATCCCCCGGACAGAGCGCCCTCGCGGAATCCACGTCCTCGATCCCCTCGAAGCGCATCAGGACGCGCTCCCCGTGTGCGCGCACGCCCGTCGCGGTGAGGCGCCGCGGCTCCTCGAGCTCGCGCTGCCAGAGCAGGGTCGCGCCCGGACGAAGCCGGTCCGGGAACGCCGTCAGGATCTCGACGGAGACCTCGCCCTTCAGGCCGTGGACGCGATGGACGCGGGCGACGACCAGCAGATCGGGGTTCGTCATGGATCGCGGGCGGTCGCGCCGCCCCGGCCTAGTCGCGGACGCGGATGACGAGACGCGTCCCGCGCGCGGCGGCGGCGGACGACGCGAAGGCGCGCAGGGCCCGAATCGTACGTCCCTCGCGCCCGATCAGCCGGCCGCGGTCGGTCTCCGGGACGTCGATCTCGTAGACCGCGGTCCGGCCCTCGAAGCTCTCCACGACGCGAGCCTGCTCGGGCTGATCGCAGAGCCGGCGGACGACGGTCTCGACGAGCTTCTTCATGACGAGAACCTAGGCGGCGCTCACGGGCGCCGGCTGCGGCCGCTCGAGCAGCGACTGAACGGTGGGCGACACGAGGGCGCCCTTCTCGATCCACTGCTTTGCCCGATCGCGATCGAAATTCAGGACGGGCGGGTTCACGACGGGATCGTAGGAGCCCAGCTCCTCCAGCACCTCGGCACGGGGCGTGCGGCGGGTGTCGGAAACGACGATCCGGTAGTAGGGCCGGTTGCGGGCGCCCATGCGGCGGAGACGAATTTTCAGCATTCTCAGTACCTTTCCAGCGCTTTCAAAAGCGGGGCATTCTAGCAGAGGTTTGGCCGGACGCCTCGCCTCACCCCTTGGGGGCCGGCATCGCCAGCTTGGACAGGTCCAGCCCCCGGACGCCCTTCCGGGCCGTGCGCATCATCCGGCGCATCTGCTGGTACTGCTTGAGAAGCCGGTTGATCTCGGCGACCGACGTCCCGGAACCCGCCGCGATCCGCTTCTTCCGGCTGCCGTTCAAGACCTGGGGGTAGCGGCGCTCGTCCGGGGTCATGGAGTCGATCATCGCGGTCACCCGGGTCAGCGCCTTCTCGTCCACGCTCTCGGGCTGCTTGAGCGCCTTGAACGCCCCGCCCCTGGGAAGCAGGTCGAGCAGGCCCTCGAGCGGCCCCATCTTTTTCATCGAGGCGAGCTGCTCGCGCAGGTCCTCGAGCGTGAACTCGCCGGCCATGCTCTTCTCGGCGAGCTTCTGCGCGGCCTCCGCATCCACGCTCGCCTCGACCTTCTCGATCAGCGTCATCACGTCGCCGAGCCCGAGGATGCGCGACGCCATGCGGTCCGGATGGAACGGCTCGAAGTCCTGGGGCTTCTCGCCGACGCCCACGAACTTGATCGGCTTGCCGGTCGTGGAGACGACCGACAGCGCCGCGCCGCCGCGCGCGTCGCCGTCGGTCTTGGTCAGGATCACTCCTGTCAGCGGGAGCGCGGCCGCGAATCCGGAGGCGGAGCGCACCGCGTCCTGTCCCGTCATGGAGTCGGCGACGAACAGCGTCTCCTCCGGCTCGACGGCGGCGGCGACGGCCGCGACCTCGCGCATCAGGTCCTCGTCGACGTGGAGGCGTCCGGCCGTGTCGACGATGACGGTGTCGCGTCCGGTCTGCTTCGCCTCGCGCACGCCCTCGCGCGCGACTTCGACGGCGTCCCTGCGGTCCCCGGGCTCGAAGACCGGAATGCCGATCTGCTTCCCGAGAGTCACCAGCTGCTGGACCGCCGCGGGCCGCGTCAGATCCGCCGCCACCACGAGCGGATAACGGCCGCGCCCCTTCAGGTGCAGCGCGAGCTTCGCGGCCGACGTCGTCTTGCCCGAGCCCTGGAGGCCCGCCAGCAGGATGACCGCCGGCGCGCTTCTGCAGGACGAGCTCCGAGGTCGTGCCGCCCAGGAGCGCGATCAGCTCGTCCCGGACGATGCGAGTGACCTCCTGCGCGGGCGAGAGCTGCTGAGTGACCTTCGCGCCGACGGCCCGCTCCTTGACGCGTGCCGTGAAGTCCCGCACCACCGGGAGCGCCACGTCCGCCTCGAGCAGCGCCAGGCGGATCTGCCGCAGCGCGCTATCCAGGTGATAGTCGGTGAGGTGCCCCTCGCCCCGCAATTCCTTGAAGACGCCGGCAAGCCGATCGCCCAGACTCTCGAACACCGTAACCCCCGTTCTAGCCCTCAGGCGGGCCGTTCGCCGCCCGAGCCACACAGGCTATCTCCGCGATGACCCCGAGTCGAGCGGCCTCTATTTGAGTTGACAGGGGGTCGGGTTCGGTTATGATTCCGCGTCGATTTTCCACGGTAGGGTTTCGATTTCCGCGCTCCGAGACAGCGCTTCAACAAGAAGGAGATGAGGTTTATGAAGAAGTTCCTGACCCTGGGTCTTGCGGCCATGGCGGCCGTGGCGCTCTCGACGGGCTGCCAGAAGAAGGAAACCACCACCACCGAGACGACCACCCAGACCGAGGCTCCCGCCGTCGTCGAAGAGACCGGGTCCGCGACCGCGACCTCGAGCACGGCGACGACCGAGACCACGACGACCTCCACCGCGACGAGCACGGAGACCGCGCCGGCGACGGCCACCCCGGCCCCCAAGTAACTCCTCCCCCGATCGACCGCGAGGCCCCCGTCCAGGGGGCCTCGCTTTTTTGTCCCCCGCTTCTCCCGCTACACTGATCCGACGTGCTGCCGCTCTGGGTCGATGGGGTGCTCCTGCTCGTCTCGACCGCCGCGGGCGTCCGCGCGTGGCGGCTCCACGGGCGCGTCCGCACGCTGACCGCGCGTTTGCAGTCGCGGGAGCGCGAGGGCCACTTCCTGGCCGAGTCGCCGGATCCGCAGCAGATCCTGCAGCACGCGTACCGCGCCACCTCCGAGATCCTTCCGCTCTCGGAGTTCGACCTGTACCGCGTGGACCAGTCCAACCGGATCTACGAGGTCTGGGGACTGGGCGGCCCGGCCGAGGACCGCCGCCCGCGGCGCGACCCGGCGAACCCCAACCTCGGTGAGCTCATCGACTCGCAGGCCGTACTCCAACAGCTCGCCACGACCGAGACCGACCGCTCCTTCGCGCCGCGCGAGCTGATGCCCGGCTCGCCCCCTTCCCAGCGACTGCGCCTCCCGCTCTACTCCGGCGACGTCCTCGTCGCGTACCTGCTCCTGATCTCGCCCCGGCCGATCGAGGAGCACCACAAGGCCGAGATCCGGGCGCTTCTCGCGCCGCTGACCTCCTCGCTGCACGCGTCGCGCAACTGGGAGATCGCGGTCACCGACGAGCTCTCGGGCCTGTATTCGCGGCGCTACTTCGAGACGCGTCTGGCCGAAGAGTGGGCCCGCCACCTGCGCTACGGGGCGCCGCTGGCCGTCGCCTGCTTCGACCTCGACCACTTCAAGCGGATCAACGACACCCTGGGCCACGCGGCCGGCGACGCCGCCATCCGGCGGTTCGGGGAGATCCTGCGGGCCGCGGTCCGCGCGAGCGACCTCGCCTGCCGCAGCGGCGGCGAGGAGTTCGCCGTGCTCTTCCCCGAGACCTCCGCGCGCGCCGCGCTCGCCGTCGCCGACCGCGTCCGGCGCACGATCGAGAAGACGGCCTTCGCGAGCGAGGGGAGGCCGTTTCGCGTCACGGTCTCCGCGGGCGTCGCGGACACGACCGCTCTCTCCGCCGAGGATGGCCACCAGCTGCTCTTCCGGGCGGACAAGGCCCTCTACGCCGCCAAGGACTCGGGACGGAATCGGACGCGTCTGTGGTCGGAGAAGCCGCGGGGGCGCGCGAGCCGCTGAACGCCCGGCGTCAGCGGGCGAGCTTGCGCAGCCGGGACACCCACCGCGCGAGCGGGCGAGGCAGTCGGACCGACACCGCCGGAGTGACGAGCGCCGCGATCGCCTCGGCCTCGAGCTGTGTCCAGCGCGCGTCCTCCGGGCGCACGCCGAGCTCGGCGAGGATTCGCCCGCGCTCCGCCGCCATCCGCCGCAGGGGATCGGCCGCGGCGGTCATCGCGCGGCCTCCTCGAGGCCCGCGTGCCCGGCCAGTCCTGCGCCGGCGAGGAGCCTCCGGATCGGCTCGTCCCAGTCGAGGCGCGCCGCCGCTCTTCGCCCCGCCTCCCCCATCGCGGCGAGCGTTTCGGTCTGCGGCCATGCCAGACGCAGCGCCACGCCGAGCGCCTCCGCCCGGGGCGCCACGACGATCCCCGTGTCCCCGTTGCGGACGAACTCGAGCGGGCCGCCGGCGTCCTCCGTCGTCAGGACCGGCTTGCCCGACAGGAACGCTTCGAGCGGGACGTACCCCAGATCCTCGCCGGACGCGGTGACCGCGACGATCCGGGCCTGCGCGTACAGCGAGAGCAGCTCCTCGTCGCCGGCGTGCGCGATCCACCGGACACGCGACGCGATGCCCAGCTCCTGCGCGCGGCGCTCGAGCCGTTCGCGCTCCGGCCCGCGCCCCAGGAAGATCGCGCGCGCGTCGGGCGCGTGCGGCAGCGCCTCGAGCAGAAGTCCCGGCCGCTTCCACGAGTCGAGCCGGCCGACCCAGAGGACCGCGTCCCCGGCCGGTCCGCAGCGATAGCGGCCCACGAGCGGCGGCGGATGGTAGAGCGGCTCGGAGCGGATGCCGTTGAATCGCATGAGGCGCGCGGCCACGGTCCGCGAGTTGGCGAACACCCGGCGCGCCTCCGACAGGCCGACACGGTCGATCTCGAAGATCACCTCGCGCGTCCGCCGGTCCTCCGGCGACGCGGTCAGGTCGCTGTACGCGGTGCCGAACTGATCGTAGGCCTGGCGGTACTGATGGATGAGCCAGACCACCTTGTTGGGATGCCGGATCGCGTAGCTCGGAAAGCGCGTCGCGATGACGGCGTCGACCGGCCGCGCGCCGACCTCCGTGAGGTCCAGGCTGCGCCAGGACACCGCGGAGCGGACGAGGTCGAAGCGGTCCCGCTCGACCAGGGGAATCGACACGAGGTCCGCCTCGACGCCGCGCCGCCGCAGCTCCTCGGTGAGGCGGCGGACGTGCCGCTCGGCTCCCCCGTCGGCGAACGGAGTCTGCACCGCGAGGACCAGGACCCGCGGCGGTCCGTTCAAAGGGGCGCGCGCCCGATGAGGGCGTAGTCCTGCGGGCCAAACAGAAGCGCGTTCAACTTCTTCTCGTTGTCGGAGGTTTCCGCGAGTCGGGCCGAGTCCGGGAGCGGCGAGCGGTACTCGACGCGCGCGTCCGTGAAGCCGGCCGCCTCGGCCAGGAAGCGCAGCGCCTCCGCGGGCACCGGCCGGACGTGGGTGGGGTCGAGGTAGAACGCGCGCAGCGCGGAGAGCGAGTCCGCGTTGATCGTCTCGGCGATCAGGACGCCTCCGGGCGCGAGCGCGCGCCGGGCCGCCTGGAGGAAGCGGAAGATCTCCTCGGGCGGCCAGTGCTCGACGACCTGGAACGCCACGACGGCGCCGAGCTCGCCGGCGCGCTTTGCGGAGAGCGCCGCGATGCCGTCGCCCTCCTCGACGTCCAGGCCCGCGGCGCGGCAGGACACGACCGCAACGGGGTTCGACTCGACGCCCTTCCCGCGAAGGCCGGCCGACTGCAGGAGCCGCAGGAACTCGCCGCGCCCGCACCCCACGTCGAGCACGGGGCCCGGCACGTCCTTCAGGAACGGGAGATAGAACCGCTGGGACTCCGCGATCTGCCGGGGATCGCCGCGGAAGCGCTCCTCGAAGAGCGCGTAGACGCCGGCGGGAAGCGGCGGAGGCGGGTACGAAGCCGGCCGGGACTGCGGATTCGGGCCGCCCGGAGCCGCCGCCGGCGACGCACCCCGGGCGGACTCGGCCAGGGTCAGGCGCGACTCCTGGACGCCCGCGCGGCGCGACAGCTCGCCCACGGAGCGCGACGTCTCGGCGCGGAGCCGGTCGAGCTCCTCCGCGAGCTCCGATCCCGCGGAGAGCGACAACGCATTGAACGCGGACTGGTTGCGCCACAGGAAGCGCGCGGCGCGGATCGCCAGCCGTTTCAGCGGAGCGAGCGGCGCGTCGTCCGGAACCGAGGGCGTCAGGACCTCCTCGGAGCGCCGCAGGGCGCCTCGGGCCCGGCCCGTCGCGGAATCGGCCTCGGACGAGGCCCTGGAGGGCTCCGGCGAGGCCTCCGCGATAGCCGCGCGGATCTCCTCCGCGAGGACTCGCTTCAAATCATCCGGACGATCCTTCGCCGCCGCCATCGGAACCTCGTTCGAGGATAACAAATGGAGCTAGAATGCGCCGCCGCATGCGCGACGCCCGAATGCTTCTCGGCCTGCTGCCGTTCGCGGCGTTCCTCGCCGCGCCGCAGACGCCGGCCCCGCAGACTCCCGTGGCGGCCCCGGCGAAGGCTCCCGCCTCGCTCGTCGCGCCGGGCGAGGAGAAGTTCCTCGCCAACGTCCGGCAGTTGACTTTCGGCGGACAGAATGCCGAGGCCTACTGGTCCGCCGACGGGAAACGGCTGATCTTCCAGTCCGACGGCGGCGAGCTTCCCTGCGACCAGATCTTCACGATGAACGCGGACGGCTCCGATCGCCGCCGCGTTTCGAACGGACAGGGCAAGACCACCTGCTCCTACTTCTTTCCCTCGGGCGACCGGATCCTCTACGGGTCCACGTTTCGCGCGAGCCCGGAGTGCCCGCCGAAGCCGGACCGCTCGCACGGGTACGTCTGGGCGCTCGACGACTACGACATCTACACGGCCCGGCCCGACGGCACCGACATCCGTCCGCTCTTCTCCTCGCCGGCGTATGACGCCGAGGCCACGATCTCCCCGGACGGCCGCACGATCGTCTTCACCTCGGCGCGCGACGGCGACCTCGAGATCTACACGATGAACGCGGACGGCTCGAACGTGAAGCGGCTGACGCACGCGCCCGGCTACGACGGCGGCCCGTTCTTCTCGGATGACGGAAAGAAGATCGTCTACCGCGCCGACCATCCGGAGGCTCCGGAGGACCTGGCGCGCTACCGCGAGAACCTCGCGCGCGGCTCGTACGCCCCGCGCGCGCTCGAGATCCGCGTGATGAACGCCGACGGCTCGGGCGATCATGCCGTCACGGCGAACGGGAAGGCCAACTTCGCGCCGTACTTCCTGCCGGGCGGCGACCTGCCTGGCGGCGGCAGGGAGATCCTCTTCTCCTCGAACCTCGCGGACCCGCTTGGTCGGGACTTCGACCTCTACCTGATCCGCGAGGACGGGAGCGGCCTGACGCGCGTGACCTACAGCCCCGACTTCGACGGCTTCCCGATGTTCACGCGCGACGGCAAGACGCTCGTGTTCGCGAGCAACCGCAACGGCCAGAAGCCGCACGAGACCAACATCTTCGTCGCCGACTGGGTCAGGAAGTAGCGCGCGCCGGCGGCGCCTCCTCGGCGAACGGCATCAGCGCGAGCGCGAGGGCCAGGACCACCGGCCCGAGGAAGAGCCCGGCGAAGCCAAACGCCGCGAGGCCGCCGAGCGCGCCGAAGAAGACCGTGAGCGTGCCCACCTCGGCTCTTCCCGAGACGAGCGCCGGACGCAGGAAGTTGTCGGCGCTTCCGGCCACGAGGGCGCCCCAGACCGCCATGAAGATCGCCTTCCCGACGAAGCCCTTCGCGAAGAGCAAGATCGCGGCCGGGACCCAGATGAGCCCCGTTCCCACGAACGGAATGAACGACGCGACGGTCGCGAGGACGCCGAACACCACGGGCGATCGGAGGCCCGTGATCCAGAACGCGACCCCGATGAGCGAGCCCTGCACGAGCGCGGTGACCACGGTGCCGAAGACGACGGCGTGCGTCACGTCCTGAAGGTGCCGGTCGAGGCTGGCCTTGCGCTTCTCCTCGAGCGGGATGAGCCGCTTGGCGCGCGCCGCCATCGTGTCTCCGTCGCGGAGGAAGAAGAAGAGCACGAACAGCGTCAGCGTGAGATCGCCTACGAGCGCGAGCGCGCCGAGGAGCGCCGTGCGCCCGCGCACCAGGAGAAACTGCACCGCGTTCTGGGCCGCGTCGGCCGCCCACTCCTGGAGCTGGTCCGACGTGACCGCGGTGTGGGCCTCCAGCCAGGACATCACCGTGCCGATCAGCGGCAGCCGCAGCACGTCGTCGAAGCCCTCGATCCGATGGCTCTGGGCGTAGTCGCCCAACCTCTGCGCCAGCTCGACCGCCTGCTTCGCGAACGCCACGCTTCCCACGACGACGGGGACGGCGATCCCGATCACCACGGCCACGGTCAGGATCGTCGCGGCGAGTCCGCGGCGGCCCTTCAGGCGGCGGCGCAGGCGCTCGTTCAAGGGAAAGAGCAGGAATGCCAGGAGGAAGGCCCAGAGGATCGGCCCGTAGAAGGGCCGGAAGATGCGCAGCAGCAAGTAGCCCAACAGGGCGATGACCGCGAGATTGAAGACTCGCGCCGCGAACCGATCGGTGACGGCCAGAATGCGCCTCGCGCGGATGCTAGCAGGTCGGCTCGGGGAGGCCCTGCTAGCATCCCGGCGTGAGCCTGCCCGACCGCCTTCTCGCCGCCCGCGTGCTGCGCGAGGAGTGTGCGGCCGCGGGATTCGCGGGCTTCGGGATCGCCCGGGCGCAGGCGCCGCCACGCTTCGAGCGCTTCCGCGGCTGGATCGCCGAAGGCCGCCATGCGGGGATGCGCTACCTCGAGGAAACGCTTCCCGCCCGGCAGTCGCCCGAGAGCCTGCTTCGCGGAGCACGTTCGATCGTCTGCCTGAGCTTCCCCCACCGGGCGCAGCCCCCCGTCGCCTCCGACGGATCGCGCTTCGCGCGCTATGCGCTCGGCGCCGCTCCGAACGGCGGCGCCGACGCCGTTTCCGACTACCACGCGACGCTGCGCGCCCGCGCGCTGACGGCGGCCGAGGCCGCGCGCCGGCGCCTCCCCGGAGTGTGGAGCTACCGCGTCTGCGTCGACTCGACGCCGCTCGCCGAGCGGGCGTTCGCCGCGGCGGCGGGCCTCGGCTGGATCGGGAAGAACGGCTGCCTGCTCGACGACCGTCACGGCTCCTTCCTGCTCCTCGCCGAGATCGTCACCGACCTCGACCTCCCGGCGGATACGCCCGTCGCCGAGCAGTGCGGCGCGTGCACGCGATGCCTGGACGCCTGCCCCACGCAGGCCTTCGTGGAACCGGGCGTGCTCGACGCGGGCCGCTGCCTCGCCTACTGGACCATCGAACACCGCGGCCCGATCCCGGATCGACTGGAAGCAGGCGCTCGGCGAGCACGTCTTCGGCTGCGACGTCTGTCAGGAGGTCTGCCCCTGGAACGGTCCCGTTGGAGAGCTCGCGTCGCGCGAAGCGGCCGCTTCGCCCCCGCCCGCGCGCGGGAGATCCTGGCGATGGGCAAGGGCGCCTGGCGGCGCCGCTTCGGCCACAGCGCCGTCAACCGCGCGGCGCGGCGGGGCCTCCAGCGCAACGCCGCCGCCTCCGCGGGCGCCCGCCTCGACGCCTCGTGCCGGGACGCGCTCGGCGCGGCAGCGCAGGTCACCGAGCCCGGCCTCCGAGACGCCGCACGTTGGGCGCTCGGCGACTCGATCGCGATCCCGTATAAAATTCGGCATCTCCCTCGGCCGTCTCGCGGCGACCTGTGCCCGCCGGCGGACCGGGACCGAAAGGACCTCATGAACCCCCAGACCGCGCTCTACGTCCTGGCCTTCGGGCTGTCGCTCCTGATGTCCGGCTTCTTCGCCGGGTCGGAGACGGCCCTCGTCTCGCTCGGCCGCATCGACCTCCAGGCCATGCGCGAGCGCGGCGACCGGCGCGGCGCGATGATCCGGATCCTGCGCTCCCAGACCTCCCGGCTGCTCGCTGTGATCCTGATCGGGCAGAACCTCTTCCTCTCCGCGGCCTCGGCCTCGGCCACCACGCTCGCCGAACGCTGGTTCGGCCCCCGGTACGGCATCGTGGCGGCGGTTCTCTTCTCGACGATCACGCTCTTCATCTTCGCCGAGATGATGCCGAAGGCGATCGGCGCGGCCTCTCCGGTCGCCGTGGCCCGGGCCGTGGTCGTCCCCCTCTCCGTGGATGATGAAGGTCCTGGCGCCGGTGGCCGCGCTCTGCGTGGCGCTCACGAACCGGACCCTCCGCGCGCTCGGCGTCGTGGAGCGGCCGCACGCGCTGACCGAGGAGGAGCTCAAGAGCGTGTTCAATCTCGGCGCCGACGAGGGCGTGATTCACCGCGAGGAGAAGCGCCTCCTCCACAAGGTGCTCGAGTTCGGCGACAAGACGGTGCGGGACATCATGGTGCCGCGCACCCGGGTCGTCGCCCTGCCGGAGACGGCGAGTTTCACGGACGTCCAGGTCCTCCTGCGCGAGCACAAGTTCTCGCGCCTGCCCGTGTACCGCGGAACGCTCGACAACGTCGTCGGCGTCCTGAACGCGAAGGACCTCTTCGACCTCACCGACGCCGAGGAGCAGTCCTTCGAGTTGTCCCGCCATTGCGACCCGCCCTTCCTCGTGCCGGAGTTCAAGCGGGCGGAGGACCTCTTCCGCGAGATGCGGCGCCGCCACACGCACATGGCGATCGTGGTCGACGAGCACGGCGGGACGGCGGGCCTCGCGACCATCGAGGACGTCATCGAGGAGCTCCTCGGCCAGATCCAGGACGAGTACGACGAGGAACGGCCGGGCTTCGAGCCCGCGGGCGAGCGCACGTACCTCCTGGAGGGAAGCTTCCGGCTGGACGACCTCGAGGAGCAGTTCGGCTTCGCGCTTCCGCGGGACGAGGCGGAGACCATTGCGGGCCATCTGATCCTGCGGTTCGGGCGCATCCCGCGCAAGGGCGAGAGGTGGAAGGGGCGCTTCGCCGATTTCGTCATCGAGCAGGCCACGCCGACCGCCGTGCAGAAGATCCGGATGGTGCTCCCTCCGCCCGTCGCGGCTCCGCCCGAGAAGCGGGAGCTGGCGTGAGCGCCGCGCCACCAATCCGGGTCACGCTCATCCGCGGCGACGGCATCGGGCCGGAGGTGTCCGAGGCCGCCGTCGCGATCCTCTCGGCCGCGATGGCGCCGGTCGTCTTCGAGGAGGTCGTGGTCGGGCGCGAGGCGGAGAAGACCGAGGGCGAGCCCCTGCCGCCGCGCGCTGTCGAGTCGATCCGCCGCAACACCGTCGCCCTCAAGGGCCCGGTGGGCACGCCGATCGGCAAGGGCTTCGCCTCCGTCAACGTGCGGCTGCGCCAGACGCTCGAGCTCTACGCCAACCTGCGGCCGGTCAAGAACGTGCCGGCGGTCGAGAGCCGCTTCACGAACGTGGACCTCGTCGTCGTGCGCGAGAACACGGAGGACCTCTACAGCGGCCTCGAGCACACGGTCGTTCCGGGCGTGGTCGAGTCGCTCAAGATCATCACCTCCGCGGCGTCCACGCGCATCGCGCGTTTCGCATTCGAATACGCGCGCAAGCACGGCCGGAAGAGGGTCACGGCGGTGCACAAGGCCAACATCATGAAGCTGTCGGACGGGCTCTTCCTCGAGTGCTTCCGGAACGTCGCGAAGGAGTACCCCGACATCGTCGCCGACGACCGGATCGTGGACGCGCTGTGCATGAGGCTCGTCATGAACCCCGAGACCTTCGACGTCCTCCTGCTCGAGAACCTCTACGGCGACATCGTCTCGGACCTCGCGGCCGGGCTGGTCGGCGGGCTCGGGCTCGTGCCGGGCGCCAACCTCGGAGCCTCGGCGGCGATCTTCGAGGCCGTCCACGGCACCGCGCCCGACATTGCGGGGCAGGACAAGGCCAACCCGACCGCAATGCTGATGTCGGCGATCCTGATGCTGCGTCACCTCGGCGCCGACGCGCACGCCGACGCGATCGAGAAGGCCCTGCTCCGGGCCTTCCGCGACGGCGTCAAGACGCCGGACATCGGAGGCACCGCCGGGACGAAGGCCTTTACGAGGGCCGTGATCGAGAGGCTGTCGTGAGGTGATGGGTGTTAGGAGACAGGTGTCAGGGGTGGCTCCTATCACCTGTCACCTGTCACCTTCGAGGCATCAGTACAACTCGACTTTAGGAATCATCAGCGCCCTCACCGCGCAGTTCCCGACGACCTTCGCCTGGCAGCCCAGACGCTTGCCGTCGCCCATCGTGTAGGCCTCTTCCTGGGGGTTGATCGGAGAGAGCCCGTCGACGACCACCTCGACCCGGCAGGTGGAGCAGGTGCCGTTTCCCCCGCACACGTGGCTGATCTTCACCCCCAGATCCAGCGCCGCCTGCAGGACCGTCGTACCCTCCGGGACAGTCCCCGCTTTCCCCTCGTTGACGAAGACGATCGTGGGCATGAGAATCGGGTTTTTGCAAAATCAGGGTAGCACGAAAGAGGCCGCCGGCCGGTTTCCGGGACCACGAGACGAAGAGCTCTGGTTCGGCCGCGCGCTCGATGCGCCGGCTCTCTTCGGCCGAACGTCTCCGCTCGAGATCGAGATCGGCAGCGGCAAGGCGCGCTTCCTGCTCGAGTCCGCGCGCGCCCATCCCGAGCGCGACTTCCTCGGCCTCGAGCGCGCGCTGGCCTACTACCGCATCTGCCGGGAGCGCGCGGCGCGCTCGGGCCTGGCGAACGCGCGCGTGTTGCGCGCCGACGGCCGGCTCTTCGTGGAGACCGCGCTCGCGCCGTCCTCGGTGCGCGCGTTTCACGTCTATTTCCCGGATCCGTGGCCGAAGAAACGGCAGAAGAAGCGCCGCCTCCTGGACGGCGTCTTTCTGGAGCTCGCGGCGTCACGCCTCGAGCCCGGCGGTCTGCTGCGGATCGCGACCGACCACCCCGACTACGGCTCGGGCCTCGGCTCGCTCGTCGAGACGGTGCCCTCGCTCGAGCGCCTCGCCTGGGAAGATCTTCCCTCACCCCCGCCCACGCACTACGAGCTCAAGTACGTGCGCGAGGGGAGGCCGATCTGGCGCTTTCTGCTCCGGCGTCGCACCTGAGGTGCGCTCGAAGATCGCCCCGGAGGTGCTGCGTCGCAGCTACGCGCCGGGCTCGGTGTCGGACTCCGGGAGAGGGCTCGTGGCGACGATCCGGCGCAGGAACCGGCCGAAGTACTCGATTCCCGAGATGAGCGCGACGACGACGACCGCCCAAAGCGCGACGAGTCCCGGAACGTAGAAGACGTCGTGGCGGAGCGCGAGGATCAGGAGCGAGACGGCGCCGATCTGCGTGCCCATCTTGGCCTTCCCCCACCCGGAGGCGGGAATCACGATGCCTCGTTCGGCCGCGATCGAGCGCAGACCCGAGACCGCGAACTCGCGGCCGATGACGACGACCACCATCCACGCCGGGGCGAGTCCGAGCTCGACGAGCGAGATGAAGGCCGCGGAGATCAACAGCTTGTCGGCGATCGGATCGAGCAGCGTGCCCAGGGTCGTGATCTCGCCCCGACGGCGCGCGAGAAATCCGTCGAGGAAGTCGGTCGTCACGGCCGTCAGGAAGATCAGGAGACCCACCGTCTCGCGCCCGTCGAACTTCGTCAGAAGGACGACCACGAGGAACGGCACCAGGAAGATGCGCAGCAGGGTCAGGGCGTTGGGGAGGTTGATCCTCATCGCGGCGGCAGGCGGTCCTCGGGAGGCGGAGGGCGGCGCACGGGGCCCAATATACGAAATTTGAGCGATCGTCCCGCATAATAGGCGGGTGAACGTCCCCTGTCCGACGCACTCGGGCAAGAGAGCGCACAAGACCTGCCACTTCTGCCAGAAGGCGTTCTGCCGCAGCTGCGAGGTGCGCATGCGGGGGCACCTCTACTGCTCGACGCGCTGCGCCCGGGACGCGGGGCGCCACCCGGTCTGGCGCCGGATCCACGCCCTTCTCCTGCGGCCGGTGCCCGCGCGCGCCGCCGTCTTCCTGGTCGCGCTGGCGTCGACCGCGCCGGTCATCCTGGCTCTCCGGACCGTGCGCGACCTGGACCGCATGAACGCCCCCTCCGGGCTCGCCCGGGCTCGCCGCGAGACGCCGTGGGCGCGCGTCGAGACGACCATCGAGACATCCGACGGGTGGAGGATCGAGGGTATCGCTTCGGAGGGCAGCGCCGTCTTCCTGTTCGCCGCCGAGAAGTTCGTCGCGGCCGCCCCGGTCACGGCGGGCCGTTTCCACTTCGAGAGCGTCCGCGAGCCCGGGCCGTTCCGCGTCGGCGCGATGCCGCTCTCTCTCACCGCCGCAGCGTTGCCGCCGGTCCCCGCCGCGCCGCCGGCGCCGGCAGCGGCGATCGCCTCGGCCTCGATTCGCCCTGCGCTCGTGCCCGAGGCGCGTCGCGCCGAGGCCGACGCGCGGCGGGTTCCTGCCCCGCCGGCACCTCCGGCGACGGTTCCCGCGGCTTCGGCTTCCACGGGCGCCCAGTCCTCCGCCGGCCTGCGCACGCTCCCTCCGGCTCCCGCGCCGAGCGTCTCCGGCCTCGGACTCGGTCGGCCCGCATCCCCGGCCGGACCGCTCCCGGGGTCGGGCGCGCCGGACCTCACGCGCGGTCCCTCGGACCGGCGCGAGATCCTCGTCTCCTTCGACGCCGGCTCCTCGGATCACGGCGCGACCGAGATCCTCGACGCCCTCTCCGCGCGCGGCATCCGCACGACGATCTTTCTCACCGGCGAGTTCATCCGCCGCTACCCGGAGATCGTCCGCCGCGTCGCGGCCGACGGCCACGAGGTCGGCAACCACACGGACACTCACCCTCACCTGACGACGTACGCCGCGGACGGCCGCCAGGCGACGCGCGTGGGAGTGGATCGGGCCTACCTGTGGGGCCAGCTCGCGCGGACGGCGCGGCTCTACCGCGAGGCGACCGGCCGCAACATGGCCCCGCTGTGGCGCGCCCCGTTCGGCGAGCACAACGCCGAGATCCGGCGCTGGGCCGCCGAGGCCGGCTACTGGCACGTGGGCTGGACCGGCGGCCGCGGAGGCCTCGACGGCCTGGACTGGATCTCGGATCCCCGCTCCCGCGGCTTCCAGCCGGCCGACCGGCTGCTCGCCCGGCTCGTCCAGCACGCCGAGAACGGCGGCATCGTTCTGCTCCACCTCGGTAGCGACCGCGACGAGCCCGTGGCCGGCCGGATCGGCGAGCTCTTCGACGGGCTCTCGCGCGGCGGCTTCACGTACGCCCGCGCCTCCGAGTTCCTCGACCGCCAGGGGTACGACGACACGCGCCTCGCCGCCTTCCGGGTCTCGGCGGGAACCCTCGCGCGCTGATGCATTGACCATCGCGTTCGGGACCGACGGGTGGCGCGGCGTCATCGCCGACGACTGCACCTTCGCGCAGATCCGCCGCATCGCCTCGGCCGCCGCGCGCTGGTACGCGGCCGATCCCTCCGAAGGCGACCGGGGCCGGATCGTCGTCGGCCACGACCCCCGGTTCTTCTCGCCCGAGTTCGCGCGCGCCGCGGCCGAGGTCTTCGCTGACGCGGGCATCGACGTCCTGCTGACCGACCGGCCCATCCCCACCCCTGCCGTGTCGTTCCACGTGCGGCGGCTCGGACTGAAGGGCGGCGTGGCGATCACGGCGAGCCACAATCCCGGGTACTACAACGGCTTCAAGATCAAGGCGCACTTCGGCGGCAGCGCGCCGCCGGCCACCTATGCGGCCGTCTCGGCGGAAGCGGACCGCCCCGCGCCCCGCGCCGCGCGGCCGGGGACGATCGAGGTCGCGGACCTCGCCACCCCGTACCGCGACCACCTCGGGTCGCTCGTGGATCTCCGCGCGATCCGCGCCTCCGGCCTCGCGGTGCTTTGCGACGCGATGCACGGCGCCGCCGGAGCGCTCCTGCCGGAGCTGCTCCAGGGCGGCGTCGGGGCCGGCGCGCTCCGCGCCGTCGGCTTCCGCACGGCCCGAGACCCGCTCTTCGGAGGGGTCCACCCGGAGCCGATCGCGGCGAACCTGGCGGAGGCCGCCCGCAGAGTCGTCGAGGAGCGGCTCGACCTCGCCGTCGCGCAGGACGGCGACGCGGACCGACTGGGCGTGCTCGACGCGCAGGGGCGCTTCGTGTCGCCTCACCAGGTCCTCGCCCTCCTGCTCCTCCACGTGTTCCGCCGCCGCGGCGTCACGGGCGGTATCGCCAAGACCTTCTCGACGTCCTTCCAGATCGACCGCATCGCGGCCGCCCTCGGCGCGCCGCTGCGCGAGACGGGAATCGGCTTCAAGTACGTGGCCGAGCTGATGAACCGCGGCGAGGCCGTCGCCGGCGGCGAGGAGAGCGGCGGCTACGCGTTCGCCTTCCACCTCCCGGAGCGGGACGGCGTCCTCTCGGCGCTCCTGCTCATCGAGAGCCTCGCGGCGAGCGGCCGCACGCTCGCCCGGGCGCTCGACGAGCTCGCCGCCGAGTTCGGCCGCTTCGCGTACGGCCGCCGCGACGTGTATCTCCCGGTCGAGACGGTCCGCGCCTACGTGGCAAGCGTTCGGGACCACGCGCCGCGGTCGGTGGCGGGAGAGGCCGTGACCGGGATCCAGGACCGCGACGGCGTGAAATATCTCTTCGGCGAGCGCGGCTGGCTCCTCCACCGGCTCTCCGGGACGGAGCCGATGGTGCGGCTCTACTGCGAGCACGTGGACGCGGCGAAGATGGAGGAGATCCTGGGCGAGGCGGAACGCCGCCTCGGGGAGTTCGTCGGGGGCGGTCAGCCCCGCCGCTGATCCACCGGCCGATCCATGTCGGCGGCGCGCCGGCGCGGGCGCGGCGGCTCGGTGAGGACGGTCCCCTCGCCCTCGAAGCGGATCTTCGGCGGGCTCGCGACGTCGGGCTGCATGACCTCCTCGAGGTACTGGTCGTCGAGCACGGCGGCGACGAGGTCACCCGTCCACGCCACCAGGTCGCGCGAGGAGATCGACAGCGGATAGTCCGGCGAGACCTCGTGGGAGAGCACGGGCCCCCCGACCGAAAAGACGAGGCTTCCCTTGCCCTGCACCCGCAGGATGTCCACGCGCCGGTTGCGGCGGAAGTCGTGGATCGCCTCGAGGCGGAACGTCAACCCGTGGTCGAGTGCGAGCAGGCGGCTCCCCTCGACGAAGAGGGTCCGGCCGTTGAGCTCTCGCCGGTAGGCGCGCCGTCCGGGATCGTGAACGAGCAGGCTCCCCACGCCCGTGGCGCGCAGGATCCGCTCGAGGGAGGTGCCCTGAAAGCCCGGCTCCGGCGCGAAGCGCATCTTGCCGCTGTACCAGGTCACGCACCCCTTGCGCACGAAGACGACGCCGCGGGAGGCGACCTCGAGACCGCCTTCGGGGCGGACCTTGAAGAGCGGTCGGACCTCGCCGCCGGCGGCGGGAGGATTCTGGGGCGCCGTGGCCTCCCCCAGCTCCGGGAACGCGGGCTCGAAGCCGCTCTTCGTCGTCCGGTCCTTGTCCCTTTCCTTCGTCTCCGTGGTCGGCTTGGTGGTGTCGCCGCCCGAACCGGAGGAGAGCGTCGGCGTCGTGTCGGACAGCGCCGCGGCGCGCGAGACGGCCTCACGCGCCGACTTGCGCAGCGCCTCCTCGATCTCGAGGACGCGCCGCCGCGCCCCGGCGATGCGGAGGTGCTCCAGCGCGAGGCCCAGCTTGCCCCGCATCTGGTAGAGGAGTCCGAGATAGAGGTGGCTGCGCAGGTGGCCGGGGCGCAGGTCGATCGCCTGCTGCAGCGCGCGCTCGGCCTCGGGCAGCCGGCCCGACTTGAAGAGGATCAGACCCAGGTTCGCCCGCAGGATCTCGGAAGACGGGTTGTCCTCCACGAGCGTCTCCGCGGCCTTCGCGGCCTCGGTGTAGTTGCCGCGCTTGAACTCGAGGACCGACACGAGGGACAGAACGTCCTCGTCCCGCGGGCGCAGCCCCCGCGCCTGCTCGAGCTCTCTCCACGCCACGTCGTAGCTGCCCCCGCGTACCGCGCGCCGGGCGCGGTTCAGGTGGAGCAGGAACAGACCCTGATCGACGGGCGTGGGATCGCCGGCGGCTGACGGGAGGGACACGGCCGGGCGCGCTATCCGAGACGGCGTGCCGCCGTCTTGCTCTTCGTCGTCAGGGTGATGCGATGGGTTCGCTCGTCGCGCGTCCACTGAACGGGCTTCCCCCTCTTGGCCGGCGTCCCTCGATAGGTCTGCTCCGAGGGCTTGCCGAAGCCGCCTCCCAGCACCGACTTCCCGCGGTAGGCGGCCAGCGTCTTTCGCACGTAGAGCTGCGTTTCGTCGTAGGGCGGCACGCCGTCGTAGCGGTCCACCGCCGCCGCGCCCGCGTTGTAGGCGGCCAGCGACTTGGCGAGATCTCCCCGATAGCTGAGCAGCAGCTGCGAGAGATAGCGCACGCCGCCCGCGATGTTCTGCGCCGGATCGTGGATGTCGCGGACGCCGTTCTCGGCGGCGGTCTGCGGCATCAGCTGCATGAGTCCGCGCGCGCCCTTCTTGGACACCGCGTTGGGGTTGAAGCCGGACTCGACGAGCATCACCGACTTGACGAGCCTGGGGTCGACGTCGTTCTCGACGGCGGCGGCGTCGATCAGGCGGTCGTAGGTCGAAGCCCGCTGCACCTGGGCCGCCAGCCAGTCCTCGCTCGCACCGATGTTGGCGGGCCCGTCGTTGTAGATGAACCGCCGTCCGTCCTTCACGACCATGCGGACCTCCGCCGAGGCCGCCGTCCCGAAGGCGGACAAAATGCCGAGCAAGGCGAGGACCCGCAATTTCATGGAATCGAGGGGAAAATTCTAGCAGACCGCGCGGCTCGGGTAAACCTCTCAGGTACCGTGGCTTAACGTCCGCCGATGTGAGACGGCGCACACGGCCGCTGTGCGGGTGCGCCCGGCGGCCCTAGCCCGGCGTCGCGAGGAGATCCCGGACGGCCTCCGCGGCGGCCGTCAGGCCCGCGGGAAGCAGCTCGGCGCTCTTTCCTCCGGCCTGCGCGAGGTCGGGCTTGCCGCCGCCGCTGCCGGCGAGGGCCTTGCCCACGCGCGAGGCGATCTGGGAGGCGGGGAGCCTCTTCGTCAGGTCCGCGGTCACGGCGATGATGACCGAGGCCTTGCCCTCTCCGGTGGTCCCCACCGCCACGACGCCGCTCTTGACCTTCGCCCGCAGCGTGTCCGAGAGGTTGCGCAGCTCGGGGATCGACAGCCCCTCGACGACGCGCGTGACGATCGGGACTCCGCCGACCTCGATCCGCTCGCCCTGCCCTCCGGCGTCGCCCGAGGCCAGCTTCAGCTTCAGGGACGCGACCTCGCGTTCGAGCGCCGTGATGCGGGACTCCCGCTCCTCCCACCGGGCCGTCAGCCCGTCGCGAGGGGTCTGCGACGCGGCGACGAGCGCGTTGAGCAGGCTCTCGTCGTGCGAGAGGAGGTCGACGGCGCCGAGCGAGGTCACCGCCTCGAGGCGGCGCACTCCGGCGGCCAGGCCCTTGTCCGAGACGATCTTGAAGGCGCCGATCTCGCCGGTCCGCGGGACGTGACAGCCGCCGCAGAGCTCGGTCGAGAACCCCGGCACGGCCACGACGCGGACGCGCTCGCCGTACTTCTCCCCGAAGAACATGTCGGCGCCGCGCCGGCGGGCGTCCTCCATCGGGACGACCTCCTTCGTGACTTCGAGGTCGCGGAGGATCTCCTCGTTCACCAGCCGCTCGATCTCGCGGATCTGCTCGGGCGACGTCGGCGACTCGGCGGCGTAGTCGAAGCGGAGCCGGTCCGGCGCCACGAGCGAGCCCATCTGCCGCGCGGTGGGACCCACGACCTTCCGCAGCGCGGCGTGGAGCAGATGCGTCCCGGTGTGATTCGCCTGGGTCTTCCGGCGCGTCCATTCGGGAACGTTCATGTCGATGGTCTCGCCGAGACGCAGCGTGCCCTTGCGGATCCACACCTTGTGGGAGATCACGCCGGGGATCGGCTTCTGCGCATCCTGCACGTCGGCTCGTCCGTCCGCCCAGACCCAGGTGCCCTCGTCCGCGACCTGGCCCCCGCCCTCGGGATAGAAGACGGTCCGGTCTGCGACCGCGTATCCCGTCTCCCCCTCCGCCAGCTCCTGCACGGGCTTGCCGTCCTTCAGGAGGCCGACCACGTGCGCGCCGGTCAGGTGGCAGAAGTCGAGCTCCGGGTATCCCCGAAACTCCGAGTGCTTCTCCGGAAGGGAGAGACTCGAGAACCACTCCGCCTCGTCGTCGAGCGTCATTTTCGAGGCGAACTTCGAGCGAAGCCGCTGCTGCTCGAGGAGCGCGTCGAAGGTATGGCGATCGATCGAGACCCCCTCGTCCGACGCGATCTCCTCGATCACCTCCAGGGGAATGCCATAGGTGTCGTAGAAGCGGAAGACGGTGTCGCCGTTGAGCGCCGTCGCTCCCTCGCGGCGGAGCCGCTCGATCGCCTCGCCGACGCGATCGGCGCCCTCCGAGAGGGTCTTGCCGAAGCGCTCCTCCTCGGGCTCGAGCGCCTGCGCGACCATCCTCGACACGCCGGCGACCGCGCCCGGATCGAAATAGACGCCGGCGAACCCCCGAAGGACCTCCGGCGCCACCTCGCAGAGGAACGGCTCCGTCAGCCCCAGACGGTGGCCGTACCGGATCGCCCGCCGCAGGATCCGGCGGAGCACGTAGCCGCGGCCCTCGTTCGACGGCAGCGCGCCGTCGGCGATGAGCATCGCGGCCGCGCGGACGTGGTCGGCGATGACGCGGAACGGGGCGTCCTCCGGGGCCATGCCGCCGCGGTACTTCTGCCCCGAGATCTCCTCGAGACGCCGGAGGATCGGCGCGAAGAGGTCGGTGTCGAAGTTGTTGTTGACGCCCTGGAGGATCGCGCAGATGCGCTCGAGCCCGGCGCCCGTGTCCACGGAGGGCCTGGGCAGCGGCGTCATCGCGCCCGTCGCGTCGCGCTCGAACTGCATGAAGACGAGATTCCAGATCTCGAGGGTGTCGTCGCCCGGTCCGTTGACGCGGTCGGCCGTGTTGCCCGCGAGGCTCTCCCCCCGGTAGTAGTGGAGCTCGGAGCAGGGCCCGCACGGGCCCGTCTCGCCCATCGCCCAGAAGTTCTCCTTCTCTCCGAAGCGCAGGATGCGGCTCTTCGGCAGGTGCCGCTCCCAGAGGCGGAACGCGTCGTCGTCGTCGGTGTAGACCGTGGCCCAGATCCGTTCGGGATCGAGGCCGTAGCCCTTCTCCCGATCCGTCACGAGCTCCCAGGCGAACGCGATCGCCTCCGCCTTGAAGTAGTCGCCGAAGGAGAAGTTGCCGAGCATCTCGAAGAAGGTGTGGTGGCGGCCGGTGTAGCCCACGTTGTCCAGGTCGTTGTGCTTGCCTCCGGCGCGGACGCACTTCTGCGCGGTGGTGGCCCGGGAGTAGGCGCGCTTCTCGCGTCCGGTGAAGACGTCCTTGAACTGGTTCATCCCGGCGTTGGTGAACAGGAGCGTCGGGTCCTCCGCCGGGATGAGCGAAGACGACGGGACGCGGCGGTGCCCGCGCTCCTCGAAGTAGCGCAGGAATCTCTCGCGAACCTCAGTCGACTTCATGGCCGTCTCGGATGATGTCAGAAATCCTCTCCGGCGAAAAACCGCGCCGCGTGAGCGCGTCGAAGACCCGGCGCCGCCGCAGCGGCGGGGCGAGGTGCGCGCGCGCCTTCCAGAGCCTCGCAAACGCGCGCCGCAGGGCCGCGTCTTCCCGTTCCGCGCCGCCCTCCTCCGCGAAGGCGCGGGCGATCGTCTCGCGCGCGAACCCGCGAGCCTTCAGCTCGCGCTCGACCCGGCGAACGCCCGTAGCGCGCGCCGCGGCTCCGGACGACCGACCGCGCCGCCGCGAGGTCGTCGAGGAGCCCGCTCGCCACGAGCGCGGCGACCGCCTCCTGTGCCGCCGGCCGCGCGAAGCCACGGTCCTCGAGCGCGCGGGTGAGCTCGGCCTCGCCGCGGGGCCGGATCGTGAGGAGGCGCAGGGCCCTCTCGCGGGCCGCGGGAGCGGACTGTGAATCGGGAGGCGGTGCCGTGCGCCGGGGACTCGTCTCTTAGCCGCGCGGGGAAGCTGGTTCGAGAAGTCGAAGGGCGACTCCTCCTGGTGCGGGTTGAAGTCCGACGGGACCTCCAGGGCCGCGTCCATCTCTTCGCGCGCCACGTCGGCGGTGGACTGGATGCCCTGGATCTTGAGCTTGAACTCGTTCGGGTTGGTCGAGCGCTTGAGCGCCTCCTCCAGCGTGATCAGCCCGGCCTTGTAGAGCCCGTACAGCGACTGGTCGAAGGTCTGCATGCCGTACTGCGACGTGCCCTGCTGGATGGCGTCCTTGATGTACTTGGTCTTCTCCTTGTTCTCGATGCACTCGCGGACGTAGTTGGTCCGGATGAGAACCTCGGCGGCGGGCACGCGGCCCAGGCCGTCCGCGCGAGGCATCAGTCGCAGGGAGATGACCGCCTTCAGGACGGCGCCGAGCTGCAGGCGGATCTGCTTCTGCTGGTGCGGCGGGAAGACCGCGATGATGCGGTTGATCGTCTCGGTGGCGTCCAGGGTGTGGAGCGTCGAGAAGACGAGGTGGCCCGTCTCGGCCGCGGTCAGGGCGGTCTCGATCGTCTCGTAGTCGCGCATTTCGCCGACCAGAATCACGTCCGGGTCCTGGCGGAGCGCGCTGCGCAGCGCCAGCGAGAAGCCCTTGGTGTCGACGTCGACCTCGCGCTGGTTGACGATCGACTTCTTGTCGCGGTGGAGGAACTCGATCGGGTCCTCGACCGTCATCACGTGCTCGTTGCGGGTGGAGTTGATGTGGTCGATCATCGCGGCGAGCGACGTCGACTTGCCCGAACCCGTGGTGCCGGTGCAGAGGACCAGGCCGCGCTGCTCCTGGCAGATCTTCTCGAGAATCGGAGGGAGCAGCAGCTCCTTGATCGACAGGATCTTGGCCGGGATGACGCGGAGCACGAGGCCGACCGTGCCGCGCTGCTGGAAGATGTTGCAGCGGAAGCGCCCGAGGTTCGGCACGTTGTACGCGATGTCGATCTCGAAGTTGTTCTTGAACTTTTCCTTCTGGCGGGCCGACATGATCGAGAACGCCATCGCGATCGTGTCTTCCTGCATGAGCCGCCGCATGTCCGCGAGCGGAAGGAGCGTTCCGTCGACGCGGATGATCGGAAAGGCGCCGACTTTCAGGTGGAGGTCGGACGCTTTGCGCTCGACGGCGATCTTCAGCAGATCGTTGATATGCATGGTCTTATGTCCCTCGGTTGGGGGTTAGAGTACGCCGGTTTGGAGGGGAAAGAAAGCTGACAGCTCGCGGCCGACAGACGTCAACCACAAACGCCGCTGGGCAGCGACTCTTCGTAATTTATTGAGCTGAAAGCTGATAGCTGAGAGCTGAAAGCTACCTCACCGCCGCCTCGACCGGCAGCGGCGTCAGCCAGCCGTACCGGTCCTCGGTCTCGCCCCGGATCAGCGCGAAGAAGTCCTTCTGGACCCGCTCGGTCACCGGGCCCCGCCGGCCCGCGCCCACCGTGATGCGATCGACCGACCGGATGGGCGTGATCTCCGCCGCGGTGCCCGTGAAGAAGATCTCGTCCGCGATGTAGAGCATCTCGCGGGCGATCTGCTGCTCGACCACCGTGTAGCCGGCGTCGCGGGCGAGGCGCATGATCGAGTCGCGCGTGATTCCTGGCAGGATGGTGCCGGCGAGCGGCGGCGTCAGGATCCGCCCGCCGTAGACGATGAAGATGTTCTCGCCGCTGCCCTCGGAGATGCGGCCCGCGTTGTCGAGCGCGATGCCCTCGGTGTAGCCGTTGGTCACGGCCTCCATCTTGATGAGGGCCGAGTTCAGGTAGTTTCCGGTGGCCTTCGCCATCGCCGGGAACGTGTTGGGGGCCATGCGGTTCCAGGACGAGACGCAGACGTCCACCCCGGCCTCCAGCGCCTCGTCGCCGAGGTACTTCCCCCATCTCCAGACCGCGATCATGACCTCGACCGGGCTGTGGAACGGGTTCACGCCGAGCTGCCCCACGCCGCGGTACACGACCGGCCGGATGTAGCACTCGTCGAAGCCGTTGGCGCGGATGACGTCGAAGATCGCGTCGTGAAACTCCTTCGGGGTGTACGGGACCTCCATCCGGTAGACCTTGCAGGAGTCGTAGAGCCGCTTGATGTGATCGTCGATTCGGAAGGCAGCCGAGCCCTGCCGCGTCTTGTACAGGCGCGCGCCTTCGAACATGCCCGACCCGTAGTGGAACGTGTGCGAGAAGGCGTGGACCGTCGCGTCGGCGAAGTCCACGAGCCGCCCGTTCATCCAGACTTTCTTGACGTCCTCGTAGGGCATGCGGCCTCCGCGGATGGGGTCGGAGATGCGGAGGGAGTATTGGACCAAGACGCCGACCGAGTCAACGGGAAAGCGACGAGGGCCCGCGCGCGAGCGCCGAGCGCGCCAGCGCCAGCGCCGCCACCGCGGCGGTTTCCGCCCGCAGGATGCCGGCCGCGAGCGATGCGACGAGCCAGCCGGCCGAGAGCGCGGCGCCGAGGTCCGCCTCCGACCAGCCGCCCTCGGGGCCGACCAGGAGCGCCGTCGGGAGCGCGGCGAGCGCGGACGGGAACGCCTCGCCGCGCGAGTCCAGGACGAAGCGGTGGCGCGCCGCCTCGCTCGAGAGGTACGCCGCGAGGGCCAGCGGCCCCTCGATCACCGGCCAGCGCGCGCGCTCGGACTGCTTCGCGGCCTCGCGGACGACGCGCGCGAGTCGCTCCGCGGACGACTCCGCCGCGCGGAAGCTCTGCGTGCGCTCGCTCCGGACGATCACGAGGCGGCCGACGCCGAGCTCGGTGGCCTTCTCCGCGACCCACGCGAGCCGCTCGCCGCGGACCGCGGACACGGCGAGCGTGATCGGCGGGACGGCATCCGGCGGCGCCTCGGCCACGAATTCGACCGCGACGTCGAGTCCCTGCGCGCCGCGTTCGGTGACGCGGCCCCTTCCCTCGCGGCCGCTCCCGTCGATCAGGATGACCGCGTCGCCGCGGCGCAGCCGGCGGGCGTTCGCGTGCGCGGCCTCGGCCCCGCCGATGCGGCAGGAGGCGCCGGCCGCCGGCAGCGCGTCGACTACGAGACGCGTGCCAGGCACAGGCAGCTCCATTCCGCGTCGGTCCGACGGCCCGCCAGCTTCCAGCGGCCGGTCCGCAGCCGCGCGAGGACTCCCGCCTCCCGCTCGCGGGTGATGCCCGAGAGGACGACCCGCCCGCGCCGGCCGGCGCGCGCGAGGAGTCCGCGGGATTCCGGCAGGAGCTCGTCGGCCAGCAGGTTCGCGACGACCAGGTCGAACTCGCCCGCGCACGCCGCGGGCGGACCGGCGAAGAGGCGCACCCGGCCGCCGAAGGCGTGTCGGGCGCAGTTCTCGCGAGCCACGAAGACGGCGTCCACGTCGACGTCGAAGCCGACCGCGACCCGCGCACCGAGGGCCGCCGCCGCGAGCGCGAGGATCCCGGACCCGGTGCCCACGTCGAGCACCGTCCGCCCCTCGAGCGCCTCGTCCTCGAGCGCCTCGAGCGCGAGACGCGTCGAGGCGTGGCTGCCGGTCCCGAACGCGCGCGACGCGGGGATCCTCAGCGCGACGCGCTCCTGCGGCGGTGCCGGCGACGCGGTGTCGCCGGGGTCGATCCAGAGCCGGCGGCCGACGGCGAACGCCTTCGAGCGCGCGCGGTAGGCCTCGAGCGGATCGCCTTCGGGGATGTCGGTCGTCAGCGCGTGGCGAATCCTCGCGGCGCGGAGGCGATCGGACGCCGCCCGCGCCGACGACGCCTCGCGAAAATAGGCCACGAGGTCCTTGCCGGCGGTCTCGAACCCGAGCGGGTCGTGAAGAGCGAGCAGCCCGACGACGGCGTCGTCGGCGGACTTCCGCGGAACTTCCAGGCGGCTATACCGGGGGCGCGGCACGCCTCACGAGAATATCTTCTTGGCCTTCCCGAGGACGCCCTTGCCCCTGGCGACCGGGGCGCCGGTCATCTCCGCGTAGCGCCGGAGCAGCTCCCGCTCCTCCTTCGACGGCGAGGCGGGGACGTGCACGTCCACGCGGGACGACCAGGTCGCCGCGCCCGCCGCGGGCCAGCCGGCCCATG
Organism: uncultured Acidobacteriota bacterium; assembly: GCA_963773905.1. Lineage (GTDB taxonomy): Bacteria > Acidobacteriota > Thermoanaerobaculia > UBA5066 > Gp7-AA6 > DAHUXD01. The sequence continues at coordinate 294,955 of CAVZDB010000007.1, forward strand.
CCCTCCCCCCGCAGGCGCAGCTCCGAGTGGACGCGGGTTCCGGACGGCACCGTCAACTTGCGCGACCCGTCGAGCGTGGGGACCTCGACCTCGCCTCCCAGGACGAGCGTCGGGAAGGGCAGCTCCATGCGGACGACGATGTCGTCGCCGTCGCGCGTGAACACGTCGTCCTCGGCGACCGTCAACACGACGTAGAGGTCGCCGGCCGGCCCGCCGTTCGGGCCCGCATCGCCCTCGCCCGTCAGCCGCAGCCGGGAGCCGCTCTCGACGCCGGCCGGAATCTGACTGGAGAGCTGCCTTCTTCGCCCGCTGGCGTCCCTCGCCCGCGCAGGACTTGCAGGGCTTCTCGATGATCGAGCCGTCTCCGCCGCAGCGCGCGCAGGTCCGCGACATGACGAGGAAGCCCTGCGACACGCGCTGGCGGCCCCGGCCTCCGCAGGACGGGGCACGGTTCCGGGACTGCGTCCCGGCCTCGGCGCCGCTGCCGCCGCACGGCGTCGCAGCGCTCGAGCGCGCGAGATCGCGAATCGGCGCCTCGCACTCCGAAGGCGGCGTCGCGGAAGGCGATCTCCATGCGGTAGACGACGTCACTCCCGCCCGTCGGTCCGGCCGGTGCCGCCGAGCCCCCGCGGCGAAGCCGAAGATCTCGCCGAAGAGCTCCGATAGGTCGCATGAACGCGGAGCCGTCGAATCCTCCGCCGGGGAAGCCGGCGCCGCCGGAGACGCCGGCATGGCCGAACTGGTCGTAGCGCGCGCGCTTCTCGGAGTCCGAGAGGACCGCGTACGCCTCGGAGGCCTCCTTGAACCGCTCGTCGGCCGTCGGGGTCGTTCGGATTGCGGTCCGGGTGGTGCTGCAGCGCGAGCTTGCGATAGGCGGACTTGAGCGCGGCGTCGTCGGCGTCGCGGCCGACACCCAGGATCTCGTAGTAGTCGCGCTTGGCCATGGTCGAGTCCGCCCGTCGCTCGACTGTCAGCTGGCGTGCCGCGACTCTGCCCGCCGCGCCGCGCGCCCGCGCGTGCAGCATCACCCGCGTCAGCACCTTCGAGACACCCTGCATGTCGAAGATCGCCTCGTTGAAGGCGTCGCGCGAGTCGCCGCCCGCGATCTCGCGGGACCGCTTGAGGGTCTCCTCGATGCGCTGGCGCTCGTCGTCGGCGAGCCCTCCGCCGAACTCCGCCAGGACCCGTTCGTTGGACGCGATCATGCCCTCGAGCCGGTTCTTGATCGCCGCGATCTCGCGTCGCTCGTGGTCGGCCTCGGCGAACGCGCGACGCCTCCTTGACGAGCCGGTCGATCTCGCTCTGCGAGAGGCCGCCCGCCGGGTTGATCTGCATGCCCTGCGCCTTGCCGGTCGCCATGTCGCGGGCCGAGACGTTGACGATGCCGTTGCGAGTCGATGGCGAAGGTGACCTCGATCTGCGGCACGCCGCGCGGCGCCGGCGGGATGCCGACGAGCTCGAACCGGCCGAGCGACTTGTTGTCCTTGGCGATCTCGCGCTCGCCCTGGAGCACGTGGATCTCGACGACCGCCTGGTTGTCGGCGACCGTCGTGAAGATCTTCGTGTTCTTGGTGGGGATCGTGGAGTTGCGCTCGATCAGCTTGTCGAACACGCCGCCGTGCGTCTCGATGCCGAGCGACAGCGGCGTGACGTCGAGCAGCACGATGTCCTTGATCTCGCCCTTGAGGATGCCGCCCTGGATCGCGGCGCCGATCGCCACGACCTCGTCGGGGTTGATGTCCCGGTTGGGCTCGCGGCCGAAGAGCTCGCGCGACCGTCCGCTGGACCTTCGGCGTGCGGGTCTGGCCGCCGACGAGCATCACCTCGTCGACGTCCGAGGGCTTCAGGCCCGCGGCTGCGAGCGCGTCCAGGCACGGCGCCGCCGTGCGGTCGATCAGGTCGCGCGACGAGCGACTCGAACCGCTCGCGGGTCAGCGTGCGGTTGATGTGCTTGGGCCCCGAGGCGTCGGCGGAGATGAACGGCAGGTTGATCGTCGCCTCGGTCGCGGTCGAGAGCTCGCACTTGGCCTTCTCCGCGGCCTCCTTGAGCCGCTGGAGCGCCATGCGGTCCTGCGCAGGTCGATGCCGGTCGCCTTGCGGAAGTCGTCGAGCAGCCAGTCGATGATCCTCTGGTCGAAGTCCTCGCCGCCGAGGTACGTGTCGCCGGCGGTGGCCTTGACCTCGAAGATCCCCTCGCCGAGCTGCAGGATCGAGATGTCGAACGTGCCGCCGCCGAGGTCGTAGACGGCGACGGTCTCGCTCCCCTTGCGGTCGAGGCCGTAGGCGAGCGCCGCCGCCGTCGGCTCGTTGATGATGCGCAGGACCTCGAGCCCGGCGATCCGGCCGGCGTCGCGCGTGGCCTGGCGCTGCGAGTCGTCGAAGTAGGCGGGGACGGTGATGATCGCCTCGTTGATCTCCTCGCCGAGCGCCTCCTCGGAGAACTCCTTGATCTCCCGCAGGATGAAGGCGGAGATCTCCTCGGGGCTGTACTCGCGGTCGCGCACCTGGATCTTGACGTCGCCGTTGACCGCGCGCGACGATCGCGTAGGGCAGGACCTCGCGGGCGTGCTGCGTTTCGTCGGCGTCGAACTTGCGGCCGATGAGCCGCTTGACGGCGAACACGGTGTTCTGCGGGTTGGTGATCGCCTGGCGCTTGGCGATCTGCCCGACCAGCCGGTCGCCGTCCTCGGTGAAGCCGACGATCGAGGGCGTCGTGCGGCTGCCCTCGCGGTTGGCCAGGACCTGGGGCGTGACGCCCTCGACCACGGAGACGCAGCAGTTGGTGGTGCCGAGGTCGATGCCGAGGATCTTTCCCACGCGGCCTCCCTTAGAGTGAGTTTCGAGAGTCCCGCTTCGATTCCGAGCCGCCCTGCGGGGCGGCGTCCGGATCCGACTTGCGGACGGAAACCTTGACCATCGCCGGCCGGATGAGCCGGTCGTTCAGGAAGTATCCCCTCTGGAGCTCCGCGAGGATCGTGTTCGGCGGGACCTTGTCGGTCGCCTCCGTCGCCACCGCCTCGTGGAGATTCGGGTCGAAGGCTCCCGTGGTGTCGATGGGGATCAGGCCGTACGGCTTCCAGAGCTCGTGGAGCTGCCGGTTGATGATGACCACGCCCTGGCCGAAGTCGCTGACGAGGTCCTCGGGTCGCGCGTGCTCGAGCGCGCGCTGGAAGTTGTCCAGGATCGGCAGGAAGTCGTTGGCGAATCCGGCCAGCGCGATCTTGAAGTACTCCTGCCGCTCGCGCTCGCTGCGCTTCTTGTGGTTCTCGAACTCCGCGAGCTTGCGCAAGTGGCGGTCCTTGAGCTCGGCGAGGTCCTTCTGCGCGGAGCGCAGCTTCTCCTCGGCCGCCTCGAGCGCACTGGCCTCCTCCTGCGCGAGCGCCGCGTCGAGCGCGGCGGAGTCGAGCTCGAGCGGGTCGCGGTCGCGCGGATCGTCGGTCATTCCGAGCCCTCCTGCCGGAGCCTCTCCTCGCGGCGGTCCAGCCGCTCGGAAACGGCCCGTCCCAGGAGGTCCACGACCGGGATTACCCGGGTGTACTCCCGCCGCGCCGGCCCGATCACTCCCAGCATTCCCGTCAGTGTCTCTCCCGTGCCGTAAGAGGTCAAGACGGCCGACAGCCGCGGATCCACCGAGCGGTCGTCCTCGGAGCCCAGAACCACGCTCGTGCCGCGGGAATCCAGGTAGCGCGACACGAGGTCGAGCACGCGGGCCTTCTCGTCGAAGGCCTGGAAGATCTTCTTGAGCGAGAAGACGTCCGCGAACTCGGGTTTCTCGAGCAGCCGCGCGGTCCCTTCGTAGAACAGGCTGTCCTCGCCTTCCTTCTTCTCGAGCGCGCGGCGAGCCAGAGCCGCGGCGCGACCCAGGATGCGGTCCGCCTCCTGCCTCTCGCGCTCGAGCGCGGCGAGCAGGCGCCGGCGGACCTCGTGCAGCGTCAGGCCTCCATATTCGCGCGTCAGCCGCTCCGACACGGCGTCGAGCTCGGCCGCCGAGTACGCGACGTCGGTCTCGAGCACGCGAGAGACCACGACGTCGGGATCGTTGACCTGGACCACGAGGATCTTGCCCGGCGCGACCGCCAAAAACCGCAGGCTGCGGACGACCGTGTGCAGCGCGTCGGGCGCGACCACGAAGCCGACCTCGCCCGAGAGCTGCGACAGGAGGCGTGAGGCCGCCGTGAAGAGCCGACTGACGTCGGCGCCCGCCAGGTCGAGATCCGAATCGACCTGTTCGCGGACGTCGTCGGCCACCCGGCGCTGGCGCATGAGCTCATCGATATAGACGCGGTAGGCCCGGTCCGTGGGGACGCGGCCCGCGGAGGTGTGGGGCTGGGCCAGGTAGCCGCTGTCGGTCAGGTCCGCCATGATGTTGCGGATCGAGGCCGGCGACAGGCCGAAGCGATGGCACTTGAAGAGCGTCCGGGACGACACGGGGCGGCCCGTGTCCACGTGGACCCGGATGATCTCCTTCAGGATCCCCCGGCTACGGGGGTCGAGGGGAGCCGTCATGCTGGCACTCTGCCCATGAGAGTGCTAATGATAGCAAACCCCCGGTCCCCCCGGCTTTAGACTCCGCCCGTGTCCGCCGTCGTCGACTCCTCGCTGACTCTCGCCGGCCCCGGACGCGCGGGGCGCGCGTTCCTGCGCTCGTGGGCATCCGCCGGAGGGCGCGTCGCGCAGATCATCACCCGCTCACCGGCGAGAACGGACGCTTGGCGCGACGGCGCCGCCGCCGTGCGCGGATTCGGCGACGCCCGCTTCGACGCCACCGATCTTCTGATCCTGGCGGTCCCCGACGACGCGATCGCGGCGTGCGCGGAGGCGCTCGCCGGGCGGCTCCGCTGCGCCTTCGCGTTCCACCTGTCGGGCGCCCTCGGGGCCGATGCCCTGGCGCCGCTGCGGCGCGCGGGCGCCTCGGTCGCGTCCCTGCATCCGCTGCGCCCGTTCACAGGGAGCGAGGGCGAGGGCTGGCGAGATGCGCTCGTCGCGGTGGAGGGTGACGCCGCCGCGGCCGAGTGCGGCGAGGCGATCGCGCGCGCCCTGCACGCGCGGCCGTACCGGCTCTCCGCCGAGGGAAAGCCGCTCTACCACGCGGCCGCTTCGCTCGCGGCGGGAGGCACCGTCGGAGTCCTCGCGGTCGCCGTCCGCGCCTGCGTCGCGGCGGGGATCCCGGAGGCCGTCGCGCGCGAGGCCCTCGCGGGCCTGGCCTCGGAGGCGACCGCCGCCGCGGGAAGGCTCCCCTTCGAGCAGGCGCTGACCGGCGCGGTCGCGCGCCGGGACGTCGGCACCGTCCGCGTCCACGCCCGATCGCTCGCCGGAGTCGCCGACGCGCTGGCGCTCTACCGCACACTCGCCGAACAGATTCTGGCCGCGACCCCAGGCCGCGGGAAGGAAGAGGAGATCCGGTCCGTTCTCCGCGAGGCGGAAGACTCGACGAGGCCCGGGTTGGGCGACGCGACCCGGCGCTCCCGCTAACCCGAGCCGCTCGAGCGGCTCCGTGTAACCCCTTCGGGATGTTACAATTTACGAACCCCGCGTTTCGCGCCGCGGTGAAAGGGCTATGGTTTTCTTCAATTACGCCACGATGCAGATGGCGGCCAAGGTCGTTTACTACGGCCCGGGTCTCTGCGGCAAGACGACGAACCTCCACCACATCTACGGACGGACCGCTCCGGGCTCCCGCGGCGAGATGGTGTCTCTCGAGACCGAGACCGACCGGACGCTGTTCTTCGACCTGCTGCCGCTCGACGTGGGCGTGATCGGGGGCTTCAAGACCCGAGTCCAACTCTACACGGTCCCCGGCCAGGTCTTCTACAACACGACCCGCAAGCTCGTGCTCAAGGGGGTCGACGGCATCGTCTTCGTCGCCGACTCGCAGAGGGCGATGAAGGACGCCAACGTCGAATCGCTCGCGAACCTCCGGACCAACCTCGCCGAGATCGGGATCAAGCTCGAGGAGATTCCCCTCGTTCTCCAGTACAACAAGCGCGACCTCGCCAACATCCTCTCGGTCGACGAGCTCGAGCAGAGCCTGAACGCCGAGCGGACGAGCGAGTCCTACGAGGCGTGCGCGGTCCTGGGCCAGGGTGTCTTCGAGACGCTGAAGGCGGTCTCGCGCCTGACCCTGCGCTCGCTCAAGAAGCGCATGCTCGGCGAGGAAAAGCCAGCGGCGACCGCTTCGGCGGCGGCTCCCGCGGCCGTGGCGCCCAAGTCGGCAACGCCGGTGGCGGCCGCGGCTCCCCCGCCGGCCGAGGCGCCGAAGGCCGCGCCCAAGCCCGCGGCTGCGCCCAAACCCGCTCCTCCCCCGCCTCCGCCCGTCCCGTCGGCGCCAGAGCCCGACGCACTGGAGGTCGAGCCCGGTACGTTCTCGACCGGCAAGGCGGCGCCGGCGCCCAAGGCTCATGAGCTCAACTCGCCTCCGCCTCCCTCCGCCTTCGACGCGGGCGATCTGGGGACCGTCCAGGAGTTCGAGCAGGCGCTCGATTCGCTCGACGCCCCGCTGCCGCCGGAGGAGCCCAAGGAGGCGGAGATCGCCGAAGTCTCCTTCGCCGAGAGCGAGCGGCCGGAGGCGGAAACCGCGGTCACCGAGGAAGTGCGCCACGTCAAGGTCCGCTCGAACATCGACATCCTCGCGGAGCTCGAGAGGCTGCGAAAGACGTCGACCTCCACCGCCGCGGCCGTCGAGGAGAAGCCGCGTCGCGCGCCCGCGGGCATCTCGGTGGACGACCTGCTCGCGGGCAGCCTCAACCACCGCAAGGAAGTCAACAAGGTCTTCGACCTCGTCATCCCGCGCAAGCAGCTATCGCAGGGCCACCAGGTGACCGTGGGGTTGAAGTTCGAGGACCGCAACGGCAAGGAGATCGGCGAGGCGCAGTCGTTCTCGATCGAGCTCCAGTCCCGAGCCGACATCCAGAAGCTGCTGCTGTCGCTCAAATTCCACATCCAGGGCAAATGAGACTCGGACTCCTAGCGGGCCGCTTCGCGGCCCAACCGAAATGAGAGGGGAAGTCGCCTCGGCACCCTCTCCCTAAAACGAATTCGCAGATTTTCACTTCCTGTTGGTGACGGTCCGCACATCCCTCCTGTCCTCACATCGTGACAGCCCACTAAAAGCTTTGCATTTCCCTCCGCGTGCGGATTAACCTTTTTTGATGAGACGGCGTGGGGCCTGGCGGGGAGAGCTGTTTGCGCTGGAAGCGTTCGCGCTCGCGCTCGCGCTAACCCTTCCGCTCGCCACGGGCTGCGCCTCCTCGGCTTCGTCCGGCACGTCCGGCGCGGCCGCAACGGCCTCCAGGGCGCCCTCCCCCGATCAGCTGGCGCAGACCCGGGCCGGCTCCGAGTTCGAGCTCGGGAAGGACGCCGCGCTCGCCGGCGACTTCGAGTGCGCGCGCGGACACTTCCAGAGCGCGGTCGACGCGGTTCGGCCTGCCGGAGGGCCCGCCGTGACGGGGCCGATGCTGGCGTTCTCCCTCGACCTCTACGAAAGCATCCAGCGCTACGAGGCGCTCGCCGGCGCCACCGAGGAGGCCGGCACCTCGCACGGGGAGGTGGCTCCGGAGCTGGCCGAGCTCGAGGCGCCCCAGGCGACCGAGGCGGAGATCACGACCGCCCGCGAGGCCGTCGCGTCGGAGGCGCCGATGGTCGTCTCGGACGTGCCGATCGTGGTCAACGACTCCGTGCTGCGCGTCATCGCCGCGTTCCAGAGCCCCGCCCTGCACGACAAGATCGAGGCCGGTCTGGGCCGCTCGGGGCGCTACGTGCCGATGATCCAGAGGATCTTCGCCGAGGCCGGCCTGCCGCAGGACCTGGCCTGGATCGCCTTCATCGAGTCCTCCTTCCTGCCGCACGCGCGCTCGAACAAGGCCGCCCACGGCATCTGGCAGTTCATGCCGCGCACGGGCCGCGAATACGGCCTGAAGTCCAACGGCATCGTCGACGAGCGCCGGGACCCGGAGAAGGCGACCCGCGCGGCGGCGACGTACCTCGCCTACCTGCACGAGCTCTTCGACGACTGGTACCTCGCGATGGCCGCCTACAACGCCGGCGAGGGCAAGATCATGCGCGGGATCCAGCGCACGGGCGCGCGGGACTTCTGGCAGCTCGCCTCGGCCCGCAACGCGATCCGCCGCCAGACCGCGAACTACGTCCCCGCGTTCCTCGCCTCGGTTTTGATCTCGAAGAACCCGTCGCACTACGGCTTCGACGTGGACCTCGCGCCGGCCCTCGAGTACGACACGGTCGTCCTCGACCGTCCGGTCTCGCTCGAGCACCTCGCCGCCGGCGCGCAGCTCACGGTCGACGACCTCCAGGCGCTGAACCCGGAGCTGCGACTCCCGGTCACGCCGGGCCAGCCCGAGGGCTACACGCTGAGGGTCCCGGCCGGCTCGCGTGACGCGGTCCTCGCGGCCTACGCCGACGCGCCCACCGCGAAACCGCCCACGTTCAAGACGTACGTCGCGAAGAAGGGCGACACGCTTCCCCGCATCGCCAGGCGCCACGGCGTCTCCGTCGCGGCGCTCGCCTCCGCGAACTCGCTGTCCACGAAGTCCAGGGTCGCCCGCGGCCAGGAAATCATGATCCCCGAGAAGGTCGCGTCGGCCTCGACCCGGAAGGCGACGGCGGCGACGGCGAAGACGACCCCCTCCACCAAAAAGAAATCCTCCCCGACCAAGGTCGCGGAGGCCGCGACGCCGAAGACTCCGCCGTCCATGAAGGCCGCGCCCACGCAGAAGAGCTATCGCGTGCGCTCCGGCGACACGCTCTACCGGATCGCGGTCGACCACGGCGTGACCGTCGCCGAGATTCTCGCGATCAACGGCCTCGGCGGCGTCGGCATTCACCCCGGCGACCTGTTGAAGATCCCGCCGAAGAAGTAGCCCCGCCCCCGGAACCGGTTCCAGACCGGCGAGCCGCGCTCGGGCTGATAGAATCGCGCCCGTCCTCATCCCACCGGATCGGGCCTCCTTCGACGCCGAGGAGGTCACATGCTCGCCCGCATCCACTCGGCGGCCACTCTGGGTCTGGAATCGCGCGTCCTCGACGTCGAGGTCGACGCCTCGCACGGGATCCCCCGCTTCACGATCGTCGGGCTGCCCGATGCGACCGTTCGCGAGGCGCGCGAGCGCGTCCGCTCGGCTCTCCGGAACGCGGGGTTTCCACTTCCTGCCGGCGCTGTCACCGTGAACCTTGCTCCCGCCGACTTCCGCAAGTGCGGGGCGGCGCTGGATCTGCCCGTGGCCGTCGGCCTGCTGCGCCTCTGCGGGGTCCGCCCCGCCTCCGCGACGCGGCGCGTGTTCGTCGGCGAGCTGGGGCTGGACGGCCAGGTGCGCGCGGTGCGCGGCGTTCTCTGCATGGCGCTCGCGGCGCGCGACGCGGGCTTCGAGGAGATCGTGGTCCCGGCCGCGAACGCGGCGGAGGCGGCCGCCGTCGACGGGATCCGCGTCATCCCGGTCGGGCACCTGACGGCCGCCGTCCAGCACGTGCGCGGCGAGGTCCCGATCGCCCCGCAGGCGCCGGCCGACGCCGCTGTGCCCGTGAGCTCCGCCGACTTTGCCGACATTCGCGGCCAGCGGATCGCGCGCCGCGCCGCCGAGATCGCCGCCGCGGGCGGCCACCACCTGCTCCTCACCGGCCCGCCCGGCGCCGGCAAGACGATGCTGGCGCGCCGCCTTCCCGGAATCCTGCCGCCCGCTGACGCGCGAGGAGTCGATCGACGTCACCCGGATCCACTCCGTCGCCGGCGTCGTTCCCGCGGGCGCCGCGCTCGTCGGCGCGCCGCCCTTCCGTGCTCCCCACCACGGCATCTCGTCGCCGGGGCTGATCGGCGGCGGCGCGCGCCCGATGCCGGGCGAGATCTCGCTCGCCCACCGCGGCGTCCTCTTCCTCGACGAGCTTCCGGAGTTCCGCCGCGACGCCCTCGAGGCCATCCGCCAGCCGCTCGAGGAGCGGCGGGTCACGGTCGTGCGCGTCGGGGGGGCGTGCGTCTTCCCGAGCGACTTCCTCCTGGTGGCCGCGATGAACCCGTGCCCCTGCGGATTCCTCGGCGACCCGCGCCGGCCGTGCACCTGCGATGCGCACGAGCGGCGCCGGTACGGGCGCAAGCTGTCCGGGCCGCTCCTCGACCGGATCGACCTGCACGTCGCGATGGCCGCCGTGCCGTGGCGCGACCTCGCGGCGGACCCGAGCGCGGAGGATTCCGCGGCGATTCGCACACGGGTGCGGCGGGCCCGGGAGATCGCGGCGACGCGCGCCCCGGGCGTCGCCGGATTCCGCAACGCCGACCTCCCCGCACAGGAGCTCGTGCAGCTCGCCGCGCTCGACCGCGCGGGCCGGGCCATCCTCGAGACCGCGGTGACGCGGCTGCGGCTCTCGGTCCGTGCGCTCCACCGCGCGCTGCGCGTGGCGCGGACGATCGCGGACCTCGGGGGGAGCGAGGGCGTGGCCGCGGCGCACCTGTCCGAAGCGCTGTCCTTTCGCGACGCTGGCCTGACCCCGCTTACGCCCTGCCCGGTCGATCAGGATTGACAGCCCGGGCGCCGGTCCTTAGGATTCCCGACACTTGCGGGGCCCGAAGCCCCGATCTGACTTTCCTTCAGAACTCGCCGGCGTACGCCCTGGAGGCACGCCCGCGGGGGAAAACGAGAGCCGTTGAAGAAGTACAACACGATCATCTTCGTCCCGCACGCGCGCGCGCGCTTCCGCAAGCTGACGATCTCGACGCGCGTGCTGGGCCTCGCGGCGGCCGGCGTCGCGGCCGTCCTCGTCGCGGCCGTCGCGTTCGGCTGGGCGTTCCTCGCCTCCTCGCGCACGGACCGCCGCTACCAGCAGACGCTCGAAGAGAACCAGCGCCTGCGCTCCTCCGAGGCGTCGCTCCACCAGCGCATCGACGGCATCTCGCGGCAGCTGTCGGAGTTCGAGGCGCGAACCAAGCGGCTGGCGATCGTCGCGGGCCTGACGGACTCCGTCGCCGGCGGAGTGGGCGGCCCCGGCGCAACCCGAACCCGAGCTTCACGGACCAGAGCGCGTGGCTCTCGGCCCGCCTGGGACGACTCGAGGAGCAGTTCTCGCGCCGCTCGGCCCTGATCGGGGCGACGCCCACCGTCTGGCCGGTGCACGGCGCGCCGACGTCGGGCTTCGGCCTGCGCGCGGATCCCTTCACCGGCCAGCCCGCCTTCCACGAGGGCGTCGACATCTCCACGTCCCGGAGCGAGCCGGTCCTGGCGACCGCCGACGGAACGGTCCTGCGCAGCGGCTGGGCCGGCGAGTACGGCAAGGCCATCGAGATCGCGCACGGCGACCGCTACACGACGCTCTACGGCCACCTCGAGGCGACGCTCGTGGCGGAAGGCCAGATCGTGCACCGCGGGGATCGCGTCGGCCTCGTCGGCTCGACCGGACGCTCGACCGCGCCGCACCTCCACTACGAGGTGCGCGTGGACGGCCATCCGGTCAACCCGCTCGAGTACATCCTCGAGTCGCGATAGACTCGGGCGGCCATCGCCGCCCGCCTGGGAGTTCGCGCTCCGGCTTTGCCCGGGGGCCGCTTCGGAATAAACTCCCGCGCCTCAGGTGTTAACGGCCCAAATATGATCGACCGGTTTCTCGCCAAGGTCTTCGGGACCCAGCACGAGCGCGATCTCAAGAAGCTCGCGCCCCGCGTCGAGCGCATCAATGCGCTCGAGCCCGCCATGCAGGCCCTGTCGGACGAGGCCCTGCGGGCGAAGACCGTCGAGTTTCGCGAGCGCATCGCCAAGGCCCTCGAGGGCGTCGGCGTCCAAGAGGACGGCCAAAGGGCCGCCGAGGAACTGAAGGAAGCGCGGGCGGCCATCCTGGACGAGCTCCTCGAGGAGGCGTTCGCCGTGGCCCGCGAGGCCTCGGTGCGGGCCCTCGGCATGCGGCACTTCGACGTCCAGCTGATCGGCGGCATGGTGCTCCACCAGGGCAAGATCGCCGAGATGAGGACGGGCGAGGGCAAGACGCTCGTCGCCACCCTGCCCGTCTACCTGAACGCCCTGACCGGCCGGGGCGTCCACGTGGTCACCGTCAACGACTACCTCGCCCGCCGCGACGCCGAGTGGATGGGCAAGATCTACACGTTCCTCGGCCTGACGGTCGGCTGCATCCAGCACGGCATGCTCCGACGACGAGCGGCAGGCGGCCTACGCCTGCCGACATCACCTACGGCACCAACAACGAGTTCGGCTTCGACTACCTGCGCGACAACATGAAGTTCGACCTCGAGACCATGGTCCAGCGCGGCCACGATTACGCCATCGTCGACGAGGTCGACTCGATCCTCATCGACGAGGCCCGCACGCCGCTCATCATCTCGGGCCCGTCCGAGGAGAGCGACCGACAAGTACTACACGTGCGACCGCGATCATCCCGCACCTGGTCAAGGGCAAGGACGACAAGGACAAGTACGGCAACAAGATCGACGACCGGCGACTACCTGGTCGACGAGAAGTCGCGCACCGCGGTGCTCACCGAGGAGGGCGTCGCCAAGGCCGAGAAGCTGCCTCGGCGTCGACAACCTCTACGACCTGGCGAACATGGAGATCGCTCCACGGCGTCAAGCAGGCGCTGCGGGCCCACACGCTCTACAAGCGCGACGTCGACTACATGATCAAGGACGGGCAGGTCGTCATCGTCGACGAGTTCACCGGCCGCATGATGCCCGGCCGGCGCTGGTCGGACGGCCTGCACCAGGCGGTCGAGGCCAAGGAGGGCGTCAAGATCGAGCGCGAGAACCAGACGCTCGCCACGATCACCTTCCAGAACTACTTCCGCATGTACGACAAGCTCGCCGGCATGACCGGCACCGCCGACACCGAGGCGGCGGAGTTCGACCAGATCTACAAGCTCGACGTCGTCGTCATCCCGACCAACCAGCCGATGATCCGCGACGGACCACCCGGACGTCGTCTACCGCACGGAGCGCGAGAAGTGGGAGGCCGTCGTCGAGGAGATCGACGAGCTGCACGAGAAGGGCCAGCCGGTGCTCGTCGGCACGGTCTCGATCGAGAAGTCGGAGACGTCTCTCGGAGCTGCTCAAGAAGCGCAAGGCGTCCCGCACGTCGTCCTCAACGCCAAGTACCACGAGCGGGAGGCGGAGATCGTCGCCCAGGCGGGCCGCAAGGGCGCCGTCACGATCGCCACGAACATGGCCGGCCGCGGCACCGACATCCTGCTCGGCGGCAACCCCGAGGGCCTGGCGACGCACGAGGCCGACCCGGAGATCCGAGGCCGAGGAGCACGCCGCAGCGCCTCGCGCAGCTACCGCGAGACGCTGCGCCGCGGAGCAAGAAGAGGTCCTCGCGGCCGGCGGCCTCCACATCCTCGGCACCGAGCGCCACGAGTCGCGGCGCATCGACAACCAGCTGCGCGGCCGCGCCGGCCGCCAGGGCGACCCCGGCTCGTCGCGCTTCTTCCTCTCGCTCGAGGACGACCTGATGCGCATCTTCGGCGCCGACCGGATCCAGGACATGATGGGCCGCCTCGGCATGGAGGAGGGCGAGCCGATCGAGCACGGCATGGTCTCGCGCGCGATCGAGCGCGCGCAGAAGCAGGTCGAGGGGCGCAACTTCGAGACCCGCAAGCACCTGCTCGAGTACGACGACGTGATGAACAAGCAGCGCGAGGCGATCTACGGGCTGCGCCGGGAGATCCTCGCGCGGCGAGCGGGCAAGGACTACATCCTGGGCCTCGCCGAGACGATCGTCGACTACGTGGTCGGACCGCACTGCCCGAGGACAAGAGCCCCGACGGAGTGGAACCTCGCCGGCGGCGACACCGACCTGCTGGCGTACTTCGACCTCGAAGTCCGGGATCGATCGGCCTACGCCGGCAAGACTCGGCGACGAGATCCGCGAGGCGATCTGGCCCGGCTCGCACCAGAAGTACGAGGAGAAGGAGGCGCATCCTCGGCGCCGAGCTGATGCGGACTGCACGAGAAATCGTGATGCTGCGGGTCGTCGACCAGCACTGGAAGGACCACCTGCTCGCCCTCGACCACCTCAAGGAAGGGATCGGACTGCGCGGCTACGGCCAGCGCGACCCGCTCCTGGAGTACAAGAAGGAGTCCTTCGAGCTCTTCACGCTCATGAAGGAGCGGGTCGAGGACCAGATCGTCCAGTACCTCTTCCGGCTCGAGCCGGTGCCGAGGAGCGAGGCGCCGGAGGCGAGCCGCAGGGCCGCGCCGCGGCGCGCTCCCGCCGCGCTTCCCGCCCGCCGGGCGCCGGCCAACGTCAACTACTCCTACGGCGCGGCGGCGTCGGGGCGGCCAGGACGCGAAGGTCGAGACCGTCCAGCGCAACGCACCCAAGGTCGGCCGCAACGATCCCTGCCCGTGCGGCTCCGGAAAGAAGTACAAGAAGTGCCACGGCGCGAGGCGGCGCGCCGACCGGCGGCGCGGCCGGCAACCGCCGCGCGGCGGGGGCATGATGCGGTTCGCGGAACAAGAGACCGATTCCCGATCGCGAGATCTCCCTCGCCCTGACCTTCGACGACGTCCTCCTCCTCCGGCCCACTCGGACGTGCACCCGCGCGACGTGGACCTGCGGACGCAGCCTGACGCGGCAGATCGGCCTCAACATCCCGGTCATCTCGGCCGCCATGGACACCGTCACCGAGTCGCGCCTCGCGATCGCGATGGCGCAGGAGGGCGGCCTCGGCGTCATCCACAAGAACCTGTCGATCGACGCGCAGGCGGCGGAGGTCGACAAGGTCAAGCGCTCCGAGTCCGGCATGATCGTGGACCCGGTCACGTGCCGGCCCGAGCAGACGATCGCCGAGGCGCTCGAGGTCATGGCGCCGCTACAAGATCTCGGGGGTCCCCGTGGTCGACCAGCGCGGCAAGCTGGTCGGCATCCTGACCAACCGCGACCTGCGCTTCGAGACCCGGCTCGACCGCCCGATCTCGTCGCGGATGACGACCAAGAACCTGATCACGTGTCCCGTGGGCACCACGCTCGAGCAGGCCAAGGAGCTGCTGCACAAGTACCGGATCGAGAAGCTCCTCGTCGTGGACCGCGCCGGCAGCCTCAAGGGCCTCATCACGGTCAAGGACATCCAGAAGGCCATCAAGTATCCGCTCGCCGCCAAGGACGACCTGGGGCGACTGCGCGTGGGCGCCGCCATCGGCGTCACCAGGGACGTCCTGGACCGCGCCCGCGAGCTCGTCCGCGCGAAGGTCGACGTCCTCGTGCTCGACTCCTCCCACGGCCACAGCCAGGGCGTTCTCGACGCCCTCCGGCTGGTCCGCAAGCGCTTCGCCTCCACTCCGATCATCGCCGGCAACGTCGCGACGGAGGCAGGGGCGCGGGACCTGGTCAAACGCGGCGCCGACGCGGTCAAGGTCGGCATCGGCCCGGGCTCGATCTGCACCACCCGCGTGGTCACCGGCGCCGGCGTGCCGCAGATCCACGCCATCCGCGAGTGCGCGAAGGCGACGCGGAACACGAAGGTCCCGCTGATCGCGGACGGAGGCATCAAGTTCTCCGGCGACGTGACCAAGGCGCTCGCCGCGGGCGCCCACCTCGTGATGATCGGCTCCCTGCTGGCCGGGACCGAGGAATCGCCGGGCGAGACGATCCTCTACCAGGGCCGAACGTTCAAGGCGTACCGCGGCATGGGCTCGCTCGGCGCGATGAAGGCGGGATCGTCGGACCGCTATTTCCAGGAGTCCATGGAGACCGAGGTCACCTCCAACAACGGCTCGCTCTCCAAGCTCGTCCCCGAGGGGATCGAGGGCATGGTGCCCTACAAGGGCAGCGTCGAGGCGCTGATCGCGCAGCTGACGGGCGGCGTCCGGAGCGGGATGGGGCTCGCCGGCTGCCGGACGGTCGAGGAGCTGCGGTCCAACTCCAGGCTGATCCGGATCACGGCGGCCGGCTTGCGCGAGTCGCATGCGCACGACGTGATCATCACCAAGGAAGCGCCGAACTACCAACGCGAAGAAGTCTGACGGGATTTTAGATTTTAGGTTTTAGATTTTAGATTTGGGCGGTCAGCCCTCGGACGGCGGCGCCTTCTTGCGCGCGGACTTCCGCTTCTCCTTCTCCACGGCCTCCTTCGCCCACTTCTCCTGGCGGACCTTGAGCACCGCCTCCAGCCGCTGGGAGAGCTCCGCCTCTTCGCC
This sequence comes from uncultured Acidobacteriota bacterium, assembly GCA_963773905.1. Classification (GTDB taxonomy): domain Bacteria; phylum Acidobacteriota; class Thermoanaerobaculia; order UBA5066; family Gp7-AA6; genus DAHUXD01. The sequence continues at coordinate 311,090 of CAVZDB010000007.1, forward strand.
GGAGCCGCGCGGGCGGTAGTACCGCCGGCCTCGGAGGCTGTCGGGCAGGCACTCGATGCCGCCGACGCCCTCGGGCTCGGCGTGGGCGTAGCGATAGCCGCTGCCGTACCCGACCTCGCGCATCAGCTTGGTCACGGCGTTGCGGATGACCTGGGGCACCGGCTCGGCCGGCTTCTCGGCGACGTCCGCCTTCGCCTCGTTCTCCGCCTCGTACAGGGCGTTCGACTTGGCCGCGAGCGCGCAGTAGACCGCGGCCTGCGCCAGTGCCAACGAGCCCTCCGGCATGCCGAGGAAGTCGAACGCGTCCTTGGCGTCGAGGGCCATGCGCAGGGCCCGGGGGTCGGCGAGACCGACGTCCTCCGAGGCGAAGCGCACGATCCGCCGCGCCACGTACAGCGGGTCCTCCCCCGCCTCGAGCATCCGCACGAGCCAGTAGATCGTGGCGTCCGGATCCGACTCGCGCATCGACTTGTGGAGGGCGGAGATCAGGTTGTAGTGCTCCTCCCCCGCCTTGTCGTAGAGGAGGACCTTGCGCTGGAAGAGCTCCTCCAGCCGCTCGACCCCGATGACCTTGACCTTGTCGGCCTCGGCGTCGGCGGCCGCCGCCTCCAGGAGGTTCAGCGCGCGCCGCGCGTCGCCGCCGGACGCCTGGGCGATGAAGGAGAGGGCCTGGTCGTCCAGCCGGAAGTCGCGGGCGCCGAGGCCCCGGGAACCGTCCCCGAGGGCGCGCTCGACGATGCGCACGATGGCCTCCGGCTTGAGCGGCTCGAGGACCACGACCTTGCAGCGCGAGAGGAGCGCGCCGTTCAACTCGAAGGAGGGGTTCTCGGTCGTCGCCCCGACGAGGACGATGTCGCCGGACTCGACGTACGGAAGGAAGACGTCCTGCTGCGAGCGGTTGAAACGGTGGATCTCGTCCAGGAAGAGGATGGTCCGCTTGCCGTGGCGCTGGCGGAGGGTCCGCGCCTGCTCGAGGACCTCGCGCATCTCGCGGACGCCGGTGGAGACGGCCGAGTACGACAGGAAGAGCGAGGACGTCTGCGCGGCGATCAGCCGGGCGAGCGTCGTCTTGCCGACGCCCGGCGGTCCCCAGAGGATCAGGGAGGGCACGCGGTCCTCGGCGATGGCGCGCCGCAGGAAGCCGTTTTCGCCCACCACCGTCTCGGGCCCCTCCACCTCGTCGAGCGAGCGCGGGCGCATGCGGTCGGCGAGCGGGGTCGCCGGGGCGAACTCGTCGTGGATCAGCCGCGAGGGGGGATTCGTGTCGTCGAACAGCTTGCCGCTGCTCATCGCGCGCGAGCCTCCGAGTCCCCCGCGGGGCTCCCGAGCACGCCGGCCGCCGTTCGGCACTTCTCCGAGCAGACGAGAACGGTCTCCCCCGCGCGCTCTGCGGTCAGGGCCAGGCGCCGGTCGATCCAGGTCCCGCAGATCGGATCGCGCACCATCTCGCCGTCCCGGACCGCGGGGGCTCCGCCGCGCGTCCGGCCCCCGGCCGCCGAGCCGCCCGGACGCAGGAACGCCGCGAGGAAGATGCGCAGTCCGCGCAGCACCGTCAGAAACATGAAGACCGCGACGACGAGAAGAATGAATCGCAGCATCAGGCGGCCGCGCGAAGGCTCGAGATCTGTTGTTGGATCCGGTCGAGGTTGGGCACGTCCGGGTAACGCTTCCTGAGCTCGTCGTACGCTCGCTGGGCGGCGGCCGAGTCCTTGCGGTCGAAGGCCTGGACCAGGACCAGGTTCAGCAGCGACTGCCAGTGCTCCGGGTCGTTATCGCGCGCCTTCTGGAAGTACGCCACCGCGAGGTCGAACTCTCCGCGGTTGCGGTAGGCGGCGCCCAGGTCCGAGAGCAGGTTGGGATCCTTGGGCGCCTTGCGCCGCGCCTTCTCGTAGCTCGCGATCGCGCGGTCCCAGTCCTCGGCGTCGTAGTACGCGTTGCCGAGCGCGGTCAGGAGCTCCGGGTTCTCGGGGTCGCGGTCGACGGCCTGCTGGATCTCCCCGATGCGGCCCGACGCCGCCGAAGAGCCGGCGGCGCCGCCCGCGGACGCCGCGTGGCCGCCCGAGGGCCGTCCGCCCCCCGCGGCGAAGTATCCCGCCGCGAAGCCGATGAGGGAACCGACCAGGAGCATGACCACGCCCTGACCGGTGAACCGTCTGCCCTCCGACATCGCCCGCATTCTCTCAAAAACAAAACGGGGCGGCTCGCGCCGCCCCGTCATAAATCCTTTTTTTCTGATTCAGTGGGACTGGGCCCGGCTCTGGGCCGACTTGGCGAGCGCCTTGTCGACCTGCCGCTCGACTTCCTTCTCGTCGAGCCCGTTGATCACCGCGATCTCGGAGACGATCAGGTACTTCGCTCGCTCGTACATCTTCTTCTCGCGGAAGGACAGGGTCTTGCGCGAGGAGATGAAGTTCAGGGTCTTCAGGACGTCCGCGATCTCGAAGAGCTCGCCCGACTTCATCTTGTCGAGGTTCTGCTTGTAACGGCCCTTCCAGTCGCCGGTGGCCGAGAAGCGGCCGTCCCCTAGCGTCTTCATGAGACCGGTGATGTCCTTGCGCTGGGTCAGGCGTCGCAATCCGATCAGACTGGTGTTGCCCACCGGCACCATGACGCGGGAATTGTTGGACAGGAGACGGAGATGATAGAAGCTACGAGGAGCCACGGGCTCCGTGTTGAACCCCTCGCCGATCTTTTCGACCACGGACACCCCATGGTTCGGATAGACGATCTTCTCTCCCACCTTGAATCCCACTCAGACCTCCTAAAAGAATGTCAAAGCCCGGCTCCCTGAGAGCACTTCCCCGTGAGCCTTTGCCGGGAGCCGCGAATTATAGGCAAAGAGACCGCAAAAGACAAACTCGTACAGGTTTTGGCCAGGCTGGAAGCTATGCTATTGCAGCAACTTACGAGAATCCCTGAGAAGAGTCCCCTTCCGGAGACACATCTCTAACTTCGGTGTCTCCCATGCTTTACGCGACCGGAAAGGCTCGTTTCGTGGCGTGCATATTGCTCTCTGAGAGTGCAGCGCAGGCGCGAGCCCTCTTTCAGGCGACTCGAGCGCAGGGCGCGAAGGAGGATCGATGGAACCGGTCGTCGGAATCTTCGTCTCCCGCAAGGACGCCGCGGATGCGTCGGTTCGGCTGCGTTCGCAGGGTTTTGCACCGGAACGTGTGCAACTCCTCCTGCCCTCCACTCCGCATGCCGAGGACCTAATCCCGACCGAGGACGCCGAGCAGTCCGGCGTCGGCCAGGCGGTCGGCGGAGTGGTCGGAGGCGCGATGGGTGCGTCCGCGGGACTCGGGCTCGGGGCGGTCGCCGCCAGCCTGCTCGTGCCGGGTGTCGGCGCTGTCACCGCCGTCGGGCTCGCCGCCGCCGCGCTCTTCGGAGCCGGGGGCGCCGTCGGCGGCGCCGCTCTCGGCGGCGCCCTCGAGGAGAAGACGCGCGAGGGGCTGCCCCGCGACGAGGCCTACCTCTACGAGGACGCGCTCAGGCAGGGCCGCTCGATCGTCTTTGCGATCCCCGAATCGGAGGCGGAAGAACGGACCGCGAAGGAGATCCTGGAGGAGGCCGGTGCGGAGTCGCTCGATGCGGCGCGCGAGGCCTGGTGGGTCGGCCTGCGGGATACCGAGCGGGCGCACTACGAGGCGGCCGGCAGCGAGTTCGGCCCGGCGGAGAAAGCATACCGGCACGGCTTCGTCTCCGCGCTCCACCCGGAGAACCGCGGGCAGAGGCACGCCCTTCGCGCGGCGGCGCTGCGCGAGAGGCACGGCGAGCTCGCGGACTCGGAGGAATTTCGCCGCGGATACGAGCGCGGGCTCGCCCACGCGGAGAGCTACGCGACTCCGCCCGCGGGAGCCCCGACGGCCGCTCGGACGCCCGAGGTCAGCCCGAAGCCGAAGCGGCGCGGCGGGAGGAAGGGCGCGGCCGGCGAAGCTTCGCGATGAAGGCGGAGATCCGGGCGAGGCCCTCGAGGGACTTCTCGAGGTCGTAGCCGAATCCCACCCGGAAGGACTTGCCGGTGCCGAAGTGCGCGCCGGGGGTGATCAGGACCGATTCCTCCAGCCGCAGGCGGTCGAACAGGGCGACGGAGGAGATCGGGAGACGGTAGCCCACGAGGGCGATCGCCCCGGCGACGGGCGGGACGTAGTCGAAGATCTCGCCGTGCGAGCGGATCCAGGCCTCCATCTTCGGCAGGCTCTCGCGGAGGATCCTCCGCGTCCGCGCCAGGATCGCGTCGCGGCGCGTGGGCTCCAGGGCGGCGCGGGCCAATCGGTCCGACAGCATCGTGGGCGTGAGCGTCATGTAGTCGTGATACCCGCAGAGCCGCGCGATGGTCCCGGGCGGACCCGCGATCCAGCCGATGCGGAGGCCGGGCAGTCCGAAGGCCTTCGAGAGCCCGGAAGTCACGAGAACCCTGGGATAGCGGCCCCAGAACGTCGGCGACAGCTCGCCCCCCGCGATCTCGGCTCCCCGGTAGACCTCGTCGGCCACGATCCAGGCCCGGACGGAGCGCGCCGCGTCGACGATCGCGTCCATCTCCTCCCCGGTCAGGACCGCTCCCGTCGGGTTGTTCGGGTTCGTGACCACGATCAGCCGCGTCTTCCGGGTGACCGCCCGCGCGAGGCTCGCGCGATCGAGCGCCCAGCGGCGCGCCTCGCCGCCCCGGGCCGGCCGCAGCCGGAGCCGGTACGCGTCGGCGTGGCCGCCGTACGCCCGCGCGAGCCCCCAGGTCTGCATGTACGTCGGGAGCATGACCGCGGCGCGGTCGCCCCGATCGAGCAGCCCCCAGAGAGCCGTGTAGTTGGCCTCCGAGGTGCCGTTGGTGACGAGGACGTTCTCGGCCGCCGCTCCGGGATACAGCGCGGCGATGCGCTCGCGCAGCAGAACGGAGCCGTCGGACTCGGGGTACTTGAGCGCGGTCGACAGGAGTGCCGCCCGATCGAAGCCCTCGTCTTCCCCGAGGAGCTCTTCGACGCGCATCGGTTGAACGCCGCTCTCGGAGAGGTTGTATCGGACGGTGTTCTCGTAGAGGCACTGCGTCCGCTCCATGTGGAACCGGTCGATGCGCATGCGGGCCTCCGCTCGAATCCGAGCGCGATCCTACCAATCCGGGGTCGGGCGAGTTGGAGGCGGCGACTATGCTTGGCGTGCGCTCGATGCGAGCTCGGTGGCCCTTCCTGCTTCTCCTGTGCGTCGGGACGGCGCCTGCACTCGCGGCGCCGCCCGACGGGACAGCGTCCGGCCGGCCCCCCGGCATCCAGGACAACAGCTTCCTGATCGAGGAGGCCTACAACCAGGATCCCGGCGTCGTTCAGCACATCAGCCTCTTCCGCAAGGACCCGCGGTCGGGCGAGTGGGCGGCCTCGTTCACGCAGGAGTGGCCGGTCGGCGGGGTCCGGAACCAGCTGAGCTACACCGTGAACTACCTGCGGGTGAGCGGCGACACGGGCGCGTTCACCGGCTTCGGCGACCTGGCGCTGAACTATCGATACCAGCTCGTCGGCGACGGGGAGGCCCGGTTCGCCCTGGCGCCGCGCCTCACGCTGTTCGTGCCGACCGGAAGCGCGGCGAAGGGACTCGGCCAGGGCGGGCCGGGACTCCAGCTCGGCATCCCCGCGAGCCTCGTCCTCTCGGATCGCTTCGTCGTTCACGGCAATCTCGGGTTCACGTGGACCTCGTCGGTGAAGGACGCCGCCGGCGACGCCTCGGACGCCGTCGCGGGCTATGCCGGAGCGAGCGTCGTCTGGCTGGCCCGTTCGAATCTCAACGTGTTGCTGGAGACGCTCTGGTCCCGCGGACAGCTCGTCATCGCCCCGCACCGCACCCGTGCCGATACTTCCACCTTCGTCAGCCCCGGGATCCGGTGGTCCTACGACTTTCGGAGCGGCCTGCAGATCGTGCCGGGCATCGCCGTCCCCGTGGACGTCGGATCGGGCCACGGGCGCTACGGCGTGCTCGTCTATCTGTCCTTCGAGCACCCGTTCTCGAGCGCGGCGGGGAGATGAGACGGATGGGCTGGGGAGGCGAGCCCGGGTGTCATCCCGACCCCGAGCCGCACGAGGGGAACGCCCCCCCATTCGAGTCTTGGCGCGACTGAAAAAGGGGTCCCTCGGGGCCTGCGGCCCTCGGGATGACAACGTCGGCGAGGCCTGCTCCCGCGTCAGCCCAAGTGGTCAACCGCCTTTGCGGGAAGTGGTCATTGCGGCTCCTCCGCGGCCGCACGAAGATCCTCGCGCATGGTGATCGCCACCTGGACCGCGGGCATCGCCCTCCTCGTGATCGGCGGCTGGTGCGCGCGATATGCCGTCGCTGAGGCGCGCGGCCTGGAAAAGCTCGTCGCGTTGAGCAACGTCTTCTTCGCCATGCCGCTCGCCGTGTTCGGCGCGGAGCATCTCGCCGGCGACGAGGGCATCCTGTCGCTCGTGCCGGCCTACATGCCCTGGAGGCTCTTCTGGTTCTACTTCGTGGGCGTCGCGCTGGTGGCCGCGGCGTTGAGCATCGCCACGCGGATCCTCGTGCGCTGGTCAGGGCTGCTGGTCGGCGTCCTGATGTTCCTCTTCGTCGCGATGCTCTGGGTCCCCGGATCGCTGTCCGACCCGCAGAACCGCATCGGCTGGGTCATCGTGTTCCGCGAGTCGTCGTTCGGCGGCGGCGGCTGGGCCCTGGCCGCGGCCGCGGTGCCCGGATGGGGCGCCCGGACGAAGACGATCCTCGTCACCGCCGCCCGCGTGCTGATCGGCGCGGCCGCGGTCTTCTACGGCATCCAGCACTTCCTGCATCCCCTGAACGTGCCCGGCGTTCCTCTCGAGAAGCTCCTGCCCGATTGGATTCCGGGGCGCGCGGTCGTGGGCTACCTGACCGGAGCGATTCTGCTGGTCTGCGGCGCGGGCATCCTGATCGGGAGGAGGGCGCGAGCGATGGCCGCGGCCCTCGGGACGTGGATCGTGGTGCTGGTGGTCTTGCTCTATGGCCCGCTCCTGGTCCACGCGATGCGCGATCCGAGCACCGCGGCAAAGCTCGAGGGGATCAACTACTTCTTTGACACCCTGCTGTTCGCGGGAGCGATTCTCGGTCTGGCGAGCGCACTTCCGCCGTCCGACCGGAGGCGCGCCGGGATCCCCCGAGCCTGAGATCGAGGGGTTTCGAGTTTTCTCTGAGTCTCCTGCCGGAGTGGCGGAAGGCAGACGCAGGGGACTCAAAACCCTAGTCCGCTCGGATCCACTCAGGGCGGATCACTTCCCGCCCGCGACGAGCTTCTGGAATCTCGGGTTCTTGCGTAGCGGGTCGAAGTTGGGGTCGATCTTGAGCCATGCGGGCGAGACGAAGTACGGGATCTTGAGCAGCGGCTCCAGCTGGTCGAGCGCCTTTTCGGGCTCGCCGACGAGCACGTAAATCCATACGAGCCGGTGCTGGATGTAGGGGCCCCTCAGCGCATCCTTCGCCACGGGATCGAGGGCGACGCCGCGCTCTCCCTCCCGAATCGCTTCCGCTTTTCGACCGAGATATGCCAGCGCGTGGCCCAGCTCGACGTGGCGCTGCGCGCTATCGGGTGATCCGCGCAGCTGCTCCTCGAAAGCCTTCCTGGCCTCCTCGGCGTAGGTGCGCACGTTCGCTTCATCGCCCTTCAAGGCGTACGCCTGGACGAGACAGAGAGCCCATCTGCCCCGGTCGTCGTCGAATGCGCTCGGCGTGAGTCGCAGGAGGAGCTCTCGCTGCCGTTCGTCGAGGACCCAGACGAGATCCCAGTGGCTTGCCACGTCGGCGACGAGCGCGGTGGGGTCGACGTCCTTCGGCGTGGCCTTGAGCACGGACCTGGCACCGGCAAGATCTCCCTCGCCGAGGAGCGTCAAAGCCTTGCCCTCGGTCAGATCGAGATTGGCGGGCGCGAGGACGAGACCTCGGTCGAGAGCCGCCCGCGCCTCGGGATAGCGCCTCAGACGAAGGAGCGCGTCGGCGAGGTCCGCTATTTTGAAAGCCGACCGCGGATCGAGGCGCTCCGACTGCCTGAAGTACTCGACCGCCGCATCCCAGCGTCCGAGGCCCTGCTCGGCACGCGCCGTTCCATGAAGGAGATCGGCGTTGCCGGGCGCGATGCCCCGACCCTTCGCGTACTGCTCGAGGGCGCGGCCGAAGTCCTTGGAGACCCACCGTTCGTACGCGCCTAGGGCCAGATATCCCTCGGGCCGGTTCGGTGCAAGGGCGCTCGCCTTCTCCGCCGCCTCCCGGGCGCGCTCCGCGATCGCGGGCGTGGGGGTGCTCATGCCGTACAGGATCGAATTGACCCACGAGACCTTCGCCCACGCCTGCGCAAAGCCGGGGTCGAGCGCCACGGCCTGGTCGTAGAAAGCGAGCTGCTTCCGAAGACTCGGCACATCGACGCCCGTGCTATTCCAAATCTCCTCTCCCTTCAGAAAGGCGTCGTAGGCGGCGAGATTCTGGGTGGGCTTCTCCGAAAGACTCCTCTCCTCGCCCGCCCCGAGCGCCACACCCAGCGCGTGTGCCACCCTCGAGGCGATGTCCGACTGCACCTGAAAGACATCCGTGATCGCCGCGTCGAACGGCTGCTGCCACTTCGAGGTTGGAGCATCCGGGCGCGTCACGTCCACGAGCTCGGGAGTGACGTGGACTCGGCTGCTGCCGCCGGTCTTCTCCCATCGCACGGTGGCGGTGAGGAGGTACGAGGCATTCAGCTCTTCCGCGATCTGCCTGGGCGTCTTGGCCGTCTTCTTGTAGGGCGTCGAGCTGCCACGGGCGATCACCTGGAGGCTCGGGAGCGAGGTCAACTTGGCCCTCACCTCATCCGCGATGCCGTCGGCGAAGTAATCGTCCGACGGAGCCCCCAGGTTCTCGAACGGCAACACCGCGACACGCTTCACACCGCCGGAGGAGACCGGCGAACCCGTCTTCGTCCGCTTCCACAGGAAGAGACCCGCCGCCGCCAGAACGACGACCACCGCGGCCGCAATCGCCCGCTTCTTCCAAGCGGATCCCTCCGCAGCGGCGACGTGCACCCCGCTCGTGGCCGCCGTGGTCGGCGACGAGGCCTCCGAGAGCGCGAACGCGATGTCCTTGGCCGTCTGGAAGCGGTTCTCCCGATCCTTCTCCAAACAGTGCCGCACGAGGCGATCCAGCGCCGGCGAGATGTTCCTGCTCGACTGCGTCAGCTCCGGCGGCTCCTCCTTCAGAATCGCCGCGATCGTGTCGCTCGCGGTGTCCCGCTTGAACGCCTTCTGGCCCGAGAGAAGCTCGTACAGAATCGCGCCGAAGGAGAAAATGTCCGAGCGGTGATCCACGGGCAGTCCCCGGAGCTGCTCCGGAGACATGTAGCCCATCGTCCCCATCACCGTCCCGGGCCGGGTGTGGCCCGAGCCCGTCGGCGCGCTCGTCTGCTCGGCCGCGGCATCCACGCGCTTGGCCAGGCCGAAGTCGAGAATCTTGACGTGCCCGTCCGTCGAGACGAAGACGTTCTCCGGTTTCAGATCCCGATGCACCACGCCTTTTCCATGGGCCGCCGAGAGTCCCTTGGCGATTTGGAGGGCGTAGTCGACGGCCTGGCGCTGCATGACCGGCGAGCCGTCGAGCTTCCCGCGCAGCGTCTCGCCCTCCAGGAGCTCCATGACGGCGTAGGCGATGCCGTCCTCATTGCCGAAGTCGAAGATCGAAAGGATGTTGGGATGCGAGAGCGCGGCAACCGCCAGAGCCTCCCGCTCGAACCTCGCCAGAGCCTCGGGGTCCGCGGCGAGCGCCTGCGGCAAGACCTTGATCGCCACCTCGCGCTTCAGCTTCGAGTCCCTCGCCCGGTACACCTCCCCCATTCCGCCCGCGCCGAGCGGCGACAGGATCTCGTAGGGGCCGAGGCGAGTTCCGGCGGACAGTGTTATCGAATCACCGCTGCGCGGATTCTACGACTCAAGGATTTGCGGCTTCGGGCTATCATTCGCAACCGCTGCCGGAGTGGCGGAATGGCAGACGCAGGGGACTCAA
>CAVZDB010000008.1:0-961699 GCA_963773905.1 uncultured Acidobacteriota bacterium
GTTGGCAAGGCAAAGTGGTTGAGCTTGTAGCGGGAGGGCTGCTTCTTCCCCAGATGCTCGTAGAAGTTTCCGGTCGCAGGAGGGCGGGACGAATTGATGATCTCGGTGTTGTCGTCATGCCATTGCACGAATCCGTCGTCGTCACCGTACCGTCCGGATCCCAGGACTCCTTCGGAGACGAACTTCGATTTCCAGAAACCGGACTATCCCGGCATCCGTCGGCCTTCCGTCCATGCTCGAGTCGACGGAGCTCTCCGGATCCGCGAGCAGCGAAGAGGAGTCGGAGTGAACGGGGCCGTTCCTTGCGGGGTCGCTGGAGGGACGCGTAGTTTGGAAGCGCACACTGGGCGTTTCGCCGTGGAAGCGAAGACGATCCCCAAGACGATCGCGAAGGCGCCTAGGGTGGCCGTCTTGAACATTGATCTCATCATTTCTCCTCGTTCGATCGAATGACGTCGTGAAGTCGAGACATCGTGCGCGATTCGATGACGAGGCGGTTACCGCGAGTGGTCCATGAGTTCCGTCGACTTACACCTCCTTTCTTCAAGGCTCGTTTCTCGGCGGCGTGCATCACCGGGACATGCCTCTGGCTGTCGGGAAGGGCTCTGAGGTAGACGTCTGGACCGAAGGCGCCGTAGACGACGATCGGGCCTGACGGGGCCGCGGCGACTAATTTCGCCTGAGAGCTCGAGGCGTCGAGAGGCCTTCTCCGGTACAACTGTTCGCGCCGCCCGCACCCATCACACCGGCCCATTTGTCGAGCGCCACTCATTGGCGGAACGCGTCCCACTGAAAGGTCAGCGTCTTGACCTCTCCCGACTCGGGTCGGAAGGGTCCAGTCTCCGTCGCCGTGAGGCGTGTGCCGTCCAGCGAGAAGCTACCGGAGAGACTGGAAGACTCCGAGAAGGCCGTGCAGAAGTACTGAGCAGACCCAGAAACTGTAGGTTGGTCGCCGAAAAGCTCGTGCCCTCGATCGTCGCTTCGTAGGAGTCCCAGTCGATGGGATCCTTCTTGGGATGAAGACGGTACCGCCGTTGCGCAGGATGGTGTACGTCGTACGGAAAACCTCGCCGACTCTTGGCGTATGGATGCAGAAGTTCGGTCCGGAATCTCCAACGACTCGACTGTCAGGAACCAGGTGTCGCCCTGCGGAGCCGGTGGCGGCGGGGGAGGCGGAGGCTTCTCGCCCGCGGAGGGCGCGTTGTCGAGATCGAGGAGGGAGATGCTTGCGGCGCCGGTCGAATCGCTGAAGAGCACGCGCGTAAGGGCGTCGGGCCCGGCGGCGACCCGGCGAGGCCGCCTCCCGGAGAGAGAGTCTGGGCGTCCCGGAGAGTCCCGATGCGTCGACCGTCACGACTTCCGCGACGTTGTCGAGAGCCGACAAGGAGCACGCGGGCGCTACCGTCGGATGCGACCGTGATGTCTCCGCCGACGAAGCGGGGCGGCGGTCAGGCAGCCCCCATCGCGAGCGCGCGATGAATGGAGATGCTCGACGGCGGTCCGTGAGCGCCAGAGGACCCAGGTCGAGCCGTCGGGCAAGTCGGCGACCGCCAGCGCCGTCCAGCTCTGGTAGGGACCGTAGCTGGGGCCGAGCGTGACGTTCCCGGCCGCGTCGACGCTCGCGAGCTGCATCTCACCGCTCTGGCTCGTCCAGAGCACTTGGGCCGTCCCGTCCGGTGCCACCAGACGTCCGCCGGCGACCAGCCCGGCACCGCGCCGAACTGGTACACCGCCTGCCGTCCGGCGGAGCCCCACGATCTCGAGCGCCGCGCGCGCCGTCGCCGTTGACCCAGAGAACGCGCGAGAGTCCGTCGGCGCCGTCGGCGATCGCGGACGCGAGCCAGGAGCTCGTCGGTCCCTCCGGAGGCGTGCTCGAATTCTCGCCCGAGTCTTCCAGTGTCTGCACGGTGAGGCTGTCGCCGCTCCAGGAAAGGACGTGGCTTCTTCCCGCGCCCGCGGCGACGTCAATGGCGCCCGCGCCGAGCTCGAGCGCGAAGCTTCCGAACTCGTTGGTGGCGCGAAGGACCACGCCGACGGCGTCTTCCGAGGGAGAGTCGAGCGTGAGGGCGCCGACCGCGGTGCCGTTCAGAAGCTGACCCAGCGATTGCCAGCTCGCGCCGGCGTCGCGAGTCCGAAAGACGCCTGAGCTCGTGCCCGCGTACAGCGTCTGCGAGTCCTGCGGATCGAAGAGGAGGCTCTTGACGTTTGTATTCGGAGGGAGTCCGGCCTGCGCCGGCGTCCACGAGGCGCCTCCGTCGTTCGAGGCAAAGACGGAGACGGTCGGATTCAGATTCAGCCCGACGAAGATGCTCTGCGGATTGCCAGGATCGACGGCGATCGCGCTGACGCCCCCGGGCGTCCCCAGACCCGTCGAGAGGTCGGTCCAGGTTGCGCCCGTGTCCGCGGTCTTGCGGAAGAAGGGGGCGAGCGGGGAGTAGTAGACGTAGTCATACCCGCCCTCATCGACCGTCGTCCCGTCCGACGGATCGATGATGAGCGCCGCGACCGCCTGAGAGAGGCTTTTGCCGATGTTGGGGTCGTTGAAGCCCTGCCACGTGTCCCCTCCGTCGTCGCTTCGGAAGGTCTGGTATCCGGTGGAGGCGTACAGCACGGAAGGGTTCGCGGGGCTCGACACGAAGAGGTTGAACGCCGCCGCATTGGTGGCGCTCAGCGTCTGCGCCCACGTGCGGCCGCCGTCGGTGGACCTGTAGATCGCGGAGGTCACGACTGGTCCCGGTCCCGGCGCACCCACCAGGACGGCCCCGGAGGTCGGATACACGTAGAGCCCGTCGATTTCCTGGAAGGACGCGACGAGCGCCCACGTGCGGCCGCCGTCAAGGCTCTGGAAGAGCTGCGAATCCTGAGCGGAGTAGACGAGGTCCGGATCGCCGGCCGAGGAGGCGACCAGGGTCGCGGCGGCGGGGTTGGGTTGGGTCAGGCGGGTGCCGGTCCAGACGTTGGCGCTGGCCGTGAGGACGGCCGGTGCGGCGAGCGCGATCGAAAGGATCAGGAGCCAGCGAGAACAATGTGGGGTTTTCATGTTTGCCTCCCATCGGCGGGGTTTCGGGTCCCGCGCTTTGAGTAAGATGTGGCGCGGAAATACGGCAAGTCCTCGGCGGTGGCTCCGGTTTCTCCAGGATTTCGCCAGGATCCGAGCGGATGCGTCTACGTAGCGGCGATTACCTCTTCGACTTCGGCACCCGGCAGATCTTTCGGGGGCGCGCTCCCGTCACCGTTTCTCCGAAGGCGTTCTTTCTTCTCGAGCTTCTGTCGACCCGGCGGCCGAACGCGGTGTCCAAGGAAGAGATCCACCGCCGCCTCTGGCCGGACAGCTACGTCGCCGACGGCAATCTCTCGACCTGATCGCCGAGCTTCGCGACGCGCTCGGCGAGGATGCGCGCAATCCCCGATTCATCCGCACGGTGCAGCGATTCGGTTACGCGTTCTCGGGAGAGGTGGAGTCCGAGCCCGAGGCCGCTTCGCCCGCGTCGTCCAACGTGGTCTTCAAGCTCGTGTGGGGCGAGCGCGAGATCCTGCTCCAGGAGGGCGAGAACATCCTGGGCCGCGACCGGGACGCGATTGCCTGGATCGAAGTGCACAGCGTCTCACGCCGCCACGCGCGGATCGTGATTTCCGGCAGCCGCGCGACGCTGGAGGATCTGGAGAGCAAGAACGGCACCTTCCTGCAGGGGCGTGCCGTCACGGAGCCGAGCGTTCTCAGCGACGGGGACCGGGTCCGGATCGGAACCGTCGAGATGACGCTGCGGCGATATGTCGGAGGCGTGTCGACAGAATCGACGCGGAGCGCGTGAGCGGAAGGCGTGGGGCCTCGGCGGGACGCGACTTCACCGGCCGCGTGCTCGGGGTCTATGTGGTGCGCGGACGCCTCGGTGCCGGAGCCATGGGCGACGTCTACCGGGCCCGCGACACGCGGCTCGGCCGCGACGTCGCGCTCAAGGTCCTGCCCGAATCCCTCGCCGCCGATCCCGACAGAGTGCGGCGCTTCGAGAAGGAGGCGCGGGCCGCGTCGGCTCTGAGCCATCCCAATATCGTCACCGTCTACGAGGTCGGCACGGCCGAGGCGGTGTCGTACATCGCGATGGAGCTCGTGGATGGGAAGACCCTTCGCGATGCGCTCGCGTCCGGTCCGATGCCTGTCAAGAGGCTGCTCGATCTCGCCGTGCAGATCGCCGACGGGCTCGCGCGGGCGCACGAGGCGGGAATCGTCCATCGCGACCTCAAGCCCGAGAACCTCATGGTCTCGAAGGACGGCTTCGCCAAGATTCTCGACTTCGGCCTCGCGAAGCGGCTGCCGTTCGAGAACAGCGGGGCGTCCGGCATGTCCACGCTGACCGATGCGGGCTTCATCGTCGGGACCGTCGGCTACATGTCTCCCGAGCAGGCGTCCGGCCGCCCGGTCGACTTTCGCTCGGACCAGTTCGCGTTGGGGGCGATCCTCTACGAGCTCATTTCCGGCCGGCGCGCGTTCGACCAGCCGAGCAAGGGCGAGGCGCTCGCAGCCATCATCCGGGACGAGCCCGACGGTGCCGCGCTCGCGGCGTCCGGCGTGCCGGTGCCGCTGCGCTGGATCGTGGAGCGCTGCCTCGCGAAGGATCCGGGGGAGCGCTACGGGTGCACTGCGGATCTCGCCGCGGAGCTCGGGACGGTTCGGGATCGGTGGACCGAGCTGCCGGGCGCTCCGGTCGAGGAAGGGCGGCGCTCTGCCCGGCCGGGTCTCCTCGCCGGCCTTGCCGCTGCCACGGTGCTGGCCGGCGTCGCCGCGGTGTTTTTCGCCACGCGCCGTCCGCCAGCTCCGCCGTCGCCCGACTTTCAGCGTATGACGTTCCGCTCGGGCGTGGTCCCGGCCGCCCGCTTCGCGCCGGACGGGCGCACGATCGTTTACTCGGGCGAATTCGATCGCGGACCCGCGCGAATCTTCACGGCGCGAACCGACGGGCAGGAGTCGAGCCGCCTGGCGCTGCCGGACGGGGCCGCCCTCCAGTCGGTCTCTTCCCTCGGCGAGGTCGCGCTGACGATCGGGGGAACGCTGGCGCGGGTTCCGCTGGCGGGCGGCGCTCCCCGCGAGATGGTCGAAGGGGTCTCGGGCGCCGACTGGTCGCCGGACGGTAAGACCCTCGCGATCGTCCGCTCGGTGGCCGGGAAGAACCGGCTCGAGTTTCCGATCGGAAAGGTCTTGCTCGAGACGGCCTCGCTGATTCGCTCGCCGCGCGTGTCTCCCGACGGTGGTCGCGTCGCCTTTCTCGTGGAGAACGCGATCGATTCCAACGCGACCGTCGAGATCGTGGACCGCGCCGGAACGCGTCGCCGGCTCTCGGGACCCTGGAAGCGCGTGCACGCGGTGGCCTGGTCCCCCGACGGGCGAGAGGTCTGGTTCGGCGCGAACGAGCGGGGATTGCGGTGGCCGATCTACGCGGTCGACGCGAAGGGAAACGTTCGCCTGGTTCTCCGCCTTCCTTCAGTGCTCGAGCTTGAAGACATCGCGCCGGACGGCCGGGCGCTCGTACGCATCGTCGCCATGCGCTCCACGATTCGTGCCCTGACCCCGAACGAGCCCGAGGAGCATGATCTCACCTGGCACGAGATGTCGTTCGCCAAGTCGATCACGCCGGACGGGAAGACGCTCCTCTTCGACGAAGGCGGCGAGGGCAACTTTCACGCGATCTACGTCCGCCCGACCGACGGCTCGCCGGCCAAGCTTCTCGGCGACGGACGCTCGCTCGCGATCTCGCCGGATGGGCGCTGGGCGGCGTCGAGCGCGAGCGGAATTGGTTCGCCCGTCGTGCTTCTGCCGACCGGCGCGGGAGAGAACCGGACTCTCGACGACGGGAGGCATCGTTTCGAGGAGGCCGTGTTCTTGCCCGACTCGCGCCAGCTCCTCGCGAGCGGAACGGCCGGGAGCTGGCTCCTCGACGTCGAGGGCGGGAAGCAGACGGCCGTGGGCGGCCGGGGCTTCGCCTGCAGCGCCGTTTCGCCCGACGGCCGCGAGGCCGCCTGCGTCGAGCCCGGCGGCCGAGGGGTTCTTTGTCCGCTCGCGGGCGGCGACTGCCGGCCGATTCCGGGCTTCTCCAACGGATCCGAGGGCGTCTTCCAGTGGAGCGGGGATGGGCGGAGCCTCTACGTCGGCGAGGTGAATACGGATCCGCTTCGGGTCTACCGACTCGATCTCCCGAATGGTCGCCGTGAGCTCTGGCACGAGTTCAAACCCTCGGACGGGCCCGGGAACCCGTACGGCATCACCTACTTCGCGATGACGCCCGACGGGAAGTACTACGCTTACTCTTCCTGGAATGCCCAGAGCGATCTTTATCTCGTGACCGGGCTGAAGTGAGCGGCGGCGCGTGGAGCGGGTGGCCGCGCGCGTGGCTCGGGGTCGTCCTGGCAGTGTCGCTTTCCCTACTCGCCGCGCGCGCAGCGTCGCCCAGACCACCGGCTCGGTTGAAGGTCGCGTCACGGATCCTTCGGGCGCGCCGCTTCTGGGCGTGTCGGTCGTGGTCGAGAGCGCGAGCCTGCTGGGGACGCGCTCGATGATCACGGGCGCCGACGGAACCGCTCGCTTCGGCGCGCTTCCTCCGGGTCTCTACCGGGTCCGCGCCACGCTGTCCGGATTCGAGGAGGGACAGGGCGAGGCGACCGTCACGCTCGGCGGCACGGCGGTGCTCGATCTCGTCTTGCGTCTGGCGGCGTCCGAGGCGGTCGTGGTCGAGGGAACGCCGCCAGCCCTGGACCTCACGTCGACGACGACGGGAACCGACTACACGGCGAGCGTCGTCGCACGCCTCCCCGTCGACCGCAACTACGCCGACATCGTGCGGGCGAATCCGGGGGTGTCGGAGGATCGCGGCGACACGCAGGGCGGGCGATCGCTCGCGCTGACGATTTACGGCGCGACCTCTGCGGAGAATCAGTGGACGATCGACGGGATCGATACGACCAGCGTCTATCGCGGGAGCCAGGGCAAGATGCTGAACGCCGAGTTCATTCAGGAGGTGCAGGTGGCGACGGGCGGGTACTCGGCGGAGTACGGCCGGGCGCTCGGTGGAATCGTCAGCGTCGTCACGAAGTCGGGAGGCAACGCGTTCCATGGAGCGGCGTTCGTGTACTACGACTCCTTGGCGACGAGTGCGGCGAAGGAATTCGGCCCCGGAGATTCGACCGTGGCTCAGATGCGCGTTGTCGACGGCCAGCACTACGACGCCGGAGCGGACCTCGGAGGCTACGTGATCAAGGACCGCCTCTGGTTCTTCGGCGCCTACGACCGCGTTCGGCTCGATGCGCATGTCTCGCCCTTTGAGGACATCGGGGACGTGACGACCGAGGACCGGTTCCCTCTCGCGTCCACGGACGATCTCTATTCGGGCAAGTTGACCTGGACGGCCGCCGCCGGCACGACGCTCGTGGCCACGGTCTTCTCCGATCAGTCGGCGAGCAGCGGCGCCGCGGGTGCAGACCCGCGTCAGTCGCCCGGCGCCCTGGCCGTGGTGCCCATCATCGGCCTCGACTCCTCCACCTGGTTCTCCGGGCGAAGCCAGGGCGGCACGGACTACGGCGGGAGGCTGACGCAGCTGCTGGGGTCGAAGACGATCGTCACGCTCGAGGGGGCGCGCCACACGGACGGGGACCGGTTGACGGCAGGCGGCGGAATCAACTTCCGCAATCAGCTCTGCGACCCCACGCAGCCCCCGGGCACGCCCACGGACCCCTGCGCGGTTCGAAACGACCCTCCCAACACGAATGAAGGCGGGTTCGGATTGATCCCCGGCGACGGAGTCTCATCGAGATACCGATTTGCCGGGAGCGCGACATACGACACGAGCGATCACGACTTCAAGGCCGGCGGCGACTATCTGGACGGCCGGACCGACGTCGTCTCGCACTGGACCGGGGGCTCGAGCAGCCGGCTGCAAAACAACTTCGGGCAGGAGTACTACATGCACCGCTACTTCTCCGTAAGCCCGACCGACCCGACGCCGCTTCCGTCTTCGGACGCGCACGCTCGGGTGCTGGATTACAGCGCCTACGTGCAGGACACGTGGCGGATCGCCGACGCTCTGACGGTCAACGCGGGGCTGCGGTGGGACGGGGAGACGACCACGGACTACCGAGGTCGGGTCGTCCTCCGGTTCGACGATGGGTGGCAGCCGCGGCTGGGCGTTGCGTGGGATCCGTGGCGCGACGGCAAGACCAAGATCTACGCGTTCGCAGGCCGCTTCTCTTATGCGCTCCCGACCGCGACGGCAGCGAATGCGTTCGGCGATTTCACTGTGCGGCTCTCCTACAACTTCGACAAGTACGGCATCGAGCAGGATCCGAACGTCATCAACCACCCGAAGACGATCCCCGATCCGCAGGCCGGAGGCGGCGGCCCGTTCGGGCCGCTCGTCGACGCCGGCGTGAAGGCCGCCGACCAGGACGAGCTCACGTTCGCCGTCGAGAGGCTGCTCGCTCCGGGATTCACCGTCGGGCTGAAGGGAACCTATCGGCGGCTCGGGAACGCGCTCGAGAACCGCTGCGATCTGGACTACAACGACGTCGCGGCCACCAATGGGAGCACCTGCGCCCTCATCAATCCCGGCTCGGATGGGCGCCTTTCGAGCGGCGACATTCCGACATGCGACGGCCTCGGACACTGCGGCCTGCCCGAAGTCGCCACGCCGCCGGCGAAACGCGTCTATCGCGGCATCGAGCTCCTCGCCCGCCGGACCGTCGGCGACCGTCTGTGGGTGCAGGCGAGCTACGCGTACTCGTCGCTTCGGGGCAATTACGACGGCGGCATCAACGAGACCGTCGACGGCGAGACCTCCCCCGGGAGCAATCGCGACTTCGACTTCGAGGCCCTGTGGCAGCACGGCTACGGCATCCTGACCCTCGATCGGCCGCACAGCTTCCGGCTCGACGGGTACTGGACGACGCCCTGGCGCCTCTCGCTGGGGCTGCAGGCCTTCGCGGCGTCGGGCGCGCCGCTCAACCGATTCGGCTACTTCAACGACGCCTACGGCGCGGCCATCTTCCTCGTCCCGCGGGGCTCCGCGGGACGGATGCCGGCGCTGTGGGGCACGAATCTTACTCTGCAGTACCCCGTTCGGGTCGGTCCGACGCTCGTGACCCTGCAGGGATACCTGCTGAACGTGTTCAACAAGCAGATCCCGACTACGCAGGACGAGAACTGGTCGATCAGCCCGAGCGGTGACTATCCGGCCGACATCTTCGACCCCAACCAGCCCCAGCAGAACTCCGACTACGGCAAGGTCACGAGCCGCCTGGATCCTCGCATCTTCCGCGCCGCGGTTAAGATCTCGTTCTAGAGGCTCCATGCGCGTTCGCTTCGGAGACTGCGTCCTAGACTCGGAGACCCGACAACTCTTCGTCGGGAGCGACGAGGTGCATCTCCAGCCCAAGGCGTTCCAGTTCCTCGAGCTGCTCCTGCGGAACCGTCCGAAGGCCGTCTCGAAGGACGCCATCCACGAGGCGCTCTGGCCGGGCACCTTCGTGTCGGACGGGACGCTGACGAGCCTGCTTGCGGAGGTGCGCGAAGCCGTCGGGGACTCGGCGCGTGAGCCCCGCTTCGTCCGAACGGTGCACCGATTCGGGTACGCATTCTGCGGGCAGGCGCAGGAAGTACGCGATCAGCCGTCTGCGATCGCCGGCCAGAAGATGGCGTGCTGGCTCATCCGCGGACGCCGCCGATTCGCGCTCGCTTCGGGCGAGACCATCCTCGGACGCGATCCCGGCGCGGCCGTGTTCCTGGACGACGCCAGCGTCTCGCGGCGGCATGCTCGCGTCGTAGTCTCCGACGCCGGGGCGACGCTCGAGGATCTCGGCAGCAAGAACGGAACGTGCGTGGGCGAGCGGAGGATCGGATCGCCCGAGCCCCTGGCCGACGGAGATCAGATCCGCGTCGGGTCCGTGGCGTTGACGCTGCGCATCTACCCGATGCCCGACTCGACGCTGACCTCCGCAGGCCGCTGAGCCTCCCGCAACGCTCTCGAGCCGCGTCCGGATGAGGATGCGCCGTCCGGGGACCAGCGTCGCGCCACGGACTCAATAGCGCACGCTCTCGAGGAACAGCCCCGACGGCGGAGCGGTCCACTTCGCGGGCGCGGCCGTCTTCTCGCGGAGCAGCCTCTCGACGACCGCCGCGTCCAGGTTCCCGCGGCCAACCTCGACGAGGGTTCCCGTCAGCCGCCGCACCATCTTCCAGAGGAAGTGCGAGGCGGTGATGCGGAAGTGGATCTCGTGGGGCCCGTCGAGGATCCCGCTCTTCTCGACGACGACGATCGTGGACTCCTGGCCCTCGGGGTTCTCGCAGAACGACGCGAAGTCGTGGCGGCCCTCGAAGAGTCCGGCCGCGCGCCGCATCGCGGCGGCGTCGAGACGGTCCTTGACCCACCACACCAGGCGCTTGTCGAACGCGGTGCGTCGGCGCGAGATCCGGTAGAAGTAGGTCCGTGACTTCGCGTCGTGCCGCGCGTGGAAGCGCGGCGGCGCGAGCTCGGCCGAGAGGACGTTGACGTCGAAGGGGAGAGCCTCGTTGAGCTTCCAGACGAGGTCTGCCGGCGCGAGGTCCCTGCGCGCCTTCAGGTGCGCGACCTGCGCGAGCGCGTGGACCCCGGCGTCCGTTCGGCCCGCGCCGCCGCACGCGGCGTCCTCGCCGAGGAGCTCCCTGGCGGCGCGCAGGAGAGCTCCCTGCACGGTCTTGTCCGTGTTCTTCTGGGACTGCCAGCCGCTGTAGCGCGTCCCCTCGTACTCGAGCGCGAGTTTCCAGGTCGGCACGCCGCGGAGTCTATCGGTGAATAATCCGATCGGCTTGCGAAGACGCGGCATCATCGCTCCTCCCGATCCCGGCGAGCGCGACACGCTCGTCGACGGCGTGCGCTGGCGCTCGCGCGAGGTCGAGGGACGCGGCGACGCGGCGGTCGTCTACGTCCACGGCCACCTCGCGGCGTCCGCGTCCTGGAAAGAGGTGCTCGCCCCTGCCGCCGGGGGACGGCCCGCGATCGCCGTCGACCTGCCGGGCTTCGGGTTCTCCGACCGTCCGTGGCCGTTCGACTACACGGTGACCGGCGAGGCCGCCGCGCTCCGGGCGTATTGCGACGCGCGGGGGATCGGTCGTGTGATCCTCGTGGGGAACTCCCTCGGCGGGACCACGGCCATGCAGTTCGCGGTCGACGACCCGGAGCGCGTCGTGGCGTTGGTCCTGGTAGCGCCCGCGACGGCGAGTTCTCGAATCCCCTGGCCCGCTCGCGTGCTGCGCACCCCGGTTCTCGGAGAGCTGGCGCTCGCAGTGTCGACGCGCCGCTCCGTCGCCTTCGGTCTGCGCCACAAGATTTACGCGCAAGTGTCGCGCGTCACCGACGAGCGAATCGACGACGCCTGGCTTCCGCTGACGATCCCGGGCACCCGACGCGCCGCGCTCGCCGCGATCCGCGCGGACCCGAGTCGCTACGCGGACCTCGAGACGCGAATCCGGACGCCCACGCTGATCGTCTGGGGCCGCGAGGACCGCCTGCTTCGGGTGCGCGAGGCGGAGGCGCTCCACACACGGATGCCCGGATCGCGGCTGGCGATCCTGCCGGACGCGGGGCACCTCCCCCAGCGGGAGGTCCCCCGCGCTTTCAGCGAGGCCGTCGCAGGATTCCTGGGTCGCACGGCCGGCGGCTCCTAACGCGCCGCGCCCTCATCGCAGAGCTTGTGGATGGCGCACCCCGGCGTCGGCCGGGGCGTCACCGCCAGGACCGGCGTGATCTGGGCCCCGGGCGTCGCCGTCAGGGGCTGTTGGGGATTCGTGACCATGTCCGGGCTCGTGCCGCACCCCGCCGCGACCGCGACGATGAGGGCGACGGCCGCGATCCAGAGACCAAGACGTGTCTTCATGACGGCCTCCTTTTCTTCTCTCGAAGAATGGAGGCTGTCGCCATCCGAAGTCGTCGGGGATCCGCGGCCCTTTCCCGGCTTTTCCCCACCTGACCGAAAACGAGAGGCTCAGCGCCCGCAGCGCGTCTGGACC
The DNA here is from genome assembly GCA_963773905.1 of uncultured Acidobacteriota bacterium. Lineage (GTDB taxonomy): Bacteria > Acidobacteriota > Thermoanaerobaculia > UBA5066 > Gp7-AA6 > DAHUXD01. The sequence goes on from CAVZDB010000008.1 coordinate 12,026, forward strand.
TGCGCGGTGATCTCGCGCGCGTCGGGCGGTCCCTCGCCCAGCCCCAGCGTGTGGAGCGCCTCGTGGATGAGGATGTTCGCGGCGTCGCCGGTGCGGCCGCGGGCGAGAGCCGCGAACTGCTCGCCGCAGACGTGGACGGCGCGGCTCCCGGGGTTCGTCCACGCCAGGATCTGGCGGTCCGCGCACGGCGCCGACCCGCCGCCGTCGTAGAAGAGCACCCAGCCGAGGTAGGCGGGCATCGCCTGACCGGTCGCCGCGAGGTTCTGCTCGAGCGGACGGCCGGCGGAATCCGAGAAGTCCTCCAGGATCTCCTGGCAGCGGCTGTCGGACAGCTTGCGCGCGGCCTCCGCGAGCGCGGGCAGCAGATCGTGACCGAGCCGCCGATCGATCGAAAAGACCGGGATCAGGGGTTGGACTCCGCCGGGCGAGGTCAGGCTCGTCTCGCCGACGGACGCGTGCGCGATGGCGAGTCCGGCGGTGAAAATGGCGAGGATGGACCGGAGGGCGAGACGGCGAGTCGGCAGCGCTTCCATGGAACCGCTCCCGCGGGGAAGCGCGCGTGGCCGGGAATTCCCGGGGCGGCTCCTCCGCTATCTGTCGCGAAGACAGTCGCGCACTCGACGCTCCCGGGTCTTGAGAACCGAATTCGAATTTGCTGACTTTTTCTTGAGAGGGCGAGGTCACCATGCGCATTCCATTCGGCGAGCACACGTTCGACGGAGTTCGGCGCGAGGTGCGGCGCGGCGCCGAGGAGATTCACCTCTCGCCCAAGGGATTCGAGCTGCTGCGGCTGTTGATCGAGGCGCGGCCGCGGGCGCTCGCGAAGGACGAGCTGATCGAGCGCCTCTGGCCCGGCGCCTTCGTCTCCGAAGCGAGTCTCGCGGGTCTCGTCACCGAAATTCGGCGCGCGGTCCGCGAGGACGCGCGCGAGCCGCGCTACCTGCGCACGGTGCACGGTTTCGGCTATGCGTTCTCGGACGGAGGCGCCGCTGCGGCGGACGAGGACGCCGTTTTTCGCATCGTGTGGGGCGCGCGCGAGGTGCCGCTCGCGGCGGGAGAGAACGTGCTCGGCCGCGATCCGGACTGCGCGGTTCCCATCGACGACGCGACGGTCTCCCGCCACCACGCGCGGATCGTGATCGTGGGAAACGACGCGGCGCTGGAGGATCTTGGCAGCAAGAACGGGACCTGGCTTCGCGGCGCGCGGCTCGCCGGATCGGAGACGCTCGGCGACGGCGATGAGATCCGCGTAGGGCCCGCGGCGCTCGTGTTCCGGCGCTACGCGGCGGGCGGCTCGACGCAGACGCACGTGTAGGGGCGGGGGCTCGGCCCCCACCAGCGCCCGGGCGGCCGCAAGGGCCGCCCCTACGAGTGCCCGAGAGGTTCGCGGGCTGCGGCGCCTCGCCGTCCCCGGAAAGCGCGAGGCGATCCTCCGGATTGGCGTCGTCGTCAGGATCACCGGAACCCTCCCCAAGACGATCCGTATGCTGCTGATGGTCCGCTCCCGATGCGGAGCGTGAAGAGTTCGGAGCGACATGACGCTCTCGGCCGGATCCCGGGTCGGCCCCTACGAGCTGCTCGCGCCGCTCGGCGCCGGCGGGATGGGCGTCGTCTGGCGCGCGCGGGACGCGCGCCTCCAGAGGGACGTCGCGATCAAGGCTCTGCCCGGCCCGCTGCGCTCGGATCCGGGGCGCCTGGCCCGCTTCGAGGACGAGGCGCGCGCCGCCTCTGCGCTCAATCACCCCAGCATCGTCACGATCCACGAGATCGGCGAGACACGCGACGGTCCCTACCTCGTGATGGAGCTCGTCGAGGGACGGACGCTGCGCGAGTTGCTGTATGCGGGAGCCCTGCCCGCCCGCAAGGCCCTTGGCCTCGCGGCGCAGCTCGCGGACGCGCTCGCGCGCGCCCACGAGGCGGGCATCGTCCACCGCGACCTCAAGCCCGAGAACGTCATGGTGAGCCGGGAAGGATTCGCCAAGATCCTCGACTTCGGCCTGGCGAAGTTCGAGCACGGCGAGAGCGTGGCGGGCGAGAGCCGCCGGGACGCGACGCTGACCGAGGAGAACCGCGAGCGGGCAATCGTCGGCACCGCGGGCTACATGTCGCCGGAACAGGCGAGCGGGCAGCCGGTGGACTTTCACTCGGATCAGTTCGCGTTCGGCGCGCTCGTCTACGAGATGGTCAGCGGGAAGCGCGCCTTCCACCGTGCGACGCGCGCCGAGACGCTGACCGCGATCATCCGCGAGGAGCCGGAGCCGCTCTCGGCCGTGGACTCCCAGGTCCCGATTCCCCTGCGATGGATCGTCGCGCGGTGCCTCTCCAAGGCGCCGGAGGAGCGCTACGCGGCGACGCGCGACCTCGCTCGAGACCTGCAGAACGTGCGCGACCACCTTTCGCAGATCGACGGATCCGGAGAGGGCCCGCGGTTCTCCGAGGCCGTCCCGAGGCGCCCGCGCCTGCGCCTCTCGGGCTCCGTGGCCGTGGCCGTCGCCGGGCTCGTCGCCGCGGCATACTTCCTGGGCGCGAACGTGCCGGCGCGCGGCTCGCCATCGTTCCAGCGGCTGACGTTTCGGGACGGCACGGTGTGGTCGGGGCGGTTCGGTCCCGACGCGCGCTCGGTGGCGTACTCGGCCGCCTGGAGCGGAGGCCCGATACGCATCTACACCGCGCGGCCCGAGACCCCGAGTCCTCGGCCATTCCGCTTCCGCCGGCGAGCCTGCTGGCGACGTCGCCGTCGGGCGAGATCGCCATCGCGCTCGACGCGCGCCCCTCCGGCGCCTTCGCGACGACGGGGACCCTCGCGCGCTCGACGCTCGCCGGCGGCGCGACGCGCGAGGTGATGGAGGGCGTCCAGGCCGCCGACTACGCGCCGGACGGCGCCGCGCTCGCCGTGCTGCGTACGGCCGACGGGACGAGCCGCCTGGAGTTTCCGATCGGCCGGACGCTCTACGAGACCGCCTCCGGCTACCTGAGCCATCCGCGCGTCTCGCCGCGCGGCGACCTCGTCGCGTTCCTCGAGCATCCGATGCGCGGGAGCGACGCCGGCTCCGTCGCCGTCGTCGGCGCCGACGGCGTGCCGCGGGTCCTGTCCGCGGGATGGACGACGGTGCGCGGCCTCGCGTGGTCGCCCGACGGCGGCGAGGTCTGGTTCACCGCCGCCTCCGTCGGCGGCGCCCGCTCGCTCCACGCCGTCTCGCTCTCGGGGCGCCGGCGCCTCGTCCTGCGTGTCCCGGGCGCGCTCACACTGCACGACGTCTCTCGCGACGGGCGGGTCCTCCTGGCCCACGAGCACGCGCGCGAAGGGATCGCGGGCGTCTCGCCCGGAGACAAGACGGAGCGCGATCTCTCCTGGCACGACTGGTCCCGTCCCGTCGACCTGACGGCCGACGGCACCACCTTTCTCTTCGACGAGACGGGCGAGGGCGGAGGAGCGTCGTACGCGGTGTACCTGCGTGCGACCGACGAGTCGCCGGCGGTCCGCCTGGGCGACGGCCACGCGCTGGCGCTCTCGCCCGACGGCAAGTGGGCGCTGTCGACGCCGCAGTCGGAGCCGGCGCAGCTCGTGCTCCTGCCGACCGGCGCAGGCACTCCGCGCGAGATTCCGACCGGGGCCTTCGACGCCGTCCTCCGCGCGGCCTGGCTGCCGGGGGAGGAGCGCCTCCTCTTCTCGGCCAACGAGCCGGGGCGCGCGCTGCGGCTCTACGTGCAGGCCGTCGAGGGCGGAACGCCTCGCGCCATCACGCCCGAGAACACGGGCGCGGACTGGGCGGTCTCGCCGGACGGCCTCCGGGTCGCCGCGGTGAATGCGCGGGGCGAGCTCGTTGCGTATCCTGTCGACGGCGGCGGCGAGCCCGCGCCGATTCCGGGAGCGGCCGCGGGCGATTCGCCCGTGCGCTTCTCGCCCGAGGGCCGCTCACTTTACGTGCTCGCGCGGGGCGGCGGCGTCGCGTGCGAAATCGACCGCCTGGAGCTCGCGACGGGTCGCCGCGAGGCCTGGAAAACGATCGCGCCGCCCGACCCGGTCGGCGTCTACGGCATCCCGCGGCTTCTCCTGTCGGCGGACGGCGGGTCCTACGTGTACGCCTACGTGCGGTTGCTGGACGACCTCTACCTGGTCGACGGTCTCCGGTAGGCGGAGCCCGGGCGGCCGTCGTCGGGCGCGGATCGGCGCGTCACCGGCACGACGAACCGGACCCGCTCGAGGAATCGGTAAACGCGCTGGGTGAGCGTGCGCGGCGGCGCACTCGCGGGCCCGTTCTCGGGCGTGTTCCCGGTCCCGGGATTGACGAAGCGGCCGGACTCCGGGATGGGAGTCTTCGCCAGGGGCGAGCCGTCGCAGTCGTCGACCTGCATCACGCGATCAGCCCGAGGCGCTTGCTCTCGGCGCAGTCGTAGCCCGGGAAGACGCGGTCGAGCGCCGTCACCCGCAGGCGCTTCGCGAGGACCTCCGCGAAGACGTCGCGGAAGTCCGTCGTGACGGCGAGGTCGCGGTTCTCGTAGAGGTGCGAGGAGTCGAGGCCCGGCCACTTGCCGTAGACCCGGCCGCCGGCGACGCCGCCGCCCAGGAGCAGCATGACGTTCGCGTGCCCATGGTCCGTGCCGCGGTTGCCGTTCTCGCGCACCGTCCGGCCGAACTCCGACATCGTCACGAGCGTGACGTCGGCCATGCGGGAGCCGAGGTCCTGCGCGAACGCCGCGATCGCCTGCCCGAAGTCGCGCAGGCGGTTGGCGAGCTGGCCATTGCCGCCGCCCTCCGCGGCATGGGTGTCCCAGCCGCCGACGTCGGTGAACGCCACCTCGAGCCCCACGTCCGACTTGATGAGCTGACTGATCTGGCGCAGCGCAGTGCCGAGGGGTCCGCGCGGGTAGACGGCTCCGTTTGCGACGGGGATGCCCGCCGGGTCGGCGGACCGCACGAGGTGCACGGCCTCGAAGGATTCCCTCGCGGTCGCCTGCAGGGTCCCGGCGACCGCGCCCTCGTACATCGACTCGAACGACTGGGAGATCGGCTCCGAGGCCTGTCCCGCGCGGATCCCGAATCCCGCGAGGCTCGTCATCGCAATCGCGGAGGAGCCGGAGAGGATGCGCGGCATCCCCGGCGTCATCGCCACGGCTCGCAATGGAGAGCCCGCGGCCCCGGACCGCGCCGCGCCGAGCGCCCGCGCGAGGAAACCGTCCGGCGTGGACTTCGAGCCCGGCGTGCCCGACTCCATGAAGTCCTGCGCGTCGAAGTGCGAGCGCGTCGCGTCCGGGCTCCCGACCGCGTGGACGAACGCCGCGGAGCGGTCGCGGAAGTGGGGAAGCAGCGGGGCGAGCGACGGATGCAGGCCGAAGAAGCCGTCGAGGTCGAGCGCGGCGCGATCTGCCGCGCCCGAGCCCGGCCGCGGCACGGCGATCGACGGGCGGGCGTCGTAGTAGAGCTTCTCTCCGTAGGGGACCAGCATGTTCAGGCCGTCCACGGCGCCGCGCTGGAAGATCGCGACGAGGACGCGCGACGACTTGCTGGGGCCCGAGGGAAGCGTGCTCGCCTCCGCCATCCGGACGAAGACGTTGGGCAGGAGGCCTCCGGCGATGAGCGAGAGGCCCGAAGACTTGAGAAACAGCCGGCGATCGAAGAAAGACATGGCGCGTCCTATTGCTTCTGGAATTCCGGGCTGCCCAGGAGCAGTCCGGCGACGAGCGTGGCCGGCTCGGCGCCCTCGCCGCCGTCGGCGACGCGTTTCGTGATGGTCGTGAGCGTGTCCTCGGAGATGTCGGTCCCGATCAGCCAGTGCGCCGCGGAGTCGACGCCCCGTCCCGGAGACGCGCCCGCCAGCCGCACGATGCCGGGATCGGCGGTCGTCCCGGGGAGGCGTCCCTGAGCCAGCGCGAGCGCGAAGTTCAGCCGCGCGAGGAGCGCCCCGGAGGACACCCAGGCCTCCGCCGTGTCGGCGTAGCCCGTCGGCGGCTGGCAGAGGTAGAGCGGCTCGCCCATGTCGGCGATCTGGGAGGCGATCGCCCGGCCGTCGGTCGCGCCGCCCACCGCGCGCAGCGCGGAGACGACGTACTCGAAGGGGGACTTGATCTTGGAGCGGTAATACCGCGGGTCGAAGAACTCCGGCGAGGTCACGATCGCGCGGACCGTATCGCGCAGATCTCCGCCGTTTCCGAGGAAGCGCCGGGCGACGCGGTCCACGAGCTCCTTCGGCGGCTCGTCGGCCACGAGGCGCTGGCACAGTTGATACGCGATGTGATGCGCCGTCGCGGGGTGATGCGCCAGCATCGCGATGGCCTGCTCGCCCTCGGCGATGCCGGCCGGCGCGAACGAGGACCCGAGCAGCGTCTTCGTGCCGGCGTCGTGAGCGGCTGTCCGGAAGACGAACTCTCCGGGGGACTCCGCCGAACGAGCCATCATCGCGCGGCCGCGTCCTCGTCCGCCGGCCGCCGGCTGGCCGCCCTCGCCCCGCGGACGGCCGATCGACCAGCCCGTCAGGATGCGGGCGAGCTCGGTGACGTCCTTCTGCGTGTAGCCTCCGTCGACGCCGAGGGTGTGGAGCTCCATCAGCTCGCGCGCGTAGTTCTCGTTCAGGCCGCGCGGGGCTCCTGCGGTCCCGCCGCGCTCGCGCGCGGCCGCGCCGGGCGCGCTGAACGCAGGGCCGGTGATCTTCGTCGGCGACCGAGCGGGCGTTGTCCAGGTAGAAGAGCATCGCGGGCGACTTGGCCGTGGCCTGGAGGAGATCCTCGAAGCGGCCCCAGATGTGCGGCCGGATCGTGTCGCGTTCGAAGGAGACGATGGCGAAGCGGTCCTGGCCCTTGTTGGCGTAGACGTTGAAGTGGTTCATCCAGAAGTCGACCATCACCTCGTTGAGCTGCCGCTCGGACTCGGTCGCTCGCAGGATCCGCGCGGCGGTCAGCTCGTCCAGGATCCGGCGGGGCCGCTGGTCGGGGGGGATCAGGTCGCGCACCCTGGCGACCTCGGCCTCCGTGGGCTCGGCCTCGTCGGCCTTCGCGCCTGCGTTCATCGCGCGCTCGGCCTTGATCTTCTTCCGGGCCTCGCGCAGCGGTTCCTCGAAGCGCTCGATCAGCTGCGCGTTGGACATCGAGAGCGTCGGATAGGCGGAGAGGCGCGCATCGAGACGGCCGTCGGGAATCCGCTCGGGGTGGAGCTGCTCCTCGACGTAGGCCGACGCCCCTATCTGGGCGACGCGGTCGGCGTCGCCGGGACGCGGACCGAAGGAGAGGCGGTTCAGAACGTGGAGCGCCTGCTCGCGCGGAGTCAGCGCGTCCGTGCGCGCGCCGGCGAGCGAGGCGAAGACGACGCCGCCGGCGGCGAGCGCGAGCGCCGACAGCGAGACGAAGACGAGGCGGGGGCGGGGCACCGGGAATCGCATGAGCACCTCGGAGGATTGGACGAGCGCGCGGGACCGGGGATTACCGGAGCCATGTCATCCCGAGGAGCACAGCGACGAGGGAGCCCTTTCCGGGACGCGGTGACGGCAAAGGGGCCCCTCGCTCCGCTCGGGATGACAGTCGGTCACGGGATTAAGTCGCGTGTCTGGAATGTTAAGATGAGCCCTCAATGGCTCAGCGCGCCGGGTATTCGGACGAATGCGGCGTCTTCGGGGTCAGCGATTCGGAAGACGCCGCGAACCTCGCCTACCTCGGCCTCTACGCCCTCCAGCATAGGGGCCAGGAGTCGGCCGGCATCGCCTCGCTCCACCAGGGCAAGATCCACGTCGAGCGGGAGATGGGCTACGTGGCCGACGTGTTCGACGAGGCCCGGCTCTCGCGGCTGCCGGGGAAGACGGCGATCGGCCACGTCCGCTATTCGACCGCCGGCGCCTCCCTCCTGATCAACGCCCAGCCGATCGTCTTCGCCACCGGGCGCGGGCCCCTGGCCCTGGGCCACAACGGCAACCTGGTCAACGCGCGCGAGATCCGCTCGTCCCTGGAGGCGAGCGGCGCCCTCTTCACGACGACCTCCGACTCGGAGGTGATCCTCCACCTGATCGCCCGCTCCAAGTCGCCGAACCTGGCCGGCGCCATCGCCGATGCGCTGCTGGAGGTCCGCGGGGCCTACTCGATCGTGATTCTTTCGCAGGAGGGGATCTTCGCGGCACGCGACCCCAACGGGGTCCGACCGCTGTCGCTCGGCGTGCGCGAGGGCTCGCCCGTGGTCGCCTCCGAGACGTGCGCGTTCGACCTGATCGGCGCCCGTTACGAGCGGGACGTCGAGCCGGGGGAAATCGTGCGGCTGTCGCGGGACGGGGTCACCTCGCACCGCTTCGCCTTCCCGATCTCGACGCCGTGCGTCTTCGAGCACGTCTACTTCGCCCGGCCGGACTCCAAGGTGTTCGGGCGCAGCGTGGCCGCCTCGCGGCAGGGCTTCGGGCGGCGGCTCGCGAGGGAGCATCCGGCCAAGGCCGACGTCGTGGTCCCCGTGCCCGACTCGGGCATGTACGCGGCCCTGGGGTACGCGGAGGAGTCCGGCATCCCCTTCGCGCTCGGCCTCGTGCGCAACCACTACGTCGGGCGGACGTTCATCGAGCCCAAGCAGGCCATCCGGCACTTCGGCGTCAAGGTGAAGCTGAACCCGGTCCGCGAGATTGTGGAGGGCAAGCGCATCGTGCTGGTCGACGACTCGATCGTCCGCGGCACGACCTCGCGCAAGATCGTCCGGATGCTGCGCGAGGCCGGAGCCCGCGAGGTGCACGTGCGCGTCTCCTCGCCGCCGACGATGAACACCTGCCACTACGGGATCGACACCCCGACGCGCGGCGAGCTGATCGCGGCGAACCAGTCGGTCGAGGAGATCACGCGCTTCATCGAGGCCGACAGCCTCGGGTACCTCTCGGTGGAGGGCATGCTCGCGGCGTTCGGCCGTCCTCAGCAGGCCACCTGCACGGCCTGCTTCACCGGGATCTACCCCGTCGAGATCGAAGAAGAGGAGCGCGAGAAAGAGCACGCGCTCGACGCGACGTAGCGCGTCGCCTCGCGTGCGCGGGACGCTTCTGCTCGCCACCACGATCGCATTCCGGGGGGCGACCCTGATCGACGGGTCGGGCGCCGCGCCGCGCGAGAACTCTCTGGTCGTCGTCACGGACGGCCGGATCGCGTCCGTGGGCCCGGCCACCCCCAGGGCGCTCGCCGCGTTGCCGCCCGGTGCGAAGATCGTCGCCGCGGAAGGGCGGTGGATCGTCCCCGGCCTGATCGACGCGCACGTCCACGCGGAGTCCGACGACGACCTCAAGACCATGCTCTCGTGGGGCGTGACGTCGATCCGGCTGATGGCGGAGGACGTGGCGGCGTCCCAGAAGACCGCCGCGGAGTCGCGCACGCGCTCCGACGTCCCCGACGTCTACCCCGCGGCTCCGATATTCACCGTGAAGGGGGGGTGGTGGGACGAGGGCCAGCCGGCCGACGCGAACCTCGATCGATTCCCGGCCACGCCCGAGGCCGCGCGCGCGTCGGTCCGGAAGGCGAAGGCGCTCGGCGCCGCCGAGATCAAGGTCATGTTCGACGACATGGCCTGGTGCCGCGCGCCGAAGCCGCCGCTCGCGAAGATGCCGCGTCCCGTCCTCGAGGCGCTCATCGGCGAGGCGCGCGCCCAGGGAATGCGCGCGACCGTCCACGCGCCGAGCCTCGAGGACGCGAAGGCGGCCATCGCCGCCGGCGCCACGGCGCTCGCGCACTCGGTCATCGACCCGCTCGACGACGCCACGATCGCCGCGATGAAGGCGCGCCCGGTCTTCTACCTGACGACGCTCGACATCTTCGAGTTTCTCGCCGACACGCGCGACTTCGTGGACCGCGTCCTCTCGGACCCGGCCGCCCTGCGGCGCCTCCCTTCCGACGTCGCGACGCGCTACCGCGCCGCAGACTACGAGGCGACGTATCGCGAGCGCTATCCGAACTACGAGTTCCTGCGCCGCCGGCTCCCCGTCCTCGCCGACAACGTGCGGCGGCTCCGCGCCGCCGGGGTGCCGGTCGCGGCGGGCACGGACATGTGGGCGTTCGCCGGCCTGGGCGTTTCGATCGAGATGGACTGCCTCGCGCGCGCCGAGGTCCCTCCGCTCGAGGTCCTCCGGGCCGCGACCCAGACCGCGGCGCGCTCGCTCGGCATCGACTCGGACCGCGGAACGCTCCAGCCCGGCAAGCGCGCGGACCTCCTGGTCCTGACGGCCGACCCTCTGCGCGACGTCAAGAACGTCCGCGCCATCGAGGCGGTCTACAAGAACGGCGTGCCGGCGACCCCCTGAGCCCGATCGCGGCCCGGGCGCTGCGCCTGGGATTGCTCAGTCCCTGGGGACGTCGACGCGGGTTTCCTCGCGGCCGCGAACCTCGTAGTCTCCGAACCGGCCGAGGGTGACCGGGTAGAGCTCCGCGATCCGGCGATCGAGCGCGGTCGGCGCGGGCGCCCCGCCCTCGGGTTTCGCCTGGCTGAAGGTCTCGGCCCGCCAGACCACCGCCGTGGCGCTGGAGGAGCGGTCGAGCTCCCGGATCATCTGCGCCTGCACCGCGGGCGAGCTCTGGATTCCGGGATCGTAGGAATACCAGCGCGTGTAGGGCCGGCGAGTCGAGAGCAGGGAGAGGAGGATCGGGCTGACATCGGTCCGGCGATGATTCGAGGCGGCGGCGACGAAGCGGCTCGAAGGCTCGGCCAGGCGGTCCGCGAGGCCCACGGCGAGACGGGCGTCCGGAGGCACGAACGAGGCCGGCCAGATGGCGGCGAGCCCCGACGACGCCAGTCGCGCGGCCGCCCGCGGCGAGTGGACGACGACATACGAAGTCATCGAGAGGGCGACCGCGCCGGGAACCAGGAGCGCGGCCAGAATCCGGCGGCCGCCGCGCCCGTATTCGGGGGAAGCGCAGAAGGCGGCCACGCCGGCCAGGCAGAGACCGGGAGTGAAGTGGGCCACGTCCGCGCGGCTCCAGAAATAGTGCTGGAAGGCGACCGCGGCGAGCCCGAAGAACGCCGCCCGCCGCAGGTGGGGCGACCGCGCAACCCCCCGATGGCCGAGCGCCAGCGCGAGTGCGCCCGCCGCGAAGAGCAATGCGCTGACGAGCCACATCGCACCTCCCGGCCGGCTGGACAGGACGAGAATCACGGGCGCCGCCGCGGCGATCACGACGCCGCCGAGAAGGGAGCGCCGCGCCGCGCGGCTCTCCGTGGCGCCGACCGCGCTCATCGCCAGAAGAAACACGGAGACCGAGACGCAAACGGCGAAGACGATTTGGATCGCCGCCGGGACGTCGGTCGGCAACAGGTAGGGGAGCAGGGCGCGGGCCGAGCTGCGGAAGATGATCGTCGGGAGAACGATCGCCGCGACCCATGCGTCATCCAGCGGGACCGAGCGAAAGAGGAGGACCCACGTGAGCCCCGCGACGAGCGCCGCGCACGCGAAGAGCCCTGCCAGGCGGGCGGCCGCGGCCCGCAGTCCGCCGAGTGGCCCCGGCAGGGTGGCGATGCCGGCGATCAGGACGCTGCCGCCGACGTAGGCCGCGAAGGCCGGCCGCGTGAGGAGCGTGAGACCCAGCGCGGCGCCGGCCAGGAGAATCCGGAGCCAGCCCTCTCCACCCGTGCGGTCCCACGCGCTGGCGGACAGAGCGACGGCGGCGAGCGCGAAGGCGAAGCCGAAGAAGTGCGGGCCAAAGGCGGCCGCCGAGAGGTTGAGGATCGTCAGGATCGCGAGGAAACCGAGGCCGCGACGGCCGGGTACGTCGCGAAGGATCAGGAAGAGCAGGAGCGTCGCGCCCACGAACATCGCCATCTGTGCCACGCGGTAGGCGATCCCGGGATCTCCGACGAGGAGAAAGGGCCGCATCAGATCGTAGGCGAGCGGCCCGTAGTTCGTGTAGAAGTCGACGTACGGCAGGAATCCGCTGTTCATGAGTCGTGCGCCCAGAACGACGGCCGATTCGTCGAAGGGGCCGATGGGGGTCTCCAGGTAACCCGGCAGGCAGCACAGCATCACCAGCAGCACGATCCAGAGAGCGGCCCTTCGGCCAGCGAACGCGCCGTGCCGCGGGTCGGCGTCCGTCGTCATGCGGAAGACCGTGTTACCGGATGAATACGAAGATTACCTCAGGTCGCCCGCCGACCTCGCCGGCGCGGGGCCAACTTTCGCGGTTCGGGTCGAGCGCCCCTCGCGCTAAAATGCGGAGTGGATGAAATGCCGCGGCCTCGGGCGATGAGGATCCCCGAGGTCCCGCCTCGAGCTGAGGCCGCAGACCGAACACCCATCGTCGACGCGCTCGGAGAAGTGTGACCGAACACGTGTTTCCGCGGGACGTGTGCGTCATCGGGGGAGGGGGCCACGTCGGCCTTCCGCTCGCGATGACCTTCGCGGACGTCGGCCTGCGGACGGTCATCTACGATACGAACGCCGCGACCGTCCAGCGGATCCGGAGCGGGACGATGCCCTTCGCCGAGGAGGGCGCCCAGGAGCTGCTGACCCGGGTCCTCGCCGGGGGGCTGCTCGAGGTGCGCGAGACGCCGGAGCTCATGAGCGAGTGCCGCTTCCTGGTCCTCGTGATCGGAACCCCGGTCGACGTGCATCTGACCCCGAGCTTCACCGGGATGAACCGCGCGATCGAGGCGTGTGCGTCCTACCTGCGCGACGGCCAGATCCTGATTCTCCGGAGCACGATCTTCCCGGGGATCAGCGAGCACATCCAGAAGGACCTGAAGGTCCGCGGGCTCGCGGTCGACGTCGCCTTCTGCCCGGAGCGCGTCGCCCAGGGCCACAGCCTCCGCGAGATCCGGCAGCTTCCCCAGATCGTGAGCGCCTTCCGCCGCGAGGCGCTGGACGAGGTCAAGGGCCTGTTCGGACGCTTCGTTCACGAATTCATCGACATGAGCCCGATGGAGGCGGAGGTCTGCAAGCTCATGACCAACGCGACGCGCTACATTCAGTTCGCGATCGCCAACCAGTTCTACACGATTGCGCGGGAGCACGACCTCGACTTCGACCGCATCCTTCACGGCTGCCGGCACAACTACCCGCGCATGGCCGCCATGCCGGGCCCCGGGTTCGCGGCGGGGCCGTGCCTGTTGAAGGACACGATGCAGCTCGCCGCCTTCAGCCGCGACTCGTTCCCGCTGGGTCACTCGGCGATGCTCGTCAACGAGGGCCTGCCGGCGCGGCTCGTGGAACAGGCGCGGCGCGACGGCGATCTCTCCCGGAAGGTCGCGGGCGTCCTCGGCATGGCGTTCAAGGCGGAGAGCGACGACCCGCGGGACTCCCTGAGCTACAAGCTCAAGAACCTGCTCAAGCTCGAGACGCGCACGGTGCTCTGCACCGACCCCTTCGTTCCGGACCCCACGCTCGTTCCGCTCGAGCGCGTCCTGGCGGAGGCCGAAGTCCTCTTCGTCGCGACGCCGCACCGGGCCTACCGGGACCTGCGCATCCCGGAGGGGAAGATCGTCTACGACGTCTGGAACTGCGTCGCGAGCGGGCGAGCGCCGGCGGCGAAAGGGTGAAGGTCCTCGTCACGGGATCCGCCGGCTTCATCGCCGGATACCTGGTCCAGGAGCTGCTCGACCAGGGCCACGCCGTCGTCGGCGTCGACAACTTCTCCAAGTACGGACGCGTCGAGAAGAGCTACCAGCGCCATCCCGCGTACACCTTCGTCGAGGGCGACGCGACGAATGCCGGCCTGCTGGCCGAGCTCGCGTCGGACTGCGACCACTTCGTGGCGGGGGCGGCGCGCATCGGCGGGATCTCCTACTTTCACGAGTACGCCTACGACCTGCTGGCGGAGAACGAGCGCATCATCGCGGCGAGCTTCGACGCGGGGATCGCGGCGCTGCCGAAGGGCCGCCTCCTCAAGATGACCGTCCTCTCGAGCAGCATGGTCTTCGAGAACGCGACCGTCTTCCCGACTCCCGAGTCGCACCTCGCGGAGGCTCCGCCGCCGACCAGCACCTACGGATTCCAGAAGCTCGCCTGCGAGTACTTCGCGCGCGGCGCGTGGGAGCAGTACCGCCTCCCGTACACGATCTGTCGTCCCTTCAACTGCGTCGGGATCGGCGAGGGCCGCGCCCTCGGCGGCAAGGAAATTCCGAGCGGGAACGTCAAGCTCGCGATGAGCCACGTGGTGCCCGACCTCGTCCAGAAGATCGTGAAGGGCCAGGACCCTCTGCGCATCCTGGGATCGGGAGACCAGGTGCGCTGCTACACCTATGGCGGCGACCTCGCGCGCGGGATCGCGGCGTCGATCTTCCATCCCGCCGCGCGCAACGAGGACTTCAACCTGTCGATCAGTACGCCCACGTCCGTCCGCGAGCTCGCCGAGATGGTCTGGCGCAAGGTGCACGGAGACGGGCCGTCGGCCAGGCCGTTCCGCTTCGAGAGCGATCCGCCCTATCCACACGACGTCCGGAGGCGCGTCCCCGATACCTCCAAGGCGAAGAGAGTCCTCGGCTTCGAGGCCACGACGAGCCTCTCCCAGACGCTGGATGAGGTCGTGCCGTGGATCCGGCGCGAGATCGCCGAGGGGCGCATCTGAACGAGAAGCCGCGCGCGGGCGTCTCGGAGATCGAGGCTCGCTACTTCGACGGCCTCATCCAGGAAAAAGGCGAGTTCGACCCCTTCGCGCCGAGCGGCTGGCGCACGATCGCGGACCGCTTCGTCCGGATGGGGCCGTCGGCGCGCGTCGCGCGCCTCCTCGACGTCGGATGCGGAACGGGGCAGTCGCGCCAGCTCTACGTGGACCGGACCGACCGATACCTCGGCATCGATCTCTCCTACGAGGCGTTGTCGCTGGCGCGCCGCAAGGCCGCCGCGGCATGGTGGGGGCAGGCGGACGCCCTGGTGCTCCCGTTCGCCGACGGCTCCTTCGACGCGGTCGCGTTCAGCAGCGTCCTGCACCACATTCCGGATTTCGGGCGCGCGCTCGCGGAGGCGCGGCGCGTGCTGACGCCGGGCGGGAGCGTCTTCGCCTTCGACCCGAACCTCCTCCATCCCGCCATGGCCCTCTTTCGCTGGCCGAAGAGCCCGCTTTACATCGCCGAAGGCGTCAGTCCGAACGAGGCGCCGCTCGCGCCCGCGGCGCTGCGCCGCGCGTTCGAGGCCGCGGGATTCGTCGAGATCCGCCAGCGCTGCCAGTCCGGCATCCCGTACCGCGAGGTCGCCCCGCGACTGATCAACGCCTTCCTCTCCCTCTACAACGCCGCCGACTGGGCGTTCGAGCGGATCGGGCTCGGTCGATGGTTCGGCACCTTCGTGCTGACCGCCGCGCGCAAGCCGGCGGAGACGCGTTCGTGACGCCGGAGACGCCGCGCTATTCGATCGTCGTGCCCGTCTACAACGAGGGCAAGAACATCGCGGCCTACTGCCGCGCGCTCGCCGCCGTTCCGAAGGGCTACGAGCTCCTGGTCTGCCACGATTTTCCGGAGGACGACACACTTCCCGCGCTCGATCGCCTCGACCCGGAACAGAGGCCCGCGACGATCCGCCCGGTGCTCAACACGCTCGGGCCCGGCGTCCGCTACGCGATCGAGGCGGGCCTGCGCGCCGCGGCCGCGCCCGTCGTCGTCGTCTCGATGGCCGACCTCTCGGACGACTTCTCCCGGCTCGAGGAGATGGTGTCCCGCGTCGAGGCCGGTGCCGACGTCGTGTGCGCCAGCCGGTACATGCCGGGCGGACGCCAGATCGGCGGGCCGCCTCTGAAGTCCTTCCTGAGTCGGGCCGCCGGCGTGTCGCTGCACGCGCTCGCCGGCCTGCCGACGCACGACCCGACCAACAGCTTCAAGGCGTACAAACGAGAGTTTCTCGGCCGCACGAGGATCGAGAGCGAGGCCGGGTTCGCGCTCGCCCTCGAGCTCACGGCGAAGGCGCACTTCGGCGGCGGACGGGTGGAGGAAGTGCCGGCGACGTGGCGCGACCGCACCGAGGGGAAGAGCCGCTTCCGTCTCTTCTCGTGGCTTCCGCACTATCTCCGCTGGTACTTCTGGGCCCTCCGCCGGCGGTGGCTCTGAGCCGCCGCCGCGACCCGGCCCCGTATAATCGCGACGCTTGAAGGACTCCCGATACGCCGACGCGGGCGTCGACATCGACGCGAAGGCCGCCGCGCTGGCACGCGCGAAGACGGCGATCCGCTCGACCTTCACGCCGGGCGTGCTGGGGGACGTGGGCGGTTTCGGCGGCCTCTTCCGGCCAGACTTCTCGGCATACCGGGAGCCCGTGCTCGTGGGCTCGACCGACGGCGTCGGCACGAAGCTCAAGATCGCGATCGCCATGGATCGCCACGACACCTGCGGCGGCGATCTCGTCAACCACTGCGTGAACGACATCCTGGTGCAGGGAGCGCGGCCGCTCTTCTTCCTGGACTACATCGCGACGGGCAAGGTCCAGTCGGAGGTGATCGGGAGCATCATCGAGGGGATCGCCCGGGCCTGCCGCGAGAACGGGACGGCGCTGCTCGGCGGCGAGACCGCGGAGATGCCGGGCTTCTACGCCGCCGGCGAATACGACGTGGCCGGCACCATCGTCGGCGTCGTGGACCGGGACCGGATCCTCGACGGCTCCCGCATCGCGGAGGGCGACGTCGTGGTGGGCCTGCCGTCGCTCGGGCTCCAGACCAACGGCTACACGCTCGCGCGCAAGGTCTTCTTCGAGACGATGGGGCTCGCGCCGACGCAGCGCGTCGAGGAGCTCGGCGGCCGCGCCGTCGGGGACGTGCTGCTCGATCCGCACCTGTCCTACCTGCGCCCGATGGAGCCTCTCCTCGAGGCGGGCCTCGTCCACGGGATGGCGCACCTGACGGGCGGCGGGTTCTACGACAACATTCCGCGCGTGCTGCCCGAGGGGCTCGACGTCGTGATCAAGTCGGGCTCCTGGGTCGTGCCGCCGGTCTTCGGGATGATCGCCCGCGAGGGGAGGGTCGTCGTTCGAGGAGATGCACCGTGTCTTCAACATGGGCGTCGGGATGGTCGTCTTCCTGTCGGCCGCGGACCTCGGAAGGGCCGCGCAGCTGTGGCGTGACGCGGACGTGAAGTGGAACGCCGTCGGCAACGTGCGCGGCCGGGGGAGCCGCCGCGTCGTCGTCGAGCCCGAAGCCACCTAGAAAACGGCGAGCGCGGGGCGAATGGATCTGGTGGGGCGGCGTCTCGAGGGCTTCCGCGCCGTCGCCGCGGTCTTCGTCTCGTCGCGTCTCGCGCTGGCTCTGATCGCGCTGTTTGCCCTGCGCTACTTCCCGCTCAACTCCTACAACCGCGACCACAACTCCGCCTTCGCGATCCCGGTGGCGGCGGGAGACCGGTGGCGCGAGCCGCCGGTCGCCGCGGACCAGGCGATGCCCCCGCAGTCGAAGCACGCCGAACCCTCCGGAATCGCGGTGTGGGCGCGGTGGGATGCGCTCTGGTACGCACGCATCGCGGAGCTCGGCTACGCGGGCCGCTTCGGCGTCGACGACCTGCCCGGCCAGTCGGGCGAGCCGCCGGCGACCGGCTTCTACCCGCTGATGCCGCTCCTGATGCGCGCTCTGGGAGGAATCCTCGGCTCGCCGCTGCGCGCGGCGCTCCTCATCGCCAACGCATCGCTGCTCCTGTCGCTCTGGCTCCTCGTGCGGATGACGCGGAAGTTGCTCGGCGACGAGGCGGCGATCGCCGCCGGGACGCTGCTGCTGCTGTATCCGCCGGCGTTCTTTCTCTCGGCGCCGTACTCCGACTCGCTCGGGCTCGCGCTCTCGCTCGCGTCCCTCTCCCTCGCTCTCGACGGGCGCCTCGGCGCGGCCGGAGCCTTCGGGTTCCTGTCGGCCCTGACCCGCCCGACGGGCATCCTGCTCGCGCCGGCGCTCTGGCTCCAGTGGTGGAGGTCGCGACGCGCGAATCCCTCGGGCTCGGGTGCGAGCGTCCTCGGCTTCCTCGCCGGGTTCCTGCCGATCCTCGGCATGGCGGCGTTCCTGGCGTACTGCGGCGCCGCCTTCGGCGATCCGCTCGCGCCGTTCCACCGCCAGGCGACCTGGCGCGGGGCCATGGGGTGGCCGCCGGCCATCTTCCGCGAGCTCTCCGGGGGTCCATGGTCTCTGATGGCGACGCGCCACTCGTTCGTCGAGCTGACGGCCGCCGCGGCGTTCGTCGCGCTGGGCGTCCTTGCGTTCCGCTACGTCCCGCTCCCGGTGGCGGTGTACGGCCTCTGCGCCACGCTCGTCCCGCTGTGGACCTCGCTCTTCTCCTTCTCGCGTCTCGCGCTCGCCTCGTTTCCCGTGTTCATGACGGCCGGCGCGATTCTGCGCCGGCGCCCGGCCGCGGCGCGCGCGACCGAGGCGTTCCTCGCGGTATTGCTGGGGCTCTTCGCGGTCCTCTACTTCACCTGGAACTGGATTGGATGAGGCGCCTCCTCGGTTGGGTCCCCGAGATCGCGCTCGTGCTGACGAGCACCGCGGCGGGGATCTGGGCGGGCGGACGCTGGCTCTCTCCGACGAGCGACCCCGGCATCTGGTGGTCGATGCCCGAGCGACTGGCCTCGGGCGAGCGGCTCTACCGCGACGTCTTCCTGCAGTACGGGCCGCTCTCGCCGTACCTGGTCTCCTGGCTCGCGCGACCCTTCGGCTTCTCGGCGACGGCCATCCTCATCCTGAGCTGGATCCCGTCGGTGATCGCCGCGTTGCTGCTCCTGCGCCTGGCGCGCCCGTTCCTCTCGACGCTGGAGCGGCTGGTCCTCGTCGCGATCCTCCTGGGCGTGGGCCTCTTCGCCCCGGGACTCGGCCGGCTCGTCTACCCCTATTCACCCGCGGCCGTGCACGCGCTGTGCTTCTCCCTGGGAGCGCTCCTCCTCGTCCGGTCTCCGAAACGGCGCGCGCGCCTCGGGTGGCTCGCGGGTCTGCTGGCGGGGCTCGCGTTCTGCTCCAAGCAGGAGATCGGCCTCGCGGCCGCCGCGGGGCTCGCGGCCTCGACGCTCGCGCAGCCCCGCGGGGAGAGGCGCTGGGTCGGAAGGTGTCTCGCCGCATTTGCCGCCGCCGCGGCGTGCGGCGCCCTCTTCGTGCTGGCGAGCGCGCCGCTCGATTCGCTGCGGCGGGACAGCCACGTGTGGCCGCTCGCGCCCCCGCCGCACGACTGGAACCGGCTCTTCGTGATGATTGCCGGAATCGGCCCCGGGCTGCCCGGGCGGATCGTCGGCGCGCTGCGCGGGCTCGGGCTCGTCGCGAGTCTGTTCGCGCTCCTCGGCCTCCTGTTCGCGCGCGAGCGCCGGCCGCGCCGCTATGCGCCGGTCGCGGCCGTCTTCGCGGTGCTGCTGGCGCTCGACCTCTTCGACAAGAGCCTGCGCACGCGAAACCTCGGGTTCGTGCACCTCTGGATGACGCTCGCGTTCGTCGTCGCGCTCTGGGCGCTCCTCGACCGGAGCCGCCCGCACCGCGACGCCCTCGTCGCCTTTGGCGTGTTCGCGGGCCTCGTCGGCTCGCGCAGCGCATTCTCCGGGGACATCGGCAACCCGTACGCGGGCGTCGCGCATCTTCCGGGCGCGCTCGCGCTGCTCTTGTTCCTTTTCGTCTTCCTCCCGGGCGTCTGGCCGGGAGGCGAGCCCGGCGATCCCTCCGGTGAGAAGGCTGTCCGCTATACCCGGCGGATCTGGGCGTGCGTCCTCTTCCCCGTCGTCTGCCTGGGCGCGGCGATCGGCATCATCAGCCTCCGCTCGCCCGGCCATCGGCCGGTCGACACGCCCCGGGGCCGCATCTGGGCCGAGCGGGAGCGCGCGGATCTCTACGAACGCGTCGCGCGCGAGCTCCAGCCGGGAGAGCGCGTGCTGGCCGTGCCGGAGGTCAACGCGGTCGACGTGCTCTTCCTCGCCCGGAGCGCCTCTCCGTTCGTGACCATGATGCCGGGGTGGCTGGACGCCGAGGCCGAGCGAAGGCTCATCCAGCGGTTCGAGCGGGAACCGCCGGACGTCGTCGTCGTCTTCCAGCGCTCGAACTGGGAGTACGGCGTCGCCCCGTTCGGACAGGGCTTCGGCCAGCGGCTCTCGGGCTGGATCCAGGCCCACGCGCGCCTCGTTGCGTCTTCGCCCGGAGGCACCGTCTGGCGCCGGGCCGACGATGGCGCGCACCCGGGAGGCCATTGATGCCGAAGCGCCGGCTCGCCGTCCTGCTGTCGGGGCGCGGCTCCAACTTCGAGGCCATCGGCGACGCGATCGCCGATGGGCGAATCCCGCGCGCCGAGATCGTCGCCGTGATCTCCGACGTCGCCGACGCGCCGGGGCTGGCGCGCGCCGTGGAGCGCGGGCTGCCGGCCTTTCCCGTGCCGCGCGGGCCGCGTTCGCGCCGGGAGCACGAGCGGGACGTCCTCGCGATCCTCGACGCGGCGCGGCCCGAGCTGATCTGCCTCGCCGGCTACATGCGGCTGCTCTCGCCGGACTTCGTCGCGCGCTACCGCGGCCGGATCCTCAACATCCACCCGGCGCTGCTTCCGAAATTCCCGGGCCTGGACGTCCAGCGCCGCGCGCTCGAGGCGGGCGAGCTCGAGTCCGGCTGCACCGTGCACTTCGTGGACGAGGGCACCGACTCCGGCCCCGTGATCCTGCAGCGCCGGGTGCCGATCCTGCCGGGCGACACGGTCGCGACGCTCTCGGCGCGGATCCTGGCGGAGGAGCATCGGGCCTACCCCGAGGCGATCGCCCGCGTGCTCGCCGGCGAGGGGCCCGAGGCGTCCGCGGACGGGAGCGCCGCCTGAGGCGCCGCGGTCAGTCGCGCGTCCGGACCTCGTAGCTCCCGAAGCGGCCGACGACTTTGGCGTAGACGCGGTCGACGTACGCGTCGAAGGGCGAGCGCACCCCGGGACCGGGAGGCGGCGGGTCGAAGTAATAGCTCTCGGACCGCCAGACGACGGCGGAGCGGCTTCCCGACGCCTCGAGCTCGCGGATCATCGCCTCCTGGATCGGCGGGGAGCTTTGCAGGCCCGGGTCGTACTGGAACCACTTCGTGTACGGCAGGCGCGAGGAGAGCAGGAAAAGGAAGACCGGATCCCCGGGCGTCCAGCTCTGGTCGTTGCCGTAGGCGACGAAGCGGCTTCCCCGGTCGGCGAGACGGTCTGCGAGCCGCACGGCTTCGACCGGGGGGCTCGGGACCTCTCCGGCCGGCCAGATCGTCTTGAGCCGAGCGCCCGGGCGCGCCGCGTTCTCGCGGATCGACGCGATCCCTCCGCGCCCCAGGTTCGCGGCCGGAAAGCCGGGTCCCGGGTCGATCGGGAAGAAGCCGAGGGCCAGGGCCACGACCGTCAGCGCGCGTGTCCACCCGCCGAAGCGTTCCCACGCGAGTGCGGCGCTCACGGCGGAGAGTCCGAGCAGGGGGTAGAGGTGCTGCACGTCGGGGCGGCTCCAGAAGTAGTGCCCGAAGGCCGCGGCCGAGGCGCCCATCAGGGCGGCCGCCCAGAGAGATGGTGAGGAACGGAGCGCGTCGCGCTCGATCCACGCGAGCAGAACGCACGCCGAGAAGGCGAGGCCCGCGAAGGCCGGCGCCGGGAGCCAGGCGAGCGGATAGCGTAGGAGCAGAGGCGCCGACGCGCCCACCACGATCGCGCACGCCGCGATCGCGCGGCCCGTGCGCGAGGGCGCCGCGAAGGCCCAGAGCAGCGGTGCGGCGGCGATCGCCGCGGCCATCGGGAGCGTCAGGGCCAGATCCTCCACGGCGAGCCCGGGGAGAAGACGCCGCAGCGGCAGGATGCGCGCCGGGGTGATCGTGACCGAGACGAGCGCGTCACGAAGGTCGATGTCTCGAAAGAGGATCACCCAGAGGATCAGCGCCACGGCCGATGCGGCCGCGAGCCCGATGAGCAGCCGGCGAATCGAGGCGCGCCCGAAGACGGAGAGCTCGAGGGCGAAGACCGCCGCGGCGGCGTATGCGGCGAAGGCGGGCCGGGTGAGCCCGCAGGCGGCGAGCAGGGATCCGGCGGCGGCCATCCAGAGCCAGAGCCGGGGGCCGCGCCGTCGCGCCTCGGCGGCCGTCCCGCCGCAGAGGAAGACGGCCACGGCGGCCGCCGCGAGGCCGAACCCAAGAAACGAGCCAACCGCGAACGCCGGCGAGAGCGCCGCCGCGGCGGCCGGGAACGCGAGACCGAGGACGGCCCGCGAGCGGCGGGCGGCGACCCAGAGGAGCGCGGTCAGGCCGATCAGCCCCGCGGACTGGGCGACGCGCAGCGAGAGCCCCGGATTGACGAGCCACTTCAGAACCGGTGCGAGCGCCGCGTAGCCGAGCGGGCCGTAGTGGCTGTAGAAGTCCCGATAGGGAAGCCAGCCCGCGCCCGACAAACGCGCGCCCAGGAGGAGGAGGCTGTCGTCGTAGACACCCAGGCGCATGCAGAGGAGACCGCCCGCGGAGATCCCCAGGACGAGGACGGTCAGGACCAGAGCCAGCGCGCGCCGGGTGGACTCTCCTCCGGGGGACCGGTCAGCCCGAGGGGTCGGAGTCGGCTCGAGCGCCGGGCGGGAGGATTCCGCGTTCAGAGGAGTCGATTATAGCGACGCGGCCCGCGGGGGGCGGCCTCTCCCTGGTCGACTAACGCAGTCGTACCTGCAACCCGCCGTATTGCCTGAGAATCTGCGGATAGAGCTCGAGGAGGCGGCGATCGAGAGGTGTGGCGGGCGCCACCCCCTCTTCGCGCTCCTCTCCCCCGAAGCTCGTGGCGCTCCAGACAACCGCGGCGCGGCTGCCCGAGCGCTCCAGCTCTCCGACCATGAGCGCCTGGACGAAGGGTGAAGTCTGGACACCCGGGTCGTACGCATACCACCGCGTGTAGGGAAGACGGCTGGACAAGAGGAAGAGGACTGCAGCACTGCCCTCGCTTCGCCGATGGTCCGAGGCAAGCGCGACGAACCGGCTGCGGGGGTCGGATTCCCGGTCGGCGGCGCGAACGGATTCGACGGCTTCGATCGGAAACATGGACGCGGAAAAGCGGCTCCAAAAGCCGGAGGCGGTCGAGACCGACGGGGTCGCCGGCGTCCGGCCGATGGATGCCGGAGGCGCAAACTCGAGGCCGAGCCAGGGCGAGCGTGTGGCGAGGACGATGAGTCCGAGCGTGAGGGGGACTCCGGCCCGGCCGGCGTTGGGCAACGCGAGAAGTGCCGAGGCGACGGCCAGGGCCAGGGCGGGCACGATGTGGGCCGGATCCGCGCGTGCGAAGTCGTAGTGGAGGAAAGCGGTCGCGGCGAGACCGCAAGCGGCCGACGCGCGCAGCCGGGCGTTGGACGCGAGCGGCGCGCGTGCGAGCCGCCACGTCAGGAAAGCGAGAGCAAAGAGCGCCAGGGCTCCTGCCGTCGCGATCCGCGCGGGAGACGGAAGAGCCCCGAGAACGAAGGGCAGCGACGCGGCCAGAGCGGCCCCCGCCGCGCCGGCGGCGCGCGCCCATCGGCCTCCGGTCGAAAACGCGCCGAGGACCGCGAGCACGAACAACGAGGCTGTCGCCCCGGCCGCGATCGTGGCGCTCGGCGCCAGCCCGAGCGCCGGAAACGGGAACGCCGGCGGCACGAAGCGAGACGAATTGGAGGAAAGACGCGCGGGGATGACGATCGCCGAGATCCACGCGTCGCCGAGCGGGATTTCGCGAAAGAGCGCGAGCCAGACGAGGGCGCCGCTCGCGGCGGCGGCGGCGGCGGCGATTCCAATGCGGCGCACGGCGAGCTCGAACGGAAGAGCGGCGAGCGAAAGCGCGATCGTCGTCGCGACGGCGTAGAAGCCGAAGGCCGGACGAATCAGCGCCGCGATCGCGATGGCGGTTCCCGCAGCCGCCAGGTATCGGGCCGAGACGCCCGGAGTGATCGCCGAATCGGCGAGGATCAGCATCGCGAGAGCGCCGAGAACGAACGCATAGGCGAGAAAAGGGGACGTCTGCTGCACCGTCGCCAATCCCAGGTACGCGAAGGTGGCACCCCCCGCCGCGACCCACGGGTGCCGATCAACCGCGACGGTGCGTCGCAGGAGCGCGAGCAGGATCGCGACCAGGAGGAGTACGCCTGCCTGAATGAGGCGGTAGGCGATTCCGGGGTTCCCGGGCTCGGGAAGCCAGGAGATCAGGGCGTATCCGAGGGGTCCATAGTTCGTGTAGAAGTCGCGGTAGGGAAGACGTCCCGCACCCATCAACCGTCCTCCGAGGAGGAGCAGCGGTTCGTCGTAGTTGTCGAGCGGAGTGGCGAGCAGGCCCCAAAGCGACGCCAGCCATGCCGCCGTGAGCAGGAGGGGCAGGGCGGCCGACGATGCGGGGCGCTGGTCCGACGGGGCGGCCGAGAGTGGCGGAGCGGTAGGCGGGGGAGCCCCGTACAGGTTCTCCCCGGCGTGCATGGATTCATTGTGCATCGTCGCAGAAGGGGCGCGCAATGCCCATGGCTCTGTGCATCCCGATCGTGACAAAAGCCCCGCGGTTACTGGGTTTTTCGCGCTTCTCGGAATTCGCTTGACAGGGGCTTGAGGCGGCCCTATATTCCCGTTCCCCGCAAGGGTTGCGATCTTTCCAGGGTTTCGTCTCGGCGCGAGCCGTCCGCCTGCGAAGGCGCGGATGCCTCGCGATAAACCTTGACAAACCCGTAGTTTCCGCTAGACTGATCGGTCCGTCGTAAAGACGGGTCTATCTTTGTTTCACGCGCCGGCGGCACGGCGCGGTTCCGGGGCGACGGAGTCCGGGGATTCGGTTCCTTGAAAACTGAGTAGAGCGTGCCAGACGTCAATTCGTTTTGCTGCTTTTCTCAAAAGCAGACCTGAATACTCAGGATTTCACTCGTATCTGACGCGTCGTCGCAAGATGGCGCGATGGAACACTTTTAAGTGGAGAGTTTGATCCTGGCTCAGAATGAACGCTGGCGGCGTGCTTAACACATGCAAGTCGAACGAGGCTGAGGGGGCAACTCCTCAGTTTAGTGGCGGACGGGTGAGTAACACGTGGGTAACCTGCCCGGAAGTGGGGAATACCTCGGGGAAACTCGAGCTAATACCGCATGACATCTTCGGGACGAAAGTCCTGACGATCAAAGCGGGGTCGCAAGATCTCGCGCTACCGGAAGGGCCCGCGCCCGATTAGCTAGTTGGTGAGGTAACGGCTCACCAAGGCTTCGATCGGTAACCGGCCTGAGAGGGCGATCGGTCACACCGGAACTGAGACACGGTCCGGACTCCTACGGGAGGCAGCAGTGGGGAATCTTGCGCAATGGGCGAAAGCCTGACGCAGCAACGCCGCGTGGAGGATGAAGGCCCTTGGGTTGTAAACTCCTGTCGGCTGGGAAGAAATCATACGGTGCTCATACCACCGTGTGTTGACTGTACCAGCAAAGGAAGCCCCGGCTAACTCTGTGCCAGCAGCCGCGGTAATACAGAGGGGGCTAGCGTTATTCGGAATTATTGGGCGTAAAGGGCGCGTAGGCGGCCATGCGTGTCTTCCGTGAAATCCCTCGGCTTAACTGAGGACGTGCGGAAGAAACTGCAAGGCTCGAGTCCGGGAGAGGGGGGTGGAATTCCCAGTGTAGCGGTGAAATGCGTAGATATTGGGAGGAACACCGGTGGCGAAGGCGGCCCCCTGGACCGGTACTGACGCTGATGCGCGAAAGCGTGGGTAGCAAACGGGATTAGATACCCCGGTAGTCCACGCCGTAAACGATGGGCACTTGGTGTCGCGGGTATCGACCCCTGCGGTGCCGAAGCTAACGCATTAAGTGCCCCGCCTGGGGAGTACGGTCGCAAGGCTGAAACTCAAAGGAATTGACGGGGGCCCGCACAAGCGGTGGAGCATGTGGTTCAATTCGAAGCAACGCGAAGAACCTTACCTGGGTTTGAAGATCAGTTGATCGGGGGCGAAATCTCCCTTTCCCGCAAGGGACAGCTGGTTAGGTGCTGCATGGCTGTCGTCAGCTCGTGTCGTGAGATGTTGGGTTAAGTCCCGCAACGAGCGCAACCCCTGCTGCTAGTTGCCAACGGTTCGGCCGGGCACTCTAGTGGGACTGCCGGTGATAAACCGGAGGAAGGTGGGGATGACGTCAAGTCCTCATGGCCTTTATGTCCAGGGCTACACACGTGCTACAATGGCCGGTACAGAGCGTCGCGAAAACGCAAGTTCGAGCAAATCGCTAAAAGCCGGTCTCAGTTCGGATTGGGGTCTGCAACTCGACCCCATGAAGCTGGAATCGCTAGTAATCGCGGATCAGCACGCCGCGGTGAATACGTTCCCGGGCCTTGTACACACCGCCCGTCACATCACGAAAGTCGGCTGTACCAGAAGTCGGTGTTCCAACCCGCAAGGGGGGAAGCCGCCTAAGGTATGGTCGGTAATTGGGGTGAAGTCGTAACAAGGTAGCTGTAGGAGAACCTGTGGCTGGATCACCTCCTTTCTAGAGCCTCTCTCGGCCCTCCTTCTCTCATGAGGAATTGGGCTCGAGACACTCGATGGTCGATACGTCTGATGTCGTCGCAAGACGGCAAACACCCTCTACTCAGTTTTGAAGGCATCGGTCCCCTGGTCCGTGCACATACGGCGGACCCGGGCCGTGTTCTTTGAAGTCATTGAAGCTCCACTGGGCCTATAGCTCAGTTGGTTTAGAGCACACGCCTGATAAGCGTGAGGTCGGTAGTTCGAATCTACCTAGGCCCACCACTTAGACGGTCAAGGTACGAGACGGAACGCGACTTCACGTGGGGCTGTAGCTCAGCTGGGAGAGCGGCGGCTTTGCAAGCCGTAGGTCGGCGGTTCGAACCCGCTCAGCTCCACCAATTAGCCGGCGTCAACCGCCGACCGATCGGAGGGGTCCGGGGCGTGGCTTTCGGCAGCAAGGGAGTCCGACGGTTCGACCGCGGTCAGCTCCACCAAACTTCAGTGACTGTTTCGCGACGGCGCGGATGAGAAAGCTCCTTGCACCAACGAGGGGCTTTTTGATCCGCGGTGATCACGATCTTTGACAAGAGAAGTCGGGTAAATAGAAAACGATTCGCGTCTTAGGTATTTTATGGTCAAGCTACTAAGGGTGGACGGTGGATGCCTTGGCGCAGAGAAGCGATGAAGGACGTGGCAAGCTGCGATAAGCCTCGGGGAGCCGCAAACAGGCTTCGATCCGGGGATTTCCGAATGGGGCAACCCCTCTGAAGGCAAGTTCAGAGATCCCCTGCTGAATGCATAGGCAGGGAGAAGCGAACCCGGGGAAGTGAACCATCTCAGTACCCGGAGGAAAAGAAAGCAAATCAGCGATTCCGTCAGTAGCGGCGAGCGAACGCGGAACAGCCCAAACCTCGAGGGCTTCGGTTCTCGGGGGGTTGTGGGGCGGAATATGGCGCAAGCCAGGGAGTCAGCAAGGATCCGTCTAGTCGAAGGTCACTGGAAAGTGCCGCCAAAGAGGGTGACAGCCCCGTAGGCGAAAGACGAGATCCCTCCTGTGTTCCGTTCCCGAGTACCACGGGGCACGAGAAACCTTGTGGGAATCCGGGTGGACCATCACCCAAGGCTAAACATTACTCTGCGACCGATAGTGAACCAGTACCGTGAGGGAAAGGTGAAAAGAACCCCAGTGAGGGGAGTGAAATAGTACCTGAACCCGTCCATCTACAAGCAGTGGAACCACCATGTCGCAAGACGGTGGAACCGCGTGCCTTTTGCATAATGAGCCGGCTAGTTAATTTCAGCGGCAAGGCGAAGCAACGTGCAGAGCCGTAGCGAAAGCGAGTCTGAATAGGGCGATTCAGTCGCTGGGATTACACGCGAAGCGGGATGATCTAACCATGGCCAGGGTGAAGCTGCGGTAACACGCAGTGGAGGCCCGAACTGGTGTTGGTTGAAAACAACTCGGATGAGCTGTGGTTAGGGGTGAAAGGCTAATCAAATTCCGTTATAGCTCGTTCTCTCCGAAATAGCTTTAGGGCTAGCCTCGCATGATTGACGACGGTGGTAGAGCTCTGGATGGACTAGGGGTGTTCCCACATTACCAAATCCAACCAAACTCCGAATGCCGTCGATCACAGTGCGGGAGTCAGACAGTGGGGGATAAGCTTCATTGTCGAGAGGGAAAGAACCCAGACCGCCCGCTAAGGTCCCCAAATCATCGCTAAGTGGAAAAGGATGTGGAGACGCCCAGACAGCCAGGAGGTTGGCTTAGAAGCAGCCATCCTTTAAAGAAAGCGTAACAGCTCACTGGTCAAGCGGCTCCGTGCCGACAATTCAACGGGGCTAAAGCGATGTACCGAAGCGGCGGATGTCTCGAGGCTTCGGCTTTGAGACGTGGTAGGAGAGCATTCCAAGCGCAGTGAAGTCAGACCGCGAGGACTGATGGAGCGCTTAGAAGAGACCCTGCCGGCACAAGTAGCGATAAAGCAGATGAGAGCTCTGCTCGCCGTAAATCTAAGGATTCCTGAGCAAGGTTAATCCGCTCAGGGTAAGTCGGTCCCTAAGGCGAGGCCGAAAGGCGTAGCCGATGGAAATCCGGTCAAGATTCCGGAACCGCTTGTTTATCGTTATCACCGAGGGGGGGACGCAGGAGGCTAGGCGTACCGGGTGTTGGATGTCCTGGGCCAAGCTCGTAGGCGGAAGGGGTAGGTAAATCCGCTCCTTCATTCAACGCCGAGAAGCGATGGGGAGGCCGTCAGGCCGCAAACTCGCCGATGCCACGCTGCCGAGAAAATCCCCTAGGGAGAGAAACAGGTGACCGTACCGCAAACCGACACAGGTAGATGAGGAGAAAATCCTAAGGCGCTCGAGTGAAGCGTTGCGAAGGAACTCGGCAAATTAACACCGTAACTTCGGGAAAAGGTGTGCCTCGGAGCGTGTAAGGGTTTACCCCTGAAGCGTCCCGGGGTCGCAGAGAAATGGGCCAAGCGACTGTTTACTAAAAACACAGGACTCTGCAAAGTCGCAAAACGACGTATAGGGTCTGACGCCTGCCCGGTGCTGGAAGGTTAAGGGGAGAGGTTAGCCGCAAGGCAAAGCTTTGAACCGAAGCCCCAGTAAACGGCGGCCGTAACTATAACGGTCCTAAGGTTGCATTCGCTGCCTTAGTAAAACCTGGCTATGTGCTGGAACGCCTGAGTATCTCCGGCTACTCGCCGCGCGAGCGGCAGTGACAATGCAAGGAGTGCAGGTAATCAGCAGGAAAGGCCGCGTCAGGGACGCGGAATCCTCAGAGACTTTACGCCAGGCGCTTCGATCCAATGCCGAGATCGGAGCTGAAGAGAAAGTCCGGACTGCATGGCGACATGCAGAGGTCGGCAGAAATGACCGGCCCCCACGGAGACGTGGAGTAACACGATCAAGCGAAATTCCTTGTCGGGTAAGTTCCGACCTGCACGAATGGCGTAACGATTTGGTCACTGTCTCCGCAACGCGCTCGGCGAATCTGTAGCACCGGTGAAGATGCCGGTTACCCGCACGTAGACGGAAAGACCCTGTGCACCTTTACTATACCCAGGCATTGAATTTTGGCGTTGTCTGCGCAGGATAGGTGGGACACTTTGAACCTGGGGTTTCGGCCTCGGGGGAGTGGACGGTGAGATACCACCCTGATGGCGCCGGAGTTCTAACTGAGGCCCGTAATCCGGGTCCAGGACCATGCCTGGCGGGTAGTTTGACTGGGGCGGTCGCCTCCTAAACTGTAACGGAGGCGCCCAAAGGTTCTCTCAGGCTGATTGGAAACCAGCCGTAGAGTGCAAAGGCAGAAGAGAGCTTGACTGCGAGACCTACAAGTCGAGCAGGGACGAAAGTCGGGCTTAGTGATCCGGTGGTTCTGCATGGAAGGGCCATCGCTCAACGGATAAAAGGTACGCCGGGGATAACAGGCTGATCTTGCCCAAGAGTTCACATCGACGGCAAGGTTTGGCACCTCGATGTCGGCTCATCGCATCCTGGGGCTGAAGCAGGTCCCAAGGGTCCGGCTGTTCGCCGGTTAAAGCGGTACGTGAGCTGGGTTTAGAACGTCGTGAGACAGTTCGGTCCCTATCTCGTGTGGGCGCAGGAAATTTGTGAGGATCCGTCCTTAGTACGAGAGGACCGGGACGGGCGAACCTCTTGTGCACCGGTTGTCGCGCCAGCGGCATGGCCGGGTAGCGAAGTTCGAAAGGATAACCGCTGAAAGCATATAAGCGGGAAGCCTTCCTCGAGATGAGATTTCCCGGGAGCAATCCCCTGAAGGCCCGTGGGAGACGACCACGTTGATAGGCGGGGTGTGGAAGCGCTGTGAGGCGCGAAGCTGACCCGTACTAATCGGCCGTGCGGCTTGACCATAAAATTTTTAAGACGCGAATCGTCGGTACATACGGCGTATGTACCTCCTACATGCCGACTTCTCTTGAATGAATGACGGCGCCCTCAGCGCAGGGGCGGGATTCAACCCCGCCCGCGAAGAGGGAGCGCCACGGAAAAACTGTAAGAGGTTTTCCCGGTGACCTTAGCGAAGGGGCCACACCCGTTCCCATTCCGAACACGGCCGTTAAGCCCTTCAGCCCCGATGGTACTTCGCGGTAGACCGCGTGGGAGAGTAGGACGTTGCCGGGGATTAATTTTGAAAGCCCAGGACGAGTTCCTGGGCTTTTCTTTTTCCCCCGAGCACGTTTGCGCGAAGCAGGCGTCAAGCTTTCCTACACTCGCGGCGCGACCGGTCCGGTTTCGCCGGCGGTGAGCAGCCGGGGCGCCTGCTCGTCGTCAGTTCTTGGGCGGTGGAGCGGTTATGGCCATCGCGACGGCTTCCCCGTAGACCATGGTGATCTTGTCGCCCGGCTTGACCCCTTCGACGTTCTTGGGATCCCGGATGTGGAACGTCTGGGTGGTTCCGTCGGAGTTGTGAACCGTGATCTCACGCTTTTCCAGGTCGATCGAGTCGACGGCGACGGTCGCCTTGATCTTGCGCTTGGCGACGCCGACCGGCTTCTCACCCTTTCCGGGAACGTGCGACTCTTCGACCGACGTGGACAGCGGCGTGTTGGAGCCGGCCTTTTCGAGACGCAGGACCAGCGATTCCTCGTAGGTCACGGTGAGAAGGTCACCCACCTTGATCTCGGGGAAGCGCTTGACCGAGGGATCGACCTCGACGTCGACGACGTCGCCCTTGGGGCCCTTGAGGCTCAACACGCGGTTGGCGGAGTCGACCTTGACGACCGTGGCCGTGACGGTCGCCTTCTCGGAGCTGGTGACCTCCCTGGGAGCGGCGTCCTGGGCGAGGACGGGAGCGGCCAGCGCGGCCGCCACGAGGGCCATGAAGAACTTGTTCGACATAGGGGTCCTTTCTGGAGTCGGCGCAAGTTGTCGCGGCCGACAGAAAGCCGCGATCCCGCGTCGTATCGCCCGCGAGTCTATAGCGCCCGCCATTGGAAATCGGGGGCAAACCGATGCCCGAAAGTGCAGGATCCGTGTCGGCAGAGCTTCACGATCGGGGTTCCTTCTTTTCGCTCCTCGGGGCAATCCCCGGCGATCCCTCGACCGGTCCGAACGATCTGGGCGGGGTTCTACGGCCGCTCGTTCCGGCTCGCGTCGGTCCGCGGTGAGGAGCGGTCTCGTCGCAGGCGGGCACACAAAGCCGAGGGCTCGTTCCTGGGCTTCTCTTCTTAGGAGGCTTGCGGTCGAGCGGTCGAGCGATCTGCGGGAGCGCAACGACCGGCCGGCCAAGAAGCGGCGGACCGTCTGCGATCCGGCTTCCGGCCTCGCGTCTACGTCCGACGCGGGGTGAAACAATGCGGGGCCGCCGCGGTTGCCTTCGTCGAGCCGCCGCGAGGAGAGCGATTCACGATGTACACCGAGTTTCTCTACGACGACTCCGAGGTCCTGATCGCGCTCGTCCTGCTCGGCTCGCTTCTGCTCGCGAATGAGTCCGGGTATCGGCTCGGCCTTCGAAGGCGGACGTCGATTCCCGAATTCGCCCGGGCTCAGCTCGGCGGCATCCAGAGCGCGCTCGCCGGGCTCTTCGCGCTCCTGCTCGGGTTCACCTTCGCGATGGCCCTCTCGCGATTCGAGGAGCGGCGGCAGACCGTGGTCCGCGAGGCGAACGCCATCGGAACCGCCGCGCTTCGGGCGCGTCTTCTCCCCGCCGAGCAGCGCGCCGCGATGACGGATGTTTTCCGCCGTTACGTGGACGTCCGCCTGAAGGCCGCCGCCGGCGCAAACCTCCTCACCCCCGAACGGCGACAGCTGGACGACGAAGCGGGCCGGCTCCAGAATGAGTTGTGGCAGCGCGCCGCCGCGGCCGCCGAAGCGGATCCGCGGTCGGTTCCCGCGGGCCTCCTGCTCGCGGCCGTGAACGAGCTCATCGACGTCAAGGGGGAGCGCGATGCCGCCCTGGCCAATCACGTTCCCGAAACCGTGCTGCTCCTGCTCTTCGGGTTCGCGGTCCTGACGAGCGGGGTCTTCGGCCTCGGAAACGGTCTCGCCGGCGCCCGCTCCTTCGGGACGGCCGCGATTCTCGCCGTGCTCATCAGCCTCGTCATCCTGGTGATCATCGATCTCGATCGTCCGCGCCGGGGGCTCATCCACGTCAGCCAGGAGAGCATGCTCGGCCTGCGGAAGAGCCTCGACGCGTCCCCGTAACGCCGGCCTGGCCCTCGGCTCTCCGCCGAGCGCGCCCTCCCTGTTTGACAGCCCCGAGCACGCCGCGATAAACCCCGCGAACCCGGCGGGCCTCCCGCCGTCGCCTCGAAAGGAGGCAGCGATGAAGCGCGCTCAGCGGTGGCCATGGTCAGCGTTCGTTGTGATCGTTTGCGGCCTGACGTCGGCGTGCGCGAGCACGTCCGGACCCAAGCGCTCGACCCTGCAGCAGAGGGTCGGTCAACCCGGCGGACTGGGCATCGCCGAGCTCCGCCTGTGGGTCTATGAGCTGCCTCCGCAGTTGGCAGGCATGGTCGAGACGGCGGCGGACCGGATCCGCGCCGAGTCCTCCGACTATGCCGTCGGGCGCCGGGCGCTCCTCTGGAAGGCCGACGGGATCCCGACGATCTACACCGCCGCGCTGCGTCCCGACCCGCTCGCGGGAGCGCTGGATCTGTGGGTGTTGCTGTACCAGATGCAGGACTATTTCCAGGAGGGCGCGGGGAAGGAGGCCTTCGGCCCGCAGCAGCCGATCGCCGTCGAAACGCTCCACAGCATGCTCGCGCTCGTCAACGGAGTGGCCGAGACGCTCTACAAGGATCCCGATGCGTACGGGAAGCGCAAGACGCAGGTCCAGGAGTTCGCGCGCGCCCACCCCATCCGGGGGACCTACTATTCCACGCGTGAAACGGCCCTCGTCGCGCTCGCGCGGCTCGTCGAATCCGACGACGCCGGCTTGTTCTCCGGGCTCGGGGCGGCGACCGACACGCTGGCCGACATCTCGCTTCGTCTGAACTCCTACGTCACGCTCCTGCCGAAGGTGGCGAGCTGGCAGGCCGAGCTGACCTCGGAAGGCGTGACGGGCCGCGAGAACCTGGGCCGGACGCTGGATCAGATCGACGCGATCGGTGAGATGGCCCGCCGCGCCAGCGGACTCCTCGCCGACCTCCCCGGGGCGGCGCGCCAGGCGAGCGGTCCGCTCGGCGAGCTGCTGGACCGCCAGCGCGCGGAGGTTCTCGCGGCCATCGATCGGGAACGGCAGGGCCTGACGGGCTTCGTCTCATCGGAACGGGAAGCCGCGCTTTCCGCCATTGGGGAGGAGCGTCGGGCGGCCCTCGAGGGCGTCGCGAAGGAACGCGCCGCCGCCCTGGCGGGGATCGACGCGATCTCGAAGAGGTCGCTCGAGGACGCCACGGGTCGGGTGCGCGGCGTCGTCGATTACGTCTTCGTGCGCGCGTTGATCCTCATCGCTCTGGCGGCGCTCTTCTTCGCTTTGGCGTACCGGTTCGCCCGCGGCGGCCGAGGCTCTCCCCGCGCCGCCGACGCATAGGTCGGACCGCCGTGGCCGGCGCGCGCGCCGTCACCGCCAGCGGATCGACCAGGCTGCGCCGATCGTGTCGAAGTTCGAGCCGAACCGGACCGAGGCGCCGCGGCTGTAGGCGAGCTTCACGGATTGATTCCGGCCCAGCGGGCCCTTCCGGCCCAGCGGGACCGAGAGGGTGACGCCGACACGCGTATTGTCGAGCCGTCCCTGGGCCGGGCCGTCGTTCACGTGCGCGTCGCCGCCGCCGTACCAGGTGCCGTCCAGGGCTAGCCAGAGACCCGGACGGAACGTGTAGCTGGCGTGCGCCTGTACGGTCGCGAGCGGATCCTGCTGGCGGGACAAGGTGCCCGGATAGAAGCTCGGGTTGGTCGTGAAGAAGACCACGCCTGCGTACGCGTCGAAGTCGAAATTCTTCCAGGGCACGGAGACGCCGAGCTCGGGCTTGAAGGCCCAGCGGTTGGTGCCGAGGTTGATCAGCTTGGTCGGATCGTACTGGCCGGTGGGGGCCGAGATCGTGAGGCTCGCCCCGAGAAGAACCCGGTCACGGTGCGAGCGCGCGAACTCTTCCGGCGAGACGGCCGGGTTGCCGACGAGATTGACGGAGACCTTCACCCTCATGTCCGCCAGGCCTGACCGGGTGATCTGATGATGGGTCTCCCCGAGGTCGCCCGACGCGTCGCCCCACGCATAGGGGAGCCCGGCCGTGATGAGCGCCTGTCGGCCCAGAAAGCCGAAGGTGTGCCCGTAGCCCAAAGTGAACGCGTTGATGTGGGCCTCCGCGTTCGTCACGGGAATCGATGGATCGGTCACGACGCCGCCGGTCGAGCGCGAGAACGCCACGAGGGCGAAGCTCAACCCGACCGGAGACGCCGAATACGCGCGCGGCTCGAGGTCCTGGGCCCTCGCGGTGCCCGCCGGCGCCGCCACCGCGAGAGCGATGAGCGCCGCGAGGGAGAGTTTCCGGATTCGAGAAGTCTGCCGCATGGCGGGTGGCATTGTGGTCGTACCGGAGGGCCGGGACAAGATGCTTCCGCATCGATCTCTGATTTGACCTCCACCGCCGGCATCATCGATCTCCACCGGCAATCCTCGAGGAGGCCGCCATGAAGCGTGGGCTCGTTCTGGGTCTTCTCCTCTGGGCCGTCGCGACCGCCGCGCTGCGTTTCGCGCCGGCGAGCCTGCTTCCGGGACTGCCGGTCTTCGTTCTGTTGCTGTACGCCGGCAGCTTCGGGCTTTTCTTCTTTCTGATTCGCCGTCTGGTCGTCCCCGTGGGAGACGGCGCGGAAGCGTTGCGCGCCGGTGTCGCGCTCTTTCTTCCGACGTTCGTGCTGGACGCGCTCGCCGCCGCGGTCTTCCCGACGGCGTATCCCCACTTTCCCGCCTCGGCAGCGGGAGTCTTCGGCGGCTGGATGTTCGTCTGCTGCGGCGGAGGGCTGGCGGGTCTGGTCTCCCGGAAGTGACACCGCGCCCCGCTCGGTCGGCGCGGATAAGTCGCGCCGCGCTCAGCGCGGGTGGGTCGGCAGCCGCGCCGGCGCGGACTGGGCGGAGCGGGGCGGCTCGGTTCCGCGGAGCCGATAGAGCGCGCTGCGGCGCTCGCCGCAGCTCGCGCACGTGCCGACCGGCTCGCCCGAGCGCAGGCCGTTGCGTATGCGCGCGAGCGGCTCGCCCTTCGCGATCTTCTCGAGCGAGTCGGCGGGATAGAAGCCGATCGGGTCTCCGGCCCAATAGATGCACGGGTTCACGGCGCCGTTGGGGCGGATGACGTAGTTGCGGTCGGGATAGGCGCAGCCGAAGAGCGCCTGGTACCAGCCGTAGCGGAAGTACTCGGGACGGTCGATGCCCGCCTTCAGCCGCCAGAGCCGGCGGCGCACGCGGGGAATGAGGCCCGTGGGCTCGTCCTCCTCGTTCTCGAAGACCGGATAGGAGCTCAGCTTGAGCCCTCGCCGGACCGCGTCGCGCGCCGCCGAGGCGAGCTCCGCGTTGAGCGCGCGCGGATCCTCGTCCGAAAGCAGCTCGGGAGTGACGTCCACGCCGTCGGTCAGCGAGACGAACCGGACGTCGAGCTCCTCGGCGCCGTGGTCGGCGGCGAATTCCGGCAGCGCCGCGAGGTCGGCCCGGTTGGACTTCATCCAGGTGAAGATGATGCGCAGCCGGGGAGTCTTCGAGCGCGCGGCCTTCTTGACGCTGCGCAGCAGCTCGAGACACGCCGTCAGGCGCTCCCACTTCGCGGGAACGCGGATCTTCTCGTAGGACTCCTTGCGCATCCCGTCGATGGACGCCGCAACGGTCGTCACGCCGGCGGAGATCAGCGCCTGGGCCGTCGGCTCGGTCAGCGCCAGCAGGTTGGTGGGGAACCAGAGGTCCGGCACGCCGTAGCGTCCCGCGATCCCCACGATCTCGCGGAAGCGCGGGTGGATCATGGGCTCCGCCGCGCACGCGAGGGCGACCCGCCACGCCCGCGGGAACAGGTCGGCGGCGATCTTCTCGAAGACCTCGACCGGCATGTTGCCGTCGTCCGAGAGCGGCGGAGCGTCGAACGGAGGGAAGAGCAGCCGGTCGGTGTTCGCGAAGTAACACATGACGCACTTCAGGTTGCAGCGCGCCGTCAGGTCGAGGATGACGTTGAGGGGCCTCGGCACCCCGGGATTATGTCAATTTCGAGCGTCCCTCGCGCCCCGATCCCGGGCGGCCAGCTCCATTGCGACGAGACGCGCGATCAGGACGGCCGGGAAGATCTGTCCCACCAGCGCCTCGGCGACGGCGAGGCTGCGCGTCACGGGCAGCACGGGCGTGATGTCGCCGTATCCCAGCGTCGTCAGCGTCACGAAGCTGAAGTAGAGCAGCGAGAGGTGGTCGGGATGCGGGTCGGGAAAGCGAAACGCGCCGGGTCTCAGGAGAAACACCAGGTCGTAGGCGCTCGCCCAACCGAAGCCGAGCAGGAGGTACGCCGCGATGGCGCCCTGGACGCGGTGGATCGTGATCGTCCCGCTGCGGAGGACCTGAGCGAGCACCAGGCACGCCAGGGTGGCGGTGCAGACGAACGTCAAGCCGGCGTCGACGACGGACAGTCCGAGCGAGCTCAGCCCGGAGCGATCGGCCCAGCGAAGGGCGATCGTCAGGACGGCGAGGACGATCGCGAGGATCGAGGGCCATCTCTGGCGGAAGACGACCGCGGTGCCGGAGATCAGGATCAGGGAGAAGAGCACGTCGAAGAGGGCGGGGGGGATGAGCTCCGCGCGCAGGAGCGGCGGCGCGACCAGCAGCGTGAGGAAGAGGAAGATCAGGAGCGCGGACAGGCCGCGATCGGACTGCCAGAAGGACCGGATCGTCTTCATCGGCCGACTGACCTCAAACGAGGATTCTCTAACGACTTCGATTCCTTCCACGAATCCCTTCATGGGACCAAAGCCCAATGGCGCGCCGCGCGATCGCCGGATAGCGTGCCGCCGGATGGCAAGGCTCGGAGCGGGAGGGGATCCGTCCGTCCAGTCGGGATTCTGCGGACTGCCCCAAAAGGCATCTCCCGGCGGACGCGGACTCCGATATCGTTGCGCCGCGTATCCAAGGGAGGCCCAGATGGCTCCGTCGAACCACCGGCGGTTTGCGGGAGGTTTCGCTCGTGTCCTGCTCGCCGCGACAGTCGCGGCGGCCGCGGGCCTCGTCGCGTGCAGCAAGAAAGAGGAGGCGCCGCCGCCTCCGCCCCCGGCCGTCGAGGTCGCCGCCGTCACCCAGAAGGACGTCCCCGTCTACGGCGAGTGGATCGGAACCCTCGAGGGCTACGTCAACGCCGACATTCGCCCGCAGATCGAGGGCTACCTGCTCAAGCAGGTCTACCGGGAAGGCTCTCTGGTGAGCGCCGGAGAGGCCCTGTTCGAGATCGATCCGCGGGACTTCCAGGCCGCCTACGATCAGGCGAACGCCTCGGTCGCGCAGTACGAGGCGACGCTCGCCAACGCGAAGACGACGACGGCGCGGTACAGGCCGCTCGCCGCGCAGAAGGCGATCAGCCAGCAGGAGCTGGACGACGCGGAGACGCGAGAGCGCACGGCGCAGGCCAACCTGGACTCCGCCCGCGCCGCCGTCGAACGGGCGAAGCTCAATCTGGGATGGACGAAGGTTGCCTCGCCGATCGCCGGCATCGCGGGAGTCTCGAAGGCGCAGGTCGGCGACCTCGTCAATCGCCAGACGGTCATGACCACGGTCTCGCAGGTCGACCCGATCAAGGTCTACTTCAACCCGAGCGAGCAGGAGTACCTGAAGTGGGTGGGTAAGAACGGCCCCGTCGAGAAGAGCCTTCAGAACCCCAAGGGCCTCGAGGAGGGAAGGCTGCAGCTGATCCTCTCCGATGGCTCGACCTACGCGCACCGGGGCAAGCCGTTCCTGGTCGGCCGGGAGGTGGACACCAAGACGGGCACGATCCAGATCGCGGGAGCCTTTCCCAACCCCGGCAACGTTCTGCGCCCCGGCCAGTACGCCAAGGTCCGCGTGGCGATGGACGTGAAGAAGGGCGCGATCCTCGTGCCGCAGCGGGCCGTCTCCGAGCTGCAGGGCAGCTATCAGGTCGCGGTCGTCGGCGCGGACAACAAGGTCACCATCAAGGTCGTCAAGCCCGGCCCCGTCGAGGGCAACCAGTGGGTCATCGAGGAGGGTCTGA
The DNA here is from genome assembly GCA_963773905.1 of uncultured Acidobacteriota bacterium. Taxonomy (GTDB): domain Bacteria; phylum Acidobacteriota; class Thermoanaerobaculia; order UBA5066; family Gp7-AA6; genus DAHUXD01. The sequence continues at coordinate 50,447 of CAVZDB010000008.1, forward strand.
AGCCCGGCGACCGGATCATCGTGGAGGGCCTGCAGCGGGTGAAGTCGGGGATGACGGTGGTTCCGAAGGAGGCGGGGAGCGCGGCGGCGAACACAGCCGAGGGCGCCGACACCCCCAAAGAGGCCGGGAAGTAGCCCATGGGCGCCGCTCTTCGTCCGCCGTCCGATCGTCGCGATCGTCATCGCGATCCTGATGACGATGGCGGGCTACGTCGCGATGACGAAGCTCCCGACCGCGCAGTACCCCGACATCGTGCCGCCCCAGATCCAGGTCACGACGACCTACACGGGCGCCGACGCCTTCACGATCGAGCAATCCGTCGCGACGCCGCTCGAGCAGCAGATGAACGGCGTCGACTACATGATCTACATGCAGTCGACCAACGCCAACGACGGGACGATGACCCTCAAGGTCACCTTCGACGTCGAGACCGACATCAACCTGGACCAGGTCAACACGCAGAACCGGGTGTCCCAGGCGCAGCCCAACCTACCGACCGACGTCAACACCTTCGGCCTGACCGTCAAGAAGGCGACCAGCAACCCCCTGCTGGTCGTCTCCCTCTACTCCCCGAAGGGCACCTACGACGCGCTCTTCCTGGGCAACTACGCGACGATCAACGTCAACGACGCGGTCTACCGCGTGCCCGGAGTCGGACAGATCCAGAACTACGGGACCGCCGATTACGCCATGCGCATCTGGGTCCGGCCGGACCGCCTGGCGAGCCTCGGACTCACCGTCCCCGACCTCTTGAGGGCCGTCCAGCAGCAGAGCGCGGTGAATCCGTCCGGCGGCATCGGGACCGAGCCCGCCCCGAAGGGCCAGGAGTTCACGTACACCGTCCGCGCGCAGGGACGCCTCGTCAACGCCGAGGAGTTCGGCAACGTCGTGGTGCGACTCAATCCGGACGGCTCGGTCGTGCGCCTCAAGGACGTCAGCCGGATCGAGCTCGGCGCCCTGAACTACCAGCAGCGCGCGCGCCTGAACGGCAAGCCCGCCTGCCCGATCGGCATCTTCCAGGTCCCGGGCTCCAACGCCATCGCCGTGGCCGAGGGCGTCAAGAAAGTCATGGCGGAGCTCAAGCAGCGCTTCCCGGACGACCTCGACTACGTGGTCGCGCTCGACACGACGCTGCCGGTGACCGAGGGCATCAAGGAGATCACCCACACCCTCTTCGAGGCCGATCGTGCTCGTCATCATCGTCGTGTTCCTGTTCCTGCAGGGCTGGCGCGCCACGCTCATCCCGCTGCTCGCCGTGCCGGTCTCGCTCATCGGCACATTCATTTTCTTCCCGATGCTCGGCTTCTCGATCAACACGCTGTCGCTCTTCGGCCTGGTGCTCGCGATCGGCCTGGTCGTCGACGACGCCATCGTCGTCGTCGAGGCGGTGGAGCACCACATCGAGCACGGCCTCTCGCCGAGAGATGCGACGCTCAAGGCGATGGAAGAGGTCACCCAGCCCGTCATCGGCATCGCGCTCGTCCTCTCCGCGGTGTTCATCCCGGTGGCCTTCATGGGCGGCATCCAGGGCCGGCTGAACAAGCAGTTCGCGATCACGATCGCGATCTCGGTGCTCATCTCGGCCTTCAACGCGCTCTCGCTCTCGCCGGCGCTCTGCTCGCTGATCCTGAAGCCCAAGAAGCAGTCGAAGGGCCCGCTCGGGAAGTTCTTCGGCTGGTTCAACAAGGTCTTCGGGAAGCTGACCGACGGCTACGTCGGCTTTTCGCGCCACCTGATCCGCAAGATGGTCGTGAGCGTCGGGATCCTCGTCGGCTTCGTCGCTCTCTGCGCCGTGCTGGGCAAGAGGCTGCCCGCGGGCTTCCTGCCGACCGAGGACCAGGGGTACTTCTTCCTGAACGTCCAGCTGCCCGACGCCTCCTCGCTCCAGCGGACCGACGCCGTCTGCCAGAAGATCGAGAAGATTCTCGGGGAGACCAAGGGCGTCAAATACATCACGACCGTCGCCGGCTTCAGCCTCCTGGCCGGCGCGTCGGCTCCCTACACGGCCTTCTACTTCGTCTCGCTCGACCCCTGGGACGAGCGCAAGGGCAAGGAGATGGAGGTCGGGCCGATCATGCAGCGCGTCAACGGCCGGCTGCGCGGCGAGATCCTGGAGGCGGCCGCCTTCGCGTTTCCGCCCCCGGCGATTCAGGGCCTCGGCTCGGGCGGCGGCTTCTCCTTCTGGCTCCAGGACCGCAGCGGCGGATCGGTCGACTTCCTGAACCAGAATCTCCAGAAGTTCCTGGAGGCGGCGCGCAAGCGGCCCGAGCTCGCCGACGTCAACAGCGTCTGGCGTCCGTCGGTTCCGCAGGTCTACGCCGACATCGACCGGGACAAGGTCCTGAAGCAGGGCGTCGCGGTGGGCGACGTCTACCAGTCGCTGCAGGCGTTCCTCGGCGGCATCTACGTGAACCAGTTCAACCGCTTCGGGCGGCAGTGGCGGGTCTTCCTTCAGGCCGAGCCGGCGGGGCGCGTCAAGCCCGAGGACATCGACCAGTTCTACGTGCAAGAACAACGACGGCAAGATGGTGCCGCTCTCCGCCGTCGTCACCACGCGGGGGATCGGCGGGCCCCGAGTTCACCAACCGCTTCAACCTCTTCCGCGCCGCGCAGGTCACGGGCGTTCCCGCGCCGGGCTACAGCTCCGGCCAGGCGACGGCGGCGCTCGAGGAGGTCGCCAAGGAGGTCCTGCCGCGCGAGATCGGCTACGACTGGGCGGACATGTCGTATCAGGAGGTCAAGGCCGCGGGCGCCGGCGCCAAGGTCTTCGCGCTCTCGATCATCTTCGTGTTCCTGATCCTCGCCGCGCTCTACGAGAGCTGGTCGCTGCCCTTCTCGGTGCTGTACGGTGCCGGTCGCCGTCTTCGGCGCGTTCCTGGGACTCTTGCTGCGCAAGTTCGACTTCGACGTGTACGCCCAGATCGGCCTCGTCATGCTCATCGGCCTCGCGGCGAAGAACGCGATCCTGATCGTCGAGTTCGCCAGTGCTGCAGCAGAAGGAGAAGGGCATGGGCCTCGTCGACGCCGCCCTCGAGGGCGCGAAGCTGCGCCTGCGGCCGATCCTGATGACCTCCTTCGCCTTCATCCTCGGCTGCGTGCCCCTGTGGACCTGGCGAGCGGCTCCGGCGCGGTGTCGCGCAAGATCCTGGGCACGGTCGTGATCGCGGGAATGCTGGCGGCCACGGTCCTCGCGATCTTCATCATCCCCGCGCTCTTCGTGCTGGTCGAGAAGCTCGCCCGCAAGGACAAGCCCAAGGAGGCGGCGAAGGACTCGGCCCCGGCGGGTGCCGGATCCGCGCCGCATCCCGCTCCCACGGCCGGAGGGCACTGACGTGAAGCGCCTCGCGACAGCTCTCGCGCGATGCCTCGCCCCCGCGCCTTCGGCGCGGCGCCTGGGAATCGCGCACGGCGCGCGGCGATCTCTCGCGACAGCTCTCGCGCGATGCCTCGCCCCCGCGCCTCCGGCGCGGCGCCTGGGAATCGCGCACGGCGCGCGGCGATCTCTCGCCGCGACGGCCTGCCTGCTGTCGCTTCTGACCGGATGCGCCGTCGGTCCGAACTACGAGCGGCCTCCCGTGACCGTGCCCGACGTGTACAAGGACGTGCAGGGCCCGCCCGCTCCCGCGGAATCGCTCGCCGACCGGCCGTGGTGGGAGGTGTTCGGCGACCCGACGCTCCAGCGCCTCATCGACGAGGCGCTCGTGACCGGCTACGACCCGCAGATCGCGACGTGGCGGGTGGAGGAGGCTCGGGCGCAGGCCGGGATCGCGCGCTCGGAGTTCTGGCCTCAGATCTTCTACGGCGGAGACTGGTCGCGGGGACGGCAGCCGGCGACGCTCTCTCCCTTCAGCACCGCGACGACCAACCTCCACACGGTCAACGTCAACTTCGGATGGGAGATCGATCTGTGGGGCCGGATCCGCCGGCTGAACGAGGCGGCGAAAGCCCAATATCTGGCCAGCGAAGCGGCGCGCAAGGGTGTGCTCATCTCGCTGGTTTCGGACGTGGCGACGACCTACTTCCAGCTGCGCGAGCTCGACGAAGAGCTCGCCATCTCCTTGAAGACGGTGGAGGCGTTCAAGGAGACCGCGGATCTCTTCCAACGCAAGCTCAACGAGGGAGCGGCGTCGGCGCTCGAGACCTCCTACGCCTCGGCGGCCTACAACCAGGTCGCCTCGACCGTTCCCGAGATCGAGCGGCAGATCCAGGCCACCGAGAACCAGCTCAACCTGCTGCTCGGGCATAACCCCGCGGCCGTCACGCGCGGGCTCGACCTGGAGGCCCAGGCCCTGCCTCCCGAGATTCCGGCGGGGCTTCCGTCCGCGCTTCTGCAGCGGCGCCCGGACGTCCTGCAGTCGGAGCAGGAGCTCGTCGCCGCGAACGCGCAGATCGGCGTGGCCACGGCGAACTTCTTCCCGACCATCAGCCTGACGGGACTCTTCGGCGCGGTCAGCCCGGACATCTCGAACCTCTACCCCGCGGGGAAGACCTGGACGATCGCCGCCGGTCTTCTCGGGCCCCTCTTCCAGGGAGGACGCCTGCGCAGCAACTACGACGCCACCTACGCGCAGTGGGAGCAGACCCGCCTGCGCTACGAGCAGACGGTGACCGCCGCGTTCGCGGAGACCACGACCGTGCTCTACGCCCGCAGAAGATCGCCGCTTCGGTCGCGGAGCTCGAGAAAACGGTCGTGGACTACCGGCAGATGGTCGACCTGACGAACCTGCGCTACAACAGCGGCCTCTCGAACTACTTCGAGGTCCTCTACTCGATGCAGCAGCTCTTTCCGGCCGAGATCGCCCTCGCGCGCTCGCGTCTGGCCCTGCTCATCGACGTCGTCGATCTCTACAAGGCCCTCGGCGGCGGCTGGGCGATCGAAAACCCGACGTGGCAGTCGCCCGCGGCCGAGCACGCCGCGCCCGACGCGAAGGCCGCGTCGTCGCCGTAGCCGGGAAGGACGACGTGGCGAAGGACGGGTCGAAGAAGGCGAAGGCGAAGCTCAAGAACAAGGACTACCTGAAGGAGCTGCGGCGCCTCCAGGCCGAGCTCTGCCACCTCCAGGAGTGGGTCAAGCACAAGGGCCTGCGCGTCATCGTCGTCTTCGAGGGGCGCGACGGCGCCGGCAAGGGCGGCACGATCCGCGCCCTCACGGAGCGCGTCAGCCCGCGCGTCTTTCGCCTGGTGGCGCTACCGGCGCCCAGCGAGCGCGAGAAGACACAGATGTACATGCAGCGCTACATGGCCCACTTCCCGGCGGCGGGAGAGGTCGTGATCTTCGACCGCAGCTGGTACAACCGGGCCGGCGTCGAGAAGGTCATGGGCTTCTGCTCGAAGGAGCAGCATCGCGCCTTCCTCGAGCTGTGCCCGACGGTCGAGCGCTACATCGTCGATGCCGGCATCGTCCTGGTCAAGTACTGGCTGGAGGTCGGGAACAAGGAGCAGGAGCGGCGCTTCGCGGCGCGCATCACGGATCCGCTGCGGCAGTGGAAGCTTTGTCCCATGGATCTCCCCGGCCGGACCAGGTGGTACGAGTATTCCCGCGCCCGCGACCAGATGTTGGAGGCGACCGACACGAAACACGCGCCGTGGCACCTCGTGCGCTCCGACGACAAGAAGCGGGCGCGGCTGAACGTCATCGCGCATCTGCTGAGCTGGATCCCCTACAAGAGGGTCAAGCGCGACAAGATCAAGCTGCCGAAGCGCTCCGAGAAGGGCGCTTACGACGACCAGGCCTCGCTGCGGGGCCGGCGGTTCGTCCCCGAAACATACTGAGAGGATTCTGCGGCGGCCTTCGACCCGTCAGGGAACGAAGGCGAGGAAGAGGTACGCGCCGAAGAGAACCAGGTGCACCGCGCCCTGCATGACGTACGTGCGCCCGGTTCCGAGCGTGACGGCGCTCACCAGGAGAGTGACCGCCAGCAGCACGATGTCTTTCTGCGCGAGGCCGAGGTGGAGCGGGAGGCGGAAGACGATGGAGGCCACGGCCACGACGGGGATGGTCAACCCGATGGAAGCGAGAGCGGAGCCCAGGGCGAGGTTCATGCTCGTCTGAAGGCGGTTCGCGAGCGCCGCGCGCGTCGCCGCGACCGCCTCGGGGAGCAGGACCAGAAGCGCGATCACGATGCCGATGACGGCCTTGGGCGCGCCGGCCTTGAGGACCGTGCGCTCGACCGTCGGCGACAACATCTTGGCGAGCCCCACGACCGACACGAGGCAGACGACGAGGAGGCCGAAGCTCGCGGCCGCCTGCGCGTTCGTCGGGGGAGCGGCGTGGGCCTCCGGGTTCGCCGCGTTCGAGACCGGCAGGAAGTAGTCGCGGTGACGTACGGTCTGGACGAAGACGAAGATGCCCCACAGCGCGGCGGAGGTCACCGCGACGAACTCGAGCTGGCTCGTGCTGTAGGTGCCGCTCGGAGTCGTCGTCGTGAAGGTCGGAAAGACCAGGGACAGCGAGGCCATGACGATCAGCGCGGCGAGCGCGCCGCTCGAGCCTTCGACGCGGAACACCTGTTCGTGGTGCGTCAGGCCCCCGGCCAGGATGCACAGGCCCACGACGCCGTTCAGGATGATCATCACCGCCGCGTAGAGCGTGTCGCGGGGAACGACGGCGGCGTCCTCGCCTCCCGCGAACATCATCGTGAGGATGAGAGACGCCTCGATGACGGTCACCGCCAGGGCGAGCACGAGCGTGCCGAAGGGCTCGCCGACGCGGTGCGCGACGACCTCCGCGTGGTGCACGGCCGCCATGACCGCACCGATCAGTCCGGCCGCGCACAGCACGGCCATCGCCGGGCCGACGCCGAGCACGATCGCGGCGACGAGCAGGAGCAGGGCGAGCGCGGGGATGAGGACCCACCGCATGGCAGCGGCCATTCTAAGCGGCGGCGCGCCCGGAGGGCGAGCCGCGGCGGTGCGATACCATCCGCCCCGAGAACGTAGCCGAGCAACGGAGAGTCGATGACGGCGAAAATCAGGCCGGGGGATACCGCGGAGGGCCGCCGACTCGCGGAGAACGACCGGCGGCGAGCGCACTGGAACCGCTGGGGCCCGTTTCTCTCGACGCGCGCCTGGGGCACCGTTCGGGAGGACTACAGCGCGGACGGCGCGGCCTGGGACTATTTCCCGTTCGAGCAGGCCCACACCCGCGCCTACCGCTGGAACGAGGACGGCCTCGCCGGACTCTGCGACCGCCACCAGCTCGTCTGCTTCGCGATCGCCCTCTGGAACGGCAAGGACCCGATCCTCAAGGAGCGGCCGTTCGGCCTGTCGAACTCCCAGGGCAACCACGGCGAAGACGTCAAGGACTACTGGTTCTATCTCGATGCGACGCCCACGAGCTCCTACCTGAAGTGTCTCTACAAGTACCCGCAGCGGGAGTTTCCCTACGCGCAGCTCCTCGCGGAGAACGCGCGCCGCACCATCGAGGATCCGGAGTACGAGCTCCTCGACACCGGGATCTTCGCCGAGAGCCGCTACTTCGACGTCACCGTCGAGTACGCGAAGGCCGCCCCCGACGACGTCCTGATCGCGATCACCGTCGCGAACCGGGGGCCCGAAGAGGCCACGATCGACCTTCTTCCGACCCTCTGGTTCCGCAACACCTGGTGGAAGCCGGGCCGATCGCCGGCCCGTCTCGCGGCAACGTCGCGGCCCGGCGGGCGCTCGGTGATCGAGCTCAACGAGCGCTACATCGGCCGGTACTTCCTGCACGCCGCGCCGGGCACGGAGCTGCTCTTCACCGAGAACGAGACCAACGTCGAGCGCGTGTTCGGCGCTCCGAACCGCTCTCCCTACGTCAAGGACGCCTTCCACGAGTACGTCATCCGGGGAAACCGGGCGGCCGTCAACCCGGAGCCGCACGGGACGAAGGCGGCGGCTCGCTACCGGCTCACGCTCGCGGCCGGCGCCGAGGCGCGCGTGCACCTGCGGCTGACCGACGGCCCCTGGCTCACGGACGACCCGCTGTCCGAGGAGTTCGACCGGACGCTCGCGCTGCGAAAGGCCGAGGCCGACGAGTTCTATGCCGCCGTCCTCCCGGAGCGCCTGTCGGCCGACGAGCGCAACGTGGCGCGGCAGGCCTTCGCGGGGATGATCTGGTCCAAGCAGTTCTACAAGTACGACGTCCGCCGCTGGCTTCTGGGCGACCCGGGACACCCGCCGCCTCCGCCGCAGCGCCTCGAGGGACGCAACAACGACTGGCAGCACGTGTTCGCGGCCGACGTTCTCTCGATGCCGGACACGTGGGAGTTCCCGTGGTTCGCGGCCTGGGATCTCGCGTTCCACTGCGTCGTCTTCGCGCTGATCGATCCGCAGTTCGCGAAGGACCAGCTCGTGCTGATGCTGCGCGAGTGGTACATGCACCCGAACGGGCAGATCCCCGCCTACGAGTGGGCCTTCTCCGACGTGAACCCCCCGGTCCATGCCTGGGCGGCGATTCGGGTCTTCCAGATCGAGCGGGCGAAGACGGGACGATCCGACTACGCCTTCCTCGAGCGGGTCTTCCACAAGCTCCTGCTGAACTTCGACTGGTGGGTCAACCGCAAGGACGCGCTCGGCAACAACATCTTCCAGGGCGGCTTCCTGGGGCTCGACAACATCGGCATCTTCGACCGCAACACGCCGCTGCCGCCGGGGTGGATCCTCGGCCAGGCGGACGGAACGAGCTGGATGGCGATGTACTGCCTCAACATGCTGGCGATCGCGCTCCAGCTCGCGTCCGAGGACCCGGTCTACGAGGACGTGGCGAGCAAGTTCTGGGAGCACTTCGTCTACATCGCCCACGCGATCCAGCGTCCCGACGCGCCCGACCGCGGCCTCTGGGACGAGGAGGACGGGTTTTTCTACGACAATCTGCATGCCCCCGACGGCCGCAACATCCCGATCCGCGTGCGCTCGGGGGTGGGACTCATCCCGCTCACGGCCGTGGCGATGGGCGATTCCAAGCTGATCGACCGCTTCCCCGGCTTCAAGCGGCGCATGGACTGGTTCGTGAAGAACCGGCCGGACCTGACCGCGGCCTCCGCCTCGATGACGACGCACGGCCAGGAGCAGCGGCTGCTCCTCTCCGTCGTGAAGCCGGAGCAGCTCAAGCGGGTGCTGAGCCGGATGCTCGACGAGAGCGAGTTTCTCTCACCCCACGGGGTCCGCTCGGTCTCCCGGTACCACCGCGAGCATCCCTACGAGCTGCACGCGCGCGGCATGGACTACCGTCTCGACTACGAGCCCGGCGAGTCGCGAACCAAGCTCTTCGGCGGGAACTCCAACTGGCGAGGCCCGATCTGGTTCCCGCTCAACTACCTGATCATCGAGTCCCTCCACCGTTTCCACTCGTACTTCGGCGACACGTTCCAGGTCGAGTGCCCGACGGGCTCCGGGCAGATGATGGATCTGCGCGAGGTCTCGCTCGAGCTCGCTCGCCGGCTCTCGCGGATCTTTCTTCCGGGAACCGATGGAAGGCGGCCGGTCGCCGGGCCCTACGCCATCTTCAAGGACGATCCGCACTGGCGGGACCTCATGCTCTTCCACGAGTACTTCCACGGAGACACCGGTGCGGGTCTGGGCGCCAGCCACCAGACCGGCTGGACGGGACTGGTCGCCAAGCTCCTGGACGAGCTCGGGCAGGGGGACGGCTACGTGCCGGCCGGAGGGTAACCCGAGAAGAGGTGCGCGAGAATCTCGCGGAGCCGATCCTCGCGCTCCGCGTTCTCCTTGTTCGCCCGGATCTCGCCGCTCGCCGTGGCGCGCCAGACGATCTCCTTCTTTCCGGCATCCACCAGGTCGACGATCATCGTTCCGGCCGGAACCTGATACACCGTGGTCATCGCCGGTGCGGCCCAGTAGGGACCCCAGCCGTAGCCCCAGCCGGGGCTATACGAAACGACTTCTTCCTCCTGGGTGAGCCGCCAGTGCACGGCGACCCAGAGGTCCGCGTCCGGCTCCTTTCGCGTAAGCCCGTGCTTCGCGAGCTCGTCTTCGATGACCGCCTGGACGCGCCGCTTCCAGATCGGATCGCGGATCGACCCGTCGTCCTTCCAGGCCCAGGTCTTGAACCCGCGGAAGTTGGCCTTCTTGTCATAGCCGACGTCGGTGCTGAGGCTCGCGGAACAGGCGAGCGTGGAGGCGAGCGCGAGGACGCCGAGTATTCTCTTCATGAAGCGGTCGTGCGGCATTCTCTCACGAGAGTCGTCCGCGTGGCCGCCGCGGCGCTCCTCCTGGCGTCGCTGGCCGGTCCCGCGCCGCTCCTGGCCTTCGACAGCAAGGGCCACGTCGTGATCGAGGCGCTGGTCTATCGATCGCTGATCGAGGGCCACGACGGCCAGCCGCCGAGGCCCGACGTGCTTCGCGACCTGGTGAACGACGGCGCCCTGGGCCATCCGATCTGCTTCGGGGTGGGTCCCAACCCTGGCGCCCCCTGCGCCGCCGCGGCGACGGAGAACCCGCTTCTCGAGTGGCTTCGCCCGACGACCGACCAGCCGGACGCGGCCTTCCGCCGGCAGTTCTCCGACCCCGGCCAGTGCTTTCACTTCATGGCGACGCTCGAGGACGCCCAGTCCGAAGAGATCCCCGGGACCGGAATCCCGCGGGCCCTCGCCACGTCGGCCGTGGTTCGCTGCCGCGACCTGCTCGACGACCTCGTCCGACAGATCGTGATCGAGGGCGGACCCGGCACGCGCCGAAGCGCGTACGGCCTCTACGAGCTCATGCACGCCGTCGGCGACTCCTTCTCCGGAGCGCACTCCGCGCGCCGTCCGGGCACGGGCGAGATCGAGTCTCTGCGCGTCTGGAAGCCGCTCGAGAAGCTCGCGCACATCCCCACCGAGCGCTCCGCCCGGATTCCGGCCTCGGCGTTTCACACGTGGAACGACCGCCGGGACCACGAGTACGTCGTGGAGGAGCGACGGGTCGCCGGGGGCCGCCGCTGCAAGGACCTGACGGACCAGCCCTACGCCGTGCCCTACGAGTGTCTCTCGGAGCCTGGCGACGCGGCGCGCCGCGCGCTGGTCGAGCTGCTCGTGATCGTCCGGGACCTTCGCCTCGAGCACCTCGCGGCTAAAGCCGCCGCCGATCCCTTCCCGGAGCGCTCCGCGGCCTGGCGCGCCTATCTGGAGAAGTGGTTCAAGCCGGCGTACGCGTGCCGCGACGCGGAGTGCGCCACCCGGCAACCGGCGGACACGGTCCCCGGCGCCTACGGTCTGATCGGCCTGGACACGGTCTACAACTCCTCGCGGAGCTTCTTCGACGTCGCCGCGCGCGGCACGCTGCTGCGCTACAGCTCCGAGCTCAATCCCTTCGTCTATGGGGTCTCCGCGGAGCTCGGCTACCGCCGCTTCGACTCGGGCGGCGGGTCCGGGCTCGCGGGCCTGGAGCTCGACCTGATCCTGCCGCTCGGCAAGCGAGCCGCCCTCGGATTCGCGCCGGCGGCATGGCGCGTCGCGTTCGGCGGCGAGCACGGCGGGTCCGAGATCGTCACGCGGCTCCTGCGCTTCGACTGGCGCCTCAGCGACCGCCTCGCACTGACGGTCAACGGCCCCCTCGAGCTCAACTGGCGCAGGCCCGCCGCGGAGTGGTCCTTCGGGCTCGGCGTGACCTACGCGCCGGGTGCTTCTCAGGCCGCCGGTGGGCCGCTTCTCCAGAGCCACTCGGAGAAGGCCGAACGCCACGACGACTCCTGGGAGCCGCCGCCGGCCCCCTACGGCCGTCTCCTCGGACGCACGCCGTCCCCGTACGTCACCACGAGTGCGACGACGGTCGAGACGCCCGCGATCGCGAGCCAAGACCGGCTCTACGGCCTCGGCTCGATCGGCGCGAGCCTGATGTGGGACCGGGACCGTTGGGGAGGCCGTTTCGTCTGGGCGCCGGCCGTCTCGCTCGCTCTCGGGGCGCGGCGGACGTCGGGCGAGTCCGCCTACCTGACGGGCGTTCTCGCGGCCGGGTTCCGGTGGTACGCGCTCGGGCCTCTCGGACTGTCCCTGACGCCGATCCGGATCGAGGGCGGGCCCAAGATCCGGGGCGCAGCGGAAGACGATCTCTCGCCCGACGTCCACGGCTCGCCGGGCGGCCAGTATTACTTCCAGGCCGGCACTCGCGCGGGCATCGCGTTCAACGCCGGCATCGTCGACATCCTCGTCGAGGCTCCGACGCTCGCCTGGCGCGCGCACCCGTTCGACACGGGAGAGCGCGTCAGCTTCGGCCTCGGGATTCGGCTGAACTAGCGATCGGATAGAGTCTGCGCGCAGTGATCTCCGACGCGGATCCCTGGCTGACCGCCGTTCTCGTGGCGGTCCTGATGTCGATCGCCTGGATCATCGGGTGGCGGTCCGGACGGGCGATCCGTCTTCGGGGAGAGCCCGCGCTCGAGACCAGGCTCGATGAAGCGGCGCTTGCCTTGCTCGGGCTGCTGCTCGCCTTCACCTTCTCGATGGCGCTCAACAAGTACGAGCGGCGGCGCGAGGCGTCCGTGACCGACAGCAACGCCATCGGCGACTTCTACACGTGCGTGAGCTTGATCCCCGAGCCGGTCCGGGGCAGCCTGCAGCACGTCGTCCGGGACTACACGCGTCTCCGCGTCGAGCTGGGCACCGCGTCCTCGCTGACGACCGAAGACCTGACGCGCGCGCTCGCGCGGTTCGACGCGATGCAGGGCCGCATGACGGAGCTGGTCGCGCAGGCGATCACGGCGGGCACGCCCATCGCCGTGCCGCTCACGAACACGCTCAACGAGGTCACGAGCAGCCAGGCGTCGCGGCTCGCGGCGCTGCGCGACCGCATTCCGGCCAGCGCCATCCTGTTGCTCGCCGTGACCGCGGCTCTCGCGGCGGGGCTCGTCGGCCGCGACCAGGGCTCCGCGGCGAGACCTTCGCTGGCCGCCACCGCGGTCTTCATCGTGATCGTGGCGATGACCGTGGACGTCACGCTCGACCTCAACCATCCGACGCGAGGGTTCATCCGCATCAGTCAGGAATCGATGGAGAGGCTGCTCGACTCGATGGGGGGACGATGAATGCCACCGAACCGCGCCGTTTGGGAGACTACGAGCGCTACGCCGTCACCTTCGTGCTGTTGCTCCTCCTGCTCGGGTGCTACCTCGTCGTCCGGCCGTTCCTGACGGCGTTTCTGTGGGGCGGAATCATCGCCATGTCGACCCGGGGCCTCTACGGAAAATGCCTGCGCCTGGTTCGCGGCCGGCGCAAGCTCGCGGCCGCGATGGCGGCGCTCTTCCTCGTCGCGATCCTGCTCGTCCCCATCGCCGCCCTCGCAATCAACGTCGGCAAAGGGCTGCCGCGAATCACGGAGTGGTACAACGGGATGGTCGCCGGGGGACTGCGCGAGCCGCCCGCCTGGCTGACCGGAGTTCCGCTGGTCGGCCGGCGCGCCACCGAGTGGTGGCAGGCCGCGGCCGCCGATCCGGAGCGGCTCCGGGAGTCGCTGCGGCCCTTTGCCAGGCCGATCAAGGACTTTCTCGTCGCGGCCGCGGGCGGCATCGGCGTCGGCGTCCTGGAGTTCGCGCTCTCGCTCTTCATCGCGGCGGCGCTCTACGTCGGCGGGGGACGGTTCGCCGAGGTGATCGACCGCGTCGCCTTGCGACTCGGAGGGGAATTCGGCCAGCGCCAGGTCGCCGTCGTTCGGTCGACGGTGCGGAGCGTGTTCAAGGGCCTGCTGGGTACCTGCGCGGTCCAGGCCATCCTCGCGATGATCGGCTTCTGGATCGCCGGCATCCCGAACGTCTTCCTGCTCGGCATGGGCACGTTCTTCCTGTCGGTCGTGCCGGGCGGACCGACCCTCCTCTGGCTGCCCGCCGCCCTGTGGCTCCAGGCGAACGGCTCGACGGGCCGCGCGATCTTCCTGGGCATCTGGGGGCTCATCGTGGTCGGCAGCGCGGACAACGTCGTGCGTCCGCTGCTGATCGGCAAGGGAACCGAAGCCCCGATGGCCCTGATCTTCCTCGGGGTGATCGGCGGCATGCTCGCCTTCGGTTTCCTGGGGCTGTTCATCGGCCCGACGCTCCTGACGGTGGCTTACAACCTCTTCGGGGAGTGGATGAATCGGGCCGAGCCGCCAGCCGCTCTCGCGGCGAACGCCAGTCCGTGAGGCGAGCCCTCCTGCCCGCGTGGCTGGGCAACTACCGGAAGGACTGGCTCCGCCCCGACGTGATCGCCGGCCTCACGGCGGCGGCGATCGTCATCCCCAAGGCGATGGCCTACGCCACGATCGCCGGGCTGCCGGTGCAGGTCGGGCTCTACACGGCGTTCGTTCCGATGCTGGTCTACGCCGTCCTCGGCACCTCGCGCGTGCTGAGCGTCAGCACCACGACCACGATGGCGATCCTGACCGGCGCGGCGCTCGTCTCGGCCGTTCCGACGGGGGAGGGCGCGGCGCTGCTCCGCGCCTCCGCCACGCTGACGCTGCTCGTGGGAGCGATCCTGGTCGTGGCCTGGGTCTTCCGTCTCGGCTTCGTCGCCAATTTCATCTCCGAGCCCGTGCTCGTCGGCTTCAAGGCGGGAATCGGCGTCGTCATCGTCTGCGATCAGATTCCGAAGCTCCTCGGCTTCCACGTCTCCGGAAAATCTTTCCTGCGCAAGCTGCTCGCCACCGTCCAGCACATTCCGCAGACGTCATGGCCGACGCTCCTCGTCGCCCTCGCCACGGTCGGAATGCTCGTCCTCCTGGAGCGGACCATCCCGCGAGTGCCGGCGCCGCTGGTCGCCGTCGCGGCAGGGATCGCCGGAGCGGCGTGGTTGGGTCTGAAGGAGCGCGGCGTCGAGCTCGTCGGCCACATCCCGACCGGTCTCCCGTCCCTCACGAAGCCGGACCTCTCGCTCGCCGCGGTGCTCTGGTCGGCCGCGATCGGGATCGCCCTGATGTCGTTCACCGAGACGGTCGCCTCCGGCCGGGCCTTCGCTCGAAGCGACGAGCCTCCTCCCCGCGCCAACCGTGAGCTCCTCGCCACCGGGCTCGGGAACGTGGCGGGGGCATGGCTAGGGGCCATGCCGTCGGGCGGCGGCACGAGCCAGACGGCCGTCAATCGCCAAACGGGCGCGCACACGCAGCTCGCCGAAATCGTCACGGCCGGCGCCACGCTGGCGACCATGTTCGTCCTCGCTCCACTCATCGGGCTGATGCCTCAGGCCACGCTGGCCGGGGTCGTCGTCGTCTACTCGATCGGCCTGATCAAGCCCGGCGAGTTTCTGGCGATTCTGGGCATCCGGCGCACGGAGTTCGTCTGGGCACTCGCGGCCTTCGCGGGCGTCATGCTCTTCGGAACGCTCAAGGGCATCCTCGTGGCCATCATCCTGTCGCTCGCGTCGCTCGCGTACCAGGTGGCGGATCCGCCGGTCCACGTCCTGAGGCGCAAGCGGGGGACCCAGGTCTTTCGGCCGCGGACGAAGGAGCACCCCGAGGACGAGACCTTCCCGGGCCTGCTGATCCTGCGGCCGGAGGGGCGGGTCTTCTTCGCCAACGCCGAGCGGATCGGCCAGAAGATGCTGGCGTTCATCGCCGAGGAGAAGCCGAGAGTCGTGGCGCTCGATCTGAGCGCCGTCTTCGACCTCGAGTACACGGCCCTCAAGATGCTGACCGAGGCCGAGAAGCGCAACCGCGCGCAGGGCGTGGAGCTCTGGCTCGTCGATCTGAACCCGGCCGTCCTGGCGATGGTTCAGCGCTCCCCGCTGGGCGCCGTCCTCGGTCGGCAGCGGATGTTCTTCAACGCGGAGCAGGCGGTCGACGCCTACGAGGCGAGAGACCGCGCGCCGTCCTCCCCCGGACCGCGGCGTTCCTGAGCGTCGCGATGGGACCTTGGTCCCATGATGCCGCGCCTGCGGTGAGGGCAGAATGGGCCGGCATTCGTGGATTCCTGAATCCTTTGACGTCAACCTTCACGATCCGACCCGTTCGAGGAGAACATGACAGACACCCGCAACCCGACCGATTGGACCGGACGGAGCGGAGAATCACCCGCGGTGAACGTCCATCGGCTTGCGGTTTGCTGCGTAGCCGCCGTCACGTGGGCCGCGACCGGTTCGGCGCCGCTCGCGCCGGTCATCGAGGGCTCGGGCGTAGATCCCGCCCGGGCTCCGGCGCGCCAATGAAGGCGGGTGAATTCATTCTCGGCTACCCGGACGAAGTCGGTCCGCCTCAGCGTCAACCCCAGCCCGAGCTCCTCTCGCGCAACGGCAGCTTCATGGCGTACCGAAGGCTGGAAGAGCACGTCGGCGCGTTCCGCGACTTTCTGAAGGCGAACGGCCAGACGCCCGGGGAGCAGGAGCTCGTCGCCGCGAAGCTCATGGGCCGGTGGCGCAGCGGCGCACCCCTGGTCCTGGCGCCGGACAAGGACGACCCGACGTTGGGCGCCGACCCGCAGCGGAACAACGACTTCAACTACAAGCAGCAGGATCCGCACGGCTACGCCGTGCCGCTCGGCTCCCACATGCGCCGGATGAACCCTCGAGACACGGCCGTAAACATGAACCGCCGCCGGATGATCCGGCGCGGCGCGACCTACGGCCCGCCCCTGCCCGAGGGCGCGCCGGAAGACGGCGTGGAGCGCGGCATCGCGGCCTTCGTGATCTGCGCGAGCCTCGTCCGGCAATTCGAGTTCGCGCAGAACGTGTGGGTCGAACGACCGGAACTTCCACGAGCTCGGCAACGAGCGCGACCCCTTCGGGGGTCACCACGACGGCACGCTCGAGTTCAAGATCCCGAAGCGGCCGATTCGCAGGAAGATCACCGGATTGCCGGCCTTCACGACGTTGAAGGGCGGAGCGTATTTTTTCCTCCCCGGCCTGGGCGCGCTGCGGCACCTGGCGACGCCGGGCGCGCCGAAAGAGAAAGAGAAGTCCTCATGACGAGTGCTCGTGTCGGCGCGGACGTACAACCAGAACCACGTGTCGCGCCCGCATGCGCCGGGCAAGCGGCGATTCAGCATCTACTGGACGTGGAGCTACCCCTGGGAGGCCAACCGGGACGTCAGCGACATGGACAATCGGTTTTCGACGATGACCGAGGTCGCAGGCGCTCGCTGTGGCCGTTCTACGAGACAGCCGAGTGGGACCGGATGCACTTCCTGCAGGGAATCGAGGGGACGCTGGAGCTCTTTCACCGGTCCACCCTGAGCTTTCAGGCGGCTCGTCGGAGAGGCCACCGGCCAGCCGGTCGCGGTGTATCAGCGCATCGACCAGGCCGGATACAGGCTCCCGATCGACGACCGCATTCTGGCGGACACGGACACCCTGATGGTCTTCGGGTTGGATCATCTCGTTTCGGAACAGGAGGCGGAACAGGGCGAGATCGAGGCGATCCGGAGATGGCTGACGCGGGAAGGCACCTGCCTGCTCCTCGCCCCCCACCACGACGTGGGCTTCACGAGCGACGCGAAGCAACGGCAGGCGGAATACCTGCACCATGGAGACGATCTCGTGCCGCGGCAGCAGAGATTCGGCCAGTACACCCGGTCGCTGATGAAGGCCCTCGACGTCCCGGTCATCAATCAATGGGGCCTCCGGCCGGCGCTCGTCCCGGGAACCAACGAGCTCGCGCCCCTCACCGCGAATCGGGACACCGACACGCTCCGGCTGCTCGAAGGCGTCACGACGTTCAACTTCCACAAGCATTTGCCCCATTACGCCCTGACGACCGATGACGGGAAATCGGTCCACGTCCTGGCCCGCCAGCCGATCGACCTCGGCCGCCCTCATCCCTTCACGGAAGCGGGGAACCGGGAGTTCAACTCGTTCCTGTGGCTCCCGCCTCGCGGCGGACGGAGCGGCCACATCCTCATGGCCGACTCGACGATCTTCACCACGCTGTTCGGCGCCTCGGAGAGCCTGAATCGCTTCTGGCGCAACCTCGCGTCGATGTGAGGGATCCATGACGCTCATGGACCTCGCTCAGAAGACCGTCTCCGTCGCGATGCTCGCCTTCGTGCTCTCCAGCATGGTGGGAATGGGGCTTGGGCTGCGCGTCGGTCAGATCGTCGCGCCGCTCCGCAACGTCCGCCTCGTCGTGCTGTCGCTGGCGGCCAATTTCGTCGTGATGCCGCTCTTGGCGCTCGGCCTGGCCAGGGTGCTGCGGCTCGACGAGCCTCTGGGCGTGGGCCTCGTGCTGCTCGGCGCGGCGGCCGGCGCGCCGTTTCTGCCGAAACTGGCGCAGATCGCCAAGGGCAACCTGGCCTTCGCCGTGGGCCTGATGGTGCTGTTGATGGTCCTCACGATCGCCTATCTGCCCCTCGTCCTGCCGCTCCTGCTCGAGGGAGTCTCCGTCAACCCCGCGAAGATCGCCCGGTCGTTGTTTCTCCTGATGCTTCTGCCGCTGGCCGCCGCCCTGGCGGTCAACGCCAGGCTCCCCGCCGCCGCCGCGCGCGCGAAGCCGGTGCTCGACAAGATTTCCAACCTGAGCCTGATCCTGCTGATCGTGCTCCTCCTCGTCGTGAACGCCCGAAGCGTTCTGTCCGTGTTCGGCACGCGCGGCATTCTGGCCACCCTGATTTTTCTCGCCGTGGGGTACGGCGTCGGATGGCTGCTCGGCGGGCCCGCCGCCGACACGCGGCCCGTGCTCGGCCTCGGCACATCCCAGCGCAACATCGCGGCCGCGCTCGTGGTGGGGCAGAGTTTCGACGACCCGAAAATCGTCGTCATGGTCGTCGTGGTCGCGATCCTCGGGCTGCTGACGCTGATGCCGCTGTCGCGCTACCTGGCGAAGGGCTGAAGCCCGCCCTCAGAATCGGATCGCGCCCGAGAATTGAAGCGAATACCCCTCGAACGTCGCGCGATTGTCGAACTCCTTGAAGAACCGCGCGCTGAGGCTCAGATTGTGCCTCGGGAAGCTCGCGTTCAGGCCCAGCCCGGCTGCGTTGACCGCGTAGCGCTCGAGGGACTGAGCCGGAGTGATCGACGGCCCGGTCTTGGCCGTCGTCTGCCGCTGCTCGTAGCCCGCGACGCCGACCTGGAGTCGCCAGGATCCGGATGCGACGGGGAACGTTCGCATCACAGAGTAGTCGAGATCGAAGGTGTCGCCGGGATGCGTGGCGGTGCCTTCCTGAGTGGTGTGGAATTCGTACATCTCGTACACGGAGAGCGCGAGCAGCTTGTCGTTCGTCAGGGAGAAGGTCTGGCCCGAGGAGAGCGTAAACGTCCAATAGCCGGATCCAACGTTGTCGGTCCCGCCCGCCTCGAACCTCCCGGTGGGCGCCAGGAATCCGAACAGGACGCGAAACGACACGCGCTCCTTGTTCCAGCCCAGGATGATCGGCAGGAAGTAGGAGTCCGCGAATCCGCCCCCGCCGCTGATGGTGTCGTGGACATCGGACTCCAACGCGTTCCGCGCAATCGGGAGCGTCACCGCCGCGGAGTATCGGGCGCCGCCGAGAATCTCCGTCTGGCCCACCCAGGCGAAGGAGTTCAGGTCCATCAGGACGGCGTTGTGTCCCGTGACCGGCAGGGTGGCGCCGTCGTCATCTTTGGCGGTATCGCGCGAATAGAAGAGCAGCTGGTTCGAATAGCTGAATCCCGGCTCGGCGGTCACGCCGGAATTCACCGCGCTCATGCCGAGCGGGTAGACACCCCGACTCTGCGCATGCACCGGCGCCGACCAGGCTGCGGCAAGAACGACGGCACAGGCACCGATCCGGCGAAGCGTCATCGGATCCACTCTTCCTCCGGGGAAGCGATCTTCGGAATGGCCGCGCGCTATCGGACGGCGCGGCCCGCCTCGGGGGCTCGAGCCTGAGGCGCGCCGCCGCTCCCCGTGGGAACTCTAGTGCTCAAGGGTTCTGTCCTCCGATACGGAAGTCGAAGTTGTATCGGGCGGAGAACTGCAGGCGGTAGTCGTCCACGCTGAACCCGTCCCGGAAGTTCTCGCGGCGGCCCCACAGGAGCTCGAGGCCGGCCATCACGTTCTTAACCGGGTAATACAGCAGGTTCGCCAGCGCGTACTGGCCCTTCTTGAAGGCGTCCGGCAACTGGCCGTTGCTGTTGGTGATGTCGACCATCGAGTAGCCGAAGGCACTGCTGAGGTGATCGCTCCAATAGGTATCGTAGAAGGCGCTGAAACCGACGACCGGAAGCGCCCGGCCGACGATCGGACGCGCCGGATTGGTGAAGCTGGTCGCGATGCCCACGTCCACGGGAGCGTCGCCCATGTAGTTCTCGATGCCGTCGCCCCAGACCACACCGGCGCGAATCGTGCCCGTCTTCGTGAGCTTGAAATTGCCGGTCAGGTTCACGCCCCAGCCGATCTTGTGGTCGGAGAGATCGAACGGCTCCTTTTCCGTGTCGACCCAGGCGATGTAGCGAACCGCTCCCGCGAGCTGCACGTGGCCCCAATCGCCGCTCCTCCGGTAGTGCGCCGTGAAGTCCGGAGCCGGAAAGTGTCCGTCGACGTGCTGCAGCTCGGTGCGGTCGGCGAAGTGGCCCTCGTCGGCGGTCGCCCCGGGCTTCTCGAGCGCGAAGAAGAGCTCGTTCTTCCCGCGCATCGGCATCCAGCGCACCTGGACGTTGCGGAGATTGACCGCCCCGGGAGGGCCCCAGTAGTCGAGCGAGTTCGGATAGACGTCGGGGTCCATGAACGGTGTCCAGGTCTGTCCGGCGCCGAAGCAGCCGAGCTCTCCCCAGGCGTGGCGCAGGTGGAAGGCGGTCTCCGAGGTGTTCGCGCCGACTCCGAAGAGGTCGAACTCGAAGATGGTCTTGATCTCTCCCATGCCCGTCGGCATGTAGCCCTTCACCCCGAGCCGGCTCTGCCGCACGCCGGCGTAGAAGTTGCCGTCCTCCCCGAACTGGTTCGCAAACGAGGGCAGCCTGCTCGTGCGCAGGACGTCGAAGTAGTCCGGGTCGACCTGCTTGAAGTCGTAGCCGGCGTCGACCATCGCGAAGCCGTAGATGTCCGCATGGGGCTTCGTCTCCTCAACCGCCACCGCGACCTGTTGCTCCTGCGTGACGGGGGAACTGACGGAGGCGGAGGCGGGGGCGGACTCCTCGTCGGAAGGCGGGAGCGCACGGGCCAGGAGCGTCGTGGTCGGCCCGAGCACCGCGGCGACCGCGATCCAGAGCCAGGGCCTCGTCGTCCGTGGACGGGTCATCATGAGGGGCCTCGTTCCGAAGTGGTCCCTGTTCCGGGACGTTTGCGGAGCGTCAACGCGAGCCGTTTTTCTTGCGGCCGATCGCCTGGGAAATGGCTTCGAGGAGGGCGTCGCCGTCGACGGGTTTTCGGAAGTAGGCGAAGGCGCCGTTGTCCATCACCCTGGCCTCTGTCTCGGGCGTGTCGCGGCCGGTGATGACGATGACGGGGATCCGGAGATCGGCCCGCGAGACCCAGGATTGGACGCTGAAGCCGTCCACCTTCGGCATGTGCAGGTCGAGCACGACGCAGTCGGGTCTGCGGGCGGAGAGAGTCTCGAGAAACTCGTCGCCGCCCGCATACGCCACCGAGTCCAGGCCGGCCGATCGGATCAGACGCCCCAGCGCTCGCCGAATGCTCTCTTCGTCGTCCACGATTGCGATGAGCGGAGCTGCTGGAGACACATCGGCACGCTAGAGGTCGGGAGGAGCCGCCGCAATGAGACCTTGGTGCCAGCGGGCCTGCCGGCGCAAGGTTTCGGCCGAGTGACGCCGGAAGAGCCGATTCGAGATTCCCGCCGCTGCCCGTTCGGGAAGGGCGGAGATCTCGAGCCATCGAATGGGAGCGCCGGCACGACCAGCCGGGGTGAATCCCGACGAGGCCATATCCCCACGCTCTCTCCGCGCGCGGGCGAACGCAATGGGACCTTGGTCTTACGCGGTCCGATGCGCCGCGCGGCCGTCTCCGATCAGTCCCGGCGAATGCCGCCGCGCTCGGCCACGTGCACCAGCTCCGCGAGCGAAGCGGCTCCCATCTTCTCCATGACGCGGCCGCGATGGACCTTGACGGTCTTCTCGCTGATCCCGAGGTCGCCGCCGATCTGCTTGTTGAGCCGGCCTGAGACGACGCCCTCGAGGACCTCGCGCTCGCGAATGGTCAGGGTGGCGAGGCGGCGGCGGATGTCGGCGAGGTCCTCCGCGACGGCGCGCCCGGCGCGGTCCTTCTCCAGCGCCTGGCGCACCGCGCGCAGCAGGAGCTCGGCCTCCACCGGCTTCGTGAGGAAGTCGACCGCGCCGCGCTTCATCGCCTGGACGCTCTGCGGGATGTCTGCGCGTCCCGTCAGGAACACGATGGGCAGGGCGCTTCCGCGAGCCTCGAGCTCGCGCTGGAGCGCGAGGCCGTCGAGCCCCGGCATCGACACGTCGAGGATCGCGCAGCCGGGCGAGTCCGGCGGAAGCGCGCGGAGAAACTCCTCGGGCGATTCGAAGGCCTCGACCTCGAAGCCCGCCGAGCGCAGGAGGCGCCAGAGGCTCTTTCGCACGGCCGGCTCGTCGTCGACGACGAACACGCGCTGGGAAACGATGCTCACGCCCGAGTCTCCACGGCGGCCGGGAGCGTGAAATGAAATGTGGTGCCGCGTTCCGGGTTGTGGGTGGCCCAGATGCGCCCGCCGTGGGCCGCCACGATCGTCCGGCAGACGGCCAGCCCGAGGCCCATTCCCGTGGTCTTGGTCGTCACGAAGGGCTGGAAGAGGCTCTCGACGTCGGCCTGCGCGATTCCCGAGCCGCTGTCGGCCACCGACACCCGGACGAGATCTCTGTCGGCGCGCCCCGCGCTCAGGAGGAGGCGCCGCTGCTCGGCCGGCGTCTGCTCCATGGCGTCGCAGGCGTTGGTGACGAGGTTCAGGAGGACCTGACTGGTCTGAACGCGGTCCGCCACCACCCGGGGAAGGGCCGTCTCGAAATCCGTCGAGAGGGCGACCCCGCGGCTGATCAGATCGCTCCGCAGCAGCCGCGCGATCTCGTCCACGACCTCGGGGAGGTCGAGCGGCTCCGCGCGGATCTCTCCCTTCTTGAGAAGACCGCGCATCCTCCGGATCACCTCTCCGGCACGGCGGTCCTCGGAGATGATCTCGGAGAGGATCTCCCGGATCTCCTCGCGGGTGTCGATTCCCTGGTCCATCATCCGGTGCGCCGCCTGCGCGTTGGACAGGATCGCGGTCAGCGGCTGGTTGAGCTCGTGTGCCAGCGAGCTGGAGAGCTCGCCGAGCATGGTGACCCGGGAGAGGTGCGTCAGCTCGACCTGGCGCAGCCGCGCCTCGGCCTCCGCGGTCATGCGGCGGGTCACGTCGATCGAGACTCCTCGAACGTGCGAGCCGCTTTCGTTGCGCTCCCCGGCGCCGCGCATCGAAATCCAACGCACACCGCCGTCCGGCGGCAGGATGCGGTACTCGATCTCGAACGAGCCGCCCTCACGCGCGGCGGCGTCGATGAGTCGTCGAAGCCGCTCCCGCTCGTCCGGATGGACCGACGAGAGAAAACGATTCATGTCGAGCCGCTCATCCTCCGCGTAGCCGTGGAGGATGCGACCCTTCGGAGTCATCCACATCCGGCCGCTTCGGCTGTCCCAGGACCAGAAGCTCAAATCCGCCGACTCGGCGACCACTTCGAGGCGTTGATCGGATTCGTGCAGGAAACCTCTCTGGGCGGATAGCTCGCGTTCGAGCTTGTCCGCTTTCGCGACGTTCCGGCTGAGCTCGTTCGACATGGCGCCGAGCACCACGAAATACGGAAGGCTGATCAGGTAGGGAACATGCACGATGCCGCGGTGGACGAGCCCGGCGGAAACCACCCCGACCGCGATGCAGAGGACAGCGCCCCCGCCGATGACGGCGGCCCGCCGGCGATCCCCCCGTCTCCAGACGGCGATCGTTGCGTCGGCCACGAAGGCGAGGAACAGGGCCGAGCCCAGCTCTCCGAGCCTCGTCCAGGAGCTGACCACGCCCTCGGGCACCGAGACCATTCCCCCCAGGAACGGAATCGGCTGAAGCCGCGTGATCGTGACGAAGTTCAGGTTGGGGCTCCGCAGGAAATTGACGACGAGCGATGCGAGCCCCCGGCAGCCGATCGCCGCCGCGGCGAGCCAGACGCGCCCGGCCTTGAAGAAGGTGCGGAGGAAGAGCACCAGACAAGTGACGTAGACGAAGACGGGCACGTGGATCCACCGGAGGAGGTGGCCCGCCTGATCGGGAGTCGTCGACCGCATCAGGGCGAGCTCGAAGCACGCGATCGCCGCGTTCGCGATTCCGGTGAGGCCGAACCAGACCTGGGCGCGGCGCGGCTGGCGGAAACCGATCGAGAGGTGGATCAACCCGACCGTGAGGGATGCCGACGCCACCAGCAGCCAGACGATGGTCGCCCAGCCGCCGACATCCTGAAACGCAGTCGGCCCCGCCGTGGGACTCATCGTCGAAATCCTATGTCAGCCGGATCGCGCCGGGGGACCGGTCTCAGAATTCCAGACCGACCGAGAAGACCGCGGTCGGGTCGGTCCAGCCGAGATTGAAGAGATAGAAGGTCAGAGTCCAGTTCTTGAAGGAACCGCCCACCAGGATCCCGCGCTGGATGTCGAGCGGAGTCTGGTAGACCCGTGTCCTCTGGCTCACGAGGCCCGCGCGAAGCCACTCGAGCGGAGAGATCGTGAGCTCGTTCCAGTTGTAGAAATAGCTGTCGCTGTGGTCATTCGTGTCGAAGAGATACTCCCCCTCGCTGTAGAGCTGGAGCTTCCACCAGTTGACCGTGAGGTGATAAGCGGGCGCGATGCCGTCGGTTTTTCCGAAGATGCCTCCGAGCATGGGCGTGACCTCGAACGTCACGGTCTTCCCGAACTCGAAATTCGCGCCGATCCAGAGGGACCCGGTCTCGAGGCTCTCGTAGTTGTAGCGGGCCTCGAGATGGAGCGCGGAGCGGTCGGCGGTGAACGTTCCGTACCCGTAGTCGATGTCGTCCGGCACGAAATTGGCGATGCCGGTGATCGAGAACTGCCACTCGGCCGGAGGCTCCCCGGGATGCGCCGGAGGCACCGGCTGGGCGCCGGCGACGCCGTAGCCTGCGGCCAGCAGGAGCGCGCCGACTGCGGCGGTCAGGGTTGGGGTTGTCCTCATCCTCCGAGCGCCATGGTCACCGCGACGAGCACCGCGCCGATGGCGGCCATCGCGAGCCCGGTCACGAGCGTGCGCAGGCCGCTGTAGCGCGCCATCGCGAAGCCGCAGGCGAAGAGGAGAATCACGCCCACGACGTTCGAAATGCGCAGCGCCGCATGCGCGTCGGAGAGCAGGAGGAAAGGCAGCGCCACCGGGAACGTCGAGAGGAAGACGAGAAGGAACACGCCGAGCGCGCCGAGCCAGTCCTCGCTCCCCAGGCGCGGGCGCGGGGGCTCGGGCAGGTTCGCGAGTCGCTCGCGCATCGACTCCAGATCGGCCGTGCCCAGGACCGAGGCCACGACGGGGGGCAGGGCGTCCGACACGATGGCGCGCGCGTTCTCGGCGGTCGCGGCGCGCGCGCGCACCGCCTTCAGCAGAACGCGCCCGCGGCCGCGCTCGAAAAGGACGCCGAGCAGGTACATCACGGCGTCCACGATGCCCCAGGCGAGATTGCACCCCAGGGCGCCGATCAGCATCGTGCGGACTTCCGCCTTTCCCGCCTCGGCCACGCTCAGCGAGCCGGTGATCGTCAGCACCATGATGAGCCCGAAGACGGCCTCCCCGAACCGCTCGAGCGGGCTCAGCACCCGCCGCGAGTGTCCGAGGAGAGGTTCCGGCGGGCGCTCGTCGCTCATGGCTGCTGCGAGCTACTGCGGCTTCGCGACTTCTTCGCGCGCATGCCTGCGCTCCTCCAGGTCCTCCGTGACCAGCTTGTACGCGATGTAGTACTTGTAGATGTTGGCCACGTAGGTCACGGTCTCCCGGCCGATCTTCTGCGAGGCCACGATCTCCACGTTGTTGAACCACTTGTTCGGGTCGAGGCCCTTCTGCTCGGCCTCCTTGCGCAGCTTCGCGATCCGCCCCGGGCCCGCGTTGTATGCGGCGAACGCGAAGAGACCCTTGTTCAGCTTGTCCATGGGCTCGTTGGCGTAGAACTGGTCGATCATGAACCGCATGTACTTGACGCCGGCGTGGATATTGGCCTCGGTCTGGGAAATGTCGCCGACCTTCATGTCCTGCCCCGTGGCCGGCATGATCTGCATCACCCCGACGGCGCCGACCTGGCTCTTGGCGTTCTGGTTGAGCTGCGACTCCTGATAGCCCTGCGCGGCCATCAGGAGAAAGTCCATGTCGTACTTGTCGCCATACTGCTTGAAGAACGTGATCATCTGCTCGAACTTCTTGAGCTCCTCGGCCGACGCGGCGTTCTTCACGAACTTCGTGCTCTTCAGGTACTTCGCGAGGAGCATGTTCCGCGTGGCCGAGCCCTCGGGGTACTTCGCGATGAACTCGTTCAGCTCCGCCTTCAGGAGGGGACTGTTCTTGCGAATCGCCCAGCCGATCTCCGCGTCGGTGCGCAGCGTGATGTCCGGATGGACCTTGATTTTCGGCAAGACCTTCGCCCAGAAGTTAGCCAGGACGTCGTCCACGACGACGTACTGAACGAGGCCCGAGTTCAGCATCTGGAGGAGATCCTCGTCCTCGAGGTTGTCGGGGGCGAGGCGCCTCTTGGCCGGCTCCTTGCCGCGCTTCTTGAGCTCGGCATTCAGCTTCTGAATGCTCTCGTCGTAGATGGAATCCTTGCGCACGAAAACATCGCGTCCGGAAAGATCGTCGGCCGTTGCGATCGGCTCGGACTGCGGGCCCGAGACCACGACCTCGGACACGTTCTTGAGCACGGGATTGGCGAAGTCCACCTTCTCCAGGCGCTCGGGCGTGATCGTGACGTTGGCGGCGATGATGTCACCGCGGCCGCCGAGCAGCGCATTGGCGAGCTCGCCCCGGCTCATGGGAATCATCGCGACGTGGATCTTCAGGTTGCCGGTGTTGTACTTCTTGTTGATGTAGTCCTCGAACAACTTGAACGCGTCGTAGGTGATGCCGCGCTGGGTTCCCTTGTCGATGAAGAAATTGGTCTTGTTGTAGGGCAGGAGCACGCGCACGGTCCGGCGCTTGCGCATCCCGTCGAAGTCGCCGCTGTAGTTGGCGAGTTGCGTGGGCAGCTCGTGAGTCTCCCTCTGGGCCTTCGGTGCGGGGGTCGGTTTCTTCTGCTCCGCCGAGAGCGGCCTGGCGCACAGGGCGCTTGCGAGAGCCAGAAACGTCGGAACGAGGACCCGAGCAATCCTTCCGGAGCGCATCTCTTGCCTCCTCTGGGCAGGAACCCGAGCGGATTCTATCCGCGGCGGACGACGTCCTCCGATGCACCGCGGCGGCGCGCGCGCTTCCGTGGGACCTTGGTCCAATTGCCACGGACCTCCACGCCGGATACCTCTAGCGCATGAACGCGGTACTGCGGGAGCTTCGCGGCAACCCGCTGTACTGGCTCCTCGTCTTCGTTCCGATCGTCCTCGCCGTCGAGGCGGCTCGGCCCGAATCTCACACCGCGCTCTTCGTCCTCTCGGTCCTCGCGATCGTCCCCCTCGCGGGACTGCTGAGCCAGTCGACCGAGAGCGTCGCGTCGAAGACGGGCGACGCCGTCGGAGGACTGCTCAACGCCACCCTCGGCAACCTGACCGAGCTCGTCATCGCGATCACCGCCCTGCGCGCCGGGATGCTCGACCTCGTCAAGGCAAGCATCGCGGGCGCCATCGTGACCAACAGCCTGTTCCTGCTGGGCGTCTCCTTCGTGCTCGGCGGCGTCAAGTTCCGGGTCCAGGAGTTCAACGCGCGCAACGCCCGCGTCCAGTCGTCGATGCTCCTGCTGGCGTCGATCGCGCTTCTCATTCCTTCGGTCGTCACGCGCGTGGACAGGCTGAACGTCCCGTCCTTCATCCGGTCCGTGAGCCTGAGCCTGGCCGTGATCCTGCTCGTGACCTACGGGCTGAGCCTCCTCTTCTCGCTCAAGACCCACAAGGATCTCTTCGCGAGCGCCGAGGGAGGCGAGCACGAGACGCCATGGCCCCTGCCGTGGGCCCTCGGCGGCCTGGTCGTGGCGACCGTCGGGATCGCGTTCGTGAGCGAGATCTTCGTCGGCGCCGTTCAGGAGACCTCGCTGAAGCTCGGGATGTCGCAGGCGTTCGTGGGTTTCATCGTGGTCTCGCTCGTCGGGGGCGCCGCCGAGGGGATGGCGGCGTTCTCGGCCGCCCGAAAGAATCGTCTGGACCTGAGCGTCGGGATCGCGATGGGCAGCTCGTCCCAGATCGCCCTCTTCGTCGCGCCGGTTCTTCTGATCCTGAGCTACTTCATCGCACCGACGCCGATGGACCTGAACTTCGGCGGGGGACAGGTGCTGATGGTTCTCCTGACGACGCTGACCGTGACCGGTGTCGTCGCGGGTGGACACTCGGCCTGGTACTCGGGCGTCCAGCTGCTCGCCGTCTACGCCGCTTTTGCGGTGACGCTCTACCTGATTCCCGGATAGGATGCTGCAGTCGAAACTTCGAAAAAGCGAGCGACGAGCCTCGAACAGGAGGATGAGATGATTTCGCTCCAGACTTTCCGTAGACGGTGGCACGGAGCCGGAGGCACCGTCCTGGCCGCGCTCCTGACCGGGGTCCTGGCCGCGCCGGACGGCGGCGTTCTGCTGGCCCAGCAGCCGCCCGCGCCTTCCGACGCTCCGGATCAGGTCAAGCTCTCCGCCGACCAGCTCGACTCCCTGGTCGCGCCGATCGCGCTCTACCCGGACCCGCTGCTCGCCCAGGTCCTCGTCGCCGCGACGTATCCCATCGACGTGATCGCCGCGCAGCAGTGGCTGGCCAAGAACCCGGACTTGAAGGGCGAGGCGCAGGAAAAGGCCGCGATGGAGCAGGACTGGGATCCGAGCGTCCAGGCGCTCGTTTCGCTCCCTGACGCGCTCAAGGTCCTGAGCGAAAACGTCAAGTGGACGGAGGACCTCGGCGACGCGTTCCTCGCGCAGCAGAACGACCTCATGGAGGCGGTCCAGCGGATGAGGAAGAAGGCTCAGGACAAGGGTGCGCTCGCGTCCAGCGAGCAGCAGAAGGTCGAGACGAAGGTGATCGAGTCGAAGGAAACGATCATCATCCAGCCTTCGAACCCCGAGGTCATCTACGTGCCCTCCTACAATCCGACCGTCGTCTACCCGCCGCCGGTCTATCCCTACTACCCGATGTATTACCCGCCGTATTACCCCGGCACCGCCCTCGTGGGGTTTGGCGTGGGAATCGCGATCGGGGTCGGGATCTCGGGCGGCTGGGGTTGCGGGTGGGGCAGCAACAACACGATCAACATCAACAACAACAACAACTACGTCAAGAACAACAACGTCCGGAACAACCAGGGCAACCGCACCGGGAACAGCAACTGGCAGCACAACGCGCAGCAGCGCGGCGGCGCGCCGTACAAGGACAAGGCGACGGCCAGCAAGTACGGCGGCAACGCCCGGGGCGACTCGGCCTCATCCAGGCAGGCGGGGGCGCAGAACCGACAGGCCCAGAGCCAGAACCGGGCAGGCACCTCGGATCGAAGCGGCGCCGGCGGGAACCGCGGAGGCTCGAGCCCGAGCGCGGGCACCTCCAACCGCGGCGGGGGCTCCGGGAGTGGCGGAGGCAATTTCAGCGGCGGCGGCTCGAGCAGCGGCAACCGGGCCGGTAGCCGGGACGTCGGCGGAAGCGGTCGCAGCAGCGGCGGCAGCAGCGCATTTAGCGGCGGAGGCTCCTCGCGCAGTGGCGGCGGCGGCTACAGCGGAAGCTCGGCGCGCTCCTCGAGCTCGCGCGGCTCGGCGAGCCGGGGCGGCGGCGGCGGCGGCGGACGGCGGCGGTAGGGGAGGAACGAACATGAGCATGAACACGAGCAAGAACAGGCTGACGTTTCTGTTCACGATCGCGTGGAGCGGCGTTTGCGCCCTGGCCCTCGGAACGCCGGACCCGGCAGCGCCCGCCGGAGGGAAGGCATTCGATAGCCCGCAGCAGGCGGCCGACGCCCTCGTCAAGGCCTCCGCGTCGGGCGACCAGGCCGCGGTGATCGCGCTCTTCGGACCCGGCGGCAAGGACATCGTCACCACGGGCGACGCCGTCGACGACAAGAACCGGATGGAGAAGTTCGCGCAGCTCGCGAAGGAGAAGATGGAGATCGAGAAAGACGGCGCGCACAAGGCCATCGTCGAAGTCGGGAACGAGGCATGGCCGCTTCCCGTGCCCCTCGTCGAATCCGGCGGGAAGTGGCGCTTCGACGCGAACCAGGGCCGCGAGGAGATTCTGAACCGCCGCATCGGCGGGAACGAGCTCGACACGATCAACCTGCTCCGCGGCTACGTCGAAGCGCAGGAGGAATATGCCTCGGTGCCGCGCGACGAGAACGGGCCCCGACAGTACGCACAGAAGTTCCTCAGCACCGCGGGCAAGCACGACGGGCTCTCCTGGCGCGACGCGGACGGCAAGCCCGCCGGGCCGATGGGCGATGAGATCGCGAAGGCGCTCGCCGAGGGCTACACCGACAAGACGCAGCCCTACAACGGCTACTTCCTCCGCGTCCTGAGCTCGCAGGGCCCGAACGCCCGGCTCGGGGCCCGCGACTACGTCTGGAAGGGAGCCATGGTCGGCGGCTTCGCCGCGATCGCGTGGCCGGCGCAGTACGGGGTCACCGGGATCCAGACCTTCCAGGTCAACAACGATGGAACCGTCTACCAGAAGGACCTCGGCCCGGACACCGCCAAGATCGCCTCGGGCATCAAGGCGTACTACCCCGACAAGACCTGGGTCGTGACGAAAGACGCAGAGTAGCCCCGGCCGGCTGGAAGGGCGAGATCCCGCGGTGAGGCGGGCGACCCGCCACCGGGCTGACCGCATGGCATGATGGATACGCCATGCCGGACGGATTGACCCGCCGCTCGCGAGGCCCTGGCCTCAGGGTTCTTGAGATCCTCGCCTGGTCACTGGGGATCCTCCTGATCGGAGCCTACTTCGCGATTCGCGCCCGCCATGCTGCGGGCGCGCGCGAGGAGATCCGCCGGTTCGAGCAGCAGCGGCTGGCGCAGAGCCGCGAGGCGCCGCACCCGGCGGCCGGGGCGCCTGCTCCGGTAGCCGCGCCGCTCGCGTGGCCCGAGCCCGACCGGAGCCTCTGGTCCAACGAGCGGGTCAAGGCCTGGACCCTGGTGTCCTCGGTCCCGGCCGTTTCCTCGAACGCGGCCCCCCTGGCGATCCTCAAGATCCCCAAGATCCACCTCGAGGTCCCCGTGGTCGAGGGCACCGACGACCCGGCGCTCGACTATGGCGTCGGGCACGTGGAGGGGACCGCCCTCCCCGGTCAGGCGGGGAACGTGGCGATCGCGGGCCATCGGGACGGATTCTTCCGCGGGCTGAAGGACATCGCCGTCGGCGATACGATCGACCTCGAGACCGTCCGGGGTTCCGAGGCGTTCGTCGTTTCCAACATCTGGCTCGTCACGCCAAACGACGTCTGGGTCCTCGACCCGACGCCGTCCGAATCGATCACGCTCGTGACGTGTTACCCGTTCTACTTCGTCGGCTCCGCTCCGCAGCGCTACATCGTGCGGAGCCTCCCGCGCGGCGACGCCGGCGGGCTGAGGGACGGCCGTATGGCGCGGATGGCGGGAGGGCTCGGGATGGCCGAACGGCCGGCCGAATGGCACCAAGGTCCCATTGCCGTGGGCGGTCCCGGTCGAAGAACATTAGGATAGCCTCGGAGGCTCGCGCAACTGCGGGTCGTACCCGATTTGCGAAACAAGGAGGAAAGGGATGGCGCTCTCTAAACGGTTACTGGCGGCATGGACGGGCTGCGCTCTGGTTTTTCTGGCGGCTACGGCCGGCGCGCAGACGACCACGAAGTCCACGGAGTATCGGAATTTCGAGGTGATCTCGGTCGACGGCAACAAAGTTGTCTACAAGAGCGAGAAGGGCATCCGCGAGGTCACGCTGCCCGATGACTTCAAGCTGACCATGGACGGAAAGACGATCGGCGTCCATGACCTGAAGCCCGGGATGAAGGGCACCGCGGCGATCACGACGACGACCACCACCCAGCCGGTCACGGTGACCGAAGTCCGCAACGCGAAGGTCCTCGCCACGGCGGGCAACGCGATCATCGTTCGCGGACAGAACGGCGTGCGCAAGTTCACGATCGACGACGTCGCGGATAAGAACATCACGATCATCCGCGAGGGTGAACATGTCGACCTGCAGAGCCTGCGCGTGG
This sequence comes from uncultured Acidobacteriota bacterium, assembly GCA_963773905.1. GTDB lineage: Bacteria > Acidobacteriota > Thermoanaerobaculia > UBA5066 > Gp7-AA6 > DAHUXD01. Next base: position 82,584 of record CAVZDB010000008.1, read on the forward strand.
GCGACATGCTCACGGCGACGATCATCACCCGGCATCCGCCCTACGGTCATGACCGAGCAGCAGGTCAATGCGAGCGTGCATTCGTCTCCGGCGCCCGCGGCTGCGCCCGCGGCGGCCCCGGCTCCCGCACCGGCGGCGGCTGCGGCTCCGGCTCCGGCGTCCGAGCCCGCTCCGGCGCACGCGTCGAAGAAGCTGCCGAAGACCGCCAGCGATTGGCCTCTGGTCGGCCTCGCCGGTGCGCTGTTGCTCGCGAGCGGCCTGTTCCTGAACCTTCGGCGTCGCCTGCAGCGCAGCCAGTAGTCTCGAGCCCGGGAATTCCTCGCCGCGTCCGAGTCCATCTCGGATGCGGCGTTTTTCTTGGCGCCGATTCGGGGACGAGGTCTCAGAAGAACAGTTTCAGCCTAGCGTCTACAGCGTTGGCGGTGGGCTGTTTCGGGGATCCCGGGGCGTCTCGATGCCAATCGCGGATGTAAAGAAGCTCGAAACGTGTCTGATAGCGGAGGCGGTAGCCGAGCCCCGCTCGAGCCCGAGCCTTCGACGCGTAGCGCTCCGACACGCCGTCGCCGAAGGGAACGTAGCCTTCCGTGTCGAAGATCCCGTAGAGCGAACAGTCCTGGGAGAGGTCTGCGTGGTTGATTCCAACCTTCGCCTCGAGCCGAATCCTGAACCTCCATCCGTGCTGAGATTCTCTGCCGTCGCTGTACCAGAGATTGCGATACTCGAAACGCACCAGCGTCGCGACCCGCACGCGTCTCAAGAGCCCGGGCGGCAGATAGCGGTTCTCGCGCAGGTTGTTGAGCAGGTTGAGGCGAAAGCCAAATCGCGGAGAGAGCTCTTTCGTGTTGAGGTCGTCCTCCTGCCGGGTGTAGCCGAACACGGTCTCTCCGACGAGGTCGATCCAGCGGGTGGGGTAGTACTCGACGAGCGGCGTGACATCGACGTTCCACCACTTCTCGCCGCTCGAGACCTGAGTCTTCGGCTCGAAGTCGGCTTCGAAGAGCCAGCGTTCGCCCCTGGGGTAATCGAGGGTCACGTTGCCCCAGAGCTCGAAGGGAACCGGCTCTCCGCCCGACTGGGCGGTCGCGCGCCCCGGCGCCGCGAGCAGTGCGAGGCCGAGGACCGCCGCGCCGCGCACGCCCAGCCGCGACGCGCGAGTCGTCACGGCGATCCTACGAGACACTCTTCACGCAGCGGAACCCGACGTGCTCGGATCCCGTGTCCGGCGGCGTGCCGCGGCGCGCGCTCGGGCGGTAGCTCTCGCAGTAGGAGACGTTGCAGAGAAACGAGCCGCCCTTGATGACGCGCTTCTTCGCGTAGGGGTCGCCGGGGTCGAAGCTCTCCTTCGGTCCCTTGGGATCTTCGCGACCCCCGCGTGCGCGAGATCCGCGAAATAGTCGATGCGGTACCAGTCGCTCGTCCACTGCCACACGTTTCCGGCCATGTCGTAGAGGCCGTACGCGTTGGCCGGAAACGCCTTGACCGGCGAACGGCGCGGTAGCCGTCCTCGGGCGCGGACTTGTCCGGGAAGTGTCCCTGGAACGTGTTCGCCATGTACTTGCCGCCGGGCCGGAACTCGTCGCCCCAGGCGAAGCGCTTGCCCTCGAGCCCGCCGCGCGCGGCGTATTCCCATTCCGCCTCCGTCGGGAGGCGTTTTCCCGCCCACTTCGCGTACGCGTGGGCGTCGTCCCACGAGACCTGGACGACCGGCTCCTGGTCCCGGCCGTCGATGCCGCTGCCCGGGCCCTCCGGGTGGCGCCAGCTCGCGCCAGGCACCCAGCGCCACCAGCCCGACATGTCGTCGAGCGGCACGGGCTGCGACGGGGGCGTGTAGACGAGCGCGCCCGGCACGAGCTGGCTCGCGTCGGGTTTCGCCGTCCCGGGAGGGAGCTGCTTCCGGAGCTCCTCCCACTCGGGCGCGCGCTCGGCGGTCGTCTTGTAGCGCGTGGCCTCGACGAATCTCGCGAACTGCGCGTTGGTCACCGGCGTCTCGTCGATCCAGAACCCGTCGAGTTTGACCCGGTGGGCCGGCCGCTCGTTGACCATGCTGTTGCTGCTGTCCGTGCCCATCGTGAACTCACCCGGGGGGATCCAGCGCATGCCGGGTGGCGCCTTGGGCGGCGGCGCGGCAGAAAGGAGGAGAAGCGCCAGCGCGGCCGGCGCCAGCAAACCTCGTCGCCGGCTCATTCGCCGTGAGTCCATGGTCCTGAGCGCGGGTCGGCCCGTCTCCTCAGAAGGTGATCACGAGGAAACCTCGCGGCCCGTCGTAGATCTGATCGAATCGGACGAAGCTCGTGTCGTTGGTCCTCTCGATCCGGATGTGGTGGTAGTCGTAGGCGCCCCCGATGCCGAAGTTTCTGGCGAAATACCAATTGATCGAGCCCTGCGCCTCGACATACGACCCGCTGTAGGGCGAGACGTTAGCCTTCAATCCCCGAAACCTCGCTCCGATCGTCACTCTGGAAAAGAGGCGGAGCTCCGCCTCGGCTCCGATGACCGGAACGGGGAGGTTGAGCTCGCGCTCGGCGGCGAAACCACCCTGGATGACGGATCCGTCCGGCCGGGTGACTCCCGCCGTCGCCGCGAGGCTGGCGCGAGAGGAGTAATAGCTGACTCCCAGCGAGAGGCCGAAGTGAAACGTCGGATTTTTGAAGATGCCAAAGCGGTACGCGGCGTAAATGAAGCGTGTCCGGCTCTCTGCGTCCACGGTCGCGCCGGCCTTGTAGATCGCGCCGCCGAAATTGATGTCCCTCGAGATGGCGTGGGATCCCGACGCGTCGAAGTCGACGTAACCGAAATCGAGATAACTCCGACCCAGGAAGTTCCAGTAGCCCTCACCCTGGAACGTGGTCTTGTGATCCGGCGTGATCCCGAGGTCGGAGAAGTCGACAACGGTTCCCGGCAGGTTGGCCGTGCTCAGGGTCGCCCTGGAATCGAGCGTCGCGAAGATCCCTCCGAGCCGGAACCGGGCGTTCTCGGGAACGTCGTCGGGGAATTGGGCCAGGACGGGCAGGGCGGCGAGCAGGAGCGCGGCCGCGCTCCACGCAAGTCGCGCGGGGTTGAGGCTCCGGCGCATTTTCTTTCCTCGTTTCTCTGTCGTCAGTTCCTGGTGCCTGGCGTTGGTCACGACGACGGCGGCGAGCCCGGCGAGCGGCGGACCCTCAGGGGTTCTTGACCTCGACGGCGACGGCCTCCTCATAGAGGAGCATGATCTTATCGCCCGCCTTGACCCCCTCCGCCTTCTTGGGATCCTTGATGTGGAACGTCGCCGTGCTGCCGTCGGCAGTGTGCACCGTGACTTCCTGCTTCGCCGTGTCGATCGAGTCGACGCCCACGACCGCCTTGATCGTGCGCTTGGCGACGCCGGACGGCCTCTCGGTGTTCTGCGGCGCGAGCGACCTCTCGACCGAGGTGCTGAGCGGCAGGGACGCGTCGGCCTTGGAGACGTTGATGACGACCGCTTCCCCGTAGGTCACCACGATCTTGTCGCCGACCTTGATCTCGGGAAAGCGCTTGACCGCGGTGGAGACCTCGACGTCGATGACGTTGCCCTCGGGGCCCTTGAGCGTCAGCACACGGTTGGCCGAGTCGATCTTGGTGACGGTCGCCGTGACGGTCGCCGTGTGGCCGTCGCTGCGCGCCGACGCGACCGCGGCGAGCGCCAGGGCGATGGCCGTGCCGATCAGAGTCTTCCTGAACATGGGTGCTCCTTTCTGTTGAGCGTCTCCGGTGCCGACCGGGCTGCGAGACCTTACTAGAACTTGACGGTGTACTTCTTCCCCTCGAGACAGGCGCTGAAGGCCTTCTTGAAGGCGCCCATCTGGTCTGCCGTGCCCTGCTGCGCGCTCTGCGCCTGTTGCTGCTCGGCCTGTGCCTGGGCCTGCCGGCCCTTGTGCCGGCCCGCGACCGCCCCCGTGGCGGCCCCAATGGCCGCGCCCTTTCCGGCGTCTCCCGCGATCCCGCCGATCAGCGCTCCGCTCGCCGCGCCCCGCGCCGCCCCCCGGGCGCCCGAGCCCGTCGGGGCCCCCGCGGTCTGCGGCGGCGGCGGGGCCTGGGCCGGCTGGGAAAGGTGGGCGGGATCGATTCCGGTGTTCTGGATCGCCCACTGGTAGCAGGAGGCCTCGTCCTGGGACTGGACCTGCGCCGTCTGCCCCGCCGCGGGGAACACGTAGACCCCGATGGCGGACCCGACCGACTTCTGCTGCGTCTGCGCGCGGGTCGGCATCTGGACGGCCAGGACGATCGCGATGGCGGAGAACACGATCTTCTTCATGGTGGACTCCTATTTTCCCGCCGAAAGGGGCGTGCAGGCACCGAAGACCGAGACGGCCTTGCCGTCTCTCGCCACCGCGACCGAGAGCAGGCCGGTGCTCTCGGAGATCACGAAGCTGAAGGCGCGGCCACTCTCGATGCCCTGGATGTAGATCATTCCGTTCTCGCGCTCGAGCGTGCGGATCGGCGTCGAGCGATCCTCGCCGCTCGCCTTCGTCGTCGCCATCCTCTTGCCCTTGAGGTCGATCTCGAGAAATTGCGGGAGATTGAGATCCAGGGCATTCGAGACGACGCAGTCGGTATCCTCGGTGCAGACCGACACCTCCAGGGGGGTGCAGAGCAGCGACTGGGCCCCCGTGAGGTCGTCTGCCGACGCCGCCGCCGGTACCGCCAGGGCTCCGAGGGCGAGCGGCAAACCGAGCATCAGGATTTTGCGCATTGTTCCTCCTCCACGAGACGAGGTCCGCCTCGCCCGCGTAATCGTCAGAGAGGGCCCCCCGGAATTCAATAGGACCTTGGTGCATGCGCGCGGCATCGGGTCAAAGACGTGGACGGGGCTCCCTTCGCGCCGCCCACCGGAGGAAGAATCCTGCCCGCGCGGCACGTTACGATGGCCGAATCCGGCGGGAAGCGTCCGACCCCAGGAGGTGAGGATCGGACCGCGAGGCCGGGCTGGAGCGACCATTCAAACCGGCAGGACGAGCGCAGGATGGACGGCCGTGGGAGCGGCCCTGCTGTTCGTGGCCGCGGCGGCGCGCGGGCAGGAGACGGCCGTCGCCTCGACGACTTCCGCCCCGGCCCCGACGCCGACGCCGGCGGCATCTTCCAGAATCCACATCGTCGGATCCAACCCGAGCGAGGTGCCGGCGCCCCTTCCCCTGGATCCTTCCGCGATCGCGCCGATCCCGCCCTCCAGTCCCGGAAAGGCTCCCTCCGAGGAAGAGAAGACGACGCGGAAGACGGAATTCCTGGCCGCGCCCATCCCGCTCTCGAATCCGACCCTCGGGAGCGGGCTCGGGCTGGTGGGTGCCGTGCTCCTCCCGCTCGAGGCGAGCGACACGGTCTCGCCGCCGAGCGTCGTGGGCGTCGGCGGCTTCTACACCAGCAACAAGAGCTACGCCTTCGGCGGCGCGATGCGGGCCTACGTCGCCGAGGACCATTGGCGCCTGCTCGGGGGAGTCGCGCTGGCGAAGATTCACTACGACCTCTTCCCGATCGACGTGCCGCCGGGAACGACGCCGCCCTCGATCCCGATCGTGCAGGACGCGAAGGGCTTCTCGGTCGAGGGGCTGCGCCGCGTGTCGAAGACGTTCCTCGTGGGAGCGCAATACCTGTACGCGACCACCAACCTTCGGATCGACGCGGCCGACAGCGGCTCCGAGGCCGCTCCCCCGGAACGGGACCGATCCCTATCGCTAGCCAGCCTCGGCCTCCACGTCGAATCGGACTCGCGCGACTCGACGACGTATCCGGAGCGCGGGATGCTTTGGGACCTCAAGGCCGACTTCTACGACTCCGCGGTCGGCGGAGACCGGGACTTCCAGTCCTACAAGTCGTCGCTCAACCTCTACTATTCACCCGGAGTGCGCCAGGTCCTGGCGGCGCGCCTGGCGGCGTGCGACGTCCGGGGCGACTCTCCGGTTTACACGCTGTGTCTCTTCGGCTCCTCCAACGACCTGCGCGGCTACGCCGTCGGGCGCTACATCGGCCGGGTCATGCTCGCGAGCCAGGTCGAGTACCGCTACAACCTCCCCGAGCGCCTCGGGTTCTTCAGCAAGTTCGGGTTCGTCGTCTTCGGCGGCGTCGGTGAGGTGGCGCAAACCTGGGGCGGCCTGAACTCCAGCGATCTGCTCCCCAGCGGCGGGCTCGGCGCGCGGTTCCTGCTCGCGCGGGAGAACCAGGTCAACTTCCGGGTCGACTACGCCTGGGGCAAGGGGAGCAGCGGCGTCTACGTGGGGGTCGGCGAGGCGTTCTGAGGCGCGGACGCCTGGGTCTCGTCAGGGTCGAACGCCCTCTCCCGAGAGCGGGATCTTGACCGGGGCGAAGCGATCCGACTTGACCAGGAGCGTTCCCTCGTAGCGCTGGAAATTTCTGGGCCAGAAGACGACGACGAAGGAGCAACTCCCTTGCGGCGTCAGGGACGTGCAGCTGGCCGCGTCGATCTGAAAAATCGCGGGGGGCTCGGCGAGGAGGCGAATCCGGGTGCCCATCGCGGCGTTGTTCGTGAGTGTCATCGAGTGTCGGACCGGCTCTCCATGGGCCGGCAATGCGCGTATTGCGCCGAAGGGCTCGAACCGCCAGGAGAGCCACGCTGTCGGCGCGGCGGGGCGTGCGGTTTCCGGCGGCACGGGGGTGTCCGTGGGCACGGGTGCGGGCGTGAGAGTCGGCGTGTCCGTCGGCGGAATCGGAGAGGGTGTGATCTCGAGGGCCCGGCCCTGAAGCGTCAGGCTCGGGGGCTCGGCGCCGGCCTCTCCACGGATCGACAGCTGGCCCGTCTTCGTGCCCGGCGTCTCCGGTAGGAAGCCGACGGAGACGTGACACGGCTCGCCGGGGGCGAGCTTTTTGCCTGAGCAGCCGTCCTTCTCGACCCGAAAGTCGCGGGCGTCCGGGCCCTCGAGCCCGAGCTTTCCCACCACTATCCCGCCGGCGCCGACATTGGTCCCGATGAGCTCGACGGCGGAGCTCGAGCGAACGGCCTGGGCATCGAAGTCGATTCGTTCGCGGTCCCACTGGATCCGAGGCCCGGGCGGAGGCGTTGGAGTCGGGGGCGGAGGCTCGCTCTTCCCGCGCCCGAGCACGAGCGCGACAGCAATCACGCCGAGGATGAGGCTGAACGCGCGTGTCGGCGGCCGCCGCGATCGGCGCAGCCGTCCCGGAGACGGGCCAGTAGCCGTGAACCGGAGATCCATCAGGAGCCGGCGGGGCGCACTTGCTCGCCCGAGACGAGCTTGAGCGTGCCCTCGACCTTGATCGGGCTCTCCGCGGAGTCGCGAGCCCGGTCCTTGGCGGAGGAGCCGAGGAGCTCCGTGATCCGGTCGGCGCCGCCGACGAGCACGAGTAGAGCAAACAGATCATTGAGCACGACGCTGGCCGGGATGCCGATGGCATCGAGTAGACGCGGTTTGAACGCGACGACGGCGGCGAGCCCGATCGGGATCGCCAGAGCGAAGTACCGGACCTTCTGACTGCGCTCGGCATCGCTGCGCTGAGGCTCCGCGAGCATTCGAGGGTCGGGATGTCGGAGCCGCCACCCGGGCGAGAGCTCGAGCAGAAAGAGCAGGATCGTGACGATCCGGTCGATGGCGAATGCGCCGATGAGGACCATGGCGACCACGGTGGTTCCGCTGGGTGTCGAAGTCGGATTCATGGGATCTCTCCTCTCTGAAGGGAGTGATGGAGACGGAACGGACCGCGGCCATCGTCATGCTGTTGCGCGACGCCCGACGGGGAGACCATCGGAGTCCATTCGTGAATCACTGGCCGGCCTAAAGTGGGTCGATCGTACTCCCATAGGGAATCGGAGTCCGACCCTTCCCTCTTCCTCGCATTCGCTGCAGATCGAGTTTTGCCCCAAGGTGCACCTTCTTGGCGAGCTCCTCGGCGCTCTGGCCTCCCGTCGCGGCGCCAGGCGGCCCGGCATCCTGGGCGAGCGCGTACACGGACCACAGCGGAAACATCGGAACGAGGCTCAAGAATCGGCGGATGCGGGTCAAACGCAGGCTGCGATCATGCCGCGTCCGGAGTTTCCTCGCGCCTGCCCGAGAAGGCAATGCGCGGGAGCCATTTTCGTGCTTTGATTTCCGGGTCTTCGTGAACAACTGGCGGTCGCGCGTCGTCATGTGGGCCCTGGCGGCCCTGGAATTCGTCGCGGCCGGGGGAGCCCTGGCCTTCGCCCAGCAGGCTCCCTGGCGGGTCCTGACGCTGCACGGGCCCGACGCGATGCTTCCCTCGGCGGTCGCGGTCGAGCAGGCGATGCGCGCGCAGATCCAGGCGGACTCCCCTCGCGAGGTCCTGTTCTATTCGGAGTCGGTCGACCTGGCCCGCTTCCCGCTCGCCGACCTCGAGCCGAGCCTCGTCGCGCTCTTGCAGAAAAAGTATCGGAGCCGCCCCGTGGACGCGATCGTCGCGTTCGGCGTCATCGCGTTCGACTTCGGCGAGCGCCATCGTGCGGAGATCTGGCCGGGCGCCCCGTTCATCTTCGTCAGCGCCGGCGATCGCGGTCTTCGCGGGGAGCGGCCCACGGGCACGACGGGGATCCCGATCCAATTCGACGTCGCCGGCACGCTGCGGCTGGCGCAGAGCCTGCAGCCGAAGGCGCGCCGGCTCGTCGTCATCGCCGGAACGTCGGAGTACGACGGCTACGTCGCCGACGCCGTCATCCAGGCCCTGCAGCGCTCGGAAAAGAAGCTCGACGTCCGCTTCCTGGGAGATGCGCCCCTCCCCGAGATCCTGGACGATCTCCGGAAGCTGCCGGCGGACTCGATCGTCCTCTACGGCTCGCTCGTCCGCGACGGGAGCGGGCGGTCCCACTTCCCGCCGGATCTGGTCAATCCGATCAGCGAGGCGTCCGCGGCTCCCGTGTACGGGTTCCTGGAGACCTACCTCGGACTCGGGATCGTCGGGGGCTCGATCGACAGCCTGGCGGGCCAGGGCCGCTCGGCGGCACGGCTCACGCTCCGCGTGCTCGGCGGCGAGAGCGTGGACGCGATCCCGATCGCGCCTGCGCCATCCCTCGCGACGCGCGTGGACTACCGGCAGCTCGAGCGCTGGCGGCTGCGCGAGGAGCGGCTGCCCCCGGGCACGATCGTCGAGCGCCGGCCGCCGACGCTCTGGCAGGGCCATCGCCGCCTGATCGTGTCGGTCATCGCCCTCCTGGCCCTTCTCGCGGGGGCCGTCCTCGTTCTGCTCATCCATCGCTCCGAGCGCCGCCGATACATCCGCGAGCTCTCCGAGCAGCTGCGGTTCGAGCGGCTCGTCTCGGAGATCTCCGCGACGCTCATCGACGTCGATTCCGACCGGGTGAACGGCACCGTGGAGCGCGCGCTCCAGAAGGTCCGCGAGGCCATGGGACTGGATCGGTGCGCGCTCTTCGTCTGTCTCCCCGAGAAGAACGAGGCTCGCGCGACGCACGAGGCCCACGTCTCGGTCGCGTCGCGCCCCGGAAGCGCCATCCTCGCGGCCGAGGTTCCCAACATCTTCGAGCGGCTGTGCGAGGGCGAGACGGTGACGGTCGACGGCGGCGCGCCGGCCGGTTCCGAGGAGCGTCCGGGGACGTCCACGCTCCTGATCCCCGTCGCCGTGTCGGGCCGGCGGGTCCAGGGGATCGCCTTCCAGGCGACGCCCGCCGGAGCGGGCTGGCCTCCCGGCCTCATCACGCGCCTCCGCCTGGTGGGAGAGATCCTGATCTCGGCGGTGACCGGCAAGCGGGCGGAGGACGCGCTGCGCGCGAGCGAGGAGCGCTACCGCGAGGTCCTCGACAGCCAGACGGATCTCATCTGCCGCTACCTGCCCGACACGATCCTGACGTTCGTGAACGAGCCCTATTGCCGCTACTTCGGCAAGACGCGCGAGGAGCTCATCGGCCGCAAGTTCCTCGACTTCATCCCGGAGGCCGCCCGCGAGACCGCCCGGCGGCACGTCGAGTCGTTGCTCGAGAATCCCCGCATCGAGCCGGACGAGCACGAGGTCATGCGCCCGGACGGCTCGATCGGCTGGCATCAGTGGGTGGATCACGCGGTGCACGGCCGGGACGGCCGCATCATCGAGTTCCAGGGGATCGGCCGCGACATCACCGACCGCAAGCGCGCAGAGGAGGCCGACCGGAGGCTCGCGCAGGCCGGGCGGCTCGCGCTCCTCGGCGAGTTGACGGCCTCGATCGCCCACGAGATCAATCAGCCGCTCGGCGCCGATCCTCTCCAACGCCGACGCGCTCGACCTGCTTCTCGAGAGCGGGCCAGTCTCCGCCCGAACAGATCCGGGCGATCCTGTCGGACATCCGCCGTGAGGATCTGCGGGCGAGCGAGGTCATCCGCCACGTGCGCTCGTTGGTTCAGCGCCGGGCGATGGAAATGAACCCGCTGGACATCAACGAGGTCGTCCGCGAGGCCCTCCTGCTGGCGGACCCCGAGTGCCGGAGGCGGATGGTCGCGCTCCAGACCGACCTCGCGCCGGGGCTTCCGGCCGTCGTCGGGGATCGGGTGTCGCTCCAGCAACTCCTGCTCAACCTGATCGTCAACGGCATCGACGCGATGGGGGACGTGTCCGTCCGCGAGCGGCGGCTCGTCCTGCGGACGGCTCGCGCGGAAGACTCCAGGGTCGAGGTCGCGGTGGTGGATGCCGGCCACGGCATCGCGGCGGAGGTCTTCCCGCGCCTCTTCGAGTCGTTCGTGACGACGCGTGAGCACGGCATGGGCCTGGGACTCTCGATCTCGCGCTCGATCGTCGAGGCGCACGGCGGCAAGATCCGGGCCGAGAACAACCCGCAGGGAGGAGCTACCGTCCGGTTCGCGCTGCCGACCCGGGAGGGCGCCGAGGCCGGCTCCGCATCGGCGCACGCTTAGTAAGGTCCCGCCGGACAGGAACTTGCTTCGGGGAGAGCAGAGGCTTTTCGAGATCCTGTCCCCCGGACCAACTTGCGTTCTCACCGGGCGGCGATAGGATCGGGTGAACTCCTGGAGGACATCCAATGAGCGTCCCGGGTCCTGTCCTGCGGGTCGTCGACGACGACGACGCCTTCCGGACCGCCGTCACGCGCCTCCTGCACGCGGCGGGCTACGAGGTCCGCGCCTACGCATCCGCCGGCGACTTCCTCATGGCCGAGGAGAACCCGGTTCCGGGCTGCGTGCTTCTCGACCTGCGGATGCCGAGTCACGACGGCCTGGACCTCCAGGCCGCGCTCGCGCGGCGGGGCGCCCCGCTCCCGATCATCTTCCTGACCGCGCACGGGGACGTCGCGGCGAGCGTCCGCGCGATGAAGGGCGGCGCCGAGGACTTCCTGACCAAACCGGTCAAGCGCGAGGCGCTGCTCTCAGCGATTCGCGAGGCGATCCGGAGGGACGAGATCCGCCGCGAGAGCCGCGAGCAGGTGCAGGACATCCGCCGGCGTTACGAGGCGCTGTCCCCCCGGGAGCGCTCGGTGCTCGATCACGTCGTGGCGGGCCGGCTCAACAAGCAGATCGCCTCGGCGATCGGCGCCTCCGAGCGGACCGTCAAGGCCCACCGCGCCCGCGTGATGAGCAAGATGGGAGCCTCCTCCGTGGCCGAGCTGGTGCGCGCGATCGACCGCCTCGGACTCGCCATCCCGCTCTCGGAAGCCCAGCCCGCCGCGTCCTGACGTCGTGATCCCGGCGCCGCTGCCCGAAGGGGCAACGGGGCGCGCCCCTAGGTCCGCCTATGCGCGTCGGCGCGCTCGCGTCGAAGATGCGCCGAGAGAGCTCCGTGAGAGAAGTCGTCGTCGTCGAGGACGATCCCGGCATGCGGGAGGCGCTCCAGCGCGTCCTGAGCGCGGGCGGATTCCGCGTCAGGATCTTCGCGTCCGCGGAGGCGCTGCTCGCCGCGGGCATGCCTCCCGAGATCGCGTGCTGCGTTTTCGACGTCCGGCTTCCGGGAGCTTCGGGGCTCGAGCTCTACCGGACGCTCACCGCGCGAGGCGCAGCGGTCCCCGTCATCTTCATGACGGCGTTCGACGATCCGTCCGTTCGGGACGAGGCGCGCCGGCTCGGGGCGGCCGGCTACCTGATCAAGCCGTTCGGGGGACGCGAGCTCGTCGAGGCGGTGATCGCCGTCGTGGGAGTCAACGCGGCGTCGTGAGGCGACCTGATCGTCGAGGAATCCTGGTTCTCGCGGCCGTGCTGGCGGCCGCGCGCGCGGCGCTTGACATGGGGAGGCTCGGCCGCGGTTCGCTTCTGCGGTATCGTCCACCACACCGACGCCGATCGCGAGTGGGCGTACGACCGGGCGTCCCACGTCGGCAAGCTCGACAAGGCCTGGGACGAGGCCGTCGTCGCAGCGCCGTGGCAAACCTCGACTCGGTGATGCGGAAGCTGGCGCCGAGCAACTGAAGTCGCAAGCGTCGATGGGAAACGCGGCCGGCGGGAATGCGCCGGCCGCTGGTTTTAGGGGCCGGACCGGCGTGCGCGACGACGGACCCAGGCGGCCAGCACGACGAGGAGTGTCGCCGCCGAGAGGGCAACCCCGATCGAGAACCCCGGCGGCCGGTAGATGAGCCGGACGCGGTGCGCTCCCGCGGGCAGGCGCAGCGCGAGGAACGGGCCGTTGGCGCGCCGCAGCTCGAGCGGTTTGCCGGCGGAATCTTTCGCCGACCACCCCCGTCCTGCACGAGCGAGAGGACGATCCACGCGTCGCCGCTCGCGACGTCCGCCGTGAACGTCGCCGCATTCGTCTCCTCGCGGTAGTCCGAGATCCGCGCCTCGCCGCCCGAGGCGTCCGCGCGGCCGGGGTCCAGGATCCAGGCCGTCTTCCTCCAGTCGGCGTTGTGGACGATCTCGCGGAATGATCCGCCGAAGAGCGCGTTGGCGTCGGCGGCGGGGAGCCATCCGGGCGGCGGCGGCGCGACGAAGCGCACGGTCTCCGGCACGAACGCGCGGGGCAGGACGCGCGCGTTCTCGAAGACGCGGCCGTCTTCGCCGTCGTAGACGAGCGTCCAGCGCGCGCCGGGGACGGCCGCATCCGGCAGCGCGATGGCATAGCGAACATTCAGGAAGTTCATCGCCGAAGCGTCGACGTTCCGGATCTTCTTGAAGTACTCGTACTTGTAGCCGCACGTCGCGTCGAGGAACTCGAGGTAGTCGTGGCGCTCCACGGCGTCGTGGGTTCGGATGTCCTCCACTCCGGCGAAGACGTTTGTGCTCGGAAACAAAACCGGGCCCGCCCCGACCACGCGAAACGGCCCCGGCCGGGACCGGAGGAAAGCCACGAGCGGCGTCTCGGGAAACAGGTCGGCGGGCGAGTGCAGCTGGAAGAGGCCTCGCCATTGGAAGAGCAGCTCCGCCGCCGCGAGAACCGTGAGGGCGGGCATGGCGATCGCGCGCCCGCGCCCGCGCCCGAGCGCCGTCAGCAGCACGGCAGCCGCGGCGAGCACGGCCAGCGTCAGGAGCAGCCGGCGCTCCTGGTAGTGCGCGCCTCCAACGATCGCATGATCCGCGCGGAAGGTCAGGAAGGTCGCGACCCCGAGCGCGGCGAGGAGCGCGGGCGCGATCAGGGCGCCGAGCCAGGCCCTCGGACGATCCGTGGCGGCCGCGTCCCGCGCGAGGCGGTCCAGCTCCAGCGCGGCGAGCGCCGGTCCGGCCAGCGCTTCCCACGAGTGAAAGCGCAGCGGGTAGAGATAGCGAATCCACGGCGTGTAGCTGACGATTTCCGCGAACGGCCAGAGCGCGACCGCCGCGCCCCAGCCCGCGAAGAGGAGGGATCCCAGGAGCCACTCCACGCGCGTGCGGCGCGACCCGGGTCTCAGGAGCAGAAACGCGGCGGCCCATCCCACGAGACCGAAGTAGCCGAGCGTGATCTCGGGAAAGGCCCCGCCGGTGAACGGCAGCATCGGCGACGTCATGCCGTTGCCGACCGACTGAGGAAAGAGCGAGGTCGGCAGCTCACGGAGCAACGGCGCGTGGGGCGCCGCGGAGATGAGGGGCTCCCAGAAAGGCTGCGCCGCCGCCGCGAGGCGGCCGGAGCCGGCGATGGCGAGAAACGACGGGACGAGGAGAAACGCCGCCAATCCGACCGCGGCTGCCGCGGCGCCCGCGAGCACGCGGAACACCGCGCGCGCCTCGGCCCGCTCCTTCGCCGTTTCAGCGGTGAGCCGACGGCCGACGAGCCAGAGACCCATGAAGACGAAGCCGACGACGGCCGTCTCCGCGTGACCCGAGAGCATGGTCAGGACGAACACGAGCGACAGCGCGAAGCCGACCCGGCGGCGACCCCCGGGATCGCGCGCACGCTCGAGCAGGAAGAGCGTCCAGGGCCACAGACCGAACACGGCCGATTGCGGAAAGAAGAGAAAGGGCGGGGTGAACGAGAAGGAAAGTGCGAACACGACTCCGGCGAACGCGGCGCTGCGCGCCGAGACGCCGAGCTCACCGACCCAGAGCGCCATTCCGGCCGCGGCGAGCAGCAACTTGATCGAGGAGGTCAGCGTGTAGGCGTGCGCGAGCGGGAACAGGAACCCCAGGAAGGTGAGCGGCGCGAACGCCGCAGACACGCCGTTCGAAGCCAGCGGCATGCCGCAGCCGTTCCAACGATTGAGGAGCGGAGGGCTGCCCTCCTTCCAGGCGAGCCGCGTTTCCTTCGCCCACGGCACGATTTGCGTCATGCAGTCGTTCAGGTAGGGATTGAAGGCCGGCCGGAACTGCCCCTCCGCCCACGGAGCGACGTTGCGCGCATGGTCGAGCGGAAGAATGGAGAGGCCCGAGATGTACGCTCGTGGAAACGGCAGCACCGAGACGAGCAGGAAGAGTCCGAGCGTGACCCGGGAGAGCGGGCGCCCGAGGCTTCGCGCGGCGGCGGCCACGCCGAGCGCGGCCGCCGCCAGGATCAGGAGCATCGCGAGCCCGACGATCATGGGGACGGCGGCGGCCTCCACCCGACGAATCGGCCCCCGACGACCTCGACGACGCGGTAGTTCGCGTAGACGTAGTCCGCGACCAGAGGAGTCCGCACGGCGTTCGCGATGCCGTCGAAGGTGTCCGTCCACTCTCCGTGAGGCAGGACGACCATCGGCGGGCGCTCCCGCTCGAGGGCCGCGATGACCTCGTGCTGGAACTTCTCCGGCTCGTAGAACGGCGCGGCGACGAAGCGGACCGGGTTCCGGCGGTCCGTGTAGAAGTAGAGCGCCGCCTGGTTGGAGAAGTCGAAGAACGTCTCGTCGAGCTTGAGGTGCGCGTCGAGGTGCCGGCGAAACGCCTCGATCTCGTCCGCCTCGGCGCAGGGAACCAGGACCCCGCCTCCCCGGACCGGCGAGCGCCAGCAGGTCGTCTCCTGAGTCGCCCCGGGCCCCGACCCGCGGATTCCCAGCCACCAGGTCTTCAACATCCAGGCCGGATCGAAGCGCAGCCAGAGGACAGCCGCGAGCGCCAGGGCCAGCGCGAGTCCGGGGAGTCGTT
The DNA here is from genome assembly GCA_963773905.1 of uncultured Acidobacteriota bacterium. GTDB lineage: Bacteria > Acidobacteriota > Thermoanaerobaculia > UBA5066 > Gp7-AA6 > DAHUXD01. Next base: position 97,970 of record CAVZDB010000008.1, read on the forward strand.
CGTGCGCGTGCGCTCCGCGGTAGATCAGCCACGTCACGGGCAGTCCGGCAAGGATCCCGTAGAGAGCGAGATGTCCCCCGTCGACGCGCCCGAGGATCCCGCGGACGGAGACGACGGCGACCGCGGTGGCGGCGAGGGCGCCGCGATCCAGGGCGTCGAGGCGCCGCGACGCGGCGCGGAATAGCAGGACCGTGACGGAGAGGCCGAGCAGGAGGACCACGGTCAGCCAGCGCAGCGGCCGCGCGGGGTCCTGGGAGAGGAGCGCGTCGAGCCCGTCGCGCGCCGAGCCGTCTCGAAGCAGGCTCACCGAGGAGCCCGCGGGGAGTCCCCAGATGTCCTCGATCGAGCGCGGCAGCGCGTCGAACGAGACGCGTAAAAACGCGGGAAGCGCGTGCTCGCCAGCCAGGATCGCGAGGAAGGGGAGCGCTCCGGCGAGGGCGCCGGTGGCGAAGAGGCCGAGCGACGTGAGGGCCTCGCGCGGCCGACGTTCGAGGAGGCCCAGCGCGCTCGCGGCGAGAACTGCCCCCGTCAGGACGAAGACGCCGAAGTCGAGGGTGTAGAAGAGCGTCAGCGCCCCGAGGACTCCGGCGAGGAACCACAGCGCGCCCCGCCGCGCGCGCGCGGCGGCGACGAGCGCGGCGAGCGTCAGAAGCGCCGGGAGCTGCCGTTCCGAGAGGAACGGGCAGAGGGCGAGCGCCAGCAGGAACGCGGCGGCGGCCCAGAGCCCGCGGGGTCGAAAGAGAGTCCAGCAGGCGAGCGCGAGGCCGGCGAACGCGAGCGCCGCCAGCGCGGCGTGTGAGGACCGGTACACCGCGAGCGTGGGAGCGGCGAAGCGGAAGACGATCGCGTCGAGGCCGCCGTCCGCGCCCCAGCCATGGACGGGATAGGTGTCGAGATAGGGCCGGCCCCCCCCGAGGTACGTCTGCGCGTTCGCCAGCATGTGCCCGTCCTCGAAGTACTCGAGGTGTCCCCGGGGATGCCGGTACACCCGCCAGGCGGACGCGGCGATGAGGATCGGGACCGATGCCAGTGCGATCCGGCCGATCCAGCCGCGGCGGCCGGCGGGCTCGGCGGGGCGAGCCTCGGGTTGGTGTTCGGGAAGAGGCGTCGCGAGCGCGCGAGGAGGCGCCCCGCGCCGGCGCGCGAGAACGAGCACGAGGATCACGGCGGCGCCCGCGAGCACGAGGCCGACGGCGAGGGCGAGCCTGGGACGCACTCCCAGGCGCCAGGCCGCGAAGGAGGCCGCGAAGACGATCCCGGGCAACGTGAAGGTGAAGGCGCCGCCGGCGGCGCTCTCCCGGGCGAGGACGCGCGGGAGCCAGCGTCCGAAGAACAGCGCGGCCAGAGGAAGAACGAGCAGGAACACGCCCGCCTCGGCGTAGGTCGCCGACTTGAAGTCGTGGTCCATCAGCTCCCTGCCCATGAGCCGGGGCGGCCCGCTCAGCCTCACCGCGAGCCCCCGCACGATCGGGATCAGAGGCAGCGCCCCCAGCGCCCCGCCCAGCGCGGCGACGGCACGGAGGGGGGCCGAGCTCATCGAGGGCATTCTACGTTGGCGATACGTGGCCGGGGCCTCGAGCGTCCATGGCTCCATGCGTCCTGAGAGAATGCGAACCGATGCGCGACGTTCCGTTTACACGCTCGCTCGCCGCCCGGCTCCTGCGCCGCAGGTCGAGCATGCGCGAGGACTGGGAGTTGCGCGCCCGCGAGAACGCGCCCTTCTACATCTGCTCGGATTCCTCGTCGGCGACGCCCGAGAGCTTCGCGGAGGGCGGCCGTCATGACCTCGAACGGAAGATCCTCGACGGCCTGTCGGTCCTGCCGGAGTGGCGTGTGCTCGAGATCGGCTGCGGGATGGGCCGCCTGCTCCGGCCGCTGTCGGAGCGCGTCGCCGCGGCCGTCGGCGTGGACCTCTCGGAGGAGATGATCGCGCGCGCCCGCGCCTTCTGCGCCGGCCGCCCGAACGTGGAGCTCCACCGGACGGACGGCTCGCTCGACTTCCTCGCGGACGCGAGCGTCGACTTCGTCTACTCCTACATCGTCTTCCAGCACCTGCCCCGCAAGGCCTACATCCAGCGCTACCTGCGCGAGGCGGCGAGGGCGCTGAAGCCGGGCGGGATCCTGCGTGTCCAGGTGGACGGGCGCTCCCGCCAGTTCTTTCGCCGATGGATCGCCGACTCCTGGTCCGGGGTGGTCTTCTCGGCGCGCGAGCTCGTGCGGCGCGTCGAGCGCGAGGGATTCACGGTGGCGTCGGTCGACGGCGCGGGCACGCAATACCTGCGCGTGACCGCGATGAGGTCCGGTCCCGGCGAGGCCTAGCTATCGTTTTCTCAACGGGGTGTTCACTGTTCGAGGCCACGTGGGCATCCGATTCCCCTCTTCCCCCGTGGGGGAGAGGGCAGGGTGAGGGGGAGCGCCGACCGCAGAAAGGGTGGATACCGCTGCGCTGCGCGCAGCGTTGCCTGCTGCCGGGGGTTGCCGTTGGTGGTCGGGTCCCGCCGGGAGAGGGAGCCGCTACGGGTGGGAACAACTGTCGAGAACTGACACCTAGCGCGCCTCGAGTCCCTCCCGCAGCTCGCGCAGCAGCTCCTCGGGGATCGGTGCGGGCGCGGCGCGGCCCGAGCCCTCCACGATCAGCACGTGCGGCAGCTCGGGAGTGTCCAGGGACTTTTCGTGGCGCTCCAGCCCGACGAGCTCGGCAACGCCGCTCTCGCCGTAGGCGCGAAAGTCGGCCCGCGCGAAGCCCGCCGCGCGCAGGGCCGCCGCCAGCGTCTGTGCGTTGTAGAGGAACTGGTGCCCCCAGGCGTGAAAGGCGCGGTTCAGGCGCACGCAGTCCGAGAGGCGGTTCTCGGCCGTGACGCCGTTCCAGCGGTAGTGCGTGGTCAGAACCCACTCGAGGCTCGGGGTGGAGAGGCGGAGCGTGCCGTCGTCGGCGAGCACGCGCCGGCACTCGCGGAGGAAGTCCAGGCCGTCGTCGAGCGAGAGGTGCTCCAGGAAATGCTCGGCATAGATGGCGGCGACTCCGCGGAAGGGGAGACCGTGGCGGACGTCGAGCACCTGGTCGACGCCCGGGAGTCCCTGGTTGTCGATGTTGATCCAACCGGGGATCGACTGCTGCCCGCAGCCGATGTGGAGCCGCTTGGGCCGTCCGTCGTCGTCGGCCAGGCCCCGCGCTCGCTTGAAGATCCGCATCGCCGGGGACCGTGTTTACCACATCGACCCGAGAGCGTCGAGGAACGATCCGCGCGAAGTCCCTGTGTTAGCATCCCGGGAAAATCGTAGGGAGGTCGCATGCGTAGGTTCCTTCGCGCAGCGTGTGGGGCGCTGCCGCTCCTCGCCGCCACTCTCTGTCTCGCGCAGACCACCGGGGACATCGTCGGGAGGATCACCGACGAGCAGGGGGGTGCGCTCCCGGGCGCGACCGTGGAGGCGCGAAGCCCCTCATTCCAGGGCGTGCGGACCAACGTCACCGATGCGACCGGGACGTTCCGACTGATCCTGCTGCCTCCCGGCGTCTACAAGGTCACGGCGTCGCTCCCGGGCTTCACCCGGGTCGAGCAGTCGGTCACGGTCGCGCTGGGGAAGACCGCCACGTCCGACCTCAGCCTGCGCGCCGCCGTCAAGGAGGAGGTCCTCGTCTCGGCCCAGGCGCCGGTCGTGGACCAGAGCTCGAGCGGCCTGGCGACCAACATCGACAACCAGCAGATCCAATCCCTTCCGAGCGGCCGCAACTACACGTCGATCGTGCAGATCGCGCCGGGCGTCTCCACGCAGGCGACGGCGACGGCGGCGTTCGCGAACGCGATCACGGTCTACGGCTCGACCGGCCTCGAGAACTCGTTCGTCATCGACGGCGTGCTGACCAACGGCGTCGAGTACGGCGCGCAGGGCAAGCAGCTCAACTACGAGTTCGTCCAGGAGCTGGACGTGAAGACCGGCGGCTACGAGGCCGAGTACGGCCGCTCGACGGGCGGCATCATCAACGTGATCACGAAGTCCGGCGGCAACGACTACCACGGTGAGGCGTTCGTGTACTACGACAACGACTCTCTGCAGGCGAACAACAAGCACAAGAACGAGACGAACTTCGGGACGTTCGAGGGGTTCAACCAGCTCGACTTCGGCGCCTCCCTCGGCGGCTACATCCTGAAGGACCACCTCTGGTTCTTCGGGGCCTACGACCGCGTCCAGAACACGACGAAACAGACCGTCTCGGAGGAAGGCCCGCACTTCGGGGAGAAGGCGAACACCGACACCACGACGAACCTCGGCTCGGCGAAGCTCACGTGGATGATCACGCCGTCGCACTCCCTGGTCGGCAGCTTCTTCCAGGATCCGCGCAACGACGTCGGCGCGGTCAACGACGGCTCCCACCCGCTGAATGGACCTCCGGAGACGTACATTGGGACGCAGAAGCTCGGCGGCGAGGACTACTCCGCGCGCTACAACGGCCTCTTCGGGCCGAGCTTCGTGATCACGGCGCAGGGCGCCATCCATCATGAGGAGAACTCGGTGCTGCCCGGCCTGCCCGGCGGCGACGAGATCCAGTTCATCGACCAGAACAACGGGCTCGCCCAGAGCGGCGGGTTCGGGCTCATCCAGGAGAAGAAGTTCAAGCGGTATCAGGGCGGGATCGCCGGCACGGCCTACCTCGCCAATCACGAAATCAAGGGCGGCTTCGAGTATCTCGAGGACAAGGCGGACGTCATCAAGCGCGAGTCGGGCGGCCAGCAGGTCACGATCCTCAACATCCTCGGCTACAACGGCCCGCCGGTGTATCAGCACTTCTACTGGACCGTGCCCGACGCCGCGCTGCCCGACAACGTCCCGACGGATCAGCTCAACGCGACGCCGTACCACCGTTCCTATTCGTTCTACCTGCAGGACTCGTGGCGCGTGCTGCCGAACCTGACCGTCAACGCCGGCCTGCGCTACGACAACCAGCAGGTCTTCAGCGGCGACGGGACGCAACAGATCAACCTGACGGGAAGCTGGGCGCCGCGCATCGGCTTCTCGTGGGACGCGACGAACGACGGGAAGACGAAGGTGTTCGGCTCCTTCGGCTACTTCTACGAGCAGATCCCGATGGACCTGGTCATTCGCTCCTACAGCTCGGAGCGCCAGCCCACGATCTACAACTTCGACCCGACCTCGGTCGCACCCGATCTGAACGCCGCGATCCTGGCGAACGACGACGCGGCCTCGCAGTTCCCCGGGACGCCCTCCGCCTGCTGCGGCGGAAAGATCTTCGGCGGCTTCAACGACCTCACGGACCCCGGCCTCAAGGGCCAGTACGTGCGCGAGGGAATCTTCGGCGTCGAGCGCGAGGTGGCGCCCAACTTCGCGGTCGGTGCGAAGTTCATCTACCGCGACCTTCCGCGCATCGTGGAGGATTACCTCTGCGCGGACGGCATCAACTACTGCGTCGGCAACCCGACCGAAGACGGCATGTCGACGCTCTCCACGCTCGACTACAGCACGCGGCTCACGACGCCGCTGCAGAAGCGCATCTACAAGGGGTTCCAGGTCGACGCGACGAAACGCTTCTCCGATTGCTGGACCGTTCTCGCGTCGTATCTCTATTCGAAGCTGCAGGGCAACTACGACGGCCTCTTCTCGCCGTACAGCCAGCCCCGCGGGACGGCGGACCCGAACATCTCCGCGCTCTACGACTACTACGACTTCTTCACCGCCGGACCGGTCCGCCGCGACCCGAACGGCAACCTCATCGTGCAGCCCTTCACGGCAAACGGGTATCTGTCGAACGACCGCCGGCACCAGGTCAAGGTCTCCGGCGTTTACCTCACGCCGTTCAACCTGTCGATCGGCATCGTGTCGTATTACCGCACCGGCACGCCGATCTCGCGGATCGGCATCTCCACCGCGTACAACCGCTACGAGTTCTTCCTCCTGCCGAGGGGCTCGGAGGGGCGCGTGCCGGCCGACTACGAGGCGGACCTGCACTTCGGCTATCCGCTGATGCTGGGGCCGGTGACGTTGACCGGGCTGGTCGACGTCTTCAACGTCCTGAACCGGCAACGGGCCATCGCCGTCGACCAGCGCTACAACACCGCCGAGTTCACCGACAACCCCACGCAGAACTGTCCACCGGGCAGCAGCGACAACGGCTGCTTCGCGGACTACGGCAAGGCGATCGCGCGAACGTCGCCGACGTCCGTGCGCTTCGCGCTGAAGCTGGGGTTCTAGGGGAAGGTGACAGGTGGTAGGAGACAGGTGTCAGGGGGGCTTCCCTGACCTGTCACCTATTACCTATCACCTAAGGCCTCGCCGAAGAATTCGGCGAGGGCCGTTGCGACCGCGCCGGGCCGCTCCATGGGCGTCAGGTGGCCGGCGCCCGGGATCGTGACGAGGCGCGCGCCGGGGATCGAACGGGCCATGAGGTCCGAATCGGAGGGCGGCGTCAGCGTGTCCTGATCGCCGACGACGACGAGCGTCGGGATCGCGATCTCGCCGAGCTCGCCGCGCCGATCGGGCCGGTCGCGCATCGCCGTGAGGTCGGCCTCCACGGTCTTCGGTGACTGGCGGCGGATGATCCGCTGGACGCGTTCCACGAGGTCGCGGTTCGCGGCCGACGACGCGCCGAGGAGCCTCGGCACCATCGCGTCGGCGATCGCGCCGATGCCCCCCTCGGAGCGCACGGTCGCGATCGCCTCGTCGCGCTTGGCCTTGCCGGCGTCGTCGTCCGCGGAGGCTCGCGTGTCGACCAGCGCGACCGCCTTCAGGTGCTCCGCTTCGGGGTGTCGCGCGAGCAGCGCGAGCGTCGCGTACCCGCCCATCGAGAACCCCGCGAGCCCGACGGGCGCGGGAAGCTCGCGCAGGATCGCCTCGAGGAAGTCGGCGTAGTCGGCGATCGTGCCCCCGGATTCCGCGGCGGTCTCGCCGCGCCCGGGAAGGTCCGGCTTCAGGACGCGAAAGCGGCGGGACAGGAGCCGCGCGACACCCGACCACATCGCGCCGTCGAGCGGATACCCGTGCACGAGGACGACGGCGGGGCCGCCCTCCGTTCCCGACCCCATTTCGCGGATCCAGGCGGGCTGCCCTTTCCAGGTGAGCTCCACGAGCGAATCATCGCTCAAAGCGCGAAGTCTGAGGAGATCGGAAGTGGACGCCCGGAGCTGAGAGGCGCCGCGGGGGCGTGCAGGTTCTCGGAAGGCGTACAAAGCGACAGCAACCTCTGCAGGCGTTCGCGAGGGACTCTCGATGCGCAACGCGATGGGACGGGTCTGACCGGACGACTTGCACCTGACCGCGAATTCAGTCGTCGAACGGCCGTCGTCTCTTCACGCTCGAAGAAGATGCCAGGAGCCCGCAATCCGCTTACGGTGGCGAGCTCTTCTTCGGCCGCGGAGTCGGCGCGGGCGCGATCAGGGTGTGCTTGCCCTTCTGGCTGCGCTCCTGCCGTGCGATCGCCCCGAGCTGGTGCGAATCCTGCCGATCGGGCCCGGATGAAGCGGTCGCGGGAGCGAGGAGACGGATCTCATCGACCTCGGCCTCGCGCAGCGAGTAGACCTGGCCGTCGCTCGCCGTGAACACGAAGCGGCCATTGGTCAAACGCGGCGGCGCCTGGAGCTGGTAGACGGTTCCGTCTTTGAGTCGGATGAGCGCCGGGTTCGGGGACGCGGCGCCGGGGAGAGCCAGAAGCACCACGAGGAGCCCGGCTCTCATCGTGAACGAGGATACGCCGGTTCGCGTCGCTCAAGAAGCCGGAGGCGATCGCGATCTTTCGTGTCAGCGTCGGAATCGCCGCCTGGCGCAGCTGACGCGGCGTGATCCAGCGCACCAGAGATTTTGGATTTTGGATTTTGGATTTTGGATTGTCCGCGGGCTCAGCAGGATAGACGGTGATTCTGAGACGACGGTTCACGATGGTGTGTTGCGTCACGCTCGGCCGCGCGGAGGAGATTCGCCGAAGTCCGAGTTGCGCGAGCTCGCGGCGCAACGCGGAGAGTGCGACCGCGCGCGACGGGCCCTCCGCCGAAGGAAACTGCCAGAGGCTGCGCAGCAGCAGCTCGGGCCTCTGGATCAGCAGGGCGCGCCCTCGCCAGACGGCGACCGCAGCGGCGACGTGAACGCGCCTCGCGGACGGTTTGGGGCGCCGCTGCGGGTAGCGCTCGGGAAATCCGCGCCGCCGCGCCGCGCACGCGTCCGCGATCGGGCAGAGCGAGCACGCGGGATTCCGCGGGCGGCAGACGAGCTGTCCCAGGTCCATCAGCGCCGCTGTGAGGTCGCCAGGTCGCCCGGCGGCACCCGAGGCGCCGCGCTGCCACTCCTCCGCGCGCCGCCGGACCTCGCGGCGGTGCGCCGCTTCACCCGCGATGCCCGGGATCGCGTAGACCCGGGACAGCACGCGCGCGACGTTCGCCTCGGCGGCGGGCACGCTCTCTCCGAACGCGAGCGACGCGACCGCCGCCGCCGTGTACTCGCCGAAGCCCGGAAGCGTGCGCAGCTCCTCAGCGCTCCGTGGCCAGCGCCCGCCGTGGTCGCGTACGATCGCGCGCGCCGCGCGGCGCAGATTGCGCGCCCGCGCGTAGTAGCCGAGACCCGACCAGGCCGCGAGAACGCTCTGCTCGCGGGCCCGGGCGAGCGAGGCGAGCGTCGGAAACCGCGCGAGGAAGGCGTCGAATCGCGGCGCGACGGCCTGGACGGTCGTTTGCTGGAGCATCACCTCCGAGACCCAGATGCGATAGGGATCCCGCGTGCCGCGCCACGGGAGGACCCGCTTCTCGCGGTCGTACCAGGCGAGGAGCTCGGACGGGGGAGACAACGGGAAGAAGCTTACAGCCTAGGGCAATCGGGAGCCGTCAGCTGCAGGTCACGACGTCGTCGTGAGCGATTCGCGCGGCGCGATCCAGCCGGGCTCCTTCATCACGTCGCGGATGAACGCCTTGTCCGCCGGGGTCGGGAGCGTCTCGGCGAGGTGGCTCTCGTACTGCTCGGGGGAGAGCGTCTCGCCCGTCACGGAGTACCTTCCGCCCGCGAACTCTCCGATGCTCCGGTGGAACTTGAGGTCCGGCGCCGTGAGCCTCGGCTTGTCGGCCGGGATGAGCTTGTTGATCGAGTCGAGCAGGCCCAGGACCTCCTGGCGGTAGAGATCGCGCGAGAGCTCGTTCAGGTGCGCCTTGTCGGGCTCGTCGGTCTGCCGGGCCTCGTCGTAGCGGCCCTTGAGCCCCCAGACGTAGAACCACTCGGCCGACGAGGAGGAGTCCTTGCCGAAGAGGTCGTACGCGGTCGAGAGCCACTTGTTGACGTACCGCTGGAGCAGCTCCGCCGGGACGCGCCCCGCCTTCGCGATGCGCTGGAGTCCCATGTGCCCGGTCCCGAGGTGGAACCCCTCCTCGCGCAGCATGGGCCCCATCGAGCGCGCGAGGGGAGCGAAGCCCGAGGTGGAGAGCATGTTGAGCTGGAACTTGCCGTCGCGGTCGACGAACTCGGTATAGGTGAAGAAGTCGACCCAGTCGTCCACGTCGACGTTGAAGGAGCCGAGCAGCCGGTTGTTCTGCCAGGCGCGGCGCTCGAGGAGCTTGCGCGCCTCGATCTTGCCGGTCTCGCCGAAGTGGCTGACCAGGAGATGGCACATCTGCCAGCCGTGGCGCATCTCCTCGACCATGATGCGGCAGACGCTGTCGGTGTCGTAATCCGACGGAGAGGACTCGAGCAGGTTGCGCTGCTGCTCGACCGAGGCGAACTCGGTGTCCCCCTGGTAGACGATCAGGTTGAGGAGGGCGTCCCGGATCGGCTGGTGGGGAATCTGCGTGACCCGCTCCCACTTGCGCTGCCCGCGGAAATCGCCGTACTCGATCTCGGGCGATCGGGTCTCGCCGTACTTGGCCTCGAACTCGTAATCCCCGTACTTCGGCAGACGGAGGCCGATGTCCTTCTGCCAGGCGCGGAAGGCATCGATCCAGTCGTCGAAGGTTGCGATCTTCTTCATGCGTCTCCCCGAAGCGAAACGCCTATGATATCGGTTTTATGCCGTTCGAAATCGACTGGGAGGGCCTGATCGTCGGCTTTGAGAGCCGCTCGCACAAGATCACCCACTTCTTCGACCGCCAGACCGGGGACGTCGCCCAGGTCCTCGAGAAGGACGCGCAGCGGCATGCGGAGCTCTCGGCGAATAAGCGCTTCGCGGCGCTACCGCGGGACCACGGGGAGCGCTCGCGCGGGGACCTCGCGGACTTCGCCGAGCATTGCGCGGACGAGGCGTGCCGGCGCGATCTGCTCAAATCGCTCGAGGCGGACGACGCGGCCGGCGAGTTCCGCAGCACCCTGCTGCGCTACCCCAGGGAGGAGGCGCACTTCTTCCAGTTCAAGGAGCGCCGGGCGAAGGAGCGGGCGACGGAGTGGCTGAAGGCGGAGGGAGTCCCCACCTGATTTTGGATTTTGGATTTTGGATTTTGGATTCGGATTGGTCTTGAGTCCGATTCCCGTGCTCGAGGTCCCCGCTCTGCGTGAGACCGAACGCCTCATCTCGCATCCCGCCCTCTTTCTCTCCGACGTTCGCCACGGCGGCAAGCCGCGGCTGTCCACCGCGGTCCGCGTGGGACTCCGGAGCCGCATGCTTTGTATCCGCTTCGACGGCCGGGACGATGGCGTGGTCGCGACGTACACGCGCCGCGACGATCCGCTCTGGAAGGAAGACGTGTTTGAGGTCTTCCTCGCGCCCGACGCCGACTCACCCACGGTCTATTACGAGCTCGAGGTGAACCCTCTCGGTGCCCTCTTCGACGCGCGCGTCGAATCGCCGAACGGACGCCGCGAGGGGATGCGCGTCGCGACGGAGTGGGACTGTCGCGGGTTCGAGGCCCGCGTCACCCGACGGGATGCGGAGCGTTGGTCGGCCTCGCTGCGCATCCCCCTGGACTCGGTGCTCGACGGGGCGGCGTCCGGGATCTGGCGCGCGAACTTCTACCGCATCGATCGCGGGAGACCAGATGAGTTCACGGCGTGGGTGCCGACGCTGGCGGACCCACCGGACTTCCACGTGCCAAGCCGATTCGGGTTCCTCGATCTTCGAAATCTCGAATCCAAAATCCAAAATCCAAAATCCAAAATCTCTACATGACCTTCCATTGCCTCGAGATATTGAACCCCAGATACACGCCCTTGACGCCGTTGACCTTGTCGGCCGTGTACTGGCTTCCCCAGGCGAGGCCGGTCGCGTACTGATCCACGGTCGTCTGGCGCTGGTTGCCCGCCGTGAAGCAGAAGCGGTGGCGCAGGAGAGACTTCTCGATCGACGCGGCCCAGGCGACCCCGGGCGAGTCGTAGCGTCCCAGCCTCGGCGAAATCTCGCCGTGGAGTGTGATCGAGCGGGTCAGCGCCACCGAGACGCCGACCGGGACGTTGAAGACGTCGCGGTAGAGCCCCATGCATGTGGTGCCGCCGAAGGCATTCGGCACGCAGGACTGGTCGTTGGATGGCGGGAACGAGGGCGGCACGAAGTTGGGGTTGTACGTCCGGGCGGTGCTGTTCACCTTGGTCACGTAGGTCGGGACGGCCGTGATGCGGAAGCGGTCACCCAACGAGAAGGCCAGGATGGCCTGCCCGAAGACGCTCGTCCGGTCGGTCAGGTTGCGCTCGCTTCGGATGTCGGCGCCCACGCGCAGAGACGCGCCGATCGGGCACGTCGACGGCAGGAACTGGTATTTGCCGGAGATCTCCCACGGATCGAGGCCCGCCTCGGACGACCGGTAGAAGCCGAGATCCAGGTTCTTGAACGGCGCGTAGGCCAGTCCGATCCCGATCGACGCGCCGTTGTCGAAGGACACGAGGTCGTGGAACGGGCTCGAGTTCTGCACCGCCTGGACGAAGCGATGGGTGAACAGGATGGAGAGCGTGCCCTCTCGCGGGACGTCCACCGACGGGAGGTTGATGATCACGCTGCCCTCGATCGGGAGATACCGCACGGCCTCCTTCTCCGGGGCCTCGGCCGCGGCTGACGGCTGCGCCTGATCCTGCGACGCCGTGGCCTGAGCATCCTGAGCCCGAAGAGCTCCTGGCCGCGCCGCTACGGGGAGCCCGAGCGCCGCGAGCAGGATAACCGTCCGGGTCCGAGTCCTCATCCGCATGATGCCTCCTCTAAGCCTCCGTCCGGTGCCGAGCCTAGCCCGAAACCAGGGGTCTCGGCGAATCTCACGAAGTCTTCAGGTTTGCGGGCGGCGCGTCGAGGACCTCGCGAACCTTGCGGGCGAGCACGTCGGGCGTGAAGGGCTTGGACACGAAGGCCGTCCCCGGTTCCAGGATGCCCTGCTTCGCGATGACGGCGTCGGTGTAGCCCGACATGTAGAGGACGCGCAGCTCCGGCCGGGACGCCGACAGCACGCGCGACGAGCTCGCGCCCGTTCATGCCCGGCATGATGACGTCGGTGACGAGGATGTCGATCGTGCCGGGCCGGCTCGCCGAGAGCGCGATGGCCTCGGCCGGGCTGCCGGCCGAGAGGACCGTATACCCGTACATGCGCAGGATCCTCTCGACCAGGCCTCGAACCTCCGGCTCGTCCTCGACGAGGAGCGCCGTCTCGGTACCGTTCAACGGCGCCGCGAGCGTCGGCGATTCCGAGGGCTCGTCGAGCGGCTGCTCGCTTCGCGGGAGATAGATCTTGAACGTGGTGCCCTGGCCGCGCTCGCTGTAGACCCAGATCGTGCCGCCGCTCTGCTTCACGACTCCATAGGTCGTCGACAGGCCGAGGCCGGTTCCCTTCCCGCGGTCCTTCGTCGTGTAGAACGGCTCGAAGAGGCGGGCCTGCTGTTCCTGATCCATGCCGACGCCGTTGTCCGACACCGCGAGCATGACGTGCGGCCCGGGCGCCCCCCCGGAGTACCGGGCGTCGAGCTCGACGTTCGCGGTCTCGAGCGTGAGCTGGCCCCCGCGGGGCATCGCATCGCGCGCGTTGACCACCAGATTCAGGATGGCCTGCTCGATCTGCGCCGGGTCCGCCCGCGTCCTCCAGAGGCCCGTCGAGAGGGAGGTCGTCAGCTCGATGTCCTCGCCGATCACGCGGCGGAGCATGCGCTCCATGTGGGAGATGACCGAGTTCAGGTCGAGCACCCGCGGCTCGAGGACCTGTCGTCGGGAAAACGCCAGGAGCTGCTGCGTCAGGGCGGCCGCGCGTTGTCCGGCCTGCCGGATCTCCTCCGCGCTCTCCCGGCGAGGGTCTCCCGACGCCAGCTGCCCGATGAGGAGCTCGGTGTAGCCCGAGACGGCGGTGAGGATGTTGTTGAAGTCGTGCGCGATCCCTCCGGCCAGGCGCCCGATCGCCTCCATCTTCTGGGACTGGAGCAGCTGCTCCTCGAGCTTCCGGCGCTCGGTCATGTCGAACAGGGTTCCGAGGATGACCTCGCCGGTTTCGTTTTCCGCGCGCAGGAGCGAGACGTTCTCGATCACCCAGAGGAGGCTGCCGTCCTTGCGGCGCAGCTTCATCTCGTGGTTGACGAGGCTTCCTTCGTCGAACAGCCGCTCGAGGAAGACTTCGCGGGCGCGGGCATCCTCGTGGAAGGCGACGGCGGGCTGGGCGAGGACCTCCGCGGGCGAGGCGTAGCCCATCATCTGGGCGAAGGCGCGGTTGCATTCGAGCATCCTCCCGCCGACGGTCGAGCGGAACACGCCGGCGAGGTTGCGTTCGAACAGCAGGCGGTAGCGCTCCTCGGAGTCCCGCAAGTCCGCCTCCATGCGCTTGCGGGCGGTGATGTCGCGCAGGATCGCCTGCGACGCCGACTTGCCCTCGAACGTCGTCGGGCTGACGCGGACCTCCACTTCGAAGGTCGTGCCATCCGCGCGCAGCGCGACGGCCTCGAACAGCTCCGCCGTGGCGCGGCCCTGGATGCGATGCTCCACGATCTCGTCGACCTGCTCCCGCGAGCCCGGTGAGAAGAAGATCGCGATGGGCATGCCGGCGAGCGGACGCGAATAGCCGAACATCTGGACGCACGCGGGGTTTGCGTACGCGACTTTGCCCCCGACGCCGACGGCGACCGCCTCCTGGGTCTGCTCGAGCAGACTGCGGAAGCGCGCATCCCGGTCGGACAGCTGCTCGTAGTGGCGCAGGCGCATGGAGCGCTGCCAGGCCAGGCCCAGGGCCGTGATGGCTCCGAACAGCGCGGCCGCCGCGATCAGGATCCAGAGCGTCTGCACGCGCCGCGGGCCCACCGCCTCCGCGCGGTCCACCTCGACGACGATCGCCCACGGCAGGTCCGGGATACGGCGGGACGCCGCCAGGACCAGCCGGCCCGAAACGTCCGTGAACTCGCCCGCGATCCGGGGCGCGCGGAGCGCCGCGGCAGCGAAGGTCGATCGACCGCCCCGACGCGTCCCGCGCCTCCCGGTGCGCGCCCCCGGACTCCGTCTGCCATGCGGGTGCGATCACGAGAATGCTCTCCGCCTCCGGGACGATCACGAAGAAGTGCTCGCGCGGACCGGCCGCCGAGCGCTCGAAGTAGCGGCCGAAGGCCGGCGCGGCATCGACCATCACGACGACGGCCCCGGCCGCTGCCCCGGAGGCCTCCGGCGGCACGGGCTCGGCCAGCTCCAGAATCAACTCGTCCGAAGGGGCGCCGGCCGGGCGCGCCAGAACCTCGTGGCGCTCGCGGATGGCGAGCCGCGCGGGTTCGAAGTACGAGGGCGGCCGCGCCGGGGCCAGCGAGGAGGCCTGGACGATCGCACCCGAGGAGTCCACCAGGTCGACGGCCATCCCCGGCTCTCCCTGGACCACCTCGTCGAGCTCCTCGCGGACCTGCGCCTCGAGGGCCGTCTCGCGTCCGGACCGGGAGCCCGGCCGGCGCGACTCGAAGCGCTGGCGGACGGAGGAGAGCCGACCCACGAGGCGCGCCTGCGCCTTCCAGTCCTCCAGCGCGCGCTCCGCGATCGCCAGCCGGTCGTCTGCGAGTCGGGAGAGCCGCGAGCGCCACTCGGCCTGGGTCGCCTGCTCGCCGCGCCGGATCCAGAACGCGGCCAGGAGCGCCAGGAGGATCCCGGTCACGATCCAGGCGACGAGGAGCCACGTCGGAAGCGGAGGATCCGGGGATCCGGGCCGGTCGGGTGGGCGCTCGGAGCTCATGCGGCGCGGGCGCGTCAGGCGCGCAGGAGGGCGGCTCCCCAGTGGAGCCCGGCGCCGAGCGCCGTGAAACCCACGAGCGCACCGGGCGGGACGCGCCCCGCGGCCTTCGCCTCGTGGAAGACGAGCGGCAGCGTGGCGGCCGTCGTGTTTCCGTAGCGCTGGATGTTGTTGAAGACCTGCTCGTCCGAGAGGCCGAGGTTCTTCTGAACGGCCTCGTTGATCCGAAGGTTCGCCTGGTGCATCAGGAGAAGCGACAGGTCCTCCCGGCTGACGCCGTGCTCCGCCAGGATCTCGCGGACGATCTCGGGCATCGCGGTCGTCGCGAGCCGGAAGACCTGGCGCCCCTCGACGATGGGGACCGTGGCGTTCGACGCGTACATCTCGGGTGTGAAGTAGGGAAAGCTCGCCGAGCCTCCGCCCGGGACGTGGAGCTTGTCCCAGTGGTTTCCGTCGGTCCGCATGCGGAAGCCGAGGAACCCGCGGCCGTCCTCCTCCGAGTGCGCCTCGAGCACGAACGCGCCGGCTCCATCTCCGAACAGGACGGCGCGGTCGCGGTGCGCCGTACCCCACGCGCGGCCCTCCTCCGACGCGGGGCCCTCGGAGTCGCCGAAGAGGACCGCCCAGTCCGCGTCGGACCAGGGGAAGAAGGAGGCGTGGCATTCGGCGCCGACGAGCAGGATGCGGCGGGCCGCGCCGGAGCGGATGAAGGCGTCGCTGATCTGCAGGCCCGAGAGGAACCCGGCACACTGCATGCGGATGTCGATCGCGTGCGTCGTCTGGAGCCCGAGCGACTTCGCGAGGAGGCCTCCGCAACCCGGGAAATAGTGGTCCGGCGTCATCGTCGCGAAGACGATGAGATCCAGCTCTTCGGCGCCGAGCCTCGCGTCCGCGAGGGCGCGGCGCGCGGCCTCTTCCGCCAGGACGGCCGAGGACTGCCCCTTCCGGGCGAAGTGCCGCTCGACGATGCCGGTGCGCTGGCGAATCCACTCGTCGGTCGTGTCCATGAGCTTCGAGAGGCGCTCGTTCGTGACGACGCCGTCCGGGACGTAGACCCCGGAGCCGCGGACGACCGTCCTCGGCGAGGTTCCGGTTGTGGGGGAGGGCACGCGGAGATTTTACCGGAGCGGCCGCGCCTCCCGGCCGCGCGGGGCGGGTCTTCTCCCTCTAGCGCGCCGGCGCGAGCTCGAGGTCGCCCGTGAACCCGTCCACCCGCGCGATCCAGACGAACACGTTCATCCCGGCGGGCACGTCGATGCGGATGCGCCCGGCCTTCTGGTTGGTGACGCCCATCGCGGCGAAGACGGAGTCGAGGCGCCCCGGCTGGTGGTCCCCGATCGGAACGGCCACCGGTCCCGCCGTCGTGCCGTCCGCGCGGAAGCCCGTCACCGAGATCGTGCCGGCGAAGCCGCGATTGTAGAGCACGAGATGGCTGCGGACCGAGGCGGTCTGCGCGAGGCCGATGGCCTCGAGGGATCGGCCGTCCGCGCCGCGGCTGCCGTCGATTCCCGCGGCGAAGGCCCCGTAGTCGCCCTGCTCGGTGTGCGTGCCGATCCGCGCGGCGCTCGCCACCGGAACGTCCGAGGTGATCAGGAAGGATCCCTGACCGGCGGCGATTCCGAACAGCGTCGGGAGAAGATTCGCGATCGCGCTGCTCTGGCCCGCGCCGAGCGCGACCGTGGCGACCAGCGCCTCACCGCCGATCAGCGGGTAGTAGGTCAGGCTCACGTTCGCCGTGGCGGTCCCGGGGTTGGACAGGTACAGATCGGTGACGAAGCTCTTTCCTCCGGCGCCCGTGACGGCGCCGGCGAGGGGCAGGATCGCGTCGGTGCTCGTGAAGACCGGCGGGCAGCTCGCGACGTCCGTCGTTCCCGTGTCGAGGACGTTGACGTAGGCCTGCAGCGAGCCGGTCGCGACGGACACGCGCACGACGTCGCCCGGTTCGGGATCGACCCCGAACGCCGACGCGGCGGGATTGAACTCCTGCTGGACGTTCGAGGCGAGGTTGAACGGGTAGGTGCCGCGCAGAGTTCCGTCGGGCGCGACGAGGGTCGCCGTTCCCGTGGCGCCCGCCTGCGTGTAGAGGCCGAACACCGAGATGTCGGCGTCGCGGGCGCTCGTGAACAGCGTCGTGGAAGAGCCCGGCTGAAGGCTTCCCCCCGCGTTCGCGGCGGGCAGCTCGAACCCGAGCGCGGACCCGCCCGGGAAGACGCGTGTGGTGCGCACCGACGCGACCAGGTCGGCCGCGTTTCCGCTCGACACGCGCAGCCGCACGGGTCCGTCCACGACCCCGTTGACGAAGTTGGGGAACGCGTCGGTCAGCTCCTGCGTCGCTCCGGCGTCGAGCGTGAAGGGCGCCGAGCGCGGAGAGCCTGCGGGGGAGAAGAGGTAGAGCGCGTCGCCCCGGATCTGCGCGGTGCCCCGGTTCGAGACCGTGACGTCGACGCGGATCTTGTTGTCGGCCGTCCCGTTGAGCGTCAGGGCCACCGGCACCGACTGGTCCGTGGTCCCTCCGATGGTGTTGGCGACGACCCGCACGAGCTGGCCGTCGACGCCGACCCAGACGTAGCCGCCGTCGACCGTGACCCCGTAGGTGTGCGTGAGCGCCGTCATGTTGACCGTGAGGCTCCCGATCGCGCTGCCGTTCGCCACGTTGATGTTGCTCGCGCCGATCGCCGTCTCGGGCGAGTCGAACGGCGTCGGCGTGATGACCGACTGGAGGACCTGGACGGGGATCGTCTCGAGGGTCTTCCCGACGTCGAGGGTCTGGGGCGTCAGGGTCTGTACGACCGGAAGCCCCAGTCGCGGATCCAGAATCGAGAAGGCCGAGACGGCCTGCGAGGAGGTGACGTAGAGCCGCCCCTGGTCGATCTCGAAGTGGATCGGGGCCTGGATCCCTGCGTAGCTCGCGAGCTCGTTGTTGACCGGGTTGAACCGGTCCATCCGATTGGCCGAGATCTGCGCGAGCCAGAGATTCCCCTGCTCGTCGAACTCGATCTGGGCCGTGTTCAGGAGTCCGTTCGCGGTACTCAGCGTCGTCCAGGAGGTCTCGGGTTCGGGATCCGCATTCGGGTCGTCCGGAGGCGTCCACCGGACGATCCGGTTGTTTCCGAAGTCGGCCAGCCAGAACGCGCCGTCCGGAGCGACGACCATGTCCGCGTACGCGAAGGTCGCGGGGGACCGGTAGTCGAGCACCTTGTACTGGCCCGGATTCTGGGGGTCCTTATAGACCCGCTGGAGCCGGCCGGAGGTCTGAGGCAGCCAGATCGTCCCGTCCGGCGCGCGGTAGAAGGCCGCGGGGATCGAGCCCGGGACGACGATCTCCGTCAGCGCCCCCGTCGTCGTGTCGAGCGAGGCGATCACGCAGGTCCCCGCCGTGATCGTGCTCTCGCCGGTCTCGATGAACCAGATCGTGTTGCCGTCGATCTGGAAGTCGACGGGGTTCGCGCCCAGGTGATCGGTGTCCCGCAGCTGCCAGTAGGTGATCGTGTGGTCGCGAAGGACGCCGATGCGGTCCGCCGTCGCCTCCATGAACCAGACCGACCCGTCCGGCTGGGTCTGAATCTTGACGCCGTTGACGGCGGCGCTCGCCTCGGTCGCGTGGGTGACGCCGACCGCGGTGGCGTTCACGGGCGTCGCCGTGGTGTTCGGCGTGGGCGACGGAGTCGGCGTGGGAGTGGGGGTCTGGGCGCCCGCGGCGGCCGCCAGCCCGAGCAGGACCCCCGCGATCCGGATAGGAAGACCTCTCATGGGCGTCGGGATGATAACCCACGGCATCGATCCGGCATTTCTGCGATCCCCGGCGGCGTTATGCTCGAGGAGGGTTTCTGAATGGCCGCGCGATCTCCCGTCGCCGAATCGCTCGCGTGTCGCACCGCCCCGGCCGCTCCCGAGTTGGTCGAGACGCTGGAGGACGGACGCCTGCGCTGCTACGCCTGCGGCCACCGCTGTCCGATTCCCGAGGGGCGCGAGGGCGTCTGCCGCGTACGGTTCCGCGAGGGCGGCACGCTGAGGGTCCCGTGGGGATACGTGGGCGCGCTCCAGTGCGACCCGATCGAGAAGAAGCCGTTCTTCCACGCGCTGCCCGGCACGGACGCGCTCTCCTTCGGGATGCTGGGCTGCGACCTGCACTGCGGCTACTGCCAGAACTGGTTCACCTCGCAGTCGGTGCGCGACCCCGAGGCCGTCGGAACGCCGCGCGATCTCTCCGCCTCCGAGCTCGCGGAGCTCGCGGTCCAAAGCGGGGCGCCGACCCTGGTGTCGACCTACAACGAGCCGCTCATCACCTCCGAGTGGGCGGTCGAGGTCTTCGCGCAGGCGCGCAAGCGCGGCCTGCGGACGGCCTACGTCTCGAACGGGAACGGCACGCCCCAGGTCCTCGACTACATCCGCCCGTGGGTCGACTTCTACAAGGTGGATCTGAAGTCGATGGACGACAAGCACTACCGCCAGCTCGGCGGCGTCCTCCAGAACGTCCTCGACACGATCGCGGGCATCCACGAGCGGGGGATCTGGCTGGAGGTCCTGACGCTCGTGATCCCGGGGTTCAACGACTCCGCGGAGGAGCTGACGCGCGCGGCGCGGTTCGTCGCATCGGTGTCGCGGGACATCCCGTGGCACGTGACCGCCTTCCATCCCGACTACAAGATGACCGACCGCGGGGCGACGCCCGCGTCGACCCTGCTCGAGGCGTGCGAGATCGGGACGGCCGAGGGCCTGCGCTACGTCTATGCCGGCAACATCCCGGGGCGGACGGGGCACTGGGAGAACACCCGCTGCCCGACGTGCTCCGCGACGGTCATCGAGCGCCGCGGGTTCCGGGTCCTCGCCAATCGCCTGGTGGGAGGCGCCTGCCCCTCGTGTGCGACTCCCATCCCGGGCCGCTGGGACGCCTCCGTCGAGGGCACGGCCCGTACCCGCGGGATCCCGCTGCCGGTCCTCTAGCTCTTGACGACCTCACACCGGCTCCTCGCCCGGCTCGGCTCGTCGGTCCGGCCCGTGACATTTCCCTTCGTTCCCGCGTAAACCTCGTCCTCCTCCTCTCGTCCAAGCCCTTGGAACCGCTGGAACCGCGCGAAGGGGGGAGACATGAGCGTGAATTGGACTCGGGACGCTGCGGCGCACCTGCTGCGGCGCGCGGGATTCGGCGGGACCCCGGCGGAGATCGACGCGCTGTTCGCCCGGGGACACGAGGGCGCCGTCTCGTACCTGGTCGACTACGACACCATCGACACCTCGGCCTACGAGATTGCGCTCGCCTCCCGGAACTACAACCTCCTGAAGACCGTGGGCCTTCAGCAATGGTTCATGGATCGGATGGCGTTTTCTCCGCGCCCGCTCGAGGAGAAGATGACCTACTTCTGGAACCTCCACTGGACCTCGGGGATCTCCAAGGTCAAGGGCGAGACCCTCATCCTCAACCAGAACCAGACCGAGCGGCGGCTCGCGATGGGGAAGTTCGACGACCTCGTGCTCGCGATCTCCCAGGACCCGGCCATGCTGGTGTGGCTCGACAACGACACGAACAAGGCGACCAAGCCCAACGAGAACTACGCGCGCGAGCTGATGGAGCTCTTCACGCTCGGCATCGGCAACTACACGCAGACCGACGTGACCGAGGTGGCCCGCGCCCTGACCGGGTGGACGGTCCAGAACTACAACAAGGCCACGAACTACAACGCCGCCACCTTCGTCAACAACCCCAACACGCACGACAACGGGCTCAAGACGATCCTGGGCCAGACCGGCAACTTCGACGGCACCGCCGCCATCGGCATCATCCTGAACCACGCGGATTCCGCGGGCTCGGTCTCGGGCCGATTCCTCGGCGCGAAGCTCTGGCTGTACTTCGCGGGCACGGAGGCAGCCGACTACCTGGTCGACGAGCTTCAGAGCGTCTACACGACCTCCGGCCGGACGATCCGCGAGGTGGTCCGGACGATCTTCCTCCACGACGACTTCTTCGCCGACCACACGCTCAAGACCTGGGTGCGCAGCCCGGCCGAGTACGCGGTGGCGTCGGTCCGCATGCTGGAGGCCGACAGCGATTTTTCCTCGGCCGGCCAACTCGCTCGCCGGAATGGGCCAGGTCCTCTTCAATCCCTCCGATGCGAAGGGCTGGGACTGGGGGATCGCCTGGATGAACACGGGCTCGCTGTTCGCGCGCGCCACGCTCTCGAACACGCTCGCGACCAATCGCGGCGCGAGCGGCACGCGCTTCGACCCGCTTGCCCTGCTCGCCGGCGCGGACGCGTCGACCGCGGACAAGGTGGTGGACCTGCTGGCCTCGCGCCTGAACGTGGACGACGTCTCGACGGAGGTGCGGGCGTCCTGGGTCGACTACATGAACCGCAACGACGACGGCTCGTTGGGAACCTGGACGAACACGTCCGCCAACGTCGACAAGAAGGTCCGCGGGCTCGTGCACGTGATGTTGACGAGCCCCGCGTTCCACCTGGCCTGAAGAGAAGAGAGAGACGTCACGGAGGACTGAGCCATGCCATTCTCGCGACGCGATTTTCTGATTCGTTCCTCGGGCTTCGTGACCATCTCGGCCATGGTCCCGCGGTGGGCGGTCAAGGGGGCCACGCGATTCGAGGAGTCGGTCGCCGCCGACTATCCCAACCGGACGCTGGTGGTGCTCGAGCTGATGGGGGGCAACGACGGGTTGAACACGATCGTGCCCTTTACCGACCCGCTCTATCCGTCGCTGCGCTCTCGGATCGGCATCCCGACGGGCTCGGTGCTGCAGCTCGACGCGAAGCAGGGGATGAATCCGGTCATGACCGGGCTCAAGGCGCTCTGGGACGCGAAGCGCGTGGCCCTCGTGACCAACGTCGGGTATCCCAACTCGAGCCTCTCGCACTTCCAGTCTCGCGACATCTGGCACACGGCCGATCCCACGCTGGCGCAGCGCTTCGGCTGGCTCGGCCGGTGGGCCGACTCGGTGCTGGCCGGAAGCGACAACCCGCTCTCGTGCACCGCGATCTCCCAGTCGCTGCCGAAGACGCTTCTCGCCGAGCACGTCCGGGTCCCGACCTTCCTGTCGCTGGCGAGCTATCAGTTCCAGACCGACGGCTCGTTCACGGGCGACCACACGAATCAGGTCAACGCGTTCCTGGCGCAGAACGGCGCCGAGTACGAGATCGAGAACACGCCGTCCACGCTCTCCGGCGTGGGACAGGACGCGATCTCTTCCTCGAACATTCTCCAGACCGTCGGGACGGGATACGTCGCGATGGGCGACCTATCCCGACAACAGCCTGGGCGCGGGGCTGCAGCTGATCGCCCAGATCATCAACGCGGACCTCGGCGCGCGGATCCTCTACGTCACGTATGGCGGGTTCGACAACCACGCCGGGCGAGGACGTCTACCACGATCCGCTCCTGACCGACGTATCGGACTCGATCAAGGCCTTCTTCGACGACCTCGACGGCCACGGCAAGTCCCACGACGTCCTGCTGATGACCTGGTCGGAGTTCGGCCGGCGCGCCCAGGACAACGGCAGCAACGGCACCGACCACGGCACCTCGGCGCCCCACTTCGTGGTGGGCGACGCGGTCGTCCCCGGGATCCACGGCGACCCGCCGGACCTGGCGCACCTCGACGGGAACGGGAATCTCAGCATCCAGAACGACTTCCGCTCCTACTACGGAACGGTCCTCTCGGACTGGCTGGGAGCCGACTCGGCCGCGATCCTCGGCACCGGCTGGCCGAACCTGGGGTTTCTCAACAAGAGCTACGCGTAGACGATTTTAGATTTTAGATTTTGGGTTTTAGATTAGTCTCCCGTCCGTGATCAGCGGACGGGCGACGCCCGAGGGAACCCAGCGCTTCGCCTCGCGGTCGTCCTTTTCCGCGCCGGGCCATTTCCGCACCGCGATGGGGGGCCTCTCGCTCTCCTCGATCGGCCTCGGAACCTATCTCGGCGGCGCGGATGCGAACACCGACGCGGGCTACGAGGCCAGCATCGCCGTGGCGCTCGACTCGGGGATCAACGTCTTCGATACCGCGATCAACTATCGGGGCCAGAAGAGCGAGCGGGCGATCGGCCGCGCCCTCGCGAAGGCTTTCGCCGAGGGCCGCGCCGCGCGCGACGAGGTCTTCGTCTCGACCAAGGGCGGCTATCTCCCCGAGGACGCGGACGACGCGAGCCGGCGCCGGACGCGCCGCTACTGGGAGGACACGTTCATTGCGACCGGCGTCGCGCCCGAGGCCGAGATCGCGCAGGGCTGCCACTGCATCGCTCCGGGTTACCTCGCCGACCAGATCGAGCGCAGCCGCCGCAACCTCGGACTCGAGACCATCGACCTCTATTACCTGCACAACGTGGAGGCGCAGCTCGGCGAGGTGGGACAGGTCACCTTCCGGAAGCGGCTCGGGGCTGCGGTCCGGAAGCTCGAGGAGGCCGCGGCGGATGGCTGGATCGCCGCCTGGGGCCTCGCGACCTGGGATGGGCTGCGCGCTCCACCGGAGCATCCCGAGCACCTGGCGCTTTCGGCGATCCTGGAGCTCGCGCGCGAGGTCGCGGGAGAGAAGCACCACTTCCGCGGCGTCCAGCTGCCGTTCAACCTCGGAATGGGAGAGGCCCTGGGCTTCCGCTCGCAGAAGAACGGCTCGGAGCGCGTGTCGGCGCTCGAGTTCGCGAGCACCTCCGGGATCGCGGCGTTCGGGTCCGCGTCGATCCTGCAGGGCCGCCTGGCGGGAGAGCTTCCCGACGAGATCGCGGACGCGTTTCCGAGAGTGAAGACCGCCGCGCAGCAGGCGCTGCAGTTCTCGCGCTCGGCGCCCGGCATGACCGCGGCGCTCGTGGGAGTGTCGAGCGTCGAGCACGCGGAGGAGGATTTCGCCCTCGCGCGCATCGAGCCGGCCGACGCGGACACCGTTCTCGGCCTCTTCCGGTAGAAACGCGCCGAGCAGGCTAAGAGCTTGCGGGGCCGAGACTTGGGTGCCCCGGACGCTCGGAGGATCTCGAATCGCTTTTTTTGGGTCTTTCGTCGTAGAATGGGGCCGTTCCCGCCCGGACCTTGAGTCAGCGCGGCGGCTGTTTGGGAGTCCATGTCCGAAGATCCCTTGACCCCGGAAAGTCTTACGTCCGTTTCCGTACAGACCGAGCCCTCCTCGGGAGAGCCCGCGCTCGCGGGTGACGGTCAGCCGCGGCCGCATCGCCGCCGCCGTCGCCGCCGCCGTCGCGGCGGGCGCGGTGGAGGAAGTGGAGGGGGCGGCAACGCCGGCGGAGGCGCTCCCGGCTTCGAGCGGGGCGAAGACCTGTCGGCGAGCGGGCCCGAGCGCCCGACCGAGGGGGTTCTCTCCCTCCCGCCGAAGGAGAACGCGCCCGGCGTCCTGGTCACCGCAAAGGCCAACTACCTGCCCTCGCCCAAGGATCCTCTGGTGCCGCGCGAGCTCATCCAGCGAGAGGGCCTCGAGGCGGGCGTGCTGATCGTCGGCATGGCCGCCGAGGGCGGCCGCCCGGTGGTCCGGCGGATCGAGAGCGTCGAGGGCATGGAGCCCGCCGCGTTCCGCCAGCGTCCCGCGTTCAACGAGCTGACCTCGATCGATCCGAACTTACGCCTGAAGCTCGAGACCGAGCCCGACGAGATGTGCGGACGCGTAGTGGACCTGCTCTGCCCGATCGGTCGCGGCCAGCGCTGCCTGATCGTGGCGCCGCCGAAGGCCGGCAAGACGACCCTTCTGAAGCGGATGGCGCACGCCGTCGAGGTCAACGACCCCGACGTGCACGTGATCGTCCTCCTGATCGACGAGCGCCCGGAGGAGATCACCGACTTCCGGCGCAGCGTGACGCGCGGGGAGGTGATCGCCTCGTCGGCCGACCTTTCCGCAGAGAATCACATCGCGGTCGCGGAGATCGTGGCCGAGCGCGCGCGCCGGCTGATCGAGTGCGGCAAGCACGTGATCATCTTCCTGGACTCGATCACGCGGATGGCCCGCGCCTACAACCACATGCAGAAGGGCGGCGGCAAGATCATGTCGGGCGGCATCGACGCCCGGACGATGGAGAAGCCCCGCCGGTTCTTCGGGGCGGCCCGCAACGCGGAGGGCGGCGGGTCGTTGACGATCGTGGCGACCGCGCTGGTCGACACCGGATCCCGGATGGACGAGATCATCTTCCAGGAGTTCAAGGGGACCGGCAACACCGAGCTCGTCCTCGACCGCGACCTGTTCAACCGGCGCATCTTCCCCTGCATCAACATCCCGCAGTCGGGGACCCGCAAGGAGGAGAAGCTCTACGGGGCCGACGATCTGCCCAAGATCGTCAAGCTGCGCCGGGCCCTGGCGGCCGTGGACAAGATCCAGGCCATGGAGCTCGTCCTGGGGCGGCTCTCGAAGTTCCGCACCAACGCGGATTTTCTGAAGAGCTTCTAAGGCTCGTCGCCCTCGCGGCTCGGGCTCCGACTCCTAGCGGGCCGCTGCGCGGCCCGACCGACAGAAGAGGGAAGTCGCTCCCGGGCCCTCTCCCTCAACGCCTTCTACCGTCTGCGGCTCTTGCGCTTGGTCCGGCCGTAGGAGTCGTCGGACGGCTGGGCCGGGCTGGGTCCGCCCTTGGGCGCGGCCTGGCGGCGCGGCGGCTCGGGGCGCGAGCGGAACCCGGCGTGCGCCCGCGGCGCCTGCGCGACGCGGCCCTGGCGGAAGAGGGTCTCGGGCGGCCACTCCACCGGAATCTTCCTTCCGACGCGCTCCTCGATGGCGTCGAGCGAGAACACGTAGTCGTCGCACGCGAAGGAGACCGCGGTGCCGAGCGCGCCCGCGCGGCCGGTCCGGCCGATGCGATGCACGTAGTCCTCGGAGTCCTGCGGGAGGTCGTAGTTGATGACGTGCGAGACGCCCTCGATGTGCAGGCCCCGGGACGCGACGTCCGTCGCCACCAGGACCGCGAGCTTGCCGTCCTTGAAGTCCTGCAGCATCCGGAGGCGCCGATCCTGCGGGACGTTGCCCGCGAGCGCGCGAGTCGGGTATCCGTTGGCCGAGAGTCCGCGCACGAGCTCCGCGGCGGTCGTCCGGCGGTTGACGAAGATCAGGACGCGGCTGCCTCCCTCCTCCTCGAGGAGGCCGAGGAGCAGTCGGAACTTCTCGGAGGAGGACACGTGGTAGAGCCGCTCGGTGATGCCGTGAGCGGACACGCGTTCGGGCTCGATCTCGACCTTCTCCGCGTTGTTCATGTGCTCGTACGCGAGCTCCATGACGCGGATCGAGAGGGTCGCCGAGAACAGCATCGTCTGCCGGCGGTGGTAGGGCGGACAGCGGCGAAGGATCTTGCGTAAGTCGCGGATGAACCCCATGTCGAACATGCGGTCGGCCTCGTCGATGACGAGGATCTCGACGTCGCGGAACGTGACCGCACCCTGGTGCTCGTAGTCGATCAGGCGTCCCGGCGTTCCGACGAGCAGATCGGGAACCTCCTTCACCGCGTCCCGCTGGAGCCGGTAGTCCATGCCTCCGAAGACCGCGAGCGTCGTCAAGCCGGTGTGGCCCCCGAGGGCCTCGGCGTCGGAGCGGATCTGCGCCACGAGCTCGCGCGTCGGCGCGATCACCAGGGCGCGCGGGCCGCGAGGCCGGCCGGCCGGCCTCTTCTGCAGGAGCCGCGTGAAGATCGTGATGAGGAAGGCGGCGGTCTTCCCGGTCCCGGTCTGCGCCTGCCCGGCCAGATCGCGGCCGGCGAGCGTCACCGGGAGGGCCTTCTCCTGGATCGGAGTCGCATACACGAACCCGGCATCCGCCAGCCCCCAGCGAACCTCGTCCGGAAGGGGGTACTCAGACAGGAGTGTCCGGGTCAGGTGGTGTTCGGAGGTCCCCGTTGTCATGAACCGCTCCTGATACTAGCAGGAGTCGGCGGCCGGGGCAGGATCGTCCGTCGGAGGCCGCTTTGAGCGCCGCGCGTCAGGAGATGCGCCTTCCGAAGTCGCCCACGAGGCTCCGTCCCGTGGCCTGCGCCAGGGCTTCGCCGATGGCGCGCTTCTCGCGGGGACCCGCCGCTCCCGCGACCGCGTAGAGCCTCCCGCCGGCGCGCGCCGCGAGGCGCTTGACGGCCCAGGTCCACCACGGAGGCAGCGGCAGATACGTCTCGCGCCAGCACTCGAGCTCCGCCACGGGAATGCGGCGCTCCCGGGTCCTCTCGAACGCGGTGGTGGACACCGTGATCGCGTCGGGCGCGACCTCGATCCGTTCCTCCGCGAAGGCCAGCGCGGCCAGGCCGAGCAGCGACAGCGGCGTCGAGACCAGGACCGCGAGCGTCAGGAAGATCAAGAGTGGCAAGGGGAAATCGCCGAAGTCCCACCGCTTGAATCCCGCCTCCCAGGTCTGACCGATCCGGACCGAACCGACGAGCGCCGCGCCGGCGACCGCGAGGCCCAGGGCGGCCATTCGCACGCGCCACGAGCGGGACCGCGCGAGCGGCCGAATCTGGACGACGAGGCCACCGGGTCGTGGCTCGATCAAGACGCGGGGCTCCGCCTTGCGTCTCGACTCTTTACGCCTCGCCAAGGACGCGATTGTATGATCCGGCTTCCGACGGACGCCCGTCCATCGAACGACAGGAGGCCAGGAGGAGCGCAGAATGGCGAAAAAGAAGGAGAAGGCCAGGAAGGCGAAAACGGCCAGGAAGGCGGTCCGCAAGGCGGGGCGGGGAGCCAGGAAGGTAGCCGGGAAGGCGCGCCCGAAAGCCGTCGGGCGGACGAAGGCGGTCAAGAAGACCGCCGCGCCGACGAAGAAGGCGGCCCCGGCGAGCAAGACCCGGGCGGCAGCCCCAAAGCCTGCAGCCGCGAAGGTTGCGAAGCCGGCGGCTCCGAAAATGAAGCCGCCGCCACCGCCGTCCACGAGCGGCGGCCTGACCCCGTTCCCGTCCCGGGGCGAGGGCTACGGCAAGGGCGAGGGGGGTTGGAAAGAGGAGGAGCTCTCGGCGGCCGAGCTCGACACGGACGCTCCCGAGCTCGACGAGCTCGAGGCGGAGGGCGAGCTGGAGGGCCCCGACTTGGGCGAAGATTCCGATGACTCCGAATGGTGAGTCGGGAGTAGGATAAGGTCAGTCAGCCGATATTGCCGGGCTTTTGCTCGGCTCGCGCGGAAGAAGGTCCCGAGTTTTCGGGACCTTCGCATTTGAGGGTAGTTTTCCGTTGGAAGACTGAGAACTGAAAACTACTTCTTGATCGGCGTCGGCCTTCGGTTCTTGTCGAGGTTCACGTACGTGACCTCGGCCTCGGTGACCTTGACGCGCTTGCCGAGCCCTTCGCCCGGCTGCGAGTACACCTCGACGGCGATGGTGATCGAGGTCGTGCCTGTGCGGACGAGCCGCGTGTAGAACGAGACGAGGTCGCCGACGTAGACCGGCTCGTGGAAGACGACCTCCCTCATGGCCACGGTCACGATGAAGTCGGCGCCGTGCCGCTTCGCCTCGACGGCGCCGGCCTGGTCGATGAAAGAAAGGATGACGCCGCCGAAGATCGTCCCGTACGCGTTGGTGTCCTTCGGCATCATGATGACCCGGATCGAGGGCTCGCGTGTCTCGTCCACGGCGTCTACTTCGACTCGTTGACGAAGCCCATCGACTCGTTGCGCGTCGACCGCGGGATCCTGGGCCGCCCGTAGGTGGTCCCGATGCGCACGGCCGAGCCGTCCGTGAGGTTGACGATCATCGTGCCGTCCGCAAAGTAGTAGGTCCAGATCTCGTGGGTCGAGTCCTTACCCTGGGTCCCCACCTTGAACGACGGCTTGCCGATCGCGGCGACGATCGCCTCCGCGGTCGCGCCGGGATCGATCTTCTTCCGAGCGTCCGTGAGAAGGCCGGGGACCATCTGCGAGCCGACGCCGGCGATCTTCTGGGCTTCCCGCAGCTGATGCTTCTCCCACCATATCGGGCCCCAGAGCGCCGCGACGAGCAGCAGAGGCACGACGACGATGGCGGCGATGAGCGCCTTGCGAGTGAAGACCGGCTCCCCGCTCAGAGCGCACTCCTCTCGGGCGAGCCGGAGCCGGCGGGCGGATGCACGGTGACATTGTAGCGCCTCGTCGCGCGGCCGCCCGGCTCCGGCGACGCGCGGCGGCGGCGCGTCCCTCTGTCGGCCCGGCGTCCCGCATCCGCGTCGGAGATAGAATGCGCGCGCTTTGCGCGGAGGGCGCGACGCGAGAGACGCGAGACGCGAGACGCGAGACGGGAGTGCACATGAAACAGAAAGTGACCGTCGTCGGGGCCGGCAACGTCGGGGCGACCGCGGCCCAGCGGATCGTCGAGAAGGAGCTCGCCGACGTCGCCTTGATCGACATTCTCCCGGGCGTGCCGCAGGGCAAGGCGCTCGACATCATGGAGTCCGCGCCCGTCGAGCGGTTCGACGCGAAGATGGTCGGCGCGAACGATTACGAAGCGGCGGCGGGCTCGGACGTCGTCGTCATCACGGCCGGCATCCCGCGCAAGCCCGGCATGAGCCGCGACGACCTCGTGGCGACCAACGACGACATCGTCTCCGACGTCGTCGCGCAAGGTCCTGCCCGGCTCGCCCCGGACGCCATCCTCATCATGGTCTCCAATCCCCTCGACGCCATGTGCGAGGTCGCGCGGCGCGTACCGAAGCTTCCCCGCGAGCGCGTCTTCGGCATGGCCGGCGTCCTCGACTCGGCGCGCATGCGCTGGTTCATGGCGGACGCGCTGAAGGTCTCCGTCGAGAACATGCACGCGTTCGTGCTCGGCGGGCACGGCGACACGATGGTGCCCCTGCCGCGCTACTCGACGGTGGCCGGGATCCCGCTGCCGGAGCTGTTGCCGAAGGAGAAGATCGACGCCATCGTCCAGCGCACGCGCGACGGCGGCGCCGAGATCGTCAACCTGCTCAAGACCGTCGGCCTGGTACGCGCCGGCCTCCGCGGTGGTCGAGATGGTGGACGCCGTCCTGAAGGACAAGAAGAAGGTCCTCCCGTGCGCGGCGTACCTCCAGGGCGAGTACGGCATGAAGGACGTCTGATCTCGGCGTGCCGGTCGAGCTGGGCGCCCGGGGGGTCGAGCAGATCGTCGAGATCGCCCTGACCGCCGAAGAGAAGGCCGCCCTCGGGAAGTCCGCCGACGCCGTGCGCGAGCTTTTCCGCATCCTCAAGGTCTAGGTCCCGCGGCGCAAGGCGGACGGCCGGCGACTTGAGATGGAGCGCTCCTGGTTTCGCCGCCTCCACTCGATCGCGGGGGTGATCCCGCTGGGGGCGTTCCTCGCGTTCCACCTCACCGTCAACGCCTCGGCCCGGGGGGTCCCGACGCCTACGACGCCACGGTGCGCCGCCTCCAGCAGCTGCCGCTGCTCGGGATCGTCGAGATCGTCTGCCTCCTGGCGCCTCTCGCGTTTCACGCCGTCGGGGGACTCTTCGTGATCGCGACCGTGCCGGTTGGGTCGGAGCAGGCAGCTCGCACCCGCACCGGCCGCGCCCGGGCCATGCTCCAGCGCGTCACCGGCGTGCTGCTCTTCGCCTTCATCCTGTTTCATCTCTGGACGGCACGGCTCGTGCAGCTCGAGGACCACGAGAGCCTGGACCTGTTCCACCTCATGCAGTCCGCCCTGGCCAACCCGTGGATCCGCGTCCTCTACGTCGCCGGGATCCTCGCCGCCGCCGCGCACTTCGCCGCCGGTCTGTGCGCCTTCGCGCAGACCTGGGGCCTCGCGCGAGGGCCAGGGGCCCGCACGGCCGCCGCGGCCTTCGCGGTCCTCGTCTTCCTCGGCCTCGCGGCGGTGGGGATCTTGGCCGTCGCGGCGTTCCCACGCCCGAACCCGGTATAATCCCGCGCCTTCCGCTGAGGGTTTGCGGCTGAAATACACATGAAGGTTCACGAATACCAGGCCAAGTCGATCCTCGCGCGCTACGGGGTGACCGTGCCGCGCGGCGAGGTCACGGACAGCCCCGCGCAGGCGCGGGAGATCGCGAAGCGTCTGGGAGGCCGCGCGCGTCGTCAAGGCGCAGATCCATGCGGGCGGCCGCGGCAAGGGCGGCGGGGTGAAGCTCGCCCAGGACTCCGGACGAAGCCCACGATCTCGCCAAGCGGATCCTGGGCATGACGCTGGTCACCCCGCAGACGGGCCCGGCGGGCCGGCTCGTCCAGAAGGTCCTCGTGGAGGAGGCGCTCGACATCGCGCGCGAGCTCTACCTCGCATCACGCTCGACCGCGCGCGCGGAGGTCCCGTCGTGATGGCGTCGCAGGCCGGCGGCATGGAGATCGAGGAGGTCGCGGCCCGGGATCCCAAGGCCATCGTGCGCGCCGGCGTCGGACCCGGCCCTCGGACTGTATCCGTTCCAGGCGCGCAAGGTCGCGTTCGCGCTCGGGCTCTCGGGCGAGAGCGTCCGCAAGGGCACGGCGCTCGTGCAGGCGCTCTTCCGCGCCTACCTCGAGACCGACGCGAGCCTCGCGGAGATCAATCCGCTGCTCGTGACGAAGCAGCGGCGACGTGCTCGCGCTCGACGCGAAGATGAGCTTCGACGACAACGCGCTCTTCCGCCATCCCGACATCAAGGAGATGCGCGACCTCGACCGAGGAGGATCCGCTCGAGGTCGAGGCGTCGCGGTTCGGCCTGAACTACATCAAGCTCGACGGCAACGTCGGCTGCATGGTCAACGGCGCGGGGCTCGCGATGGCGCACGATGGACCTCGTCAAGCTCGCGGGCGGGGCGCCGGCCAACTTCCTCGACGTCGGCGGCGGCGCCAACGAGGAGCAGGTCAAGAACGCGTTCCGCATCATCCTCTCGGACAAGAACGTCAGGCGCGTCCTGATCAACATCTTCGGCGGCATCATGCGCTGCGACATCATCGCCAAGGGCGTCGTCGCGGCGGTGCGGGAGATGGGCGCTCTCGATGCCGGTCGTCGTGCGTCTCGAGGGGACGAACGTCGACCAGGGCAAGGCGATCCTCGCGCGAGTCCGGCCTGAAGATCACGCCCGGCCGACGGGCTCGGCCGACGCGCGCGGCGAAGGTGCGTGGAGGCCGAGGGATCCGATGAGCATCTTGGTCGGACAAGACACGCGCCTCCTCGTCCAGGGGCTCACCGGCCGCGAGGGCACGTTCCACGCGCTCGCGTGCCGGGACTACGGCACGCAAGGTCGTCGCGGGCGTGACGCCGGGCAAGGGCGGCACGACGTCACGAGGGCGATCCCGGTCTTCGACACGGTCGCCGACGCGGTCGAGGAGACCGGCGCCGAACGCGTCGATGATCTTCGTGCCGCCGCCCTTCGCCGCCGACGCCATCGTGGAGGCGGCGGACGCGGGCGTGCGCGCTGATCGTGTGCATCACGGAGGGGATCCCGATCAACGACATGATGCGGGCGAAGGCGTTCCTGGACCGCCGACGCCGCGGCGCAGGGCAGCGCGTCCGGCTGATCGGGCCGAACTGCCCCGGCATCATCACGCCGGGCGAGTGCAAGATCGGGATCATGCCGGGCCGCATCCACCGCCCGGGCACGGTCGGCGTCGTCTCGCGCTCGGGCACGCTGACCTACGAGGCGGTCGATCAGCTGACGCGCCTCGGGCTCGGCCAGTCCACCGTGCATCGGCATCGGCGGCGATCCGGTCAACGGCACGAACTTCATCGACTGCCTCGCAGCTGTTCAAGGACGACCCGGCACCGAGGCGGTCGTCATGATCGGCGAGATCGGCGGCAGCGCCGAAGAGGAGGCCGCCTGCTGGATCGCGGGCAACATGAAGAAGCCCGTCGTCTCGTTCATCGCGGGCCAGACGGCGCCTCCGGGCCGGCGCATGGGCCACGCGGGGGCGATCATCGCGGGCGGCAAGGGAACGGCGGCCGAGAAGATGAAGGCGCTCGAGGCCGGCGGGCATCGCGGTCGTGCGTTCGCCCGCCGACATGGGCGGCAGGGATCCGCGAGGTCCTCGGGCGGTGAACGAGCGGACCAGGCGTCCTTCGAGGAGGCCCAGGGCTTCGCCTCGTGGCTCGTACGCTCTTGCGGGCGCGCGCTCTTCTGCTGATCGTCGTTGCTCCTGAGCGCTGCGGGAGACGACGAGCGTCGCCGAGGACGGCCTGACGGTGCGCTTCGGCTTTCTCTACAGGACGCGCGTGGCGTTCGCGGAGATCGTCCGCGCCGAGGCCGTGTGCCTATCGGCCCGTCCGCGAATACGGCGGATGGGGCATCCGGGGATCCGGCACGGCGCCGGGCCCTGACGCATGCGGGGCGACCAGGGCGTGCTGCTGACCGGCGGTCGACGGGTCGACGCTCATGATCGGCTCGCAGAGGCCGCGCGAGCTGCTCGCGGCGCTCGCCCGCGCGGGCGTTTCGACGGAGGACCGCCTGCCCGTGGTCGTTAGAGAATTTTAGATTTTAGGTTTTAGATTTTAGATTTCAGATTGGGATGGAGAACGGATTGGAAAGAACGCTGACGATCGTGAAGCCCGACTCGGTCGCGGCCGGCAAGGCGGCAGCGATCCTGGCCCACCTCGAAAAGGAGGGCTTCCGTTTCGTGGGGCTGCGGCGGATGCGGCTCTCGCCCGAACAGGCGAAGGCGTTCTACGCCGTTCACCGCGAGCGGCCGTTCTACGACGCGCCTCGTGCGGTTCATGACGGAGGGGCCGGTGATCGTCGCGGCGCTCGAGCGGGCCGACGCCGTCGCGCACCTCCGCCACACCATGGGCGCCACGGATTCGCGAAAGGCCGAGCCCGGCACGGTGCGCAACCTCTTCGGCACGGACATCGAGCGCAACGCGATCCACGGCAGCGATTCGAAGGAGAACGCCGCGAAGGAAATCGCGTTCTTCTTTTCGGACGCGGAGCTGGTCTAAGTCGATTTTGGATTTTGGATTTTCGATTTTGGATTGAGCCCCGGGGCTCGGTGCTTGGAATCCAAAATCCAAAATCAAAATCCAAAATTGCTACTCGCTCCGCCGCAGCGTCACTAAAATCCGATTCGCGACCCCGCGCAGGATCGCGACCTCGCGCATCGTCAGCGGCCGGCCGGCGACGAGCCGCCTCCAGTCCCGTAGCGACCGCTCGGGGTGTCCGGTGTCGTAGAAGTCGATCGCGTCGAGCGCCCGGTCCCAGTGCGCGATGGCGGCCTCGATCTCGCCGGCGGGCGCCCACGGCTCGGCGGGCGGCTCGGCGCGGGCGGGCTCGCCCGGCAGCGCCCGAGTGGCCGCGAGGACGACGGCGACGGCATGCGAAAGATTCATCGTCGGGAACTCGGGCGCGGTCGGCAGCCGCAGGCAGGCCGAGGCCCGCGCGAGCTCGTCCTCGGTCAGGCCGCTGCGCTCCGGGCCGAACACGAACGCGGTCGCGGCGCCGTCGCCGGCCGCCGCGAGAAAGCCGCCGATCTCCGCGAGCTCCAGGTTCCGGACGCGGCCGCGGCCCCGGAGCGACGAGGTCGTGACGACGACCGGGAACTCGGCCACCGCCTCCTCGAGGCTCCCGAAGCGCCGGATGGCCTCGAGCACGTCGTCCGCCCCGGCCGCGAGCCGGCTCGACTCCTCGTCCGGAACCACTCCCGGCTCGACGACCGAGAGCCCTCGGAGTCCGAAGTTCCGGGCCACGCGCGCGACCGCACCGAGGTTCGACGCCTTCTGCGGCCTCACCAGCACGATGGAGGGTGTCGACAACGGAGGACAGTGTACGTGAGGACAGGGGCCCCGCCCGGGAATCCGGGCTCCCCTCGCGGCCTTATAATTTATCGGTGAGACGTGTCTCTTTTTCTCTGTTGACCCGGGCCGCTGGACGGATACGGATACCCCGGCTCCTGGCGCTGCTCGCCATTCTCGTCGCGGCGCCCGTCGCGGCCCAGGAGAACGCCCAGGCGAAGGGGCCCGAGCAGGATCCCCCGACCTTCGCCGAGAGCGCCGGGGCCGAGTACGTGATGCTGCCGGTCCTCGTGACCGACAAGCAGGGCAAGTACGTCGACAACCTGACCAAGAGCGACTTCGTCGTGCGCGTCGAGGATTCGCGGGTGGAGTTCGA
The DNA here is from genome assembly GCA_963773905.1 of uncultured Acidobacteriota bacterium. Classification (GTDB taxonomy): domain Bacteria; phylum Acidobacteriota; class Thermoanaerobaculia; order UBA5066; family Gp7-AA6; genus DAHUXD01. The sequence continues at coordinate 132,972 of CAVZDB010000008.1, forward strand.
CACCTTCGAGAAGGACGAGTCCGCGCCGGTGTCGTTCGCGTTCCTCGTGGACACCTCCGGCAGCATGGGCGTCGCCAAGAAGCTGGAGAACGCCAAGAACGCGATCCGCAGCCTCATCAAGAACCGGCATTCCGGCGACGACTTCGCCCTGTTCGCCTTCTCGGAGGGAGAGGTGCGGCTGGTCGTGGACTTCTCGCCGGACCCGACCAGGCTCCTGCAGGAGCTGTACGACCTCGAGGCCTCGGGGCAGACCGCGCTGTTCGACGCCGTGGCCGCCACCCCGGGCAAGATGCTGAAGGGCAGCAACAACAAGCGGGCCATTCTTCTCTTCACCGACGGAGTCGACAATGCGAGCGAGCTCTCGCCCGCGCAGATGGCGGAGATCCTCCAGCACGTCTCCGTACCCGTCTACGCGATCGGCATGAAGAATGCAGCCTTCGACATGCTGAGCTCGGCGGAGCGCCGGGAGCTGTCGATCGACACGCTGCAGATGCTCGCGAGCTCGAGCGGAGGGAGGATGCACCTGGTGGCCGGGGACGACGACCTGAGGCCGCTCGCGACGCAAATCTCGAGCGAGGCGAGGCAGCAGTATTTGCTGGGGTTTGCGCCTTCCGGTAAGGGGGATGTAAAATATCGGGTGGTGTTTGTATCCGTGGCCAAGCCAGGCTCCTGGGTGGTGCGGACGCGTCGGGGCTACCGGGGCACCGCCCCGGGAGGATCGTAGTCACTTTTAGGAGGTGCAGATGGGCAAAACACGGTGGATTTCAACGGTATCGACGGGGGCGCTTTTTCTGGGGATTTGCGGACTCACGGCGTGCGCATCGAAGCCGTACGTGAACGAGGAAGTCGCCAAAAGCAGCGCGGCCAGCGAGAAGCGGATCAACGACGTGGAATCGCAGGTCGAGGCGACTCAGACCAAGGTCAAGCAGCACGACACGAAGCTGGCGGAGCTGGACAACGCCACGCGCCAGGCTCTGGAGCGGGCGCAGCAGGCCGGCAAGCTGGCCGAGGGCAAGTTCGTCTACTCCCTGGTGCTTTCGGACGACACGGCCAAGTTCCCGGTCAACAAGCACGAGCTCTCCAAGGAAGCCAAGGACGCCCTGGACGCATTCGCGGAGAGGCTGAAGACCGAGAACAAGAACGTGTATCTCGAGATCCAGGGCCATACGGACGCGACGGGCGCGGAAGAGTACAACCTCAAGCTGGGTGAAGACCGGGCCGAGGCGGTCCGCCGTTACCTGAACAAGGCCGGCGTGGCCTTGAACCGGATGTCGACGATCTCCTACGGGAGCGCCGAGCCGGTCGAGTCCAACAAGACGAAGGATGGGCGGTCCAAGAACCGCCGGGTCGTCGTCATCGTCCTCGCCTAGGTCGTTTCCTTCTCGATTTCGAAAGCGCCGGCGCTGCCGGCGCTTTTTTTCGCCCTGACGAGGGGCGCGGTGCGGGCGAGGCGGCGTTCGGGGAGCGGCCGGCGGCTGGCTCCGCAGCGCGGCGAGCGCCTCGCGGAAGTCGTGGGGGAGCGGCGACTCGACCGACACCGGCTCCCCCGTGCGCGGGTGGGCGAAGCCGAGCCTCCGGGCGTGGAGCAGCTGGCGGCTCGGGTTCGGGATGCGTGGCCCGGCCCCCGGAAGCTCGGGCCCGTAGACCTTGTCGCCGAGGATCGGATGGCCGGAGGCCGCGAAGTGCACGCGGATCTGGTGGGTGCGGCCGGTCTCGGGGCGCACGAGCACGTACGCGCCCCGGGGCAGCCGCTCGACGGTCTCGAAGCGGGTCACGGCCCGCTGGCCCCGTTCGCCGGACCGCGCGACGGAGCGCCTGAGACCGGGCGTGCGCACGAGGTCCCGGTCGAAGGTGCCGCGGTCGGGAGGTCGTCCCTCGACCAGCGCGACGTACTCGCGCTCGATCGCATGCCGGCGGAAGAGCTCCTGCAGCGCATGGAGGGCGGAGCGGTTGCGCGCGAAGACGAGCGCGCCGGAGGTGTCGCGGTCGAGCCGGTGCACGATGCCGGCGTAGGGCCGGCCGCCGTAGCGGTGCTGCAGGTAGTGGATGGCGCGGGTCCAGAGCGTGTCCTTCTCGCGGGCCTCGGTGGGCACGGTCAGGAGGCCCGCCGGCTTGTCGACGATGAGCAAGTCGTCGTCCTCGTGGAGCACGGCGAGGCGCGTGCGCACCGTGCGGCGCACGGGGCGGTCCGCGTGGAGCTCGATCGCGGCGCCGGGCGGGACCTCGAGCCCGGGCTCCTCGGCCGTCGCTCCGTCGACGTCGACGCGTCCCCGACGCACCGCCTCGCGCGCGGCCCGGCGGGACAGGGAGAACCTCTGCGCGACCGCGAGGTCGAGCCTCATGGCTTCGCGATCGGGGATGCCGGCACCCGCAGTTCCACGAAGAAATCCGGATCGCCGATGCGCGCGTCCGGCCGTGCGCCCGGCCCGTAGATCGCGGCCGTCGCGAAGCCCTCGCGCGCCGCGGCGTCGAGGCGCCGCAGGTAGTCGGTCCCGAACGCGCGCTGGCCTTCGCCGACGGCGAGCACGTTGGCGAAGAGGAGAACGTCGGGAGGCTGCTGCCGCAGCAGAGCGATCGCGCGCGCCTCCCCGGCGCCGTCGAGGTGGCCGGGGAAGAACTGCTCGGTCGAGAACGGGCCGCGCAGGCCCAGGGCGTATGCGAAGAACCCCGCCTCCGGGAAGCCGGCCAGGCTTCCGCCGGCGGGCACGCGCGAGGCGAGGTCCGACAACGCCTCGCGCGTGGCTCCCGCCACGGGCTCTGGCAGGCGGAGAGCGCCGGCCGGCGTCGCGACGAGATCCCACCCGGGCCGGCGATAGAGCTGAAGGGTCGAGACTCCGCGCGCGAGGACGAACACGGTCAGTGCGGCCGCGGTCAGCCGCGGCAGCGCCGGTCCGATCGCCGGCGCCATCCGATCGGCCAGCGTCAGAAGTCCCACGGCGGCGAGAACCGCGGGCAGGGGCAGGAAGAAGGATCCGTAGGGGCCGCCGTAGCCGGCGGCGAGCAGGACCCGCGTTGCGAAGATTCCGCCGAGCCACAAGACCGCGTCCGGCACCCGCGACATCGCCCCCGAGGGCTCCCGCCGCAGGAGGCGCTGCACGAGACGCCATCCCGCCGCCGCGGCGATCACCGGAGGGATCACGCGGACGAGCGGCGGCAGGAGCGACAGCGTCTCTTCGATTCCCCGAGGGGGGCGGATCGTCACGGCGGCCGCGCCCGCGAGGGCCGCGCACACGATAGCCTCGGCCGCGAGGACGCCTCGAGATCCGAGCCGCCGGGAGGCCGCCGCCGCGAGGCCCACGAGAGCGGCCACGAGGACGAGGAGGACGGCCGCGAGCGCCAGCTCGGCAAAGCGCAGGCCGAGCCGGTCCAGGCCGGCATAGGCGCGGTAGACGTGGACGAACGCGTCCGGCGGGGAGAGCACGCGCAGCCATCCGTCGGCGATCAGCCGCTCGAGCGGAATTCCGTAGGAGACCGCGCCGTATGCGGCCGCCGACGCGGCGAGGGGGAAGAATGCCAGGCGCAGCAGGCGCAAGGGCTCGCGCCGCCCGGCGAGGACGGCGAGCGTGACGATCGCGATTCCGGCGAGACCCATCTCGACGCGGGCGAGCGTCGCCGCGAGGAGGCAGAACCCGGCCGCGCCATCGGAGCGCGCGCGGTCGCGCCCGGCGAAAACGACGGCCCACGTCAGCGCGGCGACGGCGATGGCGCAGTCGAAGCTGAAGGGGAACATCCATCCGCCGGGCCTCAGAAAGAAGGCCGCCGAGACGGCCAGCGACGTCGCGAGCGCCGCGCGCCAGGGCGAGAGCGCCGCGCTCGCGATGCGGCCCAGCGCGGCGAGTTGGAGGAGCGCGAGCAGTCCCGCCAGGGCCGTCCGCGCCGATAGCGAGCGGCCGAAGACCGCGTCGCAGGCTGCGCCGAGCCAGACCGCCAGCGGGCCGTGGTGAAAGTGCACGTCGCGGTAGAGACGTTCTCCCTGCGTCACGCGCCACGGCACCATGAGCTCCCGCCCGGTGTCGACGTACGGCTCGATCCAGCGGTTCCAGGAGGCGGCGACGAGGAGCGCGAAGACGACGTAGGGCAACGCCGTCGCGAGAGTGCGCTTTCCGGCTTCGGGGCTGGCGTCTGCGATCCCTTAGGATACCCCCCGTGCAGGCGAAAATGGCGACGCGGAACCCGCTCGTCCGCGTGCTCGCCTCGGCGACCTCGCGGATCTGGTTCCCGATGGTGCTCTTCACGGCCCGCTCGGTTCCCCGGCCGCTCATGCACCTCGGCGGCCGCGGCCTGGCGCGCGTGTACTACGGCTGTCGGCAAAAGTATCTGCGCGCGGCGCGCGCCAATCTCGCGGTCATCCTCGGCGCGACGGAGGACTCACCGGAGGTCCGGCGCCTGGCGTTCGAGATGGTCTCCTCGCACTTCTCGGCATGGGTCGACTTCCTGCGGTTCGCGACGCGCTCGCGGGAGGAGTCGGCGCTGCTGGTCGAGAGCGTGACGGGCTACTCGCGCATCGTCGAGGCGCGGCTCGGCGGGAAGGGCGTCCTGCTGCTCACCGCGCACCTCGGCAACTGGGAGATCGGCGGGCTGATGCTGGCGCAGGTCGACCAGCCGATCCACGTCGTGCTCGTGCCGGACATCTTCCCCGGCGTCGAGCGCGAGCGCCGCCGGCTGCACGCGCGCTGCGGCGTGACCGAGATTCCCGTCGATCAGACCATTGCGCCGACGCTCGCGGTGCTGCGCGCGCTCTCGGAGAACGAGATCGTGGCGATGCAGGGGGACCGGGACTTCGACAACACCGGGGTCGCGATGCCCTTCTTCGGGCGCCCCGCGTTCTTCCCGCGAGGCCCCCTGCGCGTCGCGATGGCCTCCGGCGCGACGGTCCTGCCCGCGTTCATCGTGCGAGGCTCCGGCGGGGGATACCGCGCGATCGTGGAGGAGCCGCTCCCGATCGAGACCGCGGGCGAGCGCGACGCCGCGCTCCGGGAGAACCTGCGCCGCTACATCGCGATCCTCGAGCGCTACGTCCGCGAGTGCCCGGAGCAGTGGTACTGCTTCTACCCGTTCTGGGACGACCCGTCGAGGAAGGTGGTCGAGGAAGGTGATAGGTGATAGGTGATAGGTAACAGGGGCGCTGTCGTCACCTGTCACCTGTTACCTGTCACCTGTCACCTCGGCTTCCTGGCCGAAACCGCGGCGACGAAGAACGCGTCGTAGTGCCGCGCGAGCTCCTCGACGTCCGGGAGGATCTCCGGGGCCTCGAATCCGGCCGCCCTCAGCGCGTCCCGCCAGTTCGCGGGCGTCAGGAAGCCGTGGTTGGGCCGCGTGCGGGCGTCCGTGACGACGCCGGTGAAGTTCTCGAGGAAGTTGAAGACGAACTCGACGTAGATCGGCTGTTCCGGGAACGGACGAACGCACTCCGAGAACACCGCCCGGCCGCCCGGCCGCAGTGACCCGCGGATGCGCGCGAGCGTCGCCTGCAGGTCCCGGGCGATGTGAACCGTGTTCACGGCGTAGACCACGTCGGCGGCCTCCGCCGGCACGCCCTGCTCGACGAAGTCCTTGTCCATGTCGAGCCGCGAGAACTCGAGGGACCATCCGGGGAAGCGCGCGCGGAGGGACCGTTCGGCCCGCCGCAGGAACGTCGGGACCACCTCGGTGAAGCGGTAGAGCCCGATCCGCGTCAGGGCGCCGTCCCGGGCCAGCCGTTCGCCGATCGCGAGCGCGGCCGAGCCGGAGCCGCCGCCGATCTCGAGGACCGTCGCGGGGCGTGCGGCGGGAAGCGCACGCGCGACGGCCTCGGCGCCGAGCCGGTTGTTGATCTGGTAGAGCAGGTTGTCGTTCGAGAAGTAGTCGAACCACAGGGGCAGCCGCGTCGGGGCGAAGAGGATCTCCTCGCCCGTCCGCTCGCCCCGGAGAAACTCGGGCACGTGCTCGACCATCGCGCGCACGACCGCGAAGGCCGGGGCGCTCCCCGGATCGAGCGCGCGCGCCTGGGCCTCCGCGCGGTCCGGGTCGCCCGGTGGGAGCGGCCCCCGCGCGGCATAGACGCGCTCGTCGCGCGGCATCCCCTCCGAGTCGTTCCGCGACATCCTCTCCGAGTCGTCCCGCGACTCGCCTCCCGAGGCGCTCAGGTAGCCGGCGTCCGCCAGCTTGTGGAGGAACCACCGCACCGGGATCGCGGCGCGCGGAGAGTACCCGTGGCGCTCCAGGATCTGCCGCGCCGACGCGCCTCCCGCGAGGTCCGGAGTCCAGTCGAGCGCGTGGACGAGCCGCAGGACCGAGTCGATCGTGAAGCGGTCGAAGTGCTCCGCGCACAGGATGAACTCCCGCGAGAACAGCGCCCGGATCGCGGGGTCGGGAATCCTCGCGAGCAGGCTGTCGAGGTCCTCGGTGCGCGTGACCACGGGCGGATTCTATCGACCCTACGGTGACTGCGCTGACGCCGTCGCCCTGCTAGACTCTCGGGCCGCCTTTGAAGAAGACGAAGACGACGAAGACGACCCTCGGAGCCCTTGCGGCGCTCCTCCTCGCGACACTCCTCGCCGGGACGGGCGCGGCCCGTGCCGCGGTCGCGCTCGCCGCGGGAGGGGCGCCGCCGCGCGTCGTGATTCTGGGCTTCGACGGCGTGGACGCCCAGATCGTCGAGCAGATGCTGGCGAGGGGAGAGCTGCCGAACCTGGCGGCGCTCAAGGCGAGGGGAGGCTACTCGCCGCTCACCCCGACCATCCCGGCGCAGACGCCCGTGTCGTGGGCCACCTTCTCGACGGGACTCGATCCCGGCGGCCACGAGATCTTCGACTTCCTGAAGCGCGATCCCTCCAACCGGATCCCGACGTTTGCGGTCGCGGAGGAGATCACCGTCCCCTTCCTCTTCGGCCGGAGGAACCCGGCCGTGTTCGCGGCCGCCGGCGCGCTTCTCTTTCTGCTGCCGGCGCTGTGGCTCTTCACCCGAAACCGGCGGATCGCATCCGTCCTGCTGGTCGCGCTCGCCGCGGGAACGGGGATCGGCGCCTTCCTGGCCGTGCGCGCGTGGCTGCCGGACTCGCGGCCGGCCGTGCGCAACAGCCGGCGGGGGCCCGTCTTCTGGGCGGAGGCGGGGGCCCGCCCCGCCACGGTCGTGCGGATGCCGGTCACCTTTCCACCGGAGGCCTTCGACGCGGGGCGGATGCTCTCGGGCCTGGGGGTGCCGGATCTGTCGGGCCGCATCGGCCGTCCCTCCTACTACACGTCCGATCCGTTCTTCGCGCCGCACGAGGGCAACGACTTCTCCGTCGAGATCGTGCGCCTCGAGTCGAACACGGGCCGCCAGACCACGAAGATCGCGGGGCCGCCCGGGAAGCTGTTCGGCCGCGAAGGAACGCTCGACCTTCCCCTCACGCTGACCGTTCCGGACTCCCGCGACCGGCTGCTGATCGAGGCCGGGCCGGGCGGCGCACGGGCCGAGCTCAAGCCCGGCGAGTGGAGCGACTGGCTGTCGCTGGCCTTCCGCGTCAACCCGCTCGTGACGATCCACGGTTACGCCCGCGCGCGGCTGGCGAGCGTGAACCCGGAGATCGCGCTCTACCTCTCGCCGATCCAGTTCGACCCGAGCCACCTGCCGCCGGGGTTCGCGCTCTCGACTCCGGCCGGGTTTGCCGAGGAGCTCGAGAGCCGTTTCGGCCGCTACAAGACGATGGGCTGGGCGATCGACACCTGGTCGATCCAGTCCGGCACCCTCGACGAGGAGGCCTTCCTCGAGGACGTCCGACTGACGTCCGAGCAGGACCGTAAGATCCTGCGGGGCCTCCTGGCGGAGAAGACCCACCTGCTCTTTCATTACTTCGAGTTCCCGGACCGCGTCGCGCACGTGTTCTGGCGCTTCCGCGACCCCGGACATCCGGCCTACGACGCGAAGAAGGCGGAGCGCTACGGCGACGTGGTCGAGAAGTCGTATGCCACGATGGATGCGATCGTCGGCGAAACCGCGAAGACCCTCGCGCCGGAGGACGTGCTGATCGTCCTCTCGGACCACGGGTTCGCGACGTGGCGGCGCTCGGTCAACTACAACTCGTGGCTGGTCGAGAACGGCTACCTGGTCCTGAAGGGCAACGCGAAGCGGCAGAACCTGGAGGCGCTCTTCTCGCGCGGCCAGTTCTGGGAGGCCGTCGACTGGCCGAAGTCCAGGGCGTACGCGATGGGCCTCGGCGACATCTACGTCAACCTCAAGGGCCGCGAGGCCGACGGGCTGGTCGAGCCGGGAGCGGAGTACGAAGCGCTACGCAAGGAGCTCTCCGAGAGGCTGACGGCCCTGACCGACCCCAAGAACGGGCTGCGCGCGGTCTCGCGGGTGTTCCGCCGCGAGGACGTCTACCGGCGGTTCAACCCGCGTCTGATTCCCGACCTCATCGTCGCGAACCTGCCGGGCTACCGGGTGTCGTGGCAGTCGTCGCTGGGCGTGCCCACGGAGACGGTCTTCGAGGACAACCGGGACGTTTGGAGCGGCGATCACTGCTCGCTCGACCCGGACCTCGTGCGGGGCATCTTGTTTTCGTCGCGCGCCTTCAAGAAGACGGATCGCGTCCCCGGGATCGCGGACGTGACCGCGTCGGTGCGCGCGCTCCTCGGCGCCGCGCCGGTCCCCGACGCGGCGGGCACGCCGCTCTGGTGACCACGATCCCAAATCCCAAATCTAAAATCTAAATCTAAAATCTAAAATTCCTACGGCCCGTACAGCACGAGGCTGAACGTCAACGACAGGAAGGCCGCCATCTCCTGGCGCGTGACCGTGGCGGTCGGACAGAAGGTCGTCCCGTCGCCGCAGCCCGCCGTGATGCCGCGGGTCTTCAAGTCCTCGATGAAGTCCGTGTACAGCCCCGGGCAGGGCACGTCGGTGAACATCCCCGGGGGCGTGCACGCGGGCGGCGCGTAGGCGCCGCCGAGAAGCGTCTTCAACAGGAAGACCGCCATCTCCTGGCGCAGGACTTCTGCGGTCGGGCAGTACGTGGTGCCGTCGCCGCAGCCGGCGGTGATGCCGCGCGTCTTCAGGTCCTCGATGAAGTCCGTGTAGAGGCCCGGGCAGGGAACGTCCGTGAACTGGCCGGGGGGCGTGCACGCCGGCGGGACGTAGTCCGAGCCGAGGAACGCCTTGAGCAGGAACACCGCCATCTCCTGCCGCAGGACGTTCTGCAGCGGGCAGTACTGCGTCCCGTCTCCACAGCCCGCCGTGACGCCGTTGTGCAGCAGCGTCTCGATCGACGGGTAGAACGGGTCGACGGCGGTGTCGTTGGAGACGTCCGTGAAGCTCTCGCCCACGTGCAGCGTCCACGTCTTTATGGGCACGGCGCCCGCAGGAAGCGGCGTCACGGTCTCCTCGAAGCTCACGTCGAAGTGGACAGGCTGCAGCGAGCGGTCTCCGGTCAGGGTCATGGCATAGCAGTCGCCGGTGGCGCTCAGGCAGTCGGCATGGCCGCCGGCAGGGATCGAGCCGTAGTCGGCCGTGGAGTCGTCGATGGTTGGCGTCGTTCCAACCCCGCCGGTCAGGTTGGAGGCGACTCCCGTCAGCGTGACGTCCGCGTCGCCGTTGTTGCTCCAGCCCGGAGCCACCACGACCGCCGTCTCGTTCATCTCGAAGACGCGGTTGTTGAGAATGCCGAGTGGAATCGCCGGGTCGACGGTCAGCGAGAAGGGGAAGACCGGAGTCTCCGCGCCGCACACGACGTCGACGGAGACGTCGTCGACGTTGAAGCTCGAGGTCCCGCCGTCCAATGCCTGGTTGTAGACGAAGCTGATCGTATGTGGCGCGCCGTTCGCGAACGCGGTGAGATCGACGCTACGAAGGCTGTAGTCGCTCTCGGCGGTGTCGGGCTCGGTGAACGTCGCCTGGGTCACCCCGTCGACCTGGACTTCGAGAGTGTCGGTAAACGGCGTCGTGACGGCGCTGATCCAGAGGTAGAAGTTGAGCGTTACGGACGACGATCCCGAGGGAAAGAGCACGCCCTGAGCCAGGCTGGCGTTCTCGGCGGCGATCCCCGTGGTTCCGCCGAACCAGCTCCAGAACGTGCCGCTGCGCGGCGTCGCCGTGCCCGTTCGGTTGCCGCAAAGCCCGGTGCCGCAGAGGGGCGTGCCGAACTGCGTCGACGTCGCCGCCCAGTTGGGGTTGGTGAGCGTGCCGGGATCGGTCGCCTCGAAGCCTCCGTCGATGATGAGGTCGCCGGGCTGGCAGAATCCCGGCGTCACGGAGACGCCGTCGAAGGTCGCGGTGTTGAGCAGAGTGTCGTTGTGGCTGCTCAGGGGAAGGCCGACGAACAAGGTCGAGGCCATCGGAAAGGCGTCCTCGCCCACCTCGGTCCAGGCCACTCCGTCGGGCGACGAATATCCGATGAGCGTGTCGCCGAACCGGACGATCTTGACCCAGTAGGGGGCGGCGACCAGCGGTCCGGCAGTGCTGGCGGTGGGTCCGCCCGTGGTCACGCGCCGCTGGAAGACCACGCCGTTCTCGGGGGTGACGGCCGTCATGGCGTTCTTGGAGTCCGGGTTGAGGGTCTCGCGGATCATCACGCCACCCTTGGCCCACGGATCCGTGTCCTGAATCGAGGCGACCCGGGCAATGACCGTCACGTCGCCCGAGACCTGCTGGTAGACATAGTGGAAATGGTCGGCCGTCTCCTCGATGTCCGCTCCCGAAGCGAGGACCGTGAATGTGCCGCTCGCGAACGTCGCGCTGCCCGGGATCGCCGGCGAGCCGATGTCCGCGTCGGTCCATGGAGGCGGAAGGCTCCCTCCCGTGGGGCCGCCCGGAAGATCGGCGGCCTTAGGTGCCGGGAAAGGGGCCGACCGAGAGGAGCCGATGCCCGCGGCGAACCCGGGATGGGAAATCGCGAGCAAACCGAGAGCGAACAGGAACACCGGGATTGCGCGAAGGAAGAGCCGAGATGCCGCTCGCATGGGACGCCTCCGTTTGGGGATCACCCGAGTGCGGTGTCCATGCAAGAACGACGCCGAACCGTCGTTCGGGGGTTACACCAAGGCAGCGGTTTTCCCGGCCCTGAACGACTCTTGCGCCCGGCGAAAGTCGGTCAGCCAGGCAGAAAAGAAAACGGCCCCGGTTTCCCGGGGCCGTGAACGAATCCGAGTGGGAAGCGGTGACTAGAGGCCGTAGAGAGTGAGGCTGAACGTCAGCGAAAGGAAGGCCGCCATCTCCTGCCGGGTGACCGGATCGGTCGGGCAGAAGTCGGTGCCGCCGTGGCAGCCGGCCGTGACGCCGCGGGTCTTCAGGTCCTCGACCCAGGGAGCGTACGGGCTCGAGCAGTCGATGTCGCCGAACTCGCCCGGCACGCAGGCGGGCGGAACGTAGCCGCCGCCGAGGAGGGTCTTCAGCAGGAACACCGCCATCTCCTGGCGCAGGACGTTGGCATCCGGGCAGAAGATCGAGCCGTCGCCGCAGCCGGCCGTGACGCCGCGGGTCTTCAGGTCCTCGATCCAGGGGGCGTAGGGGCTCGAGCAGTCGACGTCGCCGAACTCGCCGGGCACGCAGGCCGGCGGAACGTAGTCGGAACCGAGGAACCCCTTGAGGAGAAACACCGCCATCTCCTGGCGCAGGGTGTCCTGCAGGGGGCAGAAGACCGTGCCGTCGCCGCAGCCGCCCGTCACGCCGTTGTGAAGGAGCGTCTCGATCTTCGGATAGAAGGGATCCGTGCCCGTGTCGGGGTCGACGTCCGTGAAGCTGTGCCCGACGTGCAGCGTGTAGGGCTGCGCGCCGCCGTGCGGGTTTCCGAGCGAGGCCACCGGGGTGACGGTCTCCGCGACCGTCGCATCCCAGTGCACCACCGGCCGGGCTCCGCCGAGAGTGATCTGGAGCGTGTAGCAGTCGGTGCAGGCCTGCGTGTTGCCGATGCCGATCGAGCCGTAGTCGGCGCTCGGATCCGGAATCGCGTAGGTCGCCACGCCGCCGTCGCCGGGTCCGGTGAAGTTGGAGAGCGCACCGGTCATCGTGATCGCGGTGTTGCCGAGGTTCTTCCACGAGGGCTCGAGTGAGGCGACTTCACCCGGCTCGAGGATGCCGTTTCCGCCGGAGTCCACCGCGATCGACTGGACGCCGACGCTGACGATCACGCCGCTGCAGGAGTCGTCCTGCTGGTCGGGCGCGAGCTCCTGGAAGTTCGTGACGGTGACTTCGTCGAAGTCGAAGCCGGCGAGCGAGGTGCCGGAGTCGGTGCCGTAGCCCACCTCGATGGCCGCAATCTTCCCGGTGAAGGCGCCGCCCGGGTTCGTGGCGCTGGAGTTCCAGCTGCTGACCGCAAAGGTCGGGTTGGTTCCGGCCCATCCGCCCTGTCCGCTGGTCACGCAGACGCCGTTGGGCGTGGGCTGCGGCAGGTCGTACAGCCGGCCGCCGGACGGAACGATCGTCGTCCGCGTGTTGGCCGCGAGGTCGCGGATGCCGACGTTGGCGCGGTCATAGGGAATCGGGTTGGGGTTCTCCGTGGTGTACCGGTCGTAGAGGGAGAGCGTCGAGGTCCCCGTCAGGATGATCGTCGGGGAGTCGATGACGTCGCACGCGTTGTCGATGTTCTCCGAGGAGGAGAGGTGGAAGCCCGTTCCGTTGGCGCCGGGCGCCTTGCGCGAGTAGATGCCGCTCGTGATGGTCCAGCCCTCGAGGTCCGTCTCGAAGGAGTAGGTCCGCGTGGCCACCGGCGCGGCGTCGGTCTCGACCTGAGGAATGCTGACGATCATGGTGCGCGTGCCGGTGATGCCGTCGGCGCCGACCTCGATCAGGAACTGTGTGGTCTCGCCGAAGCTCATGCCGTGCGCCGTGAGGTTGAAGCTGCCCGGGGCGGTGTCGCAGTCGGCAAGAGTGTCGGTGATGGCCGCCGGCAGCGGGGTGTCGATCGTGGTGAGCGGGTGGGTGAGCGGCGTCACGCTGAGGAGCTGCACGTTGCTCACCGTGCCGGTGCCGGTGTTGGAGACCGAGAACGACAGCGTCGCCGACTCGCAGTTGTCGAGGAAGGAGTCGCCGTCTCCCGTGTTGATGACGAGCGAGGTGCCCTGGTTGATCGCCAGGTTCGGGCCGGCGACCGGAGTCACCGACGCGCACTCGCTCATCGGGCCGAAGCAAGCGGTGTTCGATCCCACCGGGATGACGCTGTAGTAGTAAGTCCGGCCGTTCTGCAGGCCGATCTCGGTGAAGGTCGTGTCGGACGTGTTGCCGACCTTGATCTTGCCGAAGTCGCAGGCGAAGACGCCGTCGGTGCGGTAGACGTCGTAGCTGTCCGCTCCGGTCACCGCGTCCCACGAAAGGATCGCGCCCTTGTCCGTCGCGGTGGCGTTGACGACGGCGGCCTCCGTGGGCCCGCCGGCGCAGCCGCTGTCGACCGCCGCCGGTGTGGCGCAGTGGATCTCGTGCCGCTGGAAGGCCGCCTTGATGCCGACCATGTGCGGCGTGCCGTCCGTGATGTCGCCGTTGTCGTCATCGGCGGCGAGGACCAGCATGTACATGCCCGTCGAACCGCATCCGCCGCCCACGGAGCAGGTGTACCAGTTGGTGAGGTTCTGCGATCCCAGCAGGTACAGGCGGGTCGCGAGCTCGAGCGCGGTGCTCGTGTCGTAGCTGTAGGGCGCGGCCGTGAAGTCCCGCTTGGCCATGTCCCAGAAGGTCTCGGCGCCCACGTAGCCCTCGCAGTGGGTCTCGTGGCTGCAGGGGCCCGTCTGACCGCCCGTGGGGCAGGCCGGCGCGGTCGGGCTGCCCGCCGCGCAGCCGCTCGCGAAGCCGCTCAGGATCCAGGTGATCGTGTGCGGCAGGTCGCAGCGGTGGTTCGCGAAGTTGAGGTCGCGGACGCCGGTGCAGCCGGTCGCCGGCGTGCCGGTGCAGGCGTCGCCGTAACCGCCGCAGACGCTGCTCATGAAGAACCCGCGCCCGGTGCACGACTCGTCGAGCCGCGTCAGCGCCGAGATGTCGGCGACCGCCTCGCCCGGGCTCGAGATGTTGGGGTTCGTGCCGTTGTTGTCGAGGCCGTGGCCCCACTCGTGGTCGAAGATCGCGGCTTCCTCGCCGGTGTTGCGGCAGCCGCCGCCGGACTTGAAGAAGTTGACCGCGCCGCCGTCCCAGAAGGCGTTGCAGGTCTGGTTCAGGTTCATGTTGGCGGTGAGCTGCTGGTCCAGCCAGGTGTTCGCCGGCAGCCAGCCCTTCGCGCGCTGGATGAGCTGGTTGAGCTCGAAGTAGCCGGTCCGCGTCGACTTCGTGTCGCCGGCCGAGTGGCTCGCGGGGACCGTGCAGTCGGTGGCCGCGGCCGTCGGACCGGAGCCCAGATCGAGGTCGCCCGAGGCGGAGGTCTCATTCACGGCACCGCAGGTGTCGGACATCTTGAGGAAGCGGCCGGAGAGAGAGGTCGAGATGCTTCCCGCGATGCAGCCGATGTTGCCGCCCTGGTCGCTGTAGATCGTGTCGGATCCGGAGTGGACGTCGGCGTAGGGCATCGGCCAGCCGGTCTGCTCGACGCCATCGGGCACGCGGCCGTCGTTGCTGACCGGGTACACGCCGCCGAAGATCTGGCGGGACGCGTAGTCGTTGCGGTCCGCGAACTCGAGCAGCTCGCCCGTGTGCGCGTCGACCACCGCTTCCCAGTTGCCGATATCGCCCGCCAGCTTCATGTTGATGCACCAGGCCAGGCGGTACGAGATGACGCTGTCGTCCGGCGAGGTCGGGATCAGCTCGAGATGCGGGGCCTTCCCGAAGGTCGGCTGGTACGGCGCGGCGTAGTCGGTCGCGACCGAGCGCGCCCGGTCCGACGTGATCGAGGGAGCCGCCGTCGTGTCCATGAGGCCCCAGTTCTGGATGCCGAGGAGGACCATGTTGCCGTGGTTGATCGTGATGCCGATCGAGCTGTTGCGGACGAGCACGCCGTTCACGATCCGGGGGATGAAGACGAACACGAGCTGGCCCTTCTCGAGCACGCTGATGCGCGGCGTGCCGAGCTCAGCGAGGTCCAGACGCAGCTCCCCGTTGTGACGGGTCAGGTACGCTTGGATTGCGCTCCAGGTCCGGTCCTTGATGTCGGTTTCGCTCGCGCGGCCCAGGCCCTCCCAGCGGAGAGTGTTGCCCTTGCCCGTTCCCGGGATCATCGGCTCTCTCAACACGAGGGAGGAGAAGCGTCCCACGCGGGAGTCGTAGAAGCCGAGGTCCCGCTGCGCGCCGAGCTTCGCGAGATCGCTCGCGACGGCCGACTGAAGCGTCGACGAAAGCTCGGCGACCGTCTCCTGATGTTCGCGCACGAAGAGATCCGGATGGTGAAACTCTTTCTCCAACGCGGGCCGGTTCTCCGGAACGACGGCCGCCTGGAGGGAAAGCACCGGAGCACCGAGGATGAGGCAGGCGAATACCAATGCCCTGGCCATGGTCCGTCTCATTGGGATCTCCTCACGTTACAGAAATGGATCCGCAGCACGTTCGGCCCGATGCCGATGTGCGTCGGTCGAAAAAACGGAAAACCGTGGAACACGTGTGCGGGAATCTATCTGCTCCGAGGGACGGATTGCAATTTTTTTTCGACGGATGATCGGACGGCAGAGCCGATTCAGTTTTCCGGAAGCCCGCGGTGTCGCCTCTTAGAGAATCCTTAAGGAAGCAGTTTTGCGAGCCGCGAATCCGCGCGCGCCCGTGCCCGAAGTTTCGGGTCGGCGTGCAGGGCGTCGGCGAGCGATTGCCGCGCCTGGAGATCATGTCCGGCGGCGGCCTCGATCATCGCCAGATTCAGGCGCGCCTCTCCGTACTCCGGCTCCTCCGGCCGGCACGCCTCCAGGTACGGCCGCGCCTCGTCGGGCCGGCCGCCGTGCGCGAGCAGGATTCCCAGGGCGCCGGCGTGATGGAAGTCACCGGGAGCGCGCATCCGCTCTTCCTCGCGCAGGTGCCGCACGGCGCCCTCGGCGTCTCCCGCACCGAACTCGGCGAAGGCCAGGCGCGCCAGGAGATCGGCGTCGCGGGGAGACCGCTCGACGGCGCGCGCCAGGGCCGCGGCCGCCTCCCGCTCCTTTCCGGCCCTCCCCAGGGCGGATCCCAGATTCGCCCAGGCCTCCGCGCGGCGCGGCTGCAGGCGGACCACTTCCTCCCACTGCGCGATCGACTCGCGCATGCGGCCCGATCGGCCGAGGGCGTCCGCCAGCGCCCAGCGCGCCTCGGGCTGATCGGGTCCGAGCCGCACGGCCTTCTCGAGCCGCGCGAGCGCGCGCAGGAGCTGGCCGAGCTCGAGCAGCGCGACGCCCGAGCGCTGGAGCGCAAAGCGGTTGTCGGGATCCTGCTCGAGCGCCGACTCGAATCGAATCGCCGCGGCGCGCGCCTCGCCCCGGCGCAGCAGCTCATCGCCCTGCGTCAGCAGCTCGCGGACCGCCGCGCCGTCCTTCGGGTCGCGCAGGCCTTGCGCGGGCGGCTCGGCCCCCGGCGTCGATCCGCCGAGGTATCCGAGCGAACGCAGGCGGGCCAGGGCCTCGGCGTCCGCTACGGGGGCAGCCGGGCGAGGCGGCCCCGCCGTCTGCTGCACCTGACGCAGCAGGACCCCGAGGCGGCGCGCCTCCTCGGGGGAGTCCGCGAAGCGGTCGTGCCGCTCGCCCGGGTCCGCGCGCAGGTCGTAGAGCTCGGGGCGGGGTGCGTCGATGAGCTTCCAGCCCTCGGCCCGCATCGCCCGGAGGGGCGACCAGCCGTAGGACAGCCAGGGCTGGTAGGTCTCGACGTAGGCCGGCTCGGCCGCCGGAGGAGTCCCCGGCGCGCGGTCGCCGCGGAAGAGCGCCACGACGCTCCTTCCGTCCAGCTGCTCGGCGGCGGCTGCGTCCAGGGGGATCCGGAGGAGGTCGAGGATCGTGGGGGTCACGTCGATCAGGCGGACGCCCGCCGCGCTCGATCCGATAGGCACGCGGCCGGGGAAGCGCGTGGTCCCAGGAAAATGAAAGATGAGCGGCACGAGCACCGTGCTGTCGTACACGAAGAAGCCGTGCGTTCCCTCCCCGTGCTCGCCCAGCGATTCGCCGTGGTCGCCGGCGAAGACGGTCAGAGTCGCCATGCCCGTGGCGGCCTCCGCCGCGGCGGCCGCGCGGAGAAGCTCGCCGATCGCGGAATCCGCGTACGCCACCTCGCCGTCGTAGGACCCCGCGCGGGCCCGGACGGCGAAACTCCCGCGGAGGCTCGTAGGGATAGTGCGGGTCGTAGAGGTGGACCCACAGGAACCACGGGGCCCTCGCGGCCTTCGGATCGGCGAGCCACGCCTTCGCCGCGGCCACGGTGGCCGAGGCCTTGCGCTCGGGCTCGTCGCCCTTTCCGGAATCGAAGGCGTCGTCGTAGTGGGAGAAGCCGCGGTCGAGGCCGAAGGCGGAGTGCAGCGGGTAGCCCGAGACGAAGGCCGCGGTCGCGTAGCCCCGCGCGGCGAGCCGCTGCGCGAGGGTCGGCGGCTCCGCGGGAAGGAGCTGTCCGTTGTCCCGGAGACCGAGGGCGCGCGGGAGCATCCCGGTCATGAGCGCGCTGTGGGCGGGGAAGGTCAGCGGCACGGGCGAGACGGCCGACGGAAACGCGAAGCCTTCCCGCGCCAGCCCGTCGATCGCCGGGGTCGCGTTGGACCGGGAGACGAAACCCAGGGCATCGGGTCGGAGGGTGTCGAGCGTGATCAGGAGCAGGTTCGCGGCCTCTCGCGGAGCAGGGGACGGCGCGGGCTTCGCGGCTTCGGGTGCCTTCGTGCCATCGCCGGACTGCCGGCATCCCCCCGGAATCAGCCCGGCCGCGAGCACGGTGGCGAGCGCCGCGGCGTTCCGGGTCCTCTTCATCTTCATCGCGGCGCTCAGCGGGGCGGGATTCCGCCTCCGGCGAGGGCGTCGGCCTCGGCGGCATGGCGCTCTGCCCGTGCCGCGTCTCCCATGCCCTTCTCGAGATCGGCCAGCCGGCGCAGGAGCGACGCGCTGAGCGTTCCGGCAGCCTCGCACTGCTCGAGGACGCGGCGCTCGGCCGCGGGCCCTTCCCTGCGGCGCGCGATCTCGGCGAGGCCGGACCACGCCGGCGCGGACCGCGGGTTCAGCGCGAGCGTCGCCCGGTACTCCCGCTTCGCCTCCTCGACGCGGCCGAGCTCTGCGTAGGCCTGCGCGAGCCGCACGTGCAGGAAGTCGAGGCGCGGCGAGAGCTCGATCGCGCGCACGAGAGAGCGAAGTCCCTCGGCCGGCATCCCCGCCGCCAGCTGCGCGTCGCCGAGCCGCAGCAGGAAGGGGACGTTGTCGGGGCTGCGGCGCACGAGGCTGTCGAGCTTGCCGACCGCGTCCCGGGCGCGGCCCTCGCGCATCCACTGCCGGGCCTGGTCGAACTCCGCGAGGAGCGCGATGCCGTCCTTGGGATCGAGGGCCCCGCTTCCCGACCTCCGCGGACTCGCCCCGGAGAGATAGCCCAGGCTCCGGAGCGACGCGGCGAGTTCGGGATCGGGCGCCGCGACGCCGGCGCCGCTCGCGCGAGAGGGCTCTCCGTCCAGGAATCGCCGCAGGAGCGCGGCCTCCGCCTTCCCCTCGCCGGACTGAACGAGGTTGCGCGTCTCGCCCGGGTCCGCGACGAGGTCGTAGAGCTCGGGTCGCGGAGCCTCGATGTACTTCCAGCGAGGACCCGTCTCGCTCCGCAGCGGGCTCCATCCGTAGGTGTCCGCCGGAAGGAATGTTTCGCTGTAGATCGGGCGCGCGTCCGCGCCCCCGGGAGGCGTCCCCGCCCGCGCCTCGGCCTCGGGGAGAGGGAGCCGCGACCCAAACCCCGTCGCGTCTCCGGCGAGGCCGAGCAGCGCGAGCAGCGTCGCGGGAAGCGCGCGGATCCCCGCCGGCTCGCGCACCACGGCGCCGGAGAGAACGCCGGGACCGGCGAGGATCAGCGGCACGGACAGGGCCGCCCGATAGAGCAGCACCCCGTGTTCCTTCTCGCCGTGCTCGCCCAGCATCTCGCCGTGGTCCCCGACGGCCGCCACGAGACGGCCGCCCGCGGCCTCCGGCAGCTCGCGCAGCAGGCGGCCGATCTGCGCGTCGACGTACGCCACCTCGCCGGCATACCGCTTCGCGTCGGGCTTTCCGCTCCAGGTGCTCGGGTTTCCCGGCGGACGGTACGGCGCGTGTGCGTCGTAGTAGTGGATCCAGAGGAAATAGGGGGCCGGCGACGCCCTGGGAAGCCCCGCCGCCCACGCGAGCGCCGCGTCGGTGACGGCGCGTGCGTCTCGCTCGGGATAGCCCTGCTCGCCGATGTTCTCCGCGACCATGCGGTCGTCGTAGGTCTGGAATCCCCGGCTCAGGCCGAAGCGGTGGTCCAGGACGCGCGAGGAGACGAACGCCGCGGTCGTGTAGCCGCGCGCGGCCAGCACCGAAGCGAGGGTCGGGATGTCCTCGCCGAGGATTCCGATGCCGTTGTCGCGGATGCCGTGCGCGGGAGGATCGAGCCCCGTCAGGAGAGCGCAGTGGGCCGGGAACGTGAGGGGCGCCGGCGAAACGGCGTCGGCGTAGCGCGTCCCCTTCGCCGCCAGCGCATCCAGGTTCGGCGTCAGCGGCTTGCCGTCCTCGACGCGTCCCACGTAGTCGGCGCGCGTCGTGTCGAGGGTGATCAGGAGGAGTGAGGGCCTGCGCTCCGGCGCGCCCGCGGCGCAAAGGGAGGGAACGAGCCAGAACAGGAGAGCCCGCCGGAGGTTGCGGCTCTGGCGCAGAGGAATCGATGGCATCGGCCGGAACGAGGAGGCTATCACGCGGACCCGGCCTCGCCGGGCGCCTCGAAGCGGAGCGCGCCCGCCTGCTAGAATCGGTCGTGCGCAGTCCGGCGCTCATTTCCCTCGCCCTCCTCCTGGCCCTCCCGGTCCCGGCCGACGTCGTTTCCGAACAGGCGGCGAGCGCTCCCGCGACTCCAGCCGCCTCCGCCGCGGAACGCAGGGCCGACCTCGAGCGGCTCCAGCGCCGGATCGCCGTCTTGAAGAGCAAGCTCGCCGAGGGAGACAAGAAGACGGCCACGCTGACCGAGGAGCTCCAGCAGCTCGAGCTGCGGCTCGAGATCGCGACTCGCGAAGGGGAGCTCGTGAAGGCCACGCGTGTCGAGTTCGCGGAGCGGCTCGCCTCCGTGACCGCGGAGAGGGCGGCGGCGGCCAACGCGGCGGCGCAGGCCCGGCAGGCCCTCCTGGCGCGCGCGCGGCTCCTCCACCGCTTCGGCCAGTTCGGATATTTCCGCGTGCTCCTCGAGGCCCACGACCTGCCGGCGTTCATGAGCTCGATCGAGCGGCTCGACAGTCTCGCGCGCCGGGACGGGCGCCTCCTCAGGCAGCACCGCGACGCGGAGGCACGCCTCCAGACCGATCTCCTGCATGAGCAGGCGCTCAAGGCGGAGATCGACCGGCTCTACGCGCGCAGCCGGCAGGAGGAGGTGCACGCCGCGGCGCTCAAGCTCGAGCGCGAGCATCTCCTCGCGCGCGAGCGCACCGATTCCCAGTCGCGGCGCCGCGAGATGTCCGCCCTCACCGACAAGGCCTCGCGGCTCGAGCGGCTGCTCGAGACGTTGGCGAAGCAGTCCGGCCAGAGCGACGAGCCGATCGGTCCCTCCGGAGGCATCCGGCCGTGGAAGGGAGTGCTGGACTGGCCGGCGAAGGGGACGATCGTCGAGACCTTCGGCCGTCATCGCCATCCCAAGTTCGACACCTGGACCGTCTCGAACGGCGTCGCGCTCGCCGTGCCGCTCGGGACCCCCGTCCACGCGGTTTACGCGGGAAAGGCGGTCTACGCGCAGTGGCTGGCCGAGTACGGCAACCTCGTCATCCTGGACCACGGCGACGGCATGCTGTCGCTCTACGCATGGCTCCAGGGAGTCTCGGTGAAGCCCGGCGAGCAGGTCGCGGTCGGCGCGCCGATCGGTGTGGCGGGCTACGGCCCCGGCCGGGACGAGCCGGGTCTCTACTTCGAGGTGCGGGACCGGCAGAAGGCCACCGATCCGATCGCATGGCTTCGGTAGGAGGGTCGTAGGTCATAGGAGGTAGCGGAAGTCTCGTGGGGCCCATCACCTACGACCCATGACCTACGACCTCTCAGAGAAACCGGGAAGCTATCCGCGGGCGGCGGATGTTACGATCCCCGTGATGAAATCCAACCGTTCCCGCGTTCTGTTCGTCGTGGTTTCGATCTGCGCCCTGGCCTCCCTCCGGGCGGTCACCGGTCCCGAGGGTTCGGGGAAGGACCCCGCGACGCAGGCCCTGTCGATCTTCTCGGAGGTCTTCTCCCTGACGCGGAACAACTACGTCGAGCAGATCGAGTCGAAGACGCTTCTCGAGGGCGCATACGACGGGATGTCGGACGCCCTGGATCCCTTCTCCTACTACGTGCCGGCCGCCTCGATGGCGGCCTACAAGGCGCAGCAGGCCTCCGGCGTCGTGAGCGCGGGAATCGTGTTCGCGCGCCGCGCGGGATATCCCTACGTCGTGGCGCCGCTGCCGGGATCGCCGGCGCAGAAGGCGGGCGTGCAGCCGGGCGATCTGATCGACTCCGTGGACGGCAAGACCCTCCGCAACGCTCCGTTCTGGCAGGTCCAGGCCGCGCTCGACGGGCCCGAGGGCTCCTCCTGCGAGATCGGGCTGTTCCGCGGCGGGGACGAGAAGAAGCTGACGATCTCGGTGCAGCGGACCAAGTTCGAGCCGCCGGCTCCCTCCACGAAGTGGGAGCGCGACGTGGCCATCCTCAAGATCCCGGCGTTCAACGCCGCGGCCGTCGCGGCGGTCCGCAAGGACCTCGAAGAGGCGCAGCGGCGCCAGATCGGGAAGGTCATCGTCGACCTGCGCGACGCGATCGGCGGCGACGTCGCCGACGCCGTGCCCATGGCCGCGCTCTTCGTCGGGAAGGGAACGATCGCGACCGTGGTCGCGCGCAAGGTCGCGGCGCGCCCGCTCGAGACGCAGACCGACCCCGTCTGGAAGGGAAAGACGGTCGTACTCATCGACGACTCGACCGGCGGCCCGGCGGAGGTCTTCGCCGCGGCGCTCCACGATCGCGCGAACGCCTCGACGGTGGGCGAGACGACGGTCGGCATGGCCATCATCCAGAAGTCCGTTCCGACCGCGGAGGGCGGCAGCCTCTACATGACGGTCGGACGCTACGTCTCTCCCGCGGGCCACGTGCTGGGCGGCAAGGGCCTCGCCCCCGACGAGCGCGTGGTGGTCTTCCCGGGAGAAAGCGACAGCGACCGCATCCTGGACCGCGCCCTCGAGCTGGTTCGCGCCGAGACGCCCGCCCGCAAGGCGGCCTGAGCGATCCTCAGTGATCCGATTTCAGTCTTCAGTTCCGAGACTGAGAACTGAGGACTGAGAACTTCCGTTGACCCGCCGCGGCCGGCGCATCTCCCGCGCCACCGTCTTCTTCGCGCTCCTCTCCCTCGTCCTCGCCGCGGTGCTGCTCTGGAAGTCCTGTCCGCCGGGGCCGCCCGTTCCTCCCGTCCGGCCGACGGCGCGTCCCACGGCCGCGAAGACGCCGCGCGCGACGCCCGCACGGCCGACTCCGAGCCGGGCGCCCACGCACACTCCGCTCGGTTCCGTCACGGGGGTTCCCCGGATCGCGCTCGTCATCGACGATCTGGGCAACGAGCTCGCGCCGGCCCAGCGGATCGCCGCGTGGCCGAGGCCCGTGGCGGGCGCCGTGCTCCCGGGGCTGCGGTGGAGCGCGGACTCGGCGCGCGCCCTGACGCGCGGGGGCCACGAGGTGCTGCTCCACCTGCCGATGGAGCCCGAGGGGTATCCGAATCCGCGGGTGCGGCCCGGTCCGGGGCTGATCCTGCGGTCGCAGTCCGACGCCCAGATCGCGGACACGATCTCCTCGGACCTCGAGACCGTGCCGGGCGCCGTGGGCGTCAACAACCACATGGGCTCGGCGGCCACCGCGGATCCGCGCGTCATGCGCGCCGTCGTGAAGCTCCTCTCGGAGCGAGGCCTGTTCCTCCTGGACAGCCGGACCACGGACGCGACCGTCGCGGAGCGCACCGCCGCGGAGGCCTCGGTGCCGACCGTGGCGCGCCGCGTCTTCCTCGACGACGTCGCGACCGCCGACGCGGTCCGCGCGCAGCTCGTGCAGCTGCTCCGGCGCGCGCGGCAGGACGGCTCCGCCGTCGCGATCGGACATCCGTACGGCGTCACGCTGAGCGTGCTCGAGACAGAGTTGCCCGAGTTGGAGCGAAGAGAAGGAGTGAGGTTGGTGAAAGTGAGCGAGCTGGCGAAGTGACTTTGTGCGGCGCGAATCGCCGCACTGTCATCCCGAGGAGCGTAGCGAGGAGGGATCCCGCGGTTTCCTGCCGGGTTTGATTGCGGGATCCCTCCCCCTCGCTCTGCTCGGGGTCGGGATGACGGGCGACAGGCTATTCTTCTTTCTTGGCCTCCTCCCAGTATCGGTCCAGCTCCGCCATCTCGACATCCCCCACGTCTCTTCCACTCTCCTTCGCGCGGCGGGCGACCTCGGCGAAGCGGCGGCGAAAGCGCGCGTTGGCCTTGCGCAGTGCGGACTCGGGATCGATCTTGCGCCGCCGCGCGAGGTTGACGACCGAGAGGAGAAGGTCGCCGATCTCGTGCTCCTCGGCCGCGTGGTCTCCCGCCTCGCTCGACTCCCGCCACTCCGAGAGCTCCTCCTGGATCTTGTCGACGACGTCGGCGTCCCGCTCCCAGTCGAAGCCGAGGTCGCCGGCGCGCAGGGTCTGGCGGTAGGCCGTCGAGAGCGCGGGGAGCGCGGCCGGAAGAGTGCCGAGCGGATCCTCGGACGCGCCGGGCTGCCGCCTCTTGCGGCGCTCCCACGCGTTCTTGACCTCCAGCGCGCTCCGGGCGGCGGGGGAGCCGCCGAAGACGTGAGGATGGCGGTCGACCATCTTCTCGGTGATCTGGCGGGCGACGTCGTCGATTCCGAACCATCCCTTCTCGGTCGCCAGGCGAGCGAGCAGGAGGATCTGGAAGAGCAGGTCCCCGAGCTCGTCGCGCAGCGCGTCCGGGGAGCCCGCGTCCAGCGCCGCCAGCACCTCGTAGGTCTCCTCGAGCAGGTAGGTTCGCAGCGTCTCGAGGGATTGCTCGCGGTCCCAGGGGCAGTCGCGGCGGAGCCTCTCGACGAGTGCGTCGAGACGATCGAAGGCCTCGGACATGTCGAGGAAGCTATCAGCTTTCCGCTCACGGCTTTCAGCGGTGACCCCTGACACAGCCGGCTGGCGGTGAGCTGTAAGCTGTGAGCGAACAGCTCCTCATGGCTGGTAAAATTTGGGATCCGTGACCGAAGAAGACAAGCCGATCCGGGTCGTCGACCGCCGGATGTTCACCTCCGAGGGAGACCTGCGCCCCGACTACGAAGCCGAGGAGAAGGAGGAGCCTCCGAAGCCGGCGCCGCCCCCTCCTCCGCCGGCGGACGCTCCAGCCTCCGGGAAGAAGCCCGCACCCGAACCGGCGCCGGCCACCGCCGAGGCCGGAGAGGGCGGGTTCCTCGAGATCCTGCGCTCGCTCGGGACCACGGCGTACGCGGCCCTGGGTCTCGTTCCCGATCCCACCGGCGCGCGCCGCCGGGACCCCGCGGTCGCGCGGCAGATGATCGACTGGCTCGGCGTTCTCGAGCAGAAGACGCGCGGCAACCTGAGCTTCGAGGAGTCCGATCTGCTCGCCCGCATCCTCTTCGAGCTGCGGACGGCCTACGTCGAGGTGATGCGGCCCCCGGCCGGCGAGCCGAAGCGCTGACCGGTTTGCGGAGACCAGAGTGGACGCGGCCGTGATCCGAGTCCGTCGCCTCAGGCGCGCGGCGGCCGTCGTCCTCGTCGGGTGCGCGCTGCTCTTCGTCCTGGCCCCGGCGGCCACGGCCCGTGCCCAGGAGGCCGTCTCGCCGCTGCCGCCTCCGCAGACGCGCAGCCTCTACCGCTCGAACTGGTTCGAGTACCTCTCGGCCTTCTCCGAGAACGACATGCCGACCGCGGCGAAGGCGCTCGAGCAGATGATCAAGGCCGCGCGCCGCGTCGGCGTGCACCGGCTGTCCGACTTCTCGCGCACCGCGGTCTATCTCGGCCGGCGCGCGGAGAAGCAGGGATCACCCGAGCGCGCCGAGAAGGCATACGACGCGGCAATGCAGCTCGACGACGCCAACCCCGATGCGGCCCTGGCGATGATGGCGTTCCTGACCCGCCACGGCCGCGTGACGGACGCGCTGAAGGCGTTGCCCCAGGCGTCGGCCGCGCTGTTCGCGACCCACGAGTCGCGCGTCGCGATGCTTTCCCTGTTCGGACTGTTCGCCGCCGCGGCCTGGGCCGCGGCGCTCCTCGCAGCCATCCTCGTGCTGTCGCTGGCGCACCTGCCCCGGGCCGTGCACGACATCCGCGAGAGCGCCCTCCGGCAGTTCGGCCGCAGCGCGGCTCTCCCGCTCGCGCTTCTGATCCTCGCCCTGCCCCTCTTCGTGGGCCTCGGCCCCGTGTGGCTCATCCTCTACTGGGGCGCGCTGCTCTACCCGTACGCGCGCCCCCGCGAGCGCCGGGTGCTCGCGGTCGGCCTGCTCGGGCTCGCGCTCGTGCCGC
Source organism: uncultured Acidobacteriota bacterium (assembly GCA_963773905.1). GTDB lineage: Bacteria > Acidobacteriota > Thermoanaerobaculia > UBA5066 > Gp7-AA6 > DAHUXD01. The sequence goes on from CAVZDB010000008.1 coordinate 158,470, forward strand.
CGCTGACGGCTTTCTTGACGCAGCTCAACATCCAGGAGCGTTCCCCGCTGATGGTCGCGGCGGTGGACCTCGCGGAGCGCCGCGAGGACGCGAGCGCGGAGGACGGGCTCCGACAGGCCTCCGCGGTCTTCCCGGAGGACGCCGACGTCTGGTTCCTGCTGGGCGTCTTCGCCGAGCGGTCGGGCGACCTCGAGAAGGCGCGCACCGCGTACAACAGGGCCTCGGACGCCGACCCGGGCGACTATCGGCCCATCCTGAATCGCGGCAACGTCCATTTCACCGAAGGCGACTTCGGGGAGGCCGTCCGCGACTACATCGAGGCCTCGAAGCGGGCGCCGCGCTCCGCCGACGTCTTCTACAACCTGTCGCTGGCGCGCGGCGAGGCCTACGACTTCCAGGGCCAGTCCGACGCGATCGCCACCGCGCGGGAGATCTCCGCGTCGCAGGTCGCCGGCTGGACGAACAACCCGACGGTCTCGCGCGTGGTGCCGGCCGGCTATTCCATCGCGCGCGCACGGGAGCACATCGAGCGCTGGAACGCGCAGCCCAAGAGCCGGCGTCTTCCCGGGCACGGGACCGCGGCCCGGCCGCTCCACGCGATGATTCCCTGGTCGCTGCCGCCCGTCGGGTTCTTGCTGCTCGGCGCTCTCCTCTCGTCGCGCCGCGCCCGGCGCGGGCTCGCCACCGAGTGCGACCGCTGCGGCCGGGTGGTCTGCAATCGCTGCCGGCGCTACGGCGATCCCGCCCAGTATTGCGCGATGTGCTCGCAGATCTATCTGCGCAAGGAGAACGTCGACATCGAGATCCAGGTGGCGGAGACGCGCGCCGCGCAGCGCCGCGCGAAGTGGCGCCAGCGCGCCGGGCGGATCGCCTCGCTCTTGTTCCCGGGCTCCCGCGCCATCTTCGAGGAGCGCGCCGTCGCCGGCGTGATCACCCTGTTCGTGTTCTTCTTCGCGCTGGCGGCCGCGATCCTGGACGAATCGCTCTTCGATCCGATGACGCTCCCGCCCACCGGCGGGATCCGCGCGACGGTCGTGGCGGGCGCCGCGGTCGCCTTCCTCGTATGGCTGCGCGCCCAGCTCGCGCCGAGAAGGGTGGTGCTCGGTGGGTCTTGAAGGAACGCTGAAGGTCTTCTCGCTGACCGACATCTTTCAGATGCTCGGCCTGCAGCGGAAGACCGGCGTCCTCATCGTCGAGGGCGAGGACGACACCGTCACGATTTCGTTCCTCGGCGGGCAGGTCGTCGCGGCCGAGTCCGCGGTGCGCCGCCTCGAGAACCGCCTGGGCAATCTGCTGCTGCGCGCGGGCTACGTCTCCCAGGAGCAGCTCGACCACGTGATCGCCATCCAGAAGGAGACGCAGCAGCGGATGGGCTTCCTGCTGGTGCGCGAGCGCCTCGTCGACCCGCAGGAGCTGCGCGAGGCGCTGCGGCTGCAGATCGCCCGGATCGTCTACAGCGCGTTTCGCTGGCCCGACGGGCGCTTCCGCTTCAGCCAGGAGGGCATGGTCGACTACGACGCGGACCACATGGCGCCGGTGTCCACCGACACGATCCTCATGGAGGCGGCGCAGATGGTGGACGAGTGGCCGCTCTTCGAGAAGAAGGTCGGCTCTCTCACCTCCGTCTATCGCCGTGCGCCGGGCGTCGAGAAGCTCAAGCTCGTCGCGAACGAGAAGAACCCTCCCGAGGGAACGCTCTCGGTGACCCGGTCCGAGGCCGAGACCTGGAGATGGATCGACGGGAAGCGCAGCGTGGGCGACATCATGGAGCGCGCCTTCCTCTCGGACTTCGAGGTGCTCAAGGGAACCGCGGACCTCCTGGGCCGCCACCTGATCGAGCCCGGGAAGGTCGAGGAGGCCGCGCCCGTGGCCGCGCCGCCGCCGGCCGTCGCCCCGCCGAGAGGAATCTCCTTGACGGCGATCGGGCTCTGGGCGCTGCTCGCCGTGCTCACCTTCCTGTCGATCCGCTGGATCCCGCGCAACCCGGCGAATCTCTTTCTGCGGCCCGTGGCGGATCAGAGCCTGGCGGCGGACTTCTTCAAGGCGGTGTCGCTCAACCGCGCCGTATCGATCGAGCGCGCGGTGCGCATCTACTACGACTCGAGCGGCCGCTATCCCAAGAACCTCGAGGACCTCGTCGTCGCCGGCATCCTGCACGAGGACGCGCTGCGCGATCCGTACGAGCGCTTCTATCGCTACATCCTCAGGGCGGAGGATGGGAAGTTCGGTCTCTACGGCCACAACGCCGCCGGACAGATCGACCTCGACCTCTCACTCGAGCGCAGCCTGGCTCCGGTTTCGGAGCTTCGCCCGGCGCCCTCACGGCCGATTCCAAAGGATAGCCGTCCGGGCGTCCTGGTCGTCGAATAACAGCTAATAGGTCGGATAAGTCACTGAGGCAAAGCCGTTTATTACATGAGTCAACAAGGCTAAAAGACGCCCGTTTTAGACTTGACATTGATAGGCTCATATTCTATTCTGACGGTTCAATTTGAGGCGGAGAGGAGCTATTCAATGAGCAAGATCATCGGCATCGACCTGGGCACCACGAACTCGTGCGTCGCCGTCATGGAGGGCGGCGATCCCGTCGTCATCCCCAACGCGGAAGGCGACCGCACGACGCCCTCGGTCGTCGCCTTTTCAAAGAGCGGCGAGCGGCTGGTCGGCCAGGTCGCCAAGCGCCAGGCCGTCACCAATCCCGCGAACACGGTCTTTTCGATCAAGCGCTTCATGGGGCGCAAGTACGACGGAGGTCTCCGAGGAGATGAAGATGGTGCCGTACAAGGTCGTGCAGGCGGCGAAACGGCGACTGCCGTGTCAACGCGGGAGGCAAGGAATACTCGCCGCCCGAGATCTCGGCGATGATCCTGCCGAAGCTGAAGGAGGCCGCGGAGGACTACCTCGGCGAGAAGGTCGACCGCGCGCCGTCATCACGGTGCCGGCGTACTTCAACGACTCGCAGCGCCAGGCCACGAAGGACGCCGGGCAGATCGCCGGCCTCGACGGTCGAGCGCATCGTCAACGAGCCCACGGCGGCGGCGCTCGCGTACGGCCTCGACAAGAAGAAGGACGAGACGATCGCGGTCTACGACTTCGGCGGCGGCACGTTCGACATCTCGATCCTCGAGGTCGGCGAGGGCGTCGTCGAGGTGAAGTCGACCAACGGCGACACGCACCTCGGCGGCGACAACTTCGACCAGCGGGTCATCGACTGGATCCTGGCCGAGTTCAAGAAGGACCAGGGCATCGACCTCTCGAAGGACCCGATGGCGCTCCAGCGCCTCAAGGAGGCGGCGGAGAAGGCCAAGATCGAGCTGTCGAACGTCGAGGAGACCGAGATCAACCTGCCCTTCATCACGGCGGACGCGTCCGGTCCGAAGCACCTGCAGCTGAAGCTGACGCGCGCGAAGCTCGAGCAGCTCGTCGACGACCTCATCGAGCGCTCGATGGGGCCGTGCAAGCAGGCGCTGAAGGACGCCGGCCTCGAGCCGAAGGACATCGACGAGGTGGTCCTCGTCGGCGGCCAGACGCGCATGCCCGCGCATCCAGAAGCTGGTCAAGGACCTCTTCGGCAAGGAGCCGCACAAGGGCGTCAACCCGGACGAGGTCGTGGCCATCGGCGCCGCCATCCAGGGCGGCGTGCTGGCGGGCGACGTCAAGGACGTGCTGCTGCTCGACGTGACGCCGCTCTCGCTCGGCATCGAGACGCTGGGCGGCGTCACGACGCGCCTGATCGAGCGCAACACGACGATCCCGACGCAAGAAGAGCGAGATCTTCTCGACGGCCGGCGGACAACCAGACGACGGTCGAGATCCACGTCCTCCAGGGCGAGCGCGAGATGGCCGCGGACAACCGGACGCTCGGCGCTTCCACCTGATCGGGATCCCGCCGGCGCCGCGCGGCATGCCGCAGGTCGAGGTCACCTTCGACATCGACGCCAACGGCATCCTGAACGTCTCGGCGAAGGACCTGGGGACCGGCAAGGAGCAGAAGATCACGATCACGCCGTCGTCCGGCCTGCGCGAAGGACGAGATCGACAAGATGGTGAAGGACGCCGAGGCGCACGCCGAGGAGGACAAGAAGCGGCGCGAGGAGATCGAGGCGCAAGAACCGGCTCGACGGCCTGGTCTACGCCTCCGACAAGACCTTCCAGGAGAACAAGGCGAAGCTCGGTCCGGCCGAGATCTCGCAGTTCGAGGCCGCGCTCGCCGACGCGCGCAAGGCGCTCGAGGCGGGGGGAGCGGCGAACATGAGCTCCGCCGCGGAGCGGCTTCAGGAGGCCTCTCACAAGGTCGCGGAGGCGATGTACCGCGGGGCTACCACAGGCGCAGGCGCCGGTGCTTCGTCGGCCGACTCCGGCGCGAGCGCGCAGGGCTCCGGCTCGACGCCCACAGGCGGAGGCGGCGCCGGCAAGGAGGACGAGGTCATCGACACGGAGTACGTGGACACGGAGAAGAGCTGATCGCTGTCCGCTGACAGTTGTCCGCTGGTCCTTGGACCGGTCCAGAGTTCGTCGTTGGAAGGACGGCTCTGGACCGGTACACTGATGTGAAGCCCATGACGGTCTTTCGCTGGAACTCGCTGCAGGATCTCTTCGCCATCCAGGAGAAGGTCAACCGGCTCTTCGAGGAGACCATCCACCGCACCGAGTTCCCCGACGAGGGGCTCGACACCGCCCTCTGGTCCCCGGCCGCCGACGTCTACGAGACCCCCGAGGAGATCATCCTCAACATCGAGCTTCCCGGGGTCCAGCTGGACGACGTCCGGCTGGAAGCGCTCGACGGGAAGCTCCGGGTCTCCGGCCACCGGCGCGCCGACGGGGGCGCGGAGCCGCGTCACTTCATGCGGATGGAGCGAATCTACGGCAGCTTTTCGCGGGAGTTCCCCGTGCCGGCGTCCCTCGATCCGACACGGATCAAGGCGACGCTCCGGGCCGGGGTCCTGCGGGTTCTCGCCCCCAAGGCGGACAAGGGCCAGCCGATTCCGGTCGAGCCGCGGAAGGTGCGATGAAGCCCCGAGACAAGGATCGCCGGGATCGCTCCGGCGGCGTCTTCCGGATCGGCGCCATCGCCGAGCGCTACGGGATCCATCCCCAGACCCTGCGCATGTACGAGCGGGAGGGGCTGCTGCGGCCGGCGCGGACCGAGGGCAACACGCGGCTCTACGACAACGACACGATCGAGCGCCTCGAGATCATCCTGACCCTGACGCGGCACCTCGGGGTGAACCTCGCGGGGGTCGAGGTCATCCTCCACATGAAGCAGCGCCTGGAGACCATGCAGGGCGACGTGCAGAAGATGCTGCAGGCCCTCCGCGACGAGGCCGAGGCGCGCCGCGGCGGCGACCCGAGCCGCTCCTTGGCCCTCGCCCGCATTCCGGGACGCCCCTACGCCCTGGTCAAGTCCGAGCGCTCCTGAAAACCCCCTGAAGGTTTGGCCGCACTGGTCTTGCGTGCGGGCCCCCACGTATAGAATCCGTCCTTCGATGAGTTCGAGGGAGGTTCTGTGAAAAAGCTCGCATTGATCGTGGTCGGGCTAGCGCTTTCCGCGTGCGCCCTGGCCGAGCTCAACAAGTACAAGGACTGGGACAAGTCGCCCGAGGCCTACTTCCTGACCCCGCCCGAGCGGGCGGAGTGGAAGAACGTGGCCACGGACGAGGACGCCGAGAAATTCATCGCGCTCTACTGGGCGAAGCGGGATCCCAGCCCGGGAACTCCCCAGAACGAGTTCCGGGACGAGGTGGGGCGCAAGATCGCGGCCGCGGACCAGCAGTTCAAGATGTCGCGCTACAAGCGGGGCGCCGATTCCGTGCGCGGCCGGCTCCTCATCGTGCTCGGAACCCCGAGCCGCGCGGCGCAGCAGCCGCTCGGACCCACCGACGCTCCGGCGCCCCAGGCGGAGGGCGGGTTCCAGCCGGGACCCGCGGGTACCGACACGGGCGCTGCCGACGAGGGGCAGACGATCTCCCTCTGGACCTACGACAAGGACAAGCTCGCGCCTTTCGGGCTCTCGACGCTCCAGGCGCGCGTCGTCGTCGATCAGCGGCGGGGCATGGACTCCATCCAGAACAGCGGCGAGGTCGAGAAGGCGATCGCCGCCGTCGCCCAGAAGTCGATCGTGAATCCCAACGCGACCCCGACCGCCGCTGCGTCGGCCCCGCCCACCGGTGCGCCTGCGGCGGGTGCCGGCGGCGCCAAGCCGCCCGCCGGTGCCCCGGCGGCTCCCGCTCCGGCTTCGCCCGGCGGCGCAGCCGCGTCCGCCGCGCCGCCTTCCGCTCCGGTCGCCGCGCTGCCCGCGGCCGCGAAGTCCGCGCTCGCCGCGGTCGACGCCAAGGCCGCGTCGGACGCGTTCTTCTGGTCGGGTCTCTTCCGCACCGCCACGGGCGACTCGTTTCTGGCGCTGCAGTTCTACCTTCCCGCGGACAAGCCCGCCCTCGCGACGCCGGCGCTCCACTTCGGAGGAGTCGTCACCAACGAAGCCGGCCAGGAGGTCGCCTCGTACTGGGAGGAGGCGACGTTCGCCGAGGTCGCGGAGGGAACACGAAAGGACCGCGTGGTCGACAAGTCGATCACGCTTCCACCCGGAAAGTACAAGGGCTCGTTCGGCCTGTTCGCCTCCGAGTCCCAACCGCCCGTCGCGGCCTCGACCGCCTCGTTCGAGCTTCCGGAGAAGAGCACCCAGTTCGAGGTCTCGCCGCTTCTGCTGTCGAACGGGATCATTCCGCTGACCAAGCGTCCCGGCCCCGCGGACCCCTTCGTGTTCGGCTCGGACAAGCCGATGAAGGTCGAGCCCAAGGGCGACCGCCACTTCTCCAAGGGCGACAGCCTCTGGTACTTCTACGCCGTCGCGAATCCCGGCCTGCCGGCTCCGACCGGCGACGCCGCAGCGGCCAAGCCGCGGATCATGACGCGGATCAACGTCCAGCTCGAGGGGAAGGATGCGTTCGCGCCGTTCACCGGCCCTGCGGACCTGCAGGAGGTCGCGCCGGGCTACTACGTGACGGGCAGCGAGATCCCGCTCGCGTCGTTCGAGCCGGGCTACTACTCGTTCCTGGTGAGGGTCCGGGACCTGAACGCGGCGGCCGGGTCGCCGGCGAACAAGGGAATCGACCGGCAGCAGGACTTCGTGGTGCTCATGCCGGACGGGAGCATGCCGGCGAAGAAGGCCGCGGCGCCGGCTCCCGCGCCGGCTCCAAAGAGGAAGCCCGGCTAGTCGTTACGCCGTCACTCCGTCATCCCGAGCGAAGCGAGGGATCCCGAAATCGACTCGCCCAGTCGGCAATCGAGCACGGGATCCTTCGTCGCTGCGCTCCTCAGGATGACGCGCGCGGAGCGCGCATCACTCGACTCGCAGGTTCGCTCTCGCCGTCCCCATCTTGCCGCTGACGCTGTCGCGCACGTTGACGACCACGCGCACGTTGCCCTTGCGCGTCAGGAGCCGGGCGTCGAACCGCACCGGCACGTCGCTGGTGACCTTGTCGGCCGCCACCTGGAAGCTCGCCTCCTGCCGCGAGACTTCGCTCATGCGCCCCTTGTCGTCGACGGATCCGATGTAGTACTCGGCCTTGGCCGTCGCCTTGTCGCCGTCCGGCACGAAGGTCAGCGAGGACGCGGGCACCAGCACGGTGACCGGCACCACGAAGTTCTTCTTCTCCGCCGTGGGCGGCTGGGTCTGCAGCTTCACGGGGATCCCGCCGTAGGAGAGGTCGCTGCCCATCGTCGCGCGGGCCCGCTCCGCGATGAGGGCGGACTCGGGGCGAGGCTGGAAGCCGCGGCGGGAGGCCGCGGTCAGGCCGGGACGCTTCACCTCGACCCGCACGTCCTGGTACTTGCCCATGGGGAGCCCGGAGAGATTGACGCCGAGCGAGTAGTACATCGAGACCGCGCGGTACACCCGGTCGAGGCCGCGGTCGAAGGCGTTGGTGTTGAGGATGGCCTGGCCGCCCGTCTCGCGGGCCAGGATCTGGAGCCCGTTCTGCCGGTCCTGTCGCGCGATGAAGGCGACCGAGGGGCGCGTCCCGAAGGCGTCGAAGGCGGTGGCGGACCTCTGTCCGATCGTGTCCGCTCCGCCGGCGTTCTGCAGATCCGTGGTCAGTCCGGTGGCGTCGACCGTGTAGAAGGTGATCTCGTTCGCGTTGGCGTTCTTGACCACCGCGTCGACGGATGAGGCCACGTCGCGGAGGTTGAGTCCCTGGATGGTGCCGAAGCCGCCCGTCGCGTACTGGGTCATCACGAAGCCCGGCTGGTACTCGAAGCCTCCCGTCACGAACAGGAACGACTTCTTGCCCCGCAGCGGCGTCAGCGTGACGACCTCCTGGTTCATGCTCTCCAGCATCGTCTGGATCTCGCTGCCGACTTCCTGAGCGTAGGAGTCCGCCAGCTGGACGCGCCCGCCGCGGCGGCGGGGAGAGGCGTCGATCAGCTCGACCGTCTGCTGCTCGGCGCGCAGACGGGACATGCCGACGCCCTCGTGCTGGATCCGCTCGAGCGCCGAGAAGATCGCCTCCTTGCTCGAGGTCCAGTCGGCGTACACCTTGGGAAGCCGGTCGAACACGACGACGCGCGCGGCGTCATCCGGACCCATCCGCGTGATGAGGTCGCGGACGGCCTCGAGGCTCCTGTTGCGGACGCCGGGCTGCAGGAAGCCGAGGTCCACGTAGATCAGAAAGTTGCGGGGGATGTACGCGTCCTCGCCCCTCTTGTACGCGGTCAGGATCTGGTCCGGCGACGCGGCCGCGAGATCGGGGGCATGGATCGTGCCCTGATCCACCCGGGAGAAGTAGTCGATGGCGACGGGCTTTCCCCCGATCTTGACGGTGAAGTCGTCCTTGGTCAGGTCGGTCACGGGTTGGCCCTTCGAATCGGTGACGTCGACGTCGAGGTCCAGAACGCGCACCTCGACCCGCTCGGAAAACGTGGGGTTGGAGACGGGAGCCGGGGCCTGCGGCTCCTGGGCCACCGCCGTCGTGGCCCCGATGAGGAACAGGGTGGCGAATCGGAGGGCTCGCATGGTTTCGATCCTTTCTCGGTGGTCGAGCCCCCGATCGGCCTGTTGCCCTGGGGGCCTGGTCACGACAGGGGAACGCGCGGGAGGGCGCCGGGATTCCGCGGTGTCCTGATTTGAGGAAATCTTGAGGGCGGGGAAGCGTGCAGGCCCGCCTGCGGGTCTTATTCCCGGCCGACCGAGACGGTCTCCAGGCCCAGGTAGTCGAACAGCATGTTGACCTCCCTGGCCAGCTCGTCGGACTCGAGCTCGTCGCTGCGCTCGACGGGGAGGCTGCCGATGGCGCAGCCGGCGACCGCGCCCCGGGCGACCCGAACCACCGCCGCCGAGGCGCTCGGGTCGGTCCCGTCGTCGGAGAGGACCGCCTCGAAATCGCGGGACAGCCCCCAGATCTCGGCCCGCGAGCGGCCCACCGCCGGCCGATAGGTCTCGAGCAGGGCACCCCGGAAGGGTCCCGCGGGCAGGTTCATCTCCCGGACGACCTCGAACAGGTCGGCGTAGCCGATGCAGTGGAGCAGTCCGAGCGTGTAACCGCGTTCGCGGGTGATGCCGTAGCGCTCGGCGAAGCGGCCGGCCGCGACCGCCGCGGCCAGACTCGCGCGGCGCACGGCGCGCGGCGCCGGGTCCTTGGCCGCCAGGGTCGGGAAGTCGGTGGAGGAGAGCCGGTCGATCAGGACGGCGGCCGCGCGAGGGCCGATGCGCTCGAGCGCCTCCGGCACCGTCCCGACCGAGTTTTCGCGGTCCACCGACAGCGAGTTGGCCAGGATGAGCAGGTCGAGCGTCAGGTACTGGTCGAGGGCCGCGATCGGCACGAGCGCGGAGAGGTCGAGGGGCGGCTTCTTCTTGAGCAGCTCGTGGAGCAGCGTGGCCGTGTCCGCGTGGACCGGCCGCATCAGGTAGTTGCGCAGCAGCCGCTCGTGCAGGCGGCGGGCGAACTCGCGGAACCGCACGGAGTGCGCGCGGCCCTCGGGCGGATCGAGGGAGACGCCCATGCGCTCGAGCGACTCCCAGAAGTGCTCGTCGACGCCCTCGGGCATGAAGGGCAGCGTCCAGGCGTCGGCCGCCTCCCAGGTCTCCCGCCGTTCCTTGCGAGACTGCCGGTGCGTGTCGTCCAGCTGCTTGACGCCCTGAAACGCGACGGCCTGGCCCCGGAGCGTCAGACCGATGCGGAGGATCGGCGTCACGCGGTAGGTCGGGTCGTAGTCGAAGCCAGCCTCGCGCCACTCGAAGATCTCGTACAGGAGCTTGCGCGCGAGCTCCTCGACCCGCAGCGAGAGGCCGTCGAGCGTGTCGTGACCCATGTCCAGGATCAGCCGGGTCAGGTTCTCCTGCGTCGTCATGTTCCGCGCCAGCAGCTCGTAGAGCGTGGCCGCGGGCAGGGCGCCGCTGCGCAGGAGGTGAACCCCGAGCCGGTGGCGCGGGAGCGAGCCCGAGACGTAGACGATCTCGCCCTCCTTCCAGTCGAGCGTGCGGCGGTCGTGGCCGCGGGTGATCGTCAGACGGCCCGAGCGGCGGTTGAGCTCCATCCACTGAAGGAGATCCGCCAGCCCGAAGACCTCGAGTCTCCCCCGGAAGTGGTCGGTCATGGTTTTGGGATCTCAATTTTAACATCCGGGCCGCGGCGGTCCTGGGCGCCGGCGATGCGAGGCGCCGGGTCGGGCTCCTCCGGACCCCTATGTCAGAATCCCCGCACGTGACCGTCAAGCCGAAGCCGGAGCGCCCGAATCTGCCCTCGGCAACGTCCTCCGGAATCCCGATCGAGCCGTGCTACGACGCTTCGCACAGCGGCGAGGAGGCGGCGCCGCCGCCCGGCGAGTTCCCGTTCACGCGCGGGATCTCCGCGGACATGTACCGCGGACGCCTGTGGACGATGCGCCAGTACGCGGGATTCGGCTCGGCCCGGGACTCGAACCGCCGCTATCCGCTACCTGCTCGCGCAGGGGCAGACCGGCCTCTCCGTGGCGTTCGACCTGCCGACGCAGATGGGCTACGACTCGGACGACCCGCGGCGCGCGGGGAGGTCGGGAAGGTGGGCGTCGCGATCGCCTCGATCGAGGACATGCGGATCCTGACCGAGGGCCTTCCGCTCGACCGCGTCTCGATCTCGATGACGATCAACTCCACGGCGGCGATCCTGCTCGCGCTCCTGTTGTCGTCGGCGCGGGAGCGCGGGATCGCCTGGAGGGACCTCTCGGGCACGGTGCAGAACGATCTGCTGAAGGAGTACATCGCGCGGGGCACGTACATCTTTCCCCCGCGCCCCTCGCTCAAGATCACGACCGACATCCTGGCCTTCTGCGGCGCGGAGGTGCCGCGTTGGAACACGATCTCGATCTCCGGCTACCACATCCGCGAGGCGGGCTCGACCGCCGTCCAGGAGGTGGCCTTCACGCTCGCGAACGCGATCGCGTACGTGGAGGCGGCGGTCGCGCGCGGGCTGCGGATCGACGACGTCGCCGCCCCGGATCTCCTTCTTCTTCAATGCCCACTCCGAACTTCTTCGAGGAGATCGCCAAGTTCCGCGCGGCTCGCACGCTCTGGGCCGAGATCGCCCGCAACCGCTTGGGCGCGAAGGATCCGCGGTCGTGGCGCCTGCGTTTCCACACCCAGACCGCCGGCTCGACGCTCACCGCGCAGCAGCCCGACGTCAACGTCGTCCGCGTGGCGCTCCAGGCGCTCTCCGCCGTGCTGGGCGGCACCCAGTCGCTCCACACCAACGCCATGGACGAGGCCCTTGCGCTTCCCACGGAGTCGGCCGCGCGGCTCGCCCTGCGGACGCAGCAGGTCATCGCGCACGAGAGCGGCGTCGCCGACGTGGTCGATCCGCTCGGCGGGTCGTTTTTGATCGAGGAGTGGACGGCGCAGATCCGGGATCGCGCGCGGGAGCTCATCGCGAAGATCGACGCGCTCGGCGGCGCGGTCGCCGCGATCGAGCAGGGATTCTTCCAGCGCGAGATCGAGGACGCGGCGTACGCCGCGCAGCGGGAGATCGAGGAGGGCAAGCGGCTCGTCGTCGGCGTCAATGCCTTCCGCGAGGCGGACTCCGCCGCGACGCCGATCCTGTCGGTCGATCCGAAGATCGAGGAGGAGCAGGTCGCGCGCTTGCGCGCGTTTCGCGCCTCGCGCGAGGCGGCGGCGCCGCAGGGTTGGAAGCGCGCGATCGAGTCGCTGCAGAGGGACGCGCGCGAGGATCGCAATCTGATGCCCGGCCTGATCGAGGCCGTCGGGAAAGGCGCGACCCTCGGCGAGATCGTGACGTCGCTCAAGCAGATCTACGGCGAGCACGGTGTGTAGAGTCCGGTGGGCGCCGGACACGGCCGCAGGCGCGGAGGGGTCTGCGCCGACTCTCCCCGAACGCGCGAAGACCCGTGCGTCGTGTGAGCCCGCGCACCGTTGGCGCTCCGCTAAGAGCGCCTTAAGTTTCGTTTTCTGAGTCGGTTGCACGTGTGGAAAAAGAAATCGCGCCGATTTCACGCCGCCTCGAAGCTGCACACGCGGTTGGGCATCTCGCTAAACCCTTGATGGAGTACGGCTTTTCGAGTCGCACAGGAGTCGGTGCAATTCGCTGGACGAACCCCCATTTCGCGTTTTTTGGGGCATTTCCGCAAGGTTTTGGACAGGCTTTTCCGCCGGCTCTTCGGAAAACTGATTTCCGCGAAGCGGGCGTGCGAAAAAGCGAACAGCCCTCGGCTTTCCGCTGTCAGCTTCCGGGGCGCCTAGGGAGTCCTAGACGCCGATCTTGGGGCACAGCGGGTCGACCGGGCATTCGTCGCAGAGCGGCTTGCGGGCGGTGCAGATGCGGCGTCCGTGGAAGATCAGCAGATGCGCTCCGAGCGTGCGGCGGCCGATCGGCACGAGGGCATTCAGGTCCTTCTCGATTTTGACGGGGTCCGTCTGACGCGTGAAGCCGAGCCGGCGCGACAGGCGCGCGACGTGCGTGTCCACGACGAAGCCCTCGTCGATCCCGAACGCGTTGCCGAGCACGACGTTCGCCGTCTTGCGGCCGACTCCGGGAAGCGCCACGAGGGCTTCCATCGTCGAAGGGACCTGGCCCCCGTGCTCGGCCGCGATGGCGGCGCCCATCGCGCGCAGGCTCCGGGCCTTGGAGTTGAAGAAGCCGGTGGAGTGGATCTCGCGCTCGAGGACTCCCCGCCGCGCGCGCGCGTAGTCGGCGGCGGTCTTGTACTTCGCGAAGAGCCCGGGCGTGACCTTGTTCACGCCCACGTCCGTGCTCTGCGCCGAGAGGATCGTGGCCACGAGGAGCTCGAGCGGGCTCGAGTGGTCGAGCGCGCATTTCGCGTCGGGGTAGGCCTTCTTGAGCCGGCGGAACACCGCCGCGGCGCGCCGCTTCTTCTCCTCGAACGATTCTCCGCGGCGCGTCCCCGCTCCCGCTGTGAGGCGCGTCCTCGCGCCGGCACCCTCTGCGCGGCGCGACTTCGCTCCGACCGGCTTCCGCGGCATGCGGCGGCATTCTATTCTTGCGTCATGCGGAACTTCCCGATCGAGGCGGCGGCGCCGGAGCGGCCGTGAGACCCGACGAGCGCGCGATCGCCGACGCGTTCCACCGGCTCTACTACGAGGGCCCGGCGGGCCAGGGACACACCCACAAGAGGACGACGTGGATGGGCTTCCCGTGCCTCAAGTGCCCCCTGGACATGTGGGTGTATCAGGAGATCCTGGCCGAGGTCCGCCCCGGGCTCGTCGTCGAGACCGGCACCTGGCACGGGGCGAGCGCGCTCTTCCTGGCGCAGGTCCTGGACGCGCTGGGCGAGGGCGAGGTCGTGACGATCGACGTTGAGGAGCGCTCCCCCCGGCCGGACCATCCCCGCCTCCGCTACGTCGCGGGCTCCAGCGCGGACGCCGCCCTGATCGAGGCGCTCTTCGCGGATCGGCAGCGGGGAGAGCCCTGCCTCGTGATCCTCGACTCGGACCACGCGAAGGCGCACGTCGCGCGTGAGCTCGAGCTCTTCGCGCCGCGCGTCTCGGTGGGGAGCTACCTGATCGTCGAGGACACCAACGTCAACGGCCACCCCGTGTGGCCGGGCTACGGAGGCGGAGGAGGCGGCGGCCCGTTCGAGGCGGTCCAGGAGTTTCTCCCGCGCCATCCGGAGTTCCGCGCGGACCCCGCGCGGGAGAAGTTCCTGATGACCTTCAACCCGGGGGGATTTCTGAGGCGGGTCGGGTGAGGGGGCCGGCCGGCCGCTGGCGGCTCAGCGCCTCTTGCGCAGCTCGGAGGCGATTTCGCGGGCCGCGTTCGCACCAGGGGCACCGGTGACGCCGCCGCCAGGGTGCGTGCCCGAGCCGCAGAGGTAGAGGCCGCGCACGGGCGTCCGGTACTGCGCCCAGTCGAGCAGCGGGCGCATCGTGAAGACCTGATCGAGCGTGGTCTCGCCGTGGAAGGCGTGGCCGCCGGTCAGCCCGTAGGTCTCCTCGAGGTCGACCGGGGTGAGGACCTGCCGCCCGACGACCGCCTTCTCGAGGCCCGGGGCATGCGCCGCGACCGTCTCGACGACGGCGTCGCCCAGCGCGTCTCGCTTCGCGGAATCCTTCCAGCTGCCGGACTTCAGCTTGTACGGCGCGAACTGCGCCACGATCGACATCACGTGCTTCCCGCTCGGCGCGAGCGAGGGGTCCGTCATCGTCGGGATCGTGACGTCGCAGTAGGGGTGGGGCGAGAAGTCGCCGTACTTGGCGGCGTCGTAGGCCCGCTCGAGGTAGTCGACGTCGGGGCCGATGTGGATGCGGCCCGACAGCGCCGAGGCGCCATTGTTCGCGGCCGGGAACTCCGGCAGCTCCGAGAGCGCCAGGTGAACCTTCGCCTGCGCTCCGGAGCAGCGGTAGTTCTTGACGCGCTGGATGAAGTCGGGGTCGAGGTCGATCGGGTCCACCAGGGACAGCAGGGTGCGCTTGGGATCGGCGTTCGAGACGACGGCGCGCGCCGTGACCTCTTCTCCGCTTGCGAGCACGACGCCAGTCGCGGCGCCGCCCTTCGTCTGGATCCGCGTGACCTCCGCGTTCGTCCGGATCTCCGCGCCCAGGGCCTTCGCCGCCGCGGCCAGCGCCTGCGTGAGCGCGCCCATCCCGCCGCGAGGCATCGCCGAGGGGCCGGCGGCATTGGCGTCGCTCGCGGCCTGGAGCAGGAGGCCCAGGCTCGTCCCCGCGGACCAGGGGCCGGCGAAGCTGCCGTAGATGCCGCGCGCCGCGACCGCGGCCCGGAGGAGCTCGGTCTCGAAGAACTCGGAGACGAGGTCCGCGACGGCCATCGGACCCCATCGCAGCATGCGGAAGGCGTCGCGGCGGGGGAGCGCGCGAAAGCGGCGCCCGACGCCGAACATCTCCCACATCTCTCCAAACGACGGGTCGTCGATCGACGGCGGCGTCATCGTCATCAGTGGCTCGAGCACGCGGCCGATCCGGCCCAGGCTCTGCTGGAAGGCGAGGTAACCCTTCGCGTCGTGCGGCGAGAGCTTCTCGAGCTCCGCGGACGTCCTCTGCGGGTCCCCGTACAGGCGGATGCCCCTCCCGTCGAGGCCCGACGCGAGGACGCGGACCTCGTTCTGGATCCAGGAGAGGCCGTGCTTCTCGAGGCCGAGCGCGCTCGCGATCGACGGCAGGAACGGCCCCGCGACGTGCAGCACCGAGGAGCAACGGAAGCCGGGAGCGAACTCCTCGGTGACGGCGATCCCGCCGACGGTCGCGCGGCGCTCCAGCACGATCGGATGGAACCCCGCCTTGGCGAGATAGCACGCCGCGACCAGCCCGTTGGGGCCGGCTCCGACGACGGCGATGCGCGGCGAGTGGCCTTCGGTCATGCGCTGCGCGTCAGGCCTTTCCGCGCTTCCAGTCCGCGAGCAGCTTCTCGGCCGCGTTCTTGCCGTTCGCGCCCATGATGCCGCCGCCCGGATGGGTGGCCGATCCGCACATGTAGAGGCCGCGGATCGGCGACTTGTACTGCGCCCATCCGGGCACGGGGCGCAGGAAGAAGAGCTGCTCGAGGGTCAGCTCGCCCTGGAAGATGTTGCCCTCGGAGAGTCCCCACTCGCGCTCGAGGTCGAGCGGCGTCACGACCTGGCGGTGGCGGATGATGCTCTTGATGTTGGGCGCGTGCTCGGCGATCGTGTCGATCACCGTGTCCCCGAAGTTCTCTTTCTCCTTGTCCCAGTCGCTGTCCTTCAGGTGATAGGGCGCGTACTGCACGAAGCAGGACATCACGTGCTTGCCGGGCGGCGCCACCGAGGGGTCCGTCAGGCTCGGGATCACCATGTCGATGTACGGCCGCCGGGAGTAGTGGCCGTACTTGGCGTCGTCGTACGCCCGCTCCATGTACTCGACGGACGGCGAGACCGAGATCGCGCCCCGAAGGTGCGCGCCCGGCCCCGGGATCGACCGGAAGTCCGGAAGCGCGTCGAGCGCGAGGTTGACCTTGCCCGAGGAGCCGCGGAACTTGTAGCGCTTGACGTCCTCGACGAAGTCCCCGGGCAGCTCCTTCTCGCCCACCAGTTTGAGGAAGGTCAGCCGCGGGTCGACGCTCGAGGAGACGACGTCGGCGTCGATCTCCTCGCCGTTCTCGAGCACGACGCCCGTGGTGCGGCCGCCCTTGACCTTGACGTGGGCGATGGGCGCCTTCGTCCGGATCTCGACGCCGACCTCGCGCGCCGCGGCGGCGATCGCGTTGGAGATCGCGCCGGTGCCCCCGCGGGCGAAGCCCCAGGAGCGGAAGGCGCCGTCGATCTCGCCCATGTAGTGGTGGAGCAAAACGTAGGCGGTCCCGGGAGACCGCACGCCGAGAAACGTCCCGATGATGCCGCTGGCGGACATCGTGGCCTTGAGGACGTCGGTCTCGAACCACTGGTCCAGGAAGTCGACCGCGGACATGGTCATGAGCTGGACCTGGTTGTACTTGTCCGTGGAGGAGAGGCCGCGGAAGCGCTTGCCCAGAAAGAGCAGGTCCTGCAGGCCCTTCCAGTTGAGCTTCGTCGGGTCGGGCGGCGTCATCGAGAGGATCGGCTTGACGAAACGGCCCATGTCGGCCATGGCCTTGCCGTACTCGTCGTACGCCTCCGCGTCGACGCGGGAGTGGCGGGCGACCTCGCGCCGCGTCTTGGCGTGGTCGTTGACGCGCCAGAGGTAGTCGCCGTTCAGCATCGGCGTGAACGTCCCGTCGAGCGGCAGGATCTCGAGGCCGTGGCGCGGAAGGTCGAGGTCGCGAATGATCTCGGGACGCAGCAGCGAGACGACGTAGGAGCAGACCGAGAACTGGAAGCCCGGGAAGACCTCCTCGGTCACCGCCGCGCCGCCCACGATGTGGCGGCGCTCGAGGACGAGCACCTTCTTTCCGGCGCGCGCGAGATAGGCGGCGTGGACGAGCCCGTTGTGCCCGCCTCCGATGACGACGACGTCGTACTTCGCGCTCATCTTCGCGTTCGAGAATCCTTCGATTGTGACCGCGGGTTTCGCGTGCGGCCTTGACCGCGAGCGCGCGAGCATACTTATAATCGCGCGCTCCGACAAGAGACCCTGTGACTCGGCGTCATGTTCGGTGCGAGGATGCAGGGATCGGATTCGAGGTCAACGACAGTGCCGATCGGGACCGCCGTACACGAGAGAACGTTCCCTCTCTGCGAGAGCCTGAACTACCGCGAGTGGTCGGGCTACTACGCGGTGTCCGCCTATGAGGCGCACCACGAGCACGAGTACAACGCGATCCGCAACGCCGCGGCGCTGATCGACATCTCGCCGCTCTTCAAATACAAGGTCTCCGGCAAGGACGCGACCCGCCTGGTCGACCGCGTCGTCACGCGCGACCTTCGCAAGGTCGGCGTCGGCTCGGTCATCTACACGCCCTGGTGCGACGAGCACGGCAAGACCATCGACGACGGCACGGTCGCGCGGCTCGCGGAGAACGTCTACCGCTGGACCGCGGCCGATCCCAGCCTGCGCTGGTTCAAGCAGAACTCGCTCGGTCTCGACGTCCAGATCGAGGACGTCTCGGAGTCGGTGGCCGCACTCGCGCTCCAGGGCCCGACCTCGGGCCGCATGCTCAAGGCCATCGCCGAGGCCGACATCGCCAACCTGAAGTACTTCAAGATCACCTCGGGCAAGATCGCCGGCGTTGCGGTCGAGATCTCTCGGACGGGCTACACGGGAGACCTCGGCTACGAGGTCTGGATGCCGTGGAAGGACGCCGTCCGCGTGTGGGACGAGCTCATGGCGAAGGGCAAGGCCTTCGATGTCCACGCGGCCGGCATGCTGGCGCTCGACGTCTCCCGCATCGAGGCCGGGCTTCTCCTGATCGACGTCGACTTCAACGGCAGCAAGAAGGCTCTGATCGAATCCCAGCGCTACTCGCCGCTCGAGATGGGCCTGTCCCGCCTGGTCGCCCTCGACAAGGGGCGTTTCGTGGGCCAGGACGCGCTGCGCCGCGAGGCGGCGAGCGGTCCGAAGCGCGAGATCGTGGGCCTCGAGGTCGACTGGAACGCCATCGAGGGAATCTACGAGCGCCTCAACCTCGCGCCGCAGATCCCGGCGGCCGCGTCGCGCGTTCCGGTGCCGATCTACGGCGAGGGCGAGTGGGTCGGCAAGGCCACGTCGACGGTGTGGTCGCCGACGCTCAAGAAGCTGATCGCGCTCGCGACCGTCTCGGCGGGCCACACCGCCGTCGGCACGCGGCTCGAGATGGAATACACCGTCGAGGCCGTGCGTCACCGCGTGGGCGCCACGGTCGTCAAGACGCCGTTTTTCAATCCGCCCCGCAAGACCGCCACACCGGTATGAGTTTGCCGCTCACAGCTTTCAGCTTTCAGCCCGATGAGGCTGGTGCGACGTTCGGCTGTGAGCTGTCGGCTGCGAGCTGTGAGCTGTGAACGATCGAGGAAAAGGGAGGAACAAGTGATGCCCCCGTTCGACATGAGCCTGGTTCAACGCGGCGCGCGAAACCGACGCACGCCGTACTACGAGGCCACCCAGAAGTATTCGCCGAAGGCGTTCACCGTCTACAACCACATGTACTTCCCGATCCGGTTCGACACCTTCGAGAACGAGTTCCAGGCGCTGCTCAACGACGTCACGATCTGGGACGTCTCGGTCGAGCGCTGCATCGAGGTCAGCGGACCGGACGGGTTTCGGTTCGCCCAGCTCCTGACGCCGCGCAACCTCTCGAAGTGCGCCGTGGGCCAGGGCAAGTACGTGCTGATCTGCGATTCGGACGGCGGCATCATCAACGACCCCGTCATGACCCGCATGGAGGAGAACACGTTCTGGTTCGCGCTCGCCTCCTCCGACGTGCTCCTCTTCGCGAAGGGGCTCAAGAACGCGTATCCCAAGCTCAACGTGACGCTGCGCGAGCGCGACACCGCTCCGCTCCAGGTCCAGGGGCCCAAGTCGAAGAACCTCATGAGCGACCTCGTCGGCAAGGACATCCTCGACATGAAGTACTACTGGTGGAGGAAGGCCGAGATCCGCGGCGTCCCGGTCGTGATCACGCGCACCGGCTGGACGAGCGAGGTCGGCTACGAGATCTACCTCCTCGACCCGACGAAGGGGAGCGTGATCTGGGAGGCCCTCATGGAGGTCGGCAAGCCCTACAACGTCAAGCCGACGGGCCCGTCCGACATCCGCCGCATCGAGGGCGGGATCCTCAACTGGGGCGCGGACATGACCTACGAGAACAACGCCGTCGAGCTCGGATTCGAGCGTCTCGTGGACTTCAACCTCCCGGACGACGCCAGCCTCTCGATCGCCGCGCTGAAGAAGATCAAGGCGCAGGGGGTCAAGCAGCGCCTCGTCGGCGTCGTCATCGACGGCGAGCCGTTCCCGGCGCTCAACAACGTGAAGTGGCCGGCCCGGCGCGAGGGCGGCGGAGATCCGATCGGCAAGGTGACTTCGGCGATCTACTCGCCGCGCCTCAAGCAGAACATCGGCTTCTGCTGGGTGCCGACCGAGATGGCCAAGGACGGCACCAGGGTCAAGGTCGAGACCGAGTGGGGCCCGCGGACCGCGTCCGTGGCGCCGATGCCGTTCATCGATCCGGACAAGCGGATCCCGGTGTCCTGACGGCTCGTCCGCGATGACGCTCGTTGGCTGAGCCTCCGAAGTCCGCGCTCCGCTCGGGCGCGCCCGGCGCTCTCGCCGGCGCGCTGATCGCGATCGAGAAGGCGGTCAAGGAGCCGCTCTTCGGGTGTCGGATGTGCGGGCAATGCATCCTGCACTCGACCGGGCTCGTGTGCCCGATGAACTGCCCGAAGAACCTTCGCAACGGGCCGTGCGGTGGCGTGCTGGTGGACGGCCACTGCGAGGTATACCCGGAGCGCCCGTGCGTCTGGGTCGAGGCCTGGAAGGGCTCGCGTCGGCTGCCGGTCTTCCGCGACCACATGGAGCACCTGAATCCGCCGGTCGACTGGAGGCTCCAGGGGACCTCGTCGTGGCTCAACCTGGCGACGGGACGCGACCACCGGGTGCCGGCCGCGTGGCGCGCGGAGGGCTCGTGACGCCGAAGGCCGCCTCGGCGCCGCCGCGGAGCCGGCTCGAGGCCGCGCTGCGCGCGGGACGCTTCGCCGTGACGGCGGAGATGCAGCCTTCCAACGGCGCGGACCCCGAGCAGGTTCGGAGGCTCGCGGCCGGCCTGAAGGGCCGCGTCGACGCCGCCAACTGCACCGACAACCCGGCCGCACGGCCCCACCTCTCGCCGCTCGCGGCCGGGCGGTTCGTGGCCGAGGCGGGAGTCGAGCCGATCGTTCAGCTGACGTGCCGCGACCGCAACCGCCTCGGCCTCCAGGCGGATCTCCTCGGCGCCTCCGCGCTCGGCGCGCGCAACGTGCTGCTCCTGACGGGCGACGACGTCTCCTCGGGCGACCATCCGGAGGCGAAGCCGATCTTCGACCTCGACTCGCTGCACCTCCTCCGCATCGCGCGGATTCTCCGCGACCGGGGGACGTACCTCTCGGGGCGCGCGCTCTCGTCGCGGCCCGACTTCTTCGTGGGGGCGGTCGAGAACCCCTTCGCGCCCCCGCACGACTACCGCCCGGTGCGGCTCTCGAAGAAGGTGGAGGCCGGCGCGGAGTTCATCCAGACTCAGATCTGCTTCAACCTCCCCCGCCTCCGGGAGTTCATGGCTCGCGTGGGAGACCTCGGCCTGCTCGAACGCGTCTCGATCCTCGTCTCCGTGTACGTCGCCCGGTCGACGCGCGCGCTGCGCTTCCTCCGCGACGTCGTGCCCGGGATCGACGTGCCGGACGACGTGATGCAGCGGCTCGCGGGCGCGGCGCCCGGAGAGCAGGCCAGGGAGGGATTCCGGCTCGCACTCGAGACCGTCGCGGCCCTGCGCGAGACGCCGGGGGTCTCCGGCGTCCATCTCATCTCGATCAACGGGCAGGAGGCGATCCTGCGGCTGATCGAGGAGGCGGGCCTGCGGAAGGAGATCGAGACGGGCGAGTCGCGGGTCGAGGGCGCCGGCCCCTGAGTCCTAGACCTTCGCCCTGAGCTCGCGGCTCCGGACCCTCGCCGCGACTCCCTTCGGCCGGGAGCTCTTCCCGGCCTTCCCGGGTTCCGCCGCCTTCGACGCCTCGACCGCCGCCCTTCGGACAGTCGCCACCGTCGGCTCGAGCACCCCGAGCAGCCGCTCGAGCTGCGCCGCGAGCACGACGGCGCCGCGCTCCTCGGCCTCGTCGCGGCTCTCGGCGAGACGCCGGCAGAAGAGCCGCAGGTCGTTCCAGCGTCCGAGCGCCTCCTGCAGGGCCTTCTCGCGCTGGGCGTGGGTGACCCACTCGCGGACGCCGAGAGACGCCAGGTCCTCGGCGAGGTAGCGCGCCTTCTTGACCGCCACGCGGTAGCGGTGGAGGGTGCGGTCATCCTTGCCTTCGAGGGTCTGGGCCAGCGCCTCCTGCGCGCGGAGACGCGCCCGCTCGAGCCGGGCGACGGAGATCGAGGAGTCCTTCCGCTCGAGCCGCGTCACGCGGCGCCGCAGCGTGTGGATGGGGCGGCCGTCGGCGGCCCGCGCGACCCGGCGCGAACCCCGCGCGGCGAGCTTCTCCCACCGCGTGGCGAGCGCGGTCACGGCGTCGGGCGAGAGAAAGCCCAGGCGCCCGATCTTCGCGAGGAGCTGGCGGTCGACCTCGAGCTGCCGCTGCTCGGAGAGCGAGCGGACGATGTCGCGCGCCTCGTTCGAGACGCTCTTGCGTCCGAGCGCACTCGCGGTCGCGCTCATGCGCCGCAGCGCGACGCGCAGATCGTGGAGGCCTTCGGGCTCGCCGCGCTTCAGCGCCTTGCGGGCGCGCTCCAGGGAATGCGCCTTGGACTTCCAGAGCGAGTCGGCTTCGCGCACGGGGCGCTATTATAGGGTCCGAAGATTGGAGAGACCCTTCACGCCCTCTTCACGTCGTCTTCACGGGGTTCCGCCGATCCAGCGGGAAAATTCCGCCGCCATGCGGACGCTCGCCGCCATCGACATCGGCACCAACGCATCAAGCTGCTCGTCGCCAACCTCGAGGACGACGGCACCCTGGAGGTGTTGCTGCCGGGAGAAGGCCATGGTCCGGCTGGGGAGCGAGACCCTGCGGACCGGAAAGCTCTCCGCGGAGGCGATCGAGGCGGGCGTCTCGACGGTCGAGCAGCTTCGTCAAGCTGGCGGGCGGCTCCGGCGCAAGGGTCGTCCGGGCCGTCGCGACCTGCGCCGTCCGGGAGGCCTCCAACTCCGACGAGTTCGTCGCGGCCGTCCACAAGCGCACCGGGGTGCGGGTGGAGGTGATCTCCGGAGAGGAGGAGGCCCGGCTCATCAACCTGGCGTTGCGCAGCGAGTTCCCGGCCCGGCAGGACCCGCTCTTCCTGATCGACATCGGGGGAGGTTCGACCGAGCTCGTCGATCTCCGATGGCTCCCGCGTCCTCCTGACCGAGAGCCTGCCGCTCGGCGTCGTGCGCCTGGCGGACCAATTCGCGCGCAACGACCCGCCCTCGGACAAGGACGTCCGCGCCATGAAGAAGGCGATCCGCGGGGTCGCGAAGAAAGCCGTCGAGGCCGTCCGCAAGAAGGGCTTCAAGACCTGTGTCGGCTCCTCGGGCACCATCCAGTCCCTGTCGCTCGTCCACGAGGCCGCCATCCTGGGACGCGAGCCCAGCCCCACCGGCCACCGGACGCTCACCCGAGACGGACTGAAGAAGGTCAACCGCCTCATGCGGCGCACCAGCGCGAAGGAGAAGCTGCGGGTGACCGGTCTCGATCCGCGCCGGCGGGACATCGCGGTCCCGGGCGGCGTTCTGCTGTCCTGGATCCTCAAGCGACACGGGCGCCGAGGCGATCGTCGTGGGCGAGCGCGGCCTGCGCGAGGGCCTGCTGCTCGACTCGCTCGCGCGGCACGGCGAGGCGCGCTCCCCGGCCTCGCGGGACATGCGCGCCCGCAGCGTGGACCGGCTTCTGCGGCGCGGCAACGCCGAGGTCCTGCACGCGGCCCACGTGGCGCGGCTGGCGCTCGAGCTCTTCGACAAGACCCATCCGCTGCACCAGCTCACCGCGACCGAACGCGAGTGGCTTCAGTACGGCGCGCTGCTCCACGACATCGGCTGCTACATCGGCTACGCCAAGCACCAGCGCCACTCCTACTACCTGATCACCCACGGCGACCTGACGGGCTTCTCCGCCGACGAGATCGAGGTCATCGCGTCGCTCGCGCGCTACCACAAGGGCGGGCGCCCCAAGGAGACGCACGAGAACTGGCGGCGGCTCGATCCGTACCTGCGGGTCGTCGTCGAGAAGCTGGCCGGGATCCTGCGCATCGCGGACGGCCTGGACCGAAGCCACCGCCAGATCGTCACGGGCATCTCGTGCCGGCTCCGCTCCCGCAAGATCGAGCTCGAGGCGGCGGCACGGGCGGACTGCGAGCCCGAGCTCGACGCGGCGCGCAAGAAGGCGAACCTCTTCGAGCGCGTCTTCGACCGCAGCGTCGTCCTGCGGGCCGTTCCCGCCGGGCTCGCGGAGGAAGTCCTTCAGAAGGACCTGGAGATCCTGTCGGCCGAGGCGCTGTGGAACTGAAGGCGTGCCGTCGCTCCGTCGCCAGAGGGGCGGTTCTCGCGGCACCCCGGGGGGGACGAGCCTCCGCCCCTGCGACTCTGTCGATCTGAGGAGGAAGGGAGAGGCGTCGTGAAGGAACACTTTGCGGAACAGCTCGAGGATCTGCGCCGGCGGCTCATCCTGATGGGCGGAGAGGTGGAGCGCCAGATCCACCGCTCGATCGAGGCCCTCACCGAGATGGACCCGGAGAAGGCGCGCTCCGTCATCGCGGCGGACGAGGAGATCGACCGCATGGAGGTGCAGATCGAGGAGGCCGCGATCGCGCTCTTCGCCCTCCAGCAGCCGGTGGCGATCGACCTGCGTTTCCTGATCGCCGCGCTCAAGATCAACAGCGACCTCGAGCGCATCGGGGACCATGCCGTCAACATCGCCGAGGGCGCCGAGCGGCTGGCGGGGCAGAAGCCGTTCAAGCCGTTCATCGACATCCCCTACATGGCCGAGGTGGCCATGGCGATGCTCAAGCAGTCCCTGGACGCCTTCGTCAACCGCGACGCCGACCTCGCCCGAAAGGTGATCAAGAAAGACGACATCCTCGACGAGAAGAACGTCTCGATCATCCGCGAGCTCTTGACCTACATCGCGGAGTATCCGGCGCTCACGACCTACTGCATCGAGCTGATCTCGATCTCCAAGAACCTCGAGCGCGTGGGGGACCTCGCGACCAACATCTGCGAGGACACGATCTTCATGGCCGAGGCGCGCTGGGTGAAGCACCACGCGACGGAGCTGCCGTGAGGGGAGTCCTCGGTTCTCAGTCGTCAGTTCTCAGTGCGTAACTGAAAACTGCAGACTGACGACTCGTGACTTTCCTCTGGGGCGTCGCCACCTCCGCTTACCAGATCGAGGGAGCGGCCGACAACGACTGGACGGAGTGGGAGCGCGGCGGCCGCCTCCGCGAGCGCGACGTCCGCTGCGGCGAAGGCTCGGGGCACGGCGCGCGCTGGCGATCCGACTTCGCGCTCCTGCCGTCCCTCGGCGTCAATGCGTACCGCTACTCCGTGGAACGCAGCGTCCTGGAGCCCGAGCCCGGCCGCTTCGCCGAGGCCGCGCTGTCCCTCGAGCGGGAACGGGCCGCGGCGCTGCGGCGGCTCGGGATCGAGCCGTGCGTCACGCTGCACCACTACACCCATCCCCGCTGGTTCTGGTCCGCCGGCGGCTGGGAGGACCCGAAGAGCGTCGAGGCGTTTCGGCGCTATACGGAGGCCGTGGCGGACGCGCTGGCGCCGCACGTCCGCCTCTGGGTCACGCTGAACGAGCCCATGGTGTTCCTGCTCGGCGGCTACCTCGGCGGCAAGATCCCGCCCGGCCGGACGAGCTTCGGCGCCGCGGCGCGGGCGCTCGAGCACCTGCTGCGGGCCCACGCGGAGGCCGCCGCCGCGATCCGGGCCAGGATCCCGGGCAGCCGGATCGGCATCGCGCACAACATGCTGGAGTTCGCTCCGGAGCGCGGCGACAGCGCGCTCGATCGGCGGCTCGCGAAGCAGGCGGAGCGGCTCTACAACCTCTCACTGCTCGAGGCGATCGCGACGGGCCGGCTGGACTGGTCCTTCCCGGGGCAGGGCCGCGTCCGGGCGCGGCTCGACGGCTTCGCGGGCTCGCACGATTTCGTCGGCGTCAACTACTACAGCCGCGTGCACATCCGCTTCCGCGGCGTGCCGGGCGCGATCGGGGAGTACTCCTACCGCGATCCGCTGGCGCGCGGCCTGACCGACACCGGCTGGGAGGTCCACCCGGAGGGATTCGACTCGGTGCTCCGCGAGGCCGCGGCCGTCGGGCTGCCCGTCATCGTGACCGAGAACGGCATCGCGACGCGCGACGATCGCCGCCGCCAGGCCTTTCTCCGCGATCACATCCTCGTCCTCGCGCACCGGCGGGCGGCCGGGACGCCGATCGACGGGTACTTCCACTGGTCGCTGCTCGACAACTTCGAGTGGCTCGAGGGGTTCGGTCCGCGGTTCGGCCTCTTCGGGGTCGACTACGCCACGTTCGCGCGGCGCCGGCGTCCCTCGGCCGACCTGTTCGCCCGGCTGGGGCAAAGCTTCACGGACTCGGCGACTCCAGGGGCAGCGGGTGGCGAAGCTTCCGCCGCTTCTCGAAGGTGACGTACTCGGTCGCGCCCGCCTCGCGCGCCAGCGCCAGAGTCTTCTCGTAGCCCCAGCCGACCTCGGCCGGCGCATGGGCGTCCGAGGAGAAGGTGACGGGGATGCGGGCCTTCAGGATCCGGCGGAGCAGACGGAGCTCGGGGTACGCCTCTCCGACGGGCTTGCGCAGCCCGGCCGAGGAGATCTCGACGGCGCAGCCCGATTCCCTCGCCGCCGCGATCGCGGCGTCCTCGGCCCCGACGCGGGGCGCCGGCGGCCGGTGGCCGTGCTTCTTGGGCAGGTCGAAGTGCGTGAGCACGTCGAAGAAGCGGGTCCGCGCGGCCATGGCGAGCAGCCGGTAGTACTCGTCGTACAACGCCTCGACGCCCTCGCGCGCGAACCGCGCGGGCGAGGCCGCGGGGTCGTCGATCCAGCCCCCGGCGACCCAGTGCACCGAGCCCAGCACGAGGTCCCAGTCCGCGCGTTTGAGCCACTCGGCGAGCTCCTCCTCGCGGCCCTCGGCGTAGTCGGCCTCGAGCCCGAGCCGGACCGCGATCCGGCCCCGGAACTCCTCGCGCAGCTCCTGGACCTCGCGGATGTAATCGTCGAATTGATCCTCGCGCATCGCGAGCTTCGGGTCCCGTTCGGCTTTGGGCACGAAGTAGAGCGGAATGTGGTCCGTGAAGCCGATCTCGTGGAGGCCGCGCTCGATCGCGCGCAGGACGAAGTCTCTCGAGCTCCCACCTGCGTGGCCGCAGCGGAAGGTGTGGACGTGGTAGTCGGGAAGACGCACCCGGGAGTCGGAAGACGCACCAGGACTCGGGAAGACGCACCGAGGGTTCGGGAAGACGGGGGAGCCGCGGAGGCCCTTCCATGCCCAGGATTATGAGGGGGTTGGCGCCTTCACGCGATCTTCACACGCCGGCAGGAGCATTTCCGACCATGAGCGATTTCGCGCACGCCGGTTCGTGTCTCTGCGCCGCGGAGCCCCTCCGTCCCGAGGGCTCCGTGCCGGTCTCGGGATTCTCCCTCGCGCTGCGGCTCGCCCCGAACGTCGAGCGCTACCGGTTCTCCTTCGCTCTGCGCGGCGAGATCGCGATGCCCGTTCACCTGGTCTTCGCCCCGGACGAGCGCGCGGCCGAGATCAAGGCGGGCGATCTGAAGGCCTATCGGGTCGAGGACGTCGACTCTCCGTGCGTGGCCCGCGAGCGCTGGCTCGCCTGGTGGCGGACCAGCCGGCCGCGGTCGACGCGTGCGTTCACGGGACCCCGCCGCACGGGACACGCGCCCCGTCTCATCGGGGCGACTCCCTAGGAGACACGCCCGCCGAGGGCGCGGCTTCACGTCGCGCTCCCGAGAGCGCGCGGCTTCACGTCGCGCTCCGGAGAGCGCGCAACTTTACAGCGTCCTTACCTCCTTTTTCGCGCTTCCACTCCTCCTCTCCACGCCCGCTTCGCCGCGGACGCGGAGAATCCCTTCGTACGCGATGCTGCTCTGTGACTTTCACATCCACACGACCTATTCCGACGGCGTTCTCCCCCTGTCCAAGGTCGTCGACCTCTTCGGACGCTCCGGCCACGACGTCATCGCGATCACCGACCACATCGTCAACCGCGACAGCGGGCTCGGCCGGATCGCGCACGGGATCCGTCACAGCCTGAACCCCGAAAGCTTCCAGCGCTACGCGGAGGAGATCGACCGCGAGGCGCGGCGGGCCTGGTCCACCTACGGGATGGTCGTGTTCCCCGGGGCCGAGATGACCCGCAACACGATCCACCGGGACACCTCGGTCCACGTCCTGGCGCTGGGGCTCGACGAGTTTCTGTCGGCCGACGGCGATCCGCTCGACATGCTCCGCGAGATCCGGGCCCGCGGCGCCGTCTCCGTCGCGTGCCACCCGCACGAGATGAGCGAGTGGTTCGCCAACACCTGGTACCTGTGGAACCGGCGCAAGATCGCCGGGCCCCTCGTCGACCTGTGGGAGGTCGGCTGCCGCTGGGAGCTCTTCCCGGTGATCTCGCGCGAGAGCCTCCCGCACCTCGCCAACAGCGACTTCCATCGTCCCGAGCACCTCTACGCCTGGAAGACGCTGCTCAAGGCCGAGAAGAGCCGCGACGGAGTGCTGGCGGCCCTCAAGCGCGGCACCGGGATCGGCGTGCTGCGTCTCACTCCCGACGAGGCGGCGGCCATCGCATGACCGCAGAGCTCTCCGCCCTGGGATACGCCGCGTTCGCGGGACTCGTCCTGTCCGTCGCGGCCTACGCGGCGTCGGCGGCGGCGCTGCTGGCCGCGCGTCGCCGGGCGAAGGGCGAGCCCGTTTCCGGCCGGCTGCCCGGCGTCTCGATCGTCAAGCCCCTCTGCGGCGTCGACGAGGGCCTCGAGGAGAACCTCGAGAGCTTCTTCCGGCTGGACTATCGCGAGGGCGAGGGCGAGGGGGCATCACCCGCTACCAGGTGGTCTTCTCGTTTGCGTCGGAGAAGGACCCGGCCTATCCGATCGCCCGGCGGGTCGCGGACCGGCACGTGGAGGTCCCGAGCGTCTTCGTCTTCGACGGCCGTGAGCCCGGCGGCAACGCGAAGGTGAACCGGCTGACGGCGGCCCTCCGCCACGCCCGCCACCGGCTGATCCTCTTCTCCGACGGCAACGTGCGCGTCCGGCCCGACTTCCTCCGCCGCGCCGTCTCGTGGTTCGAGAGGCCGGCGACGCCCGCCGCCGGCGAGCCTCGGAGCGTCGGGCTCGTCTCGCATCTGTTCCTGGCTCGCGGCGCGACGGGGATCGCCTCGCGGATCGAGACGCTGTACCTGAACGGCTGCCTGCAGGGCGGCACGGCGCTCCTCTCCGGGGCGCTGCGGATGCCGTGCGTCGTGGGCAAGTCGATTCTCGTGTCGCGGCGCGCGCTCGACGCGGTGGAGGGGATCGAGGCCCTTCGGGGTCACCTGGCGGAGGACTTCCTGCTCGGGCGCTCCGTCCGGAGGGCCGGGCTCGGCGTCGCGCTGTCGGCGGACTTCGTGGATACCTCCGAGGTGTGCAAGGGCGGCCGCGCCGTCTGGGCGCGCCACCGGAGGTGGGCGATGATGCGGCGGAGGCTGGGAGGACCCCTCTACGCGGGCGAGTTGCTCGCGCCGGCTCTGCCCTGGTTCCTCGTCACCGTCGCGGCCGCTCCGGCCGGGCCGCTCGCCGCCGCGGCCGCCGGCCTTCTCGCCGCGCGGTACTTCGCGGAGATCGGCGTGGGCGCGGTCCTCGGCCGGCGCCTGGACGTTCGCGACGCGCTCCTGCTGCCCGTGCGGGACCTCGCGGTCTTCGCCGTGTTCTGCGCCGGGCTGACGGGCCGCCGCGTCGCCTGGCGCGGCCGCGCGATGCGCATCGGCCGGGAGACCCTGATCCTCGAGAACCCGGGGCGCGCGGCCTAGGGAGGCTTACAGCGCCGGGACGGCCTTCAGGCCCCGCCGCGCGAGCCGGTCGAGCAGGTCCTGCTGGGTGTCGGACTTCTCCTCGGAGCCGGGCTCGCGGCGCACGTAGGTCCCGTCCGTCTGGAGGTCGCGGGCGCGGCAGTTGTCGGTGGTGATCTTCTCGAGGACTTCCTGGCGGAGCTTCTCCCGGCACTTCTCGTCGAGGATCGGGGTCATGAGCTCCACGCGGCGATAGAAGTTGCGCGGCATCCAGTCGGCGCTCGAGATGTAGACCTCCTCCTCGCCGCCGTTGCCGAAGGAGAACACGCGGCTGTGCTCGAGGAAGCGGCCGACGACGCGCGGACGTGGATGTTCTCGGAGACTCCGGGCACGCCGGGGCGCAGGCAGCAGATGCCGCGGACCGACAGCTGGATCTGCGACGCCCGCCTGCGACGCGCGGTAGAGCGCGTCGATGACGTCGGCGTCGACCAGCGCGTTCATCTTGGCCGATGATGCGCGCCGGCTTGCCCGCGCGGGCGTGCTCCGCCTCGCGAGCGATAGGGCCAGGACCGTCTCGTGGAGGCCGAACGGCGCGACGACGAGCCGGCGGTACTTGCGTTTTCTTCGAGAAGCCGGTGAGGAAGTTGAAGAGCGCGGAGGCGTCCTGCGCCGAAGTCGGCCCGCGCGGTGAAGAGCCCGAGGTCGGTGTAGAGCCTGCGCGGTGGCGGAGTTGTAGTTGCCGGTCCGAGGTGGACGTAGCGGCGCATCGTCGTGCCTTCGCGGCGCACGACGAGGGCGATCTTGGCGTGGGTCTTGAGGCCCGCGACGCCGTAGGCGACGTGCACGCCCGCGCGCTCGAGCGGCGCGCCCACTGGATGTTGTTCTCCTCGTCGAAGCGGGCCTTGAGCTCGACGAGGGCCGCGACCTGCTTGCCGTTCTCGGCCGCGCGCGCCAGGGCGCGCGACGATGGGCGAGTCGCCGCCGGTGCGGTAGAGGGTCTGCTTGATCGCGAGCACGTCCGGGTCGTCGGCCGCGGTCTCGCAGGAACTGGACGACCGGCGCGAACGAGTCGTACGGGTGGTGCAGGAGCACGTCGCCCTTGCGGATCGTCGTCGAAGACGTTCGCGGGCGACTCGAAGAGCGCACGCGAGCCCGGCGAGATACGCCGCGTCGCTTGAGCGCGGGCAGGTCGAGCTTCAGGACCGAGAGGAAGTCGGCCGCGCCGAGCGGGACCGTCGATCGCGTAGACGTCGCCGGGCTCCAGCTCGAGCTGCGTGCGCAGGAGCTCGCGGACCGCCTCGGGGCAGCGGGACTCGACTTCCAGGCGGATCGCCGCGCCGAAGCGCCGGCGCCGCACGTTCTCGACGACGTTGCGCAGCAGGTCGCCGGCCTCGTCCTCGCGGATCTCGAAGTCGGCGTCACGCGTCACGCGGAACGCGGACGCGTTCAGGATCTCCATGCCCGGGAAGAGCCGCTCGAGGTGGGCGCTCGACGAGCTCCTCGAGGAGGACGAACTCGAGGTCCTTGCCGGCCGCTCCCGGGACCGGGACGAACCGCGAGAGCACGCGGGAACCTTGACCCGCGCGAAAGCGGCCTTCTTCTCCTTCTTTTCGGAGAGCTCGACCGCGAGCGACAGGGAGAGGTTCGACACGAACGGGAATGGGTGGGCCGGATCGAAGGCCAGGGGCGTGAGCACTGGATAGACGACGTTCTCGAAGAGGCCGTCGAGCTCCTTGCGGCGCTCGGGCTCGATCTCCTTCCAGCGGAGGACGCGGATGCCGGCCTCGGCGAGCTCGGGTTGCAGGTCCTCACGGAGGGTCCGCATCGCGTCGCCTGCGTCCCGTTCGACGATCTCGCGGATCAGGCGCAGCTGCTCGGGGGCGGAGAGCCCGTCGGCGCTGCGCTCGGTCACCGATGCCTCGAGCTGCTCGTGCAGTCCCGAGACCCGGATCATGAAGAACTCGTCGAGGTTGGAATGGAAGATCGCGAGGAACTTCAATCGCTCGAGCAGCGGCCAGGACGGATCCAGCGCCTCTTCGAGCACGCGTCGGTTGAACGCGAGCCAGGAGATCTCGCGGTTGAAGTACAGGGCGTGGTCTTCCAGACGGTCGTCCGGAGCCGGGGTCCCACCGATGAAGTGCACTTCGCTCATGGGAATCGAAACAAGAGCGGGAAGGGTACCATCCCGGCCCGAGCAGGATGTAAAGACGGACCGGGGTTACGCCGCGGAGGCGGCGGCCGGCCGGGAATCGCGGATCTCGCCAAGCGCCCTATTTGCAGACGCTTGCGGATCTTACGACCAGGGCCGCAATTCCCGCCGCCCTCGCCGCCGCAGCGAGACCGGGGCGCCTGCCGCGCCAGGCTCGGGTTGCGCGCCGCGGCGCCCCGCTTCTTACGCGAACTTGACGTCGCTTCGCTACGAGCTTCACCGCGCGGCGTCACCTTTCGCGCACGGGTTCGCACGGCCCTTCCATCCGCCCCGAGAAATCGGGGCCCTTTTTTTTGGCCCTCGACTTCCGAGCCCGCTCCTGCGGCTCGCGGCCTTGACAGGGCCGCTCGGGGTCGGGAGAGAATCGGGACAGGACAAGACAGGACACCAAACGTGAGCTCATCGCGTCGCGGCTGGCAGTCCCCTTCCAGCGTTCTGCTCTCCCTGGCCGTTTTCGAGCTCGCGTTCACGCTCGCCTACCGGTTCGCGATGTCCTTCACCGCGACGGCGGCGGCGCCGCTGTGGTTCCCCGACGCGGTCGTCCTGTGCGCCCTCCTGGCGAACCCGCCCCGCCGCTGGTGGATGTACCTCCTCGCCCCGCTGCCCGTGCGCCTGCTGGTCGCGGTCGCGCCCGGCACGCCGGCGTGGTTTCTCCTGGCCACGTATGCGAACGATTCGCTGAAGGCGCTCCTCGCCGCCGCGATCCTCTGGCGGACGCTGCGGAACCCGGCGCGCTTCGAGTCGCTGCGCGACTTTCGGCTCTTCGCCGGCGCCGCGGTTCTCCTCGCTCCGGCGCTGTCCGCGTTCGGAGGCGCCGCGACCCGGCAGGCCCTGGGCAGTCCGTTCTGGCCGGCGTGGCAGCAGTGGTTCCTGGGCGATGCCCTCGCCAACCTGGTCCTCACGCCCGCGATCCTGTACTGGTTCCTGGCGGGCGACTGGTGGAGGCGCGCGCCGGCGCGCCGGATCGCCGAGGCGGCGGCCCTGGCGCTCGGTCTGATCGGCGTCGGCTACGTCGCGTTCAACGGCCGGCTCGCTCATCCCTACGACCTGCTGGTGATGTTCTACGCGCCGGTCCCGTTTCTACTCTGGGCTGCGCTGCGCTTCGAGATCCGCGGCGCGTCCGGCGCGCTCTGCCTCATCAGCTCCTTCGCGGTCGAGGCCGCCTCGAGCCACCGCGGCCCGTACTTCGGGCCTTACCCGGAGCTGAGCCTCCTCTCGCTCCAGCTCTTCGTGATGGTGATCGGGCTCTCCATTCTGTTCCTCGCGGTGATGGTCGGCGAGCGCGACCGGGATGCGGTGACCCTGCACGCGGCGGAAGAGCGTTACCGGGAGGTCGTCAACACCCAGACGGATCTGGTGTGCCGCTACCTGCCCGACACCACCCTGACGTTCGTCAACGACGCGGTCTGCCGGTACTTCGGGAGGAGTCGGGGCGACCTCCTCGGACGCGGAAGTTCCTCGATCTCATCCCGGAGGGCTCGCGCGAGGCCGCGCGCCGCCCGGTGGCCGCGCTGACCGAGGCCTCGGGTCCCGTGACCAGCGAGTACGAGGTCGCCGCACCGGACGGGTCCGTGGGATGGCAGCACTGGGTCACCCATCCGGTCGTCGGACCGGACGGGCACGTGGCCGAGGTCCAGGGCATCGGCCGAGACATCACCGACCGGAAGAAGGCCGAAGAGGCGCGGGAAATGCTCGCGCTCGCCTCGCGGCTCGCGCTCGTGGGGGAGATCACGGCGTCGATCGCGCACGAGATCAACCAGCCCCTCGCGGCGATTCTGATCAACGCCGAGGCGGGCGGAGATGGCCCTGGCCTCGAGCTCCGTCGATCTCGACGAGCTCCGCCACGTCCTCGAGGACATCCGCAGGGACGATCTCCGGGCGAGCGAGGTCATCCGGCGCGTGCGGTCGCTGCTGCGCTCGCGCGCGCTCGAGATGCAGGACGTGGATCTCGACCGCCTCGCGGACGACGTCTGCGACATGGTCGCACCCGACGCCTCGCGGCGGGGCGTGACGCTGCTGCGCGAGCTCGAGCCGGGACTGGCCCTCGTGCGCGCCGATCGGGTCCACGTCCAGCAGGCCCTGTTGAACCTGATCCTCAACGGGATGGACGCGATGGCCGAGACCGAGAGCGCGAAGCGCTGCCTCACGGTCGCGACGTCGCGGAAGCCGGACGGCGCGGTCGAGATCGCGGTGCGCGACGTCGGGCCGGGCCTCGAGCCGGAGGTCCTGCCTCGCCTCTTCGATTCCTTCTTCACGACGAAGAAACACGGCATGGGCCTGGGCCTGTCCCTTTGCCGGTCGATCGCCGAGGCGCACGGCGGATGGGTCGTCGCGGAGAACAACGAGGGCGCCGGCGCGACGTTCCGATTCCGCATTCCGCCGAACCCCGGCGCGTCCGGGCCGATCCGCATCCCGCCCGCGTGATGGGCCTGCTCGACCCGCCGAGCCGTCCCTGGGGCAGCGCGGTGAGGTTCCCACGGATTTAACATCCCTCGCTAGAATCGGCCGGGTCTCTCAAGGAGGTCGAAGATGCGCGCGTCGTTCGTATGCGGGTTGTGGCCGATGGTGCTCGCCGGCGCGGCCCTCGGCGTGGGTTGCGCGACGGCGACGCCGGAGGGCGCGAAGGTCGAGGTCTACGAGGCGAACCTCAAGCTGCCGCCCGATTCGCGGAGGCTCCCGGACGGCTGCCGCCTGGTCCTGACGTCGGGTCCAGTCGACCAGATGGAGAGCGAGCGTCTCGTCACGGATCCGTATCGCACGCAGCGCAACGACACCGCGGCGAAGGGCGGCAACGTGCTGCTGGTTCTCTCCGACCGCTACAAGACACTGAACAAGACCGAGTGCCCGCCGAGCGACACGTCATTCGACTGCCAGAGCACGGCCCAGAACTGGTACCAGGTGATGTTCGAGTCCTACACGTGCGACGCGCCGTCTCTCGAGGCGCTCGCGGCCTTACAACCCGCGACGACGGGCGTCGCCTCGTGGTGGCCATTCGGCAAGGAGAAGTCGAAGGCGGCGCCGGCCGCTGCGTCTGCTTCGCCGTCCGCGGCTTCCGCGCCGGCGCCGGCTCCGGCGCAGAGCGTCCAGCCTGCCGCCTCCGCTGCCGCCGTGGGGATCGCTCCGTCCGAGCTCAAGGCGAAGGTCCTCGTGCTCATGCGCGAGGGCGTCGGCACCGACGTGATCGTCGCCTACGTCAAGAGCAAGCCCGTGAGCGCTTCGCTCACCGCGGAGGAAATCCTCGACTGGAAAAAATCGGGGATTGCCGACTCCGTCATCGAAGCCGCGCTCGCTCAGGCGACGCCGGCGCGCTGACGACGCGACTTCCATCCCGACCCTTCATTCCGAATTTACGTGGGCTTCCTTTCCCGTTGACCGCGGGATTCTTTACTCGCCGTTCAATAGAGGAGGACCTACGACAATGAAGCAGAGGTTGGGCCGATTTCTGGGGGCGTCTGCAGCCGCCGCGATGCTGCTCATCGGAACGGGCGCGGCGCGCGCGCAGGTCACGCCGGCCGAGGGCTATACCCCGCCCGACGACACGCCGTCGGTCAAGGTCGGCGGCGTCATCTTCGCCGACTACACCTATCAGAACTTCCCCAGGGCGACGGACGGCGACGGAAACGTCTACCATCCCAACGCCTTCAACATCTCCCGCGCGTACATCAACGTCACCGGCAACATCTCGCACCTGATCGCCTTCCGCATCACTCCCGACGTGGTTCGCGTGGGTACGGTCTCCGGCACGACGGGGACCGGGAGCGTCCCCGGGCTGAGTGGAACGCTGACCTATCGGCTCAAGTACGCGTACGGGCAGCTCAACCTCGACGACCTGGCCAACACGCCGTTCGGCAAAGTGGAGCAGTGGCATGGCTCCTGGGTCCGATTCGGCATGCAGCAGACGCCCTACGTCGACTTCCAGGAGACGGTCTACCGCTACAGGTTCCAGGGCACGATCTTCGTCGACCGCGAGGGATTCCTGACCTCCTCCGATCTCGGCGCGTCCGCGCATCTGGTCTTGCCCGGTAACTTCGGCGATATCCACGTCGGCGGATACAACGGCGAGGGTTACACGGCGCCGGAGGCCAATGATCAGAAGGCGGTCCAGGCGCGCGTGACCATTCGGCCGTTCCCGAGGATTCCGATCCTGAAGGGTCTGCGCCTGACGGGATTCGGGGACTGGGACCACTACGTGCGCGATGCCCGCAAGCAGCGCGGGGTGATCGAGGCGACGTTCGAAAACCCCTGCCTCAACTTCGGCGCGACGTATATGAAGGCCAAGGACCAGGCCTCCTCCGCGAACGTGACCGAGGTGGACGCCGAGGGCTATTCGGTCTGGGTGACGCCCCGCACGCAGTTCGGCCTCGAGGCGCTCGTGCGCTACGACTACCTGAAGCCGAAGACGAGTACGGCGCAGCGCAAGGACCGCTTGATTGCGGGCCCCGCGTACTGGTTCCCGGTGAAGGGCAACGTGGCCGCCGCCATCCTCCTGGACTACGAGCAGGTGCGCTATCGCAACTACGCCCCTGCGCGTCCCAAGGAGGAGCGGTACGCGATCCACACGCTCTTCAACTTCTAGTTAACAGAAGGTTCACGCGGATTTCACGCGCGAACTTCATCTTCCTAACGAGGTGAAGCGATGAAGACCATTCGAATCCTGGCCGTCGCCGCCGCGGGGCTCGCGGCCCTGGCCGCGTTCGCGACCGGTCAGACCGTACAGATCAACGGGGCGGGGGCGACGTTTCCCTATCCGATTTACTCGAAGTGGTTCTCCGAATACAACAAGCTGCATCCGGAGGTGGCGATCAACTACCAGTCGATCGGCTCCGGCGGCGGAATCCGTCAGCTCACGGCGCAGACGGTCTTCTTCGGCGCGTCGGACGGCCCGATGACCTCGGAGCAATTGCAAAACGCTCCGGGCAAGGTCCTGCACCTGCCCACCGTGCTCGGCGGAGTCGTCCCGGTCTACAACATCCCGGAGGTGACCCAGGAGCTGAAGTTCACGGGGAAGGTGATCGCCGACATCATTCTCGGCAAGATCAACAAGTGGAACGACAGTGCCATCGCGGCTCTGAATCCGGGTGTCCGGCTTCCGGAGACCGACATCACGGTGGCGCACCGTTCGGACGGGTCCGGAACCACCTACATCTTCGTGGACTACCTCGCGAAGGTCTCTCCCGAGTTCAAGAAGAAGGTCGGCGTCGCAACCGCCGTCAACTGGCCCGTCGGCGTCGGCGGGAAGGGCAACGAGGGCGTGGCCGGCCTCGTCAAGCAGACGCCGGGCTCCTTCGGCTACGTCGAGCTGATCTACGCGCTCCAGAACAAGATCTCGTACGGTTCGGTCCAGAACCTGGACGGCGAGTTCGTCAAGTCGAGCCTCGAGTCCGTGACCGCGGCGGCCTCGGCGGCGGCCAAGGCGATGCCCCCGGACTTCCGGGTTTCGATCACCAACGCCCCGGGCAAGGGCGTCTATCCGATCTCCTCGTTTACGTGGATCCTTCTCTATGAGAATGCGAGCGACAAGCAGCGCGCGAAGATCATGGTGGACTTCATGAAGTGGGCCCTGACGGACGGGCAGAAGTTCGCGCCGGATCTCGGCTACGCGCCGGTGCCCTCGGAGGTCGTCGGCCTGGAGATGGAAGCGCTCAAGAAGATCAAGACCTAGGCCGGGGGCCGGAGCGTCTCCATGAAGAAGACCCCGTCCTCGCGCCGGAGCGCCGACGACCGCGGCTTCCGCCTCGGGACGGGGTTCTTCGCGTTTCTCGTCGTCCTGCTCGTCTTGGGCATTCTCTTCGAGCTGTTCCGAACCTCCGGCCTGTCGGTCAGGAAGTTCGGCTTCAACTTCTGGCGGACGAGCACGTGGGATCCGGTCGCGGGCCAGTTCGGAGCCCTGCCGTTCATCTGGGGAACCCTGTACTCGTCGATCCTGGCGCTGGTCCTCTCGACCCCGGTGGCGCTGGGGATCGCCGTCTTCCTGTCGGAGCTCTCGCCTCGCGCGCCTGCGGACGCCGCTGACGTTCCTGACCGAGCTCCTCGCCGCGATCCCCTCGATCGTCTACGGCCTGTGGGGCATCTTCGTGCTCGTCCCGGTCGTCCGGAAGCTCGAGCTCCTGACGCCCCCGTGGCTCAAGAAGTTCCCCTTGTTCTCCGGCCCGCCCCTGGGCGTGGGCATGCTGGCCGCCGGGCTGATCCTGGCCGTCATGATCATTCCGTTCGCCTCGTCGGTGTCCCGGGAGGTTCTGAAGGCCGTGCCCGCGACCCAGCGCGAGGCGGCCTACGCCCTCGGCGCGACGCGCTGGGAGGCGATCCAGGCCGCGCTGCGCTTCGGCCGCACCGGCATCGTCGGCGCGATCATGCTGGGCTTCGGACGGGCCCTGGGCGAGACGATGGCGGTCACGATGGTCATCGGGAACAACCCGCGGATCAGCGCGTCGCTCTATGCCGCGCAGCACACGATGTCCGCCGTGATCGCCAACGAGTTCACCGAGGCGGACACCGACCTCTACCTCTCGGCCCTGATCGAGATCGGCCTCGTGCTCTTCATCCTGACCGTGATCATCAACGCGATCTCGCGGCTCCTGATCTGGAGCGTCAGCCGCGAGGTCAAGGTCAGGCCGGCGAAGGTGGCGGCGCCGGTTGCGCCCGCCCCCGAGGCCCCCGGGGCGGCGGCATGAACAAGACCGCGCGACGCAAGGCGCTCTCGAACGTCGTCGTCCTCTTCTGCGCGGCCTCGGTCGTCCTCGCGCTGATTCCGCTGGTGCTGATCTTCGTCTACGTCATCCAGCAGGGGTTCTCGTCGCTCAACTGGGACTTCTTCACGAAGATGCCCAAGCCCGTCGGCGAGACCGGCGGCGGAATGGCGAACGCGATCGTCGGGACCCTCATCCTCATCGCAATTGCGGCCGTGATCGCGATTCCGGTCGGG
This sequence comes from uncultured Acidobacteriota bacterium, assembly GCA_963773905.1. Lineage (GTDB taxonomy): Bacteria > Acidobacteriota > Thermoanaerobaculia > UBA5066 > Gp7-AA6 > DAHUXD01. The sequence goes on from CAVZDB010000008.1 coordinate 197,134, forward strand.
ATCATCTCCGGCGTCTACCTCTCGGAGTACGGGCGCGCCAAGTTCGCGACGCTGGTCCGGTTCACGGCCGACGTCTTGAACGGCGTGCCCTCGATCGTGGTCGGCATCTTCGCGTACGGCCTCGCCGTGCTGCCGGTCAAGCATTTCTCCGCGCTCGCGGGCGGCCTCGCGCTCGGTTTCATGATGATCCCGATCATCACGCGCACGACGGAGGAGCTTCTCAACCTCGTGCCCGGAGCGCTCCGCGAGGGCGCGTTGGCCCTCGGCGCGACGAGGGCTCGCGCGGCCTTCTCGGTCATGGTGCCGGCCGCGTTGCCGGGCATCATGACCGGCATCCTCGTCGCGTTCGCGCGTATCGCGGGAGAGACGGCGCCGCTCCTCTTCACGTCTTTCAACAACCGCTTTTTCTCGACGTCGCTCAACCAGCCGATCGCGTCGCTCACCGTGCAGGTCTTCACCTACGCCATCTCGCCCTACGAGGACTGGCACCGGCAGGCCTGGGCGGGCGCCCTCGTCCTGGTGGCCATGATCTTCGTCTTCTCCGTGCTGGCGCGGGTCGTCACGCGCCGCTTGGAAAGGATGCATCGCACATGAGCGATACACTGGTCCGCGACGTGCAAAGTCCCGCCGGACCGCCGGCGCCCAAGACTCCCGTGTCGAGAAGGGACGCCGGGAAGGAACCCGTGCCGCCCTCGGCGCACAAGCTCCGCATGGAGACCCGGAAGCTGAACTTCTCCTACGGAGAGAAGCAGGCTCTCTGGGCGGTCTCGCTCAAGATCCCGGAGAAATCGGTCACGGCGTTCATCGGCCCATCCGGCTGCGGCAAGTCGACGTACCTGCGGTGCCTCAACCGCATGAACGACATCATCCCGGACACGCGCGTCGACGGCGAGGTCCTGCTCGACGGCCGCGACATCTACAAGGCCGGGATGGACATCGTGGACCTGCGCCGCCGCGTCGGGATGGTCTTCCAGAAGTCGAACCCGTTTCCCAAGTCGATCTTCGAGAACGTCGCCTACGGACTGAAGATCAACGGCATGGCGCACGGCTCCGATCTCCACGCGCGCGTCGAGAAGGCGCTGCGCCGGTCGGCGCTGTGGGACGAGGTCAAGGACCGGCTCGACACCTCGGCGCTCGGGCTCTCCGGCGGCCAGCAGCAGCGGCTCTGCATCGCGCGCGCCCTCGCCGTCGAGCCGGAGGTCCTGCTCATGGACGAGCCGTGCTCGGCGCTGGACCCGATCGCGACGACCAAGGTCGAGGAGCTCATCCACGAGCTCAAGGTCGACTTCACGATCGTGATCGTGACGCACAACATGCAGCAGGCGGCGCGCGTCTCCGAGTTCACTGCGTTCTTCATGCTCGGGCGGCTCGTGGAGCACGACCGCACCGAGAAGATCTTCACCAATCCCGGTCAGAAGATCACGGAGGACTACATCACCGGGCGGTTCGGCTAGGCGCATCCGCCAGGCCGTAGAAAAGAGAGACGATGAAATCGGTGGTCACCAAAGGAAAAGACGGACACGCGAGCCCCCGCGCCGAGGCGCATCCGGGGACGATGAAGCGCATCGCGCTGATCGAGGACGACGCCGACATCGCGTACACGATCCGGCTCAATCTTCGGAAGGAGAAGCGCTACCAGGTCGAGCACTACGTCTCGGGGATCGCCGCGCTGGCGGCCCTCCAGGAGAAGCCGTTCGACCTGATCATCCTGGACTTGAACCTGCCCGACATCGACGGCCTGGCCCTGTGCCGCGAGCTGCGCCGCGTCGACGAGACGCGCAAGGTTCCGATCATCATGCTGACGGCCCGGGTCGAGGAGCGCGACAAGCTGCTCGGCTTCGAGATCGGCGCGGACGACTACATCACCAAGCCCTTCTCGATGCGCGAGCTCCTCGCGCGCGTCAACGCCCACCTCCGGCGGGTCGCCGCGTTCGAGACCTCGGAGGAGGAGATCTTCGACGACGGCGATCTGCACGTGGACCGGGCCCGCTTCGAGGTGCGTCTGCGGGGCGAGCGCGTGCACCTGACGAAGAAGGAGTTCGACCTGCTGTGGCTGCTGATTCGCAGCCGCAACCGCGTCGTGACGCGCGACGCCATCCTGGCGCGCCTCTGGGACTACGACGCCGACGTCGAGACGCGAACGGTCGACGTGCACATCCGCGCGCTGCGCCGGAAGCTCGGCGATCAGCGCATCGAGACCGTCGTCGGCCTGGGCTACCGATACCGGGAAGCGGCCAAGTAGAGCCGCGACTCCGCCCATGAGGCTGCGGTCCCGCTTCACGGCGCTCTTCGCGATCCTGGCCGTCGCCGCCGTGGCCTTTCTGGTCGTGGTGTCGGACGCGACGCTCGCGCGCGCGGTCGAGGATCGCGTCACGGAGCGCTTCACGCGCGATCTCGAGCATCTCGTCGACGACCTGCTGCGCGGCGCCGTCCCGGCCGGGGAGCGCGACGCCTTCCTGCGGAAGGCCGCGGCGCAGCTGGGATGCCGCGTCACCTACGTCGACCCGGGCGGAAAGGTCCTGGACGACTCGGACCTCCTGCCCGCGGACGTGCCCGGCATGGAAAACCACGCCAAGCGTCCCGAGATCCGCGCGGCTCGGGAGGGAGGCTCCGGCACCGCTCTGCGCCTGTCGCCGACGGAGCGACAGACCATGCTTTACGTCGCGCGCGCCCTTCCGGACGGAAGCGTGCTGCGCGTGGCCGTCTCGGAGTCGCGGCTCCGGGAGGTGGAGCAGGTCTACGTCTGGCGGATGCGCGCCGCGATCGCGGTTGCCTGCCTCGGGCTCTTTCTGATCGGGGCGAGCCTCTCGCGCCGCTTCTCCGAGCCGATCGCGGAGCTGACGCGAGCCGCCGCCGCGGTCGCCGCCGGGGACTTCGCGCGCGACCTGCCGAGCGCGGGCGGCGAGGAGGTCCAGCTTCTCGGAGGCGCCCTCCAACGGATGAAGGAATCGCTCTCGCGTGCGGTGTCGCTGGCCGAGGACGAGCGCCGCATGACCGCCATCGTCTTCGAGAGGCTCCCGGACGGGCTCGCGGTGGTGGACGCGCGCCTGCACGTCGTGGAGGCCAACGAGCGCTTCTCGCAGATGACGGGCGTGCCAACTCCGGTGGGCCGCGCCCTCTACGACCTGCTGCGGGAGCGCACGCTGTACGAGGCCTTCGAACAGACGGTGAAGACCGGAGAGGTCGGCGAGGCCACGGTGCGCCTGGAGGACGGCCGCATCTGGGCCCTCGTCGTCCAGGCGCTGCCGGCGGGCTCGCGCGCCGCCGCCGTGGGCGTCCTGCGCGACATCAGCGTGCTCGAGCGGACGGAGTCGATGCGGCGGACCTTCGTGGCGGACGTCTCGCACGAGCTGCGCACGCCGATCGCGTCGATCGCGGCCGCGGCGGAGACGCTGGCCGACGGCGGCGCCGACAAGGCGGAGACGGCCGAGCTCTTGGGATTGATCCAGCGCCAGTCGGACCGCATGCGCGAGCTGATCGACGACCTGATGGATCTCGCGCAGATCGAGAGCGGCGCGGTGCCGCTCGAGCGCCGGCCGGTGACGCTCCACGATCTGCTGACCGAGGTCGTCGAGGACCTCGAGGCGGCGGCGCGTGAGAAGGGTGTGAAGGTCAGCGTCGAAGGCGACGCGGACCTGGCCGTGACCGGCGATCACCGAAGGCTTGGGCAGCTCACCCGGAACCTGATCGACAACGCCATCAAGTTCTCGCCGCCGGGGGCGTCGGTCTCGGTCCGCATCCTGCGCGACTCCGGCCGGCCGGGCTTCTCGGTCTCGGACCTGGGTCCGGGAATCCCCAAGTCGGAGCGGGACAAGATCTTTCAGCGTTTCTACCAGGTCGATCGCTCGCGCTCGAAGGCGAGGCCCGGCTCCGGGCTCGGGCTCGCGATCGTCAAGCACATTGCCCAGCTCCACGGCGCGACCGTGGAGGTTCAGGGCGAGGTCGGCGCCGGCAGCGTCTTCCAGGTGCGATTCCCGGCCGGTTGAGCGACCGGCGACGCCAGAGCGCGTCGCGCCGCGTGTAAAGGCCGCGTGAAGGCGTGGGGTAGGATAGCGCCCCGTTCCGGAGGCGCGATGCTCAATTTTCTCCCGCGCGACCTGAAGTATTTCGAGCGCTTCAACGAGATGGCGGTCCGCATCTACGAGGCCGCAAGGATCCTGGAGACGTACTTCCAGGAACAGGCCCCCGTGGCGACGGTCGCGGACCAGGTCAAGCGGCTCGAGCACGAGTGCGACGAGATCTCGCACGAGATCCTGCGCGGAATCGACCGCACCTTCATCACCCCCATCGACCGCGAGGACATCCACCGCCTCGCGATTCGCCTCGACGACGTGATGGACCTGATCGACGGAACGGTGCGGCGCGTGTCCCTCTTCCGGATCGAGGGCCCCACACCCCTTTCCCAGTCGCTCAGCCGCCTCATCGTGACGACCACCGGGGAGCTCGTCGAGGCGGTCTCCCAGCTGCGGTCCCAGAAGGGCGTGATGCCCCATTGCATCCGCATCAAGCAGCTCGAGAACGAGGCGGACGTGGTCTACCACGAGGCGATCGGGTCGCTCTTCGCGGAGAACCGGGACGCCATCGACGTCATCAAGTGGAAAGAGATCTACGACAACATGGAGCGCTGCGTCGACTCCTGCGTCACGGTCGCGCAGATCCTCGAGAGCGTCGTACTCAAGCATTCCTGAGCCGTCCGGAAAGCGCGCGTCGTGACGTACGTCCTGATCATCATCGCCGTCGCTCTCGTCTTCGACTTCATCAACGGCATGCACGACTCCGCGAACTCGATCGCGACGGTCGTGTCCACGCGGGTGCTCTCGCCTCTCATGGCCGTGGTCTGGGCGGCGTTCTTCAACTTCGTGGCGGCGTTCGTTTTCGGGACCGCCGTCGCGCGAACGATCGGATCCGGCCTCATCGACATCCGCGTGGTCAACTCGGACGTCGTGCTGGGCGGATTGATCGGAGCGATCGTCTGGAACCTGATCACCTGGTACTTCGGCATCCCATCCTCCTCGTCGCACGCGATCATCGGAGGTTACGCCGGGGCCGCGGTCGCGCGCGTGGGCGTGCGGGCGATCATTCCCGGAATGGCGTGGGTCAAGACACTGTCGTTCATCATCCTGTCGCCACTCCTCGGGATGACCGTGGCCTGGGCGCTCATGGTCGGGGTCGCCTGGACGTTTCAGCGAGTCCCGTACGGATCCGTCGACCGTTGGTTCCGGAGGGGGCAGCTCTTTTCGGCGGCCGGCTATTCGCTTTCTCATGGCGCGAACGACGCGCAGAAGACGATGGGAATCATTGCGAGCCTCCTGGTGGCGAACGAGGCGGTCTTCCGCGACCCGAAATCCGCGCTGCACTGGATGCATCTCCCCGATATCCAGACCATCCCCTGGTGGATCATTCTGTCGGCCCACGCCGCGATCGCTCTCGGCACGCTGACCGGCGGGTGGCGTATCGTGCGAACGATGGGGAGCCGCATCACGAAGCTCAAGCCGTATAGCGGGTTCTGCGCCGAGACCGGAGCCGCCGCGACCATCGGGCTCGCGTCTCTCACAGGCGTTCCCGTTTCCACGACGCACACCATCACGGGAGCCGTGATCGGAGTGGGAGCGGCGCAGCGGTATTCGGCGGTGCGCTGGGGCGTGGCGGAGCGCATCGTCTACGCCTGGATCCTCACCATCCCGATGGCGGCTGCGATCGGGGCAATCAGCTACGGCGTTCTCTCGGCACTCGCGCGATGAGACGCGCGGCGCGTCGCCTCCTGACCGCGGTTGCCGGCCTCGCCGCCGCGCAGGCGCTCTTCGCGGCTGCGTCGCAGCCGGATCCGGCCGTCTGGGACGCCATCCTCTCCGCGAGGGCGCGCGCCGCCGGCTTCGACTACGGGGGCGCCGACGGCCAGGACCGGAAACGCCTCGCGGCGTATCTCGCGAACCTCGGCGACGCGAACCCGCGAGAGATGAAGCCGGAGGAGCGCAAGGCGTTCTACATCAACGCCTACAACGCGATGGCGGTCGCGATCGTGCTCGAGCACTACCCGATTCCGAGCATCCGCGGCGTCGACGGCGCGTTCCAATCGGTCCGCAAGCGGATCGCGGGCGAGCTGCTCACGCTCGACGACATCGAGAACCGGCTGCGCGAAACGCGGGACGCGCGGATCCACTTCGCGATCGTGTGCGCGGCGAGGTCCGCCCCTCCGCTCCTCCCGAGGGCGTACCGCGCCGCGATGCTGTCCGCGGAACTGGACGCGCAGGGGAGGGCGTTCGTGCGGGACTCGACCAGGAACGTGATCGATCCGGAGGAGGGGAAGCTCCTGCTCTCGGAGATCTTCCAATGGAGCCGCAGGGAATTCGAGCGCGAGGCCGGGTCGCTCGGCGCCTACGTGGCCCGCTTCACTCCCCTCGCGGTCGGAGATTGGTTGAAAACCTTCGCGAAGTCGCCCGAATTCCTCCCGTTCGACTGGGCCCTGAACCAACCCCTCTCGACGGGAGACCGGCGGCAGAGGTAGCCCAAAAAAAAGAAGCCCCTCTCGCGAGGGGCTGGAGGAGGAGATCGCGTGTGTCTGCCTCTTCTACGGACGAGGGCGCGCCAGCGTTGAGGAGCTGAGGATGTATTTTCGGAGGCCGCGATGAGCCTGTTCCTCGGCGCCGACGGACGCGAGAACCCTTGATCCGCCTCATCCTCAAGCCCGGCCGCGACGCATCGGTCCTCCGCCGCCACCCCTGGGTGTTCTCGGGCGCGATCGCGTCCACCGGGGGGGACGGTGAGGACGGCGTCGCCGAGGTCGTGGATGCCGGCGGGAAGCCGCTCGCCCGCGGCGCGTACTCGCCGGACTCGCAGATCGTGGCGCGACTCTGGAGCTTCGACGGCAAGGCGCCCGATGCCGTGCTCTTCCGCGAGCGCTTCGCGGCGGCGAAGTCGCTCCGCAAAGACGTCCTGCCTCCGGAGACCACGGGCTACCGCGCGGTCAACTCGGAGGGCGATTTGTGCCCGGGCGTTCTGCTCGACGTGTACGGCGAGACCGCCGTGCTGGAGCTCCTGACGGGTGGCACCGAGCGCTGGCGCGCCGAGCTCGAGGCGGCCGCGTGGGAGGTCTTCGCACCGAGGAATCTGATCGTCCGGGAGACGGGCTCCGCCCGCGACGCCGGCGAATCCAAAATCCAAAATCCAAAATCCAAAATCGAGCCGCCCGTTCCCTTTCTCGAGAACGGCCTCCACTTCCTCGCCGACGTCTCCGCGGGCCAGAAGACGGGCTTCTTCCTCGACCAGCGCGACAACCGGGCTCGTCTGCGCGCCCTCGCGCGCGGCCGGCGCGTGCTCAACCTCTTCTCCTACTCGGGCGCCTTCTCCGTCGCGGCTCTGGCCGGCGGCGCGACGCGAGCCGTCGACGTCGATTCCTCCGCGGCCGCGCTCGCGCTCGCACGCGAGCACCGCGCCCTGAATGCGCTCTCCGCCGACGACTCCGACCTCGTTCAGGCCGACGTCTTCGAGGATCTGCGGCGGCGCGTGGCCGAGGGGCAGCGCTGGGATGCCGTGGTCTGCGACCCGCCCGCCTTCGCCAAGAAGAAGTCGGACGTCGAGCGGGCGGCCCGCGGGTACAAGGACGTCAACCGGCTCGCGATGACGCTCGTCTCTCCGGGAGGGTGGCTGCTGACCTGCTCGTGCTCCGGACTGGTGGACGCGGACCTCTTCCAGAAGATCGCCTTCTCCGCGTCGGCGGAGGCACGCGCCGGCTTCGCGCTGATCGCCCGGCAGGGCGCCGGCCCGGATCATCCCGTCTCGCTCGACTGTCCAGAGGGGGAGTACCTCAAGGGATTGTGGATGCGGCGGGCGCCCTAGAGGCAGCCCGCGGCGACTTATACTCCTGACGCGATGGCGCGGCCCGGAACAGCCCTCTCCGTCCTGACGCTCTCCCTGATGCTCGCACCGGGCGGGGCGCACGTGGCCGTCGCGGACGGGATCCCTGAGATGCACGCCGGGCCTGCGGTGTTCCACGCCGCCGCTCCGAAGGCCGCCGCGGCCATCCCCTCGCTCGACTTTGCCGCGACGCAGGCGCGGCTGCCCGGCTCCGCGCGCCACGACCTGCCGGGGTTGTCGGCGGACGAGCGCGCCCACCTTCTCTCGCGCGACGCGCGGCCGGGCGACGCCGCACGGCCGAAGAAGCCGGCGGTCCGCGTGGGCATCGTGCGGCCGTTGCCCGGCGGGGCCGGATTCCACGGACTGACGCAAGCCGGCGTCGCGGGAGCGCTCCCGATGGGCGGAGGCTGGCTCGAGCGCGCGGACGGCCGCTGGACCTGGACCGCCTCGTTCTCCTCGGAGGGCGCGCAGGCGCTGCGCATCCACGTCGCCGACGCGTGGCTGCCTCCCGGTAGCCGCGTCTTCGTCTACGGCCCGCGGGGCGAGGTCTTCGGGCCGTACGCCTTCGACGGCGGCACACGGCCGGAGGGCTTCTGGACCAATACCGTCTTCGCGTCGACGGCGATCCTGCGCGTCGAGATCGGCGTCGCCGATCCGGCGCGCCTGGCGCTCGCGCGCCTGTCGATCGAATCGCTCGTGCACATCGAGTCTCCGTGGGTGGCGACGGTCAATCCCGCGGCCGCCGCGTCCTCCGCGGCATCCGGCGGCGCGGGTGCGCCCCAGGTCCGGCTCAAGTCCGACACCTGCTTCCTCGACGCGAGCTGCGTGACCCCCGCCGATTTTCCCAACCTCGACTCCGCCTCGCACGCGGTGGCCCAGCTGAACTTCGTGGAACCGGACGGCGACTTCGTCTGCTCGGGCGGCCTGCTCAACACCACGACGAGCAACATGGTTCCGTACCTGCTGACCGCCAACCATTGCTTCTCGACGCAGGCCTCCGCCACCTCGCTCGAGGCGTTCTTCGACTACAGGACGTCCTCCTGCAACGGCATCGAGCCGCCTCCCAACGGATTCCCGAGCACCCTCGGCTCGACGCTGCTGGCCACGTCGACGACGAGCGATTTCACCTTCCTGCAGCTCTCCGAGGACCCGCCCGACGGCAGCGTTTTCCTGGGCTGGACGACCGGGGACTACGCCCACGTGGACGCCGCCGTTCTGTATCGGCTCAGCCATCCCAACGGGCGGCCGCAGTTCTTCTCCAAGCATCAGGTCGAGGCCTCGCCCGCTGTGACCTGCAGCGGTTACGACCCGGGCAACTTCCTCTACGAGCAGGACGTCGAGGGCGGCACCGGCGGAGGCAGCTCGGGATCGCCCGCGATGCTCGCCGACCTCTCGGTCGTCGGGCAGGAGCTCGGCGGGTGCGGCGTCAACCCCGACGACGACTGCGATCGCCGCAACCTCACGATCGACGGCGCGTTCCGAGTGAGCTTTCCCTCGATCTCCACGTGGCTCGCGCCCGCCTCGCCGAGCACCTGCGTCCCGACCGCCACGACGCTCTGCCTTCACGGCGGCCGGTTCCAGGTCACCGCCGACTGGACGAAGACGACCGGCGAGCACGGCAGCGGCACGCGCGTCCCCCTGACGGACGACTCGGCGTACTTCTGGTTCTTCAGCCCCGACAACGTCGAGATGGTCGTGAAGGTTCTGGACGCGTGCGCGATCTCCCAGAAGTTCTGGGTCTTCGCCGGCGGGCTGACCAACGTCTCCGTTCGCATGACGGTCGTGGACACGCACACGGGCGCCGTGGAGATCTACGACAACCCGCTCGGCGTGGCCTTCGCCCCCCTCCAGGACACGAAGGCCTTTGCCTGTCCCTGACGCCGCGCGCCCGATCCGGCGCGTTGCGATCCTGGGACCCTCACCCCCCGATCGCGGCGGCATCGCGCGCGAGACCCGGCTCCTGGCGGAGGAGCTGTCGCGAAGGCCGGGTCTCGGCGTCCGCTGGCTGACCTTCTCGCGCCCGTATCCGCGGTGGCTCGACCCGCGGCGCTTCGATCGGGACCCGGCCCTCCCGGACTCCGGCGCCGAGCCGGTGCTCGACTACGCTTCGCCGCTGTCCTGGAGGCGAACGGCCGATGCGGTCGCGGCGGATGGCGCCGAGGCGCTGCTCGTCCCGTGGTGGACCGCGTTCTGGGCCCTCCCGCTGCGGTCGGTCCTGCGCCGCGTGAGGGCGCTGTCGCCGAAGACGATCCGCGTCCTGCTGTGCCACAACGTCGACGAGCACGAGGGCGGGACGCTCCGCCGTTTCCTGGCGCTCGGCGCGATGACGGCCGCGGATGCGTTCGTGTGCCAGAGCGAATCGGATCGGGCGCTGCTGGCCCGGCGGGCGCCGGGCCGCCCCGTTCTCGTCCTCCCGCATCCCGTGGTGCGCGCGGTCGGCGCCCCGGTCTCCCGCGAGGAGGCCCGCGCGAGGCTGGGCGTGCCCGCCGACGGCCCGCTGGTGCTCTTCCTCGGGCTCGTGCGCCGGTACAAGGGCGTCGATCTCCTGCTCGACGCGGCCCCCGAGATCGCGCGGCAGACGGGCGCTCGCCTCGCGATCGTGGGCGAGGTCTTCCCGGATGCGCGCGACACGATGCGGCGGGTCGACGCGAGCCCGGTGCGCGACCGCCTGCTCGTGCACGACGCCTACGTTCCCGAGGAGGCAATGGAGACGTGGCTCGCCGCCTGCGACGTGGTCGTCCTCCCGTACCGCGCGATCTCCGGCAGCGGCATCGCCGCGCGCGCGATCGCGGCGGCGCGTCCGATGGCGGGCTCGGGGGTCGGCGGACTGAAGGAGGCGATCGTTCCGGGACTCACCGGCGAGCTCTTTCCGCCGGGCGACGCCGCCGCGCTCACGGCCGCGGTGCAGAGAGTCCTGGCGCGCGGCGCCGACGCGTACGCGCCGGGCCTGGCGGCGGCGGCGGAGCGATGTTCGTGGATGCGCTACGCGGACGGGTTGCTGGAATTCCTGTCCGAGATCGGGCGTCGGTAGCCGCCTCTCCCGTTATACTCCGCCTCCCATGAACCTGGAGCTCTCGGAGGAGCAGCGCCTGCTGCAGCAGGCGGTCCGGGATTTCGCCGAGGAGGTCGTGCGGCCGCGAGCGGCCGTGATCGACCAGACCGGCGAGTTTCCCAGGGACCTGTTTCGCCAGGCGGGGGAGCTCGGCCTGGCCGGCGTCGCCGTCCCGTCGGAGCACGGGGGCTCCGGCATGGACAGCGTCGCCTATGCGATCGTGATCGAGGAAATCTCGCGCGTCTGCGCCAACCTCGGCGTGATCCTGTCGGTCAACAACTCTCTCGTCTGCGACCCGATCGAGCGTTACGGCAACGCCGAACAGAAGAAGAAGTTCCTGGTCCCGCTCGCGAAGGGGGAAAAGCTCGGGTGCTTCGCCCTGACCGAGCCCGACGCCGGCTCGGATGCCGGAAACCAGAAGACGCGGGCGGTCCGCGAGGGCGACTCCTACCGCCTCACCGGCCAGAAGGTCTTCATCACCTGCGGGCAGGCCGCCGACGTGTGCCTGCTCTTCGCGATGACCAACCCCGAGAAGAAGCTCAAGGGCATCTCGGCCTTCCTCGTGGACGCCGCGACGCCCGGCTTCGACCGCTCGCGCCATCAGGTCAAGCTCGGCGTCAACGCCTCGGGCACCGTCGAGATCTTCCTGACCGACGTGCGCGTCCCCGCCGCCGACCGCCTGGGAGAGGAGGGCGAGGGATTCCGGATCGCGATGACGACGCTCGACGGCGGCCGGATCGGCATCGCCGCCCAGGCCGTGGGCATCGCGACCGAGGCCTTCGAGGCCGCCGTTCGCTACGCGCAGGCGCGGCGCGCGTTCGGCAAGCCGATCGCCGACTTCCAGGCGATCCGTTTCTACCTCGCCGACATGGCCACGGAAATCGACGCCGCGCGGCTCCTGACCCGCCGCGCCGCCGCCGCCAAGGACGCCGCCAAGGGAGGCAAGGGGCGCTTCTCGATGGAGGCGGCGATCGGAAAGCTCTTCGCCGCCGAGATGGCGCAGCGCGTCACGACCAAGGCGCTCCAGATCCACGGCGGCTACGGCTACACCAAGGAATATCCGGTCGAGCGCAACTTCCGCGACGCGCGGATCACCGAGATCTACGAGGGCACGAGCGAGATCCACCGGCTGATCATCGCGCGCGAGATCTTCAAGGACTCCGGGCTGACGATCGGTTAGGAGACACCATGCATCGCATCGGATCCCAAATCTAAAATCTAAAATCTAAAATCTGAAATGGCTCAAACCCGAATGTTTCGGGACCGCGTGGTCTCGATGGAGCAGACCCTGGAGGGGGGCGAGAAGCACCTCCCGCTGCTCAAGGACCTCTGCCGCGAGGCGTTGCCGGAGCTGGAGTTCCGCGAGTACTCGCTCGACCACGAGCGCGATCTCTTCGTCATGGATTTCGCCGCGGCGGACGGCACCTCCCGCCGCATCTGCTGGACCCGCATGGTCCTCTACGATGCCGAGCGCATTCCCGCGATGGCCACGGAGGCGGGCGCAGCGCTGCGGCAGAAGATCGTCGAGTTCCTGCGCGCCCGGGCCGCGGTGCCGGAGGTCGTCGTGACGTTCCGCCACCTCGAGGAGGGCTGGGTCGACACGCCGGAGCCACGCCGTGAAGGCCGCCGCCGCCGCCGCGGAGGCCGCGGACGCGGACACGCCCAGGAGCGCGGCGGCCCCGAGCGCCGCCCGGGGGGAGGTCCGCAGGAACGCCGGCCCGGTGGCCCGGGCGCAGAGCGGCGCGGCGGCGCGGGAGCTCCGGGAGAGCGCCGGCCTGCGGGAGAGCGCCGGCCTGCCGGACCGCCGGGAGAGCGCCGGCCTGGCGGTCGCCCGATGCCCGAGCGCCGCTCCGCGGGCGGAGGTTCGCAGCCCTCCGGCCAGCCGCAGCGTTCCGGCCAGCCGCGCGCTCCGCAGCCTCCGCGTCCGCCCGCGCCGGAGTCCGTCGCCTCGGGCGAGCCCGGGACACCGGCAGGCGACGGCGGGGGACGCCGCCGCCGGCGGTTACGGAGACGGCGCCGCGGGCGCGGCGGCGCGGGAGGCGGAGGAGGAGGCGGCGGCTCGGCTCCGCCGCCCTCGGGAGCTCCGGGAGACGCCTCGTGAATTTCGAGCTGACCGAGGACCAGAAGCGCATCCGCGACGCCGTGCGCGAGTTCGCGCGCACGCAGATCGCCCCCGGGGTCTCCGAGCGCGAGAAGACCGGGCGATTTCCCGCCGAGGTCCTGAAGAAGCTGGGCGAGATGGGCATCCTCGGCATGATGGTGCCCGAGGAATACGGCGGCGCCGGGTCGGACGTGCTCTCCTACATCCTGGCCATCGAGGAGCTCGCGCGCGTCTGCGCGTCGACCGCGGTCATCGTCTCCGTGACGAACTCGGTCGTGTGCTACCCGATCTGGCGCTTCGGCACGGAGGCGCAGAAGCGCACCATCCTGCGCGAGCTCGCCTCCGGCGAGGTGATCGGCGCGTACGCGTTGACGGAGCCGCAGTCCGGCTCGGATGCCGCGAACCAGAAGACGCGGGCGGTGCGCGACGGCGACTCCTACGTCCTGAACGGCACGAAGGCGTGGATCACCAACGCGGGCGAGGCGAAGTGGTACGTCCTCATGGCGATGACCGACGCCTCCGCCGGCACGCGTGGCATCACGTCGTTCCTCGTGTCGGCCGACGACCCGGGACTCCGCGTGGGCGCGCCCGAGGACAAGATGGGGCTGCGCGCCTCGAAGACGGCGGCCATCTCCCTGGAGGACGTCCGCGTCCCGGCGGATCGCCGCCTCGGCGCGGAGGGGGAGGGCTTCAGCATCGCGATGACGACGCTCGATCACTCCCGGATCTCGATCGCCGCGCAGGGCATCGGCCTCGCGCAGGCCGCCTACGAGGCCTCGGTGGACTACGCCCAGACGCGCGAGACCTTCGGCCGGAAGCTGGCAGAGCACGAGGTCATCGCGTTCCAGATCGCGGACATGCGCGTCCAGATCGACGCCGCCCGGATGCTCACCTATCGCGCCGCCCTGCTCTCGCAGACGCCCGGCGCGCGATTCTCCAAGGAGTCCTCGATGGCGAAGGTGTACTCGTCCGAGGTCGCCAACGCCGTCGCGGCGCGCGCCGTGCAGATCTTCGGCGGGTACGGGTACTCCCGCGAGTACGAGGTCGAGCGCCTGTACCGCGACGCGCGCGTCACCACGATCTACGAAGGGACGAGCGAGATCCAGCGTATGGTGATCTCGAAGAACGTGCTGGCAGGACGATGACGAACCCGGACGATCCGAACTCCGATCCGAGCCTCGACGCGGCGCCTCCCCTCGGGGAAGGCGGGGACGAGCCGTTTCCGGAGGCCTCGGCGGATTGGGATTCCTCCCCGAAGGAATCCGCGGAGGAGCTGGTTTCTGGGACGTCGGACTCGGCGCCGGCGGACGAAGCGTTCCCCGACGAGCCGTCGCCTCCTCTCCGGGCGCCCGCCGTGGCCACGGTTACCGGCCGCGCTCCTGCGGCGCTGCCGGCTCCGCCCTCCCGCCTCGATCTGCTGGACCGGCAGGAGCCTCTCTTCCGCGACTTCGGCGGTTATCGGCTCCGGCTCGAGCCCGCGGACCTCGCGCGGCTGCGCGAGCTGCCCGGCTCCCGGGGAAAGTCGGACGACGAGATCGGCGAGACCTTCTTCGACGGCCAGGCGGAGCGCATCGCGGCCTCGGTGGCGGGCGACGTGCCCTCGGGCGCGGAGCTGCGCGTGGTGGTGGACCCGTATTCGCGCCAGGCCTTCGTCGCGCTGGAAAACCAGATCCGGGGGATCCTCAGCTTCTAAGGCCTCGTCGTCATCCCGAGGGCCACTTCGCCGTCATCCCGAGCGCCAAGCGAGGGATCCCGGACTCGACGGCCACACCGCGTATCTTGACGGGTTCCCTCGGCCTTCGGCCTCGGGATGACCGGCCCTCCTCGGGATGACGGGCGCTCCGCTCCCGGGTCAAATGTCCGCGGTGATCACGACGCGGTGCGCCCGTTTCAGGTGCGCCTTCTTCTGATGCGGATCGATGGACACGTCGATCTCCCCGGGCTCGGCGCCGGCGGAGGCGAGCACGTCGGCCCAGCTCTCGGCGCGAAACCGCAGGAAGTCCTCGGCGATGGCGGGCTCCTCCCGCCCCTCGAAATCGGGCATTTTCTTGAGCTTCTCGACCTCGGGACGGTCCAGGACGAAGGCATAACCCTCGCGGTGCATTCGATAGACTCGAGACTTCTGGGAGTTGGATTCCATGGAGGAATTTTAGAGCATGCGGATCGATTTTTCTGTTGTGATGAGAAGTCACTCGCTGGTTCTGCGCCCGCTCCTCGCCCTGGCCCTCTCCCTTTCGGGCCCTCCTGGCCGCGCCGGCGAGCGCGCGCGCCGAGAAGATCCGAAACCACTTCGATTCGGACACCATGATGCGCCCGCCGGGATTCTTCGACCTGGTCGTCCTCGGCGCGCCGGGCGCCGCGGGAGAAGCCAAGTGGCTGGTGCTGGTCGACCCGAACCCGCCCTCCGCCCCGAACAAGCTCGCGCAGGTCGACAGCCGGAGGCCGGAGGGTTCGATCGCCGCGGCGCTGCGCCGCAACGTCAGCTTTCAGGACGGGACCATCTCGACGTTCGTCAAGAAGGGAGCCGGGCGCGAGGGCCTGATCCTCCGCATGAAGGACGACAAGAACTTCCTCGTCCTCCTGGTGGACGCATCCGGAGACGTCGTGCTGTCCGCCTACGCCGGCGGGAAGCCGACGGAGCTCGGGCGCGGCCACAGGTCGCTCGAACGCCCGTGGGAGCAGTACTCCGTGAAGGCGGAGGGGCCGCAGCTGACGGTCTCCTTCAACGACGAGAAGCTCTTCGAGGCCCGCGATCCTCATCCGGCCGCGGGGCGCACGGGGCTCGCGGCGGCGGGTCCCGGCGAGGCGTCGTTCGACGAGTTCGTCATCGACCCCGCCGCGCCCGCGGCCGCGACGAAGTAGTCGGGGAGCGAGTCGGCGCGGCCTAGGACGTCGGCGCGACCGAGCCGGCGAACCGATAGCGCCCGCCCTGGACCTTCAGGATCACCGCGGCCTTGACGGGGTTTCGGTCCGCGTCCATCGTGATCGTCCCGGTCACGCCCGGAAAGTCCTTCGTCGCGGCGAGGGCGTCGCGCACGCGCGCCCCCTCCGTCGAGCCCGCCCGCGTGATCGCGTCGCCCAGCATGCGCATCGCATCGTAGGACGACGCCGCGATCGAGTCGGGCTCGGCCCCATAGCGCGCCTTGTAGGCGTCCACGAACTTGCGGACGGCGGGAGCGGGATCGTCGACGGAGTAGTGATTCGCGAAGTAGGCGCCCTCGATCGCGTCCCCGCCGATCTCCACGAGCTTCGGAGAGTCCCAGCCGTCGGCCCCGAGCAGGGTCGCCTTGAGTCCCAGCGACTTCGCCTGCCGGGCGATGAGCCCGGCGTCCGTGTAGTAGCCCGGGATGAAGAGGACGTCCGGCTGCCCGGGCCGCATCGCGGTCAGCTGCGCCGAGAAATCGGCGTCGCCCTCTTCGTACTTGAGCTCGCTCGTGATCTTTCCGCCCTGGGCCTCGAAGCTCTTCCGGAACGCGGCGGCGAGGCCGACGCTGTAGTCGCTCCGGGCGTCGATGAGGATCGCGGCCGTCTTCGCCTTGAGGTCGCGCCTGGCGAAGTCCGCGACGGCGCGTCCCTGGTAGGCGTCGATGAAGCACGCGCGGAAGATGTACTCGCCCTTCTTCGTGACCTCGACGTTGGTGGAGGTTGGGCTGATCATCGGGACGCCGTAGCTCTGCGCGATCGGCGCCGCGGCGAGCGTCCGCGACGAGGCCTGCTCGCCGATGAGGGCCACGACGTGATCGCGCGTGATCAGCTTGGACACCGCGGAGGCGGCTTCGGACGCCTCGCCGCGGTCGTCCTCGGAGAGCAGCACGATCTTCTTCCCGAGCACGCCCCCCGCGGCGTTGAGCTGCTCGACCGCGAGCGCGGCCCCGTTTCTTCCGGACAGCGCGAAGGTCGCGGTCGGGCCCGTGGTCGCTCCGTAGAAGCCGATCTTGATGCCCTGGTCCTCGGGCGCCTTCTCTCCGCCGCAGCCGCTGCAGGCGAGGCCGGCGATCCCGGCGACCGCCGCGATCAGGGCGCGAAGGGTGAGCCGCTTCACGGACGCATTCTAGACAAGGTCCTTTTGATACTGTAGGCGCCCTTCGCGATTCGCGGGAGACGAATGAACCAAGCCAAGGCTTACGACCTCGTCATCATCGGCTCCGGTCCCGGCGGCTACGTGGCCGCGATTCGCGCCGCGCAGCTGGGAATGTCGGTGCTGATCGTGGAGAAGGACGCGCGGCTGGGCGGTGTCTGCACGCTCTGCGGCTGCATCCCCACCAAGGCCCTCCTGCACACCGCCGACCTCCTCGAGGAGGCGCGGCACGGCAGCGACGTCGGCGTCGCCGCGCGCGAGGTACGGCTGGACATGCCGGCCGCCATGAAGCACAAGGAAAAGGTCGTCCGCCAGTCGACCAACGGCATCTCCTACCTGATGAAGAAGAACCGCGTGGACGTCGCCAACGGCTTCGGGCGCGTCGCGGGTCCGGGACGCGTCACGGTGACCGGCGCCGACGGGGCCGAGGCCGCGTTCGCGGCCAAGAACGTGATCGTCGCGACAGGCTCCGCGCCCCGGTCGCTGCCGGGCATGGACATCGACGACAAAACGGTCCTCTCCTCGACCTCGATCCTCGAGCTTTCGGAGATTCCCAAGTCGCTGGTCGTGATCGGCTCGGGCGCGGTCGGCGTCGAGTTCGCCTCGATGTACGCGCGGTTCGGGTCCAAGGTCACGATCGTCGAGGTGCTGCCCCGAATCGTTCCGCTCGAGGACGAGGAGATCTCGCGCGAGCTCGCCGCGTCCTTCAAGCGGCAGGGGATCGCCGTCTATCCCGACACGCGGGTGGAGCGGCTCACGCGCTCGGACGCCGGCGCCGAGCTGATCGCGCGCTCCTCGGGGGACAAGACCGAGACCTTCCGCGCCGAGAAGGTCCTGATGGCCGTGGGACGGCGCCCGCTCTCCGACGGCATCGGCCTCGAGGCGATGTCGATCGCGACCGAGAAGGGCTTCATCCGCACGGACGGCTTCATGCGCACGAACGTGCCGGGCGTCTACGCGATCGGCGACGTCGTGCCGACGCAGGCGCTCGCGCACGTGGCGAGCGCGGAAGGCGTCGTGGCGGTCGAGCACATGGCCGGGAAGGAGACGCGTCCCCTGAACTACGACCAGGTCCCCGGCTGCACCTACTGCTCGCCGGAGATCGGCTCGATCGGCCTGACCGAGGCGCGGGCGCGCGAGCGCGGATACGACGTCGCCGTCGGCAAGTTCCCGTTTTCGGCGATCGGCAAGGCCCGGATCCTCAACCAGGCGAGCGGTTTCGTGAAGATCGTGGCGGAGAAGAAGTACGACGAGGTCCTCGGCGTCCACATCGTCGGACCCTCGGCGACGGAGCTCATCGCGGAGGCCGGCGCGGCGCTGCGGCTCGAGGCGACCTCGGAGGAGCTGGTGCGGACCATCCATGCCCACCCCACGCTCTCCGAAGCGATCCACGAGGCGTCGGAAGCGGTCGCCGGACACTCGATCCACATTTGACGCGTCGAGCGCGCCAGCGCCGCGACGCGTCATCCCGAGGAACGCAGTGACGAGGGATCCCGTGCGTTTTCACCACGCGGGTCATCGAGCGCGCCAGCGCCGCGACGCGTCATCCTGAGGACTCGGCGACGACGGATCCCGGGCGTTTCACCGCACGGGCAATCGAGTCCGGATCCTTCCCCCTCGCTGTGCTCGGGGTCAGGATGACGGCTCAGCGCTCTTCGAGCGCCACGCCATCACTGACTCGGAGGATTCTGTCCGTTCGTCAGGTTGGAGTTCGTCGGCGGCGCGCCGGCCGAGGACTGCACGGCGTTGCCCGGAGGCGCGGCCCACGTCCGGCCGACCTGGTTGTCGTTGGGAGAGTTGGGCATGCCCTGCGTCTGACCCGGCACGACGTTGCCGTAGAACCCCTGGCCGATTCCGTTTGGCTGCGCCGCGTTCTTGCTCGCGGTGCCGGCGGCGGCGGGCCCGGCCTGGCTCGAGCCCTGGAACGCCAGGTTCCCGATCTGCACCAGCTTCTCCTTGGGCAGCGTCGCCTGAGCGGCCTGCGGCGTGATCCGGGAGAGCGTCTTGACCTCGCTGCGGCGCATGCTCATGAGGGCGCCGTCGGGGTACCGGTGGAAGACGATCGTAGACCCCTTGGCGACGGGCAGGTCCTGCGAAATGACCTTCCCGGTGGGCGCGAGATCGATCTGGTAGAAGACCTGCTCCGCTCGGAGCGCGAAGGCGCAGGCGAACAGAACGGCGGCGGTGACAAGGCGGCTCCGCATGATCCACCCCCTCGCCATCAGCGTACCACGCGGGGACTTCCGGCGTCCTTTCAGCGGCCGCGGGACGCCATTCGCCGATTGGGGGTGTCCGCGAGGGGGGACGAGAATAAAATGGCGGGCTCGTCATGAGCCAGGAACCGTCCCAGAGCCACGACCTCTCCGCCCTGCGGATTCAGAGAGATCCCCAGCCCCGGCGGGGCTCCCGGGCGTGGCTGCTCGTGGCCGCGGCGGCGGCGGTCGCCGTGGGGGTCGGGGCGTACTTCGTCGCCAACCAGGGACTGCGCCCGAAGAAGGTCGAGGCCGTCACCGCCGCCGTGGTCAGCGAGGGCCAGGCGACGACGGTTCTCTCGGCAACCGGATACGTGGAGGCGGAGCGCAAGGCCGACCTCTCGCCGAAGATCACTTCCCGCATCACCGAGCTCAACGTGACCGAGGGGACGCGGGTCAAGAAGGGCGACATCATCGCCCGCCTGGACTCGACCGATCTCGCCGCGCAGCTCGCCGAGGCCCAGGCGAACTGGGTCAACGCCGACGCCGAGCTCAAGCGCCAGAAGACCATCTTCGACCAGGGCCTCAACACGAAGTCGGCCCTGGACGCGGCGGTCGCGAACGAAGCGGCGACGCGCGCCCGCGTTCGCTACGTCGATGCGCTGCTCGACTACACGATCATCCGGGCGCCGTTTGCCGGCGTCATCACGGCCAAGCGGGCGTTCGTCGGCGAGGCGGTTTCGCCGTTCGGGTCCTCTCCGTCGGGCGGCGGCTCGGGAGGCGCGATCGCGACGATCGTCGAATTCTCCTCCCTCTACGTGGGGGCCGACGTCAACGAGGCGAACCTCTCCCGGCTCTCCAAGGATCAGCCCGCGGAGATCTCGCTCGACGCGGTGCAGGACAAGACCTACCACGGGCGGCTGCGGCAGATCGTTCCGGCGGCCGACCGCCAGAAGGCGACCGTGCGGGTGAAGGTCGCGTTCCTCGACGCGGACGACCGGGTCCTGCCCGACCTCTCGGCCCGCGTGGCATTCACGGCGGAGCCGACGCAGGGCAAGCAGGCGCGGGCCCGCGTCGTCGTGCCGAAGGGAGCGCTCACCACGGTGGGCGGCACGACGGGCGTCTTCCGGATCCTGGACGGGCGGGCGCACTTCACGCCGGTCACGGCCGGCGGGGACGTGCAGGGCCAGATGGAAGTGACGCAGGGCCTCCAGGGCGGCGAGAAGCTCGTCTCGCTCGCGGGCGGAGTGCAGGTGAAGGACGGCGAGAGGGTGCGCATCGAAGGACAGGAGTAGTTCGGGCGGGGACGAGCCCCGCCGTACGGCGTGGGGGCGGCCCTTGCGGCCGCCCGCGTGCGCGTCGAAGGACAGGAGTGAGCATGGCCGAACCTCTGATTCGAATCGAGAACCTGGAGAAGGTGTACCACCGCGATCAGATCGAGATTCCGGTGCTGATGGGCATCAACCTCGCGATCCCCGAGGGCGAGTACGTCGCCCTGATGGGGCCAAGCGGCTCGGGGAAGACGACGCTCCTGAATCTGATCGCCGGGATCGACCAGCCCACGCGGGGCCGGATCGTCGTCGGGGGCCGCGACATCGCAACGCTGGGTCAGACGGAGCTCGCGCGGTGGCGCTCGCACACGATCGGCTTCATCTTCCAGCTCTACAACCTTCTGCCCGTTCTGACCGCCTTCGAGAACGTGGAGCTGCCGCTCCTCTTGACGCCGCTCAAGAAGGGCGAGCGCAAGAAGCACGTCGAGACGGCGCTCGGGATCGTCGGACTGGGCGACCGCATGGACCACTACCCGCGGCAGCTCTCCGGCGGACAGGAGCAGCGCGTGGCGATCGCGCGCGCGATCGTCTCCGATCCGAAGATCCTGGTCGCGGACGAGCCCACGGGCGACCTCGACGCCAAGTCGGGCGACGAGATCCTGGAGCTCCTGCGGCGGCTCAACGAGGAGTTCGGGAAGACCATCGTCATGGTGACGCACGACCCGAGGGCCGCCGCCCGCGCGCACCGCATGGTCCACCTCGACAAGGGCGTGCTGCACACCGACGAGCGCACGGAGGCCGGGGTGGGGAGGCGGCCGTGAAGTACTTCCGGCTCATCTGGAAGAACGTCTTTCGCAAGAAGCTGCGGACGACCCTGACCGCGAGCTCGATCGTCATCGTCCTCACGCTCATCGTCATCCTGACGTCGCTCCTCGAGGCGATGCAGGCCGACCCGTCGGGAGGCCGCGGTTCGAACCGGCTCGTCGTCCAGCACGCGACGGGCCTAGGCAACTTCCTGCCGCTCTCGCAGCGACAGAGGATCGAGCAGGTTCCCGGAGTCGTCGCCGTGAGCCCGGAGACCTGGTTCGGCGGCGTCTACAAGGACGACAAGCCCGAGAACTGGATCGGCCAGCTCACGTGCGATCCCGACATCTACTTCGACAAGATCTTCGACGACGCCAAGATCGACCCGGCCGTCAACGCGGAATGGAAGGCGACGCGCAACGGGTTCGTCGCCGGCAAGAAGATCGCCGAGAAGCACGGATGGAAGAAGGGCGACCACATCATCCTGAAGGGCACCTACATCCCGTTGAACCCCGAACTCGTCTACATCGGGCCTTACAGCGCGGGCGACGAGACCAACATCTTCTTCCACAACGAGTACCTCAACCAGTCCAACTGGGTCCTCGCGAACAAGGTCACCGGGCTCTACTACCTGAAGGTCGACAGCGGAGAGAACGTGCCTCGCGTCGCCGCGGCGATCGACCAGATGTTCGAGAACAGCGACGCGCCGACGAAGACGCTGACCGAGAAGCAGTTTCAGCTCCAGTTCATGGAGATGATGGGCAACGTCAAGCTCCTGATCAACGGCATCTCGCTGATCATCCTCTTCGCGGTGACGCTCATCGTCGCGAACACGGTGGCGATGTCGGCCCGCGAGAGGGTCACCGAGATCGCCGTGATGCGCACCCTCGGCTTCGGCAGCGGACACATCCTGGGCTTCATCCTCTCCGAGGCCGTCCTGATGTCGCTGCTCGGCGGCATCCTGGGGGTCGTAATCGCCAAGTTCCTCATCATCCCGGCGCTCGTGGCCGGCGCGAGCAAGACCGCGATCTCGATCTGGCTGATCAACTTCAAGGTCAGCCTGCCGACGCTCGTCCTCGCCTTCGTCGTTTCCGTCGGCGTTGGCATCCTGGCGGGGTTCCTGCCCGCGATCCAGTCGTCGCGCCTGCGGATCGTCGACGGCCTGCGGAAGGTGGTCTAGCCATGGCCATTCCGCTGAAGTACAACCTCCGCAATCTCGTCGCCCGCAAGGCCTCGACGGGCATGACGGCGTTCGTCATCGGACTCGTCGTGGCCGTGTTCCTGTGCGTCCTTGCGCTCGTCCAGGGCGTCACGCGGACGCTCTCGGTCACGGCGTCCAACCGCAACGTCATCGCCATGCGCGTGGGCTCCCAGGCGGAGATGCAGAGTGTCATCACGCGAGACCAGGCCGACCAGATGTCGGCGATGCCGGGCCCGGAGCGCTCCCCGAAGGGGGCCGCCTTCGTCTCACCCGAGCTCATCACCCTCATCAACGTCCCGCGCGAGGACGGCAAGACGTTCTCGAACGTGCAGGTCCGGGGAATGGCCCCGATCGGCCTGGAGATCCGGCCCGGCGTGAAGATCATCGACGGCCGCATGTTCACCGCCGGCACCAACGAGGCCATCGTCTCGAAGAATCTCTCCAGGCGATACGCGAACATGAGAGTCGGCGATACGCTGAAGACCGGCAGCTTCCGCTGGGTCATCGTCGGACTCTTCGACGCGCAGGGCAGCGCCTACGAGTCCGAGATCTGGACCGACGTGCGGGACCTGCAGCAGCAGACGAAGCGCGAGATGTACTCGTCGGTCTTCGTGCGGCTGCCGGACTCCGACGCGGCGAGCCGCTACATCGAGACGATCAAGGGCGACCAGCGCCTCAAGCTCGAGGGCAAAACCGAGCGGAAGTACTACGACGAGCAGATGATCACGGGGGCCCCGATCAAGGCGCTCGCGTTCCTCGTCGGCATCTTCACGGCCATCGGCGCCTCCTTCGGCGCCATGAACACGATGTACGCGCAGGTCTCGGCGCGCACCCGCGAGATCGGGACGCTGCGGGCGATCGGTTTCTCGCGCCGTTCGATCCTCATCTCCTTCGTCCTCGAGGCCCTGATGCTGTGTCTCGTCGGGGGAGTTCTGGGCGTGGTCTTCACGTTCCTCGTCTTCAACCTGTTCCTGACGCGCCCGACGGGCACCATGAACTTCCGGACGTTCTCCGAGGTCCTGTTCAACTTCCGGATGACGCCTCCCCTCATCGCCGGCGGCATCGTGTTCTCGCTCGCGATGGGCCTTCTCGGCGGGTTCTTCCCGGCGTTCCGCGCGGCCCGGCTCAAGATCACGACGGCGCTCCGCGAGATCTGATGCGGCGGCCACGGCTCGCCTTTGCGGCGCTGGGCATCGTCGCCGCCATTACTCACGGCCGCCCCGGCGGCCGTCGGCGCCGTCTTTCCTACGGTGACTGCGCCGCCGACTGCTTCTGCGCCGCAGTCCCGTGACGGCGTCGGCGCCGTCTTTCCTACGGTGACTGCGCCGCCGACTGCTTCGGCGCCGCAGTCCCGTGACGGCGTCGGCGCCGTCCTGACGATCGGAGACACCTACGACGGCGGCACGCTGACTCTCGCCCCGGGAGACGAGCTCCGCGTGCGGCTCGCCTCGCGCGCCGCGGAGGGCGCGGCCTGGGCCTGGGAGCTCGCCTTCGCCGACGCGTCGGTGGTGAAGGCCGTTCCCGCGGAGGGAGCGCCGGAGCCGGGCTTCGAGACGCTGCGGTTTCGCGCCGCGGCCGCGGGACTGACGGGCCTCGGGCTCGTCTGCCGCAGGGCGTCCGATCCTGCGGCCGCCCCCGTGAGCCTGTTCCGCGTTCAGGTCGAGGTGAAGGAGATGATGACGCGGCGCCGCGGGCTGCTCCTCGAGGAGCCGGACAGCGGCTCGATCATCTATCTGAACCAGGGGGACGCGCTCTCCGTCCGACTGCCCGCCAACCCGTCGGCCGGCTTCACGTGGTCGGTCGCGGCGAACGCGCCGTCGATCCTCGCGCCGGGCGGGGACCCGCGGTTCGAGCCCCCGCCGACGCCGCGGCCGGGCGCCGGCGGATTCCAGACCCTCGAGTTTCGGGTCGCGAGCGGCGGCGCGGCGTTTCTCCAGCTGGTCTACCGGCGCCCCTCCGAGAAGGACGCGGCCCCGGCGCGGACCTGGAGCGTCTTCGTGGCGGCCGCCGGAGTGAAGTGACCTGACCCGCGCCTCGCGGGTCAGGTCATCCCGAGCGGAGCGAGGGATCCCGCGCTTTAGAGAGATTCCGGCGACCGCGCACGGGATTCTTCGTCGCCTCTCTCTTCAGAATGACATCGCTTCCGCGCGCACCGGGTGCACGCGCCGCCGGCCGCTGAGCTCGTCCACGATCGTGCCCCACGGCACGTCCGGGTCGTTCTCGAAGACGCAGAGCCAGCCCTCCGCCGTCGCGGCCTCCAGCAGATGCCTCTTCTGCGCGATGCGCTCGACCGGGTAGCGGTCGTCCTCCCGGATCCACGGGATCGGCACGTGTGCCGCGGTCGGGAGCACGTCGCCGAAGACGAATGCCGTCCTTCCCTCGGAGCGGACTCGCACGGCCTGCTTGCCTCCGGTGTACCCGTCCAGGGGAACGACGGTCACGCCCGGGCGGATCTCGGCCTCGCCGGAGAGAGTCGCGAGCCGGCCGGCCCCGGCGTAGGGCTCCCAGCTCTCGGGACGGTATTCCGCGCGCTCGCGCGCGTGCTCCCGAGGAGCCCGCGCATGGGCGAGCTCCGCCTCCTGGACGAAGAGCGTCGCGTGGGGGAACGAAGGGACGATGCGGCCGCCGTCCCGGCGCGTCGCTCCTCCGGCATGGTCGAAACGCAGGTCCGAGACGATGACCGCGTCGATTTCCTCCGCGCGGACCCCCAGCGCGGCGAGTCCCTCCTCGAGGCCCGGCCGCGAGGCGATCCCGGGGAGCGCGCGCTCGCGCTCGTCTAACGGGTCTCCGAGGCCGGCTTCGATCAGGACCGTGAACCCGGCGCCCCGCACCAGCAGGCAATGGACGGCCAGCCCCACGCGGTTCGAGGCGTCAGGCGGGAATCGGCCTTGCCAGAGCGGCTTCGGGACGACGCCGAAGAGAGAGGCGCCGTCCAGGCGGAAGCGGCCTCCGGAGACGAGGTCGAGTCGCAGGCAGCCGAATTGCATCAGGGCGTACTTCGTGTCACTGCGTCCCGCGCGGGATGCTGGCACAATCCCCAGGCCGAGACCACGGGACTCGGATGCGAGCACCCAGTCATGCTTCTGCAGTTCTTCGGGACAAAGGGTTATGTCGAGGAATCCTCGAGGGCGCACTCGGGGCATTCGGCCTTCGTGCTCGAGGAGTCCGGGTATCGCCTCCTGTGCGATTTCGGCCAGAACCGCAAGGGGATGCTGTCGAAGATCCGACCCGACGCGGTCTTCCTCTCGCACGCCCACCCGGATCACGCGTGGGGGCTCGAGGAGGGAACGGAGGCGCCGGTCTACGCGTCGGCGGTTACCCACGAGATCCTGGCCAAGCTGCCGATCAAGAACCGGGTCGTCCTCGCCCTGGACGAGGCGGCGGATCTGGGCCCCTTCCGGCTGACTCCTCATCGGGTGCTGCACTCGATCCGGTGTCCGGCGATCGCGGCGCGGATCGCGATCGGCGGTTTTACGATGGTCTATTCGGGCGACATCGTCGCCTTCGAGGATCCGGACGCCGCCCTGCCGGGCGCCGATCTCTACATCGGGGACGGCTCGACGCTGACGGGCTCGCTCGTCCGGCGGCACCCCTCCGGCGCCCTGATCGGACACACCACGGTGCGCGCGCAGCTGGGCTGGCTCTCGCGCTACGGGATCCCACGCGCGGTCTTCTCGCACTTCGGCAAGCAGCCGATCGAGATGGGCGACGGAGCGCTCGAGGAGGCGCTCACGAAGCTCGCGACCTCGCCGCCGCCGGGCTGCGCGGTGACGGCCGCCACGGACGGGCTCGAGCTGGAGATCGGGGTATGACGCGGTGACTGTAGGGGCGGCCCTCGCGGCCGCCCGCGGGCGGGAAGCCCCGCCCCTACGAGAGTGGTGACCGCGTGTGGGCCGGCAACGCCGGACCCGTCGGCGCGACGGGAGATCCGTGCGGCACGGGTTTCTCCGCGGCCTCGAGCACGGCGCGGCGGGCCTCGCCGGCCCGCTTGACGAAGGCGAGCAGGCCGCCGGCCATCAGGACGTAGAAGCCGCCCCACACGAGCGCGATGAGCGGCTTGCGGGTCACGTCGACCGACAGCGACTCGACGGTCGCCGCGTGGAACTCGTCCGCCGGATTCTTGGAGACGCCCGTCAGGCGCAGCACGACGGCGCCGTCGTTGGGGGACACCGCCATCACGCGGACCTTGCCGCCCGGCACTCCCGGGATGTCCGGCTGCTCCGCCTCGGCCTCGCGCCCGTCCATGTGGAACACGTAGCGCACGGTCAGGTCGTGGCGGGAGCCGTCCGGCGGAGTGATCGTGAGGTCGGTCAGGACGAGGATCGTCTTCTCTCCGCGCATCATGGCCGAGCGGTCGGCGTTGAAGTCGCGGAACGTGAAGCCGGTGCCGTCGATCTCGGTCGTGGTCCCCTTCAGGAGCCGCACGTCGCGGCCGATCGTCTCGGGCTGACCCGGGTCGTACTGCTGCGGCGCGACGTAGAGGTCCATCAGCGCGGAGCTGCGGATCGCGGGATTGGCCATGAGCTGGCCGGTGCGGCTGTTCTCGTACATCTTCGGGTACGCGTAGAAGGACTTGCCCGTCGCGGTGTCGACCTTGACCTCCATGGCCTGCTTGCGCTCCGCCGATCCGGGAATGACGCGCAGGAAGGTCAGCGTGGTGTCGCCGGTCTTCTTCGGGACGTTGACGGGCAGGGTCAGGCGCTCCGAGCGCGCGTACGCACCCGACACGACGATGCCGGCGAGCATCAGGCCCACTCCGACGTGCGCGAGGTAGCCGCCCGCTCCCGCGAACTTGCCGTTCTTCGCCTTGCGCAGCACCGCGCGCAGGTTCATGTCGGCGGCGAAGAAGGCCGTGAAGAGCAGGATGAGCGTCTCGGGCTTCTTCGCCCCCAGCGCGAACGACAGGAGCGTCAGGACGGCCGCGACCGCGAGTGAGCGCCGCGCGCTCTTTCCAAATGCCGCGAGGGTCTCGCCCTTCCACGAAACGAAGGGCACCATGCCTGCGAGAAGGATCAGCAGGAAGCCGGCCGGGGTCGTCGTCTTCGCGTAGAAGACGGTCTGCACCTGCGAGGGATTGCCCGAGAGCCGCGTCAGCAGCGGCGCGGAGGTTCCGAGCAGGATGACGGCGCCGAGCGCGCAGAAGACCGCGATGCCCAGGATGAAGAGGACGCTGCGCGAGAGGACGGGAGTGTCTTCGTCCGCCGAGGTAGGGATCGACCGCCACCGGAAGACCAGCAGCACCACGGCGAGGCCGATGAACGTCGCGAGGATGCCGACCAGCCACCCGGTGATCCCGAGATCGACGAACGAGTGCACCGAGAAGTCGGCCAGCACGCCCGAGCGCGTCAGGAAGGTGCCGTAGAGGATCGCCGCGTAGGCGGTCGAGGCGAGGATCAGGTTGATCTTGCGATGGCGCTTGCGCGCGCGCTGGAGGAACATCCCGTGAACGAGCGCGGCGGTGAAGAGCCATGGCACGAGACTCGTGTTCTCGACGGGGTCCCAGCCCCAGTAGCCGCCCCAGCCGAGCGTCTTGTAGGCCCAGTAGCCGCCCATCAGGATCGCGGTGCCGAGGGTCAGGAACGTCAGGAGCGCCCACGGCAGCGCGCGCGTGATCCAGCCGTCCCAGCGCTTCTTCCAGAGCGCCGCGATCGCGAAGGAGAACGGCACCGACAGGGACGCGAAGCCCAGGAACATCACGGGCGGGTGGATGACCATCCACGGATCCTGCAGCAGCGGGTTCAGGCCCACTCCGTCGGCCGGGGGCGGCGGAGGCAGCAGCCTGAACGGGCTCTGCTTGCACAGGATCGCCACGATCCCGAGGAAGGTCGAGAGGTACACGACCATCACCGGGGCCTCCTGCTCCTTGGCGCTCCTCCAGACGAAGAGGCCGATGAGGCTGCCCCAGAAGCACCAGAGCAGGAACGAGCCCTCCTGCCCGGCCCAGAAGGTCGAGATCAGGAAGTGCAGCGGCAGGTCGACGCTGGAGTACGAGTTGACGTACGCCACGTCGAAGCGGTGCTGCAGGAGAAGCGTCATCAGGATCGCGGCGGAGGCGACGATCGCGGTCGCAAACGCGGCGTAGGTCGTGCGGGCGAACGGCAGCAGGTCGCGGCGTCCCCGCTCGACCCGGACGTAGGTGACCGCCGAGGTGAGCCCCGCGAAGAGGGCTCCCCACAGGGCGACCACGCCCGGCCAGAAATACGTCACGAGGTCTTACCGGGCGCCGGAGCGGACGCGTAGGACTTCTCGACCTCGGCGCCCTGGTATTTGGACGGGCACTTCACCAGGAGCTTCTCGGCGTCGATCCGCCCGTCCTGGTAGCGGCCGATCGCGACGATCGAGATGGCGTCGCGGAAGTTGCCGGGGCGGATCCCGCGGTAGACCACCGGCATGCGATGGCCCTTGTCGTCGAGCAGGTCGAACGAGAGCGCCTGCGTCGCCGTGTCGTAGCGGTCGCTCTGCTTGTCGAGCCCGCCCATGACCTGGACGACGCCGCGGGCCTTCCGAGCCTCGTCGAAGGTCAGGTAGGGAGTCAGCGTCTTCTGGAAGGCCGTCAGGCCGAAGCCCACGAAGGCCAGAGTCAGCGCCGCCGCGATCCAGTACCCCTTCTTCATGGTCCTCCTAGCGGCGCCGGTCCAGCTGCTCGATCCGGCGGTCGAGCCGCCAGAGGTAGAAGAACAGGCCGAACCACACGACCACGTTGACCGCCGCCAGATACCCGAGGCTGCTCACGGGTGCAGTCTCTCCCTTCTGCAGGCCCAGATCAATTGGACTTGAGGACATCGCCCCCGAGAACAGGTCGAACGCCCCTAAAAATGCCTCAGACCGGGACGCGGCCGCCGTCCGTCCGGGCCCCGACCCGCGAGAGGACGGCCGCCACGATCCGGTCGCAGCGTGCTCCCGCGAACGGATATAGCGCGGCCTGCGAGGCGCCGGCGCGGGCGAAGAGCTCCTTGCGCAGGAGCCCGCGCGCCCGGTGGAGACGCGTCTTGACCGCGTCGGGACTGATCTCGAGGCTCTCG
Organism: uncultured Acidobacteriota bacterium; assembly: GCA_963773905.1. Classification (GTDB taxonomy): domain Bacteria; phylum Acidobacteriota; class Thermoanaerobaculia; order UBA5066; family Gp7-AA6; genus DAHUXD01. The sequence continues at coordinate 226,709 of CAVZDB010000008.1, forward strand.
GCGGTCTCTTCCGTGGACATGTCGTCGACCGCGCGCAACACGAAGACGGTGCGATAGCTCTCGGGGAGGGCCGCGACGGCGGCCTCGAGGATCGCGCGCATCTCGGTCCCGGCGGCGGCGGTCTCGGGATTGGAGAGGGGAGACGGGTCTTCCATCGTGGATTCCTTTCGGCGGCCGGTAGCGTCCTCGGCGTCGGGGTCCCTCAGCGGCTCGCTCCGGCGGAGCCGTCGGGCGCGCGCCCAGGCCTCGTGCAGAGTGATGCGAACCAGCCACGTCGGCAGGCTCGACCGTCCCTCGAACTGCGAGAGGTGGGCGAAGGCGCGGACCCAGGCGTCCTGAACGACGTCCTCGGCCTCGACCGGATCCCCGGGGAAGACGGACCGGGCGGCGCGGTAGAGCTTCTGGTTGTAGCGCCGCATCAGCACCTCGAAGAGCTCGGTCTCGCCCCGGCGGACACGGTCGACGACCTCCGCGTCGGGAGCGCTGCAGCCTTCTGCCCTGGGGTGCATTCCTTACTAGAGAGTCCCGGCGAGGCGATCGGTGACAGGACCTGTCACCTTCTTGTCCCCGCGCGCTCTGTTAGGGTTGAGGCTGAAGGAGGCCCACACCATGAAGCTCAGGATCGCGGTGCTCACGCTTGCAGCCGCAGCCTTCGCGGGCGCTCTGGCTGCGGAAACGTTCAAGGACGTGTCGCTCATCGACTCCCAGTGCGTGGACAAGGCCAAGGCGAACCCGGACAAGCACACCGTCAAGTGCGCGCTCAACTGCGTGGACGGCGGCTACGGCATCCTCACTCCAGACGGGAAGTATCTCAAGTTCGACGACGCCGGGAACAAGAAGGCGCTGGCCGCGCTCCATGCGACCAAGAAGACCGATCACCTGCGCGCGACGGTCGAGGGAACGGTCGCGGGAGACGAGCTCAAGGTCTCCTCGCTGAAGCTCGACTAACCCCGGAGCCGGTCTCCTTTCGACCGGCCGGGAGCCGAGGAAGGCGATCCCGAGGGAACCGCGGCGCGGGGTCGCGGTGCGTCCTTCGGGCGCCTTGACCCGGCGTCGCGTTCGCCCGTAGTCTTCTGCGGTCTCTCTCCGTCCACAAAGGAGCTCGCATGAAAGCTCGGGGTTTCGCATTCGCCGTGGCGCTGCTCACCTTCGCCTCGGCCGCCTCGTCGGTCTCGGCGCAGAGCTTCGACCTCCGGGACCTCCTGACGGACTTCCTTCGCGAGGGCATCACCCTCGCGCCGCCGCCCGCCGGGTTCCCGAGCCACGAGGCGCACTTCATCGGGGCGGACTCGCCGCAGTTCCAGGCGGTCCAGCAGCTCAACGGGCAGATCGCGGATCAGCTCTCGTCCTTTCCGCTCGCCTCGTCGGCGGGGGGATTCACCTACGTCTTCGACACGAACCTCGGCGTCTTCGTCCGATCCTCCGACAGCTTCGGTCCGGTGTTCGCCGAGCGGGTCGACACGATCGGCAAGGGGCGGTTCAACCTGGGCGTGAACTACAGCCACTTCACCTTCGACCAGTTGAACGACCTGGACCTGCGCGCGGGGGACCTCCGCCTCGTGTTCACGCACCAGGACGTCAACCACGACAACTCGACCGAGGAGCCCTTCTTCGAGGGCGACGTCATCACGGCGCAGGTCTCGCTCAAGATCACCACCGACATCACCGCGTTCGTGTTCAACTACGGGCTCACGGATCGCTTCGACATCGGCGCCGCGATCCCGGTCGTGCGCGTCGGGATCGACGCGCGGACGGACGCGGTGATCGACCGGCTCGCGAGCGGAACGGTGGCGCCGGGGATCCACCGGTTCCTGAACGGCACCGACCACGAGACGTTCAGCCAGTCCGGCACCGCGTCCGGCGTCGGCGACGTGCTGCTCCGCGCCAAGTACCGGCTGACCTCCGGCACGAAGTGCGGGCTGGCGATCGGCGCGGACTTCCGGCTCCCCACCGGCGACGAGCGCGATCTGCTGGGCACCGGCGCCACGCAGATCAAGCCGTACCTCATCGGGTCGGCGCACCTCGGCGCCTTCTCGCCGCACGTGAACCTCGGCTACACCTGGTCGATCCACCCCTCGGACGGGCGCCACCGCCCCTCCGAGATCGACTACACCGGCGGCTTCGACTGGGCGCTCTCGCCGCGCGTCACGTTCGCCGCCGACGTCATCGGCCGGACGTTCGTCAACGCCGGATTCGTGACCGTGGAGAACCACACCTACGAGGCGAACACCAACCCGGACCCGACGGCTCCGCCGACGAACGTGTTCGCGGACCTTCCACGGCTCGTGGTCAACCCCGGCGACGTCCACACGCTGCTCGGCTCCGCCGGTCTCAAGATCAACCCGGTCGGCAACCTGCTCATCACCATCAACGGGCTGTTCTCGATCGGCAAGGAAGGGCTCCAGGACAAGTTCACGCCCACGATCGGGCTCGACTACTCGTTCTAGCGCCTCGCGCCCGCGGCGGCCGCCGCGCCGACCGCGACGTCCGGCTTCAGTTGAGCCGGACGATGACCCAGCCGTCGGGTCTCTTCTCGAGCTCGAGGACGCGATCGGCGCTGACCCGCTGCTCCGTGCCGGCGCGCGGCACGGCGGAGCGCTTCTCGTAGCCGTCGACCCTCGCCCGCGTCCCGGACGGGTCGATCTGGATCTTCCGGACCTCGAACTCGACCGACTGGGATGCGAGGCTCTGGAACGCCCGCTCGATGCGCTCACGGTCGACGGAGGGAAAAATGCGCGCGTAGAGCTGCGCGTCGAGCGTGCTCTGCGCCTTCTCGTAGCGCCGGATCGTCTCCCGGATCCGGTCGTTCTCCGTGGCCGGGCCGCCGGCTCCCGGCGACGCCGGCGCCGCCGCGTTCGCGGTCGGCGCGGCCGAGGCGGCCGGAGGGGCGACCGGTACGGGGGCGGTGGGAATCGGGGGCCGGGGGGGCGGTGCGGCCTCCTGGGCCGGGCTCGGCCGCGTGAGGAGCGCCTCCGCGACCGGCGCGGCCGTGGGAAGCGGCGCCCGCGCGGCGCGAGGTGTGGGCCTCGGCGCTCGCGCCACGCTCCGGATGGCCGAGGTCGCTTGCGGGAGGTCGGGTGGGCGCCTCCGTCGGCGGGGGCGGCGGGGGCTCCTGCGTCGGCACCGCGGCCGCCGCGGGCGCGGGCGGAGGCACGACTTCGGCGCTCCGGGTGACCGGAGCGGCCGCGGCCGCCGTCGGTTGCGATTCGGCGACGCGCGATTCGGGCGCGGGCGCTCGCGGGGCGGCCATCGACCGCAGGATCACGGCGGCGAGCGCGACGGCGCCGGCGCCCGCGAGCGCCCAGGCCCAGGGTCGATGCGGCGCCCGAGGAGGGACCGGCGGAGGGGCCGGGAGGGCGTCCATCGAGCTCGTGGCCGAGACCGTCGGCGCGAGCGTCAGATTCCCTCCCGACGGAAGCGGGGTCGTGCCCGGAGCGAAGTGCTCATCGAGGCGGCTCTGCGCGCTCGGGGTGGGGGTTCCGAGCGCCGGCATGACCGCGGGCAGCTGCGCCAGCAACGCGCGCGTGCGTTCGAGATCGGTCGCGCCGAGCCGCCGCTGGATCGCGACGATTCGCTGGTCGAAGTCCTCGGCGGAGGCGAAGCGGTCCTGCCGCTTCTTCTCGAGCGCTTTCATGATCAGCTCGCGGAGCTCGGGCGGGACCTTTCCCTTGGGGTCCGACTGTTCGAACGGCACCGGCGCGGTGAACAGCTGGGCGCGCAGCAGCTCGGCGGGAGACTCGCCCGCGAAGGGACGGACCCCGGTGAGAAGCTCGTAGAGAACGATCCCGAGGCTGTAGAGGTCGCTGCGCCCGTCCAGCTTCTCGCCCGCCGGGAGAGAGCCGGCCTGCTCCGGCGACGCGTAGCGCAGCTTGCCGAGGAAGACGCCCGTGGCCGTCATCTCGATGGGGCGGTCGGCCTCCTTCGCGATGCCGAGGTCGATGATCTTGACGTGCGGAACGCCGTCGTCCCGCTTGCTCAGCATCAGGTTGTCGGGCGCGATGTCGCGGTGGACCACGTTCTTGCGGTGCAGGTACCCGAGCGCGAGGAGCGCCTGGTGGGCGATCTCGAGGCTCAGCGAGAGACCCGGAGGCCCGTGGATCGTCCGCAGCTCCGCGAGGTTCACGCCCTCGATGAACTCCATGACGAGGTAGGCCGTCGCGTCCTCGTCGACCGCGAAGTCGTGGATCGTGCAGAGGTTCGGATGATTCAAACGGGTGGCCATCTTGGCCTCGTCGACGAACCGCCGTCTCAGGTCCGGATCGGCGCGCGCGTGCGCGCGCATGACCTTGATGACGCGAATCTGGTCGAGCAGCCGGTGCCGGACGAGGTAGATGGTCCCCATCCCGCCCTCGCGGAGCTTGGAGAGGATCTCGTACTTCCCTTCGAGAAGGGTGGCGGGCTCGGGCACCGGCGCGCCTCCCTAGCGGGCTCCGCCGCGGTCGAGCCGGCTCGCGCGGGCGGCGAGCGAGAGCATCCAGAGGAACAGGCCGGAGAATCCGGCGAGCGCGCCGAAGAACACGGTCTTCGTGGGCGTGTCCATGAGGATCTTGCCCTGCGGGTTGATGACGGTCTGCGGGTGCAGCGACGCGGTCACGCGGGGGGCCACGAACACCAGGAAGGGGAGGAGGATCGCCGAGAAGACCGCGTAGGCCGCCGCGACGCGGCGCCGCTTGTCGGGATCGTCGATGGCCGCCCGCAGGAAGAGGTAGGCGCCGTACAGGAACACGAGCAGCAGGTACGACGACTCGCGCGGGTCCCAGTTCCACCACGAGCCCCACATGATGTTGGCGAAGAGCGACCCCGTGATCAGCGTCAGGATCCCGAAGAGCAGGCCGATGCGGACCGCGGCGAACGCGACGTCGTCGTGCCAGGGATTGCGGCGGAGCAGGTAGGCCACCGAGTACGCGGCCGCGACCAGGAACGCCAGCGTCGAGGTCCACGCGCAGGGCACGTGGAAGAAGACGATGCGCGAGGACTCTCCGATGAACCCCTTCGAGGGCTGCGGCCACAGGAAGGCAGCCGCGACGACGGCAGCCATGTAGGGGAGGAGGAGTAGCTTGAGAGCCTTCATCGCTTCGATGACCGATTTTGGATTTGCGATTTTGGATTTTGGACTACGAAAAACACCCTCTCGGCCTCGATCCAAAATCCAAAATCCAAAATCTAAAATCCCTCATTCTTCCCACACCGCCTCCACGAGCATATACGCGGCGCCCGCGGCCGCGCCGTCGTAGGCCACGAGAACCCGGAGGCCGGTCCACGGCATTCCGCCCCGCGTCGCCTCGAGCGTGGCGGCGATCGCGACCAGGAGGAGCGGGAGCAGGAGCGGGAACGCGATCAGGACGAAGAGCACGTTGCGCTGGCCGGAGGCGGCCACGATCGCCGAGAGAAACGTCGAGACGATGGCCAGGCCGAGGCCGCCGAGCAGCACGGTCGCGGCGAGCGCGACGGGTGACGCTACCCTCCAGTCGAGGAGGACCGCGAAGCCCGGGATCGTGACGGCGGCGACGGCCAGGAAGAGGAGCGCGTTGAAGAGCGTCTTGCCGCCGAGGACGATGCTCGCGGGGACCGTCTTGCGCAGGGCGAGCGCCGTGCCCGTCTCCTCCTCGCGGACGAAGGCGCGCGGCAGCCCGGTCGCGGCGGCGAAGAAGAGGACGATCCAGAGAAGCGCGGCCTGTAGCGGCGGCCGATCGTCGGCGCGGAGGCCGAAGGGCCCGATGGCGTAGGAGACGAGCGCCAGGGCGGTCGCCGCGAAGAAGAACACGGCGACGATCGCGACCCGGCGGCGCAGCTCCTGTGCGACGTCCTTCCCGAACACGGCCCGGACGGCGCGGACCGACCTTCCAACGCTTCCGGCGCTCACGTCTCCGCCCGCGCGGCCGTCAGGGTCGAGAGCTCGATCCGCCTCTCCGGCGCCTGGAAGTCGCGCTCGTCGTTGGAGGCGAGGACGACGGGGCCGCGCGTCCGCGCGCGCGCGACGACGCGCTGCACCATCTCGCGGCCCTCGGTGTCGAGCCCGGACATAGGCTCGTCGAGGACGAGGACGGGCGGATCGAAGAGCAGCGCGAAGGCGACGCGGAGCCGCTGCCGCATGCCGGTCGAGAACTCTTCGACGTGGCGGTCCACGGCCTCTCCCGCGAGACCGGTCTCCTCCAGCCGTCGGCGCAGCTCCTCATCCGCGGCGGGACATCCGGCGGCGGCGCGGAAGAAGCGCAGGTTCTCGAGCGCGGTCAGCTCGGCATAGAGCGAGAGATCGGGCCCCGCGAACCCGACCGCGAGGCGCCGCGCCTCGCCCGCGAGCGGCCGGCCGTCGCGTTCCACGATGACGCGGCCGCCCGATGGCCGCATCAGCCCGGCCAGGATCTTCAGCAGCGTCGTCTTCCCGCTCCCATTTCGCCCGGCGACCGCGAGCAGGCCGCGATCGAGCCGCAGCTCGAGCGCCGAGAAGAGCGGCGGCCCCGAGAAGGATTTCGCGAGCCGCTCCGCCGAGAGCGTCGTGTAGGACGTGGACACGCCGTTTGATGAGAACACAAGACGACCGCTTCCTGCCTCGTTCCGCGCGGGAGTCTTTCTGCAGGCGTTCCGCGGCGTCTCTCAGCCGGCGTCGGCGCCGGCGGCGCGCCCGCTCGGAAATGACCGCCGGTGCGCCGCTTCGAGGCGGTGTGACGGCCCGCGGCCGCGGGTGCTGCTTGAAAAGCCCGCGCGGGCTTGGATATGATCGGCCACGCTTTTCGGCGACCTCGCTGCGAATCCGAGCATCCTGGTGGCGGGATCCGCGAAGCGGCGGACGGCCGAGATTTCACTTTAGAGACTTTCGAGTCCGAGGAGTTGTGGGAATGTTCAAGCGCGGTCTTTTTCTGTTTCTCCTGACGGCGGCCTCACTGTCCTTCCTCCACTGCGGTGGGCAGAAGGAGGAGGACGCCCTGATGGAAGACGAGGGAACGAAGTCCACGGCGACGACCTCGGCGGCGGCTCCCGCGGCGGCGGCTCCCGCAGCGGCCGCGCCGGTTACGGGCGGAGCGACCGTCACGGGCAAGGTCAACTTCGACGGCACGGCGCCACAGATGGCGCAGATCAAGATGGACGCGGACGCCTACTGCAAGTCCGAGCACAAGGAGCCGGTCTACGAGCAGGAGGTCGTCGTCAACCCGAACAAGACCCTCCAGTGGGTCCTGGTCTACGTCAAGGAGGGCGTCACGGGGTCCTACCCGCCCCCGACCACGCCGGTGACCCTGGATCAGCACGGCTGCCAGTATCACCCGCACATCTTCGGCATCCAGGTTGGCCAGCCGCTGAACATCCTGAACAGCGACGGCACCCTGCACAACATCCACGCCCTGCCCAAGAAGAACGCCGAGTTCAACATCGGCCAGCCGTTCAAGGGCATGACGACCACGAAGAAGTTCGACACGCCCGAGGTTCCGCTGCGCTTCAAGTGCGACGTGCACAAGTGGATGGGTGCCTACACGGGCGTCTTCACCCATCCCTTCTTCGCCGTGACCAACGACCAGGGGACCTTCGAGATCAAGAACCTCCCTCCCGGCAACTACGTCATCGAGGCTTGGCAAGAGAAGTACGGAGCGCAGACGCAGAACGTGACGATCACCGGCAGCGAGCCGAAAACGGTCGATTTCACCTTCAAGGGATGAGGAGAGTTCGGTAATCTACGCAATCGTGAACACCGTTCGGACTCGTCCAGGCGCCGCCCGGATTTTCCGGTCGGCGCTTTTTCTTTTCGCGGCCATCCTCGCGCCCGCCGCCGCCTCGGCCGATGCCCTGCCGTTCTGGATGACGCTCCCCGAGCAGGTCTCGACCTACGCCGCCAGCATCGACGACATGTTCCACCTGATCATGTGGATCACGGGGATCATCTTCGTCATCGTCGAGGGGATCCTGCTGCTCTTCCTCTTCAAGTACCGGCACCGGGAGGGCCGCCAGGCGCACTACACGCACGGCAACAACCGCGTCGAGGTCGTCTGGACCATCGTTCCCGCGCTGATCTGCGTCGTGCTCGCGCTCCTCTCCCGGCACCTCTGGGAGGACATCAAGGAGCACATGCCGCACGATGCGGTCGAGGTCCACGTCACGGGCGAGCAATTCGCCTGGAACTTCCGCTACGCCGGGCCCGACGGCAAGTTCGACACCGCGGACGACATCATCACGCTGAACCAGCTCCACTTCCCGGTGGGCAAACCCGTGGTCGCGACCCTGACTTCCAAGGACGTCATCCACTCCTTCTTCCTGCCGGAGTTCCGGGTCAAGCAGGACCTCGTGCCGGGGATGAAGACGCGCATCTGGTTCGAGGCCAACCGCGTCGGGCACTGGGAGCTCGCGTGCGCGGAGCTGTGCGGCCTCGGACACTACCGGATGAAGGGCTTCGTGACGGTCGATACGGCCGAAGATTTTCAGAAGTGGCTGGCGGAGCAATCGGCGGCGATGGCGGCCGAACAACCCAAGGCGGCCGACGCCGCGCCGGCTGCGTCCGCGCCCGCCGCGCCCGCGCCCGCGCCGGCGGAGACAGGGGACGGCGTGCGCAATACCGCCGCCACGCAGGGAGGAAATTCGTGAGCACGGTCGCCCGGCCGCTCGAGGTCCCGCATCACGGCGCGCACGTCGCGCCGACGTCCTTCTGGCGCAAGTACATCTTCTCGCTCGACCACAAGGTGATCGGGCGGCAGTACCTCTTCTACGCGCTGTTCATGCTGATCATCGGCGGACTCCTGGCCGGTCTCGTCCGCTGGCAGCTCGCGTGGCCGGGCAGGCCGATCTCGTTCATGGGCAAGCTCGCTCCGGAGGGCATGCCCGGCGGGGTGATGCTGCCCGAGTTCTACAACTCGCTCTTCACGATGCACGCGACCATCATGATCTTCTTCGCGATCATGCCGATCCTGATCGGCGCGTTCGGCAACTTCGTCGTGCCCCTGCAGATCGGCGCCCGGGACATGGCGTTCCCGAAGCTCAACATGATGTCCTTCTGGGTCGCCGTGCCGGCGGCCGTGATCATCATCTGGTCGTTCTTCGTGACGGGCGGAGCCGCGGGCGGCGGCTGGACGTCCTATGCCCCGCTGTCGGCCATCGCGCCGAGGGGTCAGACGCTCTGGCTGATCGCGCTCCTGTTCCTGGGCCTGTCGTCGCTGCTGACCTCGGTCAACTTCATCACGACGATCATCAACATGCGCGCGCCGGGCATGACGTTCTTCCGCCTTCCGCTGACGACCTGGGCGCTCTTCATCACGGCCATCCTGCTGCTGCTCGCGCTGCCGGTGCTGTCGGCGGCGCTGATCATGCTGCTCTTCGACCGCATCCTCGGCACGACGTTCTTCCTGCCGGCGGGCCTGATCGTCTCGGGCCAGCCCTGGCCCAACGCCGGCGGCGGGCAGGCGCTCCTGTGGCAGCACCTGTTCTGGTTCTTCGGGCACCCCGAGGTCTACATCATGATCCTGCCCGCGATGGGCATCACCTCGGAGATCCTGCCCGTCTTCTCCCGCAAGCCGATCTTCGGCTATCGCGCCATGGTCTACTCGATCATGGGCATCGCCGTTCTCGGGTTCATCGTCTGGGGACACCACATGTTCCAGAGCGGCATGAACCCGATCCTGGGCACGACCTTCATGATCTCGACGATGGTCATCGCCGTACCGTCGGCCATCAAGACCTTCAACTGGCTGGGCACGCTCTGGGGCGGCAACATCCACTTCACGACTCCCATGCTGAACGCCCTCTCGTTCGTCGCGATGTTCGTCATCGGCGGGCTCTCGGGGATCTTCATGGCGTCGACCCCGGTCGACATCTTCATCCACGACACCTACTTCATCGTGGGGCACATCCACTACGTGCTCTTCGGCGGCTCGCTCTTCGGCGCGTTCGCCGGCCTCTACTTCTGGTACCCGAAGATGTTCGGCCGGATGATGAACGAGACGTGGGGCAAGGTGCACTGGGCGATCACCTTCGTCTGCTTCAACCTCGTGTTCTTCCCGATGCACTTCCTCGGCATGCGGGGCATGCAGCGGCGCATCTACGACTACACGCAGTACACGCACCTGAAGGGTTTGCAGCCCATCAACCAGTTCATGACGATCTCGCTCTTCGTGCTGGGCGCGGCGCAGGTCATCCTGGTCTTCAACTTCTTCCTCTCGATGCGGCGCGGCAAGCCGGCGGGGCCCAACCCGTGGCACGCCAACACGCTCGAGTGGTACGCGGCCTCGCCGCCGCCGCACGAGAACTTCGAGCGGATCCCGACCGTCTACCGCGGGCCCTACGAGTACAGCGTGCCGGGCCACGGTTCCGACTACTGGCCGCAGACCGACGCCGGGGGCGGAGCCGCTGCTGGCGCCTCGCACGGGCATGCCTGAGCCCGCCGCCTTCGGGCGCCGACCTCCGGCGGGCCGGCGAGCCGGCGTCGCCCTCCACCGGTTCGCCGTGGGCACGGCCTGCGCGACGCTGCTCCTGATCGTCGCCGGTGGCCTGGTCACGTCCACCGAGTCGGGCCTCTCCGTGCCCGACTGGCCCACGACCTACGGGTCCAGCATGTGGACGTTTCCGATCTCCAAGTGGGTCGGCGGCATCCGCTTCGAGCACACGCACCGCCTGATCGCATCCTTCGTCGGATTCCTGACGATCGTGCTCGCGTTCCTTCTGTGGCGCTTCGAGCCGCGTCGCTGGGTCCGGCGGCTGGGCTACGGCGCGCTCGCGGCCGTCGTCGCGCAGGGCATCCTGGGCGGGATGACGGTGCTGTTCCTCCTGCCGACCTGGATCTCCGTGGCGCACGCCTGCCTCGCGCAGATCTTCTTCTGCCTGACGGTGGCGATCGCGGTCGTGACCTCGCCGCGCTGGGCGGAGACGGCGCCGTCCGATCCGAGCGTGGCCTTCTCCCGCAATCCGGTCGCGCGCATGAGCCTCGTCACCGCGGCCACGATCTTCTTGCAGCTCCTGCTGGGCGCGGTCATGCGCCACACGAAGGCCGGCCTGGCCATCCCGGACTTCCCGCTGGCGTTCGGGAAGCTCGTGCCGCCGCTCACGACCGGCGCCGTCCGCCTCCACTTCGCGCACCGCGTCGTCGGCGCGTGCGTCGCGGCGCTCATCGCCGCGTGCACGGTTCGCGCTTTCCGCTCCCATCGGGAGGGCCTCCGCAGGGCCGCTCTCTGGCTGTGCGCGGTCGCGGCGACGCAGATCGCGCTCGGCGCCGCGACCGTCCTCTCGCAGCGGGCCGTGGGATTCACGACCGCGCACGTCGCCGTGGGCGCGCTGCTGATGGCGGGCACGCTCGTGCTCGGCCTGTCGTCGCTGGCCGCCGAGGGCCGCAAGAACAACGTCGTGCCGATCCGGCGTCCGTCGCTGAGGGCCTCGGGATGGAAGTAGCACGGGCCGCCGCCATCGCCTCGGCGCCGACGGCGGACACCGTCGACGCCGCGGCGCCCTCGCGCGCGGCGGATCTGCTCGAGCTGACGAAGCCCCGGATCACCGCGCTCGTGCTGGTGACGGCCGCGGTGGGCTACGCCGTGGGCACGCTCGGCGCCTTCGACACGCCGCGCTTCCTGCTCTTCCTGACCGGCACCGCGCTGCTTTGCGGCGGCGCATCGGCGCTCAACCAGTTCGCCGAGCGCGAGGCGGACGGAAGAATGGCGCGTACCCGCCGCCGCCCGATCCCGGCCGGCCGGCTGCGGCCCGAGGAGGCCCTGCGCTTCGGGATCGCTCTCTGCGCGACCGGCCTCGCCGCGCTCGCCGGCGTGAACCTCCCGACGCTGCTCCTGGGCGCGGCGTCCGTCCTCTCGTACGTGCTCGCCTACACGCCGCTGAAGCGCGTGACCTCACTCTGCACCGTCGTCGGCGCCGTGCCCGGCGCGCTGCCGCCTCTGATGGGCTGGGCGGCCGCCCGCGGCTCGCTCGCCCCGGCGGGCTGGGGCCTGTTCGCGATCCTCTTCCTCTGGCAGCTGCCGCACTTTCTCGCGATCGGCTGGCTCTACCGCGAGGACTACGCCCGCGGCGGCTTCCCGATGCTCGGCGTCACGGACCCCGAGGGGGGCGCCACCGGCCGCCAGATGATCCTGTATACGACGGCGCTCCTGCCCGTGACCCTCGCCGCCGGGATTCTCGCCACGGCCGGGCGGGGCTACCTCTGGGGCGCCCTGCTCCTCGGACTGCTCTTCCTGGGCTGCGCGCTCCTCTTCGCCGCGCGGCCGAATCCGACGGCGGCCCGGCGCGTCTTCCTCGTCTCGGTCCTCTACCTGCCCGTGCTGCTGGGGCTGATGGTGTTCGACCGATGATGATGCGGACGTCTCCGCTGCGAACCGCAAACCGCCGCCTGCTCTGGCTGCTCGTGCTGGTGGGGACGAGCCTCTTCGTGGGCTCGATCCTCTTCATCCTCTCGCGTGCGCACTGATCCGAAGGAGCTGCGATGACGACCGACGAGCACCAGATCCCCAACTACATCGCGATCTTCTGGTGGCTGCTGGGCATCACGATCGTCGAGGTCGCGTGGGCGCTGCTCCCGCATCACTCGAAGCTCATGCTCGCGGGCGGCCTCGTGATCACGGCGATCATCAAGGCCGTGCTCGTGGCGATGTACTTCATGCACCTGAAATTCGAGCGCAAGCTCTTGGGCATCCTGTTCGCCTCGACCCTGATCCTGGGAGCAATCCTGGTCTCGGTCGGCATCGGCGAGCAGGTGCTGCCCAGGCCATAAGGTGGAGATGCGATGACCGAAGCCGCCGCGATCACGTTCGACCCGCACGTCGAAGAGGACCGCACCTCGACGGGAATTCCCCACGACAAGATGGGGATGTGGGTCTTCCTGTGCTCCGAGGTGATGTTCTTCACGGGGCTGATCGGCTCGTACATCGTGCTGCGGTTCGGCTCGGTCTGGCCGGAGCCGCGCCATACCCTGAACATCGGGCTGACGGCCGCGAACACGTTCATCCTGATCTGCTCGTCGGTCACGATGGTCAAGGCCCTCGAGTGGATCCAGCGCGGCGATGCCCGGAAGATGAAGCTCTTCATGGTGCTGACGCTGATCGGAGGGACGACCTTCCTGGGGGTGCAGGTCTTCGAGTACCACCATCTGCTCCACCACGGCTTCAACCCGCACGTGTCGCTGTTCGGCTCGACCTTCTTCACGATGACGGGCTTCCACGGCTTCCACGTGTTCTGCGGCGTGGTCTGCATCGCCTGGTGCACGGGGAAGGCGTTCCTCGGCAAGTACACGACGGAGCACCACCAGGGCATCGAGACGCTGGGCCTCTACTGGCACTTCGTCGACCTGGTGTGGATCATCCTGTTCGCGATCGTGTATCTGTTCTGACGATCAGGCCCCCCTCACCCTGCCCTCTCCCCCCGCCAGGGGAGAGGGGAATCGAAAAGGCAATACTCGTGGAGGGAGGCCTTCTTCCTCTCCCCCGCAGGCGGGGGAGAGGGTTGGGGTGAGGGGGCCGTGAGCATCACCGATCTTCCGGCAATCAACGCGACGCTCAACGCGACGAGCGCGGTTCTGCTCCTCCTGGCCTTCCGGGCAATCCGCCGCCTCCAGATCCAGCGGCACCGCGGCCTGATGATCGCCGCCGCGTCGGTCTCCGCCGCGTTCCTGGCCTGCTACCTCTACTACCACGCGCACGTCGGCTCGGTGCGCTTCACCGGACAGGGGCCCGTCCGCACTCTCTACTTCACGATCCTGATCTCGCACACGATCCTGGCCGTGGCGATCGTGCCGCTCGTGCTGCGGACCCTGTATCTCGGGCTGCGCCGGCGGGACGACCGGCACCGGCGGATCGCCCGCTGGACCTTCCCGATCTGGCTCTACGTGTCGGTGACCGGCGTCGTGATCTACCTGATGCTTTACCAGCTCTACCCGGTTCGGGTAAGGTGAAGGGGTGAACGCCGCTCTCCGCGTCGCCGCCGTGGTCCTCCTCGTGGCGCTGATCGCGCCCGTGCTGGCGTCCGCGTGTCCGCTCTGCAAGGATGCCGCTCCGGACAGGCCGGGCGCCTCATCCGTGTGGCGGGGCATGTACTGGTCGATCCTCCTCATGGTGGTGGCGCCCTTCGCGATGGTCGGCACGATGATCGTCGCGATCCGGCGCGCCCGCCGGAACCTGCCGGCGCCGAAGGCGGCGGCCCTGGCCGGGCAGGCCCAGGCCCCCGCGGGTCCGTTCCGGGCGCCTTTCGGAGAGCGTCTCTGAAGCCTCCCGCGGCGTTTCTCGCGACGATCCTCATCCTCCTCGCGTCGCCCCTTCCTCTCCCGGCCGAGAAGCCGCCGGAGCTTTCGAAGCTCGACCCCTCTCCCGCGCTGGAGGAGCTCCTCGCGAGGGTCGCCCGCGAGACGGCCGCGGAGTTCTCCGGAGCGGGCCTGACCGAGGACGGCCTCTCGATCGCGTTGATCGACCTGACCGCCGCTACGCCCGTGTCGTCCTTTCCGGCGGCCGCCTACCGCGGCGACGTCTCCTACTATCCGTGCTCGGTCGTGAAGCTCTGCTATCTCTCCTACTACGCCGCGCAGCGGGAGGCGGGACGGCTCGCGGACTCGCCGGAGCTCTCCCGCGCGGTCACCGACATGATCACGGTGTCCTCCAACGACGCCACGGGGTTCGTCGTCGACTCGATCACCGGGACGACCTCGGGACCGGAGATCGCCGACGCGCGCGAGTGGGAGCGGTGGAAGGCGAAGCGCAACGTCGTCAACGACTGGTTCCACGCGCGCGGCTACACGAACCTGAACGCGAACCAGAAGACGTTCTGCGAGGACGCGTACGGCCGCGAGCAGGCGTTCCGCGACGGAGGCAAGAACCGCAACCGGATGACGGCCGCTGAGGCCGCGCGAATCTTCAAGGAGATCGTGCGCAACGAGGCCGCCGGGCCGATGCTGACGGACGCGATGCTGCGGCTGCTCGCCCGCGACATCGCGCAGGACAAGCCGTTCGAGGACATGGAGCCCGAGGACGCGCGGCTGGCCGGCCAGGGCCTGCCGCAGGGCAGCCGGCTCTGGGCGAAATCCGGCGACGCCTACGACTTCCATCACCTGGTCGGCCGCGTCGCGCTCTCCAACGGTTCGGACTTCGTCATCGCCGTGTTCACCAAGGGCGTCAAGACGGTGCCCGGCATCATCCCGCGCGTCTACGAGAAGGTGGCGGAGTACTTCATGGCGCGCAAGCCGTGAGCCCCGGGCCGTAGGCGACAACCCTAAGCCCAAGCCGTAAGTCAGCCGTCCCATGCTCGCTCGGATCGCCTCCGCCGCCGTGGGGACGGCCATCCTGGGCCTCCGGGCGACGATCCGCATCGAGGAGCGCCACGCCGAACGGCACCGCGAGCTCCTGGCGCGGGGAGTTCCCTTCGCGTTCGCGCTGTGGCACGGCCGCATGGTCCTCCCGATCCTCGTGCACCGGCACGAAGGCGTCGTGACGATGGCGTCGCGCTCGAAGGACGGAGAGATCATCGCGCGGTGGCTGGTCCGCAACGGCTACGTCGCGGCGCGCGGCTCCACGACCCGCGGCGGCGGCACCGCCTTGATGGAGATGCTCGTGGAAATGCGGAGCGGGCGTCCCGGCGCGCTGACCGTGGACGGCCCGAAGGGGCCCCCGCGCGTCGTCCAGCCGGGCATTCTGCGGCTGGTGCGGGAGACGGGAGCGTGGGTGCTGCCGATCAGCGGCGCCAGCTCGCGGCCACGCTTCCTGCGCTCCTGGGATCGCTTCCTCGTCCCCGGGCCGTTCTCTCGCAACGTCGTGACCTACGGGGAGCCCTTCGAGGTGCCCGCCTCGATGAGCGACGAGGAGGCGAGCCGCCGCCTCGCGGAGGCTCTCGACGCCGCCACGCGCGCGGCGGATGAGGCGGTCGGCGTGGTGCCGCCGCCTCCGTGGGCGTTCTGAGAGGAGCCGCGATGCCCGTTCGCATCGTCCGGCTCGGTTCGCCGCGCGCCCGGGGAGAGGGGCCGCGGCTCGGGACCGTGCGGCGCCCGCCGCGCGGCGTGCCGAAGCGCGAGCTCGCGTCCCGCGACTTCTACGACGCATGGCTCCCGAACCTCGCGCCGTCGGAGGGGCTGGTTCGGGCCGCCCGGCGGGCCCGAAGCGACCGCGAGTGGAGAGTCTTCGGCCGCCGCTACCGCGCCGAGATGAAGCGCCCCGAGGCGAGCCGCGTCCTGGACGTTCTCGCCGCGCTCTCCCGCGTCGCGCCCTTCTCGGTGGGGTGCTACTGCGAGGACGAGCGCCGCTGCCACCGTGCGATCCTGCGGGAGCTGCTCGCCGAGCGCGGAGCGCGGCTCGTCGGCCGCGCCATAATGCGCCCCGAGGACCCGACGAGGAGGCAACGATGAGACGGACGATGTTCACCGCATTCGCCGTGATGGCGATTCTCGCGGCGTCCGCCGCGGCGGCCGCGGGCCAATCGGTGGAGAAGATGGAGCACTCGGAGGCGCTGATCGGCCTTCGCGGCCTGATGGTGCCGCCGGTCGCGCGCTCCGAGGCGACCAACCTGATCGACGCGGGCGTCATCGAGACCGACGGCTACACCCACCTGACCCTGAACCTGGCGGCCGAGTTGAAGGGGACCGCAACCGGGCGCGGGGTCGTGGGAGTGCTGCTCCTCCCGGACATCGAGCCGTTCCGGCACGCCTGGAGAACCCTCGGCCTCGTTCCCGCGACCGTGGAGTTCACGGCGCCCGCCACGCCCGAGGGCGGCTCCTACCTGATGGCCCCCCAGCAGACCTTCGAGGTCGGGTTTCCGCGGTATCGGGTCCTGCTGTACAACTCGACCGGCGCGAGCGCGCTCGTCGCGTTCTTCGCCTACCGCACCCGACGATAGGAGCCCAGCCGCATGCCCGTGAATCTGCGCAACCGCAGCCTCCTCGAGCTGGCGGATCTCGCGCGAGGAGATCCGCTACCTTCTCGATCTCTCCCACAAGCTCAAGCCGAAAAGGCGCGCGGGCACCGGCAGCGGCGGCTCGCCGGGAAGAACATCTGCCTCATCTTCGAGAAGACCTCCACGCGCACGCGCTGCGCCTTCGAGGTGGCGGCGTACGACCTGGGGATGGGCGTGACCTACCTCGACCCGTCGGGCTCGCAGATCGGCCACAAGGAGTCGATCAAGGACACCGCGCGCGTGCTCGGGCCGCATGTACGACGCGATCGAGTACCGGGGGTTCGCGCAGTCGATCGTGAGGAGCTGGCGAGGTTCGCCGGCGTTCCGGTCTACAACGGGCTGACCGACGAGTCGCACCCGACGCAGATGCTCGCCGACTTCATGACGATGGAGGAGCACGCCGGCCAAGCCGCTCGACGAAGATCGCCTACTGCTACCTGGGCGACGCGCGCAACAACATGGGCAACTCGCTCCTGCTCGTGGGGGCGCGCATGGGGATGGACGTCCGCCTCGCCGCGCCCGGGCGCTCTGGCCGGCGGACGCCGTCGTGGCCAGCGCGCGCATGCGCTGGCGCGGGAATCCGGCGCCCGGATGACGCTGACCGACGATCCGAAGCGGGGTGTCGAAGGCTGCGATTTCGTGTACACCGACGTGTGGGTCTCGTTGGGCGAGCCGCCGGCGAAGTGGGCCGAGCGCATCGAGCTCCTCAAGCCGTACCAGGTCGACGCCGCGCTGATGGCGGCGACGGGGAACCCGACGGCGAAGTTCATGCACTGCCTTCCCGCGTTCCACGACCGCGGACGACCAAGGGCGAGGAGCTCTTCGCGAAGTTACGGGATGGACGGCCTCGAGGTGACCGAAGAGGTCTTCGAGTCGCAGGCCTCGATCGTGTTCGACCAGGCGGAAAACCGCATGCACACGATCAAGGCGATCCTGCTCGCCACGCTGGGCTGATGGGACGGGCGCTCTCCCGCCGCTCGCGGTCGGCGTTGGGGCGCTTCGCGGCGGCCGCCGTCTCCGCCGGCGCTCTCGCCGCCGGCGCGGTCGCAGTTGGTGCGCTGGCGATCGGCTCTCTGGCGATCGGGCGCCTGGCGCTCGGCCGCGTGCGCGCGCGCCGCGTCGTGATCGACGAGCTCGAGGTGGGAAGGCTGCGCGTCAAGGACCTCGAGGTCGAAAATGCGCTGCGGCTCCCGCCACGGTGACGTCCTGAGCCGGCCCCGAGCATGAGCCTCCAGAAGCCGACCGCGGCTCGAATACGCGATCCTCGGGGCGATCAACCTGGCCGTCTGCGTCGTGCTCGCGCTGCGACAGACGTGGACCGCGGCCTATTTCGGGGTGATCGCGGCCGGCTGCTTCGGTGGGGCGCTCCGCGCGCGTTCGAGAAACACGCCCGGGCGCTCCTCCGAAGCCTTAGCGCCCTGGCCTCGGCCTCAGCTCGGCCCGTCGGTCGGCGGGCCCGCCTTCGCGCTCTTCTCGAGCCGCTTGACCGGTCCGAGCACGACCCAGCCGAAGACGGACGCCAGGGCGGCCAGCCAGATGTGCCCGAGCCCCGCCGCGACTCCCACGGCGGCCGTGACCCAGATGCTCGCGGCGGTCGTCAGGCCGTGGACCTCGACGCGGTCGCCGAGCTTGAGAATCGTTCCCGCGCCGAGGAAACCGATTCCGGCGACGAGGCCCTGGATGACGCGGCTCAGCGCCGCGCCGTCCGCGCCCGATTCGACCTCGGCGAGGACGAACAGCGCCGACCCGAGGCCCACCAGGATGTGCGTCCGCAGTCCCGCCGCGCTGTGGACGCGCTCGCGCTCGGCGCCGAGCAGGGCTCCGAGGCCGGCCGCCAGGATCAGCCGGATCGCCGAGACGCCCAGCATCGCGGGGGCGGGCCAGTGCAGCAGCGGCTCGTTCATGGCATTCCTCCGGACGGGGGAGAGAGCCCCGCGGCTAATTCCTTTCGGGGCGTCCGCCCCTCATGCTTCGCCGGGTTTCACCATCTTCTCGGCCCGGACCTCGCGATCGAACTCCTCGCCGCTCAGGTAGCCCAGCGCGAGCGGCGGCGTCGCTGAGCGTCGTGCCGTCCTTGTGCGCCTTCTTGGCGATCTTGCGCGGCCTTGTCGTAGCCGATCGTGCGGCGTTGAGCGCCGTGACGAGCATCAGCGACGGTCGAGGTGCTCGTCGATGCGTGCCGGTTCGGCTCGATGCCGACGGCGCAGTGCTCGTCGAAGGAGTCGCAGGCGTCGGCGAGCAGCCGGACCGACTGCAGGAAGTTGTGGACGATGAGCGGCTTGAAGACGTTGAGCTCGAAGTTGCCCTGACGCGCCGCCGATGCTGATGGCGACGTCGTTGCCCGATGACCTGCGCGCAGACCATCGTCATCGCCTCGGCACTGCGTCGGGTTGACCTTGCCGGGCATGATCGAGGAGCCCGGCTCGTTCTCGGGGATCGTGATCTCGCCGATGCCCCAGCGCGGGCCCGAGGCGAGCCAGCGGACGTCGTTGGCGATCTTCATGAGGGCCGCCGCGAGCGTCTTGAGCGCCCCGTGGGCGTCGACCAGCGCGTCGTGCGCCGGCGAGCGCCTCGAACTTGTTCGGCGCGGTCGACGAACGGGAGGCCCGTCAGCTTGGCGATCTCCGCGGCGACCGCTCGGACCGAAGTCCGGCGTGAGCGTTCAGGCCGGTGCCGACCGCCGTGCCGCCGAGCGCGAGCTCGTAGAGCGTGCGGCAGCGCCTGCCCGGACGCGCCGATGCGCCGAGTCGAGCTGCGCGACCCAGCCCGAGAACTCCTGGCCGAGCGTCAGCGGCGTCGCGTCCTGGAGGTGCGTGCGGCCGATCTTGACGATGTCCGCGAACTCCTTCGGCCTTGGCGTCGAGCGTGTCGCGCAGCCGCTGCACGCGCCGGGAGCAGCCGATGCGTCGAGCGCGCTCGACGGCCGCGATGTGCATGGCGGTCGGGAACGTGTCGTTCGACGACTGGCACATGTTGACGTCGTCGTTCGGGTGGACCGGCTTCTTCGAGCCCATCGCGCCGCCCAGGCCATCTCGATCGCGCGGTTCGAGATGACCTCGTTGGCGTTCATGTTGGTCTGCGTGCCGCTGCCGGTCTGCCAGACGACGAGCGGGAAGTGGTCGTCGAGCTTGCCCTCGATGACCTCGTCGGCCGCCTGGACGATCGAGCTTCGCCTTCTCCTCCGGGAGCGCGCCGAGGTCGCGGTTGACGAGCGCGGCGGCCTTCTTGAGGATGCCGAACGCGCGGATGACTCGCGCGGGCAAGTGCTCGCCGCCGATCTTGAAGTGCTGCGAGCGAGCGCTCGGTCTGGGCGCCCCAGTAGCGGTCGGCGGGGACCTCGATCGGGCCCATCGTGTCGGTCTCGGTGCGGGTCTTCTTCGTCTTCGTCTCGGGGGCGGCCAATGTCGTCTAGCCTCCGCCCTCGGACGCCGCGCCCGCACGGCGGCCGGCTTCCGCGCTCGCCTTGACGTAGTCGCGGTTCATCCGCGCGATGAAGTCGACGCGAGATGCCCTTCGGGCAGGCCGCCTCGCACTCGCCGTGGTTCGTGCAGGTGCCGAAGCCCTCGGCGTCCATCTGCGCGACCATGCTGCCGCACGCGGTCGGGCGCGCTCCGGCTGGCCCTGCGGCAGCAGCGCCGAGGTGCGAGACCTTCGCCGCGGTGAACAGCATGGCCGAGGCGTTCGGGCAGGCCGCGACGCACGCGCCGCAGCCGATGCACGCCGCCGCGTCCATGGCGAGGTCGGCGTCTTCCTTGCGGACCGGGATCGCGTTGGCGTCCGGCGCGCCGCCGGTGGCGACCGAGACGAAGCCGCCGGCGGCGATGATCCGGTCGAAGGCGCTGCGGTCGACGACCAGGTCCCGGACGACGGGGAACGCGTCCGCGCGCCAGGGCTCGATCGTCAGCGACGTCGCCGTCCTTGAACGTGCGCATGTGCAGCTGGCAGGCGGTCGTGCTTCGGTCGCGGGCCGTGGGGCTTGCCGTTGATGACGAAGCCGCAGGTGCCGCAGATTCCCTCGCGGCAGTCGTGGTCGAACGCGATCGGCTCCTCGCCCTTCGCGCATCAGCCCCTCGTTGACGACGTCGAGCATCTCGAGGAACGACATGTGCTCGGACTGACGTCGGGCGCCTCGTACGTCACGAAGCGTCCCTCCGCCGTCGCGTCCTTCTGCCGCCAGACCTTGAGGGTGATGCGCATCTACTTGTAGCTCCTCACCGCAAGATCGACATTCTCGAAGGTCAGCGGCTCGACGTTGCGGCATCGGCTTCTTCCCGTCGCCCGCGTATTCCCAGGCCGCGACGTGGCAGAACTTCGCGTCGTCGCGCCTGGCCTCGCCGTCCGGCTCTGGTGCTCCTCGCGGAAGTGGCAGCCGCACGACTCGTCGCGCTCCAGCGCGTCGAGGCACATCAGCTCGCCGAGCTCCAGGAAGTCCGCCACGCGGCCGGCGACCTCGAGGGACTGGTTGAGCTCGGCGCCGCTGCCGGGAACGCGCAGGTTGCGCCAGAACTCCTCGCGCAGGCCCGGGATCTTGCCCAGTGCCCTGCTCGAGGCCCTGTCTTGTTCCGCGCCATGCCGCAGTGCTCCCACATGATCTTCCCGAGCTCGCGGTGGAACGACGCCGCGGGGCGCTTACCGCCGATCGGAGAGCAGCCGCTTCGTGCGCGCGGCGACGCTTCCTCGGCGGCGCGGACCTCCGGGTGCGAGCTCGCGACCGCCGCGAGCTTCTCGCGGGCGAGGTAGTTGCCGATCGTGTAGGGAATGACGAAGTAGCCGTCGGCCAGGCCCTGCATGAGCGCCGACGCGCCCAGGCGGTTCGCGCCGTGGTCGGAGAAGTTCGCCTCGCCGAGCACGAAGAGACCGGGGATCGTGCTCATCAGGTTGTAGTCCACCCACAGGCCGCCCATCGTGTAGTGGATGGCGGGGTAGATGCGCATCGGGACGTCGTAGGGGTTCTCGCCCGTGATGCGCTCGTACATCTCGAAGAGGTTGCCGTACTTCTCCTCGATCTTGGGCTTGCCGAGGCGGCCGATCGCGTCCGCGAAGTCGAGGTAGACGCCGACACCCGTCGGGCCCGACGCCGCGGCCCTCGTCGCACACGTGCTTGGCGGCGCGCGAGGCGATGTCGCGGGGCACCAGGTTGCCGAAGCTCGGGTAGATCCGCTCGAGGTAGTAGTCGCGCTCGTCCTCGGGGATCTGGTTGCGGCGCGCGCCGTGTCGCCCTTGGCTCTTCGGCACCCAGATGCGCCCGTCGTTGCGCAGCGACTCGCTCATCAGCGTGAGCTTGGACTGGTACTCGCCGCTGACCGGGATGCAGGTCGGGTGGATCTGCGTGAAGCAGGGGTTGGCGAAGGCGGCGCCGCTTCTTGTACGCGCGCCAGATCGCCGTGGCGTTGCAGCCCTTGGCGTTGGTCGAGAGGTAGAAGACGTTGCCGTAGCCGCCGGTCGCGAGCACGACCGCGTCGCCCAGGTGCGACTCGATCTCGCCGGTCACGAGGTCGCGGACGACGATGCCGCGGGCCCGGCCGTCGACCACGATCAGCTCGAGCATCTCGTGGCGCGCATACATCTCGACCTGGCCCTGGCCGATCTGCCGCTCCAGGGCCTGGTAGGCGCCCAGCAGCAGCTGCTGGCCGGTCTGCCCGCGGGCGTAGAACGTGCGCGAGACCTGGGCGCCGCCGAAGGAGCGGTTGGCGAGCAGCCCGCCGTACTCGCGGGCGAACGGCACGCCCTGCGCGACGCACTGGTCGATGATGTTGACCGACACCTCGGCCAGCCGGTACACGTTGGCCTCGCGGGAGCGGAAGTCGCCGCCCTTGATCGTGTCGTAGAAGAGCCGGAAGACGCGAGTCGCCGTCGTTCTGGTAGTTCTTGGCCGCGTTGATGCCGCCCTGCGCCGCGATCGAGTGGGCGCGCCGCGGCGAGTCCTGGTAGCAGAAGCACTTGACCTTGTAGCCGAGCTCCGCGAGCGAGGCGGCGCCGCCCGCCCCGGCCAGGCCGGTGCCGACGACGATCACCTTGTACTTGCGCTTGTTCGCCGGGTTGACGAGCTTGATGTCGAACTGGTGCTTCGTCCCACTTCTTCTCGAGCGGGCCGGAGGGGACGTTGGGCTTCAGCTCCACGGCGTGCGTACCTCGCTCACTGGGTCACTTGACGATTCCGGCGAGCACGGCGATCGGGAACGAGCAATTGCCGATCACGATGATCGCCGCGAAGATCCAGGCCCCGACGTGCGCCCACCGGATGTACCGCGGGTGCGAGACGCCGAGCGTCTGGAACATGCTCCAGACCCCGTGGCGCAGGTGCAGCCCGAGCAGCGATCATCGCGACGATGTAGGCGAGCGATACCGGCACGCTTTGAAAGCCCGTCACGAAGTTGTGGTACACGTCGCCCTCCACGAACGCGGGGTGCACGGTCCCGAACGTGAAGTGGAGCAGGTGGTAGATCACGAAGAAGAAGATGATCACGCCGCTCCAGCGCATGGTCCGCGAGGCGTACGTGGACTCCGCCCCTGGCGTTCCCGGTAGCCGACCGGCCGGGCCGCCCGGCTCGAGAGCGTCAGCGAGGTCGCGGACCAGATGTGCAGGATCACCGACAGCAGGAGCACGGCGCGGGCGATCCACAGCCCGGCGCCGTGGAGGAACTGGCGAAGGAAGACCGCATAGCCGTTCAGGGCCTCGGGGCCCAGGTAGACCGTCAGGTTGCCCGCCAGGTGGCCCAGGACGAACCCGAAGAGGATGGCGCCGGTGACCGCCATGACCACCTTGCGGCCGATCGAGGATCGCCAGAACTTGGTTGTCGCGGCCTGAGGCATTCGATTCCGGATTATATGCAGGCGCCGGACCCCGCAGGGCCGAGCCCGAGCGCTCCGGCGGCCCGGGAATTCGAGCCCGGGACGGCCGGTTCACGCAATGGATGGGACGCCTGCGCTTCGCGATCATGGCCGCGGCCTTTGCGGCCCTCTCGGCGTCGCCACTCTCCGTCGCCGCCGCCCTCGCGGCCGCGGACTCTCCCGTCGTCCCGGACACGCGCAAGTTCCTGGAGGAGGTCCGACAGAACCTCCAGAGCGACGAGACGCTGCTCGACCAGTACACGTTCACCGAGGTCTTCAAGGAGTCGCGGCTGGACTCGCACGGCGGCGTCAAGAAGACGACCACCGAGGTCTACGAGGTCTATCCGTCGACGCAGCCCCGCAAGATCTATCGCCGGCTGGTCGCCCGCGACGGGGCTCCCCTCTCCGAGGCCGAGCTCGCCGAGCAGGACCGCAAGCAGGAGGAGAAGACCGAGCGCCGGGAGCAGCGGATCGCCTCGCAGGATGACGCGACCCGGCAGGCCCACGAGGACGAGAAGCGGCGCAAGGAGCGCGCCGTCGTCGACGAGATCTTCCGCATGGACGACATCGGCGTCGTCGGCCGCGAGACCGTCGACGGCCGGCCCACGATCATCGTGTCCTTCACGCCGCGCCCCGGCTACCGGCCGGTCACGGAGGGCGGGAAGGTGGCCCAGAAGCTCGCGGGCCGGGCCTGGATCGACGAGGCGGACCGCCAGCTGGTGCGCCTGGAGGCGAAGCTGGTCGACTCGATGGGGGTCGGCCCCGCGAAGCTCGCCCGGCTCCAGAAGGGCGCGACCGCGTTCTTCCAGCGCAAGAAGGTCAACGACGAGGTCTGGCTGCCGGCCGAGGCCCGCTTCGTCGGCGCGGCCAGGGCGCTCCTGCTGTTCGGGACGCGCCTCGACGTGCACTCCACCTACGGGGACTACAAGAAGTTCTCGGTCTCGACGGAGGAAGACGTCAACTCCGCGCAGTAGGGGCGGGGCTCGCCCCCGCCCGGGATCCTCACGACTTCGGAGTCAGCTCCGCCAGTGTTCGGACCCCCGGGAAGTGGCGCACCGCGGCGAACCAATAGAGCGGAATCACCGGCTGCTCCTCGCGCGCGACTCCCGTCAGGCGGTAGGCGCGGGGACTGCGGGCCGCGGCGTCCCACTCGAGGACCAGCGTGTCCTGCGCCAGGCTCACGGTCGCGGACTTGCGCTTCTTCAGCTCGGCGCCGCTGAACGCGACGGCCTGGCCGCCGTCGGCGACGACGAATACCCGGTCCTTGGGGGCGTAGCGCCGGTCCTCGATCTTCCTGCCGGAGAGGCCCTCCATCGAGGAGGTCGAGTACAGCTTGAGCTGGAGCGAGACCGAGGAGAGCTCCCCGGTGTCCAGACACAGGGTCTCCGGAACGAGCTCCTCCCAGGCGTCGGCCGTCGTCACGACCGTTCCCGGCAGGAGTCGGAGGCGCTCGCCCTCGAGCGGGCCGGCGAGCGCGGCGCCCGTCGCGGGTGACCAGTACGTCCCGGTCTCCTTGTCGCGGAGGACCAGCATGTCCCTCCAGAGGGCGCCCGAGTTCTCGAACGTCAGCGTGCGCCCCGCGACGCGCCGGTCGAGCGCTCCCGTGAAGTCCGTCAGGGCACAGCGGGCCACGACGTACGGCACGCCGCCGCTCTCGTCGTTGACGACCTCGTAGGTATCGAGGAGCCCGATCGGGTACATGCGCGGCGCGCCGACCGCGACGCCGAGGACCTTCTCGTCGGGATACGGCGGATCGGCCTGTTGCCTGACGGTGACCAGGTTCGGGCTTGCCAGCGTGGGCATGCTCTCGGGCGACGACATCGCGACGATGGGGTCGCCGCCGACGACCGCGATGCGCGGCTTGGTGTCGTAGCCCGCGGTCTTGCAGGCGGTGAGGAGCGTGAAGAGCGTGAAGACCGAAACGGCCGCGAGGCTCGAGCGGAGCGGCCTCATGCCGGGGCCGGGGCGAGCGCCGCCGGCGCCGCGGAGGGCGACCGGACGATGCGGCGGTACTGCGAGTCCCGCTCGAAGGGCTCGCGGCCCGCCTCGCGGATCAGGCGCTCGAACTCGGCGCGCGTCATGCCGGAAGCCGTCGTGGCGCCCGCGGCGTGCGTGATGGTCTCATCCACGACGGTTCCGACGAGGTCGTCCGCCCCGAAGTGGAGCGCCACCTGCGCGAGCTTGGTCCCGATCTGGATCCAGTAGGCCTTGATGTGCGGCACGTTGTCGAGGAGCAGCCGCGACGCGGCGATGACGCGCAGGTCGAGCTGTCCGCTCGAGGGCGGCAGGTGGGCGAGCGGCGTGTTCTCGGGGTGGAACGCGAGCGGGATCAGCCCCGGGATGCCGCCGGTCTGATCCTGCAGCTCCCGCAGCCGCAACAGGTGGTCGACGCGCTCCTCGTCGGTCTCGACGTGCCCGTAGAGCATCGTGGCGTTGGTGCGGATCCCCTGGCGGTGGCACTCGCGCGCGACCTCGAGCCAGCGCTCGCCCGAGATCTTGTTCTTGCAGATGACGTCGCGGACGCGCTTCGCGAAGATCTCGGCGCCGCCTCCCGGGCAGGAGTCCATGCCGGCCGCGTGGAGCTCCGCGATGGTCTCGGCGAGCGGCCTGCCGGCGACCTGGGCGATCCAGTCGAGCTCCACCATCGTCCAGGCCTTCAGGTGGACGGACGGGAAGCGCTCCTTCAACGCGCGCATCAGCCCGGTGTAGTAGGAGAAGGGCCAGGTGGGGTGGAGCCCGCCGACGATGTGAAACTCGGTGACCGCCTCGCTGTAGCCCTTGCCGGCCTCGGCCACGCACTCGTCGATCGCCATCTCGTAGCCGCCGGGCTCGTTGACCTTCTTGGCCCACGCGCAGAGCGCGCAGTCGACCCAGCAGAGGTTCGTGGGATTCAGGTACCGGTTGACGTTGTAGAAGGCCAGGTTCCCGTGCCGCGCCTCGCGGACGTGGTTGGCGAGGCGGCCCAGCCCGAGCCAGTCGCGGGTCCGGAAGAGGAGGACCCCGTCCTCGAAGGAGAGGCGCTCGCCCGCCAGGACCTTTCGCGCGATCGGTTCGAGATCCGAGCCCTGAAAGGACGCCGAGAGGTCCGAGCCCGGTGAGGCGGCGAGGTCCGTCACGGGATGGCGGGCTTGGTCACCGCTTGGAACGGGTTCTGGGACTCGGAGGCCAGCTCGTCGACGAACGGGGTCAGGTACCGGTAGCAGTCCCAGCAGTACTTCTCTTCCGCCAGGAACTGGTAGTCGACAACGCGGCCCACGGCCGGGAAGTCCACGATCTCCTTCCCGCAGCGGTGGCACATGTCCTTCTGGCCCTTGATCAGACGCCACACCGGTCCCATCGCGTTCAATCCTATCAAGGGCCGGTTGGCGGGGTTTGGGCCTTCGCTTCGGGGACCAATTTTAGATTTTAGATTTTGGATTTGCCGGGGCCACGGTTCTCTAAAATCTAAAACCTGAGATCTAAAATCCTTCGAGTTTTTCGCGTGCGCGCAGGCGAAAAGCGAGCAGGGCGGCGGTCGCGAGCACCGCGATCGCGGCTCCGATGAGGAAGGCCGCGCGCGGGCCCCAGAGGTTCCACCAGACTCCGAAGAGGATCGAGGCCGGCAGCGCCGCCAGACCCACGGTCGCGTGAAAGACGCCGAAGGCCCGGCCGCGCGCGTCGGCGGAAACCATGTCGGCCACGAGCGCGCGTTCCGCCCCTTCGGTCAAGGCGTAGAAGGCGGCATAGAGCGCGAAGAGCAGCCAGGTCTGGACCGGAGTCGCGGCGAAGGCGAACCCGACGTACGCGAGCGCATAGATCGCCCAGCCGGCGAGGATGGTCCAGACGCGGCCCAGACGGTCGGCCAGGGCGCCGCCGGGAACTCCGCCCGCGGCCTTGAGGCCGTTGAAGAACGCCCACAAGAGCGGCAGCTGCCAGAGGGGAATGCCGGAGTCGCGCGCCTTCAGGAGCAGGAAGGCGTCGGTCGAGCTCGCCAGCGTGAACAGGCCGAAGATGCCGATCGTGATCCAGAAGGAGCGGGAGAGCGGCGCACCGGCGCGTCCCGCGCCTCGACCGGTCGCGGCGGCCGCGTCGGCAGCGGGTACGACGGCGCGCGGCCGGGGGCTCTCGCGGAGCGCGAGCAGCAGGACCGCCACGGCGAGGAGGCCCGGGATTGCCGCCAGGAAAAAGACGGGACGCTCGTCGTCGAACACGAACTTCAGGAGCGCGGCCGCGATCAGCGGGCCCACGAACGCGCCGGCGTTGTCCATCGCGCGCTGGAGCCCGAAGGCCCGGCCGCGCTTCTCGGGAGGGACCAGATCGGCGATCAGGGCGTCGCGGGGCGAGGTGCGGATGCCCTTGCCGACGCGGTCGGCGAAACGAATCGCGAGCACCTGCCCCCAGCTCGACGCCAGCCCGACGAGCGGACGCGCGACCGCGGCCAGCGCATAGCCGCCCACGACCATGGGCTTGCGGCGGCGCGCCCGGTCCGACCACCAGCCCGAGACCCACTTGGTCAGAGAGGCCGTGGCCTCGGCGACGCCTTCGATGATGCCGAGCGCCGCGGGCCCCGCGTGCAGCGTCCGGGTCAGGAAGTCCGGCAGCAGCGGGTAGATCATCTCGGAGGCGACATCCGAGAGCAGGGAGACCCAGCCGAGGAGGACGACCCCCTTGTTCAGTTGCCGATGTGACTCTGCAGGCATATGGAATAAGGAAAATAGATAATTTTTCCGAATTTTATTCGGGAAGCCGTCGCCGCCGCGTTCATCATAATCGCTTCGTGCGGCTTCACTCCTCGACGGCCTTCATCCTGGGCACGTACGCGCTGCGCGAGACGGACCGCATCGTCTCGTTCCTGACGCGGGAATTCGGCAAGAAGCGCGGGGTGGCTCGCGGCGCCCGCCGCCCGCGCAGCACGTTCGCCGGCGCGCTCGAGCCCATGACCGAGGCCGACGTCGTCTATTACGAGAAGGAGGGCGGCGATCTGGTGTCGATCCGATCGGTGGATCCCATCCGCGCCTCGTTCTCCCTTTCCACGGAGCTCGAGCGCGCGCTCCTCCTCCCCGCGATGGCGGAGAGCCTCGAGACGTTCGTCTCCGAGTCGGACCCCGCCGAACCGTTCTACCGTCTCGCGCGCCACGCGATGGACTCGCTCTTCGCGGGCGGCAAGCCCGCGCTGACCGCGGCCTATTTCGACGTCTGGATCCTGAGGCTCTCGGGTCTGTTCCCGTCCCTCCGCGAGTGCGCCCGGTGCGGCGCGGCGCTGCCCGAGAAGGAGACCGAGGCGCTTGCGCTCATGTTCGACGAGCGGCTGCCCGGCTTCCTCGGACCGGAGTGCCGGAGCGGCACAGGAATCCGGCTGTCGGCCCCGGCGCGCGCGACGCTGTCGCGATTCCTGTCCGGGCCGCTCGATCCGGCCTCCGATCCGCCCGGGCTCGCCGAAGTCGCGGCGATTACCCGCCTCGCGCGCCGGCACTTCCTTGGGCACGAGTTGAAGTCGCAGAGGGTATTGAGCGAGGTTTTGGGCTAGCGCTTGCAACTTCGAGGGCTTCGCGCCTGTCGCCGCGAATAGACGTGCACCGGGCACTCCGACGAGGCTATCCGAAACGCCCGTCATCCTGAGGAGCGAAGCGACGAAGGATCCCGTACTCGATCGCCATCCTCCCTCGTCGATTTCGGGATCCTTCCTCCTCGCGACGCTCGGCGTCAGGATGACGGCGATGGAGCGCTCAGGACAACGGCGCTGGGGCTCTCGGGATGACGGCGAGCGGACGCTCGGGTCGATGGCGAGGCGGCGCTCAGGACCGCGGGGCTGCGATAAACTAGGCTTAGTGATTACCCTTCAACGTTTAATCGCGGAGCTGACCGCCTTCTGGGAGGGCGAGGGTTGTCTCATCGAGCAGCCCTACGACCTGCCGGTCGGCGCGGGCACGATGCATCCGGCCACCTTCCTCAAGGTGCTGGGGCCGGAGCCGTGGCGCTGCGCGTACGTGCAGCCCTCGCGGCGCCCCGCCGACGGGCGCTACGGCGAGAATCCCTTCCGCCTCGGCAAGCATCTCCAGCTCCAGGTGGTCCTCAAGCCCTCGCCCGACGACGTCCAGGAGATGTATCTGCGGAGCCTGGAGCGCCTGGGCCTCGTCCTCTCCGAGCACGACGTGCGCTTCGAGGAGGACAACTGGGAGTCGCCGACGCTCGGCGCCTGGGGCGTGGGCTGGCAGGTCCTGATGGACGGGATGGAGATCACGCAGTTCACGTACTTCCAGCAGGCGGGCGGCATCGACCTCGCGCCGGTTTCCGCGGAGATCACCTACGGGCTCGAGCGCATCGCGATGTTCCTCGCCAAGGTCGACTCGATCTACGACATCCGCTGGAACGAGGCGCTCTCCTACGGCGCGGTCCGGCGGCGCGACGAGGTCGAGCTGTCGAAGTACGCGTTCCAGGTCGCCGACGTCGAGCTCGCCGCCTGGATGCTGGACCGCCACGAGGCGGAGGCGCGGCGCTGCCTGGACGCCGGCCTGGTCCTGCCCGCGTATGAGGCGACGCTCGTCTGCTCGCACCAGTTCAACCTGCTCGACGCGCGCGGCGCCGTCTCGGCGACCGACCGCGTGGGGATCATCCGGAGGATTCGGGACCTCGCCTGCGCGTGCGCGAGGGCCTACGTGGCGGGGAAGGAAGGTCAGCGGACCCGGCTCGAGCCTGAGCCGGCCGCGGTTTGAGGGGAAAGGCTTCGTCGGGCGTCCCGAAGCGGTCGCCGCGCGGCGTCTTCAGTTGAGCACCAAAGAGTTCGTCTTCGAGATCCGGACGGAGGAGATCCCGGCGCCGGCGCTGACTCCGGCGCGCCTGGAGCTGGCCCGCCGCCTGGGGGAGAGCCTCGCGGAGGAGTCGCTCCCGCCCGCGGCGGTCGAATCCTTCGCGACGCCTCGCCGCTTAGCGGTCATCCTGCGGGGACTTCCCTCGCGGCAGGCCGACCGCTTCGCGGAGATCCTGGGCCCTCCCGAGTCGAGCGCCTTCAAGCCGGATGGCACGCCGAGCAAGGCGGCGGAGGGTTTCGCGAAGGCGCAGAAGGTCGACGTCGCGGATCTCGTCGTGGTCGACGCGCCGCGCGGGCGGACGGTCGCGGCGCGCAAGACGATCCCCGGCAAGGAAGCGGCGGAGGTCCTCTCGGAGCTCCTTCCCCGGCTCGTCGCCGGGCTGACGTTCCCGAAGACGATGCGCTGGGGAACGGGCGAGCGTTCGTTTGTCCGCCCGGTGCGGGGCGTCCTCGCGGTCCTCGACGGCCGCGTCGTCCCGATGGAGCTCTTCGGCGTCGCGGCCGGGGACCGCACCGTCGGACATCGCATCCTCTCCGACGGCGACTTCGCGGTGACCGGCCCCGACGACTATCTCGAGAAGCTGCGCGGCCGCTTCGTCGAGCCCGATCCGGAGGTGCGCCGCCTGCGCATCCTCGAGGACGCGCGCGGCCGGGCCGCCGCGGTCGGCGGCTCGATCGAGGCCAACGCCGACCTCGCCAACACGCTCGCCGACCTCGTGGAGTGGCCGGGCCTCGTGCAGGGCGCCTACGCGCCCGAGTTCCTCGAGCTGCCCGAGGAGGTCACGGGCACGGCGATGCGGGTGCATCAGAAGTTCCTCCCGGTGCGCGGCCCGTCGGGTTTGCTGCCGCACTTCATCGCCGTGATGGACAACACCGAGGATCGGAAGGGATTCATCGCCAAGGGCTGCGAGTGGGTCCTGAACGCCCGGCTCGCCGACGCCCGCTTCTTCTTCGAGGACGACATCCGCCACAGCCTCGAGTCGCGGCTGCCGCAGCTCGAGAAGCTCACGTTCCAGGAGCGGCTCGGCAGCTATCGCCAGAAGACGGCGCGCCTCCAGGACCTCGCGGAGGCGATCGCGGTCCGCGTCGGCCGCGCCGACCTCATCGAGGCGGTTCGCACCGCCGCGCTGCTCTCCAAGACCGACCTGACGACGCAGCTCGTCAAGGAGTTCACGGACCTGCAGGGGGTCATGGGCGGCATCTACGCCCGCCGCGAGCGCCACCCCGACTCGGTCTGGAAGGCCATCTACGACCAGTACCGCCCGGCGTCGGCGTCCGACGATCCGCCGCGCAAGGCGGCCGGGGCGATCCTCTCGCTCGCCGACCGCTTCGACTCGCTCGCCGGGCTCTTCCGGCTGGGTCTCACGCCCACCGGCTCGAAGGACCCGTACGGGCTGCGCCGCGCCGCGCTCGGCGTCGTCTCGATCGCGATCACGCGCAACTGGCGCACCGACTGGCGGCCCGTCGTCCTCCAGGCGTACGCGCTCTATCCGCCGGAGCTCAAGGGGACGGGTGAGGAGCAGGCGCTCGCGGAGCTCGAGAGCTTCTTCGCCGAGCGGCTCCGGACGCTGCTCGAGCGGCGCGGCCACTCGTACGACGAGATCTCCGCGGTCTTGAACGTCGGCGTGTGGGACTTCGCCGACGCCGCGGACCGGGCCCGCGCGCTGTCCGAGGCGCGGCGTCACATGGACTTCCGCTCGCTCATCCTCGCGTTCAAGCGGATCCGCAACATCCTGGGCGACGAGACCCCGGGCGAGCCGACGCCCGACCTCTATCGCGAGGACGCCGAGAAGGCGCTCGCCGCCGACTTCCTGCAGGCCCGCTCGGCGATCGAGGGCTTCATGAGCGAGCGGCACTACCGCGAGGCGATGGAGACGATCGCGTCAATCGCACCGTCGCTCGACCGCTTCTTCGTGGAGGTCCTGGTGAATTGTCCTGAAGAAGACCTGAAGCGCAACCGACTGGCCTTGCTCGCCTCGATTCGGCAAGAATTCACGCGTCTGGCGGACTTCTCGGAGATCGTCGTAGAAAAAGTCGAGAAGGTCGAGAAGGCGGAGAGAGAGAAGGCGGAGAAGCCATGAAACGCGTGTTCTCGTTCGGCAACGGCGTGGCCGAAGGCGCGGGCCTCGGCAAGGAGACGCTCGGCGGCAAGGGCGCCGGCCTCGCGGAGATGACGGCCCTCGGCGTCCCGGTCCCCCCCGGGTTCACGATCGAGACCTCGGTGTGCGCCGACTTCTCGCGCGGCGCGAGCCTCGACGGCATCCGCGCGGAGGTCGAGTCGGCGCTCGCGAAGCTGGAGCACGACGCCGACAAGCGCTTCGGCGATCCGCGAAACCCGCTGCTCGTCTCGGTCCGCTCCGGCGCCCGCAGCTCGATGCCCGGGATGATGGACACGATCCTGAACCTGGGGCTCACCAGCCGGACGGTCCCGGGCCTCTCCGCGCTCTCGGGGGACCGCTTCGCGTTCGACTGCCGGCGGCGGTTCCTCGAGATGTACGGCGACGTCGTGCTGCGCGTGCCGCGCCACGAGTTCGAGAAGGCGATGACCGAGGTCAAGAAGGCGCGCGGCCTGAAGGCCGACGGCGACATGACGGCCGAGGACCTCGCCGAGATCGTCCGCCGCGCCGAGCAGATCGTGCGGCAGCGGACCGGACACGACTTCCCCGACGACCCGCGCGAGCAGCTGTGGGGCGCCATCGCCGCCGTGTTCCGCTCCTGGGACAACGAGCGTGCGCGCACCTACCGCAAGCTCCACCACATCCCCGACGACTGGGGCACCGCGGTCAACGTCCAGGCCATGGTCTTCGGGAACCGCGGCGAGACCTCCGCGACGGGCGTCGCCTTCACGCGCGATCCGTCGACCGGCGAACGCAAGTTCTACGGCGAGTTTCTCCCCAACGCCCAGGGCGAGGACGTCGTCGCGGGCATCCGGACGCCGCGGCCGCTCAACGCCGACGGCTCCGGCCGCTCGCTCCAGGAGACGATGCCCGAGGCGTACGCGGAGCTCGTGCGGATCAAGGAGACGCTCGAGAAGCGCTTCCGCGACATGCAGGACCTCGAATTCACGATCGAGGACAGGAAGCTCTACCTCCTCCAGACGCGCAACGGCAAGCGCACCGGCTTCGCCGCCGTGCGGATCGCGACCGACATGGTGGACGAGGGCCTCATCGACCCGGAGGAGGCGGTCGCGCGCGTCGAGCCCGAACAGCTCATCCAGCTGCTGGCCCCGATCTTCCCGCAGAAGGAGAAGGCGGCCGCCGTGAAGGAAGGCCGCCTGATGGGCAAGGGCCTGCCGGCCGGCCCGGGCGCGGCGTGCGGGCGCATCGCGCTGACGGCCGAGCGCGCGGTCGCGATGGCGGCGAAGGGGGAGCCGGTCGTACTCGTGCGCGAGGAGACCTCGCCCGAGGACATCGCGGGCATGCACGCCGCGGCCGGCGTCCTGACGCTGCGCGGGGGGATGACGAGCCACGCTGCAGTCGTAGCTCGCGGGATGGGCAAGGTCTGCGTGGTCGGCGCGGGCGAGATCGAGGTCGACCTGCCTCACAAGGAAGTCCGCGCGAAGAACCTCAAAGTGGCCGAGGGCGACTGGCTGTCGATCGACGGGACCGCCGGGGAGGTCATCGTCGGCCAGCTCCCGACGCAGCCGTCCGAGGTCCTCCAGGTCGTGATCGAGGGCAAGATTCCGCTCGAGAAGTCGAGCGTCTCTCAGGCCTTCACGCGCATCCTGACGTGGGCCGACGAGCGCCGCCGCCTGCGCATCCGCGCGAACGCCGACACGCCGCACGACGCGCGGGTCGCTCGCCTCTTCGGCGCCGAGGGCATCGGCCTCTGCCGCACGGAGCACATGTTCTTCGAGGAGGGGCGCATCGGCGCCGTGCGGGAGATGATCCTGGCCGAGACGATCGAGCAGCGCCGCGCGGCGCTCGCCAAGATCCTGCCGATGCAGCGCGAGGACTTCCTCGGGATCTTCCGCGAGATGCGGGAGCGGCCGGTCACGATTCGCCTGCTCGATCCGCCCCTGCACGAGTTCCTGCCGCACGACGACGCGACGATGGCGCGGACGGCTGCGGACCTGGGAGTGCCCATCGAGAAGGTCCGCGAGCGCACCCACGCGCTCAAGGAGGCGAACCCGATGCTGGGGCACCGCGGGTGTCGGCTCGGGATCACCAACCCCGAGATCTACGAGATGCAGGTGCGCGCCGTCTTCGAGGCCGCCGCGGCGGCGGTGAAGGAGGGCATCCGCCCCAGCCCCGAGATCATGATCCCGCTGGTCGGCGCGCGCGGCGAGTTCGAGCGGCTGCGCGTTCTCGTCGACGAGACGGCGAAGAACGTGACCGCGGAGCTGGGCCAGGCCGTGCCGTGCCAGATCGGTACGATGATCGAGGTGCCCCGCGCGGCGCTGCGCGCCAACCGCATCGCGCTCAACTGCGACTTCTTCTCCTTCGGCACGAACGACCTGACGCAGATGACCTACGGATACTCGCGCGACGACATGGGCACGTTCCTCCCCGTGTACATCGCGGAGGGCATCCTGCCGGAGGACCCGTTCGCGAGCCTAGACCAGTACGGCGTGGGCGAGCTCGTCGCGATCGCGACGCGGCGCGGCCGCGAGGTCAAGCCGAAGCTCAAGATCGGCGTCTGCGGCGAGCACGGCGGAGATCCGCGGTCGATCGAGTTCTTCAACCACGTCGGGCTGGACTACGTGTCCTGCTCGCCGTTCCGCGTCCCGATCGCGCGGCTCGCGGCGGCGCGCGCCTCGCTCGCCGAGAAGAACGTGGGCGTTTCGAGCACGGCGTAGGCGTAGGCTTGGGGCTTCGAAGGGGAGGCGCATGAGTGTGCTGCTATTGGCTGTCGGAGTCCTGGCTCTGACGATGACGACGACTGCGACGACGGCGACACCGGAAGCCCACGAGGCCCCGGCGGACCTCATCCTCGTCTCCGCGAAGATCTGGACCGGCGACCAGCGCAACCCCGAGGCCGAGGCGCTCGCGGTGCGCGACGGGAAGATCGTGGCCGTCGGCTCGAACAAGCAGATCGAGGCGCTCAAGGGACCGCAGACGAGGGTGCTCGACGCGAAGTGGCGGCGCGTCGTCCCCGGGATGATCGACTGCCACACGCACATGTCGGGCGGAGGGCTCGACCTGCTCGCGATGGACCTGCGCAAGACGAAGGACCCGGCCGAGTTCACCCGCATCGTCGGCGACTACGCGAAGAAGCAGCCGGCGGGCGTCTGGCTGACCGACGGCGCATGGGACCACCAGCAGTGGAGCCCGGTGCGCCTGCCGACGAAGGCCGATCTCGATCCCGCGACGGGCGACCATCCGACCTGCCTCTCGCGGCAGGACGGGCACATGATGGTCTGCAACAGCCTCGCGCTGAAGGCCGGCGGCGTCACGCGCGACACGCCGGACCCCTCCGGCGGCGTCATCGTCAAGGACGCGAAGGGGGAGCCCACCGGAGTCCTGAAGGACTCCGCGATGGACCTGGTCTGGAAGCAACGGCCGGAGCGGACTCTTCAGGAGATCACCGCGGGGCTGCGCGCCGCGAACAAACACGCCGGCCAGAACGGCGTCACGTCGGTGCAGGACTTGCCGGGCGGGCCGCTCGACGTCCTCGGCTGGGACGCGCTGCGTCTGAACGGGGAGCTGACGGTCCGCGTCAACTACCGGCCGCTGCTCTCGACGTGGCCCAAGCCGCTCGAGACGAAGAAGAGCCTCCACAACGACGAGTGGCTCCGGATCGGCGGCGTGAAGGCGTTCATGGACGGCGCGCTCGGCGCCGGGACCGCGCTCATGTTCGCGCCGTTCGACGACGACCCCGGCAACAGCGGCGTCGCGATGCCCGAGGTCGAGGGCATGGAGGAGCGGATCGCGGCGGCCGACGCGGCGGGTATGCAGGTCGAGGTCCACGCCATCGGCGACAAGGCGAACGCGCAGATCCTCGACATCTACGAGCGCGTCGCGAAGAAGAACGGCCCGAAGGACCGGCGCTTCCGCGTCGAGCACGCGCAGCATCTCCGGCAGGAGGACATTCCGCGCTTCGCTGCGCTCGGCGTGATCCCGTCGATGCAGCCGTACCACGCCGTGGACGACGGGCGCTGGGCGGAGAAGCGTCTCGGGAAGGAGCGCTCGAAGGGGACCTACGCCTTCCGCTCGCTTCTCGACGCGAAGGCCGCGCTCGCCTTCGGCTCGGACTGGGACGTGGCGCCGCTCTCGCCGATCCTGGGCATCGCGGCCGCGGTCACCCGGGCCACGATCGACGGCAAGCAGCCGGGCGGCTGGGTCCCGGAGCAGAAGATCTCGGCCGAGGAGGCCCTGCGGGCCTACACGGTCACGGCCGCCTATGCCGCCTTCGAGGAAAAAGAGAAGGGATCCCTGGAATCCGGGAAGCTGGCGGACTTCGTAATCCTCTCGGACGATGTGCTGCGCGTGCCGCCCCAGGCGATCGAGAAGATCCAGGTCGACACGACGGTGGTCGGCGGCAAGGTCGTTTACACCCGCTAAGATTCGCCCCGCTCTCGCCGGGCTCTTGCTGGCGCTCCTGGGCGCCCTTGTCGTGGCGCCGGCGGCGCTGTCCGCCCACGAGCTCGGCACGATTCGCGTCGTCGCGGAGTTCCGGAAGGACGGGACCTTCGCGATCGACGCCATCGTCGATCGCGAGCACCTGCCGCCGGGGTACGACCGCGGCGAGGCGATCGACCTGCGGTTTGGGACGGTCGGCAACCTGACGCCGGTGCTGCGCGAGAAGGTCGGCGGCCTGATCGCCCACGCGATCAACGGCGTCGAGATCGCGTTCGACGGCCGTGCCGCGGCGCCGGCCGTAGAGCTCGTTGCGCCACCGCACAGCGCGGCCGACAGGGTAACGGAGACGGCCGTGGCCGGGGAGCTGACGCTGCGCTTCACGGGCGAGATTCCCGGCGGCGCGAAGACGTTCACCTGGAAGAACGGCGGAGCGATTGGCTCGTACATGCTGACGCTGCGGACGGAGGGCGTCGAGAACGCGTCCCGCCAGTGGGTCGAGGGCCCGGCGCGGAGCGAGCCCTTCACGCTGGCTTCGCAGATCGTCCCGATGACGCGCGCGCAGGTGATCCGGACCTACCTGAGGCTCGGCTACACGCACATCCTGCCCAAGGGCACGGACCACATCCTCTTCGTGCTGGGGATCTTCCTGCTCTCGATCCGTCTCAAGCCGATTCTGATGCAGGTCACGGCGTTCACCGTGGCCCACACGATCACGCTCGCGCTGACGATCTACGGCGTCGTCTCGCTCTCGCCCCGGATCGTCGAGCCGCTGATCGCACTCTCGATCGTCTACGTCGCCGTCGAGAACGTCGTGACGCCGAAGCTCTCGCCCTGGCGCGTCGCCCTCGTGTTCGGCTTCGGCCTGCTCCACGGCATGGGCTTCGCCGGCGTCCTCTCCCAGCTGGGCCTGCCGCGGCGTGAGTTCCTGCCGGCGCTCCTGTGCTTCAACGCCGGCGTCGAGCTGGGTCAGCTCTCGGTGATCGCCGCGGCGTTCCTGCTGATCGGCCTCCCGTTCCGTAATAAGCCCTGGTACCGGCGGCGCGTCGTGATCCCGGCGAGCCTCGTCATCGCGGCGATCGGGTTGTTTTGGTTTGTTCAGCGGGTACGGGGCTAAACCTTACTCGTACAAGATGCCGAACTGGACGAGCGCAGTCGCGATAACGCAATAGATCGCTTGAACGCCAACCCAGGCGAAAAGCGCTCGACGCCAGATGTGGGCCGGATCCCGTCTCGATCTCTCGATGGCCAGCCAGGCAACGACTCCGGCCCCCAAATAGATGCCGAGCAAAATGAGCCATCCAACCCACCCGCCCGGCGAGATCTTTTCCAGCAGGAGTCCTTGCGTCATGACCCAGAGGAAGATCGGTTCGATGGTCCTGAAGCGCGACGCAAAGACCAGGAGCACGAACCACCCAAGACCCACCAACAGGTAGGGAAGGAGCTCGGATCGTCGAGCGGAATCCGACATCGACCTAGAGCTTTGTCACGATCACGCCATTGAGCTCGCAGATGAAGGCCACGTACTTCTCATCCGGCGACAAACCGAGGCTGTGGCAATTCTCCATCCCGCTCTTCCACTGACTCTCGGGCTTGGCGCCCTTCTTCGTGATCAGAAATTCCGTGCTGAGCTCCTCCTGTTTGAGCTCGGCAACCGTGCCGTCTCCCGCCTGTACTTTCCGCGGGTCGTATTTCCCTGCCTTTTCCCAGCCTCGGACGGTCTTCTCGTCAATCGGCGATGTCGCTGGAGCGGGCTGCAGGACACCGATCGGCTGTCCGCCGCGCCACTGACCTTTGACGACGGTCACAGACTCAAGCGGTACGCTCAGCCAATGACCCTCGATGTTGACGGCCAGGGCATCGCCCTTGGGTGACCACACCGGATGCTCATCGACGGCCTCCGAACTGACCACGATTGCCGACCGAAGACCTAAGCGGTTCATTGCCGAGCCGAGATCCTCGGCCGGACTAGAGACCGGGTTGAGCATGATCAAGGCAGCGAGGAGAGTGCCACCGATTCTCATGATCGCCTTCCCTTCAGTTATGGCCGTCAACTAGGTCGTGAAGCTAGTCTTCGCGGTTACCCCCTGTCAGCCATCCGTGCGTACCAGACAATTGACGCGACCATCAGGGCGATGCCAATTCCCCAGCTCAGAAGGATCGCGGCACTCACTGCAGAAGGCTTGCGCCGTGCTGCGAGCAGACAGCTTACGACGCTGCCTACGATTAACGTGATGCTGGTCGGAACGACGAGAGTTGCTCTCACGTAACCCAGCGCGCTTCCGTCCCAGCCGGACCTCGTTGTCAGGTGCGTATAAAGCCATGTGGCAACCTCGGGGTACCAAAATGTGGACAACGTCACACCGACAACGAAACTCGTCAGAGACGTCGCTTGCTGCGGACTGAACAAACGACTTTCTAGTTGCCTTCGTTCCATATCAAGTCCGTTGGATGCATGTCTCGTTGAGACTCGTCGACATCGAGATGCGGAAGCGCGAAGTTCCAGGCGGCGGGGCTGTGTAGCTCGAAATGAGATTGGATTGGACCAAAGTCCACGTTCCAATTGATATTGAGCGCATATGGCTGCGTTCGCGCTGCAGGGCCATTCTCGAGCGTCGTTTCGTAGTTCCCACCTCCCATGGCCTGCACGTGGTCGAAGGAGTTGAACACGTTTACAAAATTGCCGACCGCTGACCCATTCTGGAGGTGATAGCCGGGCCGAGACGGTGCGCCCAGCGTGACGAGGTTCTCGACCCTATGCCCGAGACCCATGTTGACGGCCAGAATGTCGACGTTGCCGCCGTGACTGTGGCCGGTCATCACGTTGAGTTTCTCACCGGGTGCAAATTGATAGGCTCGAATGAATTCCGCGAGTGCGTTTGCGGCGTGCATGCGTGCCTGGTGGCTGTCTCCCCCAGACCACTGAAAGGAAGCATAGGCTCGGTCCGGTATGGTGGAAACGACGTGCTCAAAGAAACGCCCGCCCGGGAGGAAGTCGGCCGCTCCTCTCGCACCCGTGCCATGGGTAACTATCGTCAGCTTCCCGTCCGGGTCCACGTGCTTCATCGGATTCCCCAGCGTGTACGCGTAGCGGTTCCAGCTCTGCGGATTGGCGGGGTGGCCGCCGATCGTGTCGGGGCTCAGGAACCTTCCGAGGCCGAAGTCGTGCTGACGGGCGTGGTCGTAGAAGCGGCTGGTCTCGGCGTCGCGCTCCATGAGGCAGTAGGCGAGGCGCTGATTCGGGGGTGTGGCGATGGAGTCCTCGCCGTAGGGCCAGTACTTGTGCGTCTCGACGAGGTGGCCGGAGGAGTCCCAGACCGCGCGCGGGCTGCCCAGATGATCCGAGGCCGAGTAGTTCCACGCGCCTGACGCGGACGAGGCGACCATGAGGTTCCCCAGGAAGGCGTTGTCGCGCGAAACGGAGAGCGTCGCGGTCGAGGCGCCGGTCAGGCCGCCCGCCATCTCCGTGACGACGCGGTTCTGCTCGTCCCGCAGGGTGTAGATCGCGCCGCGCGGCACCGGGTGGTACGCGGCCCAGAAGGCGCCGCCGGGAGGCGTCGTGGGAGCCTTCGCCATCCAGACGGCGGTCTCCCACTCGCCGATCGTCTTGAAGGGGCAGAACTGGAGCGGGCTCGCGTTGCAGCCTGCCGTCACGCCGTCATTGTAGAGCTGCTGGATGTAGGGTGCATAGAGCGCGGTGTCGCCGCCGCACGGAACGTCCTGGAAGATTTGGACGGTGCACGGCGGGGGCACGTAGCTCACGCCCTTGTAGCCCCTCACCATCAGGACCGCCATCTCCTCGCGCGTGATGGTGCGATCCGGGCAGTACTGGAGCGGCGAGACCGTGCAGCCTCCCGTGACGCCCTGCTGGTAGAGGGCGTTGACGTACCTGGCGTCCGGGTCCGAGCACGGCACGTCCGTGAAGACTGCCGCCGTG
Source organism: uncultured Acidobacteriota bacterium (assembly GCA_963773905.1). Classification (GTDB taxonomy): domain Bacteria; phylum Acidobacteriota; class Thermoanaerobaculia; order UBA5066; family Gp7-AA6; genus DAHUXD01. The sequence goes on from CAVZDB010000008.1 coordinate 267,618, forward strand.
CAGGCCGGCACCGTCCAGCCGCGGGCCAGGACGTTCGCCTCGACGATCTGCCGCGCCATCTCGCGGCGGAGGACGGCGAAGCCGGCGGGAAACTTGGCGATCCGCTCTCCTTCTCCGTCGAAAAGGTAGACCCAGTCGGAGTTGGCGTTGGCATTCCGGTACTGGCGATCCAGTGCGTCGTAGCTCATCGTCTCGCCGTTGTAGGCGATCAGATTCCCGCGGACGTCGTACTGCGGCGCTCCGAAGGAAGCCGGCGTGATCCGGTTGGTGCCGGAGTCGATCGTCCAGGAGATCGAGCCGTTGCGCGTCAGGTTGCCGTAGCGGTCGTAGGCGAAGGAATGCGACAGTCCTCCATACGTCGTCCCCACGAGGCGCGCGCGCGCGTCGTACTGGTACGTGTCCGCGCCCGTCTGGAGGACGTCGCCGACGCTGTCGTAGGCGTACGGACCGGAGCTCCAGAGCGTGTTCGCGATGCTGGCGGGGCGCGGCAGCATGCTGGAGTCCTGCGCGATCGTGGTGACGACGCTCGTGCCGGTGTTTCCGGCGGTCCACGACGCCAGTCCGGCGGCCGGGTTGTAGGTGGCCGCCTTGACGACGTCGGTGCCGTTGGCGTTGACCTTCGTGAAGAGGCCGTTGGTCGCGGTGTTGGTCACGGTGAACGTGCCCGTGGTACGCGGGTGTCCGTGTTGCGCGACGAGCCCGAGGCCGTCGTAGCTCCAGCTCTGCGTGGTCGCGGCCGACAGGTCGCCGTTGCCAACCGAGGTGGTCTGCTGAGACAGCCGCCCGTTGGGCCCGCTGTAGGTAAACTGCTCGTCCACCACGGGCCCGATCGTCGGAATCCAGTTATACCCGTAGCGCCGGGTCAGCTTGCCGTTCGGATTCGTTCCGCCCGAGAAGTTCGCGCTTCCGTCGACGCAGCCCCCGGAGCCGTCGTAGCAGTGGACGACCCACTTGTTGCCGCCCGCGTCCTCCTCGGTCGGGCGGCCGGCGAAGTCGAAAAGCCGCGTCACCGCGAGCCCGCCGGGGCGCGTCTCCGAGCGGACGTTGCCGAGGCTGCCGATCGAGCCGTAGGCCGTCGACCGTTCGGGGGTCGTCTCCGAGCGGAGGAACCCCGCCGTGTCGTACCCGAAGAGGCGGCTCTGTCCTCCCTGACTCACCAGCGTCAGCTTTCCGTTGACGTCGTACGCGTAGGACGTCACGTCGCCGCCCGGCTCGGTGACGGAGGTCAGCCGGGAGAAGGCGTCCTTCTGCGAGACGGTCGTGGCGTTGATGCCCCCGGAGGAGCACGTCGCCATCTGCGGGTTCGTGAACGTTCCATTGACGCAGTACGTCAGAACGGTCTCCTTCGTGTCGCCGTAGAACGACGCCCCGTCGGAGCGGCTGGTCGTCGAGAGGCTCGAGTGCTTCGCGCCCACGACCTGCTGGGGCCGGCCGAACGGGTCGAAGCAGAGGCGATACGTGCCCGGTGCCGACGAGGGACGCGCCGTTCCGTAGTTGCCGCCCGAGAAGACGCACGCGGTCGCGAGATTGGCCGAGACCGACTCCGACGTCGAATCCGCAACCCACTCCGAGTTGAAGCGCGCGTTGCCGAGCGCGTCGTAGAGCGTGAACCGCTTGCTGACGGCGCCCGCCGGCTGGAGGCGCCTCTCGCGAAACAGCCGCCCCAGGCCGTCGTAGTCGTAGTGCGCCCACGTCGTCAGCGCGGGGTTGGTCGCGGCGACGGGACACGCCTGCTGCGCCGACGCCCGGTATGCGGAGGTCGCCGTCGCGCTCTCGTAGCAGACGAACGTCGAGAGGTCCGCCGGCGGATCGATCAGGACGACCCGGCCCAGGCTGTCGTAGCGATATCCCGTCGTCAGGCCGGCGGAGTCGGTCGACGCGGTGATCCAGCCGGTGGTGCCGTCGCGGGTCAGGTTCTTGAAGAAGAACGGCGGCGTTCCGGATCCCTTGATCCAGCCGGCACGGAGGAGCTGCCCGTTCTGGTAGGTCAGGTCCTTGCCGAAGAGGTCGCCGTCCATGCCGACGGACGCGGGGAAGTTGGGATAGTTGGAGGAGCAATAGGTCCGAGCCGGAACGGAGCTCGAGGCGAGCGTGCGGGTGAATTCCTTGTCGGCGTTGCCGGCGCCGTCGTCGTACCGGCAGGTGACGAAGGCGATGTCGCGGGCCGCGTCGTAGACGAAGCGGCCGCGCAGGAAGCCGTCGGAGGGGTCGAACTCGAAGTACTCGTCCCGCGTCGAGGACACCTGCGTCGTGGTCTTCTGGTTGAAGAGGCTCGGCAGGATCGTCGCCCCCGTGGGCGAGCCCTGCGGCCAGTTCACGGGAGCCCAGTCGGTCGTGACCGTGCGGGAGTCGCCGCCCATCGTTCCGGACTGCGTCTCGACGTCGTAGTGGCGGCCGTTCGCCTCCCACGTCGACGCGGGAGAAAGCGCGACCTGATGATAGGCGCAGGCGGCGCAGGCGCTGCCGCCGTAGATCGTCTTCTCCTTCTGGAGCCGGCGGTTGCCCTCCTTGTTGGCGGCGTCGTCGTAGTCGTAGGTCGACTGGGAGACCCGGATGGCCTTGCTGCCGCAGAAGCCTTCGTCGGTTGCGGGGTCACCGGTGCAGAACGGCTCGTTCGTGAGGCCGTAGCTCGGCGGCGTCTCGAAGGTCCGCTCTTCCACGGCCGCCCCGACGCGGTCGCCCGGGACGCCGTACCGCGCGGCCGCGGGCCACGGGCCGAGGACCCGCGGGCTGCTGGTGAAGAGGACGGCGCGGGCGCGCTGGCGTCCCCCGTCTCCCGGCGCATTCTTGTCCGTCGGCGGCAGGGTCACGATCGTGAGCGTTTGCGGCTCCGCGCCGGATTCCCCGCGGGGCATCGCGATCTGGGAATAGGTCGTCACGTTCGAAGCCGTCCCGACGGTCTCCGTGCGCTTCGTGACGCCCCACTGGTTGTCGACCCAGCGGATGGGATTGTCGGGCGTGCACTCGCCCGGCGGAAGGCTCGGCAAAGGCTCGGGCTGAGGTGAGGAGCCGTCGCAGAATTGGCCCTCCGGCACGAGGACGAGCTCGGCGTCCGGCGGTGCGATCGGAGCGCAGTTGGGACGCATCGCGCCGGCCCGCCCGTGGTGGAAGTGGTAGAGCGCGTAGCAGTAGGCGATCGAGCCGGAGGTGGGCAGAGTGACGTTGGTCAGGAGCCCCCGCGTGTAATGGAAGTGGTAGGAAGGCGCGCCGGCAAGGTCGGACGGCAGGTTGATCGCCGTCAGCTCCTGGAGGTTCGCGTTGAGCGTCGTGCCGCCGCCGCAGTCCTTGGAGTAGGGCTGGGGCGTTCCGTAGTCGAAATCCCACGTCCGGGTCGCGAGCGTCCCATTGACGAGCACCGGGAAATCCACCGAGAGGATCATCGATCCGATGAGCCCGTTGCTCCCGGTGTTGACGTGGACCTTCTGGCCGGCGGGCAGCGTGATGTCCTTGGGGATCCAGCTCGTGCCCGGGTTGTTGGTGGGCGGCATCTGCAGCAGCGGGGCGACGCCGGGCAGGCACGGCGCGAGCGGTGGCAGCGAGTAGGTCCAGAGCGGATTGATGTTCGTCCAGTACGTCACCGAGTAGGAGTTGCCGGACGGGTCGGTCAGCCGGGTGAGGTACCAGCCGTCGCGGCCCTTCGCGAAGTCGGTCGCGGCCGCGTCGTATCCGGTGACGTGGCCGGCGTTTCCGAATTCGTAGTGGTTGCCGTCGGCATCCCACATGTCGTAGGGGCCCGCGCCCTTGAGAAAGTAGATCGAGGCGTCGCCCGTGACGCTTCCATTGGGCTCGAGCTTGTTGAACAGGTGCTGGCTGCCGTCCGGCGCGAAATAGCAGACGCCGAAGGTGACGCTTCCGTGCTGGCAGCTCTTGATCGCGCCCAGCGTCAGCGACCAGCCGATCCCGAGGGATGGATTCCCGGCCAGAGGCTTGTAGGAAAAGTCCGCGCTCTGCACGAGCGGCTTGCCGAACGTGTCGACCTGGGAGTTGTAGGTCAGCACGAGCTGGAGCTTGAGCCCCGGGCCGATCGGATACGTCGGCCCGAGCGGGAGCGGCAGCGTGAGCTGTCCGTTGTAGAGGTTGATCGAATCCACCTGGCCGTGATCGAAGACGCTCTTGACGTAGCCGGGAGCGCCGTCCGGATCGTTGTCCGGCCCGTTCTGCGCCTGGACCACCGCGGACGCGAGGATCGCCACCAGAATGCAAAGCCGGATCTTGCTCGTCATCGCCACTCCTTTTGCGGAGCTCGCCGGCGATCACTCGTCTACTGATTGTCGCGAGCAGAGCGAGCGGCGGCGAAATGGAGTCGCGAGCGGACTGAGCGGCGGCGAAATGGAGTCGCGAGCGGAGCGAGCCCCTCACCCCGCCCGATACCGCCGTTCTTCGCACGGCGTTCCCTACTCTGAGGGTCTGCGTTACCGCCGACCGTTGGTCGGCGTTCTCTCCTGCTGAGGGCTTGCCTTTGGTGGTCGAGTCGGTGGTCGGGTCCGCCGGGAGAGGGAGAAATGCGTGGCGATAGACTCCACGCGATGGCTCGCGTTCATCAGGCTGGAAAGCTCGGTCATCGACCGCATCGCGGCGGGCGAGGTGGTCGAGAAGCCGGCGTCGGCCGTCAAAGAATTGGTCGAGAACGGGCTCGACGCGGGCGCCTCGTCGATCGCGATCGAGGTGGACGGCGGGGGAATCGAGCGGATCCTGGTGCGGGACGACGGCTCCGGGATGTCGGCCGAGGACGCGCGGCTCGCGTTGGAGCGGCATGCGACCAGCAAGATCGCCTCGGACGCGGACCTGGCGAAGGTCGCGTCCTACGGCTTTCGCGGCGAAGCCCTGCCGTCGATCGCCTCGGTCTCGAAGCTGACGCTGACGACCTCCGACGGCGCCTCGCCCACGGGAGAGGCCCTGCGGCTGATCATCGACTACGGCGGGGAGGCGAGCGAGCAGCCCGCGGCGCGGCCGCGCGGCACGGACGTCCTGGTCGAGGGGCTCTTCGCGAAGACGCCGGCGCGGCGCAAGTTCCTCTCCTCGCCCGAGGCGGAGGCGCGCGCGATCGCGCAGGCCGTCACGAAGGCCGCGATCGGAAATCCCGCCGTCGCATTTTCTTTACGCAGCAACGGACGCGAGACCCTGGACGCCCCGGCGGCGGTGGACCGCGGGGCGCGGATCCTCCAGGTCTTCGGCCGGGACACGCTGGGGGAGCTCGAGTCGTTCGAGGCGAAGTCGGGGGCGCTGCGCCTGGTGGGCTACGCGACGCGCGGTTCGGTCACGTTCCCGACGCGGCGGCTCCAGTTCCTCTTCGTCAACGGCCGGCCGGTCGAGGACCGCGCCATCTCGCGCGCGATCGGGCAGGCGAGCAAGGATGCGATCCGGACCGACCGCCATCCCGCGGTCTTCCTGTTCCTGACCGCGGAGCCGGGGGCGGTCGACGTGAACGTCTCGCCGGGGAAGACGCAGGTGCGCTTCGCCGACGGGGCGACGGCGTTCCGCCTCGTCTATCACGCGCTGAACTCCGCGCTCCTCGCGGGCAAGGAGGAGTGGCGCCTGCGCTCGGTGCCGCCGAGCGACAGCACGGTGGCCGAGCCCGAGAGCGGCTACGTGGACCTGCTCCCCGGAGGCTCGCCGGTCGGCGTCCCGACCCCGCGCCGCGACACCCCGGCGCCGCCGCCCCCGGTCGCGACGGGGACAGCCGAACGCAAGATTCCCGACATCGTCCCGATCGGGCAGTATCGCGAGTCCTTCATCCTGGCGTCCGGGCCGGAGGGACTCCTGATCATCGACCAGCACGCGGCCCACGAGCGCACGCTCTACGAGCGCATTCGCGACCGGATCGCCTCGGGGCGCGTCCTCTCGCAAAGACTGCTGCTGCGGGTGTTGTTCGAGGCGACGCCCGAGGAGTCCGAGACGCTGGCGGCGCGCTACGCGGACCTCTCGGCCGCCGGGTTCGAGATCGAGCCGATGTCCGGCCGCTCGTGGGCGATCGCCGCCCTGCCGGCGGAGGCGACCGACCGGGAGCCGGCCGAGACGCTCCGCACCGCGCTCGCGGCGCTCGCCGACCTGGGCGCGACAAGACCTGTCGACGAGGTCCTGGCCCGCGACAAGGTCGCCGCGAGCGTGGCCTGCCGCTCGGCGGTCACGATCCGATACCATCTCGCACCCGAGGAGATCCGGCGACTGATCGGCGATTGGGCCAAGACGCGCGACCGCTTCACGTGCCCGCACGGGCGGCCGGTGGTTCTGTCGATGACCGAGGAAGAGCTCGAGAAGTATTTCAAGAGACGCTAGGTCTGCGTAGGGGCGGGGCTCGTCCCCGCCCGCGGGCGGCCGCAAGGGCCGCCCCTACGATTGAAACCACGAAAGGAGCGAACTCCAATGGACCGACGCAAGTTTCTGCAGGGTGTGGGCGCGACCGCCGCGGCGATGACCATTCCGGCAGCGGTCAAAGGCGCGGCGAAAGGGGGCGACCTCGCAAAGGTCTACGCGGAGATTCCGAAGCGGCATGACGAGGCGGTCAAGCGCCTACAGGATTGGATCAAGCAGCCGGCGATCGCGGCGGAGAAGCGCGGCGGGAGCGAGGGCTGCGACCTCCTGATCCGGATGCTCCAGGAGGCGGGCTTCGGCCGCGCCGAGAGGGTACCGACCGACGGGCAGCCCGGCGTCTTCGCCACGCTCGACGCGGGCGCCCCGGTCACCTACGGCGTCTACTTCATGCTCGACGTCAAACAGGCGGATCCTTCCGAGTGGTCGTCTCCGCCGTTCGAGGGCGCGCTGGTCGACAAGCCGGAGTTCGGCAAGGTCGTCATGGGCCGCGGGGCCGTGAACCAGAAGGGCCCCGAGTCGGCGTTCCTCGCGGCGCTGCATGCCTACAAGGGAGCGGGACGCAAACTCCCCGTCAACCTGGTTCTCGTGGCGGAGGGCGAGGAGGAGATCGGCTCGCCGCACTTCCCGCAGATCGTCCGGCGTCCCGAGGTCCAGGCGGCGCTCTCGAAGTGCGCCGGCATCTTCATGCCGTCGGCGGACCAGGATCCGGACGGGACCGTCACGATCACGCTCGGCGCGAAGGGCGTCATCGAGTGCGAGCTCGTCTGCAGCGGCGAGAAGTGGGGGCGCGGTCCGAGCAAGGACATCCACTCCGGCAACCGGCCGCGGGTCGACAGCCCGTCGTTCCACCTCGTGCAGGCGCTCGCGACACTCGTCACGCCCGACGGCGCGGATCCCGCGATCGACGGCTTCGCCGACAAGGCCCGGCCGATCTCGGCGGCGGAGAAGGCGATGGTCGCCGAGGCCGCCAAGCGGATGGACGAGGCGACGGTCAAGAAGCAGCTGAGCGTGAAGGTGTGGTCCAAGGACGCGAGCTGGCTCGAGTCGCTCGAGCGCGCGGTCTCGAAGCCCACCGTCAACATCGAGGGGCTCGTCGGCGGCTACACCGGGCCGGGGGGAAAGACGATCCTGCCGCACAAGGCGGTCGCGAAGATGGATTTGCGGCTCGTGCCCGACATGACCGCGGTGGATTCGCTCGCGGCCCTCAAGGCGCACCTGGCCAAGCGGGGCTTCGGCGACATCGAGGTCAACATGACCGGCGGCTACGATCCCAACTCGACGCCGGCGGATGCCAAGCTCATCAAGGTGCAGCGCGACCTCTATCGCCGGATGGGGGGGAGCGAGCCCATTCTCTGGCCGCGCAGCGGAGGCTCCTGGCCCGGGTACGTGTTCACGGGCGAGCCCCTGAAGCTGCCCGCGGGGCACTTCGGCCTCGGGTACGGGACCGGCGCGCACGCGCCCGACGAGTACTACGTGATCGAGTCCACGAACCCGAAGATCCAGGGCTACGACGGCGCGGTGAAGTCGTTCGTGGACTACCTGGCGGAGCTGGCGAAGGCGTAGGGGATCACGCCGTCATCCTGAGGAGCGAAGCGACGAGCAGGCCACCGAAGGGAAGCCCACGGCAGTAGGCAACGGCTCGCGGCACGCGAGGCGTTTACGGTCCCGTGCTCTACAGAGTCGGTGGCAATCGAGTCCGGGATCGTTACCGCCGAATTTCGGTCGACGTTGCCTACTGCCGGGGGCCTGCTCTTCGGTGGACGGCTCGCTGCGCTCAGGATGACGGCGTCTCACCAAAACAAGAAGGGCGGCCCTAAAGGCCGCCCCTACGTTGTCATGGCGATTTCGGTCTACGTCGACCGCGGCGGCATTCCGACGCCGGCCTCGTTTTCGCGGCGCTTCCTGATGACGTGGCTCACGATGAGGATCAGCCCGAGCAGGATGAACGCCGCCGGCGCGCCCCACGTGTCCATCGCGTCCCAGAACGCGTCGAGGTCGAGGTACCGGTTCGCCAGCCACAGCGTTCCGAGGCCCACCAGGATCACTCCCCAGGTCAGTCCGCCGGTTCCGGCCGCCGCCTTCTTCATCGCTTGATCTCCTGCCCAGCCGCCCTCGGCGAGCTGTCCGCGGTTGATCGCCTTCGCCTGCCGGACCGCGTCGATGACCCCGAAGAACCAGAGAAACGCGATCAGCGGGCCGAAGAACTCGCCGCCGCGGCCGTGGGAGGTCACCGCGATCAGGACGCAGAAGGCGCCGCCGATCGTGAACGCTCTCTGGTAGAGGCCCAGGTAGAGGTGCCCGAGGCCCGGGAACATCGAGAGGAATCCGGCCAGGCCCGGCGACTTGCGCTCGACGATCACCGGCTGGACCACTGCCTGCGGCGCTGGTGCCTGCGGCGCTGGTGCCTGCGGCAGCGGGGGCGGAGCCATCGTCGGCGCGGCGGGCGGCGGCTGTGGGGTCGGGTTGGGATTTCCGAAGCTGTCGTTCATTGGCAATCTCCTCAGTCGCACCTAGACACGAAATCGGGCGGGGAAATGTTCCGATGCCCCGCCAATCACCAGCCGAAAATCGCCGGATCCCGCGGCGCCTTCCTTGCCGAGCCGGGGATGGCTCGGGGTTCTCTTCGGTTCCGGCCTCCACACGATCGCGATCGCGTTCGAGACCGCGGCGCGCGAGTAGCCGCCGACGTGTCCCTTCCAGACGGCGAACGTGCGCAGCGCTTTCTCCTGCAGCGCGCCGAGCCGGTCGCCCACGGAGTTCTGCGCGACGGTGACCACCGAGCGTGTGCTCTGCGAGAGCCGCGCGAATCCGGCCTTGGTCGGCAGCGCCGTCGGATTCAGGCCGAGCAGCATGACGAGGAACGCCGCGGCGTACGCGTAGACCACGACGGCGCGGCCCGAGAAGAACGCGCGCCACGCGGCCCGCTTCTTCTCTGGCCGGACGGCCGCGAGCCGCGTAGCGAGCCACGGCGGCGGCGGCGGCGCGGAGAGCTCGCGAAGCTGGAACAGCGTCTGCGCGGTCTCGGCGCAGGCCTCGCAACGCGAGAGGTGGCTCTGCAGCCGCGCGTCGTCGGCCGCGGCGAGCGCGCCCGCGCCTTCGAGGCCGACGCCTTCGAGGGCGGCCGCGAGCAGGGGCTCGGCGCCCTCGCACGAGACCGTGCGGAGGGGGATGTCGAGCAGCGACTGCCGCAGCGCCGGGCTCCACGCGGGAGCGCTCAGCGCCTGCAGCGCGGACACCGTCTGCGCGAGGACGTCGCCGGCGCGCCCGCACTCGGGGCATGCGGCCTGGTGCTCGCGCGTCTCGGGGAGCGAGGCCCCGGCGTCCCACAGCCGCTCGAGCTCGCGGCAGCTCATAGGAGCCCCCCGGCGGCGACGCCCACAGCCGCCAGCGACGCGAAGGCGCTTCCCGCGGTCCGCTTCTCGTGGCGCTCGCGGATCCGGCGCGCCACCTCGGCGCGCGCGCGGAAGAGACGCGACTTGACGGTCCCCTCGGGGAGCTCGAGGGCGGCGCCGATCTCGTCGTACGCGAGGCCGTTCAGGTCGCGCAGGATCAGGATCTCGGCGAGGTCCTCCGGGATCTCGGAGAGCGCCGAGAAGAGCAGCTGCGTTCGCTCCTTCTTGAGGGCCATCCCGGCCGGATCGTCCCCCGACTTCAGGAGTGCGGTGACCGCCTCGTCCGAGACGAAGCGGAAGGACTTCTCGCGTTTCTTGCGGCGGTAGCGGTCGATGCAGAGGTTGCGCGAGACCGACAGGATCCAGGCCACCAGCGGGAACCCCCCGTCGTAGCGGTGCAGGTTCTCGAAGAGCTTCAGGAAGATCTCCTGAGACAGCTCCTCCGCGTCCTCGCGCTTGAGCGTGAAGTGGTACGCGATGGCATAGACCTTGGGTCCGAACCGATCCACGAGCTCCCTCCAGGCGTCGTCTTCGCCCTTGCGGCAGCGTGCGACCAGTTCTTTTTCGTCGGTGGTCGTCACGCTCTCCTCAACCCCACAAGACGCAGACGGCGGAAGAAAGTTCGCAACCGGTACGCCCGGCGGAGGGTGGCAACTCCTTCGATTTCAAGGCGTTGCGATCCTAGCGCGGCGAGAGGATCGGGCTCCGGGCCTTTTCCGGGAAGAATGCGTACCCGAGCAGCTTATAGCAGAGCTTGGCGATCATGAAGTCCGGGGCCCGGTTTCCGGGCAGCGGGGCGTGCTCGACGACGTCGGCCCCGACGATCGTCCGCTCGGAGGCCACCCGCCGCAGGATCGCGAGGGCCTGGTCGTAGGTCCCGCCGCCGGGCTCCGGCGTGCCGGTCGCGGGCACGAGGGAGCCGTCGAAGAAGTCCACGTCGAAGGTCACGTAGACCTCCCTGGTCAGGCGCGCCATCGCCTTCTCCATCCAGGCGTCGGAGCGATGCATCTCGCGGTTGGAGACGATCATCGTGCCGCTCTTTCGGACGTAGTCGATCTCCTCCTTCGAGATCGAGCGAATGCCGACGTGGACCGACGGGATCCCCAGCTCGACCCAGCGGTGCGCCGCACAGGCGTGGGAGTTCTTCTGGCCCTCGTACTCGTCGCGCAGGTCGCCGTGGGCGTCGAAGTGGAGGACGGACATCTTCGGGTGTTTCGCGAAGTGCGCGCGGATGGGGCCCGGCGCGATCGAGTGCTCGCCGCCCAGGGTGAGCACGAACCGGTTCGGGCGGAGAAGACCGGCGACGTGCTCCTCGAGGCCGGCGACGCATGCGGCCGGCTCCATGTCGTCCGGCAGCCAGGCCGGCAGCGTGTGGATGCCGACGCGGTAGACCTCCTCGTCGAGCTCGTCGTCGTACAGCTCCACGTAATGGGAGGCCTCGAGGATCGCGCCCGGCCCGTTCTTCGTACCGACGCCGTACGAGACGGTGCGCTCGTAGGGAACCGGCAGGATCACGGCGCGGCTCTTCTCGAGGGTGCTGTCCTCGGGAGGAATGCCGAGGAAGTTCGAATGCAGATCCATCGCCGGATGATATCGCTGCCGCCGAAGCTCTTGCCCGCGGCTTGCGCCAGGCATTGCGCGTGACGCGTGACGCGTCGCGCGTGACGGGTTACGGCGCCGCGCGTTTCCCGCGTCCGCGCCCGCCCCTGCGCCGCCGCCGCCGCGGCGGAGGCGCCGGCGGAGCCGGAATCTCGCCGGTCTCGCGTGCGCGCTGGATCTTCGTCTGGAGGGCCCGCCAGTCGCGGACGAGGTCCTGCCCGAGGCCGGTCGCCATCGCGGAGAGCTCGAAGATGTCGAGCGCGGTGCCGAACGCCTCCCGGAAGGCCAGGCGTCGGCTGTTCAGCTTTCCGTCCGGCCGGTGCGAGAGCTTGCCGACCATCGCGAGGGCCTGCTTGATCCGGTCGGTGGACGCGCGCGGCAGCGACATGCGGAAGGCGAGCGGGGAGACGACGTCCTCGATGATCGTCGCGAGGCGCCCGGGATCGGGCTCGGCTCCGGGCGAGGCCTCGCGCACGCGCGCGCGCACGATCGGGACGAACAGGAGCGCGAAGTGCACGGCGTCGTCGAAGGCCCGCCCGCGCCGCCGCTCGGCGTCGAGCACCTCGAGCAGCGCCCAGAACAAGTGCCCCGTCCCGCGGGTATAGGTGGAGTCGGGGTCGGGATCGATCACGCGCAGCACGTCGGCGAGCTCCGGCAAGAGCACGTCCAGCAGGCCCACCTCGCGCATCAGGAGCAGCGTCGGCAGCGCGTGTCCTCCCCGGAGCGACTGCGCGAGCTCTTCGGTGACCCGCGGCGGCGCCGACTTCGCGATCTCCTTGCGGTGGCGCAGGATCGCCTCGTACGCATCGGGAGTGATCGCGAAGCCCAGGCGGCTGGCGAACTCGACCGCGCGCATCATCCGCACGGGATCCTCCTGGAAGCGGATGTCCGGATCGCCGATGGTGCGGATCAACCCGGCCTCGAGATCCTCGAGCCCGCCGACGTGGTCGATGACCGAGAAGTCGGAGATGTCGTAGAAGAGGCCGTTGATCGTGAAGTCGCGGCGCAGCGCGTCCTCGCGGGGCGTCCCGAAGGTGTTGTCCGAGGTCTGCAGCAGCGGCCCGTCTCCGCCCTCGCCCTCGGCCGGCGTGTCGGGCCGGCGGCGGAACGTGGCCACCTCGACGACCTTGCCGTTGGCGAAGAGGATGTGCGCCAGGCGAAACCGGCGTCCGATCATCCGGCAGTTGCGAAACAGCTTGCGCAGAGCCTGCGGATGGGCGTCGGTGCCGATGTCGAAGTCCTTCGGGACACGCGCGAGCAGAAGGTCGCGCACGCTGCCGCCGACCAGATAGCCCTTGTACCCGGACGCTTTCAGCCGGTAGAGAACCTTGAGCGCGTCCGGATCGATCCGCTGCCGCGAGATCGAGTGCTCGCTGCGCGGACGGATGCGCGGAGGAGGCTCGGCGGGGAGCGTTTCGGGGATCGTCGCTTCGGAGGGGCTTGGACGCGTCTCGTTAATGGATTCTGCCTCTTCGTCGAGCTTCCTGTTCAGTCCCAATTCTAGCTTAAGCCATTGAAAGAAAGGATGTTTTGACTTCCCGCGCCGTGTAGGGAAGAATACGCCGTCTTCAGCATCCCCGGATGAGGAGGAGGTCGCGAACATGAGGTTTCGTCATTTCGCCGTGCTCGCTCTGGCGGCCGCCACGGCGGCCACGCTTTCGTGCGGGGAAAGGGGATCCGGCAAGGAGATCCTGGTCGGCGAGTACGGTTCGCTGACCGGGGGTATCGCCACCTTCGGCATCTCGACGAAGAACGCCTCGGAGATGGCCTTCGACGAGATCAACAAGAAGGGCGGCGTGCTCGGCAAGCAGATCAAGCTGCTCGTGGAGGACGACCAGTCCAAGCCCGAGGAGGCCGGTACGGCCGTCACCAAGCTGATCAACCAGGACCACGTCGTCGCCATGCTGGGCCACGTCGCGTCCTCGCACTCGCTCGCCGCGGCGCCGATCTGCCAGTCCAACAAGGTCCCGATGATCACGCCCTCCTCGACCAACCCCCGCGTGACGCAGGTCGGCGACTACATCTTCCGCGTCTGCTTCACCGACACGTTCACGGGCGAGGTCGTGGCCAAGTTCGTGGCCGACACGCTGAAGGCCAAGAAGGTCGCGATCCTCGTGGACGTCCGCAGCGACTACTCGGTCGGGCTGCAGACGTTCTTCGGGGAGGCGTTCAAGCGGCGGGGCGGCGAGATCGTGGCGAACCAGTCCTACAGCCAGGGGGACTCCGACTTCCGCGCGCAGCTGACGCAGATCAAGGCCACCAACCCCGAGGCGATCTACGTCCCGGGCTACTACACCGAGGTCGGCACGATCGTGCACCAGGCCCGGGAGCTCGGCATCACGGTGCCCTTCGTGGGCAGCGACGGATGGGACTCGCCCAAGCTCTGGGAGATCGGCGGCGAGGCGCTCAACGGCTGCTACTTCTCCAACCACTACTCGACCGACGACCCGAACCCGGCGGTGCAGAAGTTCGTCAACGACTACAAGACGAAGTACGGCCAGGTACCGGACGCGCTCGCCGCGCTGGCCTACGACGCGGCGCGGATCCTCGCGGACGCCTTCACGCGCGCCGGCTCGACCGACGGCGACAAAGTGCGCAAGGCGATCGGCGCGACGAAGGACTTCCCCGGCGTGACCGGTGCGATCACCATCAACGCGGAGCGCAACGCGGTGAAGCCGGCCGTCATCCTGAAGATCGAGAACGGGAAGTACCTGCTGGTCGAGACGATCACGCCCGAAGCGGTGAAGCAGTAGCCGCCTTCGGCGGGAGGAGGGCCGGGCTCGGGGCTCGCGGCGCTACGCGATGACGACCTTCCTCCAGCAGCTCGTCAACGGTCTGTCCCTGGGCTCGATCTACGCCCTGATCGCCCTGGGCTACACGATGGTCTACGGCGTCCTGCGCCTCATCAACTTCGCGCATGGCGACGTCTACATGGTGGGCGCATACGTCGGCTACTACCTGTCGCGCCGGCTGCGGGGTGACCAGCCCTCCCTGATCTCGGCGCTGATCGTCATGCTCGGAGCGATGGTGGCGTGCGGGCTGCTCGGCATCCTCATCGAGCGGCTCGCGTACCGCCCCGTGCGCCGGGAGTCCCGGCTGACGCTCCTGATCACCGCCATCGGCGTGTCGCTCCTGATCGAGAATGCCGGGCAGCTGATCTTCGGGCCGGACCCCAAGTTCTTCCCGTCGCTCGCCCCGCGCGCCGACTTCATCGTTCGGGGCGTGCGGGTGACGAGCGAGCAGATCACCGTCATCGCCGTCTCGTTCCTGCTCATGATCCTGCTGCGGTTCTTCATCCTGAAGACGCGGACGGGCAAGGCGATGCGCGCCGTCTCCTTCAGCCTCGACGCCTCGCGCCTGATGGGGATCTCGACCGACAAGATCATCGGGATCACCTTCGCGCTGGGGTCCGCGCTGGCGGCGGCCGCGGGCGTGCTGATCGGAATGCAGATCCCCAAGATCGACCCGCTGATGGGCATTCCCTACGGGCTCAAGGCCTTCGTCGCGGCCGTGCTCGGCGGGATCGGATCGGTCCCGGGCGCCGTCCTCGGCGGACTGCTGATCGGGATCTCCGAGGTGATGGTCGTGGGCTATCTCTCCTCGACCTACCGCGACGCGATCGCGTTCGGCATCCTGATCCTGGTCCTCCTCCTGCGGCCGCAGGGCCTGCTCGGCCGCGTGCAGAAGGAGAAGGTGTGAAGGGCTTCCTCGTTGCCCTCGCCATCGGCGGCGCGCTCCTGCTCGCCAACGCCGCGTTCACGGGCGCGTTCGGGTCGGCCCTCACGATGCCGCCGTACCTCCTCCAGATCGTCTGCCTGGCCGGGATCAACATCATCCTCGCGGTCAGCCTGAATCTCATCAACGGCTTCACGGGGCAGTTCTCGATCGGGCACGCGGGGTTCATGGCGATCGGCGCGTACGCGGCGTCGTACTTCACGGTCACCTTCGGCGAGCGGCTCCGCGCGGCGGTCGGATTCCTGCCCGAGTTCGGCCGGGAGAGCCTCGTGCTGCTCGTCGGGCTCTCCATCGGCGCGCTGCTCGCGGCGGCCGCCGGCTTCGTGGTGGGCGTTCCGTCGCTGCGCCTGCGCGGCGACTACCTCGCCATCGTGACGCTCGGCTTCGGCGAGATCATCCGCGTCATCATCCAGAGCCTCGACGCGGTCGGCGGCGCGCGCGGCTTCGCCGGGATCCCGAAGCTCGCCAACTTCTTCTGGATCTACGGATTCGCCGCGCTGACGATTCTCGTCGTGTATCGCATCGTCCACTCCTCGTTCGGCCGTACGCTGGTCGCGATCCGCGAGGACGAGATCGCCGCGGAGGCGATGGGCGTCCACACCACGCGGGCCAAGGTCATCTCGTTCGTCGTCTCCTCCGCGATGGCCGGCGTCGGGGGAGGGCTCTTCGCGCACTACCTGATGTACATCCACCCCGCGTCGTTCACGTTCCTGAAGTCCTTCGAGATCATCATCATGATCGTGATCGGCGGGCTCGGCTCGATCTCGGGCTCGATCCTGGGCGCGGTCCTCTTCATCACCCTCACCGAGGGGCTCCGCCAGTTCGCGCAGTACCGGATGGTGCTCTTCTCGCTTCTCCTCATCATCATCATGATCGTGCGCCCGCAGGGGATTCTCGGCCACCGCGAGTTCGTGACGTTCCTGACGCGGCGCCGCCGGCCGCTGGGCGAGTCGCCGGGGACCCCGGAAAGCGCGTAGGCGGCGGCCATGGGGATTCTCAAGCTCGACCGCGTCACGATGCGCTTCGGCGGGCTGATCGCCGTCAACGAGCTCGAGCTCTCGATCGACGGCGGCCAGCTCTACGGCCTGATCGGGCCCAACGGCGCCGGCAAGACGACCGTCTTCAACGTCATCACCGGCGTCTATACGCCGACGTCGGGCGAGATCCTGTTCGAGAACGCCTCGATCGGCGGCGAGCGCTGCGGCAAGATCACGCGCCGCGGCATCGCGCGCACCTTCCAGAACATCCGTCTGTTCGGCGAGATGACGGTCCTCGACAACGTCAAGGTCGCGTTCGACTGCCGCCAGGCCACGACGCTCGCGACCGCGATGCTGCGCACGCCGACGCACCGCGCCGAGGAAGACCGGGTCGACCACGAGAGTCTCGAGATCCTCAAGATCTTCAAGCTCGACAAGTTCGCCGAGGAGCGCGCCAAGAACCTGCCGTACGGGAGCCAGAGGCGCCTCGAGATCGCGCGCGCCATGGCGACGTCTCCGCGTCTCCTGCTCCTCGACGAGCCGGCGGCCGGCATGAACCCGCAGGAGTCGCTCGAGCTGATGGACCTGATCCGCTGGATCCGCGACAAGTTCGGCATGTCGGTCCTGCTCGTCGAGCACAACATGAGGGTCGTCATGGGCATCTGCGAGACCGTGCACGTGCTCGACTACGGCTCGACGATCGCGGTCGGACCCCCGGCACAGATCCAGCGCGACCCCAAGGTCATCGAGGCCTATCTGGGAGGCGCGTAAATGGCCGCCGTGCCCGCGGCGTCGCCATCGCCGATCCTCGAGGTCCGCAGCCTCACCGTCGCCTACGGCGCGATCCAGGCGGTGAAGGGCATCTCGCTCACGCTCTCTGAGGGCGAGATCGTCACGCTGATCGGCGCCAACGGCGCGGGCAAGACGACGACGCTGCGCGCGATCATGGGGCTCGTGCCCTGTGCCGGGGGCGAGGTTCGCTACCGCGGCGAGAGTACGCGCGCGATCCCGACGCACAAGCTGGTCCGCGACGGGCTCGTGCTGGTGCCCGAGGGCCGCATCATCTTCGCCAACCTCTCGGTCCAGGAAAATCTGGAGATGGGCGCGTACGCGCGGCGCGACAACGGCGTCGCGCACGACTTCGAGCGGGTATTCACTCTTTTCCCACGGCTGAAGGAGCGCCGCCTGCAGACCGCGGGCACGCTCTCCGGCGGCGAGCAGCAGATGCTCGCGATCGGCCGCGCCATGATGTCCCTGCCGAAGGTGCTGCTTCTCGACGAGCCGTCGCTGGGTCTCGCGCCGATCGTGGTCCACGCCATCTTCGAGGCGATCGAGGAGATCCACCGAGGCGGCACGCCCGTCCTTCTCGTCGAGCAGAACGCGAACGCGGCGCTGCGGCACAGCAAGCGCGCCTACGTGCTCGAGACCGGCAGCGTGGCGCTCGAGGGCACGAGCGCCGAGGTCGCGGCGAACCCGAGGGTCAAGGAAGCGTACCTGGGGGAGTGACCTTATCTGCTGCGGGCTTGCCTTCGGTGGTCGGCTCGCTCCTCAGGATGACGGGTTGAGGAGCTCGCGGGGATGACAGGGCGCTTCGCGCCCAGAGTCACCGCTTCCCGATCTCGACGTACGTCTGCGGATACGCCGGGCCGGTGTACTCCGCGCGCGGACGGATCAGGCGGTTGTGGGCGTACTGCTCCAGCACGTGCGCCGTCCAGCCGGCGACGCGCGAGACGGCGAAGATGGGCGTGAAGAGCTGCCGCGGGATCCCGAGCAGGTGGTACAGAGAGGCCGAGTAGAAGTCGACGTTCGCGTTGAGCTTCTTCTCGGCGTTGACGATCTGCTCGATCCGGCGGGACATGTCGTACCAACGCGTCTCCCCGTGGGACTCGGCGACTTCGCGGGACATCGCGCGCAGGTGCGTGGCTCGCGGGTCCTCGGTGCGGTAGACGCGGTGGCCGAACCCCATGATCCGCTCCTTGCGGGCGAACCGCGCGCGCAGGTCGTCGTCCACGCGGTCGAGCGAGCCCATTGCGAGGAGCATCTCCATGACGCGCTCGTTGGCGCCGCCGTGGAGCGGTCCTCCCAGGGTCCCGATCGCCGAGGTCATCGCCGCGTGGATGCTGGCGAGTGTCGCGGCGGTGACGCGGGCGGCGAACGTCGACGCGTTGAGCTCGTGGTCCGCGTGGAGGATCAGCGCCACGTCGAAGGCCTTCACGGCGGCCGACCGGGCGGTCTCCCCGTGGAGCATGCGGAGGAAGTCGTCGGCGTGGGTGCGCCCGGGATCGGCCGGCACGAAGGGCTTGCCGTCCCGCAAGCGATGCAGGCCGGCCACGATCGACGCGAGCTGGCCCGCCAGCCGGACCGCCTTGCGCCGGTTGGCCGCGGGCTCCATCGACGCCGCGTCCGGATCGGTCTCCGGGAGCGCCGACACGATGGTCCGCAGCGCATCCATCGGAAGGAGGCCGCGCCCCGCCGCCTCGATCCACCCGAGCGCCTTCGCCGGAAGGACGCGCCCCCGTCCGATCTCCGCGGTCAGCGCCGTGAGCTCGTCCGCGCGGGGGAGCCGGCCCTCCCAGAGGAGGAAGCAGACCTCCTCGAAGGTGGAGCGCTCCGCGAGCACGTGGATGTCGAAGCCGCGGTAGGAGAGAACGCCCTTCTCCCCGTCGACGGTGCAGATGCCGGAGTCGGCGGCGACGACGTCTTCGAGGCCCGAGGCTTCCGTCATGCCCCCTTTTCGACCGCCTTCGGGATCGCTGGGTCGAGGCCGGGGAACTTCGCCAGCCAGTCCCGCCGCTCGTGGCGCAGCTTGTCCACCAGCGCCGCGTACTCCGACGGGGAGTAGTGCCGGCGCGGGTCGTACTGCGCGAGGTCGATGCCGGGAACGTCCTTCGGGACCTCGTACCCCCAGTCGGGGTCCTTCTCCCAGCGGATCCCCTCCTTGGCGATCTGCTTCATGATCTCGGTCGAGATCCTGATCGTGATCTTCTCGCCCGGCGAGCCCGCCCCGCCGGCCGCGACTTTCGCCCCCACGGAGCCGGTATTCAGGATGTACGCGTGCATGTCCGGGTTCGCGCGGAGGATCTGGAGCACGCGGTTTCCCTCGTCGGCCTCGGGCCCGACGATGAACGGGTTGGTCCCCACCTCGCGCTTCGCCTGGCCGGCCCTGGTCGGATCGCCCGCCGAGGTCTCGATCGACTCGCCCAGCATGAAGTACGCGGCCGCCTGCTCCGAGGTCAGCCGCGCGCAGACCGGAACGACGTCGTTGCGCCGCGTGATGAAGACGATCTTGTTGGCCTTCTCGAGGTCGATTCCGTCGCCGGACCCCCGGATGAAGCGCCGCAGGACGACGCCGCGGCCGTTGGAGGTCAGCGAGGTGTCGAGGAAGTCGACCTTCCCGTCGGCCCCGACCTTGATGTTCTCGTAGGCCGCGGTCGGGTGCGTCGCGGCGCCCCAGAGGACCGTCTGCGAGGGCTCGAGACCCTCGGTCTTGATGTAGAAGCCGTCCTCCGTCCCGAAGGCGCGCCCGTCCTTCGTCAACAGGACCACGTCGTCCTGCTTGATGATCGCCTGCTCGGGC
Source organism: uncultured Acidobacteriota bacterium (assembly GCA_963773905.1). Taxonomy (GTDB): domain Bacteria; phylum Acidobacteriota; class Thermoanaerobaculia; order UBA5066; family Gp7-AA6; genus DAHUXD01. The sequence continues at coordinate 287,210 of CAVZDB010000008.1, forward strand.
TCCTTCAGGCCGTGATCGTGCAGGGTCAGCGTGGTCTTGCCCGTGCCGGAGAGCCCGAAGAGCAGGAACCCGACGTCGCGCAGATCCCCGTCGGGGCCGATGACCCGGAGGATCTTGCTGCCCGCGTGCAGGCCGAGGCCGCCGCGGCGCTTGATCCAGTACATCGCCTGGCGCAGCATCGACTTCTTGGCCTCGCCGGGGTAGTCGGTGCCCAGGATGTAGGTATAGCCCTGGTTGACGTCCAGGAAGATCAGAGTCTCCGGCCAGTCGGGCACGTAGACCGAGAGGAAGTCCGGCTCCTGCGAGGAGTTCGACGGGAAGAGCATGTTGTGCCACATGTACGCGATCCGGGCGTACTCCCTGGGCACGTAGAGCCGGCAGTGGAGGGGGACCTCGTGGCTCATCCCCATCCGGCGGTCGACCTGGATCAGGTCCATGCCGGCCAGCGCCTCCTGGACCTCCCGGATCTTCTCGGCGGCGCGGGCGGGCTCGATCGACTGCTGCATCACGCCCACCGGGACGTCGGCCACGACGTAGGTCTTCTTGGCCGAGCGGCTCTTGATCCGGGTGGAGTAGACCGGGGAGCCGTACTCGGTGGTCTGCTCGCCCGAGCGGGCCAGCGCACGCAACTGCTCGCCGGAGAGGTCCTTCTGGATCGTCCGCGCCCGAATCGTCCGGGCGGAAATGGTGTCGACAGTGCTCATGAGAAGAAGTCCTTATTGCGCAAGGTTTAAGCGTTTACGCGAGTCCGCTCCCCAAGAGCCCTCATTTATACCAGATTCGCGAACGAAGCGACCGCGCCCTGCTAGAGGCCGATTTCGTCGGCGATTGGCTTCAACGCCTCGATCAGGAAGGCGATGTGCTCCTCGAGAGGGACCCCGGCCGCTTCCGCCCCGCCATACACGTAGGAGCGGTCCACGGATCGGGCGAAGGCCTTGTCCTTGAGGCGCTTGACCACCGAGGACGCCGGCAGGTCGGCGATCTTCTTGGTCGGACGGACCTTGACGCAGGCGCCGATGAAGCCGACCAGCTCGTCGCAGGCGTAGATGGCCTTCCGCATCGGGGTGTCGCGCGGGATCTTCATGTAGTCGGCGTGGGACTCGATCGCCGAGACCATCTCCTCGGCGTAGCCGCGCTCGCGCAGGATCTTCCCGCCCACGTGCAGGTGGGTGTCCTCGGTCGGGTTCTGCTCGTAGTCGAAGTCGTGGAGCATCCCCACGATGCCCCAGCGCTCGATCTCGGCGGGATCGGTCACGCCGGCACGCCGGGCGCACGCGCGCATCGCCTCCTCGACCGCGCGCCCGTGCTTGCGCAGCGCGTCGGACTGCGTGAACTCGAAGAGCAGCGCCCGCGCCTCGTCGCGGGTGGGCCAGCGGGAAGAGCTCATGGCCGGATTCTATCGGGAGGAAAGCGGATCGTTCAGTGGGTCGTGAGGAGAACGATGTCGCTGGTCGGCCGCTCGATTCCGAGCGTTATGGTCGAGCCGTCGGGCGACCACGTCGCGCCATGGATCCACACGCCCGAAGCCGCACGGTAGATGAGCCGGTAGGGCTCGGGGCTGCGCGGATCCACGAGGTACGCCTCCTGTGGAAACGTCATCGACTGCCGCAGGGCGAGCAGGCGGCGCCCGTCCGGGGCCCACCTCAGGAAGCCGTTCTGGAAGGCCGGGCTCGGCGGCAGATCCTGGAACTGCGGTTTCCCGGACAGATCCACGAAGGCGAGGCGGTTGCGGGCCGGCTTGGCTTCGGGGCTCGCCGGGATCTGGATGAGGTAGGCGATCAGCGGCTCCTTCGGGTTCCAGTCCGCCGCCAGGGTCCCCGTGGGCGTGGAGACGGGTGTCACGCGGCCGTCCTCGACGGACACCCGGAAGAGCGCGCCGACGTCGTTCACGTGCGTTCCCACCAGGATCTCCCGGCTGTCGGGCGACCATGCGGGCCGGTCGACGACCACGCCCTTGTAGATCGGGCGCGGCATTCCTCCTTCCGACGGCACGAGCCACACGCCCCGCTCCCCGGCACGCGCGGAGACGAACGCCACCTGCCGGCCGTCGGGCGAGAACGACGGCCGGTCGTCCAGGGAGTCGCCGCTCGTCAACGGCCGAGCGTTCGAGGCGTCGGCCGCCCCCATCCACAGGTTGCGGTTGCCGGAACGGGCCGACGACCAGACGAGCCGGTCGCCGGCCGCGGACAGGTCGGGGTCGTAGTCGCCCGATTCGCCGCCCATCAGAGGGTGCATCGGAGCGCCGGCATCCTCGACCCGCATCGTCGCCAGGGACTGCCGGGTATCGGTGAGGGTGGCCACGATCGCGCGGCCGTTGAGCGAGAAGCGAGGCAGCTCGTATTCCCCGAGTCCCGTCGTCACGCGCCGTGGGGTTCCCCCCACGGAGGGCAGCCACCACAACGCGAGCTCCGCCGAGTCCGGGTCGGCCGAAAACAGGAATCCGCGACCCGTGGGCGCCGGCTCCGCGTAGACGGCGCGGCGCGACGTGGCCACGACCCGCTCGGCGGCGCCGCCCCCGGACGGGATCCGCCAGAGCTCCGCCGGGGCGCGGTTGAACGTCGCGACGGCTCTCAGGAAGTAGAGGAAGCGCCCGTCCGCCGACCAGGCCGGAGCGTGGAGATGCAGGGGGTCGCGCTGGAGCTCCTTCTCGTTGCCACCGTCCGCATCCGCGGTGAAGAGCGCGTCGCCCCCTCCTCCTGCGGGGCTGATGAAGGCGATGCGCTTTCCGTCGGGAGACCACCGGGCGCCCATCCCCCTCTTGATCAGCCGCCGCGGCACGCCGCCGAGGGGCGCGGGGACGACCCAGGTCGTGAAGTCGGTGATCGAGCTCTTTTGGGACGATGCGGCGCCGAACGCGATGAGGGTTCCGTCGGGAGAGATGTCGAGCCCGCCGATCTCGGAGCGGTCCTCCACGGCGAGGCCCAGCTTGGAGGTGAGGTTGACGGCTTCGCCGCCGGCGACGAACTTGACCCAGACGTCGATCTGTCCTCCGGCGTCGGAGAGGTAGGCGAACCACTTTCCGTCGGGCGAGATCGCGGCGCCGAAGTTGCGGCCCGGCCCGAACGTCAGGCGCGTGACGCGGTCGATCGGCGGAGCGGCCCCGCGCCCCAACCCCGGGCGCAGGAGCCAGCCCGAGGCGAATGCCGCGAGGGCGAGTAGCGCCGCGGCGAGCAGGGGCAGGGTTCGCCGGCGCGCCGGCGCGGAGGCGGGTTCCGCTCTCGAGACCGCCGCCGATCCCGACTCGGACTCCCTCAACGCGTACGCGAGGTCCCTGGCGGACTGGAATCGCTCGTCGGGATTCTTCTCGAGGCAGCGCGACACCAGCCGGTCGATCGCGGGCGACACGCCCGGCGCCTTCGTGGAAACGTCGGGGGGCTCGTCGCGGAGGATGGCGGCGAGCGACTCCCCGGTCGTCGCGCCCGTGAAGGCGCGCTCGCCCGCCAGCATCTCGTAGAGGACGGCGCCCAGGGCGAAGAGGTCGCTCCGTGCGTCCGCAGGCTTCCCGCGGATCTGTTCGGGGGAGATGTAACCGGCGGTGCCCATGACGACCCCGGTCTCGGTGTGCGACGGAGTCGTGGGCGCGGAGGTCTCGGCGATCGCCCCTCCCGGCGAATCGACGCGGGCGAGACCGAAGTCCAGGATCTTGACGCGCCCGTCGGAGGTCAGGAAGACGTTCTCGGGCTTCAGGTCGCGATGGACGATGCCGGCGGCGTGCGCGGCGGCGAGGCCGTCGGCGATGGCCGAGGCGATCTCGACGGACTTGCGCTCGGAGAGCTTCTCGTGCGCGAGCCGCTCGCGCAGGGTCTCGCCCTTCAGGAGCTCGGCGGCCGCGTACACGACGCCCTCCGCCTGGCCGAAGTCGAAGAGCGAGAGGATGTTCGGGTGAGACAGCGCCGCGACGGCGCGGGCCTCGCGCTCGAACCGCGAGAGCGCTTCGGGCGAGTCCGCGAACCGCTCGGGCAGGACCTTGAGGGCGACCTCGCGTCCCAGCCGCGTGTCGCGGGCGCGATAGACCTCTCCCATTCCGCCGGCGCCGATCGGAGCCACGATCGCGTAAGGGCCGAGCCGGGAATCGGGAGTCAGCCGCATCGGAGCTGCGGCGATTGTAGTTCCGCACCCGCCCGTTGAGAAGCGGGCCAGCCGAGTGCACACGAAAATGTGCAGAAGTGGCAGATTTCTGGCCTCATTGAGCGTCATGGGGCTTGCTTTTTGCAAAATTGACCATAAAATCCTGCCGACAAGTCAAAAAAGGGGGACGGAATGGCGAAGGCGAAGATCTTGAAGTTCGACGCGGCGGGACCGGGTCTTTCGAAAACGGAAATTCTGAAGGTGTGCGAGGCGGAGAACGTCCGCTTCATGCGCCTGCAGTTCACGGACATCTTCGGCGTCATCAAGAACGTCGAGCTGCCGAGCTCGCAGTTTCCCAAGGCTCTCGACGGCGAGATCCAGTTCGACGGCTCCTCCATCGAGGGGTTCACGCGCATCGAGGAGTCCGACATGAACCTCGTGCCGGACCTCGACTCCTTCGGCATCTATCCCTGGGCCCACAAGAACGGCGAGAAGGTCGGCCGCCTGATCTGCGACGTCTATACGCCGGACGGCAATCCCTTCGCCGGATGCCCGCGCATGAGCCTCCGCAAGCAGATGGACAAGGCGTCCGCCCTCGGCTACACGATGGTGACCGGCCCGGAGGCCGAGTTCTTCCTGTTCCGCCGCGACGCCAACGGCGTGCCCATCATCGACACGCACGACGAGGGCGCCTACTTCGACCTGACTCCCGTGGACCGGGGCGAGGAGGCTCGCCGCGACATCGTCGTCGCACTCGAGCAGATGGGCTTCGAGGTCGAGGCCGCCCACCACGAGGTCGCCGCCGGCCAGCACGAGATCGACTTCAAGTACGCCGACGCGATCACGACGGCCGATCGGGTCTCGACGTTCCGCTTCGTCGTCAAGAAGGTCGCGCTGGACCACGGTCTGCACGCGACGTTCATGCCCAAGCCCATCTACGGCATCAACGGCTCCGGTATGCACGTGCACCAGTCCTTCCTCGACAAGAAGGGCAACAACGTCTTCTATGACGCGAAGGCCAAGTACCAGCTCTCGAAGACCGCCCTCAACTACACGGGCGGGATCCTGCGCCATGCCCGGTCGTTTGCCGCGATCACCAACCCGCTCGTCAACTCCTACAAGCGCCTGGTGCCCGGCTACGAGGCTCCGATCAACGTGGCGTGGTCGATGCGCAACCGCTCGCCGCTCGTTCGTGTCCCGGCCCGCCGCGGCATGGGAACGCGCATCGAGGTGCGGATGCCGGACCCGTCGTGCAACCCGTACCTGGCTTTCGGCGTGATGCTGGCTTCGGGCCTCGACGGCGTGAAGAACCGCATGGATCCGGGCGAGCCCGTGGACCGCAACATCTTCAAGATGAGCGAGCGCGAGAAGCGGCGCCTGCGGATCGACCAGCTCCCGGCGAACCTGTCAGAGGCGTGCGACAACCTCGAGAAGGACGCCGTCGTGACCGAGGCGCTGGGTGAGCACATCCTGACGCACTACCTCGAGGCCAAGCGCGGCGAATGGGCGGAGTACATCTCGCGCGTCCAGCCGTGGGAGACCGAGAAGTATCTCGAGATGTACTGAGGGTCGGTCGATCGGAAGTCCATTCGGGGCCCGGCAGCGGGCCCCGAATTCTTTTAGGCCAACTATGTGAGTTACCTTATTTCATTAGGAATAAGAGTCGAGTAGACTCAAAACGATGGGGAACCTTTCCGGCCGATTTCGCGAGCGGCTGCGCGCCGGGCCGGCGCTCCTGCTCGACGCCGCCATGGGCACGGAGCTCCAGCGGCGCGATGCCGACACCGCGATGCCGCTCTGGAGCGCGCGTGCCCTGCTTCAGGATCCGGAACTCGTGTGGACGATTCATGGCGACGAGGCGGGCAGCGGTGCGGAGATCCTGACCGCCAACACCTTCCGCACGCACGCACGGACGCTCGCGAAGGCGCAGATGGGGGAGCGCGCCGCCGAGCTCTCGGCGCTGGCGATCCGGCTGGCCCATCAGGCGGGCTCCGTGCGCGGCCGCGAGATCTTCGTCGCCGGCTCGCTCTCTCCGCTCGAGGACTGCTACCGGCCCGACCTCGCGCCCGAGACGGACGCCATGGAGCGCGAGCACGCCAGCCAGGCGCGCTTCCTGGCCGACGCGGGCGTCGACCTGATCCTCGCGGAGACGCACAACTCGATTCGCGAGGCGAAGGCGGCCGCCGGGGCGGCCAGGGCCACGGGGCTCCCCTTCGTCGTCTCGCTCGTGACGGACGGGAAGGGCCGTCTGCTCTCGGGCGAGCCAATCGCCGACGCCGCCGCGGCCCTCGCGGCGCTGTCCCCGGACGTTCTCGGGATCAACTGCGTCCCGGCCGCGTCGCTCTCGGTGGACTTCGCCGTCCTCGCGGCGTCCGCCCCCGGGGTTCCCCTCGCGGCGTACGGCAACCTCGGCCTGCCCGCCGAGGGGCCCGGCTGGGCGTTCACCGAGGAGCTCGAGCCGGATGCCTACGCGGAGGCCGCGCGCGGCTGGATCGAGCGGGGCGCGCGGATCGTGGGCGGCTGCTGCGGAACGACCCCGGCCCACACCCGGGCGCTCGCGCGCATGATCGCGGGGTTCTCCGAGCCGAAGGCGGAGACCCGGACCCAGGCCCAGGGCTAGACGCGCTTCGGTCCGGAGTCGCACCCCGCCCTTGCTGATAGCATCGGCGAGGCTTTTTTACATGCGCTTCCTCGCCGTCCATCCGGGTCCCCTGATGTACACCAAGGTCTTCCTGCGCCTCGAGCCTCTCGGGCTCGAGCTCGTGGCGGCGTCCGCGCAGAAGGCGGGCCACGACGTCCAGCTCATCGACCTCCAGGCCGAATCGCACGCCGACTACTTCCGTCTGCTCGAGCGGTTCCAGCCGGATGCGATCGGCTTCTCCTGCAACTACCTCGCGAACGTGCCCGAGATCGTGGACCTCGCCCGCGCGACGAAGAAACGTCATCCCGAGGTGTACGTCTTCGTCGGCGGCCACAGCGCGTCGTTCATCGCCGCCGACCTGCTGGAGCACGGCCAAGGCGCGATCGACTGCATCCTGCGCGGCGAGGGCGAGGCGAACACGCCCGCGCTGCTCGCCGCGATCCCATCCGGGAAGGCGGCCGCAGGCAGAGTCCCCGGGGCGGTCACGCCGGACGGCTCCGGGCCGCCGCCGATGCTCGTGCGCAGCCTGGACGAGCTGCGGCCGGCGCGCTCGCTCCTGCGCCACCGGCGCAAGTACTTCCTGGGCGTGCTCGATCCCTGCGCCTCGATCGAGTTCACCCGCGGCTGCCCGTGGGACTGCTCCTTCTGCAGCGCATGGACCTTCTACGGACGCGGCTATCGGACGATCCGTACGGAGCGGGTCCTGGAGGACCTCGAGAGCATCCGCGAGCCGGGTGTCTTCATCGTGGACGACGTCGCATTCATCCAGGCGGACCAGGGGATGAAGATCGGCGAGGCCATCGCTCGCAAGGGGATCAAGAAGCAGTACTACCTGGAGACGCGCGGCGACGTTCTGCTGCGCAACAAGGAGGTCTTTCGCCTCTGGAGGAAGCTGGGCCTCGAGTACATGTTCCTCGGGCTCGAGGCGATCGACGCCGAGGGGCTGATCAAGCACCGCAAGCGGGTCTCGCTCGGGAAGAACTTCGAGGCGCTCGAGTTCGCGCGCACCCTCGGGATGGCGGTCGCGATCAACCTGATCGCCGATCCCGACTGGGACCGTGAGCGCTTCGAGGTCGTACGGCAGTGGTGCCTCGAGACTCCGGAGATCGTCAACATCAGCGTCAACACGCCCTACCCGGGCACCGAGACGTGGCTGACGGAGTCGCGCCGGGTCACGACGCGCGACTACCGCCTCTACGACATCCAGCACGCCGTGCTCCCGACGAAGATGTCGCTCCCCGAGTTCTACGACGAGCTCGTGAAGACCCAGCGCATATTGAACCGCAAGCACCTGGGCTGGAAGGCGCTCGGCGAGGTCGCGAAGATGGCCGCCTCGCGCGTCGCGCACGGCCAGACCAACTTCGTCCGCATGCTCTGGAAGTTCAACAGCGTCTACGATCCGAAGCTCCTCCTGGCCGACCACGGGAAGGCGGTGGAGTACGAGATGGCGCTTCCGCCCCCCGCGCGAGAGAAGATCGAGCCCGAAACGCTGTACGTGCTTCCCGGCGCCCACCGCACGGGCCGCGCCATCGACGCGGAGACGGAGCGGTTCGTGGACGAGACGCGGGGATAGACGCTAGACCGCAGCCGGCGACGAGCTCTTCAGTCGCCGGTCTCGATCTCGTAGACGTCGATGCCGGTGCCCGCCCGGCCGAACACCTCGATGGGACTCCGCCCCTTCGAGACGAGCCGCCGCCACCAGGGCCGGCGCGTCTTTCCGAAGATGGCGAGCGTGATGCCGTGCTCACGGGCGAACCGAAGCAGCTCGTTCGACACGTGCTCGGCGGACAGCCAGACGACCTTGGCGCCGAGCTCCATGGCGAGCGTCACGTTCTCGGAGAGGAGCCGGTGCTCGCGCGCGGACATCCGCTGGGGGCTGTCGCGCGGCGTCCGGACGTACACGGCGAACCAGTTGGTGTTGAGCTTGCCCGCGAGCGCCGACGCCCGGCGCAACAGCAGCCGGGTGGTCTCGGGGTTCGACGACATCGCGACCATGACCTTCGGCGCGACGGGCTCGCCGCCGGTCTCCCGGTCGGAGCCTCGGCGCTCGGCCTCCAGCCGGTCGGCGATCTGCCGCATCGCGAGCTCGCGCAGCGAGGCGAGGTTGGAGTCCGTGAAGAAATTCTGGAGCGCCGGTTGGATTCGCTCAGCCGGGTAGATCTTTCCGGCGCGCAGTCGCTCGCGGAGCTCCTCGGAGGGGAGGTCGACATTCACGACGGCGTCGGCCTGCCGGAGCAGACGGTCCGGCACGCGCTCCTGAACGGTCACGCCCGTGACACGCGAGACGATGTCCTGCAGGGACTCGAAGTGCTGGATGTTGACGGCCGTCATGACGGAGATCCCGGCGTCGAGGATGTCCTCGACGTCGTCGTAGCGCTTGGGGTGCTCGGTCCCCGGGACGTTGGTGTGGGCGAGCTCGTCCACGATGACGACCTCCGGCTTGCGGCGGAGGATGCCGGGCAGGTCCATCTCCTCGAGCGACTTGCCCTTGTAGAGGACCTGGCGGCGTGGGACGACCTCGATTCCCTCGGCGCGCTCGGCGGTGTCCGCACGGCCGTGGGTCTCGATGAAACCGGCCACGATATCCACGCCCTGCTTCTTGAGGAGATGGGCGTCCTCCAGCATCTGATAGGTCTTGCCGACCCCGGCGGCGTGCCCGATGTAGATCTTGAGCTTCCCGCGCCGTGACTTCTCGATCAGCTTGAGAAAGATGTCGGCGGTACGACGCGGATCGGCCTCGAGCATCAGCCGATTCTACGGGTTCGCTGCGACTTCGCGGTCCAAGTCGAGGTTCGTCAGCAGGACGTTCACCCGCGGCTCGCCCAGCAGCCACAGCGTTCGCGGCTCGACGTGGCGTCGGATGATCTCGGCCACCCTCTCCTCGGGAATTCCGCGCGCCTTCGCGATGCGCGCCGCCTGCCAGAGCGCCGCGTCGGGCGAGAGGTGGGGATCGAAGCCGGAGGCCGAGGTCGTCACCAGATCCGCGGGGACCGGGCCCGTCTCGCCCGGGCGGTCCGCCCGCGCCGCGGCGACCGCCGCCTCGATCTGCTTGGCGAGCCCGGCGTCCGTCGGCCCCTTGTTCGTCCCGGTGGACGCAGTCGCGTCGTAGCCGTCCTTGCCGGCCGCTGAGGGGCGCGGATGGAGATACTGCGCGCCCTTGAAGTTTTGGCCGATGAGCTCGGAGCCGACGATCCGACCTCCGGTTCGATCCGCCACGAAAGAGCCGTTCGCCTTGTCCTTCCAGAAGATCTGCGAGACGGTCCAGACGGCCGCCGGATACGCGCCTCCCAGCAGGACGGTCAGCGCGATGACGTAGAGGGTCGAGCGAAGGGCGAGTTTCATGGACGTCTCCTTAGGCCAGATGCAGGGCCAGCACGACCCAGTCGATCAGCTTGATGCCGAGGAACGGAACGATGATGCCGCCGATGCCATAGATCCAGAGATTGCGTGCCAGGATGCGCGCCGCGCCGAGCGGCCGGTACTTGACCCCGTGCAGCGCGAGCGGGATCAGCGCGACGATGATCAGGGCGTTGAAGATGATGGCGGAGAGGATCGCCGACTTCGGGTTTCCCAGGTGCATGACGTTCAACGCATTCAGGGCCGGGTACGTCGCGGCGAACATGGCGGGCAGGATCGCGAAGTACTTCGCCACGTCGTTGGCGATCGAGAACGTCGTCAGGGAGCCTCGCGTCATGAGGAGCTGCTTGCCGATCTCGACGATCTCGATCAGTTTGGTGGGGTTCGAGTCGAGGTCCACCATGTTGCCGGCCTCGCGGGCGGCCTGGGTACCTGTGTTCATCGCGACGCCGACGTCGGCCTGGGCGAGAGCGGGGGCGTCGTTGGTGCCGTCGCCCGTCATCGCGACGAGATTTCCTCCCTCCTGCTCCCGCCGGATGAGCGACAGCTTCTGCTCGGGGGTCGCCTGCGCCAGGAAGTCGTCCACTCCGGCCTCGCGCGCGATCGCCGCGGCGGTCAGCGGGTTGTCGCCGGTGATCATGATGGTGCGGATGCCCATGGCGCGGAGGCGGTCGAAACGGTCACGCATCCCGGCCTTGACCACGTCGCGCAGCGCCAGCACGCCGAGGACGCGCGAGCCGTCGGCCACGAGGAGCGGCGTCGCGCCCTCGGCCGAGATCTTGTTCAGAAGATCCGACACGATCGGGTCGATCGTGCCGCCCTGGCCACGCACCCATTCCGCGACCGAGTCCCCGGCGCCCTTGCGGATCTGCCGCCCGTTGAAGTCGACACCGGACATGCGGGTCGTCGCGGAGAAGGCGATGAACTTCATTCCCTCCATCCGGCGCGCGCGAAGGCTGAACTTCTCCTTCGCGAGGACCACGATCGACCGCCCCTCGGGGGTCTCGTCGGAGAGCGAGGAGAGCTGCGCCGCCTCCGCAAGGTCGCCCGGCAGGACGTTCGGAGCGGGGTGGAAGTCGGTTGCCTGACGATTGCCGAGGGTGATCGTCCCGGTCTTGTCGAGCAGCAGGACGTTGACGTCGCCGGCGGCCTCGACGGCGCGCCCCGACATCGCGAGCACGTTGTGCTGGAGCACGCGGTCCATGCCCGCGATGCCGATCGCCGAGAGTAGGCCGCCGATGGTCGTCGGGATCAGGCAGACGAGCAGCGCGATCAGAACCGGGGTCGTGGCCACCCCGTGGGCGTAGAGCGCGAACGGCCGCAGCGTGACCGTGGCGATCAGGAAGACGATCGTCAGGCCCGCGAGCAGGATCGAAAGCGCGATCTCGTTGGGCGTCTTCTGGCGCGAGGCTCCCTCGACGAGGGCGATCATCCGGTCCAGGAACGTCTCTCCGGGGTTCGACGTGATTTCGACGACGATGCGGTCCGAGAGGACGCGCGTGCCGCCGGTGACGGCCGAGCGGTCGCCGCCGGACTCCCGGATCACGGGCGCCGACTCGCCGGTGATGGCGGACTCGTCGACCGACGCGATCCCGTCGACGACGGTGCCGTCGCCGGGGATGACTTCGCCGGCCTCGACGATCACGCGGTCGCCCTTCCGCAGGCTGGTCGCCGGGACCGGCTCCTCGCCCTTGCGGGTGACTCTCCGCGCGATCGTCTCGGTGCGTCCGCGGCGCAGCGCGGCCGCCTGCGCTTTGCCGCGTCCCTCGGCCATCGCCTCGGCAAAGTTCGCGAAGAGCAGCGTGAACCACAGCCACAGCGCGATCTGGAGATTGAAGAGGACGTCCTTTGCGCGGGCGACGTCCCGCAGCAGCAGGACGCTGACCAGCACGGCCCCGACCAGCACCACGAACATGACGGGGTTCTGCGCCTGGATCCGCGGATCGAGCTTGCGGAACGAGTCGCCGACCGCCGTGCGCACGATCGCGCGGTCGAACAGTTTCGTGCTTCGCGTCTGGGCCACGGTGTCCTCCGCTAGAAAGTTGTCCCGGCCTTCATCAGGAGCTGTTCCACGATCGGGCCCAGCGAGAAGGCGGGGAAGAAGGTCAGCGCCCCGACGATCAGAATGACGCCGACGAGCAGGAAGCTGAAGAGCGGGCCGGTCACGGGGAACGTGCCCGCCGATTCCGGGACCTTCTTCTTGGCCGCGAGCGACCCCGCGATCCCGAGGATCGGGATCAGCATGAAGAAGCGGCCGAAGAACATGTCGAGCCCCAGGGTCGTGTTGTAGAAGACGGTGTTGGCGTTCAACCCCGCGAAGGCCGAGCCGTTGTTGCCGGCCCCGGACTCGAAGGCATACAGGATCTCCGAGAAGCCGTGCGGCCCCTTGTTGTTCAGGGACGAGAGTCCCGCGGGCAGCACCGAGGCCGCGGCGCTGAAGCCCAGGATGCAGAGGGTCAGGATCAGGACCGAGAGCATGGCGAGCTTGACCTCGTGCGCCTCGATCTTCTTGCCCAGGTACTCCGGCGTCCGGCCCACCATCAGCCCCGCGATGAAGACGGAGAGCACGATGAACAGAAAGATCCCGTACAGGCCGGCCCCGACGCCGCCGACGATGATCTCGCCCGACGCGATGTTGGCGAGCGGCACGAGGCCGCCGATCGGCGTGAACGAGTCGTGCCACGAGTTGATCGCGCCGCACGACGCGTCGGTGGTGATCGTGGCGAAGAGGGCGGAGTCGCCGATCCCGAACCGAACCTCCTTGCCCTCCATGTTGCCGCCCGTGCCTCCGTCCGTCGGGAGGGCCGCCACTCCGAGCTTCTGGTGGATCGGGTTGCCGCGCTGCTCGGCGATCTCGGCCACGAAGGCGCCGACCAGGAACATGAAGGCCATCGCCCCAAAGACCGCCCATCCGTGCCGGACCGAGCCGGTCATGCGGCCCAGCGTGTTGGTCAGGCCGGCGCCGACGGCGAAGATCAGGAGCATCTCGAAGAAGTTGGTGCCCGGCGTGGGATTCTCGTAGGGGTGGGACGAGTTCGCGTTGAAGAAGCCTCCGCCGTTGGTCCCGAGCTCCTTGATGGCCTCCTGCGACGCGACCGGCCCCTGCGCGATCTTCTGCTCGACGCCCTCGACCGTCTTCACCGCCACGTCGGCCCGGAAGTTCTGGACGACGCCGCGGGAAACCAGGAAGAGCGCGGCGAAAAACGAGATCGGGAGCAGAACCCAGAGAATGGCGCGCGTGCAGTCGGACCAGAAGTTGCCGATGCCCTTCGCCTTCTCTCTCGCAACACCGCGAATGACCGCCACCGCGATCGCGATGCCCGTGGCCGCGGACAGGAAGTTGTGGAGGGCGAGCCCGGCCATCTGGGTGAAGTGCGACATCGTCGACTCACCGGAGTAGCCCTGCCAGTTCGTGTTGGTCGTGAAGGAGACCGCGGTGTTCCACGAAGAGTCCGGCGAGACGGCTCCGAAGCCGTTCGGGTTGAACGGGAGGAATTTCTGCAGGCGCTGCATCGCGTAGAGGATCACGAGCGAGGCGGCGTTGACGATGAGCATCGTCACCGTCCACTCGACCCAGGTCTGGTCTTTGGCCCCGTCGACTCCGCAGACCCGGTAGATCCCGCGCTCGACGGGCCGCAGGACCGGGTCGAGGAAGGTCCGCTCGCCCGAGAACACCCGCTTCATGTAGCCGCCCAGGATCGGCGTGACGGCGACGATGATCGCCAGGTAAACGACGATCTCCAGGAAGTTGACTGTGGTCATGGAGTCACACCTTTTCCACTCGGACCATGGCCCAGAGGAGGTACCAGAGCAGGCCCAGACTGACGACGAGGCCGAGAACGTCTTCCCATCCCATACGGTTCCTCCTCAGATTCGGTCGCAGCGACGCGTGTAGATGACGGACGCCCAGAACAGGAGAACGGTCGCCGCGAGAAAAATGACGTCTGCCATACGCATCTCCTCAGAAGGTGAACCCGATCTCGCCCAGGAACGCGTTCCCCTTGGAGTCGCCGTTCTTGAACGAGTAACCCGCATAGATCGTCCATCCACCCCACGTCGAGGAGAACCCCGGCGTGAAGTAGCCGATCGCGTTCTTGCCGCTGAACCAGTCGGCGATCAGGTTCAGATGCGAGAAGATCTTCTGCTCGAGGCCGACGAGCGCACCGCCGCGTTCGTCGCCCGCCGCGTAGCCGGCCGTGGCCGCCCAGCTGCCCGCCGTGATCCGCGTGCCGGTGGCCGGAATCGCGTAGGCCCCGTGGACGTAGAAGAACCCGGAGGGGTCTCCGTCCTCGGATCCGCGAAGGAAGAAGAGCCCCTGAGCGCCGCCCGTGAGCGAGAAGTTCCCCGCCTTCAGCGGCTGCCACTTGACCGCGGCCGTCGCCGTCGGCACCGACCGTCCGGGCGTCACGAAGCCGCCGAAGTTCGCGCCGGCCTCGATGTTGGCTCCGAAGCCGTACACCCCGCGGACGGTGAAAAGCGCAAACTGCGGCTCCTGCGGCCGCCAGAGGTTGTCCTCCTCCAGATAGACCTTCCCCTTGTCGAGGACGTCGGCCGATGGGATGTTGAAGATCGTCTGCTGGCCGAGCAGGGCCGTGGCCCCGAACATCGCCAGGATCGCCGCGGTGGCCAGGTGGCGGCCCCCCGCGGAGCGCCCCTTCGGCGATTGGCGCTGAGCGAAGACGATGTCGTCCACGGCCCATATCGCGAGCGCGCGCCGGACGCAGAGCACGAAGGCGGCGAATCCCGCGACGACGAAGGCCGGGAGGAGCGAGTCCGGAAACGGGATCGCGAGGAGCGGGAGCCCGAAGAGGCCGGCCACTCCCGCCACGATCCAGCGAACCGGTCGAGGGCTGCGGTTGTTCGTGAGCATGGGGGAAGGATCGCCGAGAGGGGCGAAAGAAGTCCGGAAACGTGTCGAAAGGATTTCGAAAGGAGGGACCGCCTCTAGCCCTCGGGCGTGAAGCGGGGGTAGACCATGCGCGGGCGACGCCGCGAAGACGCGGATGGCAATGGCGGAGCCCACGTCTTTCATCGATCCCTCCCTTTTCCGGTGGACGTCAGCCCCGGCGATCGAGCACGCCGTGCGTGAGCGCGATCGACGTGAGGCTTCCCAAAATCAGCGCGAGAGCGACGATCCGACGCGGTCCCTCCTCACGTTCCAGATGGCGCTGCGGATGGTCGAAGACCCGATCATCGAGGCGCCACGCGATCATGGCCTTGCGTCCGCAAGCGACGTAGGCCACAAATCCGGCAGCTACCCACAGAAGGGGAGCTCCGGGAAACAGGACGGCAAGGAGGCAGCCCAGCGCCAGGAACGCCACGGCCGCCACCGCGAAGAACGCGCCCTTCGACTTGCTGGTCATACGGCGTGAGGATCCCGCCGGCAGCCCAAAGGAGTCCGTAGGAAGTTCGAAAGATTTCCGGAAGATCCGGGGCCGGTCAGGTCTCGGGGGAGAAGCGGTACCCGACCCAGGGCTCGGTGCGGATCCAGCGCGGCCGCTGCGGATCGTCTTCGAGCTTTCGCCGAAGTCCCCCCACGTGGACCCGCAGCGTGTCGGTCGTGACCCCGGCGGTCGTTCCCCAGACCTCGGCCATGAGCTGGCGATGGGTCCAGACGGCGCCCGGCTTTTGCAGCAGCGTCGAGAGGAGCGCGAACTCGATCGGCGTCAAATGGACCCGCTTGCCGGCCTTTTCGACCTCGCGGTTATCGAGATCGACCGCGACGTCCGCCCACCGCACCGGTCCCTGCCTGCGCGCTCCGGGATCGCGGCGCCTCAGAAGAGCGCGGACTCGCGCGACCAGCTCGGCGATTCCGAACGGCTTGGTCAGGTAATCATCGGCGCCCGAATCCAGGAGCCGGACCTTCTCGCGCTCCTCGTTGCGGACCGTGAGCACCAGGACGGGAAGGTCCGAGACTTTGCGGATCTCCTGCACGAGCTCCAGCCCGCCCATGCGTGGCATCGCCAGGTCCGTCACGACGAGTTGGAACCCGCCCTCCTGAAACTGCTCGAGCGCCTCTTGCCCGTCGATCGCCGTGACCACCTCGTGTCCGTCGCGCTCGAGCGCGTCGCGCACGACCTTGCGGATCGCCGGCTCGTCGTCCGCGACGAGGACCCGGCTCACGCGGCGGCCCGCGGAAGAGCGATCTCGAAAACGGTCCCGCCGCCCGGCGCCTCGTGGAGCCGAAGCCGGCCGCCGTTCAACTGGACGAGGCTCCGGGCGATGAAGAGACCGAGCCCGCTTCCCGGGATGTCGCGCGCGTCATCGAGCCGCACGAACCGCTCGAACACGCGGTCCCGCTCCTGGGCCGGAACTCCCTTGCCCTGATCGGCGACGCGAAAGAACACCTCCGCCTCGTCGGCGCCGACCGTCACGTGAATCGTGGAGCCGGCGGGGGAGTAGCGCGCCGCGTTCTCGAGACCATGGCCGAGCGCCTCCGTGAGCTGGGAGGGGTCGACCTGGACCGCGAGATCGGAAGACGGCGGGTCGATGAAGAGCGTGTGGTCGGCGAGCGCCTCGCCGAAGCGCGCCACCGCCGCCTCCACGATCTCGGCGCACGTGACTCTCTCCGGGCGCGGCCGCGCGGCTCCCGAGTCCAGGCGCACGACGTCCATGAGCTCGCTCACCCGGCGCTCGAGCGCGGCGAGCTGCTCCCGGGCCAGGCGCGAAGCGTCGGATCCGCCGCTCGCGGCCTCCCAGTTCTCGATGGCGGCGCTGGCGGCCGCGATCGGGGTCTTCAGGTCGTGGGCCAGCTGAGCGAGCAGCGTCGACTTCATCTGCTCGCTCGTGCGCGTCTCCTCGCCCGCGCGCGCCAGACGCAGGAATCGCTCGCGCTCGACCGCGAGCCCGAGCAGGAGCGCGCACGCCTCGGCCATGCGCTCGCTCGACAACAGGCCCCGCGCCACGAGCACGCCCGCCCGCTGGAGGCCCACCGGAATCGGAAGGTAGATGTCCGTCCCGCCGAGGTCGGAGGGAAAGGCCGCCGAGTTCCCCTGCCGGTAGACGAGCTCGGCGATGTCCTCGCGGAACGCGGTGTCCGCGGCCTCGATGCGCTGAGACAGGCCGCCCTTCTCGTCGGCGAGCAGGATCGCCACCTGCTGGCATTGCAGGGCCTGGCGGAGGCGGTCCGCCGCGACCCCGAAGAGCGTCTCGCGATTGGTGTCGGAGAGGAAGCCCTGGGAGAGCTGGGTCAGCGCGATCAGGTCCCGCCGCTCGGCCTCGAGGAGCCCGAGCCGGCGGCGGGAGATCGCGGACAGCCTGCCGATCAGGAGAGCCGAGATCAGGAAGACGAACAGGGCCGAGACGTTTCGAGGGTCCTGGATCGTCAGCGTGTGGACCGGCGGCAGGAAGAAGAAGTTGAAGCAGAGCGTGGCGAGCAGAGCCGCCACGACGCCCGGCCCGCTCTGCCAGATCGAGGCGCACAGGAAGACGGCGAGCAGGAGCAGGAGCGCGACGGAGACCTCGGTCAGGCTCGGAAAGAGCGTCAGGGCGGCGGTCGTCGCGCCCACGACGACGACGGCCGCGGGATAGCCGATCCAGAGGGGGGCACGTTTCATCCGCTTGGATTCTATCGGTCAGGAGATGAACATCGCGTCGCCGAACGAGTAGAAGAGGTAGCCCTCGCGCAGCGCCTCGGCGTAGGCCGCCAGGATGCGCTCCCGGCCGGCGAGCGCCGAGACGAGCATGAGCAGCGTCGAGCGGGGCAGGTGGAAGTTGGTGAGCAGTGCGTCGACCGAGCGGAACTCGAAACCGGGCGTGATGAAGAGGTCGGTCGCGAAGCGCAGGTCCACGGGCGTGTCCGCCTCGAGCGCCTCGATGCCGCCGGGCAGCCTCGCCGCGGCCTCCAGCGACCGCGCCACCGTCGTGCCCACGGCGACGACGCGCCGGCCCTCGCGCCGCGCCCGGGCCACGGCGCGAACGGTGTCCCGCGGGATGGCGACGTCCTCCCGGGACATCGCATGGTCCGCGGTGTCCTCGGCGGTCACGGGCTTGAAGGTTCCGGCTCCGACGGCCAGCGTCAGGTCCGCGATCTCGACGCCGCGCGCGCGGATCGCCGCCAGGATCTCCTCGGTGAAGTGCAGCCCCGCGGTGGGCGCGGCGACCGCGAGCGGCTCGCGCGCGAAGACGGTCTGGTACGCGGCGCGATCCTCGGGCCGGTCGGGCGCGCCGGCCTCGCGGCGGATGTACGGGGGAAGGGGAGTCCGTCCGATCCGCTCGAGCAGCGCGAGATCGAGCGGGCGGTCGAAGACCATGGTGCGCTCTCCGCCCTCCGGATCGACGGCCTCGACGCGCGCCGTGAGGTCCTCCTCGAAGCGAAGCACGCGGCCGGCCTTCGCGCGCCGTCCCGGCTTCGCGAGGGCCCTCCAGCGGCGGGCATCCACACCGGCAGAATCCTCCAGCCGGAGCAGGAAGATCTCGACGAGGCGGTCCTCGGCGTCTCTGCCGTAGAGCCGCGCCGGGCGGACCCGCACGTCGTTGCGGACGAGGAGGTCGCCTTCGCGAAGCAGGTCCGGGAAATCGGAGAACCGGCGGTGCGCGATCGGGCCGTTCTCGCGAGGCATCACGAGGAGCCGGCTCCGGCCGCGGGGCCTCGGCTCCTGCGCGATCCGATCGACCGGCAGCTCGTAGTCGAAGAGCGCGACGCGCACGTGTCACGGAAAGTAACACGCGCCCGGGGAGCCCGCCGGTGTGGGTCCGCGCACTCCGGCCGCAGGTCTTCGGATCTCAAGGGCTTACGGCGGCGGCCGGCGGACGGGTACGGCCCTTGCGATGAAGGAGGTTCGACAACAGGAGGAACCTGTCGATGGAATCCGCAAGCTGGTCCTTGAGACTCGCGCTGGCCCTCGTGGTCGCCTCGGCGATCTGGGCCGGAGCGGTCGCGCTCACCAACCGAGTCGTCGCCGGTCGCGCCGGGCACCCAACGCCTGGTGTTGCGATCGCTCGCACATCCGTTCCCGCCGGTTCGCACGCGGCTTCGGCACGCTAGCCTCGTGTAACCTCCCGGCGTGGCCGGCGACTATCCCGAGGGACGGGGCCGCGTGCGGATCGAGGCCGCGGGGATCCCGATCGAAGGCGTCTCGATCGCGGGCCACGAGTCCTTCTACAAGCTTCCGGGGTTCCGGACGCTGCTCGAGTTCGGGCGGGCCCCGGAGGATGTGCTCGGGTACTCGACCGTCTGCGTCACGCACGGACACCTGGATCACATCGCGGGCCTCGCGCACTTCGCCTCGCGGCGGCGGCTGCAGGACCTGCCGCCCGCGCGGGTATTCTTACCGGCGGAGGCGGTGGATCCGGTAGCCCGGTGGATCGCGGCCTGTGAGGAGCTCGAGCGCATCGAATATCGGCTGGAGATCGTTCCGTCGCGGCCGGGCGACCGCGTCCAGCTCCGCAACGACCTCGAGCTGACGGTTCTGCCCGGCCGGCACCGCGTGCCGACCGTGGGCTATCTCTTCTCCGAGGTCAAGCACAAGCTGCGCGACGAGTTCGCCGGCCTGACGGGCGAGGAGATCGCGCGGCGGCGCGCTGGCGGGACCGAGGTGACCCGGCGCGAGGAGGTGCCGCTGCTCGCGTATCCCGGCGACTGCGGCGAGGAGATCTTCGACGCGGTGCCGGAGCTCTTCGCGGCGCGTGTCCTGCTGATCGAGTGCTCGTTCCTGTTCCCGGAGGATCGCGACCGCGCGCGCGAATACGCGCACATCCACGTCGACCACCTGGTCGCGCGGGCGGAGCTCTTCCGCAACGAAGCCATCGTCCTCACGCACTTCTCCCAGCGCTACCGGCCGGAGGAGATCCGCGAGGCGCTGCGCGGGCTGCCGGAGCCGCTGGCCGCCCGCGTTCAAGCGTTCCTTCCTCCGTGAAGCGCTCGGCGCGCCTGTCCCCGGAAGGCGGCTTTGCTTACCTCAATCCTTCGATGACGAACAGGTCCGACGTGAGGATCCGCATGTAGGAGTAGGCCAGGGACTGGCCATCGGGTGCGACGACGACGGGGCCGATCGCGACGATGCCTACCGGGTCCTGGGGCGCGAGCCGCTTCCAGGGCTCTCTCTTGCCGGTCGTCAGCTCCATCCGATCGACGCGCGCGGGGACGTCTCCGGCGTGCCAGAGATAGAGGAATCGGCCATCCGCGCTCCACTGGATTATCTCTTCCTTGCGTTCGAGACGGGCGACGTTCACCGCGCTCGCCTCTCCTCCGGAGATCGGGGAGATCTTGATTTGGCCTTCGCCCGCGTCATACACGAAGCGGTCGCCCTCCGGAGACAGAGTGATTCCCCAGTTCGGCCCAAACCCTTCCGCGCGAACCGGCGTGGGCTTGCCGCCCTCCGGGCCCAGCAGGAAGACGGCGACCGAGTCGCTCTTGTCCTTGCCGACGACCAGAAAGCCCTTTGCGTTCGGAAGGAGCGAGGCCCTCAGCGGCTCGACGCCTTCGACGGGGATCTTCTTCGCCGGGCCCGGGCCGGTCGGCGTCATGACCAGCTCGTGCGGAGGTCCGGCCAGCACGTTCAAGACCCAGTGCCCGTCCGGTGACAACCCCATGGACTCGCCCTCGCCGAGACGAACGGCGGGCGTCCCGTCGGTCCTGCGCAGGTAGATGCCTCGTTGATCGAATCCATGCGCGCCGCGCTCAGCGAACAGCACGGCTTTTCCGTCCGCTGAGATATCGGTCACGGTGGAGCCGTCGAGCCGCCCGAGCTCGCGCTCGCCGTTCGCGCCCTGGGTCTCACAGCGAATGCCGCCCCGGGAGACGGTGCGCTCCACGAGGAGTCTTCCGTCCGGGGCCACGTCATGGATAATGAAGGCGCCCGGAACCAAGACGCGCTCGCGCCCCGAGAGCGAAACGGCGCGGATCGCCCAGTCGTCCACGGTGTGGGCTCCGGAGAAGATGATCTCGTCTCCCGTCGGCGACCACACGAGCCCGTCGGTGCCGAGCCACCCATCGGAGAGGACCGTGCGCTTTCCCTTCCGGTCCATCGTGTTGACCGTGGCCCACTTCTGTCCTCCGGCCAGAAAGGCGAGGCGACCCCCGTCGGGTGAGACGCGAAAGTAACCGATCCTCGCGGCGTCGGTGACGACCGTCCCGATGGGGTACTCGAGCCGAGTCCCGCCGCCGGGCAGCCGGCGATTGACGGCGAGATCCTCGCCGTTGGGCGCCCAGTCCGCGAGCGAGACGTCCTCCAGGACCTCCCGCGGCGTCCCGCCCTCCAGTGGGAGGCGGGCCAGCGTGCCTCGACCGCCCCACGCGACGTCCATCTTCTTGAGAAGGACCGCAAGCTCCCCTCGCGGGGAGACGCCCAGGACGTCCGCCGGGGAGAGTCCTACCGGGCGAGACTCGTTGGAATCCGTCCGGACGGTGAAGACCTCGGACGGCGCCCCGTCCCAGGCGGCGCCGTACACGACCGTCCTTCCTCCCGGCGCGAAGCGAGCGTGGAGCACATTGCCGCGCCGATACGTCAGCTGATGAATCGAGAGTGCCTGGGTCCTCAGCTCGCGAGAGGCTGCCCAGCGGCCGCCGAAGATCCCGCCGGCGAGAAGCACCGCGGCGAGCGCCATTGCGGCGAACAGCGGGAGCGCCAGTCTCCGCCGTTGGGGCGTGGCGACGGCGCCGCCCGAGGTGGCTTCGGAGAGGTGGTCGCCGAGCTTCGCCAGGTCTCGGGCCAGATCGTCCGTGGAGGAGTAACGCTGACGGGGATCCTTGGCCAGGCACCGTTCGACGATCCAACGCAGTTGAGTCGGGGTCCTGGGGTTGATCGAGGCGATGGGGTCCGGCTCGTCGTTGAGAATCGCGCCGAGCGTATCGATCGCGGTCTTCCTCTGGAACGCGCGCTTTCCCGTCGCCATCTCGTACAGGATCGAGCCGAAGGAGAACTGGTCCGAGCGAAAGTCGATCCGTTCACCGGATGCCTGCTCCGGCGACATATAACCCACGGTCCCCACGATCACGCCCGGTGTCGTTCCGGTCATCGTCGGAAGTTTCGAGGCCTCTCCGCTGCCGGAACCCGTTGAAGTCAGCTTCGCCAGGCCGAAGTCCAGGATCTTGACGAGCCCGTCCTTCGTCACCATGACGTTCTCGGGCTTCAGGTCCCGGTGCACGATCCCCGCCTCGTGTGCCTTGGCCAGGCCGTCGGCGATCTGCGTTGCGATCGCAAGCATGCTCTTGACGGCGATCGGTCCGCCGACCAGGTCTCGCAGAGTCGAGCCGTCCACCCGCTCCATCGCGATCCAGGCGACTCCCTCGGAGATCCCCGTGTCGTAGACCGTCACGATGTTGGGGTGATTCAGGGCCGAGGCGGACCTGGCCTCCTGCTCGAATCGCCTGACGCGCGTCGCGTCCGAGGACCACTCCGCCGGCAGCACCTTGACCGCCACCTCGCGGCCGAGCCTCGGATCGCGCGCCCGGTAGACCTCGCCCATGCCCCCGGAGCCGAGCGAGGAGAGGATCTCGTACGGGCCGAGCTGCGTCCCCTTCCCGAGCGGACGCGGCGAGGTCGCCGGCGGCGGCAGGGCCGGCACGCCTGCGATCGCCGGCGACTCCAGGAAGCTCGCGGGGGAGGCGTTGAAGGAGGATAGGAGCGACTCGACTTCCTTCCGCAGCTCCGGATCGCCCCGACACGTCTCCTCGAGAAATATCGCTCGCGATCCGGACTCGCGCTCAGTCGCCCCGTGGAAGACCTCCTGAGCAAGGCGCCAGCGTTCCGGCGTCATGGCGAGGAGCCCGACAGAACCGAGATCTCGCCCGGAGGGAATGGTGCCGCGAGGTCGCGACGATCGGTTTTAGGCATGGGAACGCGAAGTGCTACCCCAGTCTACCCAAGAAGGCCTGCGGGGGTGGCCGGTTTTCTCCTCGCCTTGCGCCTTATCAAGTCGAGGAGGCACTCATGCACAAGCATTTCGTAGCCCGCGCGGCCGCGGTCATGGCGATTCTGACTCTGCCGGTCCTGCTAGCGGCGCAGGACCACCCCCGGAGACATAAGCACTACACCCTGGTCGACATCGGCACCTTCGGCGGTCCCCACAGTCAGGTCAACTTCAATAGTCGGGTGATCAATTCTCCCGGGACGGCCGTCGGCGGCGCGTCCACGGCCGTTCCCGACCCGCTCTGCACGTTCGACGCGCCGTACTGTTTCTACATGCACGCTTTCCGCTGGAAGAACGGCGTCGAGACAGACCTGGGCACGCTGCCGGGCGGCAACAACAGCTTCGCCGCAGCAGTCAATGACCGCGGGTGGATCGTCGGCAGCTCCGAGAATGGCCTCATCGATCCCGCTTTCGGTCCGGTTGCCGACCCGACGCTCTGGAGGGACGGCCAGGTGATCGACCTGGGAACGCTCGGCGGTCCTCTCGGCATCGCGGGCGACATCAATGCACGCGGCCAGGTCGCCGGCGGGGCCTTGAATGCGATCCCGGATCCGTTGGGCTTGTTTGGGTTCGCAACGCAGGTGCGGGCGTTTCTGTGGCAGAACGGGCACATGCACGACCTCGGTACCCTGGGCGGGAATGATGCCTTCGCGCAGTTTGTGAACGAACGCGGCCAGGTCGCCGGTGTCTCCTACACGAGCTCGGTTCCTAACCCCGAAAACGGGATCCCTACGATTGACCCGTTTCTCTGGGACAACGGCCGCATGATCGACCTCGGCTCACTCGGTGGCATCAACGCGGGAGTCTTCGGCCTCAACAACAGGGGACAAGTCACCGGCGCCTCCGATGTGATGAGAGATGGATCGATCTCTCATGCATTCCTGTGGGACCGTGGGTCGCTCCATGACCTTGGCACGCTCGGAGGAGATTTCTCGTTCGCGAATTGGATCGACGATTCCGGGGAGGCCGTCGGGGGCGCCACGACGCCGGACAACGCCACCCTCCGCGCGGTTCGCTGGAAGAACGGCCACGTCACCAACCTCGGCAGCCTCAACGGCGACGTCTGCAGCATCGCCTTCGCCAGCAATTCGGCGGGGCAGATCGTGGGCAATTCCATCGCCTGCGATGTCGACGGGGGGGCCGTCCGGCCGTTCCTGTGGGAGAACGGCGGTCCCATGGTGGACCTGAACTCCCTGATCGGTCCGGGCTCGGGCCTGACCCTGCGGGAGGGTGCGTTCATCAATGATGCCGGCGAGATTGCGGGTGTCGCGGACCTCGAGAACGGCGATCAGCATGCGTTCCTGTTGATCCCGAGAGAAGGCAATTTCGAGGAAGGGGAGAGCGAGATGACGGCCGCGGGCGATGCGATGCCCGCGCTCCAGAGCCCGGCGAGCGTGGGTGGCTCTCATGCTCGGCTGACTCCGGAAAAGCTGGCGGCCCTGCGCGCCCGGTTCGCGCATCGGGCTGACTCGGGAATGAGGCCGCCGAGATCGGCGAACTGAGGTGAAGGTCCCGGGGCGGAGAAGCCGTCGCTCCGCCCCGGGATCGTGTCGGTTGCGACCTCACCCCTTCGACAGCTCCCGGTACAGGAACGTCTTCGCCGCCACCCACTTGCGCTTGACGGTCCTCGAGGACACGGAGAGCGCTTCGGCGGTCTCTTCCTCCGTGAGCCCGCCGAAGAAGCGCAGCTCGACCACGCGGCCCTGCTCCTCATCCAGCGCGGACAGCTTCGCCAGCGCATCGTCCAATGCGATCAGATCGACCGCGCGCGGCTCCGTCAGGACCAGGGTGTCGAGAAGGTATCGGAAGCCCTGCCCGCCGCGCTTCTTCGCGTCTCTGTGGCGCGCATGCTCCACGAGGATCCGGCGCATCGACTGGGCGGCGACGGCGAAGAAGTGGGCTCGGTTCTGCCAGTCGGACGAATGGCGGCCGAGCAGCCTGAGGTAGGCCTCGTTGACGATGGCGCTCGGCTGGAGCGTGTGGCCCTGGCGCTCGCGCCTCAGGTACCGCTCCGCCATCCGGTGTAGCTCCTCGTAGACCAGCGGGATCAGGCGCTCCAGGGCCGTCGGATCGCCCTGCCTCCAGGCGATCAGCAGTCGAGTGACGTCCCCCGGAGATGCGGGGCTCGCCGCGGCTCGATCTTCGGTTTTGGCCATCGGGAATCGGGTGACGAGGGAAGTCTATCCAAAGCGGCCTCCAGGGCCGGATGGCCCCTTTTCTCTCTCCTTCGCGCCTCAATGGGAAGAGGAAAACATCATGAAGTCGACGATTCTCCTTTTGCTCTCGGGATTGGGCCTGGCCGGCCTCGCCCAAGGCCAGGTCGTAACGGAGTTCGCGATTACCCTGAGCGGACCGGATGGAGTCGCCGTTGGCCCGGACGGCAGCCTCTGGTTCGCCGAAGGTCGTTCCAACAAGATCGGGCGGATCACCACGGGCGGAGTCTTCGCCGAGTTCCCCGTCCCCACGGCCAACAGCGCGCCTGACCAGATCGCGGCCGGCCCGGACGGCAACCTCTGGTTTACCGAGAACACCGGAAACAAGATCGGCCGGATCACCACGGCCGGCGTGGTCACCGAGTTCCCGATCCCAACGGCCGGCAGCCGTCCTCGAGGGATCGCGGCCGGCCCGGACGGCAACCTCTGGTTCACCGAAAGCTTCTCCGCCAACAAAATCGGCAGGATCACTACCGCCGGCGTCGTCACCGAGTTCTCAATCCCCACGGCACTCAGCAACCCCGTCAGCATCGCGGCGGGCGCGGATGGCAACCTCTGGTTCACGGAATGGGGCATCGTGACTCCGGGACACAAGGTCGGACGGATCACTACGGCCGGAGTCATCACCGAGTTCTCAACCCCGACATCCTTCAGCCGTCCTCGAGGGATCTCGGCCGGCCCGGACGGAAACGTCTGGTTCACCGAATGGGCAGGCAAGATCGGACGGATTACCGCGGCCGGGGTCGTCACGGAGTTCGCGATCCCCACGAGCGGCCCACCCGAAGGGATCGTGTCCGGCGCTGACGGCGCCCTCTGGTTCGCGAAGAATTCTGGGTCGGGCGCCACGATCGGGCGGATCACCACGGCGGGCGTCATCGCCGAGTTTCCCGTTCCCACGTCGAACAGCGACCCACTCGGCATCGCGGCAGGCCCGGATGGTAACCTGTGGTTCACCGAGTACTTGGCCGACAAGATCGGTCAGATGACCACGGCCGGCGTCGCGACGGAATTCTCGATCCCGGTGGTCGACACCACGCCTCTTGGCATCGCCGCCGGCCCGGACGGCGGCCTCTGGTTCGCCCAACCCGACGGCAACAGCATCGGACGCATCACGACGGACGGTTCCGTGACCGAATACCCGGTCCCCACCGCGGGCAGCACACCGAAC
This sequence comes from uncultured Acidobacteriota bacterium, assembly GCA_963773905.1. Classification (GTDB taxonomy): domain Bacteria; phylum Acidobacteriota; class Thermoanaerobaculia; order UBA5066; family Gp7-AA6; genus DAHUXD01. The sequence goes on from CAVZDB010000008.1 coordinate 313,509, forward strand.
CAGATCGCGGCCGGCCCCGACGGCAACCTCTGGTTCACGGAGGTGAGTGCCAACCAGATCGGGCGGATCACGACGGCGGGTGACGTCACCGAGTACCCGATCCCCACTTCGGGCAGCGCTCCTCGTGGCATTGCGGGCGGCCCGGACGGGAGCCTGTGGTTCACCGAGTCCGATCCGGCCGCCAACAAGATCGGCCGGATGACGCGAGCTGGCGTCGTGACCGGCGAGTTCGCGATCCCCACGCCGAGCAGCTTGCCCAGGGCGATCCTGGCGGGCCCTGACGGCAACCTCTGGTTCACCGAGACGGACGGCAACCAGATCGGACGAATCACGATGGGCGGGGTCATCACGGAGTTCCCGATCCCCTCGGCCAGCAGCGGCCCTTATCGAATCGCCCTCGGCGCGGACGGCAACCTCTGGTTCACCGAGAGCGCTGCGAATCAGATCGGGCGGATCACCATGGCCGGCGTCATCACCGAGTTTTCGATCCCGACTGGAGCCAGCGGCCCGGCGCACATCGCGGCCGGCGCGGACGGCAACCTCTGGTTCACCGAGTCCGATGGGAATCAGATCGGCCGAATCACTCCGGCCGGCGTCGTCACCGAGTTCCCGATCCCCACGACCGACAGCCAGCCTGTGGGCATCGCGGCCGGCTCGGACGGCAGCCTCTGGTTCACGGAATCGAACGTCAACCGGATCGGCCGGATCACGACGGCCCAGACGACGCCGTGGTCCATGACGGTCGACCCCCATCCCGTCGAAGGCGGCAACTCCAACGCCAACGGCGTGCTCGAGCCGGGTGAGACAGTCCGCGTCGATCCTTCCTGGATGAACACCCTCACGGCATCGCAGAGCTTCACCGGAACGGCTTCGCAGCTCGAGGGTCCCGTAGGACCGACCTACACGATCAACGACAACTCGGCGGACTATGGCACCGTGAATGCCAACGGTGTCAACGACTGCGACCAGTCGACGGGTGACTGCTACCTGATGACCGTCTCCGGCGCGCGCCCCGCGACTCACTGGGACGCGACGTTCACGGAAAACCTGAGCGCCGACTCCATTTCGAAGGTCTGGACCCTGCACGTGGGCGGGAGCTTCACGGACGTGAGCACGGACACTGGCGTCGATCCCTACTATCCATTCATCGAGACGATCTTCCACAACCAGGTCTCCGTGGGCTGCAACGACGGCACGGCGTTCTGCCCGACGAGCCCCACCACGCGCCAGGAAATGGCGGTCTTTCTGCTGAAGGCATCCCAGGGTTCCGGCTTTCATGTCCCGGGATGCGCAGGGATCTTCTCGGACGTCCCCTGCACCCCCGGCGTGGGATTCGCGGACTGGATCGAGAACCTCTACAACCGCGGCATCACGGCCGGCTGTCAGGCCCCGGGCGATCCGCTCACGTATTGCCCGACTCGAGAAGTCCTGCGCAGCGAGATGGCCGTCTTCCTGCTCAAGGCATTCCAGGGCGCCGGCTATGTTCCGCCGCCCTGCGCCGGCATCTTCTCGGACGTTCCCTGCACGCCCGGCGTGGGATTCGCGGACTGGATCGAGGACCTTTACAACCACGGCATCACGAGCGGCTGTCAGGCCCCAGACTCTCCGCTCATGTACTGCCCGGGCAGCAACGTCCTCCGCCAGGAGATGGCGGTCTTTCTGACGAGGACCTTCGGTTTGGAGTTGTACGAGCCGTAATTCCGGGTGATCACTGCAATGGGCGGTTACCGAAACGGGGTCGGGGTGCTGGCGACTGGTAGGCTCCAAAAACCCCGCTCGCTAGGCTCCTGCCAGACTTTCTGACAGATCCCGACGAAAAGGCGTGACGGCCCGTGCTCGAGGGAGGCGGCATGCACATCAAGTTCGCATCGAGTGCGGTGAGATCGCGGCGATGTCTAAGGATCCCGCCGAACGAGTGGAGCCATTGAAGATGTCCTGTTTTCCTGCTTCCTCGCGCCTTTAGGGAGCAGGGTAGTGAGCAGGGGGCACCATGAAGACAACGCTTGGAATACTCAAGAATCGGGTGGTAGCTCTCGGGCTCGCAGCCTTGTCGGCCGCGGTTCCCGCCGCGGCACAGACCTACGAGGTCCTGAAGGCCCTCGCGAGCACGAGCCGGAACTCTTGGGCCGGCTTGATCCAGGCCACGGATGGGAACCTTTACGGAACGAGCTTCCAGGGCGGCCGGAACAACGCCGGAAATATCTTCAGGATCGACACCGCAGGCACGACGCTCACCACGCTGCACCACTTCGCCGGAAGCGACGGCGACAACCCCTACGCCGGCTTGATCCAGGGCACCGACGGAAACCTCTACGGAACGACCTACTCGGGCGGCGCGAACGGCATCGGCACGATCTTCAAGATCGACACCACCGGCACGGCGTTCACCACGCTTCACAGCTTCAGCGCGGCCGAAGGGGGCTACCCCGTCGGGGGTTTGATCCAGGGCAGCGACGGATACCTCTATGGAACGGCTGTCGGAAACGCGATCAGCTGGGGCACGATCTTCAAGATCGATACGGCCGGCGCCAACTTCACCGTCCTGCACAGCTTTGACGGGTCTCACGGCGGATCCCCTTGGCGGCCCTGCTCCAGGGCACGGACGGGAACCTCTACGGCACGACCGGCCAGGGCGGCGCCGGCAACTGCAGCTACGGCTGCGGAACGATCTTCAAGACCGACACCGCCGGCGCGATATTCACCATGCTGCACAGCTTCGTCGGAAGCGACGGCGCGAACCCCTACGCGGGCTTGCTCCAGGGCGCCGACGGAAACCTCTACGGAACGGCCACATACGGCGGCGCGATCGGCGGCGGGACGTTTTTCAAGACCGACACCACCGGCGCCACATTCACAGTCCTACACAGCTTTGACGGGAGCCATGGCGCAGCTCCCACCGCGAGCCTGATCCAAGGCCCAGACGGGAAACTCTATGGAACGACTTTCTACGGAGGCGTGGACGCCTACGGAACGATCTTCCAGACCGACACCACCGGCGCGACATTCACGACCCTACACATCTTCGAGGTATACGGCGACGGCGGTAACCCCTACGCGAGTTTGGTCCAGGGGACGGACGGATTCCTCTACGGAACCGACGTTACGGGCAGCGCGGGCGGCGTCGGCGCGATATTCAAGACCGACACCACCGGCGCCACGTTCATCACCCTGAAGAGCTTTACTTACGTCGATGGGGAGAACCCCTCCGCGGGCCTGATACAGGGAACGGACGGATATCTCTACGGAACGGCCCCGCTGGGCGGCGCGCATCAGAGTGGGACGATCTTCAAGACCGACACCGCCGGCGCCACATTCACCGTGTTGCACGACTTCGCCTATAGCGATGGGTCGTATCCTTACGCGGGTCTACTCCAGGGCACGGACGGAAGCCTCTACGGCACGACGTACGAGGGTGGCGCGAACGGTTACGGGACGATCTTCAAGATCGACACCACCGGCGCGACATTCACCAGCCTGCACAGCTTCACCGACACCGACGGGGCCTTCCCCTACGGGAGGTTGGTTCAGGGCAGCGACGGAAACCTCTACGGCACGGCCAGCGGGGGCGGCGCGAGCCAGATGGGCACGATCTTCAAGATCGACACGGGCGGCACGGCCCTCACGACGGTTCACGACCTCACCGCCGACGACGGTGTGACTCCCTACGCCGGCTTGATCCAGGGCACTGATGGGTACCTTTACGGCACGACCGACCAGGGCGGGGCAGGCGGCTATGGGACGATCTTCAAGACCGACACGGGAGGCGCCGCATTCAGCACGCTGCACAGCTTTTCCGGAGACGACGGCGCGAACCCCAATTTCGCAGGCCTGAGCCAGGGCGCCGACGGGAATCTCTATGGCACGACCTCCGCCGGCGGCGTGGGCGGCTTCGGGACGATCTTCAAGATCGACATCGCCGGCGATACCTTCAGCACGCTGCACAGCTTCTCCGGCGACGACGGCGCGACTCCCCACTCCGGGGTGATCCAGGGCACGGATGGAAACCTTTATGGAACGACCTTCGCCGGCGGCAAGGACCAAACCGGCAAGATCTTCAGGACCGACACCGCCGGAGCGACCTTCACCATCCTTCACAGCTTCGTCGGGAGCGACGGCGCGAACCCCTACGGGGGCTTACTCCAGGGCGCGGACGGAAACCTTTACGGAACCACGTACGCGGGTGGAGACTCCGCGGGAGTGGTGTTTCGGATCTCGGGCTGTTTCGTTGACGTGCCGCTCATCGACCCATTCTCACCTTTCATCTGTACCGTTGCTCAAGCTGGCATCACCGCGGGTTGCGGTGGAGGCAACTTTTGCCCGGACAGCCCAGTCTCTCGCGCTCAGATGGCCGTCTTTCTCCTGAAGTCCGAACACACTTCGTCCTACGTGCCCCCGCCGTGCGCGGGCATCTTCGCTGACGTCCCGTGCCCGAGCACAGAGGCCTTCCCCTACTCCGATTGGATCGAGCAACTCGCCACGGAAGGCATCACGGGCGGTTGTTTCACCGATCCATTGCGTTACTGCCCCGACCGGACGGTGACGCGAGCGGAGATGGCGGTCCTATTGCTCAAGACCGAGCATGGATCTGGTTACGCTCCGCCCGCCTGCGTCGGCATCTTTCAGGACGTTCTCTGTACGCCGGGCGTGGGGTTCTCCGACTGGATCGAGCAGCTCTACGCCGAGGGCGTCACATCGGGTTGCTACACCGACCCGCTCCAATATTGCCCCGGTCGCGACAACTCCAGGGGCGAGATGGCGGTCTTCATCGTGAAGACGTTCGGCCTTCCTTAGCATCTTCACGGTATCGCCGGTGCGCTTATGATCGTGGCGGCGTTGTGGGGTAGTTGAGCTGGTACAACGTCCGGCTGTTAACCGGAAGGTCGGTGGTTCGAGTCCACCCCCCACAGCCAACACGTCGCCCTCGCGGGTCGCACTGCTGCGCGACCGCTCCGGGCTCCCGCGGCGCGAACCTCCTCCCTCCTTCGTCGGAAGACTATTCGCGCCGCGGACGAATGGGTCGGGCCTCTCGTCGATGAAAGCCTCTCCTAGGAGAGAGGGGATGCCGAGCCCCGATCCGCTTGCTTCGAGAGCCTGTTCTCGAGCAGCTCTCGCAACTTCTCGAACTTGATCGGCTTCGCCATGTGGGTGTCGAAGCCGGACTCCACGGCCATCTGGAGGTCGGCCGAGCTGGCGTGGCCCGTGAGGGCGACGAGATAGATCTCGGAGGGATCCAGCACGCTGCGGATGCGGCGGGCGACCTCGAAGCCGTTGACGTCCGGCAGGCCGATGTCGATGAGCGCGACGCGGGGGCGCGGCCGGGCCTCCATGCAGCGCCGGATCGCCTGGTGGCCGTTCTCCGCGAGCTCGACCCCGTGTCCCCATTCCTCGAGCAGCTGGCGGAGTCCCTCTCGCAGGTCACCGTTGTCCTCGACGACGAGGACGGGAGTCGCGCCGCTCCGGGGCGCCGTCGCCGGCGCCGCGCCGGCGCCGACGCGCGGCTCGTCCGTCGGGGCGTTCCGCCGGACCATGCGGTCGACGGCGGCGACGAGCTCGACGGGCTCGAACGGCTTGGCGATGTGCAGCTGAAAGCCCGCCGAGAGGGAGCGGATGCGGTCCTCCTCCCGCGCGTAGGCCGATACGGCGATCGCCGGGATCGACGCGAAGCGGGTCGGAGCGGAGGTGCGCAGCCGCCGCAGCAGCGCGTAGCCGTCTTCGCCCGGCATGCCGATGTCGCTGACCAGCACGTCCGGCGCCGCGGCCGCGAGCGCCTCCATCGCCTCGGGCGCCGAGCCTGCCGCCGTGACCTCGGCGCCGGCGAGGCGGAGGATCTCGGCCATCAGCTCGCGGCTGTCCCACTGGTCCTCGACGAGCAGCACGCGGACGCCCCTCAGGCGGATCGCCGGCTCCGCGGGCTCCCGCGCCGCCGGAAGACTTCTGGGCGGCGGCGACTCGGCCGATTCGAGGCCGATCGCGACGCTTGGAAGCCGGACGACGAACCGCGAGCCGAGGTCGGTGCCCGCGCTCTCCGCGGCGATCGAGCCGCCGTGGAGCTCGGTCAGGTGGCGCGCGATCGCGAGCCCGATCCCGAGGCCGCCGTGCGCGCGGGACGTCGAGCTGTCGGCCTGCCAGAAGCGGTCGAAGGCCTGGGCGAGGAACTCGCGCGTCATTCCCTGGCCCGTGTCCTGGACGGCGATCTCGAACTCGCCACCGTCGTGACGCCCGAGGATGACCTCGACGCTCCCGTGCGTGGGCGTGAACTTGATCGAGTTCGAGACGAGGTTCCAGATGATCTGCTGGAGCCGATCCGGATCGCCGACGATGCGGTCGGAGGCGTCGCCGAGCCGGTTCTCGAAGCGCAGGCGAATCTCCTTGCCGCCCGCCGCCGGCCGCATCGACTCCATCGCCGCCTCGATCACCTCGGACAGCGACGTCGGCTGAACCTGCAGCCGGAGCTTGCCCGTGATGATTCGCGAGACGTCGAGGAGGTCGTCGATGAGCTTCGTCTGGGCCATGACGTTGCGCTCGATGACCTCGAGCCCGTCCATCACGCGTGGGGGGCTGCGCCGATCGGCGCGCAGCAGCCGGGTCCAGCCGAGGATCGCCGAGAGCGGCGTGCGGAGCTCGTGCGAGAGCGTCGTCAGGAACTCGTCCTTCATCCGGTTGGCTTCGCGCGCCTCGGCGTTGAGCGCGTTCTCGAGCGCGATGGAGCTCATCTGGGCGAACTGGGTCAGGATGGCCTCGTCCTCGGCCGAGAACTCGCCGTCGTGCTTGCCGATGAGCTGGAGCAGCCCCATGTTGCGGCCGTCGCGGCCCGTCAGCGGCGACGCCAGCCAGCCGGCCGCCTGCGCCTCCGGGGAAAGGATTCCGCCCCAGTCGCCGGCCTCCCCGGCCGCCGGCGCGCGCAGGACCCCCCGCGCCGAGGACAGCAGCCGCAGCAGGTCCATACGATCGCGCACGGCCGGGCGCTCGCCCTTCTCGCGCCATGCAGGCGACAGCGACACCGCGGTGCGGGGCGCGGACCACTTCTGATCGGGGGCGGCGAGCGCGGTCGCCTGCTCGACGTTCAGGATGTCCCGCGCCAGGTCCGCCACTACCTGGATCATCTGGTCGAGCGAGAGGGCGGAATTGACGGCCAGCGAGGCCTGCGTCAGCCGGTGCAGCTGCGCCGCGCGGCGGGCCAGGATGTCGGCCTGCAGTTTGACCTGCGCCGTCTTCCGGTAGAGCTCGACAAAGACCATGACCTTCGTCTTCAGGACCTCCGGGTCGACGGGCGCCAGGATGTAGTCCACGGCGCCGAGGGAGTAGCCGCGTGCGGCGTGCGTGTCGTCGGGGAAAGACGTCACGAAGATGATCGGGGTGTGCTCGGTGTTCTTGCGCTGGCGGATCAGCGACGCCGTCTCGAACCCGTCCATCCCGGGCATGCGGATGTCGAGGAGAATGACCGCAAATTCCTGGCGCAGGAGCAGGCGAAGCGCCTCGCGTCCGGAGTCCGCCGTGACGACGTCGACGGGCAGCTCGGACAGCACCGTCGCCAGGGCGAGGCGCTTGCCCGAGTTGTCGTCGATCGCCAGGACGTGGATCGTGTCGTCGGCGTGCATCGCGTTCGGGCTCAGCGATAGAGCCAGGACCGGAGCACGGAGAGCATCTGGTCCGTGTCGACCGGCTTGGCGAGGTAGTCCCAGGCCCCGGCCTGGAGCGTCTTCTCGCGGTCTCCCTTCATCGCCTTCGCCGTGACGGCGATGATCGGAAGGTCGTCGTGCCGTCCCGTCTTGCGGATCGCCCGCATGGTGTCGTAGCCGTCCATGTCCGGCATCATGACGTCCATCAGGACGGCGTCGATGCCGGGCGTGCTCTGCAGCTTCGCGATCGCCTCCTTCCCGGTCTCCGCCGAGATCACGTTCATGTGCTGGCGCTCGAGGACGCTCGTGATCGCGAAGATGTTGCGGATGTCGTCGTCGACGATCAGGACGTTCTTGCCGGCGAGCACCTCGTCGGTTGCGTAGAGCCGCTCGATGCGGGTGCGCTGCTCTGCGGAGAGGGCGTCGATCGGGCGGTGCAGGTACAGAAGCGCCTGGTCCACGAGGCGGTCGAGGGAGCGCACGGGCTTGACGCCCGCGGCGCGGCAGAGCCGGTCGAGCCTGTCGCGGTCGGCCTCCGAGAGGCCCACCTCGGAGTAGGCGAGGACCACCGGGATCCGGCGTCCGGCGCACTGGCGGACGATCTCCGACATCAGCTCGAGGTCGATCGTGGCGGATTCGCCCACGTCCAGAACGACGCAGTCGAAGGCGCCCTCTCCGAGGGCGGCGAGGCCGTCCGGCAGCGCCGCGAGCTCGCGGTGGCGCAGAGCGCCGTCTCCCAGCGCGCCGAGGATCCGCGCGCGCTGGCCGCCGTCGGGGCAGACCAGGAGGAGCTGGCGCTCGGTGCGGTCGAGGACTCGGCGAATCTCGCCGAAGGCCTCGTCCAGCGCCTCCCGGGTCTTGATCGGCTTCTGCAGGGCACCGATGGCGCCGAGGGGCAACGCCCTCGCGGTGTCCTCCTCGGTCGTAATCACGTAGATGGGAATGTGACGTGTCCCCAGGTCGCCCTTGAGGCGTGAGAGCACACGCCAGCCGTCCATGACCGGAAGCTGGATGTCCAGGGTGATCGCATCGAGGCGAGGCACGCTGCGGACCAGCGCCATGGCGTCGGCGCCCTTCGTGGCGACGACCGCCTTGAACCCGTTCTCGTGGGCGAGGTCGACCAGGAAGCGCGCGAAGTTCTCGTCGTTCTCGACGACGAGGAGGACGCGGTCCTCGGGCCGGATGAGCTCCCGGTCGTCGGGGACGTCGCCGACGTCGAGAAGCCTCTCGGGCGCCCCATGGGCCGCGTCGACGTCGCTCATCACGGACACGATGTGGGACTGCGGCTCGATTCCCGGGGCCGCCGCGCCCGTGCTCTGCGGCGGGGCGTAGACCTCCGGGATGTAGAGCGTGAAGGTGCTGCCGTTGCCGGGCACGCTCGTGAGGCGGATCTCGCCGCCGAGCAGCCGCGCGATCTCGCGGCTGATGGCGAGGCCGAGCCCGGTGCCGCCGTACTTGCGGCTCGTGCTGCCGTCGGCCTGCTGGAACGCCTCGAAGATGATCTGCTGCTTGTCTGTCGGGATCCCGATGCCCGTGTCGGAGACGGAGATCGCGACGACCGACTTCGCGCGGCTCAGGGACTCGAGGTCGGGGTCCCAGCCCTCGGTCGCTCGCTCCACGCGCAGGGAGACGCGTCCGCGCTCCGTGAACTTGAACGCGTTCGAGAGGAGGTTCTTGATGACCTGCTGGAGCCGCTTCGCATCGGTCACGATCGAGCGGGGCATCGTCCGCGCGGACTCCAGCGCGAACTCCAGCTTCTTGGCGTCGGCGACGTGGCGGAAGGTGCGGTCCACGTAGTCGAGCAGCTCGTTGAGCCGCAGCTCTCCGACGTCCACGACGACCGTGCCGGACTCGATCTTGGAGAGGTCGAGGATGTCGTTGATCAGCGCGAGCAGGTCCTTTCCGGACGCGTGGATCGTCTTCGCGAACTCGGTCTGCTTGCCCGTGAGGTTGCCGTCCGGGTTGCGCGAGAGCTGGTCGGACAGGATCAGCAGGCTGTTCAGCGGCGTGCGGAGCTCGTGCGACATGTTGGCGAGGAACTCCGACTTGTACTTGGACGTCAGCGTCAGCTGCCGTGCCTTCTCCTCCAGCGCCTGGCGGGCCTGCTCGACCTCCTGGTTCTTGCGCTCGACGTCGACGTTGCGCTCCGCGAGCAGAGCGGCCTTCTCCTCGAGCTGCTGATTGGTCTGGCGCAGCTCCTCCTGCTGGGACTGCAGCTCGCCGGCCAGCGACTGGGACTGCGTGAGCAGGTCCTCCGTGCGGGTGTTGGACTCGATGGTCTGCAGCACGATCCCGATCGACTCCGTCAGCTGGTCCAGGAGCGCCTCGTGCGCCGGGCTGAAACGCTCGAACGCGGCGAGCTCGAGCACGCCCTTGACCTCGCCCTCGAAGAGGACCGGCAGGACGATGATGTTGTTGGGCCTGGCCTGGCCGAGGCCCGACGAGATCGCGATGTAGCTCTCCGGCAGGTGGTCGAGGAGGATCTTCTGCTTCTCGAGGGCGCACTGGCCGATCAGCGACTCTCCCGGCCGGAGCGTCGGGGCGAGCGAGTCCGGCGCGCACGCGTAGCTCGCGAGGAGCTTCAGCTTCGGCTCGTCGGCCGTGGCATCCAGCGTGTAGAACACGCCCTGGCGCGCATTCACGACGGGCGCGAGCTCGGAGAGGATCAGGCGCGCGACCGCGAGCAGGTCGCGCTGGCCCTGGAGCATCCGGGAGAACTTGGCGAGGTTCGTCTTGAGCCAGTCCTGCTCGGTGTTCTTGAGCGTCGTGTCCTTGAGGTTGCGGATCATCTCGTTGATGTTGTCCTTGAGCGCCGCGACCTCGCCCTGCGCCTCGACCTTGATCGACCGGGTGAGGTCGCCCTTGGTCACGGCGGTCGCGACCTCGGCGATCGCGCGGACCTGGGTCGTGAGGTTGGCCGCCAGCTGGTTCACGTTGTCGGTCAGGTCCTTCCAGGTTCCGGCGGCGCCCGGCACGCTGGCCTGCCCGCCGAGCTGTCCCTCGACGCCGACCTCGCGCGCCACCGTCGTGACCTGCTCGGCGAACGTCGCGAGCGTGTCGCTCATTCCGTTGATCGTGTCCGCGAGCGCGGCGATCTCGCCCTTCGCCTCGAGCGTCAGCTTGCGGCGCAGGTCGCCGTCGGCCACGGCGCTCACGACCTGCGCGATGCCGCGCACCTGGGAGGTCAGGTTGCTGGCCATGGAGTTGACGTTGTCGGTCAGGTCCTTCCACGTCCCCGAGACGCCGGGCACCAGGGCCTGTCCGCCGAGCTTGCCCTCGGTGCCGACCTCGCGGGCGACGCGGGTGACCTCCGCGGCGAAGGAGGAGAGCTGGTCGACCATCGTGTTGACGGTGTTCTTGAGCTCCAGGATCTCGCCCTTGACGTCGACCGTGATCTTCTTCGACAGGTCGCCCTTGGCCACCGCCTTGGTCACGTCCGCGATGTTGCGCACCTGCGAGGTGAGGTTGCCGGCCATGAAGTTGACGTTGTCGGTCAGGTCCTTCCACGTGCCGGCGACGCCGCGCACGTCGGCCTGTCCGCCGAGCTTGCCCTCGGTGCCGACCTCGCGCGCGACGCGCGTGACCTCCGCCGCGAAGGAGGAGAGCTGGTCGACCATCGTGTTGATCGTGTTCTTGAGCTCCAGGATCTCCCCGCGGACGTCGACGGTGATCTTGCGGGAGAGATCGCCCCGGGCCACGGCCTTGGTCACGTCCGCGATGTTGCGCACCTGGGACGTGAGGTTGCCGGCCATGAAGTTGACGTTGTCGGTGAGGTCCTTCCACGTGCCGGCGACGCCGCGCACGTCGGCCTGTCCGCCGAGCTTGCCCTCGGTGCCGACCTCGCGGGCGACGCGCGTGACCTCCGCCGCGAAGGAGGAGAGCTGGTCGACCATCGTGTTGACGGTGTTCTTGAGCTCCAGGATCTCGCCCTTGACGTCGACGGTGATCTTCTTGGAAAGGTCGCCCTTGGCGACGGCGGTCGTGACCTCGGCGATGTTGCGGACCTGGGACGTGAGGTTGCCGGCCATGAAGTTGACGCTGTCGGTGAGGTCCTTCCACGTGCCGGCGACGTCGCGGACGTCGGCCTGTCCGCCGAGCTTGCCCTCGGTGCCGACCTCGCGCGCGACGCGCGTGACCTCGGAGGCGAAGGAGCGCAGCTGATCGACCATCGTGTTGATGGTGTCCTTGAGCTCCAGGATCTCGCCCTCGACGTCGACGGTGATCTTCTTCGAGAGGTCGCCCTTCGCGACCGCGGTCGTGACCTCGGCGATGTTGCGGACCTGGGACGTGAGGTTGCCGGCCATGAAGTTGACGTTGTCGGTCAGGTCCTTCCACGTGCCGGCGACGCCCGGCACGCTCGCCTGCCCGCCGAGCTTGCCCTCGGTGCCGACCTCGCGCGCGACGCGCGTGACCTCGGACGCGAAGGAGCGCAGCTGGTCGACCATCGTGTTGATCGTGTCCTTGAGCTCGAGGATCTCCCCGCGGACGTCGACGGTGATCTTCTTCGAGAGGTCGCCGTTCGCCACCGCCGTGGTGACCTCGGCGATGTTGCGGACCTGCGCGGTCAGGTTGCCGGCCATGAAGTTGACGCTGTCGGTGAGGTCCTTCCAGGTGCCGGCGACGTCGCGGACGTCGGCCTGTCCGCCGAGCTTGCCCTCGGTGCCGACCTCGCGGGCGACGCGGGTGACCTCCGCGGCGAAGGAGGAGAGCTGGTCGACCATCGTGTTGACGGTGTTCTTGAGCTCCAGAATCTCACCCTTGACGTCGACCGTGATCTTGCGCGAGAGGTCTCCCCGCGCCACGGCCTTCGTGACGTCCGCGATGTTGCGCACCTGGGACGTGAGGTTGCCGGCCATCGAATTGACGTTGTCCGTGAGGTCCTTCCACGTGCCCGACACGCCCTCGACCCGGGCCTGGCCGCCGAGCTTGCCCTCGGTGCCGACCTCGCGCGCGACGCGCGTGACCTCGGAGGCGAAGGAGCGCAGCTGATCGACCATCGTGTTGATCGTCGCCTTCAGCTCGAGGAACTCGCCCTTGACGTCGACCGTGATCTTCTTCGTGAGGTCGCCCTTGGCGACCGCCGTCGTGACCGCCGCGATGTTGCGCACCTGGCCGGTGAGGTTGCCGGCCATGAGGTTGACGTTCTCGGTCAGGTCCTTCCACGTCCCGGCGACGGCCTTCACCCGCGCCTGGCCGCCGAGCTTGCCCTCGGTGCCGACCTCGCGGGCGACGCGCGTGACCTCGGAGGCGAACGAGGAGAGCTGATGGACCATCGTGTTGATCGTGCGAGCCGTCCGGAGGAACTCGCCGCGCAGCGGCCGGCCCTCGGAGGTGAGGTCCATCGTCTGCGAGAGGTCGCCCTTGGCGACGGCGCCGATCACGCGCGCGGTGTCCACGGTCGGCCGGACCAGGTCCGCGATCAGCGTGTTGACGGATCGCACCGACGCCGCCCAGGACCCCTGCGCGTCTCCGAGGAAGGCGCGCTCGGTGATGCGGCCCTCCTTGCCGACGACCTGCGAGAGCCGGGCGAGTTCGAGGCTCATGCGCTCCGACAGCTCGACCAGGTCGTTGAAGGCGTCCGCGATGCGGCCCTCCACGCCGCCTCCCTCCGAGGCGAGGCGCACACGGAAGTCCCCCTTGCGGAGCCGGGTCAGGGCGGCCAGGAGCTCCCGGTGGTCCAGGGACTCTCCCCCGGGGACGGGGGCGCCGTCGCCGTTGCCGTTTCCGGGGCCGCGCGCGGCTCGGGTCGAGCGGGAGGAGGGTCGAGGCGACGATGAGGATTCGGCTCGCATGACTCTAGGACTCCTTTTTTCGGGGGGAAATTGCGAGGTGGCACCGGGGATGGAGAGGGAAGGGGTCTAGCGGACGCGGCGCCGTAAGGCTGCTGCGTACGAACCGGACTCCGGGGGCTCGGGCGATTTGACGCACAGTAGGTTCGCTCGGGATTTATGCAAAAGACATTCCACCGAAAAGCCTCATTTCCGCCCCGGGGCGACCGTGTCCATGGCCGCCGTCCGTTCCCGAACCGCCCAGAGCCCGAGGTGACTGCGCCACGCCGACGCGGAATCCGGCGCCAGCACGAACTCGACCTCCGTTCCGTCGAGGCGCGTCAGCCGCAGGACCTCGAGCCGCAGCAGCCGGCGCCCGCTCGCCATGCGCCGGCCCGTCGCGATCTTCTGGATGCGCGCGGTCGCGACGATTTCGTTCTCGCCGAAGAGCCCCCGGAACGCGACGGCCTCTTCCGTCAGGCCGAGCACCCCCGGCAGCCGCCGGTAGGCGCCCGCCGTCATCTCCGCGCGCGTCAGGAGCCGGAACCCGCCCGCCTCCTCGGCGAGGAGCCGCTTCGCGAGACGGTCCTGCGCCCGCCGGACCAGGGCCCTCGGGAGCAGAGCGGCGAGGAGAATCGCGACGCCGGCGACGCCGGCAACGCCGACTGCGGCCGCGAGGATCCAGGTCCCTGTCGCCACCGGCGAATCCTAGTGCAGGAACTTCTTGCGGTTGCGGATGTAGTCCGTGAAGAGGAACTCGGCCAGGTTGTAGGGCGAGGCGTAGTACGCGCGGCCGCGGTTGATCTTGGTCAGCTTGTCCACGAACTCGACGAGGTAGGTGTCGGTTGCGATCATGAAGGTCGTGATCGTGATGCCGTCGCGGCGGCAGGCGTCGGCCTCCTCGAGCGTCCGGTTGACGATCTTCAAGTCGAGCCCGAACGGGTTCTTGTAGAGCTGGCCGCGCTCCCAGATCGCCGACGGCTTCCCGTCGGTGATGAGGAAGACCTGCTTGTTCGGGTTCTTCCGGTGCACGAGGAGCTTGCGGGCCAGCGCGAGGCCGGCCTTGGTGTTGGTGTGGAACGGCCCGACCTGGGTCTTCGAGATCTCGGAGATCGGCACGCGCTTCGCGTCGTCGCCGAAGAGCAGCACGTCGATCGAGTCCTTGGGGTACTTCGACTGGATGAGCTCGACCATCGCGAGCGCGACCTTCTTGGCGGGCGTGAACCGGTCCTCGCCGTACAGGATCATGGAGTGGGAGATGTCGATGGCGAGCACGGTCGCGCACGAGGTCAGATGCTCCTCCTCGTGCACCTCGAAGTCGTCGGGCTGAAGCGTGATGTCCTCGGCGTCGCGCTTGACCGCGTTGCCGATCGTGCGCACGCCGTCGATCGCGCTGGGGTTGTCGCCGAACTCGTAGGGCCGGGTCTCGGGGAGGAGCTCGCCTCCCGCGCCCGCCCGCGGCACGGCGTGGTAGCCCGAGCCGGCCTTGGTCAGCGACGTGAAGATCTCCTCGAGCGCCGAGCGGCGGATGCGCCGCTCCCCGGCCGACGAGAGCTGGAGCGTGCCACCCTTGTCCTCGACCATCTCGCTCCGCTGAAGCTCCTTGCGGAACTCCTCGAGGTCGATGCCGGGGTCGATCATGCCGCGGTCCTGGAGGTACTTCATCCAGCGCAGCGCCTCCTCCACGTCCCCGCCCGTCTGCAGCACGAGCTGGAGGAAGAGCTTCACGAGCTCCTGCATCGTCAGGAGCTGGCGGAGGAGGTCGACGGGGTAGTCGGAGTAGCGGTAGCGCATCGGGGTCCGGGATCCTGGCTCTAGTCGCGCTTCAGGGCTGACCGCCAGGCGCGGGCGGATTCGGTGAAGAGGGTGCGGTCGCTCGTCGTGAACACCGTGTAGCCGAGCGCGGCGAGCGCCGGCGCCTGGTCCTTCGAGCGCAGCATGATGCCCGCGGCCTTCCCGTGCTCCTTCGCGACCGCACCGACCTTCTCGAGCGCCGCCCGGTAGCGCGGATCGTCGTAGTGTCCCGGGACGCCGAGAGCCTGGGAGAGATCGTTCGGACCGACGAAGAGCACGTCGACCCACTTCTCCCCGGCGATCGCGGCGACGGCGTTCAGCGCCCCGGCCGTTTCGATCTGCACGAAGACGATCGTTCCCTCGTTGGCCTCGAGGACCCAGTGGTCGAACGGGACGCCGCCATAGCGGTTCGCTCGGACGCCGGCGAGGCCGCGCTTTCCGACCGGGGCGTACTTGACCGACTCCACGGCGGCTCGCACGGCCGCATCCGACTCCGCGCGCGGGAAGAGGACGCCGCAGGCTCCCGCATCGAGGGCCCGCCCGAATCGGCGGCCGCCTGGCAGTTGGGGACGCGGACGATGACCGGCAGCTCCGCTCCCTCCGCCGCGCGCACCATCCGCTCGACCGATTCCGGATTGAAGAAGCCGTGCTCGGAGTCGAGGACGGCGAAGTCGAAATCGGAGAGCCGGAGCAGGTCGATCTCGCCCTCCACGGGCCACGTCAGGAACGCACCCAGGAGAGGCGAGGCGCCCGAAAGGATGCGGGAGCGAAAGCCTTCAGCCATCGATCAATTGGCCCGATTCCTGACCAGGTTGAACTTGAGCATCTCGGTGTACGAGACGCGCGAGTCGAGATCCTCGCGGGCGATCTTGAGATGCTGCGTGAGTCCCTCCAGAACGAGCTCCATGCCGATCGCGAGCTCCTCCTCCGAGGCCGGCGAGAAGTGTTCCTCGACCGCCTTCTCGAGGCCGGGGACGGAGCGGAGCATCTTGAGATGCTCGGCGAACGGCGTGTCGTCGGAGATCTCGACGCGGTTGCCGGCGGCGAACCAGGCGGCGATCGGCTCGTAGAGCGGATGGATCTTCTCGGGTGCGGGCGTCCTCGCGGCCGCGCGGCTGCTTCGCTGCGGGCCCGAGGGCTCCTCGTCCTCCTCGAGCTCCTGGCGGCGCCGCTCCGTGGGGCGGCCGGCGTCCGGCGCGGGGAACTTCGCGTCGAACAGCTTCTTGACCGCGGTCCCGATGAGCTTCTTGGCGATCACTTCGGCGCCCTGCTGTTCGCCCTCGTACACCATCTCGACCTTGCCCGTGATGGCCGGGAGCGTCGCGGGGAGGTCGCAGAGCCGCGGCCATACGCGCGACTCTGCGTTGCGCAGGCCGCGGCGCTCGAGGTTGGACGCGAGGATCTCGATCGCCGAGATCGGCATGCGCGCCGAAACGCCGGAGGACTGGTCCACGAATTCGGACGCGCGCGCCGCGAAGGCGATCTCCTCGATCAGGTCGCGGAAGAGGTCCGGGATCTCGATCTTCGGCCCGCCGTCGCGGTCGACCCACGCTTCCTGCGCCGTGATCTTCGCGGCGGTCTTCACGTCGTCCGGGTAGTGCGTGAAGATCTGCGACGAGATGCGGTCCTTCAGCGGCGTGATGATGTTGCCGCGGTTGGTGTAGTCCTCGGGGTTCGCCGAGAACACGAGCAGGATGTCGAGCGGGATGCGCACCGGGAAGCCGCGGATCTGGAGGTCCCGCTCCTCGAGGATGTTGAGCAGGCCGACCTGGATGCGCGGCTGCAGGTCGGGCAGCTCGTTGATCGCGAAGATCCCGCGGTTGGTGCGGGGCACGATGCCGAAGTGGATGACCTCCTCGTCGGAGTAGGTGCGGCGCTCGGTCGCGGCCTTGATCGGGTCGATGTCGCCGATCAGGTCCGCGATCGTGACGTCGGGCGTCGCGAGCTTCTCGCGGTAGCGCTCCTCGCGCGGGATCCACGCGATCGGCGTCGCGTCGCCCTTCTCCTCGAGCATGCGCCGCCCGTACCGGGTGATCGGCGCGAACGGGTCCTCGGACAGCGCGCTGCCCGCGATCGCCGGGATCTCGGGGTCGAGCAGGCGCACGAGCATCCGGAGCAGGCGCGTCTTGGCCTGGCCGCGGAGCCCCAGCAGCAGCAGGTCGTGCTTGGACAGGATCGCGTTGTGGAGCGCCGGGAGCACCGTGCGCTCGTAGCCGTGGATGCCCTCGAACGGGTTCTCGCCGCGCGAGAGCGCGCAGCGGAGGTTCGCGCGCAGCTCCTCCTTCACGCCGCGCGGCGCGTAGCCCGAGGCCTTCAATTCTCCGAACGTCTGGGGTTTCCTGGTCACGAGGATCTTTCTCCGGCTCGAAACTAGCCGGCGTTGCGGGAGCTTCAACCCGCTTTGGTGGATGGTGCCTGGTCTCCCGGGCGGAAGAGCTTCTCGTAGGGCTTGCCGGCGGCGGCCGCCGCGCGCTGCGTGAAGCCCTCCATCTTGTCGCGCGAGAACCCGACGGCGGTCTCGGCGAGTCTTCCGTCCGCGTCGACGCGGAAGAACGAGGGCACGGTGTCGACGCCGAGGCGGTTGGAAGCGGGCCAGGGCTGCGGGTCGAACGCCGTCTCGACTCTCGATCCCAGCCGCGCGTTGAACGCCGCGGCCTTGTCGGGAGGATCCTGCGACACGGCCAGGATGCGGAGTCCCTTGGGGCCCGCCGACTCACGGAGCCGCTCGACGTACGGCCACGTGAACTCGCACGTCGGACACGTCGTCTTGAACACGACGTAGAGCGTCTCGCCGTCCGCCCTGGGCAGCGGCGCGCCCCGGGCGTCGCGCAGCGTGATCGGGGGAAAGGGAGCTCCCGGCTCCAGAGCGGCCACGGGGCGATTATAGACTCGCGCGATCGAGCGCATTTCCCGTCGACAGTTCGTCAGGACCGCGGGCGGAGCTCTCGCGGCCGCGAGCGCGCTCCCGGCGCTCTCCTGCGGCGGGCGAGAGCGGAGGCCGTCAACCGCGGCCCGCAAGACGCTGCGGATTCTGCAGTGGAGCCACTTCGTGCCCCGCTACGACCGCTGGTTCGACGGCGTCTTCACGAAGGCCTGGGGCGAGAAGAACGCGACCGACGTGATCGTCGACCACATCACGCCGACCGAGATCAACGCGCGGGGCGCGGCCGAGGCCGCCGCCGGTCACGGGCACGACCTCTTCCTGTTCGTCTCCCCGCCGGCCGCCTACGCGGCGCAGGTGATCGACCAAGCCGACGTGGTGCGGGAGGTGGAGCGGCGCCACGGGCCGATGATCGCGCTCGCGCGGAAGTCGACGCTCGATCCGCGAAGCGGGAAATACTTCGCGTTCTCCGATTCCTACGTGCCCGACCCGGGCAACTACCGCATCGACCTCTGGACCGCGGTCGGCTTCCCGAACGGCCCGAACCGCTGGGAGGACCTGCGGGTGGGCGGACGCCGGATCAAGGAGCGGTTCGGCAATCCGGTGGGGCTCGGTCTCTCGCAGGAGGTCGACAGCAACATGGCGCTGCGGGCGCTCCTCTGGTCCTTCGGCGGCGCCGAGCAGGACGAGCACGGGCGAGCGGTCCTCGACTCGCGCGCAACGATCGAGGCTCTCGAGTTTGCCCGCGCGCTCCACAAGGAGACCGAGACGCCGGAGGTCTTCACCTGGGACCCCTCGTCCAACAACCGGATGATGCTCGCGGGACGCGCCTCGTTCGTCTGCAACGCGATCTCGGTCACCCGGACGGCGGAGCGCGAGAATCCGGAGCTCGCCCGCAGGATCGGGCTGACGCCGGCCCTCGAGGGCCCCGTGCGGAGGATCGCGGCCGAGCACGTCATGAACTGCTACGTGATCTGGAAGTTCGCGCGGAACATCGACGGCGCCAAGCAGTTCCTGGTGGACCTGGTTGGGGAGTTCGCCTCGGTCTTCCGCGAGAGCGAGTTCTACAACTTCCCCTGCTACCCGGCGACGGTTCCGGATCTTGCCCAGCAGCTCGCGAACGATCCCAAGGCGGATCCGCCCGGCAAGTATGCCGTCCTCTCCGGCGTGCTCGACTGGGCGACCAACGTCGGCTACCCGGGCTACGCGACGGCCGCGATGGACGAGGTCTTCAACACCTACGTGATCCCGACCATGTTCGCGCGCGTCGCGCGCGAGGAGCAGACGCCGCAGCAGGCGGCTTCGGCCGCGCAGAAGGAGTTGGAGCGGATCTTCCGCAAGTGGGCATGAAGCCTGTCATCTCGAGCGCAGCGAGGGATCCCGAACTCGATACACAGAATCGGCGATAACGCACGGGATCCCTCGTCGCTCGCTTCGCTCCGCTCCTCGGGATGACAGGCTACTCGTGGACTCCGAATGCAATTCCTGAAAAATGAGCGCCGGGGCACGTTCCAGCGCGTGCCCGCGGCGCGAGAGACCGAAACGAGGCCGGGGAGGATCCAGCGCCTGCCCCGGCGTGGAAAACCTAGAACTGCGCCTGCTCCGTGGACCCGTCGAGCGCCGTCGTCGACGCCTGGCCCGCTGCGATGACGTTCGCGACGTCGTCGAAGTAGCCCGTGCCCACCTCGCGCTGATGCCGCGTCGCGGAGTAGCCGAACTCCTCGCTCGCGAACTCGGCCTGCTGCAGCCGCGAGTACGCCGTCATGCCCTCCGCGCGGTAGGTGCGCGCGAGCTCGAACATGCTGTGGTTGAGCGCGTGGAACCCGGCGAGGGTCACGAACTGGAACTTGTAGCCCATCGCGGCGAGCTCCTTCTGGAACCGCGCGATCGTGTCCGCGTCCAGCTTCTTGGCCCAGTTGAACGAGGGCGAGCAGTTGTAGGCCAGGAGCTTGCCGGGGAACTCCGCGTGGATCGCGTCGGCGAAGCGCTTGGCCTCGAAGAGATTGGGCTCGGAGGTCTCGCACCAGATCAGGTCGGCGTACGGCGCGTAGGACAGTCCGCGCGCGATGGCGGCGTCCAGCCCACCCTGCATGCGGAAGAACCCCTCGGGGGTCCGCTCGCCGGTCAGGAACGGCCGGTCGCGCTCGTCCACGTCGCTCGTGATGAGCTGCGCGCTGTTCGCGTCGGTGCGCGCGACGATCAGGGTCGGCACGCCGCAGACGTCGGCGGCGAGGCGCGCGGCGGTCAGCGTCCGGATGAAGGCCGAGGTCGGGATCAGGACCTTGCCGCCCATGTGCCCGCACTTCTTCTCGGCGGCGAGCTGGTCCTCGAAGTGGACGGCGGCGGCGCCCGCCTCGATCATCCCCTTCATCAGCTCGAACGCGTTGAGCGGCCCGCCGAAACCCGCCTCGGCGTCCGCCACGATCGGCGCGAACCAGTCGACGCCGTTCTTTCCCTCGGCGGCGTGGATCTGGTCGGCGCGCTGCAGGGCCTGGTTGATGCGCTTGACGACGTGCGGCACCGACGTCGAGGGGTAGAGGCTCTGGTCCGGGTACATGTGCCCGGAGAGGTTCGCGTCGGCCGCGACCTGCCAGCCCGAGAGATAGATCGCCTGGAGGCCGGCCTTGACCTGCTGGATCGCCTGGTTGCCGGTCAGCGCGCCGAGCGCGGCGACGTAGTCCTCCGTGTGGAGGAGGTTCCAGAGCCGCTCCGCTCCGCGCTCGGCCAGCGTGTAACGGATCGGCAGCGTCCCCGCCAGACGGACCACGTCGTCGGCGCCGTACAGGCGCTCGATGCCGCTCCAGCGGGGTTCGTCCTTCCAGGCGCGGTCGATCGAGGCGGCGGCGAGGGTGGACATCAGAGGCCTCCTTGTTCCGATTTCACGAGCTCGTCGTAGGCGGGGATCGTCAGGAAATCCGCCAGTTCCGGAGCGGTCGTCAGGGCGTCGAAGATCTCCGCGGCGCGGGGATAGCGGCCGGCGGCCCAGGCGGCCTCGCCGGCATGGGCGCGGATCCCGGCGAGCTCCTGGTCGCGGATCTCGGCGTAGAGCGCCGGGGTCAGCGTCCGGCCGTCGTCGAGCCGCACGCCGTGACGCAGCCACTGCCAGAGCTGGGTGCGAGAGATCTCGGCGGTCGCGGCGTCCTCCATGAGGTTGTAGAGCGGCACACATCCCGACCCCCGCAGCCAGGCCTCGAGATAGAGGACGCCGACGTTGACGTTCTGCCGCACCCCGGCCTCGGTGATCGCGCCCTCCGGCACCTCGAGAAGATCGCCCCCCGAGATGGCCTCGGCGGCCGCGGCCTGGGGACGTCGGATCTGGTTGGCCTCCGGCATGCCGGCGTCGAAGATCTCCCGCGCCAGCGCGACGAGGCCGGGGTGCGCGACCCAGGTCCCGTCGTGTCCCGCGGCGACCTCGCGCTGCTTGTCCTCCGCGACCTTCTCCATGGCGCGCGCGTTGGCGGCGGGATCGCTCTTGATGGGGATCTGCGCGGCCATGCCTCCCATCGCGTGGATGCCCCGCCGGTGGCAGGTCCGCACGAGGAGGTGCGAGTACGCGGCGAGAAACGGGCGCGTCATCGTCACGAGCGAGCGGTCGGGGAGCACGAAGCCCGGACGGCTCCGGAACTTCTTGATGAAGCTGAAAATGTAGTCCCATCGCCCGCAGTTGAGGCCTGCGCTGTGGTCGCGCAGCTCCCAGAGGATCTCGTCCATCTCGAAGGCCGCGAGGATCGTCTCGATCAGGACCGTGGCTCGGATCGTGCCGTGGGGAATCCCGAGCTCCTCCTGCGCCGCGCGGAAGACGTCGCTCCAGAGCCGCGCCTCGAGGTGGCTCTCCATCTTGGGCAGATAGAAGTAGGGCCCGGTCCCGCGCCGGAGCAGACGCCGCGCGTTGTGGAAGAAGAAGAGGCCGAAGTCGAACAGGCTGGCGGACACCGGCGCGCCGTCGACGCGCAGATGCTTCTCCTCGAGGTGCCACCCGCGCGGACGCACCATGAGCGTCGCGACCCGCTCGTTCAGGCGGTAGACCTTGTTCTCGGGAGAGACGAACTCGATGCGCCGCTCGATCGCGTCCACCAGGTTGCGCTGGCCCTCGACGACGTTCTTCCACGTCGGCGAGCAGGAGTCCTCGAAGTCCGCCATGAAGACGCTCGCGCCCGAGTTCAGCGCGTTGATGATCATCTTGCGGTCCACGGGGCCCGTGATCTCGACCCGCCGGTCCGTCAGGTCCTCGGGGATCGCGGCGACCGTCCAGTCACCGGCGCGGATCTGTGCCGTCTCGGGAAGGAAGCCGGGCGTCCAGCCCGCGTCGAGCGCCCGCTGGGTCTGGCGGCGCCGCTCGAGAAGCTGCTGCCGGCGAGGGCCGAAGCGCCGCTGGAGCATCGCCAGAAACGAGAGGGCCTCCGGCGTGAGAATCGCCGCGTCGCCCTCGACGTGCGGCCCGAGCACGGCTACGCCGGCGGGCGACGGGAGGTTGCCCGTCCGCTGTTCCATCTCTTCAGCGATGTGGGTCAGCGACATCTCTTCTCCGGATTTACAGATCATTGCAAATTGCCGAGACAAATCAACAAGTAATTGCTTTTATTGGAGTTAGCCGGTAAAGGCGCCGTGGACTCCATCTGTAAAGTGGTGTAGCCTGTAAACATGCCCGACGCCGCAAAGTTCGGCTCCAAGATCAGGATGCTCCGCAGGCGCCATGGGTTACGCCAGGTGGACCTCGCCGAGAGGCTCGGAATCTCTCCTTCTTACCTGAACCTGATCGAGCACGACCAGCGTCCCCTGACCGCGCCGCTGCTCCTGAAGGTGGCCGAGCTCTTCCCGGGCGACCTGAAGAGCTTCGGCAACGAGGGGCACGGCCGGCTGGTATCGGATCTCCACGAGGTCTTCGGCGACGCGCTCTTCGAGGCGGAGGACGTCACGACGACGGATCTTCGCGAGGCCGCCTCCAACGAGACCGTTTCGCGCGCGGTCGTCAAGCTGTACCGCGCCTACCGCAACGCCGTCGAGACACTGCGCGACGTCGCGTCGCAGGTCACCGACGGCGGAGAGCAGACGCCCGGGATCGATCCGGCCCGTCTGCCGTCCGAGGAGATCTCGGACGTCCTGCAGGAGAACCAGAACTACTTTCCCGAGCTCGAGGAGGCCGCCGAGCGGCTGGCCGCGGAGGCGGGGATCGAGCGCGCCGATCCCTACCCGGGGCTCGTCCGGTACCTCGAGAAGTCCGGCATCGAGGTTGCCGTCGCGACGCACCCGAAGGCGAAGGGCTCGATCCGCCGCTACGACCCGGCACGGAAGCGTCTGTACCTCTCCGAGATCCTCTCTCGCTACGCCCGGAACTTTCAGATCGCGCACCAGATCGGGCTGCTCTCGCTCTCCAGCGAATTCGAGCAGATCCTGAAGCGTTCGCGCCTGACGACCCGGGACTCCGAGGCGCTCTGCCGGGTCGCGCTCGCGAACTACTTCGCGGCCGCGCTCCTGATGCCGTACGGGCCCTTCCTCGAGTCGGCGCGCGCCCTGCGCTACGACATCGAGCTCCTCGAGCGCCGCTTCGGCGTGAGCTTCGAGCAGGTGTGCCACCGCCTGACGACGTTGCGGCGGCCGGGGTTCGAGGGCGTGCCGTTCCACTTCATCCGCGTGGACATCGCCGGCAACATCTCCAAGCACTTCTCGGCCTCGGGGATCCGCTTCGCGCGCTTCTCGGGCCTCTGCCCGCGCTGGAACGTGCACAGCGCGTTCATGACGCCCGGCATCCTGCGCACGCAGGTCTCGCAGATGCCGGACGGCGACCGCCTACTTCTGCGTCGCGCGGACGGTTCGCCAGTCGACTCGGGCGGGTTCGGGGCCGCGCACCCGCTGCACGCGATTTCGCTCGGCTGCGAGATCCAGCACGCGCCCGCACCTGGTCTACGGAGACGGGCTGGACGTGCACAATCCCAACGCCGCGGTGCCGATCGGCATCACGTGCCGACTCTGCGAGCGCACCGACTGCGAGCAGAGGGCGTTCCCGCCCGTCCACCGCCGGCTCGGCATCGACGAGAACGTCCGCGGCGCGTCGTTCTACGAGGTCGCCGACAAGGACAAGGAGAGCCGGGCGTGACCGCGGCCGGTCCGGAAGCGCCCGGCCGGCCTCAGTCGCCGCATCCCGAGCCCGCGATCGGCGCGACGGCGTCGGCGGATCTCGTGGTCTCCGAGAGCGATCTCGCGAGCGCCCTCGGAATCGGCCCGCCCCCGTTCCCGCCCGTCTTCGCGACGGCCCGGATGGTGGCGCTCATGGAGGTGGCCGCCGCCCGGCTGCTCGCGCCGTTTCTCGGCCCGGGGGAGCTCTCGGTCGGCGTGCGCGTCGACGCGACGCACTCGGCGGCCACGCCTCCCGGCGTGACGGTCACCGCGACCGCCCGCTACCTCGGACGCGAGAACGGGCTCTACGCCTTCGAGGTGATCGCGCGGGACCGCGGGGGCGAGGTCGGCCGGGCCGCGCATCGCCGGGCCATCGTTTCGAGCGATCGCCTCATCGCGGGCGCCGTCCGCCGCAACGCGACCGCCTCCAGCTGATACGCTTCGTCCATGAGAATCGGCGAATCGGCGGGCCTTGCGAGGTTCACCACGATCGCGCTCATCGCGCTCGCCGCCTCCGCCGGTTGCGTCGACTACACCGCGACCACACGGGCCACGCGCTCGATCTACAGCGTACGCGTGGTGACGAGCGCGGCGGAAGTCCGCGACTGCCGGCTGATTGGCCGCGTCAACTCCCGCGACGAGGCGAAGTGCGGGCTGACCGTCCAGCCGACGCCCGAGGAGTGCCTCCGCTACCAGGTGCGGCGGGCCGGCGGCGACACGCTCGTGATCAACGGGCCGGTCGGCGACGCCTACGACTGTTCGGGAGGCGCCGCCTCGACGTCCGCGGCGCCTGCGACCGCTGCTTCCGCAGCGCCGCCGCCAGCGACACCCGCCGCAGCGCTCCCCGCGGCGGCGGCGCAGGCTCCCGCGCCGACACCCGCCGCGGCGCTTCCCGCGACGACGCCGTCAGCGGCGCCTTCCGCGCCGACACCGGCCGCGGCGCCTTCCGCGCCGACGCGCGCGCGCGTCGTCCGCGAGCGGGAATCCGCGCGGGGGTGCGTCTACCTCGGCGACCTGGATCCGAAGACGGCCTGCCCGGGCACGACGGCCGCAGCCGCGGAAGATTGTCTAGCCCGCCGGGGCGCCGAGGCCCACGCCGACACGGTCGTCCTCGCCTCCGACTCCGCGAACGGTTCCGCGCAGCTCTTCGCCTGCAAGGCGACGCCCTAGGAGCGGAGTCGCTGCGGATCGGCCGATCAACCGCTCAGCCGATCAACCGATCCACCGATCCACCGATCCACCGATCCACGGTTCCGCTGTTCGATCGATCAACCGGCTCGGGAGGCGTCCTCGAGCGCGCGCGTTTCCTCGTCGTTGAGCGCGCCCGCGGCGGCCGGATAGTAGACATCGCGATTCCCGCGTTCGTGCGCCAGGAGGCGCCGCGCGAGGTTCTCGACGAGGCCGAGCAGGTCCGCAATCGGGGCGCGGTTCTCGATGCCGAGCCGGATCTGGCGCGTCAGCTCGCGCAGCTGGACGTACTCGAGCGAGAGCTCGCGGCGAGGGTCGCGGCCGGCGAGGCCGACGCGGCGCAGCGCGGGCACGAGCGCGCGCTCTTCCGCCGCCGTCCAGTCGCGCAGGCGCTCGTGGAAGTCGGCCAGGGCGAGACGATACGCGGCCTCGTCGCGGCGCTCGAACGCCTGCCGGAAGTCGTCGAAGCGGCTCCGCAGACCCGCCTGCGCCCCGTCGAGGAGGGCGCGCGCGGCGTCCGCTTCTCCCATCAGAGGCCGGCCATCCCGGGCTCGATGCGCTCGTAGCCCTGCTCGCGCGCCCAGAGGTCCATCGACAGAGACGCGAGATCGTCGACCTCGGGAATCGGCCGCGCGTCCTCGGAGAGGTCGAGCGACTTGACGTAGCGGTGGCAGGTCTCGCACGCCTCGATCCGGACGGTCGGGTGCGTCTGCGCGCTGAAGGAGGGCAGCCGGACCGGATCCTGCTCGAGGCAGGCGGGGCAGACGATGCGCGTGAAGGGCCACTCGACGCCGCAAAGCGCGCAGGCGAGCAGGCGCCGCGCGCCCTCCATCAGCGATCCTTCGCGCCGCGCCCCCACCCACGGCGCTCCGGCGCAGAAGGGGCAGCGACCGTTCCGGTGGATGCGATTCGGCGGCCGGTTGAGGGCGCGCAGGAGCTCGACGTAGGGCCGCAGGATCGCGCGCGAAAGGTAGTCCTCGCTCGCGCCGCGGTCCCCGGACCAGTAGACGAGCAGGCGCGTGCGCGCGGTCTCCGGCGAGTCCTCGAACCGGGCGCGGGCCTCCCCGGCCAGCCGCTCGGGGCCGTTCTCGGCGGCATGCCGGACGACGGGGTCCGCCCGCTCCACGACGCGGCCGGCGTCGTGGTCGCCGTGACCGGTCAGAGGGTCTTCGGCGTGGGCGGCCTCGAGATCCGCGGCGACGCGAGCCTGGGCGCGGTACAGGCCCGCCGCGAAGCGCAGCGGCTCGGCGGCGGCCGTCGTCGCGCGCGCGAGCGCCTCGGCCCGCGCGGCGCGCCGCTCGAATTCGGAGGCGACGACCGACGCTCTCCTAGCGGCGGGGCTCTTCACCCGTGACTTCGCGATACCACCGCGGGTGATGGAGCCGCGCCCAGGGCCGCGTCACCGTCCCCCGCGTCATGGACCCGAACGTGCCCGGCTCCGCGGCGGTTCCGAGATAGATGTGGAACACGAGCGAGACCGCGAAGCAGATGAACGTGAAGTCGTGGACGATGTAGGCGAGCTCCTCAGCCAGCGAGGGAACGCGGTCGGAAACCACATCAGGAGGCCCGACAGCAGCAGTCCCAGCGCGCCGAGCGTCGACGCCCAGAAGTAGAGCTTCTGCCCGCCGTTGTACTTGCCGGTGCGGGGATCGTCTTCCTCGTAGCGCATGTAGCGCGTCAGGCGCGGGCCGATCCAGTCTCTCTCCCAGGGCTCGAGGTGCATGTCCGAGATCCACTCGAAGAACTGGACGAGAGACGCGAGGACGAAGGCCACTCCCGCCCACGGATGCAGGAG
Source organism: uncultured Acidobacteriota bacterium (assembly GCA_963773905.1). Classification (GTDB taxonomy): domain Bacteria; phylum Acidobacteriota; class Thermoanaerobaculia; order UBA5066; family Gp7-AA6; genus DAHUXD01. The sequence continues at coordinate 340,668 of CAVZDB010000008.1, forward strand.
GCGGCAGACGGTCAGGCCGCCGAAGAGATGGGCCATCCAGCCGAAGACCGGCGTCCAGATCGGCAGTCCGGTCAGCATCGCCACGACGAACGTGAGCGCCACGGCCCAGTGCATGAGGCGCGAGAAGAGGCGGTGGCGGACGATCTCGTAGCCGACGACGACGTCCTCGCGATGGCGAGCGACGACGATCGCGGAGTCCATCGGGGCACGCGGGGCTGCGGAGCTCATCGGTTCCTCCGTTCTGCGCTCAGGCGGGCGGCAGGTTGACGTCCTGGTCGCTCGCGCCGCGCGCCTCCTTGGGCCCGTACTTGGTGTAGTGCGCGACCGCGCCGGCGACGGCGCCGAAGATCGCGATGACGCCCAGCGGCCGCAGGATCTTCTTCCAGAACTTCACGCCCCACGGCACGTGCGGATCGGCGGGCAGGTCGTACCACTCGGGATGATCGCCGTGCGCCAGGACGGTCACGACCGCGGTGCCGTCGACGCCCTGCGGGTCGTAGACCGCGGCCTGCGCGAACCCGTTGGCCTTCAGCTGGTCCACGCGCCCTTGCGCGAGCGGAGCATGTCATCCTTGGTGCCGAAGTGGAGGCAGCCGGTCGGGCAGGCCTTGATGCAGGCCGGCTCGAGGCCGACCGAGACGCGGTCGACGCACAGCGTGCACTTCGCCATCTTCCCGGTCGTCTGCGAGAAGCGCGGCACGTCGAACGGGCAGCCCGTCTCGCAGTAGCCGCAGCCGATGCACTGATCCGGGTTGACGTCGACGATGCCGTTCTCGTACTGCACGATGGCGCCCGGAGCCGGACAGGCCGCGAGGCAGCCGGGCTCGTCGCAGTGCATGCACTGGTCCTTGCGCATCAGCCAGCACGATCCCGCCGTCGAACTCGCGCTCGTTGAAGCGGATCAGGTTCCAGTACTCGGCATGCAGCGTCGGCAGCGTCTGGTAGGTGCCGACCTGCTGCGTCGGCACGGCCGTCAGGTCGTTCCACTCCTGACAGGCCACTTCGCAGGCCTTGCAGCCGATGCAGGTCGTCGTGTCGATGTACTTCGAAACGGTCGGGCGTCGTGCGCATCCCGGAGAGGCTGCCCCAGACCGAAGCGGAGGAGCGGCGAATGTCGAGGCTCATGGTGCCTCCTCCCTCAGGCCTTCTCGAGCTTGACGAGGAAGGTCTTGTACTCGGGCGTCCACGTGTTCGGGATCCATGGCGGACGGCGTGAGGAAGTTGGCCAGCGGACCGGTGTGTCCGGGCGTCGCGTCATAGCCCCAGTGAATGGGGAAGCCGATGTGCCAGTGCTGCTTGCCGTCGACCTGGAGCGGACGCGAAGCGCTTGGTCACCATGGCGACTCCCTCGACGGAGCCGCGCGCGCGAAGTGACCTTGGCCCGCCCTCCGTTGGCGATCCCTTTTTCCTTCGCCAGCTCCTCGGGAATCTCGATGAAGAAGCCGGGCTGAAGCTGGTTCAGGCGGTCGATGTTCTTGGTCCAGTAGTGGTAATCTCGGTCAGGCGATAGGTCGTGCAGACGATCGGGAACTGGTCCGCCGTGCCGTAGACGTCCTTGTCCGACTTGAATTTCTTGGTGGCCGGGTTCGACGTCACCTTCGGGTGGAGCGGGTTCGGGATCGCGGCCTCGACCGCCTCGTAGTGCTCCGGGAACGGGCCGTCGTTCAAGGGGCGCGAAGAGCTTTCCGAGGCCTTCCGGCAGCATGATGAAGGCGCCGAACTCGCCCGGGGGCGCATCGGGCTTCATGTCGGGAACGTCGCCGACCCACTTTTCTCCGTTCCACTTGATCCCCGCGCGCGTCGGATCCCAGGGCTTTCCCTCGGCGTCCGCCGACGCCCGGTTGTACATGACGCGGCGGTTGGCGGGCCAGGAGAAGGTCCAGTTGTGGTACATGCCCAGCCCGGACGGGAGTCGGCCGGGTTGCGGCGCTGGGTCAGGTTGCCGGCCTCCGTGTAGCAGCCGGACATGAGCCAGTTGCCGCACATCGTCGATCCGTCGTCCTGGAGCTGGCCGAAGCCGTCGAGCTGCTGGCCGGCCGTCTTCAGGACCTTCGTCTTGTCCTTGGGATCGGGGATGTCCGCCAGAGCCTTGCCGTTGATCTCCTTGAGACATTCCTCGAGATCGGGGGCCGCCGGGTTGGAGTAGGACCAGTCGATGTTCAGCACCGCCTCGGGCAGCGCGCCGCCCTCCTTGCGGTAGAGATCCCGGACGGCGAGGAATGTGCGCGAAAGGATTTCCTGATCGGATCTGGCCTGGCCGGGCGGATCGACGGCCTTCCACTTCCACTGGATCCAGCGGGCCGAGTTGGTGAAGGAGCCGTCCTTCTCGGCGAACGTCGAAGCGGGAAGCTGGAAGACCTCGGTCTGGATCTGCGAGGCGGGCAGCGTCCCGTACTCCTTGGGCGCCTGCCAGAAGTTCGCCGTCTCGATCTCGTGATTCTCGCCGACGACGAGCCACTTCAGCTTCGAGAGTGCGGCGATCATCTTGGGCGAGTTCGGCCCGATCCCGACGGGGTTCATTCCGAAGGTGATCAGGCCCTCGGGGCCGGGCTCCTTGCCGCCGGCCCGATCGGAGCTGCCGCGGTACATGTCGTCGTAGATGTACATCCAGGAGTAATTCCCGTCGGTCTTGGGCAGCCACTCGTACCCGAAGTCGTTCTCCTTCTTCGCGGCCTTCCCGTACGCGGCCTTGAGCAGCGAGACCATGAACTTCGGATAGTTCTGCCAGTAGTTCATCGAGGGGCCGAGCGCCTTGGGGATGTTGGACTCGTTGTACTCCTTGAGGGTCTGCCACTGCGACTGCGGGGTCTTCACGTATCCCGGAAGGATCTCGAAAGTGCCCGCTGTGTCGGTCGCCCCCTGGATGTTGGAATGCCCGCGCAGGGCGTTGACGCCGCCGCCGGGCCGGCCCACGTTGCCCAGCAGAAGCTGCAGCATGGCGGCCGTCCGGATCATCTGCACGCCGACCGAATGCTGGGTCCAGCCGAGCGCGTACATGACCGTTCCGCACCTCTGCGCGTTCCCGGTCGAGGTCACGACCTCGGCGACTTTCAGGAACGTCTCCTTCGGCGTGCCGCAGATCCTCTCCACCATCTCCGGCGTGTAGCGGTCGACGTGTTTCTTGAGGAGCTGGAAGATGCAGTTCGGATCCTGCATCGTCGGATCCGTTTTCGCGAAACCGGTCTTGGGGTCCGTCTGGTAGGCCCAGGTCTCCCGCTTGGCGTAGGTGCCGGAGGCCTCGTCGAAACCGGAGAACAGGCCGTCCTCGAACTTGAACTCCGGATTGATCAGGAGCGGGGCGCTGGTGTGGATCTTGACGTATTCCTCGTGGAAGCGGTTCTTCTCGAGCGCGTACCGGATGATGCCGAGCAGGTAGGCGATGTCGGTGCCCGGCCGGATGGGCGAATAGAGGTCGGCGACCGCGGCCGTGCGCGTGAAGCGCGGATCGACCGCGACGAGTTTCGCGTTACGAGTCTTCTTCGCTTCGATCGCCCACTTGAAACCGCACGGATGGTTCTCGGCGGGATTGCCGCCCATGCAGAGGACGACGTCGGCATTCTTGATGTCGACCCATCCGTTGGTCATCGCCCCGCGCCCGAACGTGGCGGCCAAACTGGCCACCGTGGGGCCGTGTCAAACCCGGGCCTGGCTGTCCCGGTACGGCACCCCCAGGGCCGTGATCATCTTCCACTGAAGCCAGTTGAATTCGGTCGTATCCGTGCAGCCGCCAATCATCGCGATGCCCGGGGTCCGATTGACCGTCTGGCCCTTGGCATTCTTCGCGACGAAGGTTCGATCGCGCGTGTCCTTGATGTGCCGGGCGATTCCCTTGATCGCGTCGTCCCAGCTGATGTCCTCCCAGTGGTCCGATCCCGGCCGCCGGACCTGGGGCTTCATGAGGCGGTCCTTGCTGTTGATGTCGTCCTTGACGGTCGCGCCCTTGGGGCAGAGCGTTCCGCGATTGATCGGGTGGTCGGGATCGCCTTCGACGTGGACCACGGAGGGTGTCGCGTTCTTCGCTTTGTCACCCAGCGTGTGAATGATCATTCCGCAGGAGACCGCGCAGTAGGGGCACGTACTTCGGGTCTCTATGGTGCGGGCGATCTTGAACTGCCGCATCTCCGCTTCGGCGGTGGAGACGTCGAAGCCGAGAGCGATGCTGGTTCCCAGGCCCGTGGCCTTCAGGAACCCTCGACGCGTAACCTCCATGGGGGCCTCCCGGGGTCGTTACCCCTGGCAAAGGGTGCGCCGTCTCGGAATTGAATCCTCGCGACACCCCCCATGTCAAGCGGAGTCATCGCAAGGAGTCTCGCCCGATGCCTCCTCCCGCGCCGGCGTCTTGACCACGGTCACCGTGCACTGCGCATCGGCGACGACCTGGGAAGAGACGCTTCCGAGGTAGCGGCGGAGGGTCGAAGCGCCGCGGGATCCGACGATGACCTGATCGACCCGGTTGGCGCGGGCGAACTCCAGGATGGCCGCCGCCGGGTCGGGCGCCTCCAGGACGTGATGGGTCACCTGGCCGGGCCGCAATCCGAGCGGCCGGGCCCAGCGCTTGAGCTTCCCGAGCAGGCGGACCCGGACCGTCCCCTCGTCCGTTCCGGCGCCGGTCTCCACGGCGATCCGCGCCGTCTTCAGGACCGTCAGGCAGGCCAGACGCGCATCCGGCTCGGAGTCCAGGACGCGGCGGGCCGTCCGCCGCAGCGCCGCCGAGAGGGTCTCGGATCCGTGTGACAGGTCGATGGCCACCACGACGACCGGCGCCCTCGCACGGGTCCCGGTCGCAAGCCGGGGATCCGGCTCCCCGATCAGCCGAAATCGGCGCCGGGCCACGGCCATCACCCCGTCGCGCTCGGTCCGGAGAGCCCGCTCGCCGAGCCGGATTCGATCCGGATGCTGCAACGCGGAGGAGAGCTCGGCGGCACTGTCGAAACGATTCCCGGGCGCGACCTCCAGGCAGCGCAGGATCACCTCCTGGAGCCACGGGGGACAGTCGGGCGAGAGGGCACGCGGCGGCAGGGGGTCTCGGTAGAGGCGGCGCCGCAGGCCGCGTACCGACCTCGGGTTGCCGAACGGCCGTTGCCCGGTTGCCAGGAAATAGAGCAGCACGCCCAGCCCGAACTGGTCGCTGCGCGGGTCGCGGCGGATGCCGCGAATCTGCTCGGGAGAGATGTAGGGGCCCGTCCCGATCGGCAGGGCGAACTGCTCCGCGAGCAGGTCCGGGAGATCGTCGTGATGGGACAGGCCGAAGTCGATCAACACGGCCTCTTTGCTCGCGCGAAACATCACGTTGCTCGGTTTGACGTCCAGGTGGATCACGCGCTGGCGGTGGAGGTCCTGGAGCGCCGCCGCCACGCGCGCCCCGATGGACGCGATCTCTCCCGCGTCGAGGGGAGTCTGGTCCAGGCGCGGCATCAGGGAATCGCCGGCGATCAACTCCATCACGAGGTATGGCTGCGGGAACGCGTCGCCAGAGGCGACGAAGCCCGGGACGTGAGGGCCGGAGAGAGTCGGAAGAATCATCCGCTCGACCTCGAACCCGACGAGCGCGGCGGGGTCGGCGCTGTCGCGCCAGGAGGGGATCTTCATCGCCAGCGGAGAGGGCCAGTCGGCATGGGAGACGCGCCAGATCTCCGCCATGCTGCCCTGGTGGATCTTCTCCTCGAGCCGGAAGCCGTCGATGACGGTCCCGGGCTCGATCGATTCCGTCCTCGGCTGGGACAACGACCTCATCTCCGGCTCGAGGGTACAGGCGGGCTCCCCGGCAGGCCTGAGGCGTTTGCATCAGGAGCCTCCCATCCCCGTGGGGTACGATCGGACGCACTCGGGCCGCCCGCGGCCCTGCTCCCCCTAGGACCGGCTCGAGCGAGCGCGAAGGAGGATCTGATGGATCTCATCAATCCGATCGTGCGCCGCTGGCTCCGGGACGGGATGGAGGATCCCGCGGGGTTCTGGGCCCGCGCGGCCTCCGAAACCCACTGGTTCCGGCCCTGGGACGACGCGTTCGTCTGGGAGCCGCCCACCTTCCGGTGGTTCCTCGGGGGCCGCCTCAACCTGGCCTGGAACGCGCTCGACTACCACGTCGCCCGGGGCCGCGGCGGCCACGCGGCCCTGGTCGCCCTGAACGAGCGCGGCGAGCGGCGCGTCTTTACCTACGCCCAGCTGCTCGCCGAGGTCGAGCGGGCCGCGGCGGCGCTTCGCGCGCTCGGCGTCGGGAAGCGCGACCGCATCACGATCTACATGCCGACGTGTCCCGAGGCGATCGTCCTCATGCTCGCCGCCGTGCGCATCGGGGCGATTCACGTGGTGGTCTTCGCGGGATTCGGGTCCGGAGCGCTCGGCGACCGCATCCGGGCGAGCGGGTCGAAAGCGGTGTTCACGGCCGACTCCACGTTCCGCAAGGGCAAGGAGGTCGCGCTCAAGGGGATCGTGGACCAGGCGCTGTCGGGCGCTCGCCACGACGTCGAGCGCGTCGTCGTCTGGAACCGGGGCGGCAGGGCCGCGATGGCGCCGGGGCGCGATCTCTCGTGGGAGGACTTCCTCGCGGCCGGCCGCGGGCACGGCGGTGCACACGTCGAGATGGAATCCAACGAGCCGGCGTTCATCCTCGCGACCTCCGGCACGACCGCGAAGCCCAAGCTGGCAGTGCACACCCATGGCGGTTTTGCGGTCCATGTCTCCAGCATGGCCCGCTGGTGCTTCGGGATGCGCCCCGACGACGTGTGGTGGTCGACGTCCGACATCGGTTGGATCGTGGGGCACAGCTACATCGTCTACGCGCCCCTGCTCGCGGGATGCACGACGCTCGCCTACGAGGGCGCGATCGACCATCCCGACCCGGAGACGGTCTGGCGGATCGTCGAGGACTTCCGCGTCACCGGGATGTTCACGTCGCCGACGGCCGTGCGCCTGCTGATGCGGTACGGCGAGGCCCATGCCCACGCGCACGATCTCTCCTCCCTCGAGCGCGTCTTCTGCGCCGGCGAGGTCTTGAACGCCCCTGCCTGGGAGTGGCTGCAGGAGCGGGCGCTGCGGGGCCGCGTGCCGGTCATCGACCACATGTGGCAGACCGAGACTTCGGGGCCGGTGTTCGGAAATCCCTACGGGATCGCGCTGCTGCCGATCAAGCCGGGCTCGGCGTCGGTGCCGCTTCCCGGAATCGACTCCGCGATCGTGACGCCCGAGGGGACGCCGTGCGGGCCGAACGAGAAGGGGATCATGGTCATCCGGCGTCCGTTCCCGGGCCTGACGCCGACGCTCTGGGGCGAGCCCGAGCGTTATGGCCGCGACTACTGGGAGCGAATTCCCGGCGTGTACTCGACCGGCGACTCCGCCCACATGGACGAGGACGGCTACGTGTGGTTCGCGGGCCGGGCCGACGAGATCATCAAGATCGCGGGCCACCGGATCGGGACGATCGAGGTCGAGACCGCGTGCCTCCAGCATTCCGCGGTCGCCGAGGCCGGCGTGACCGGGCGCCCCGACGAGCTGCGGGGCGAGGTCATCTCGGCATTCGTGGTCCTGCGGCAGGGGCACTCGCCGTCGGAGGATCTCCGCCGGGAGGTCCTCGAGACGGTTCGGCGGGAGCTCGGGCCGGTCGCGGTGATCGGAGAGCTCAACTTCGTCGCCTCGCTTCCCAAGACGCGGAGCGGCAAGATCATGCGGCGGGTCCTGAGGGCGGTGACGCTCGATGCCGAGCCCGGGGACACTTCGACGATCGAGGACGAGGGCTCGGTCGACGAGGCGCGGCGGGCCTGGCAGGAGATCCGGGAACAGATTCGGACCGGGCGGTCCCTACCCGAAAAAGCCGCGGGCGGGAGCCGCCGGCCCCCGCCCGCAGGAGTGTCCGAGACTCAGAAGTTGTAGAGGCCCGACAGCGCCCACTGGTTTCCGGTCGTCTTGACCTCCGTGACGCCGGTGCTGAGCCGGGAACGCAGGTACTCCAGGCCAAAGGCGAGGGGCCCGCACTTCCAGCGCAACATCCCCGAGACCATCTCGTTCTTCATCCGCCCGGCCGCCCCGACGGCTCGCAGCACGTCGGCGTTCTTGGGGTCGTCGATGCCCGCGAACCCGAAGACGCTCCACATCGGGGTGATGTCGAAGCCGATCTGGGCCCAGCCGCCATGGTCGGCGATCTTGCCGAACTGGTTGATCGTGGCGAACTGCTGGCCGATCGAGTGCCCGGTGAAGCCGTTGCCCTGCAGCATGAACGGCCCGAAGTGGAAACTGGCGCCGATCTCGAAGGCCGAGCCGTCGAGCTTGTCGTTGGGCGCGACGGCGCCCGGCCCCGAGAGGTCCTTCTGGTCGTAGTGGCCCACGACGTAGGTGCTCCAGGTCCCGTGGTCGCCCATCTTGCCGCCGAGGTTGAAGCGCATCTCGACCTGCGGGAAGGCCGCGTTCCCGGCGGAATCGAAGTTGATGCAATTGTTCGTCGTGGTGCAATCGGGCGCGTTCCACGAGCCCGCCATGACCGCGGCCTGGAGCTCCGCATTCACGACGGAGTCCTTGGACGTCAGTTGCTGGTAGACGAAGATTCCGGGGAAACGCCAGCCGATGTCGCCCGCGGAGCCGTAGCCGAGCGGGAACGCGATGTGGGAGAGCGAGACGGCCGTATTGCCGAAGAGCGGCGCCCACTGCTGGCCGAGACGGATCGTGGTGCTGCCGTTGGTGAAGTCGAGGAACGCGAGGCGCAGGCGCGGAGTTTCCTGCTGCCCGCTGAACGCGCCGGTCCCGTTGTTCCCGCCGAAGAAATCGGTCTCGATCGTCGCGTTGACCTTCCAGTTCCCGACCACGTTCGGCCCGTTGAATACCATCGTCAGGCGGGTCTGGCGGACGTCGCCGCCGCCGAACCAGCAGTCGACCTTGCAATTCGGCGGGTTCGGATACTCGGCGTTCTGTCCATTGCCGAAGGTGAACTGTTGATCCTGTGCGAATGCCGTGAAGCTCACGAAGCCCTTGAGGGTGAGAGAGCCGGCGCCTCCGATTTGCAGGGTCGCCTGTGCCGAGGCCGCCGCCGCCAGGAGGGCCAGGCACGCCGCGACGACCGTTGAGCGAATTGCGAACCTCATGACTGCTCCTTTTCCTTTCTCCTCGGGAGGGGATGCCGTCGCGTCAGTCCACGGCCGACGCGAGCGAGTCAAGGATGGGCAGTCAGGGGGGGCGGCGGTCCTTCAGCCGCCAGGCGCATGCGAGATCGCCGCACCTGGTCTCGGCCTGCCGGGGCCTCATCGGTTTCGCTCTTCGCATCACCGCACCGGCCGTCTTCGCGGGATCTTAACCCCAATCAGATGCAAGCGCGTCATTTCACCGACCCAAAGGTGAAGCCGGCGATGAACCGGTCGAGGAACAGGTTGTAGACGATCCCGATCGGGATGCTCGCGATCAGGCAGGCCGCCATCAGGGAGCCCCAGTAGTACACGTCCCCGCGGACCAGGAAGATCGGCACGCCGACGCCGATCATCTGGTTGGCCTCGGGGGAGATGAAAGTCAATGCGTACACAAACTCCTGCGTCACCAGGGTAAAGCTGAAAATCACGACCGTCAGGATTCCGGAAACCGAAATCGGAACGACCAGCTTGAGGAAGGCGCCGAACCGCGTCAGGCCGTCCACCATGGCCGCGTCCTCGAGCTCCCTCGGGATGGACTTGAAGAATCCCATGAGGAGCCAGATCGAAAAGGGGATGGTCATGCTCGGGTAGACGAGGACGACCGAGAAGATCGAGTCCTGCAGCCCGAGCAGGCCGACGACTCGCGAGAGGGGGATGAAGAGGAGCGTGGGTGGGATGAGGTACGTCAGGAAGATCGCGATTCCGAGCCGCTCCCCCCAGCGCCCCGTCAGGCGCGCCAGGGAGTAGGCCGCGGGCAGGGCGACGAGCAGGGTGATCGCCACGACGATCACGCCCACGAGCGCGGTGTTCCCGAGCCAACGGAGGAACCGGGTCTGCGTGAAGAGGAAACGCACGTGCTCGAGCGTCGGGGGGAGGTTGAACAGGAAGGGGTTGTTCTCGACCGTGTAGAGGTCGATGTTCCGCTTGAAGGAGGCGATCAGCATCCAGAAGAAGGGGAAGGCGAGGCCTCCCGTGAAGAACACGAGCACGCCCACGTGCAGGAGCCTGGCGCCGAGCCTCCGGGCGAGAGGACGCGCGCGTGGACGCGCGAGGGGGCGCGCGCTCACACGACCTCCGCGCGGTTTGCCACGCGCAGCATGAGGTAGGCGACCAGCACGAGCACGGGGACGAGAAACAGCGAGATCGCCGCCCCGGCCGCGAGGTCGCTGCCCGCGATGCCAGTGGCGAAGGCGAGCGACGGCAGCGTCTGAGTGGAGTCGTAGGGCCCGCCCGCGGTCAGGATGTAGACGACCGTCATGTCGGTGAAGGTGAAGATGATTCCGAAGAGGACGGCCACCGACAGGATCGGCGTCATCATCGGCAGGTTGATCTGGAACGTCGTGCGCCAGAATCCCGCGCCGTCGATGGCCGCGGCCTCGGGGATCTCCTTCGAGATGGCCGAGAGGCCCGCGAGCATGATGACGGTCGAGAAGGGAATCAGCCTCCAGCAGTGGACCAGGATGACGGAGGCCATGGCGAGGCGAGGCTCTCCCAGCCACATCGGGGTGTTGTACGGCTTGACGAGGTGCACCGCGACGAGAACCCACGTGATCACGCTGTAGATGGAGTCGAGGATCCACTTCCATCCGATCGTTCCGAGCGAAACCGGAGCCACCCAGGGCAGCAGGATGAGGAACCGCACGAACCCGCGCCCGCGGAATGGCTTCTCGAGGGCAATCGCGAGGATGTTGGAGCACACGATGACGATCACCTGGGCGCACAGCGTGAAGACGATCGAGTTGCGCAGCGCCTTGCGGAAGCTGGGGCTTTGGAGAATGCTCCGGAAGTTCTCGAGCCCGACGAAATGGAAGCCCGTGCTCCCGATCCGAGCGTCGCTGAACGCGTAGAGCACCGCGAGCCCGAACGGGACCGCGATCAGGAGCACGATGTAGAGGACCGCGGGCGCGAACATCGCGACGCCGAGGAACGGGCTCTGGCCGGGAGCGCCCGGCGAGGTCTCGCGCGCCTTCACCGCCAAACTCCCGCCGGGGGTCTCGCCGCCGTGCGCTTGCCGGTCGCGCGGTCGTAGAACTTCAGGTGCCGCTCCGTGACGGCGAAGGCGTGCACGGTGCCCGTCTCGTATCGCGCGACGAGCGTCGACGGCATCCGGGAGATGACCTTCTTGCCCTCGAAGGGGCCCCCCTCGATCACGCCGTAGACGATCCGCTCGGACCCCAGGTATTCCGCGTGGGTGACCTTGAGGCCGAGCGGGACGTACGGGCCCTCGCGGTCGTGGGTGCGCAGAGGCTCCGGGACGGCCGCGCGGCCCGCGAGGACGGAGACCGGGAAGAAGTGCTCCGGCCGGAACCCGACGATCACGTCGTCCTTCTCGACGAGGTTCATCGCCGGCGATCCCAGGAAGGTCGCCACGAAGGTGTCCGCCGGGTCGTCGTAGACCTCGGCGGGCGTCCCGATCTGCCGGACCTCCCCGAAATTCATGACCACGATCCGGTCGCCCATGGCCATCGCCTCGACCTGGTCGTGGGTCACGTAGATCGTGGTGGTGCGGACGCTCTCGTGGAAGCGCTCGAGCTCCTCGCGCGCGGACGCCCGCAGCTTCGCGTCGAGATTCGACAGGGGCTCGTCGAGCAGGAACACGGCCGGCTCGCGCACGATCGCGCGCGCGAGGGCCACGCGCTGGCGCTCGCCGCCGGAGAGCTCCCGCGGCTTGCGGTCCAGGAGACGTCCGATGCCGAGCAGGCCGGCGGCCCACTCGACCTTGGGGCGGTGCTCGGCCTTGGGGATGCCCTGCGCCTTCAGCGGGAACGCGATGTTCTTGTAGACGGTCAGGTGCGGATACAGGGCATAGCTCTGGAACACCATCGCGATCCGCCGCTCCCGCGGCGAGAGGTCGTTGACCACCCGGTCCCCGATCAGGATCTCGCCCGACGTGGGCGTCTCCAGGCCCGCGATCATGCGGAGCAGAGTCGTCTTCCCGGAGCCCGAGGGCCCCAGGAAGACCAGGAACTCGCCCTCCTCGGTGACGAGGCTGACGTCGTTGACCGCCCCGAGCTCGCCCTGCTTGAAGACCTTGGTCAGGTGGCGGGTCTCGACGACCGCCATCAGCCGAAACTCATTTCCATCGGGCGAAGATGCGCTTGTACTCCGCTTCCGCCGCCTTCGCGGCATCCTCGGCGCTCTCGTCTCCGCGCGCGACCTTCGCGAACATCGTCGGAAGGACCCACGTGCTGAAGGCCTCCGAGATCCCGGCCGTGGCGTAGCCCGGATAGCCCACGTTGGTCGCCCAGTCGAGCACGTTGCCGAGGACCTTGTACTTGTCCGGAGGATTGGCCCGGTCGTCGCTCGCGATCAGCTTCTGCAGGTCGGGCACCGTCGACGGGAAGCACGGGAAATTGTAGAACTGGCCCGCCACGAACCCGTCGCGGAAGTTGTCGATCCAGTCGATCAGGAACTTCTGCGCCCCGTCCTTGTTCTCGGCGAACTCCCAGATCACGTAGCAGTTCATGACGTGCTCGGCGGCCAGGCGCCGGACGGGCCCCTTCAGCGCGGGGCAGATCATGATCTTCGAGTCGATCGGCAGCTTCTCCCGCTCGGACTGGCGCGTGACCGAAATGGCGTTCTGGACGAAGCTGACGCGACCGGCCAGCATGGCCTGGTTGTTGGACGGCGGCGTCCACGTGAAGACCTCGGCCGTCTCGGTCTGCTGATAGAGCTCCTTGACGTACTTGAGAGCCTCGACCGTCTGCTTCGAGTTGATCGTGACGTTGCCGGCCTCGTCCTGCTCGGCGCCGCCGTAGGACCAGAGGATGGCGCGCAGGGCCATCGAGGTGTCGAGCTCCTGCGCGAGGCCGAGCCCGACGGGATGGCCCGAGGAGTCCCGGATCTTCTTGCCGCCCTTCAGGAGGTCGTCGTAGGTGTCGGGGCCGTTGGGGAATCCGGCCTCGGCCCACCAGTCCTTGTGCCAGTTGCCGGGGTCGGGCGTGTAGGCGTCGGAGAAGGCGAAGTATTTCTTGGTCTTCGGGTTGTACGTGGACTTGTGCGCGAGGTCGATTTTCTTCCCGTGCTTCTTCTCGACCTCGGCGTAGACGTTGGTCATGTCGATGACCTGCGACTCGTACGACGCGGGAGGCGACAGCAACATGAAGAGGTCGTGGCCCTTCTTGGCCGAGACCTCCGAGGCCGCCCGCGCCGCGAGGTCCACGAGGTTGATGTTGTCGACGATGACGTTGGTGTTGTTCTTCTGGCCCCACTCCTTGATGTAGGTGCCGTTGAACCACGTGTCCCAGGCCGGGACGAAGTGGCTCCACTGCAGAATCTTCAGCGTCTTCTGCTGCGCGGCGGCCCGCGCGGGAAAGAGAAAGTTCGCGCCGAGGCCGGCCGCGGCCGCTCCGGCCCCCGTGAGCTTCGTGAACTGGCGGCGGGTCATCCCGCCGGTTCGCTTGTTCGCCATTGCGTCCTCCAGTCTCAGAAATCGTGTCGGAGATCCCGATCCTTGGTCTCCCGAATGAAGAGGGAACCGATCACGAAACTCATCAGGGCCACGATGATCGGATACCAGAGGCCGGCATAGATGTTGCCCTTCGAGGCCACCATGGCCGTGGCCAGCAACGGCAGCATTCCGCCGAACCAGCCGTTGCCGATGTGGTACGGCAGCGACATCGACGTGTAGCGAATCCGCGTCGGAAAGAGCTCGACGAGAAACGCCGCGATCGGCCCGTACACCATGGTCACGTAGATCACGAGGATGACCAGGATCAGGATCGTCATCGTCCAGTTGAGCTGAGTCTTGTCGAATTTCTCGGGATAGTTCGTGGCCTTGAGCGCCTCCTTGTACTTGTCCTCATCGAAGCCCCGCAGCTCGGTGTTGCCGATCTTCGTCACGACCGTCTGGCCTTCGACCGGGGGAAGCTCCTGGAAGGAGAGTCCCGCCTTATTCAGGAAGCCGCGCGCCTTGTCGCAGTCGGAGTAGACGGTCTTCGGTCCGGGGAAAATGTGGACCCGGCAGTCCGTCGCGGCGACGCTGATCGGTGTCGAGGCGGAGTACGCTTCGATCGCCGGGTTGACGTTGTGAGTGAGGGCCTTGAAGAGCGGAATGTACGTGAGCGCCGAGATCAGGCACCCCGCCATGATGATCCACTTGCGGCCGATCCTGTCCGACAGCGCTCCGAAGACGATGAAGAACGGCGTACCGATGACGAGCGAAACGCCGATCAGAATGTAGGCCGTCAGGTAGTCGACCTTGAGGTAGAGCGTCAGGAAGAACAACGCATAGAACTGGCCCGTGTACCAGACGACCCCCTGGCCCGCGGTGGCGCCGAAGAGCGCCAGAAGGACCACCTTCGCGTTGGACCAATTGGCGAAGCTTTCCGTGAGAGGAGCCTTCGATCCTTTCCCCTGGCTCTTCATCGCCTTGAAGATCGGGGATTCCTGGAGCTTCAGCCGGATGTAGACGGAGAAGGCGAGCAGGATGAGCGAAATCAGGAACGGAATGCGCCAGCCCCAGCTCTTGAACTCGTCGGGCGGCAGCTTCACCCGGCAGTAGCCGATGACGATCAGGGCGAGCAACAGCCCGAGGGTCGCCGTCGTCTGGATCCAGGCGGTGTCGCGGCCGCGCTTGCCCATCGGAGCGTGCTCGGCCACGTACGTCGCCGCGCCGCCGTACTCTCCTCCGAGCGCGAGGCCCTGGACCAGGCGCAGGATCAGGAGCAAGGCCGGTGCGGTGAATCCGATCGAGGCATAGGTCGGCAACAGGCCGACGGCAGCGGTCGAAGCGCCCATCACGACGATCGTGATGAGGAAGGTGTACTTGCGTCCGACGAGGTCGCCGATCCGGCCGAACACGAGGGCGCCGAAGGGCCGGACGAGGAACCCGGCGGCGTAGGCGACGAAGGAGGCCAGGAGGGCCGCCGTGGCGTTTCCGGGAGGGAAGAACAGGGCGGCGAAGAAAGGCGCCAGCGTGGCATAGAGATAAAAGTCGTACCACTCGAAGATGGTCCCCAGGGACGAGGCGAAGATGACCCTCTTGGTCTCTGGGGCGAAGTCGGCAGGGGGGGTCTCAGCCGTTCTCGTAGCCGTCGACATGGTCTCGGTCCTCCTTCCATCGAATCGGAATCCACTCCGCTCGGTCGGTTCCCGGGCCTTGTTCTCGGAGCCGGCTAGGCGCCGGCTGTCAGGGAGGATGCTTCTTGGGAAACGAGGGGATTGCGGAAGGGCATCGACACGGGAATCGCCGGGCCGAATTTGCGGCGGTTTCGAGGCGTCGAGCCTCGAGCCCGCTGCCCACTCCCGGATTCGCACGAGGTCGGTTGGCCACCGTCCCCTCCAATCTCGAAACTTGTGGCCAGTCTTTTAAAAGGATGAGGGCATGTCAAGGGAATTGCGCCGGAAGGCCCCGGGGGGAATAACATTCCTGTGCGCCGGCGGTCGCGAAGGCCTCCAGGGTCCTTCTGCGTTCGAAAACGTCGGACGGAGGCAAAGTCATGGTTGATTCAAGCGGCATTTCCAGGGTCGCGGAGACGACCGAAGCGCAGATCGCGGTCCACTGGAAGGAGGAGGAGTCCTATCCGCCTCCCGCGAGCTTCGTCGCGCAGGCGAACCTGAAAGACCCCGCGATCATGGAGCGCTTCTCGGAGAAGAACTTCCCGAAGTGCTTCGAGGAATACGCGGACATGCTGACCTGGGTCCGCCGCTGGGACACCGTGCTCGACACGAGCGAGCCCCCGTTCTGGAGATGGTTCGTGGGCGGCAAGCTCAACGCGTCCGACAACTGCGTCGACAGGCACCTGGACCAATACAAGAACAAGGCGGCGCTGATCTGCGTGCCGGAGCCCGAGCACGAGGACGCCGTCACGATCACGTACCGGGAGCTCTACGTCCGGGTCAACGAGTTCGCCATGATGCTCCGGGATTTCGTGGGCCTGAAGGCCGGCGACCGCGTCACGATCCACATGCCCATGGTGGCCGAGCTGCCGATCACGATGCTCGCGTGCGCCCGGCTGGGCGTCATCCACTCGGTCGTGTTCGGCGGCTTCAGCGGCGAGGCGTGCGGGCTTCGCGCCGCCGACTCCGGGAGCCGCGTGCTCATTTACATGGACGCCTACTACCGCGGTGGAAAGCTGATCGACCACAAGGCCTCGGCCGACATCGCGGTCGCAACAGCGGCCTCCAACGGCCAGACGATCGACAAGGTCCTGGTCTGGCGGCGGTATTCCGGAAAGAACAGCTCGCCGACGCCGATGGTCCGCGGCCGGGACATCTTCGTGGACGAGGTCGTCGGAAACTATCGAGGAAAGCGCGTCGAGCCCGTGCCCATGGACTCGGAGGCGCCGCTCTTTCTGATGTACACGAGCGGAACGACGGGCAAGCCCAAGGGCTGCCAGCACCGCACCGGCGGCTATCTCGCCTACGTCACGGCGACGTCGAAGTACATCCAGGACATCCATCCGACCGACGTCTACTGGTGCATGGCGGACATCGGCTGGATCACCGGCCACTCGTACATCGTCTACGGACCGCTCGCCCTGGGGGCGACGTCGGTCATCTACGAGGGCGTGCCCAACTATCCGGACGCCGGCCGGCCCTGGCGCATCGCCGAGAAGTACGACGTCAACATCTTCCACACCTCGCCGACGGCGATCCGCATGCTGCGCAAGGCGGGCCCCGAGGAGCCGAAGAAGTACGACTACCACTTCAAGCACATGACGACCGTCGGGGAGCCGATCGAGCCCGAGGTCTGGCGGTGGTACTACGACGTCGTCGGCAAGCGCGAGGCGGTCATCGTCGACACGTGGTGGCAGACCGAGAATGGCGGGTTCCTCTGCAGCACCAAGCCGGCCCTCGACCGGATGAAACCGGGGAGCGCCGGACCGGGACTGCCGGGCATCTACCCGGTCATCTACGACGAGAGCGGGAAGGAAGTCGGCGCGGGCAGCGGGAGGGCCGGAAACATCTGCATCCGCAATCCCTGGCCGGGGATCATCCAGACGATCTGGGGAGACCGCGACCGCTTCGTGAAGCAGTACTACTCCAAGTACTGCAAGGACCCCAAGAGCAAGGACTGGCACGATTGGCCGTACTTCGCGGCGGACGGCGCCGTGCTCGCCGCCGACGGCTACTTCCGGATCCTCGGACGCGTCGACGACGTGATCAACGTGGCCGGGCACCGGCTGGGCACCAAGGAGATCGAATCGGCGTGCCTGACCGTTCCGGAGGTCGCGGAGGCCGCGGTCGTTCCGGTCGTGGACGAGATCAAGGGCCGCGTTCCCGAGATCTACATCGCCCTCAAGCCGACGCACTCGCCGAGCAAGGCGGTCATCGAGCAGGTCGTCTCGACGATCGAGACGATGATCGGCAAGATCGCGCGACCGAAGATGGTGCACATCGTCCCGGACATGCCCAAGACGCGCTCCGGCAAGATCATGCGCCGCGTTCTGGCCGCCATATCGAACGAGATGGAGATCGGGGACATCACGACGCTGGCGAATCCCGACGTCGTCGAGCAGATCCGTCTGGGGGTGCAGGGTCCGAAGAAGCGGGTCACCCGGGACGGCCTCGAGGACATTCGCCGCTTCGGCGAGATCGAGTAGGCGGTACCCCGCGCTTCGGTACAGTCAGGGCGCGGGCGCGGCGACCTGCACCTGCAGCCCCTGCTCGAACGCGGTCGGCACCTTGCTGTCGAAGAGCTCGAGCTCCCGGCGCGCCAGCGGAGCGCGCGGGTTCTTGATCTCCTCGTAGATCTTGACGCGATCCTCGAGCAGGTCGCGCCGCCACGGGAAGTGGGGCTCGAGCGGCTCGAGGGCCTCCGCCGCGCGGGCGGTCCCCAGGTAGTGTCCGACGTACAGCCGCATGAGGTTGCGCTCGTCGTCGAGGATCCACAGCGGGAGCGGCGGCGTCAGGAGATCGTAGACGAGCGGCGCGAGCCTCGCGTCGCGCGCCGGCAGATCGCCCAGGATCGCGAAGAAGCGCCCCATGATGGGGGAGAGCGGCCAGGGGTCGACGTGGTAGCGCCCCATGGCGGCGGCGCACGCCTGGTAGCACTCCTGGAACCGTCCCTGGCTCCACAGGTAGCGGGCGAGGATCGCGTCCGCCTCCGCGGGCTGATAGCGGCGCAGCTTCGCGATCCAGTCGAGCGCCGCCTCCTGGCCGCCGTCCGCCAGCGCCTCGGCGATCATCGCGATCTCGAGCGGCCCCTCGGGCTCCCAGGGACCGCCCAGGTACGCGGTCATGACCTGGCGCAGGTCGCCCGCGAGGAACGCCGTGTGCGCCGCGAGCCGCCGGACGTCGTCGGCGCTCCCGGGCTGCGGGGCGGGGAGCCCCTCCTCCGTGCGGGCGATCACCGCGTTCCAACTCACGAGGTTCCAGTCCGGCGGCGTGCCCTCGATCGGCGGCCGGTTCTCGCCGCGCGCCTGGGAGAGCACGCGGAGCTCGTCGCCCTGGAAGAGCCCGCCCTGACCCAGGCTCCGCGCGAAGGCGAACTCCACGACGTTCCTGTCGTCGCGGTTCACTCGCCCGGCCTCGGCGCGCACGATCGACCGTGTGAGCGAGTCGCGCGCGACGTAGTGCGCGAGGAAGCCTTCGAGCCCGACGACCCGCCACGCGTCCTGCATCGCGCTCGCGAACGGCTCCTCCGCGAGCCGCTTGCGCAAGGCGTCGGCGTCGTAGTGGATGGGCTTCTCCGTGGAGACGAGGAGAAGGTCGTCGTTCTTGCCCGAGAAGGTCTCGACGCTTCCGAAGACGCTCCCCAGCGTCGCGTAGACCGTGCGCACCGTCTGCGGGTCGACCTCGTAGGCCTGCAGCCACTGCACGAAGATGCCGCGCCGGCTCGAGGCGCGTCGCGGACGGCCCGGTAGAAGTCCTGCGTGAAGAGGCTCGAGATGCCGGCGCGGTAGGGATTCGACGGCTCCGAGAAGACGAGGTCGTAGCTTGCGCGCGCGTGGTGCAGAAGGACCTCGCGCGCGTCGCCGATCGTGACGTGGACCTTCGGGTTGGCGAGCACGCCGCGGTTGACCGGCGCGCAGTCGCGCGCGACGCCGAGCATGGCCGGCTCGAGCTCGACCACGTCGACGCGCTCGATCGTGGGCAGCGGCGCCGAGCCAGCCGGCGGTGGAGCCGGTGCCGAGCCCGATGACGAGCGCGTTCTTGACGCGGGGATGGAGCGCGCGCGCCGACGAGGCCGCTCATCACCTGCGTCGCCGCGTCGGCGCGCGCGTTGCCCGTCGACCTTGCCGTTGACGACGAAGGCCGCAGCCCCCGCGTGTCGTTGAGCGCCACCGACGCTCTCGCGGCCGTCGGCTTCTCCCAGCGCGATCGCGCGCCGCTGGTCCGCGCTCCCAGTCCCGCACGCGTTGGGCGCCGAGGTCTCGACGATGGAGCGCGGCCCGACGCCGATCGGGCTGTGCCGCCAGACCGCCGTCGGGCCGGTGCGCGAAGAGCATGCCGACACGCGGCGATGCCGGCGAGCGGCAGCCAGGCGCGCGCGCCGGCGATCGCGCCGCCGCGGCGCCGCGTCGTGCCGGCGAGCGAGCCGAGCGACCAGGCGCTGAGCGCGGCGAGCAGGAGCGACGACGAGCCGCCAGCAGCCGGGCGCGTAGAGGAGCGGCAGGAGGCCGAAGCCGCCGGCGAGCGAGCCGGCGATGGCGCCCGGCGGTGTTCCACGCGTAGGCGAGGCCGACCTGGCTGGCCGACGTCGGCGCGGCCGCGGCCGAGAGCGCGACGAGCAGCGGGAAACTGGCACGCCCGAGACGAAGCGCGGCGGGCAGCACGACGAGGACCGTCGACTGCGTCCAGCCGGCGACGTAGCCCGAGAAGCCGAACGACGCCGAGCGGGCGCAGCGGCGCCGCGCAGACCGCGAGGCGATCGCCGAGCGCGAACGGGACGGCGAGGCGCGGCGGCCTCGAGCGCGCAGCGTGAGCGCGAGAGCCGGTGAGCGTGGCGCGGCGCGGCGGCCGTCCACGCGCGTAGGCGCCGCCGCCGAGCGCCGATGCCGGCGAGCGCGACGGCGAGGATGAGGCCGAAGGTGTACGACGAGCCGCCCAGGAGCGGCGCCGAGCATGCGGTACCAGACCAGCTCCATCAGCAGGAAGACGAAGCCGACGAGCGCGGCGGCGGCGAGGACGAAGCGCGGCGAGACGGCCGGCAGGGTCGGCGGCGGACGGCGGCGCGTCGTCGGCAGGCTCGGCCGTCGCGGGTCGCGGTCGCGGTCGCTGGCGCGAGGCGATCAGCGCGGCGAGCGCGGCGACGACGAGGTTGAGACGCAGGCGGCGCAGCAGCATGCGTCGCGTGCCGAGCGCCTCGAGGAGCACGAACGTCGAGAGCGTGGCGCCGGCGACGGCGCCGAGCGTGTTGGCGCCGTAGAGCACCGCCGATGCGCGGCGGCCGACGTCGTCGTCGGCGCGTCGACCGCCTGCGCGCGGCGGGCAGCGTGCCGCCCATGAGCAGCGTCGGCACGCCGAGCACGAGCGCGGCGAGGACGAGGCGCGCGACGGTGCCGCAGCCGAGCCCGAGCGCGGGCGTGCCGCCGACGGCGAGCGTAGAGCCAGCGCGCGACGAGCACGAGCAGCGGCGTCAGCGCCGCGGACGAGCGGCGATGCCGAGCTCGAGGCTGCGCGTAGAGCTCGAGCGGGCGCGCCGCCTCGGTCGGCGCGCTTGCCGAGGACGAGCCCGCCGGCGCCGAGCCCGCCCATGAAGATGCGCGAGCACCGCCGCCGACGCCGCGGTCGAGGCGCCGAACACCAGCCGCAGCTCGCGCAGCCAGGCGACCTGGTAGACGAGCGCGCACAGGCCCGAGCCGAAGAGCAAGAGCGCGACTCGGACGAGCCGCGATTTCACGGAGGGCACGAGACATTATGAGGGAAGAGAAACGACTTGGAGCGGGGCGAGGTCTGCGACGGGATGCACTCACGGTCATTCTCTCCGTTCGACGCCGAGTCCTCGACGACGGGAGGCGCGACGCCTCCTCCGATGCGCCGTCAGAGCCTCCAAAGGGTAGTCATGCCCGGCCCGGAGTCGTACAATCGAACGAGTGAAAGCATCCGGAAGCGTTCTGGACGGCCAGGTTCTTGGCCGGCTGGATCGCTGGCGGAAGGCGCGGGCGGTCTTCGTCCGGCCGGACGGTCCCGAGGCCGAGCGCGCCGTCGCCGCCGTGTATGGCCGAAGCTGGGTCCGCGCGCCCATGTACGGGCGCGCCCGCCGCCTGCTCGTCGAGCGCACGCCCGAAGCCTTCCTCGACGACCTGGCGGAGGCGCTGGGGCCGTTGGCCGAGCGGGTCCGCGTCGCTCCCGAGGACATGCGGCAGACGAAGTGGGACGCGATGAGCCGGCTGCAGTCTCTGCCGCGGGCGCGCCGCGAGGTCCAGGCGCTGTGGCTCGCGGACGAGCTGACGACGGGGGAGTTCTTCGTCGAGTTCCAGCCGCTCTTCGACCTGAAGACGGGCGAGCCCGTGGGCTACGAGGGTCTCCTGCGGGCGCAGGGCCGCGACGGGCAGCCCAAGCTCGCCGCGGAGATCTTCCCCGCGGCCGAGTCGCTCCAGCTCGAGCGGAGCTTCGAGCGGTTCTCGTGGACGTGCGTGCTCGAGGCGGCGAGCCGGCTCCCGGACGGCGCGCTGCTGTTCCTGAACGTGAACCCGCGCCTGATCGAGCGCTCGGAGCACGCGCTCGCGGCGCTCGGCGACGAGAGCGAGCGGCGCGCCCTTCCCTTCTCGCGCCTCGTCCTCGACCTGGTCGAGATCGAGAAGCTCCCGGCGGCCGAGGACCTCGCGACGGCGCTCACGGTGCCGCGGGACCTCGGCGCGGTCATCGCGCTCGACGACATCACCTCCGGTTACGGGACGCTGCAGTTCTGCCATGCCCTGCAACCCGAGTGGATCAAGGTGGACAGCGAGGTGACCAAGGGCATTGCCCAGGACCCGCGCCGCCGCGCGATCCTCAAGTTCCTGGCGGACCTGGCGAAGGAGTTCTCGTCGACGCTCATCGCCGAGGGAATCGAGTCCTCCGAGGACCTGGACATCTGCGCGGAGGAGGGCGTGGGCGCCGCGCAGGGCTACTTCCTGGCGCGCCCCTCCGTGCAGCCGCCGGCCGCGACGGAGGAGTTCCGGCTCTGGGTCGATACGCGGCCGGAGACGAAGCGCTCGGCCTGACGTGGATTCCGGTTCGGGTTCGGTTCGTCTGGACGTCTGGCTCGACGTCTCCTGCGTCTTCCCGACCCGCTCCCGGGCCAAGGCGGCCTGCGAGGGCGGGAAGGTCGACGTCAACGGCGCCCGCGCCAAGCCTCACCGCGAGGTCCGAGTCGGCGACCGCGTCTCGGTCTCGGGCCGCGAGGGCTCGCGGCGGGAGCTGATCGTGCGCGGGCTCGCGGAGCGCTCGATCCCGCGCGCACAGGCCCGGGAGCTCTACGAGGACGTGACGCCGCCGCCGAGCCCCGAGGTCGTCGAGGCGCGCCGGCTGGACCGGCTGCTCTCGCCGCGCGATGACCGCGCCCGCCCGGACCGCAACGAGCGGCGGGAGCGCATCCGCTTCAAGCGCGAGCGCGATCGCTGAACGGTACGCGCGAGCGGTAGACTTCCGCCGTGGACTTCGACCTGCTCTGTCCCTGCTGCAACGCCCGGCTCAAGATCGACCCGGAGCTGAAGGCCGTGATCGCGCACGAGGCGCCCAAGGTGCCGCGCAAGTTCGGCTCGGTCGACGACGCGATCGGGGCCCTCAGGGGAGCCGACGAGGAGCGCGAGAAGAAGTTCGCCGCATCCGTCGAGGCGGAGAAGACCAAGAAGGACGTCCTGAACCGGAAGTTCCAGGAGCTCTTCGAGAAGACGAAGGACGACACGTCCAAGCCGGTCCGGGACATCGACCTGGACTAGTGCAAGGTGGTGTAGGGGCGGGGCTCGCCCCCGCCCGCGGTCGGCCGCACGGGCCGCACCTACGATTTTTGGTACGCCATCTCGCGCAAGAGCGCGATGCGCTTCGCGATGGGCGGGTGCGTCGAGAAGAGGCTCGCGAAGAAGCCCTCCCCTTCGTTGAGCGCGCGGCCGCGCGGGTCCGCGATGCAGAGGTGCGCGATGCCCTGCTTGATCGAGGGCGTCGGCTCGACGGCGTCCTCGATCTTCTGGAGCGCGGACGCGAGGCCGAGCGGATTGCGCGTCAGCTCGGCGCCGGAGGCGTCCGCCAGGAACTCGCGCTGGCGGGACACCGCGAGCGAGACGATCTGCGCGACGAAGGGCGCGAGGATGATCGAGACGATCCAGAGGATCCCGAAGAGGACGCCCAGAGGGGCGCCGCCTCCGTCCCGGTCGGAGTTGCGCGACCGCCCGCCCCACCAGAGCCCGCGCCGGCTCCAGTCCGCCAGCAGCAGGATCGCGCCGGCGAGCGCCGCCACGACGGTCATCAGGCGCACGTCGTAGTTCTTGACGTGCGACAGCTCGTGCGCCACGACGCCCTGGAGCTCGTCGCGGTCGAGCTTCTCGAGCAGGCCGCGCGTGACGGCGATCGAGGCGTGCTCCGGTCCGCTTCCGGTCGCGAACGCGTTGGGGTCGGAATCCGGGATGACGTAGATGGCGGGCTTGGGGAGGCCGCCCGCGATGGCGATCTCCTCGACGACGTTGTCCAGGACGCGCTGCTTCGGGTCGGCGGGGTCGAGCGGAACGGCGTGCGTCGACTCGAGCACGGCCTGGTCGCCGCCGTGGAGCGACCACCACGCGGAAAAGGAGCCCAGGCAGACGGCGCCCAGCGTGGCGACCGGCAGGCCCGGCGTGACGCCGGCGCCGTAGAGGATCCCATCGGCGCCGAGTCCCAGGATCGCGAGGAGGAGGAGGAAGCCGAAGATGAACCAGCGCGTGTTGGGGAGGTTGCGACGCTGCTGGTCGTAGAGGTTCATGGCCATGGCGCCGTCATCCCGAGCGTCCTGCCGTCATCCTGAGCGAAGCGAAGGATCCCGTGATCACCAGCCGTTCTGCGAATCACGGGATCCTTACTTGTCGTCTGCTCCGCTCCTCGAGGACCGCTGCGCTCCTCAGGATGACGGACGGAACTACCGACTGGGTCCGATCCGACCGCAGGTTGAGATCCACCTTCGGGACGGCGCGCTCGGCCTCGTCCTTGAGCTCGAAGAGCTCGACCGGCTGGAACTTGAACGCCTGGGCGATGAAGTTGTCGGGGAAGACCTGCTGCGCCGTGTTGAAGCGCGTCGCGATGTCGTTGTAGAACTGCCTCGCGAACCCGATCCGGTTCTCGGTCGAGGCGAGCTCCTCCATCAGCGACTTGACGTTCTCGTTGGCCTTGAGCGTCGGATAGTTCTCCGCCAGCGCGAAGAGGCGGGAGAGCGTCTGGGTCAGCGTGTTCTCCTTTTCCGCGGCGTCGGCGACGCCCCGGGCCGCCACCGCGCCGTTGCGGGCGGCGATGACCTTCTCGAGCGTGTCCTGCTCGAACTGCATTTCGCCCTTGACGGCGGAGACGAGGTTGGGGATGAGGTCGTGGCGGCGCTTCAGCTGGACGTCGATCTGCTTCCAGCCGTTGGCGACCTGATTGCGCAGTGCGATGAGGTTGTTGTAGCGCCAGATCGCCCACATGGCGCCGATGACGGCGAGGACCACCAGGAAGAGAAGACAGCCTCCGATGGCAGCCATTTGCGGCAATACCTCTCGTTCGTGTTACGAAACGCGCACGTCTTTGTTCAGAAATCGGGCTTCCATAAGGAGCTCTCAGCTCAGCTTACAGCTTTCCGCGGGACCCTGGAGGAGACCGTACGGCCGAGACCGATCGCCGATGGCCGGAGCGACACTACGCGTTGAGCCCCTGGCGCAGCTCGCGGGCCAGGATCTCGACGGCCGACCGCGTCCCGCCGGTCAGCTTCTCCTTCCACATGCCCTCGGTCTCGAAGCGCTTGTCCCCGATCGACTCCGCCCACGGGCGCAGCGCCGCGTCGAGCTCGCCGGCCGACCAGACGTCCCCACCGCGCTTGCGCACCATGGCGATCACGTAGGGCACGATGCGGATGAACGCCCGCAGCGAGGCCGAGCTCTTGATCGAGTACTTCCGCCCGGCGAACGCCGTCGGGAAGGCGCGGGCCGCCGCCTTGAAATAGTTCAGGAAGAACCGGCGCGCATTCTCGCGGAACTCCCGGGCGATGCGGCCGCCCGCCGTGTCGATGGCGGCGAACACGTCGCGCAGCTCGTCCGCCAGCGAGGCCTGCGTGACGGTTCCCTTGCCGATGCCGAGGACCTTGATCGAGCCCCTCAGCGGCGAGCCGTCGTCTTCGTTGAGCGTCCGAATGACGTCGTGGGCCGCGGCGAGGTTCTCGTCGCGGTAGAGGCGCCGGCCGGCGAGCGAGATCAGGTGCGAGGGGTTCAGCTTCGTGTGCTTGCTGTTGATGGTGACGAAGAGCTCGACGATCTGATCCGCGGTCAGGTTGTCGAAGACGACCGCCGGCACCTGGAAGTCCTTGAGGTTGTGCTTCTCGGCGATCTCGTGCAGGGCGAGCAGGCGGTGCTGTCCGTCGAGGGCCCGGAGGATCCCGGACTCCTCGGGGAGCTTGAGCGACCCGGCGTCGGCCCGGCCCCCGGAGGGGGCGAACTCGAGCCGCTTCTCCGAGACGAGAAGCACGCTGCCGGGGATCGCGGGGAGCGACCCGGAGTCGGCCTGCTGGAGGTAGTAGGCGACGAGCTCGTCGATCTTCTTCTTGATGATGGGGCGCTGGAAGGCCTGCTCGGAGGCCGCGATCTTCCTCTCGAGGAGATCCCAGTTGACCCTTCCGGGGTGGTGCTTGGGGGTCTTCGAGTGCCCGCGCGTGGTCTGGCTGCCGGGGCCGAACGAGAGCACCTCGAAGCCCACCAGGGACTGCAAATCCGCGCCCGACAGCAGCGCCTCGTAGAACCGGACGCCGAACTGATTCAGGCGGAGCGAGGGAACCGAGATCATGGCCACCTCCTACGAGGACGCCCGGGGCACCGTGCCCCCCCCGCCGCGGCCAGAGAACGCATCGCGGGGCGGGGAAAGGGTATACCGGGGCCCTCCCGGTTGGAGCCAACTTTCGGCCGCGGGTAACAGACCGTTGGGTCGGGCTCGCCGGCGCCCGGACCCCCGAGGGCCGCCCCGACCGCGATTCCGCCGCGAGAATCCTACGGCGGTGACACCGACTTCCAGTCCTGGCCGTCGATCATCTGGTTGTGGATCTGGCCGGCGCCGGTCAGGATCCCCTTGAGCTCGGCCGTCAGGATCCCGGCCAGCTCCGGAAGCGCGTCGGAGTGCGCGACCGGAACGGAGCACTCCACGGTCTTCTGCCCGAGCGAGGCGAAAAACGGGGACGGGCGCCGCGTCCAGTCCGAGTCGCTGCGGCGATGCTTGGTCATCAGAAAGGCCGCCAGCCGCCGCTCGTCCCAGGGCTCGGTCATGGCCCAACGGAAGTTCGCCCGCAGGCCCCGGTGCTCGATCTCAGGAGCGTCGCTGGCCAGAGAGATCGACATGGATTGCCATACACGATAGCATCCCCGCCGTTCGATCCGACAACGTGAAAGCCGTGCTCCAACCAGGCCTCTGCCTGCTTCTGCTGGCGAGTCCGTCCGCAACTCCGCCAGGCGAGCCCACCGCCTACGCCTCGCACCTCATGGTCGATCAGGAGGTCGTGATCAACTCGCGGATCGGCGGCATCGTCGAGAGCATCGCCGTCGACCGCGGCGCGGTGGTCACGCCGGGACAGACGCTGGCCGCGCTCGACCCGCGCGAGGCCGACGCGAACGTGAAGGAAGCCAAGGAGGACATGGAGCTCAAGCGAGCGGACTTCGAGCGCTCGAGGGCCCTCGCCGCCTCCAAGGTCGTGAGCGCCGCCGACCTCGACGAGAAGAAGGCGCTGTTCGAGGTGGCGCAGGCGCGCTGGGAGAAGGCCAAGACCCTCCGCGACTACACCGTGATCCGGGCGCCGTTCGCCGGCATCGTCACCGAGAAGTGGGCGCGCGTCGGGCAGAAGGTCATCGAGGACAAGGATGACCCGCTGTTCAAGATCACGGCGGTCGAGCCGCTCCTGGCCCGGATCTACCTGCCCGAGGAGGAGCTGCTGCGCGTGAAGGTCGGCGATCGCGTCGAGGTCGTCCCGGACCACTTCCCGGACGCGCGCACGACGGGCGAGGTCCAGTTCATCAGTCCCGCCGTAGACGCCGCGAGCGGCACCTTCCAGGTGGTGATCCGTGTGCGGCGCGAGCCCGCGCGCACGGTGCTGCGGCCCGGCATCGCGGTCAAGGTGCGATTCGCCGCCAAGGCCGCCTCCTCCCGCTGACCTCGCCGACCCGGCCGATGGGCGATGGCTGACCGATCCCGTTTCTCGGCGCGCTTGCGGGGGACCTTCGACCGCATGCTGGTGCACGACATCAAGAACATGTCGTTCCGCCTCCGGCTGCTGCTCTCGAACCTCGACGAACACTGGGACGATCCGGAGTTCAAGAAGACGGTCCGGGACCTCCTGGCCTCGTCGGTGGAGCGGCTCGAGGACATCGTCGGCCGTTTCGTGGCGCACGGAGAACGCCCTCATGATCAAGGTCGAGCTCGACGTGAACGGCCTGCTCCGGCAGGTCGTGGAGCGTCCGCCGCGCCGTTCCGCCCGCGGCGCGCCGCATCCCGCGGTGACCCTCGCGCTGGGGTCCGCTCCGCGCATCTGGGGCGACTCCTACTACCTGGGCGACGCCTTCGGGAGCCTCCTCGAGAATGCGCTCGAGGCGGCCGCGCCGGAGGGGAAGGTGATCGTGCGCACGTACGCGGGGCGCTCGGCCCGCCGTCCGCGCGCGGTCGTCGAGTTCATCGACAACGGCGCCGGGATGTCCGCGGAGTTCCTGCGCGACCGGCTATTCCGTCCCTTCGAGACGACCAAGCCCCAGGGCGTGGGCCTCGGCCTCGCGACCGCGAGCCAGATCGTCCGCTTTCACCGCGGCACGATCCGGATCCTCTCGCAGCCGGGCGGCGGCACGCTCGTGCGGCTGTCGCTGCCGGGCGTGGCGGAGCCCTCATGAACGCCGGTGCGGGCGATCCGACGCCGGCTCTCGGCCGGATCGTGATCGTCGAGGACGATCCCGAGCTGCTCGAGCAGCTGAGCTGGGCGCTGAAGGGGAAGTTCGCGGTCTCCGCGGCGCGCGACGCCACGCACGGAAAGGCGCTGTGCGAGTCCGAGCCCGACCTCTACCTCTTCGACATGCGGCTCCCGCCTTCCGGCCAGGTCCAGGAGGGGCTCGATCTGCTCAAGCATGTCCGGCGGCGGGACCCGGAGGCGACGGTCGTCATGATGTCGGGCGAGGGGGAGCGAGCGACGCGCTCCGCGCGGTCGCGCTCGGCGCCTTCGACTTCTTCCAGAAGCCGATCGACACCGCCGAGCTGATGGTGATCCTGAACCGCGCGCTCGAGCGGCGGAGACTCCTCGCGGAGAACCGCGAGCTCCGGCGAACGGCGGCGGAGCCCGAGGCATCCGGAGGGCTCGTCGGAAGGAGCGCGCCCATGCAAGGGCTCCTCCGCGACCTCGAGCGCGTCGCGGGGAGCGACGCCACGGTCCTGCTCGTCGGAGAGAGCGGCACCGGCAAGGATCTCGCGGCGCGCGCGATCCACGCGCGGGGTCCGCGCCGCGACCGCCCGTTCGTCGCCGTCAACGCCGCGGCGCTCCCGGAGTCCCTGGCCGAGTCCGAGCTGTTCGGACACGAACGCGGCGCCTTCACGGGAGCCGTCGGGTCGCGACCCGGCCGCTTCGAGCTCGCGGACGGCGGGACGCTCTTTCTCGACGAGATCGGCACGCTCTCGGCGGCGATGCAGTCCAAGCTCCTCCGCGTGCTCGAGAGCCGCGAGGTCGAACGCCTCGGCGGACGGCGCTCGATCCCCGTCGACTTCCGGCTGATCTCGGCGACCAACGAGGACCTGGAGGCGCGCGTGGCCGCCGGAACGTTCCGCGAGGACCTCTACTACCGCATCCACACCGTCCCGATCGCGATCCCTCCGCTGCGGGAGCGCGCGGGCGATCTCCCGCTGCTCGCGGAGCACTTCCTCGAGCGCTTCGGGAAGCGGCACGGCAAGCCCGGCCGGAGCCTGTCGCCGGCGGTGGTCGCCCGGCTCGAGGCCCATCCCTGGCGCGGCAACGTGCGCGAGCTGCAGCACGTGATCGAGATGCTCGTGCTCTTCTCCGACGGCGAGGTGATCGACGAGGCGGACCTGCCCCGGGCGCTTCGGAGGCCGTCGCCGCCGGCGTCCGCCTCGGCGGCGCCCGGCCCCGGCAAGGGCTTCGCGGCGGCGGTCGAGAGTTTCGAGAGGACTCTCCTGAAGGAGGCCATCGCGGCGGCCGGGGGAGTCAAGGCGGAGGCCGCACGCCGGCTCGGCCTCGACGCCAACCAGATCAAGTATCTCTGCCGCAAGTACGGCCTCTAGCGGGTGAAAAAATCATCCGCGGTTGAAGAAGGATTCAACCGAAGGGGGATCGTCGGTCTATCGCGATTTCCCAAATGATTGACTGGCAGGCGCTTAGTAGAGACCGCTCCGGTTGCGAACTTGGCCCGCCGCTTGCCTCTCATGTACTGCAAAAGGGAGGTACCCAGGATGTCGAACGAAGTGAAAATCAAGCTGACGGACGCCCAGAAGGCGAAGATCAAGCAAGCCACCGGCAAGGACCTGCCCGAGATCCGGGTCGAGTCGTTCGGCGGCGCTCCGGCCGTCTCCACCTCGAGCTCGAGCAATCGCGTTTCCACGAAGGCCCCGCTCAAGGCCAACATGAAGGCTCCGCTCAAGGCGAACATGAAGGCCCCGCTCAAGGCCAACGCGAAGGCTCCGCTCAAGGCGAACATGAAGGCCCCGCTCAAGGCCAACGCGAAGGCTCCGCTCAAGGCGAACATGAAGGCGCCGCTCAAGGCCGAATGCGAAGGCGCCGCTCAAGGCCAACATGAAGGCCCCGCTCAAGGCGAACATGAAGGCGCCGCTCAAGGCCAACATGAAGGCCCCGCTCAAGGCCAACATGAAGGCCCCGCTCAAGGCGAACTTCTAATCCCGACGCGATTCGCGACCACGAGCGCCCCGCTTCGGCGGGGCGCTCTTCTTTTTGGCCGCTCGCTCGGAGGGCCGGCCGCGTCCTACCAGATCGTGGACTGTGCCCAGCGCTTCAGGACCCGCCAGGCCCGCGACGCGTAGGACGCGCGGCGTCCCAGGATCTTGGCGTTTCCCGTCATGCCGGCGAGGAGGCTCCCGTCGGCGTTCTCGAACACCGCGACCGCGGCGAACTGCTCGGGGCGCGCCTGCGGCGCGGCCGGGTCCGACGCGGCCGACGCGGTCGCCGGCTGCGCCAGGGCCGCCGGCGCGAGCGAGAGGACCCGTCCGTGCACCGGCGCGGGATGGCCGCGGAAGAGCGCCGCGACCGGCGCGTTCGGCTCGAGGTCGTCAAAGAGGCGCTCGGACACCGGCAGGTCGGCGACGAGCCGCCGGTCCGCCCCGACCTCCGCGAGGACCGCTCCCTCGATCACCGCGCGGCCCTCGAGGTCGCCGAGCCGGGGCGTCAGGATGCGGCCGGCGATCGGGCTTCGCACGATCAACCGCTCCTCCCGGGCGCGCCCGCTGCGCTGGGCCGCGTCGATGGACGCGCCGCGGGTCTCGGACGCGAACACCCTGCCGGCCTCCGCCTCCTCGCGGCCGCGGGCCAGCTCGGCGCGCATGCGCTCGCGCGCGGAGGCGAGCCGCACGCGCTCTTCCGCGCTCTGGGGGCTCACGAGCTGGAGGACCGGCTGGCCGGCCTCGACGGGCTCGCCCTCCTGCACCAGCACTCGCGCGACGACCGCGTCCTCCGGGGCCTCCAGCCGAACCGCCGTCAGCGGCCGGAGCGTCGCCGGAGCGCTCAGCGTTCGGTGACCGAAGGGCACGAAGAGCAGCAGCGCCAGGACGACTCCGGCGGCGATCAGCGGCCTGCGGAACTTGGCGGACATGATGAGCTCCTTCTTGTCCAGGTACACGAGCCGGAGAGTGCGCGTCAGCAGGCGCAGGCGCTTGCGGAACATGGCATAGAGCGTGACGAGCAGGAGAACGACCGCCCAGTTGGGGAAGTAGTGGAAGTAGAGGTTGTAGAAGAATCCCGCGATGATCCGCATGATGACGAGGACCCACGCGAGGGCGAGCGTCCCGTAGACCCAGTAGATCCGCCGCTTCCGTCTCGAGACGACCGGAACCTCGACCGGCAGGCGCAGCACGTGACGCTGGAACGACGCGCCGATGTACTTGAAAGAGTCCTCGCGCAGCTCGGAGATCTGGACGAGGGTCGTCAGCGCGTAATAGCCGTCGATCTTGATGAGCGGGTTGATGTTCAGGAAGATCGTCGACACGCCCGTGTACAGCATGGTCTTGAACGCGAAGTCGTGGAGGAACGTGTCCGGATACGAGACGACCCAGCACACCGTGGCGAGCGCGCACATCCAGGCCTCGATGTAGATCCCGGCCAGGGTCACCCACAGCTCGTGCCAGCGGTTCGAGAAGAGCAGCGAGTCGGTCGTGTTGCAGTAGAAGGCCGGCGTCGCGTAGACGAGCGCGATGCCCATGTCGTGGACCTCGCCTCCGTAGAGGTGCGTCACGTAGCCGTGCGCGGATTCGTGGAAGGCTCCGATGAACGTGATGATGAGGATGAACTGGACGATCTCGACGAAGGGCTTGTCCCCGAGGCCGTAGACGACCTTCGTGCCGTTCCAGACCTCGCCCCAGTGCACGACGATGACGCCGAACGTCCAGGCGAAGAAGAGGAGCGCGAAGGTGACGACCGGAGGCGACCAGAGCCAGCGCACGTACTTGAGGGTTCTCTGCAGGAAGTCGGCGGGGTCCAGGACGTGGAACAGGATGAAGAAGGGATTGAACCCCTCGGCCTTCTCGTCCGCGGCGCGCTTGCGGGCCGACCGCGAGCTCGCGAGGAGGCCGAGGTTCCTCTCCGTCGCCGACTTCTCGATGAAGTCCATGCCGCGGAGCATTTCCTCGTAGTCGGCGATGAGGCTGGGCTCGATGGCGTCCGGGAAGCTCGCCTGGTACTCGCGGTGAATCTCGGCGACGGTGCGCGTCCCGTCGAAGAGCTGGATCAGTCCCCACTGCGATTCCTCGAAGTAGTAGTACGACGCCGCGACGGGGTCCTTGATGACCCACTTGACCTCCCCCATCTGCACGAGGCGGCGGACGACGAGGTCCTTGCGGAGTCCGGGCCGGTCGTGGGCGGCGCCGTGGCGGGCGGCGAGCGCGGCCGCGGTCTCCTCGAGCCGGGCCGCGGCGATGAGCCGGCCTCTGGGGATGATGGCGGCGTCGGTCAAGGCAGGAGGGGCCAGATCTTGTTCCAGAGGTAGCGCGCGGGCCGGCGGAAGAGCGCCGTGAACACGCTCCGCGTGCCGATGGAGACCTTGCCGGTGCCGAGCATGCCGGTCTTCAGCGCGCCGTCCGGGTTCGGAATCGAGACCTCGGCGATCAGGAACCGCTCCTCGCCGTCCTGGCGCAGGCGCGCCCCGACGCGGTCGACCGAGCCGCGGAACAGGCGCCCCGCGTAGGGGTTGAACTTGAGGGCCGCCTTCTGGCCCGACCGGACCAGGGCCACGTCGGACTCGGGCACCGCGACCTCCGCCGTGACGGTCTGGAGGTCGGCGACCACGCACAGCTCGGCGCCGCGCGACAGGTACTGCCCGACCCGCTCCTCGATCCGCGGCGTGACGATGACTCCCGAGGTCGGCGCCGTGAGGCGCGTGCGCGCCAGGCGATCGCTCGCGAGGGCGATCTGCGCGGCGGCCTCGCGCTTGCGGGACTCGCCGTCGAAGACGGCCGCGGCATCGGCGCCCTCCCGCGCCCTCGCCACGTCGCTCTCCGCGAGCGTGAGGGCGGAGCGGGCCTGCGCGAGGGCCGCCTCGAACGGCTCCGGCTTGAGCGCGGCGATCATCTCCCCGGCCTGCACGCGGTCTCCCTCGTGCCGGTACACCTCGGCGATGACGCCGTCGACGAGCGAGGTCACGGCGGACCGGCGGCCGGGGAGGACGCGCGCGGGTCCCGCGACGCGGAGAGGCCACGGCACGACGAAGAGCACCACGGCGGCGACCAGCAGCCCGGCCGCCCAGGCGCGCTTGCGCCGCGCCGGGATCGCCGCGACCTTGCGCCGCTTGTCGAGGAGCGGCTTCAGGAACCCGGCGAGCGGCACCTGCTGATAGAGCTGCGCGTTGCGCACGGCCACGGTCGCCTGGTTGACCAGGATCGACAGAAGGTCTCTCGTCTCCTCGTCGAAAGAGAATGGCTGCCTGCTCTCGAAGGCGAGCGCGCCGAGCTTGCCCTCCTCGTCCCTCAGGACCACGCCGAAGAAGGAGCGCAGGCCCGTCTGCTGGAAGACCGCACGGAACTTCTCCTCGGTCTCGGGCCGGTCGGCCGTGATCGTCCCCTCCTCGTCCTGGTGGACCGAGGCGTCGCTTCCGGAGAGGAACACCCACTGGAGGAGCTCCTCCATCCGTTTCGCGTCCGGATCCTTCCGGTCGACCTCGGCCGCACCCGACAGCGCGCCCAGGCGCAGCCGCCCCTTCTGCTGGATCGCGATGCCGCTGCGGTCGTACGCGATCAGGGCGGAGCTCGCGTTGACGACCGACTTCATGACCTTGTCGAGGTCGAGCGTGGAGGTGATCTCGCGGCTGACCGCGAGCAGCGCGTCGAGCTCCTGGACCTTCTTCTCCGCCTCGTGCTGCCTCGCGGTCCGCAGGGCGCGGACCGCCTGCCGGCAGAGATCCTGGAGCAGCTCCTCGTCCTCGCCGGAGAACTCGGGAT
This sequence comes from uncultured Acidobacteriota bacterium, assembly GCA_963773905.1. Lineage (GTDB taxonomy): Bacteria > Acidobacteriota > Thermoanaerobaculia > UBA5066 > Gp7-AA6 > DAHUXD01. Next base: position 374,482 of record CAVZDB010000008.1, read on the forward strand.
GGCGCCCCCGCTTGTTGACCAGGACGAGCGCGCCGACGCTCGCCTCGTCCTCGGTCAGGGGCACCGCGAGACACGACCGAATCTCGAAGCCCTCGCTCTCGGCGAAGAGCGGATCGGATTCGGGGATGCGGTTGCGCCGGATGGCGTTCTGGTCCGCGATCACGTCGCCGACCAACGTCATGCCGACCGCGCCGGGCGCCTGGACGTCGTAGTTCTCGTTGACGCCGGTGCCGCCGAGCGTGACCTCGCCGCCCTCGCGGTCGAGCAGCCAGAGGGACGCGACCTCGGCGGTGACGAAATCGGCGGCCTTGCGCACGATGAGCCCGGCGAGCTCGTCGACGTCGATCGTCGAGCCGAACGCCTTCGAGAGGTCGTAGAGGTTGGTCAGCCGCTCGATCGCGTGGAGCATGCCGACGGTCTTGCGCTCGGAGCGCAGCGCGCGGCCGAGGGCGGGCGCGGCATGCTGAAGGAAGCCCTCGATTCGCGACAGCGTGTCGTCGGTGTCGGTGCTGTGCGCGAAGAAGAGGGCGAGCAGACCGACGACGATTCCCTCCGCCTGGAGCGGCACGGCGAGGCACGCCTGGAACGCGGCCGGCGCGCCGCGCAGGAAAGGATCCTCCGAGGCCCCGATCTCCTCCCGGTCGAGCGCGATGGCCGCGCGGTCGCGCACGAGGTCATGGGCGAGGCCCTCCTCGCGGGGGACGGAGCGCCGGAGGATGCGCTCGAGTCCGCGGCCGTGGGCGCCGATGCAGAGGAAGAGCGGGTGCACCGTGTCGGGCGCCCAGAGCAGCGCCCCGTCGGCGCCGGCCATCGAGGCGCTCCAACGCGCCGCCCAACCCGAGGTCTGGGAGAGGTTTTCGCAGAGCGCCAGCTCCGCGAGAACAGATGCTTCGGTGTCGTCGCGGGGAACAACTCCGCCGGAGTCGTCGTCCGGCTCGGCGGAGGGGTCGTCCTCCGTCGCGACCGTTTCGTCGTCCGGCTGTTGGGGCTCGTCCGCCATCGGGCGGTCTCCTCTCGATTACGGCGGGCCGAGGGGTTGGATGCTCAGAAGCTCGAGACCGCGGCCTCCAGGTCGCTGTGAAGTTCGAAGACCGAATCCAGCTTGGTCATCTGAAGCAGCTTCCGGACCTGCGGACCCGCGTTCAAGAGCTTGGTCTGGCCGCCTTCCTTCTGCGACTGGGTCAGCGCGCGCACCAGCGCGCCCAGCCCCGAGCTGTCCAGGAAGCCGACGTTGGAGAGATCGACGAGCAGGTTGACCCGTCCCTCCTCGAGGAGCTGGGTCACGGTCTTCTTGAAGATGGTCTCCGGCTCGCCGATGACGAGGTCGCCGGTGACGGTCAAGATCGTGATGGCGCCGTCCTCGCGGCTCGTCAAGTCCATAAGGGTCGGCGGATTATGTCAAAAAATCGAAAGGGCGCCAGCCCCGCCGCGCCGGGTCCGGGAGGCGGATGGCAGTCGTATGATCGCCGCCATGACGATCATCGACCGCCGATCCCTCCTGACCCTGGGTGCCGCGACCATGCTCCAGTCCCGGCTCGCGCGGGCCTTCCCGGCCCCCGGAATGCCGCCGGGAGCCTCCGGAGCCTCCGAGGTCAAGACGGCGGGCATTCGTCTGATCCCGGTGGACGGGAAGTACAAGCGTGTGGACGAAGAAGGTCGGCGGCGGGCCGATCAAGATGCTGACGCTCCACGGCGGGCCGGGCTTGGCCACGAGTACTTCGAGTGCTTCGAGGACTTCCTGCCGCAGGCCGGCGTCGAGTTCTACTACTACGATCAGCTCGGCTCGAGCTACTCCGATCAGCCCGACGATCCCAGCCTCTGGAGGATCGACCGGTTCCTCGAGGAGGTCGAGCAGGTGCGCGCGGCGCTCGGGCTCGAGAATTTCTACCTCTACGGTCAGTCGTGGGGCAGCATGCTCGCGATCGAGTACGCGCTCAAGTACCAGCAGCCACTTGAAGGGCCTGGTCCTCTCGAGCATGACGGCGTCGATCCCCTCCTACATGGCGTACACCGCGAGGCTCCGAGCCGCGCTCCCCAAGGATGCCGTCGCCACGCTCGAGAAGTACGAGGCGACCAACTCGTACGACGCGCCCGAGTACCAGCAGGTGATCAAGGAGGTCCGCTACAAGCGCCACCTCTGCCGTCTCGATCCCTGGCCCGAGCCGGTCGAACGCGCCTTCAGGCACGTCAACACGCAGGTCTACAACACGATGCAGGGCACAACGAATTCGTCGTCACGGGCAACTTCAAGAACTGGGATCGCTGGGACGGATCTGCCGAAGATCAAGGTCCCGACGCTCGTCATCGGCGCGAAATACGACGAGATGAATCCGGACGACATCCGCCGCGAGGGCGAGCCTGATCCCGAACTCGCGCCGCTCATCTGCGAGAACGGCAGTCACCTCGCCATGTGGGACGACCAGGAGGCGTACTTCGAGGGCCTGATCGACTTCCTGCACGACGTCGAGAAGGGCAGGGGACCCTCGCCGAAGGGCGCCTAGGACGTGAGCGAGGACCGCGGCCGCCTCGTCGTCGTCGACGACGCGAACGCGCTCGCCCGCGAGGCCGCCGCCGATCTGACGCGCATCGCGCAGCGATCCGTCGCCGCGTCCGGACGCTTCACGCTGGTGCTGTCGGGCGGCTCGACGCCGCGCCGCCTCTACGCCCTTCTCGCCGATCCACGGGCGCCGTTTCGCGCGGCGATCCCGTGGGACGCGACCCAGATCTTCTTCGGCGACGAGCGCCACGTGCCGCCGGACGATCCGCAGAGCAACTACCGCATGGCCGACGAGGCGCTCCTCTCGCGCGTGCCCCTGCCGCCCGCGAACGTTCACCGCGTGCAGGCTGAACGCGCGGACGCCGCCGAGGCCGCCGCGCTCTACGCGGGCGAGATCGCGCGCGTCTTCGCGCTGTCGCCCGGCGAGTGGCCGCGGTTCGATCTGATCCTCCTCGGCATGGGCCCCGACGGACACACGGCGTCGCTCTTCCCGGGCACCGACGCGCTCGGCGTCCGCGATCGGTCCGTGACCGCGACGTGGGTCGCGAAGTTCGGCGCGCACCGCATCACGCTCACGCTGCCCGTGTTCGACGCCGCGGCCGCCGTGCACTTCCTGGTCTCGGGCGCGGACAAGGCGCAGACGCTGCGCGCCGTCTTCGACTCGGGTACTCCTCCCGACGCGTTTCCCTGTCAGCGGATCCGGCCGAGGGAGGGCGAGCTTTTCTGGTTGGTGGATCGCGCGGCCGCGGGCGCTCTTCCAAAGCCCTAATCCTTTGCCTGTCAGCAAAATCGGCGCTCGCCGATTTTCGGCGGCGCGGCCGTCGCACTGCCGCGAACATGAACGGAACATGAACGAGTGCGAGGATCAGATCCAACGCACCCTTCTTTACGTATCAGGAATCGAATGTCGGGGACACGGTCGTCCGGTGAATGGCGCGAGATTCGCGCGCAAAGGTTGACACCAGATCCGCAGGCTGAGGGTAAGATTCCGCCATCCACGGCGGCCCCGGCGCGGGCCGCAACCGGAATCGGTAACGAGTAACTCGGTGTAGCCATGTCGGCTCATCGGGCTTGGGGATCCCCGGAAGCGGGGAAGGAAAGGAGACGTTGATGAGGAAGGGTGATCTCACCACGAATGTTCTCGGTCTCGCGATCGCCGGCGTTCTCGCCGGTTCCGGCCTGGCGTTGGCCCGGCAGGACGCGAACACGAAGCCGGCGGACAAGAAGCCGGTGACCTCGGGCGAGGAGAAGGCCAAGGACAAGGCGGCCTCCTCGGACAAGCACGTGTGCAAGGGACAGAACGCGTGCAAGGGCAAGGGCGGCTGTAAGGCTGGCGACGGCGGTTGCGCCGGCAAGAACTCTTGCAAGGGCAAGGGCGGCTGCGCCTCGGCCGACGTGAAGCACTCTTGCAAGGGCATGAACACCTGCAAGGGTTCGGGCGGCTGCAAGACCGGCGACGGCGGCTGCGCTGGCAAGAACTCTTGCAAGGGCAAGGGCGGCTGCGCGGTCCCCGTCAAGAAGGCGGCCTAGTTCTGTCGATCGACCTCGGGGGCCTCGCGCCCCCGAGGTTTTTTTCACGGTACCTCCACTTCCAATGAAGCGCCACACTCCCTCCACCCGCAATCGTTGGGGATTCCCCGATCTCGGTATCGGCGTCGGGCTGCGCACCGTCCACTACCCGCACATCCTGGAGAAGCGTCCCGACGTGGACTTCTTCGAGATCCTCTCCGAGAACTACATGGACACCGGCGGCCGTCCGGCATGGGTCCTCGACCAGGTCGCCGAGGCGTACCCGGTGGTGCTCCACGGCGTGTCGCTGTCGATCGGGAGCACGGATCCGCTGGACCGCGAGCACCTGACGAAGTTGAAGGCGCTGGCGGACCGCACCAAGGCGCTCTGGGTCTCGGACCATCTCTGCTGGACCGGTGTCTCGGGCCGCAACACCCACGATCTTCTTCCCATGCCTCTCACGGAGGAGGCGCTGTCCCACGTCGTCGGCCGCGTGAAATCCGTGTCGGATTTCCTGGAACGGCCGCTGATCTTGGAGAACGCCTCGACCTACGCGGAGTTCACGGCCTCCTCGATGCCTGAGTGGGAGTTCTTCGCCCGGCTCATGGAGGAGGCGGACTGCGGCATGCTGCTCGACGTCAACAACGTCTACGTCAGCTCCTACAACCACGGCTTCGACCCGAAGCAGTACCTCGACGCGATCCCGCCGGAGCGCGTGGCGCAATACCACCTGGCGGGCCACACGAACAAGGGCACGCACATCATCGACACCCACAACGACTACGTCATCGATCCGGTCTGGGAGCTCTACCGCCATTCGGTGGCGCGGACCGGAAACGTCTCGACCCTGCTCGAGTGGGACGCGGACATCCCGGCCTTCGAGGTCGTCCACGCCGAGGCTCTCAAGGCGAGCGCGTTCCGCCGCGACGAGAGCCGCCCTGAGCCCGGAGAAAAACGTCTTGAAGCCGCAGCCTCTTGATCTTCCGCTGGACCACGTCCAGCGCTGGATGCAGGCCGTCATCGAGCAGCCCGGAACGGCGGAAGAAGCGGTCGTGTCGCCCGCGGCGCGCGCGGAGCTCGACCCGGCCGAGATCGAGGGCGTGATCCTGCCGTCGAAGACGCTCTCGCCGGTCGAGCGCGTCGGCGTCTATCAGGGGATGTACCTGCTGCGGATGATCGAGGCGCTCGAGGGGGACTATCCCGCGGTCGCCCACTACCTGGGCACCGACGCCTTCGCCGCCCTGGTCGAGGGCTACGCGAAGGCGCATCCCTCGCGGAGCTACACGTTCAACCGCTTCGGCGGGAAGTTTCCCGAGTACATCCGCGAGTCGAAGGGGCTGCGGCGCCGCGCGGTCCTGGCGGACCTCGCCCGGCTCGAGCGCGCCGTCACCGAGGTCTTCGACGCCCCGCAGTCCCCGGCGTGGCCGGCGGAGGCGATCGAGAAGATTTCTCCCGCGGGCTGGGAGACGGCGGTCTTGAAGCCGGTCGACGCCTTCCGCGTCCTGTCCTTCGCGTACCCGGTCAACGCGTACCTCCAGTCGGTCAAGACGGAAAACCACGACCATCCCGAGCTCCCCAGGCGCGCCGCGTGGGCCGCCGTGTACCGCAAGGACTACGAGGTCTGGCGGCTCGACCTGGGCAAGCCCGCGTACGATTTCCTGCGGGCGCTCGCGAGCGGCCGTCCCTTTGGAAAGGCGGTCGTGGCGGCGGCCCGGGGCCTGCAGGGCAACCCCGGCGACCAGATCTTCCGCTGGCTGCGCAGCTGGGTCGCCGAAGGCATGTTCCAGTCGGTCTCCTAGGCTTCGAGGGCTCGGCCCGCCGATCCGGCGATAGGCTTTGGGCCGCTTGACGAACGAAGACGGCGCTCCCAGGTCCGAGGACGCGGCCCACACCGACACCGGCGACTCTTCAGCGCCAATGACCGGCGACTTCTCAGCGCCAATGACCGGCGACTCCTCAACGCCAGTGACCGGCGACTTCTCAGCGCCAATCACCGGCGACCTCACGCGCGAGTGGCTCGAGGCCGACGGCCTGGGCGGCTTCGCCTCGGGAACCGTCCCCGGCGTGCGCACGCGCCGCTACCACGCGCTGCTCTTGACCGCGCGGCGGCCGCCGACGGATCGTTTCGTGCTCGTCAACGGATTCGACGCGTGGGTGGAGACGCCCTCCGGCCGTTTCGCGATCAGCTCGCAGGCGTATGGCCCGGGCATCGTCTCGCCCGACGGCGCCGGCCGGCTCGAGGCCTTCACGCTCGAGCCGTGGCCGACGTGGACGTATGAGCTCGAGGACGGCACGCGCATCGTCCAGGAGCTCTTCGTGCCCCGAGGCTCCTGCGCGGCGGCCCTTTCGTGGCGGGCGCTTCGAGGGGTTGGCGCCGTGCCCGCGACCCTCGAAATTCGACCCTTCTTGTCCGGCCGCGACTCTCACGCGCTGCACCACGAGAACTCCGCGTTCCGATTCGACGCGGAGCCCGAGGCGGGCGGCTTCGTGCACTTCCGTCCCTACGCCGAGGTCCCCGCGATCACCTTCCGGTCCAACGGCGTCTACGTCCACGCGCCGGACTGGTACCGCAACTTCCTCTACGCCCTGGAGGCCGCGCGCGGCCTCGACGCCTCCGAGGACCTGGGCTGCCCGGGAATCTTTCGCTTCTCGCTCGATGCCGGCGAGGCCGTGCTGATGCTGGCCGCCGAGGGCCACGATGGCGCCCTCGCGGGCGGATCCGCGGAGGATGCGCTCGCGGCTCTCCGACGCGCCGAGCGCCGGCGCCGCCGGGGTTTCGGGTCTCGGCTGGAGCGCTCCGCCGACGCGTACCTCGTGCGCCGAGGCTCCGGCCGGACGATCATCGCGGGCTACCCCTGGTTCACGGACTGGGGCCGCGACACCTTCATCGCGATGCGTGGGCTCTGCCTCGCCACGGGCCGGCTGGCCGAGGCCGGGCAGATCCTCGGCGAGTGGGCGGGCGCCGTCTCCGAGGGCATGCTTCCGAATTTTTTTCCCGACGCGGACAAACCGCCCGAGTTCAACTCGGTCGACGCGTCGCTCTGGTACCTGATCGCCGTGCACGAGTACCTCGCCGCCTGCGCGAAGGCGGGCCGCTCGGTCGGCCGTGCCGAGCGGAGCCGGCTGCACGACGCAAGCGGGGCGATCGTCTCCGGGTACGCGCGCGGGACGCGCTTCGGGATTCGCGCGGACGAAGATGGCCTGCTGGCCGCCGGCGCGCCCGGCGTGCAGCTGACGTGGATGGACGCGAAGGTGGGCGACTGGGTCGTCACGCCGCGGATCGGGAAGCCGGTCGAGGTGCAGGCGCTCTGGATCAACGCGCTCCGCATCGCCGGGAGTTTTACCGAGGAGTTCTCGGGACTCCTCCGGATGGCGACCGCCTCGTTCGCCGGCCGCTTCTGGAACGCGGAGTCCGGCTGTCTCTACGACGTGGTCGACGTCGATCACGTCGCCGGGACCGCGGACTCGAGGTTCCGGCCCAACCAGATCTTCGCCGTCGGAGGCCTGCCGTTCGCGCTCCTGGAGGGCGAGAGGGCCCGGCGCATCGTGGACGCGGTCGAGGCCCGGCTCTCCACGCCGCTCGGGCTGCGCACGCTGGCGCGGGATGATCCCGACTACCACCCGCGCTACGCGGGCGGCGTTCGCGAGCGCGACGGCGCCTACCATCAGGGGACGGTGTGGCCCTGGCTCGCCGGCGCCTTCGTCGACGCGTGGATACGGGTCCGGGGCGGCTCGGACGCGGCCCGCAACGAGGCCCGCGCGCGCTTTCTCGCGCCCCTGATCGCGCATCTGGATCAGGCGGGCCTCTCGCACGTCAGCGAGATCGCCGACGGCGATCCTCCGCACGCGCCCGGCGGCTGCCCCTTCCAGGCCTGGTCCGTCGGCGAGACGCTGCGGATCGACCGCGTGATCCTCGCGCCGGCGGCCGAGAGTGCGCCCGCCACGGGCGGCGGGCTCGGAATGCTTCCGGAGAGCGATTCCCAGGCGAAGCGATAGGCTACGCCCGACGAAAGGAGCTCCTGATGACCGCCCTGCGCCGCCTCGTCCTCCGGGTCAGCTCCTCGCTGCGCTGGCTGCCTCCCACGGTCGCTCGGCTGACGCTCGGCTGGATCTTCCTGCAGTCGGGCTGGGGCAAGTTGCACAGCCTGCCCAAGGTCATCGAGTTCTTCAGGAGCCTCGGAGTCCCTTCGCCCGAGATCATGGCGCCGTTCACCGCGTTCATGGAGTTTCTCTGCGGCGCGCTGCTGCTCCTCGGGCTCTGCACGCGGCTCGCGAGCATTCCCATCATCGTGATCATGCTGGTGGCCCTCAAGACGGCGAAGGCCGGCGACATCCACGAGCTCTCGGACCTCTTCGGGACCTCGGAGTACCTCTACATCGCGCTCGCGCTGTGGCTGGGCGCCTACGGGGCCGGGCCGCTTTCCCTCGACGCCCTCTTCGCGAAGCGCATGGAGCGCTCCGAACGAGGCATGCCCAAACCCGCACCGCCCCGCTGATCGCGCGCGCCGCGCGCCGCGGCAAGGCGGTTGAGGATCCGACCCGATCGCGTGACCGGACGGGGAGCTTCTCCCGCGCGGGGGAGCTCGATTCCCGCAATCCGCCTGCGAGAACGCCATCCAAACGCGTCTTAACGAAACTCGTAACACGTGTAAACGTCAGAAAACTTGAACGATCTTGCTCGTGATGTTTCGAATCTTGCATCGCCAATCGTGACGCAGCGGTGAAAGCCTCGGTAATCGTTGCAGTTCTCTGGGCGTTCCCTTATCGGAGGCGGTACGGCCGCGGAGTCCGTGGTCATCTGCAAAATCGGGCCGGTGGCCGAGGACGGCGACCATGCTCGCCTCCGCGCTCGAGCCAGGGGGACGATGACCGGAAACCGGAGCCGCGGGGTCGAGTCACCGGGCATGCGATGAGCGCACACTTTCGCCAGCGCCGGCACGCCGAGTCCCTTCCCGCTCCCACTTCCGAGAGGCCCTTTCCGGCGCCCAGCCACGTGGCGCGCCCGTCCGAGAGCGATCCCGGCCGCGAGCTCGTCCACGCGGCGGAGCTGATTCACGCGGCGGAGGAGCTGAACATTCCCTGGGAGCGTCTTCTGCGCGACGAGATCGCGGTGGAGCAGGTCCTGCGGCGCCACGGCAACGGCCTCGAGTCCGAGATGCCGCTTGCGACCGCGCTCTCGCTGCTGCCTTCGTCCTTCCTCAAATCGTGGCGAGTCCGCGACAAGATCCAGAATCTGTCGTGCGAGGCGCGCGGGGCGTCGTTCAAGAACGCCATCGCCCAGCTGCGCAGTGTCTTCCGGCGTCTCATCGGAAAATCCGAATCGGGGCGCGGGCTCTACTCGGGCCACCTCTGGCTGGCTTACCAGCGCGTGCTGCTCCTGCAGCGGGTCTGCCTCGCGGCGCGGCGGAGCACCGGTACGAATGCGGAGCGGATCGCCTCGATCTGCTCTCGGACGCGATGCTCCTTCGACGACGCCGCCTGGGCGCTGTGCCTCGAGGAATCGCCGAGGCCCGGCCATCGCCTGGACGAGGCCGTGCGGAAGGTCCGCCAGGAGGGCTTCCAGATCCCGCGCGAGGAGACCGAGGCCAAGTCCTTCGCGAGGCTGCGGCGCGTCGCCAGAGCCGCTCCGGATTCGCCCGTTCGCCGACTCCGGCGGCGCCGACGCCGGGGCGCCGCGATGCCCCAGAGGGTCGAGCTTCCGTCGGACGCCGTTTAGCGGCGTCGCGTCGGACGGCGCCGTCTAAGCGACTCGAATTTGAGGCGGTTCCAGCCTTCGGTGTCCCCTTCCGAAGGCATCTCCGCGGCCCCCATCCTCCGCCCATCAGTCCCCATTCAAATTTTCAGAATTTCCTCCATTTCCCTTGATCCCGTCCTCGATTTAATGCGACTCGTCCCACTTGTAATTGCTCTGGGCACGGCAGATCCGCCGTTTTCTGCATCGTGGCAATTCGATTGCTCACGCCCTGTCAGCCGCTCGATATCCGAGGGGCCCCAAGGAGGATGGGATGAAGTCAGTGCTCCGATTTAGCCTGTGGCTATCCGTTCTATCGGTCTGCCTTCTCCTGGTCGCTCCGGTCGCGTTCGCGCAGACGACCGGCGAGATCACGGGGACGGTGACGGGGACCGATGGTCGCCCCCTACCCGGGGTTACCGTCGAGGCCTCGAGTCCCTCGCTGCAGGGGACACGCGTGAGCGTGACGGGCAACGACGGATCGTTTCGGTTCATTTCGCTGCCCCCGGGGTCTTACAAGATCAAGGGCAGCCTGTCCGGCTTCACCACGGTCGAGAAGCTCGCCACCGTGAAGCTGGACGCCGCCATCAACGTCGCGATGCAGCTCCAGGTCTCCGCGAAGGAGGAGCTGGTCGTCACGGGTGAGGCGCCGGTGGTCGACACCAGCTCGGCCGAGGGCGGCACCAACATCCGTCAGGAGGTCGCGCAGAAGCTCCCGGTCGGCCGCAACTACTCGTCGGTCGTCGCCATCCAGCCGGGCGTGAACACCGACCAGGCGGAGACGCAGGGCCGCGGCGGATCGACGAACCCGACCGGCGGCGGCTGGACGATCTACGGCGCGACGTCGGTCGAGAACTCCTACCTGGTGGACGGCGTCAACACGACGAACGTCATCAAGGGGTTCCAGGGCAAGCAGCTCTCGCAGGAGTTCATCGAGGAAGTCCAGGTGAAGAGCTCCGGATACGAGGCCGAGTACGGCCGTTCGACGGGCGGCGTGATCAACGTCATCACCAAGTCGGGCGGTAACGACTTCCACGGCGACGCGTTCGGATACTTCAACACGAAGGGCCTGACCGCCGACTACAAGGGCTCCTCGGACATCGTCTTCAATGCGGACGGCACGAACTTCGTCAACAACGGCACCGACGGCGAAGCCGTGGTCGACCGCAGCCAGCAGGACCGCCAGGACTACGGCGCGGACCTGGGTGGCTACATGATGAAGGACCACCTGTGGTTCTTCGGCGCGTACAACCGCGTGACCTACAACAACAGCCAGGTCGTCAGCTCGGGCTCCGAGCCGATCTTCGGCCCCGCGGTGGCCGGAGTGGATCATCCCTTCGACTCGACCGCGAACATCTACTCCGGCAAGCTGACCGGCCGCTTCGGCCAGGGCACGACGATCGTCGGGACGGTCTTCGGTGATCCCGAGACGCGCACCGGCAACCTCGCCAACCTGACCTCGGCAAACCCGATCATCCGCAACGCCGTGCGCGACGTGGGCGCGGTGGACTATTCCGGAGCGCTGACGCAGCTCTTCGGAAGCTCCGCACTCGTCACGGCTCGGTACGCGCGGCACCAGGACACCTTCCTGCTGTCGCCGGATCCGGCCGCCAACGCTCCGCAGATCATCGACTTGTCGACCGGATCGACCATCCGATCGAACGGCTTCGGATCGATCTTCGGACCGACCAACAACAACAACTCGAAGCGCGACGCCTACCAGCTGAATGGCACCGTCTACCTCTCGAACCACGAGATCAAGGTGGGCGGCGACTACGAGGACAACAAGACCTTCACGACCTCGTACTACACGGGCGGCACGGAGCTCCTGATCGAGCCGTGCCCGACGACCGGTACGACCCTGTGCACGTCGGCGGCGCCGCTCAATCCCAATGGCAACGGCCAACGCGTCTATTACGGCCACGCCTTCTACACGAACAGCACTGGGCAAAACCCGCAGGACTCTTTCCTGCCCGACGGCAACGTGGCCAATCCCAAGAGCATCCGCTACAGCGCGTTCGCTCAGGACAAGTGGACCATCATCCCGGCCCTGACGCTTTCCGCCGGCATCCGCTGGGACCAGGAGGACATCAAGGACTACACGGGCTCGACGATTTTCTCGCTCAAGAACGAGTTTCAGCCGCGCATCGGCGTGGCCTGGGACGTCATCGGCGACGGCTCGAGCAAGCTGTCGGCTTCGTACGGCCGCTTCTACTTCGCGGTTCCGACCGACCTGAACGTCCGCGCCTACGGCGCTCAGACCACGGCCCAGACCTTCAACTACGACAATTCCTTCAGCGACATCACTCCGGATCCGACCGCGCCAAAGAACACCAACGTGCAGGGCGGACCGTTCACGGAGCCGGTGCAGGGCTTCTCGGCGGGCTGCGGCCAGAACGGCAACCCCGCCTGCCAGTCCACGCTCAAGGGCATCTATAACGACGAGTACAGCCTCGGATTCGACAAGGCGATCGATCCCACCTTCGCGGTCGGCGTGAAGGGAACATACCGGCACCTGGGCCGCACGATCGAGGATCGCTGCGACCTCGACGCCGCGTACCCGGAGGCCAACCAGAGCACCTGCGTCATCATCAATCCGGGCTCGAGCGACGCGTTCGCGACCGGCGACTTCCACGGCTGCCTCGGCTTCGACGCGCCGGGCTCGTTCAACAACGTGGGCTCGCCCAATACGGCGTGCAACAGCCAGGCGACGACGCCGATCTCGCAGCCGCTGCCCCCGGCCGGCGTCTATACGTCGGCGGTCCCGGCTGCCAAGCGGGACTACTGGTCTGCTGAGCTCGTGGCCAAGAAGCAAGTCGGCCGCAGCTTCTGGACCCAGGTCTCCTACATCTGGTCGCAGCTGCACGGGAACTACGACGGCGCCGCCCGGCAGTCCAACCTCGGCCAGACGGACCCCGGCATCAACGCCGACTTCGACTACGCCGCCTTCCTCCACAACGCCGACGGCCTGCTCTACCTGGATCGGCCGCACTCCTTCCGCCTCGACGCGGCCTACACGATGGACTTTGGTCTGACGTTCGGCTTCACCGGCTTCGTCCGCTCCGGCGCTCCCAAGGACCAGATCGGCTACTTCAACAGCCAGTACGGCACCGAGTTGTTCCTGGTCCCGCGCGGTTCCTTCGGACGTCTCCCGACCGACTACGAGATCAATGCGTCCCTCGGCTACACGATCAAGATCTCGCCGGTCGACATCACGTTGTTCCTCCAGGGCTTCAACCTGATCAACCGGCAGACGGTGATCCAGGTCGACAACGAGTACACGCAGGACCTCCCGGGCACCCCGGACGAGTTCTACGGCAGCTTCGACAAGGCGCTGGCACGCCGCGCGCCCCGCAGCATGACGTTCGGAGCGCGGATCAGCTTCTAAGAACCCGCGCGTCTCCGTTTCTCCCCGGGGGAGGCTTCGGCCTCCCCCTTTTTTTTCCTTTCGAGGCGGAACCCTGGCGGCGTCGACCGGTGCGCCAACCTCGGGAGATTCTGAGGAGATCACCTTTTTTTTCTGAGGGCCGCCCCGCGAAGCCGAGAATTCTCCAACAACCGCCCGCGCGCCTCAACGCGTCCAAAAAGTCGAACGCGCGCTCCGCTCGGTCCGCGCGCGCGCGAGGGAGTCCGCCGTGGATCTCGCCTCGGCCTCGCGGACGAGGCGTTCGTCACCGGTTTCCCGCTCGTCCTCCGCTTCCAGCCGGTTGATTCGCCATCCGGCGGATCGGATCGCGCGCGCCGCGCTCCGCGCCGCCGCGATTCTCGTCCACGCCGCGGCCGAGTTCGTCCCGCTTCGCCCGCCGCTCGGCACGAGAGCCTTCCGCTCGTGCGGAGACACCGCGTGGCACCGCGGTTGCTCTCCGTGTCGCTTGCGCCGGAGCGCGAGACGCGCGTCACGGCGGAAAGGAGGAGCAGCGGAAAGGTCGCGTCCCGTCGTCTTCCCGGTAGAAACAGCAACTTCCTACAGAGAGGCTTGAAAAGCATGAGTTGGAACACGAACAAACCGAGAGCGGGAGCATGGGCGTGGGCGCCAATCGCCGCGCTCCTCGCCGTGCTCGCTCTCGCTCCAACGCTCACGGCGCAGCAGCTGGTCGGCAACGTCTTCGGCTACGTCACCGACGAGCAGGGCGGGCGCCTTCCCGGCGTCACCGTCAGCCTGGCCGGCGTCGGCGCGCCAAAGGTGCAGACGACCGACTCGCGGGGCGAGTACCGGTTCCTGAACCTCGACCCCGGCAATTACACGCTGGTCTACGAGCTGCAGGGCTTCGGCAAGGTGACCAAGTCCGACGTGCAGGTCTCGGTCGGCCAGAACACGAACACGACCGCGGCACTCAAGATCTCGAGCGTCGAGACCGCCGTCGTCGTCCACGGCGAGGCCTCGCTGCTCGACACGCGCAAGGTCGAGAACGGCGCGGTGGTCGACCAGGAGCAGCTGAAGTCGATCCCGACCGCGCGCGACCCCTGGGTCATCCTGCAGACCATCCCGGGCGTCCAGATGGACCGCGTCAACGTCGGTGGCAACGAAAGCGGCCAGCAGAGCAACTACTCCGCGCGCGGCTCGCAGGCCGACCAGAACGCCTGGAACATCGACGGCGTGACGATCACCGACATGAGCGCGCTCGGCGGCTCGCCGATGTACTACGACTTCGACTCGTTCGAGGAGATGCATGCGTCGACGGGCGGCAGCGACGTCACCGCCGCGGCGCCCGGCGTGCAGCTGAACCTCGTGACGAAGCGGGGAACCAACGACATCCACGGGTCAGCCCGGATCCTCATCGCCGACGGGGACTGGCAATGGAATAACCTCGACCAGGAGGCCATCGACCAGGGCGTCACCGGCGGGAACCGCGTCAACGAGGTCCAGGACTACGGCGTCGAGGTAGGCGGTCCGATCGTCAAGGATCGGGTCTGGCTGTGGGGCGCCTACGGGCGCAACCAGGTCAACCTCTTCAACGTCAACGGGGATCCGGACAACACGACCCTCAAAGACGTCAACGGCAAGATGAACATCCAGCTCTTCGACTCGACCGCGCTGGCCGGCACGTTCACGGACGGCAACAAGATCAAGGCCGGGCGCGGCGTCAGCCCCCTGCGTCCCCCGCCGGCCTCCTGGAATCAGGACGGCCCCTCCCGCGTGTGGAAGGGGGAGCTCTCGCAGATCTTCTCGTCCAACCTGTTCTTCACGGCGTCGTACTCGCACGTCGACAATCAGTTCTCGCTGCTCCCGCAGGGCGGCACGGACTACAACGCGCTCTTCATCGACCCGAACGGCATCTTCACCGGCAGCTATCTCGCGTACACGACGATCCGTCCCCAGGAGCAGGTCAACGCGAACGGCTCGCTCTTCTTCTCGACCGGCCACATGGGCCACGAGCTGAAGTACGGGTTCACCTACCGGAGCACCGGGGTCGACTCGACGTCGTCCTGGCCGGGCGCCGGCAACTACGGCGACCTGGCGGACTTCAACGAGCCAGCCGCGGCGCTGACCCGCCAGGCGGTGACGAGCGTCGGCCTCAAGTACTACAGCGGTTACCTCTCCGACACGTTGACGCTGGGCAACCTGACGATCAACGCCGGCGTGCGCTACGACAACCAGAGCGGCCAGCTCGACGGCGTCACGATCCCGGGCAACCCGGTCTTCGGGGACCTGCTCCCGACGATCAATTTCAACGGGTCCCAGAAGCCCTTCACGTGGGACAACGTCGTTCCCCGCATCGGCCTGACCTACGCGCTGGGCGAGGACAAGAAGACCCTGCTGCGCGCGAGCTATTCGCAGTACGCGGATCAGCTCGGCAGCGGGACGATCTCCTTCGCGAACGCCGGGGCGCTGTCGGCCGAGTTCTTCCCGTGGAACGACGCCAACGGCGATCACGTCGTCGACCGCAACGAGGTCGACCTCTCGCGGCTGCTCTACTTCTATGGCCTGGATCCCAACCACCCGAGCTCCACCGTCTCGCCCAACGTCATCGACCCGAACCTCAAGGCCGGGAAGACGCACGAGATCACGGGCGGCATCGAGCGGGAGGTCCTGCCCGAGTTCGTCGTCGGACTGTCCTACACCTGGCGCGAGTATTCCGGAGCCCTCTATCCGCACCGCACGGGCCTGACGGCGGCGGACTACCAGGTCGCCGGATTCCTCGATGGCACCCTGGCGGATGGCACCACGTTCCACCAGCCCTACTACTCGCTCAACCCGGGCGTCGACATCCCTGCCGGCGTGACCCTGAGCAACCGGCCGGACTGGAAGACGCTCTATAACGGCATCGATCTCAATTTCCAGAAGCGCCTGACCAACAAGTGGATGGTCCGCGGGGCGTTCACCTGGCAGGACTGGAAGCAGAAGGGCGGCCTGGACTCCTGTTACGACCCGACCAGCAACCGCGGCGGCAACGCCCTGGTTTGGCCCGGCACTGCGATCCCGGTCGCGACGGGCTCGACCTGCGCACTCGACGACATCGCGGCCGCGCCGGCCGGCGCCTACGGCAACAAGACCGAGGTCTTCCTGAACTCGCGGTGGCAGTTCAATGTGGGCGGCCTCTACCAGCTCCCGCTGGGGTTCGCGGTCGCCGCCAACGTGTACGGCCGCGAGGGCTACCCCTATCTTCAGTACGTGCGGTTCGATCCGGGCGACGGCCTGGGCACCCGCGACAACATCATCGGCGCGCTGGGCGACCACCGGTACAAGGACGTGTTCGACACGGATCTGCGCCTCGAGAAGGTCATCCAGGTGAGCCCGCTCCAGGTCACGCTCTCGGCCGATTTCTTCAACCTCCTCAACAGCGGAACCGTGCTCCAGCGCAACGCGCGCGCGCCCGGGACCGCGACCGCCATCGACGGAACCGTGACCCCGGTCGACTCGTCGACCTACAACAACATCTTCGAGCTCCAGAGCCCGCGTCTGGTCCGGTTCGGAGCGCGCATCTCGTTCTAGGTCACTCCCTCCGCTTTTCGGGCGGGCCTTCGGGCCCGCCCTTTTTTTGTCCCTCGCGCAACCCTTCGTCGACGCCGCCGTAGTCGGAGGGAGGAGGCTCTCCATGAGGCGATCGGCGTTTCTCCTGCTGGCGCTCGCCCCCTCGTTGTGCGTCTCCGGCCGGTCCGCGCTGGCCGCTCCCGCAGGCCCGAAGGATCCCGAAACCGTGTTCGTCACCTACCACGTGCGCGCGGGCAAGGAGGCGGAGATGGAAAGGCTGATGCGCGAGGACCACTGGCCGCTCCTGCGGCGGCTCGGGCTCGTGCGCGAAACGCCGCACGTGCTGGTGCGCGGGACCGAGGCCGACGGCAAGCCGTTCCTGCGCGAGGTCCTGACCTGGCGCGACCACGACACGCCGGACAACGCGCCGCCCGAGGTGGAGGCGGTCTGGAAGCATATGTACGACTTCGTCGAGAAGCGCGGCGGCGCGCCGGCCATCGAGATCCAGGAGGTGGAGCTCCTGATTCCTCCGCCCTGACGGAGCGAGCCGCGGGAGTTTTCGTTCGTGGCAAGATACGGCTTCTGAGCCACGAACCCACCGACAGTGCGGCCGGCGCCGCCGTCGTCCCCGCCCGCGGGTTCGACGTCTTCTGCCTTCCGATCATCGAGTGGGGATTCCGCTTCCAGCGTCCCCAGCAGCTGCTCCTGCCGTTCGCGCGGGACGGCCACCGCGTCTTCTACGCCCGGACCGGGTTCCTGGGCCTCGACCGGGAGCCGACGATCCAGGAGGTACAAGGAGCCGGGTTCGAGAGGGTCTACGAGGTCGGCCTGCCCGGCGAGTTCGACTTCAACCTCTACCGGGGAGCGCTCGAGGGGGAGACTCTGGAGCAGGCCGCCGAGGCCGTGGACGCGCTCGCGGCTCGCTACGCCATCGCTGAGGCCGTCTGCTTCGTCCAGTACCCCTCATGGGAGCCGCTCGCCCGCCGGCTGCGCGAGCGCCACGGCTGGACGGTCGTCTACGACTGCATGGACGAGCACACGGGCTTCGGCACACACGGCCCGACGACCGCGGCCGACGAGGTCCGCCTCGTGGCCGAGAGCGATCTCGTCCTGGCGACCTCGGCCGCGCTCTTCGAGAGGCTCCGCAAGGCGCGTCCCGACGTCCTGCGCCTGCCGAATGCGGCCGACCTCGAGCGCTTCTCGCGCCTGCCGCCGCGGGAGACGAGCCGCTCGCGCGGCTGCCGCGGCCGCTCGTCGGCTACTACGGTGCGATCGCCGAGTGGTTCGACGTCGACGCGGTGGCGCTGGCCGCGCAGAGACGCCGCGGCGCCTCCTTCGTCCTGATCGGCCGCGAGAGCGGCGCCGACTTGTCCGCTCTTGCCGCCCTGCCCAACGTGCACCGCCTCGGCGAAGTGCCCTACGCGAGCCTGCCCGAGCACCTCGCGGCCTTCGACGTCTGCACGATCCCGTTCCGCCGCACGCCGCTGACCGAGGCGACCAACCCGGTCAAGCTCTACGAGTACCTCGCCACCGGAAAGCCGGTCGTGGCGCGGCGGCTGCCGGAGATCGAGCCGTTTTCCGAGGTCGTCGAGCCTACGACACGCCGGAGCAGTTCGACGCCGCGCTCGAGCGCGCGCTGACGCGCCGCCCCGACGAGGAGGCGGTCGCCGCGCGGCGCCGGCAGTTCGCCCGCGAGAACACGTGGGAGATCCGCTACCGCGCGCTCCGCGAGAGGCTGGACGCACTGCCGAAGAGAGCCCCCTCACCCCCTCCCGCCCCCGCTGGGAGAGGGGGTTCGCAGCCGGCCTCGGCCTCGGCCGTGGCCAAACGCGTTCGCGAAATTCAGAGGCTCTCCGGCATCGTCGCCGAGCAGCAGGAGGGGATCGCGTTCCTGCGCACCGAGGTCGAGACGCGCGACCGGATCCTGGAGGAGACCGACGCCGCGCTGCGCGGCGAGATCGCGCGCGTCCAGGCGGAGCATGACCGCATCGCGGCCGAGTCGGAGCTGCGCCGCCGGCACCTCGAGGAGGCGCTCGCCGAGCTGCGGCGCTGGGACGCGTCGCGCCTGGGCCGCCTGCGGCGGCGCGCGCAGCAGACGAAGGACGCCGTCGCCTCCGCGCGCCACGCCCTGGGCCGCGCGACGGCGCCGGGCACGCCGCTCTTCCAGGTCGGCCGCGCGCTCATTCCGCCGCCGCTCGCGCGCTACCTGAGAAGGACCCTCGCCCCCGTGAAGCAGAAGGACAAGATGGTCCGTCTCGATCCGCAGTCGGCTCGTACGACGAACGCCCTTCCCGCGATCCCGAAGGGCCGCTACGACGCGATCGTGTTCTCGATCATCGACTGGGACTTCCGCTTCCAGCGCCCGCAGCAGCTCGCGACGCAGTTCGGGCGGCACGGCCACCGGGTCTTCTACCTGTCGACGACGCAGTGGCTGGCCGATGCGCCCGGCGCGCCGGCCTGGGACCTGGTGCGCAAGGCGCCGAACGTCGCGGAGCTGCGGATCCGCTCGCGCCGCCCGCTCGACGTCTACAAGGGGGCGCTCGACGCGGCGGACCTCGACGTCCTGGTCGAGGCCTTCGACGCGATGGCGGCGGATCTCGCGATGGGAGACGCGGTCAGCCTCGTACAGATTCCCTTCTGGGCGCCGCTCGCCGAGCGGCTGCGGGAGCGGCTGGGCTGGCCGGTCGTGTACGACTGCATGGACGAGTGGACCAACTTCCCGGGCTTTGGCCCCGAGGTCCTCTCGCGCGAGGAGGCGCTGGTGCGCGGTGCGGACGCGACCATCGTCTCGGCCGACCGGCTCTGGGAGAAGTGGAAGGGGACGGCGCCCCGGCTCATCCTGGCGAAGAACGGGATCGACGCCGAGCACTACCGCGCGCTCTACGGGCCGAACGACGTCCTGGGGAACGTCCCCCACCCGGTCATCGGCTACTACGGGGCGCTCGCCTCGTGGGTCGACGCGCCGCTCCTCGAGAAGATCGTGCGCCAGCATCCGGAGGCCACGGTCGTGCTGGCCGGCGGCCACTTCGACGTGGACCTCTCCGCGATCGCGAGGGCGCCGAACGTGCGCCTCCTGGGCCAGCGGCCGTACGACGAGATGCCGAAGCTCCTCTGGAATTTCGACGTCTGCGTGATCCCGTTCCTCGTCAACGACATCACCGAGGCGACGAATCCCGTCAAGTTCTACGAGTACCTCTACGGCGGGAAGCCCGTCGTCGCGCCGGCGCTGACCGAGCTCCTGCCGTACGCGGAGCTGTCGTACCTGGCCCGCCCGCACGACCACGCGGAGTTTCTCGCGAAGCTCGAGGCGGCGCTCGCCGAGCCCGCCGACGACCCGCGCCGCGCCGCGCGGAGGAAGGTGGCCGAGGAGAACGACTGGGCGCACCGCTACGAGGCGATCGACGCCGGGCTTCGGGACGTCGAGGCGTACCCGCTCGTCTCCGTCGTCGTCGTCACGTACGGCGGGCTCGAGCTGACGAAGGCGTGCCTCGACTCGCTCCTCCACGGCGAGACCTGGCCGCGCCTCGAGGTCCTGGTCGTGGACAACGCCTCGACGGACGGGACGCCGGAGTACCTGCGGGCGCTCGCCCTCGCGGAGCCGCGCGTGCGCTGCATCCTGAACCCCGAGAACCGCGGCTTCGCCGCCGCCAACAACCAGGGCGTCCTCGAGGCGCGCGGCGAGGGGATCGTCCTGCTCAACAACGACACGGTGGTGCCGCCGGGCCTGATGGGGCGGCTCGTGGCGCACCTCCGGCGCGACCGCGCGATCGGGCTGCTGTGCCCGACAACCAACTTCTGCGGGAACGAGGCTCGGGTGGAGCCCGACTACGTCGTGGGCGCCTCCGGCGGCGTGCCCATCGAGGCGATGTCCGCCTTCGCGGCAAGGCGCGCCCGCGAGCACCGCGGGAGGATCTTCGACATCGGCGTCGCGGCCATGTACTGCGTGGCGATGCGCAAGAGCGTCTCGGACCAGGTCGGCCCGCTCGACGAGGCCTACGGCGTGGGCATGTTCGAGGACGACGACTTCGCCGTGCGCATGCGGGAGGCGGGCTACCGCGTCGTCTGCGCCGAGGACGCGTACGTCCACCACGTCGGACAGGGCGCGTTCCGCAAGCTCTCGCCGGCCGAGTACGACGCGCTGTGGAAGAAGAACCAGGCCTACTTCGAAAAGAAGTGGGGCGTGGAGTGGAAGGCGCACGTCCCTCGCAAGGGCGTCGCCGCGGTCAGCTCGAAAGTGGGAACGTAGGGGCGGGGCTTGTCCCCGCCCGGTTGAGCCGCACGTGCCCATTGCGGGCGGCCGCAAGGGCCGCCCCTACGCCAGACGTTGTGGAGTAGGGGCGGGGCTTGCCCCCGCCCGCGCCTCGTGCCGCCGCAAGACGATCAACGCGAACATCGCGACGGCGCCCATGATCGGCGCCGCGGCCGCCTCGGCGGCGCGCCACAGGCCGAACGTGAAGCCCGGCATCAGGCTGGGGTAGGACATGCCCGCCGGAGAGCAGGTACGTCACCGGCATGAACGGCTCGACCCGCTCGATCGTCCACTCCGGAAACTCCCGCTCGAACCGCGCGCGATCGCGCGAGAACATGATCCACGGAAGCGCGTTGTTGGCGCCCGACACGGGGCCGCTCGACGGGAACTCCCACTCCGCGGCGTCGGGTTCGAAGGGCTCCTCGTGGAGATGGCCATAGACGAGGCGCGACCACGCGGTGACCCACGGCTCGACCATGACGATCGCGCCGCCGCCGCGCACGGCGCGCGCGGCCTCGCGGAGGAAACCCGCGTGCGTTCGGCAGGTGGTGGAAGACGTTGGTCATCACGATCGCGCGCAGGCCTCCGGCGGGGAACGGCAGGACGTGGGCGTCCGCGACCAGCGAGACGCCCTCCCAGGCCACGATCTCGGAGGAGAGAAGCGCCGGGAAGAGCTCGTGGAAGAACCCGCCGCCCGAGCCGACCTCGAGCACGCGTTCGCCGCCGGCCGGCAGGGCGCCGAGGATGCGCCCGTACCAGTCTTCGTAAACCTTGTGGAGAAAGGGCTTGGACCGCACGAGGTCGCGGCGCGCGAGAGTCGTGTGCGGATGATCGACGTCGATGTCGACGTCGCGCTCGGCGCTCCTGTCGCCGTCCCATCAGACGAACTTGAGCTTGCGCGCGGCGACCGCCACCATGCGCAGGAGGAGCCAGCCGTGGCTCCAGCGCTGGATGTTGGTCTCGCCGTAGGTGCGCTCGCGGTAGCGGACGGGCACGTCCACGATCTTGCAGGCTGAGCTTGGCCGCGCCGAAGATGAGGTCGAAGTCGCCGAACGGATCGAAGTCGCCGAAGGACGCGCGATTGGCCGCGATCCGCTCGTAGTCCGCCGCCAGAGCACCTTGGTGCCGCACAGCGTGTCCTTGATCGGCTGGCCCAGGAGCCAGGTGAACGCGGCGCTGAAGGACTTGTTGCCGAGCAGGTTGGAGAAGCCGCATGGCCTGCTGCTCCATCGGATAGACGAGGCGCACGCCGTTGACGAAGTCGGCCTTGCCGCGCGACGAGCGCGTCGTAGAAGCGCGGGAGGTCCTCGGGCGGCACGGTCAGGTCGGCGTCGAGGATCATGAGGATGTCGCCCGTCGCCTGCTCGAAGCCGAGGCGCACGGCGTCGCCCTTGCCCTTGCCGGTCTGCTGGAAGGCCTGGCAGGAGACTCGGGGTGGCGCTCGCGCGCCGCGCTGGATCGCCGGCCAGGTGTCGTCCTTGGAGTGCCCCTCGACGAAGACGAGCTCGGTCTCGCGCCCCATCTCCGGCATCCGCTGGAAGAGCCCTCGATGTTGCCCGCCTCGTTGCGCGCGGGGACGACGACCGAGACCGATGGCCGCGTGCTTCGGGTCGCCGCGGGAGGAGGCGAGGATGACGATCGGACCGTCATCACGTGCGCGAGCGCCAGGTGGCGGAACGGCCAGACGTGCACCACGAGCTTGTTGAAGAACGGCGCGAGCAGCGGGACGTCCAGGGGAAAGAGCACCTCCTCCGTGTCCCGGACGACGTCGAGGTTCGCGAGGCGCAGCAGATTGCGGACGTCGTCCGGCGTGAGCCAGTTCTGGCGCAGCGTCGACTGCGCCGCCCCGAGCCGCGAGGCCGCCCGCAGCGGGTACTCCCAGAGGTGGCTGAAGAAGTTGAGCACGAGCCGCGTGCGCGGCCCGACGAGCGGGGCGAGCTCCTCGAGCACCCGCTGCACGTCCCAGAGGTCGTTGACGAGGTCGGAGAGGACGATGAAGTCGAAGGCGGCGGAGGGGGCGAGCGGCAGCGCGTGCGCGTCGGCCTCGACAAAGGAGAGCCCGGGGTGCCGCCGCCGCGCCTCGCGGACGGCCGCGTGGCTGAAGTCGATCCCGACGCCGAACGACGGCCGGAGCGACGCGAGCAGGTCCCCGGTCTCGCACCCGACCTCGAGCACGCGCTGGCCCGGCGGGATCGTCAGGCGGTAGATCTCCGCGAGCCGCCGCTGATAGGCGCCGCGGGCCCCGCCCCAGGGCAGCCGGCGCGACGCGATGCCGCTCCAATGGCGGATCCGCTCGCGGCGGTAGGCGTCTTCGCTCATGAGACCCGTTCCCGAGAGGACGACGACGCCGGCAGCGACCACAGGCGCTCCGCCGCGGCGCCGATGACCACCGCGGCCGCGGGCGCCAGCTGAGCGAGGAGACGGCCGTACGCACCGAAGACGTGGGTCGGGATATCCCAGTTGGTGAAAAGGAAGACGCCCGCCTCGATCCCGATCGCGACTGTCACGGCCGCCGCTAGGAGCGCCGGCGGCCTCCGTCCCGAGCTCGCGAGCAGCGCGGCGCCGGCGAAGAACGCGGGCCAGAATAGTCCCCACGTCGCGGGCGCGAGCAACAGGCGCAAGCAGAGCGAAGCGACGAGCCCGATGCTTTGCAGGGCACGCAGGCGATGCTCAGCATCGAACGGCCCCCAGGTGATGTCGTGCACGCCCGTCCAACGGACGTACGTCACGCGGATCGCCACGAACGCGGCGATGACCGCTACACCTGCCCTATGGATCCTCAGCCGCTCGCCCAGCCGGCGCGGCCGCTCGACGCCCCAGGAGACCAGTACGGCGCCGCACGCGATCAGGGCGAGGAGCATGCCCTCCTGCTTGACGGTCGTCATCGCGCCGATCAGCCACGGCAGCGGGGAACGCCAGCCCGGACGCTGCGGATCCGGACGAAGCGCTGCCGCGGCCACGGCCGCGACGAACGCCGCCAGGGGCATGTCCACCAGGCCGCCGGCGGACGCCCCCGTGGTGAGCTCGGGCAGGAGGGCCACGAGGAGCGTCGCGGAGAGAGCCCAGCGCCGCGAGCACTGCGTCCGGGCGGCCGCGTAGGTCCCGAGGAGCATGGAGGCGTAGAGGCAGAAGAAGATCGGCTTGAGACGGTCGTAGTCGAAGCCTCCCCGCAGCCTCGAGAACGCCGCCTCGAAGAACGAGATGTAGTTGGGATAGGCGAGGAGCCGGGAGTCGTAGCTCTCCTCGGGAAACCATTCCCGCGGAAGGCCGCCGTCGTCGAAGAGCAGCTGCGCCTTCGCGGCCCAGACCTGAACGCTGTCCCAGCTGTGTCCGGCGCGGAGGTTGAGGATGCCGAAGAAAAGGACGACCGACAGGATCGCGGCGAGAAGCACGACGGCGACCGGGTCGTCCGCCATGGTGCGCAGGTCGCCGCTCCAGGGAGCGCCGCTTGCCTCGTCGCGGCGACGCGCGCTCCGGCGCAGGCGCCGCCGGGCCGCGAGTGCGAAGACGATCGCGAGCCCCAGGAGGATGAGCTCGGCGTCGAGTGCATGCCGAGGAATAGCGATCGAGAGCGGGAAGATCAAGGCCGCGGACGCTCCGGACCCAATCAGGAAGGATTCGTTCCAGCCCGGGAGATCCGTCGAGCTTCTCGCGAGGAGCGCCTCGCCGACCGCCGCGAGTCCCAGCGAGAGCGCGACGGCGAGGAGCGATCCCAGGATCGCGGCGATCATGGCCGGAGCTCCCCGAACCAGGTCACGCCAGGGAGGCCGGGAACCGGACCGAGGTCGACCATCCACTGATAGCCGGGGTCGAGCGGCGGGTTGCCGGCCGAGATCGCGAAGCGCGTGGCGTACTTCGCACGGAACTCCGCGAGGCGCGGCATGTTCCAGGGTTGCACGACGATCGTCTTATGGTCCGGGTAGAGGGCCCGCTGCCAAAGGCGGGAGAACCAGCCCTCCTGCTGCGCCGAGACGTGCAGGACCGCGGCGCCCGGGGGGAGCCGCGCCTCGACCGCCCGGACCTGCGCCCTGAACTCAGGCGAGAAGACGGTCAGGGCGGGACTGGTGAGCGACGGAATCCACCGTTGGAAGGCGCGCGCGCCACAGAGCAGCGCCGCCACCGCGACGAAGACCGATAGGGTGCGACTCGCCAGGACGAGCTGCCAGCGCCGCATCGACCGTCCTCTACTCCCGGCTCCGGAGCCAGAGGCTTCCGCCGCCCGGGAACACGCCGGGCACGGACGGCACGTACGGCTTGAGCACGTCGATCCCCGTCTTCTGCAGGAAGTACACGCCGAGGAGGATCTCCCACTTCGGGCTGTTCGCGAGCAGCCCCGCCAGCACGTACTGCTCGTTCCAGTAGCACAGGACCTCGTCGGCCCAGCGCTTCGGGTACTCGTACGGCAGGCAGATGTCGTGGATGTGGACCAGAACGCCCTTCGGCATCCGCGGCAGGATCCGCAGGAAGAGGTGGTTGACGTCGGATCCGGTCTTCGAGATGTGCGAGCCGTCGATAAAGAGGATGTCGTTCGGAGCCAGCCCCAGGAACGTCGCGTCCGGAGCATCTTGCACCGGGCGGACGAGGATCTCGACTCCGTCGAGCGCGGAGAGCCATCGCGGCGCGTGCGGATCGATGCAGAGGATGCGCCCCGATCCGTTGTCGCGCACGGCCTGGTGCGCGAGCTTGGTGGAGTGGCCGGCGCCGACCTCGACGATGCGGTTGGGACGAAACCGCCGGATCATCGAATAGTAGAGCGATGCGTCCGAGTGGCTGAACTGGTCGTTGCCCCAGAAGAACGTCGTCTCCGGCGCGTCGGCGCCCGCGAAGGGCAGCGCCGACAGCTCTCCGGCGAAGCTCGGCGTCTCCCGCAGAAACGCGCGCTGCGCCTCGACGTCCCAATGGCCGCAGTCCGGGAACGTGCCGTCCCAGACGGCCGCCGGCAGATTCTCGGGCGCCCAGACCGGCGTGTAGAAGAAGTCGGGGATGACCTGGAGCCTGCGGCGCCGCGAATGTCGGTGGAGCGCGCGCAGGGCGTCGGTCCAGCCCGGGTGCTCGGTATCGAAGCCGAGACGCCGGACGATCTGGTCGAGGAGGTCCTCGAGCGGAGCGTCTTTTGCGGCGGAACGCGCCGCGGCGCTCCCGCTCGCGCGCCTCCAGAGACCGGCCAGGCGCTTCATGCCGCGCGCCTCACGAAGACCAGGAGCCCGAGTCCGGCGGCCAGGGCCGTACCCAGGACCGGAGCCGTACGCCGGGCCGGCGAACCCGGCTCGAGCGCCCTCAGCAGGAGAGGCTGCGGATGGGCGTACGGCGTCAGGTCCACGCGCTTCCAGTCCGGAGGCTGCTCCAGCCGCCGAAAGCTCCAGAACCATCCGGCGGGCAGATACTGCGGATAGGCGGCGCCCCGGCTGGATCGGAGCCACACTCGCAGCAGTCGTCCGTTGAAGCGCACGTGATTCCAGGTCATGTCGCTCTGGAGCGTCTCCAGCGTCGGCGTCGTCGCCGACGTCGCCACCGCCATGAGCGTTCCGTAATAGAACGCGACGCCGAGGAACGATACCGCCAACCCGATCGCGACGGCCAGGACGAGCGCCGGCTCCGTGCGGAGCCGGAAGGGGCGCTCTCGCCTCGACGCGGCCAGGCAGAGGACCAGCGGAGCGATGGCGGAGTGCAGGTAGCGAGGTCCCCACGTTTCGTCCGACCACATTCCCAGGAGGCAGAGTCCCCCGGCGAGCCCGGCGAGCGTCAGCGCCGCGAAGACGCCCACGCGCGGCGCGACACGGAATGCGCGCGGCAGGGCGATGACCGCGAGCAGCGTCAGCGGGGCGTAGAGAAAGAGGCCCTTGTTCGGCGACGCGAAGAGCGCGATGAGGTTCAGGAGCGGGGAGATGGGATCGTGCACCAGCCACAGCGACGCGAAGTGGGCCGCGCCGCCGAAGCGGACCCAGGCGAGGCCGCGGACGTAGGAATTCGCCGCGAAGAGCAGGGCGACGAGAAGGAGCGTGGCCGCCGCCTTTCCGCGCAGCGCCCGACCCGGCTGACCGGCGCGGCCGCGGAAGAAGCACCACGCAAGGTAGGCGCACGCGGGAAGGAGCAGGACGCCGCCCGACTTCACGCCGACGGCGACGGCGGCGCACAGCCCGAAGAGAAGCGAGCGGCCCCAGGTCCGCGGCGCCGAATCGTCGAGCGCGAGGAACCCCGCGAGCAGCAGGAACAGCGACTGGGTCGTCTCCAGGCCGATGTAGGCGTACGGCCACAGCAGGGTGGCGAAGCCTCCGGCGAGCGAGAGCCACAGGCCCCACTCCCGGCTGGCCGCGAGCCGCGTTCCCCAGACGAAGAGGACGGCGACGAGCGTCGCCGTGGCCAGCATCGGCTGCCAGGACATCGCCACGTCCGCGGATGCGGGTCGCTCGGAGGCAGCGGCTCCGCCAAGGGCCTCGCCGAGCGCCACGAACGGACACTGGAAGAGCAGGCCGAGCGCGCCGTTTCGGGGCCAGTCGATCGGAGCGCTCCGAAGATGGGCGAGTTGCCGGCAGGCCTTCACTTCCTCGTCGACGTAGCCCATCCCGGACACCGTGAACGGTGAGAAGGCGACATAGAGAAGGAGGATCGCGGCGAAGAACGCGAGGGTGACGAGCCGGCGAGGCGCGGCGCTCACGCGGGCGCGATTCCCAGGAGGGGAAGCGCGTCACCCGCGATCGACGAAGGTCCAAAGTCGCACGCGATCGTCAAGAGAAGCAGCCTCGCGCGATGATACTTCGATCTCAGTCGCGGGCTCCCGCGACGGCGTTCGCGGAGCGCTCGCGCCGCCCGAAGGCGAACGCGAGGATCGCGGCGAGGAGGGCGGCGCCCGAGATCGCGGCGCCGACGCGGAACGACGCCGGGCGGTAGACGAGGCGAACGTCGTGAACGCCGGGGGCGAGCGCAATCCCGACGAGCGCGTAGTCCGCCCGCAGAAGCGGCGCGTCCCTCCCGTCGACGATGGCCTTCCACCCCGGGTAGTGCATCTGGCTCACGACGAGGATGCTCGGTTCGGCGACGCGCGCGTGCATCTCGACCGCGTTGAGGCTCTGCGCGTACGCGGTGACGCCGGGGTTCTCGACGGGCGTTCCTCCTCCGATGGGAGGGGGAGCCTCCGGAAGGAGGACCGTCCTCCGAGGATCGAAGTCGGGCATTCGGAGCGCGTTGAGCTCGGGGCGGTCGCCCCCCGCGACGATCCGGGCTCCGGAGGCCGGGACCAGGAAGGCGCGCGGAAGCACCGAGAGATTCTCGAAGACCCGCACGGTGACGTCGGAGAAGACCAGCCGGAACCGGTCGGGCCGCGAGGCGAGCCGCCCCGCGCTGTCATTCCAGGTCGTGGCGGCCAGGTACTTCACGTTGGCCAGATCCAGGATCCGCGTCGGAGAGTCCACCACCTTCTCGGCGTCCAGGTAGGGGTAATCGTCGCGCAAGCCGAGAGGCGTGAGGAATCGCGTCAGGCGGCGGAGCAAGACCGTGTAGCCGGTGGCCGACTGGAGGCCGTACATCCCCTCGAAGCTCGCCCCCCAGGTCCTGCCGACGGTGGCCACGCGATGCGGCTCCGGGTCGCGGCGGAGGAAGTCGAACGTCGCCGCCGGCGGGAAGATCTCGTCGGGCTTGCAGAAGGGAAAGAACGCAAAGCTCGCGGTCGCGAGGTCGGCCGCGCAGAAGGCGAGCGACAGCTGGACGAGGCGGCGGCGCGGAATTCCGCGAGTCCGGAGGAAAGCGATCAGCGCCATGAGAGCCGCAGCGGCGCCCAGCGCGACCGCCGAGGAGATCGGCGACCGGAGCCACGTCCAGTGACCCGGTCCGCCCGCCCTCAGCTCGGGCTTCGCGCGCAGGAGGATGAGCGCCACGCCCGCGGCGCAGGCCGCGAGGGCGAGCGCCGCGAGAGTCCACCCGGTGCGGGAGACGCGCGGGTCTCGCGGCTCCGACTGTTCCGACGTCTCCAGCACCGAGAGCCCCAGCGCGGCGAGGATCGCGAGGCACAGATCGGCGACGACCAGGAGCCGCCCGTTGGGGAGACCCTGGAGGATCGGCGTCTGCAGCGAAAGCCAGTAGACGGGACCGGTTCCGTACACGATTTGCAGAACGCAGAGCAGGAGCCCGCCGAAGAAGAGGACGTCCCGCCGGTTGGGATGCAGCCAGGCCAGGGGCGCCATCAGCACCGTGAGCATTCCCGCGTACGCCGCGCTCTCGGGGATCGCGACTCCGGCGGTATTGGGGCTCGAATACAGATCGCGGGAGAGAAACGCGCCGAGCTCGTGCAGAGGCTTCGGGCCCCACGGCATCGTCAGACTGCGTTCCAGCTGCGAGATGAACTCGAGGCCCGGAAGAATCTGAATCGCGGCGATCGCGCCGGCGAGCACCCCCGCGGCCGCGAAGAGGAAGGTGAAACGCCATCGGGTCGTCTCCGGCCTCGGGGGCCACGCGAGACGGAAGAGGAAGAAGAGGATCGCGACCAGCGTGACGTGGGCGGCGTTCTCCGGCTGCCCGGCCAGGACGGGGAGCGCGAACGCCGTGGCCGCGAGCGCGACCGAGGAGCCGTCGGGCCTTCGCTGCAGGCGATCGATGCTCAGGAGGACCAGCGGCAGCCAGAGGGAAGTGTCGAGATGAGGGCGGGTCTGGAAGGCCGTGACCCAGCCGGACAAGGCGAAGATCACGCCGGCGGTCAGCGCGGCGAGGCGAGTGCCTCCCAGGCGGCGCGCCAGGAGCGTCGCGAGGAATCCGGCGAGCATCGTCCGGAGCAGGATGGAGAGCGACCACGCGACGGGTGTCGGGAGCACGTAGTAGATCAGGTTCAGCGGATAGAACAGCCCGGTCTGCAGGTCGCCGAGGAATGGCGCGCCGAGGAGGAGAGAGGGATTCCAGAGCGGCAGGGTGCCCGAGGCGACGGCGCGGTGCGTGTAGGCCTTCCAGGGGTAGAGCTCGGTGACCAGGTCGCCCATCTCGGCATGGGGCGTCGAGCCGGGAGGCGGCAGCGTCGAGCGGACGGAGTCCCAGGGCGGAAATTGCGTGACCAGCTTCGCGGGAAACGGAACCCTCCCCAGGAGCATCGGCCAGTACATGACCAGCGAGAGCGCGCCGCACAGGAGAAGACTCCGCGTGGCGAGCCAGGCAGTCTCGGAGGGTGACGAACGAGAGACGGAGAGGCTCACGCGAAGGGTTCTCGTTCCGAGGATACCTTGGGAGACCGTCAGGTCGCGCGGCAGATGTGACGCGCACGCCGCGCCGCGCCTGCGCTACTCGCCGGGCGCGGGAGGCGTTGAGTAGGCGAACGGGGGCGCTGCGGTCGCGGGCGACTGCGCGCGCAGCATGTCGCGCGGCGCGGCCGCGTCCTCGGCCTCCAGGAAGAACGCGGCGATGCGGCGCGCATGCTCGTCGAGCCGCTCGCCCTCGATGTTGGAGAGCATGACGGTGACCAGGCGCGCGTGCGGCACGACGACGATCGCCGCGCGCCCGCCGACGCCGCGGCCGTCGTGCCAGACGTAGCGGCGGCCGC
Organism: uncultured Acidobacteriota bacterium; assembly: GCA_963773905.1. Taxonomy (GTDB): domain Bacteria; phylum Acidobacteriota; class Thermoanaerobaculia; order UBA5066; family Gp7-AA6; genus DAHUXD01. Next base: position 404,898 of record CAVZDB010000008.1, read on the forward strand.
GCGCGTCCGTCTCGACGTACCAGCCCAGGCCGTAGCCGGTCCGCTGGCCGCCGCGCGTCTTCTGCGGAGTGAACATCGTCTCGAGGGTCTCGCGGCGGACGAGCTCGCCCCGCAGGAGCGCGGACGCGAAGCGGACGAGGTCCTCCGTGGTGGAGACGAGGCCGCCCGCGCCGGAGCGGCAGCTCGTGTCGACCGAGCGCGCGGAGCGGAGCAGGCCCAGGAAACCGCGCTCGTAGAACTGGGAGCGTCCCGGCAGGTACCGCCGCGGGTCGTCGATGAGCGTGGAGGTCATGCCGGTCGGGCCGGCGATCGTCTCGTTCAGGAGGTCCGCGAACCGCTCTCCGGTCGCGGCCTCGAGGGCGGCCGAGAGCATCATGTATCCGTATCGCGAGATCGAGAGCGCCACGCCGGCCGGCCGGACGAACGGGTTGCCGCCGCCGAGCGAGCGCAGCGCGTCGCGCGCCCCGGAGCAGAGGCCCGGGACCTCCTCGCCCTCGGCGAGGTCGCGAACGCCGCCGAGATGGGCGGCGAGCGCCCGGAGCGTCACCGGGAGCGCGCTCTCGCCGGCGTCCGGCAGGTAGCGCTGGATCGGCGCGTCGAGATCGATGCGGCCCTCCTCCGCGAGCCGCGCCATGACGGTCGCCGTCAGCGGCATCGCGGCCTCGTAGATGCGGAACTGGGTCGAGCGCGAGACGGGCCGCTGCCGGTCCACGTCGGCGAAGCCGAACGCCGTCGACCAGACGATCTCGTCGCCGACGGCGACCGCGACGGCGGTGCCGGGGTAGAGCTGGAGGACCTCGTCGAGCATGGCGCGCGACTTCGCGATGGCCTGGGCGTACGCCGCGCCGTGCGGCCGCGCCTCCGCGTTCTGCGGCAGCACCAGGAGGCCGAGCGAGAGGGCGACGACCCCGGCGACGGCGGCGGGTGCGGATCGTCCCCCGGCGCGGCGCAGGGCGGCCACGCCGATGCCGCCGCTCGCGACGGGGGGCGCCGGCGAGGAAGCCGCCGGGGGATAGGTCAGCGGGAAGCTCAGCGTCACCTCGCAGCCCCTGCCGGGCGCGCCGCTCGAAGGCGAAGTCGTGATCGTTCGCGTAGAGCAGCTCGAGACGGTCGCGCGTGTTGCGCAGCCCGATGCCGCCCTCGCGGCGCGGGATCTCCCTCGCCGGCGCCTCGGACGGGCCCGGACCGTCGTCGCGGACGCGCAGGAGGAGCCGCGCGCCGTCTCGCCGCGCGAGGATCTCGACACGCCCCGCGCCCGGCCGCGCCGCGATGCCGTGCTTGATCGCGTTCTCGACCAGCGGCTGCAGGATCAGGTTGGGGACGAGCGCCTCCTCGGCCTCGCGCTCGACGTCCAGCCGCACCGTCAGGCGGTCCTGGAACCGCGTCTCCTGGATCTCCAGGTAGACCTGCAGGACCTCGAGCTCCTTGCGCAGCGGGATCAGGTCGCTCGCCTCGTTCTGGAGCGAGAGGCGCAGCAGGTCGCCGAGGCGGACGACGGTGCGGGCGGCGGCGTCGCGGTCGCGGAAGACGAGCGGCAGGATGCTGTTCAGCGTGTTGAACAGGAAGTGCGGGTGCAGCTGCATCTTCAGCGCCTCGAGCCGAGCCGTCGCGACGCGCGTCTTCATCTGCGAGGTCCGCAGCTCGCGCTCGCGCGAGAGGCGCGAGTAGAGGATCGTCCAGGTCGCGCCCACGATCGCGCAGTACGTCACGAAGTGCGTCGGGAACGCGACCGGCAGGAGTCGCGGCACCGCGCCGAGCTGCACCGAGACGATGCACGGGAACCCCATCAGGAGCGGGTAGAGGAGCTGATACGCCGCCAGGTGAATGACCGGGAGCGCGAGGCCCACGGCGAAGAGCCGGGAGAGCGGCGCCGCCCAGTTCGCGCGCGTCGGGAGCGAGTGCTTCGCCAGGACGACGACGGCCGGCGTCATCGCGGCCCAGATGTACGAGGAGAGGAGGCTCTGCGCGAGCGCCTCCACAGCCCGAACTCGAGCCGCTGGCGCTGAAGGGATCGCTGAAGTAGCGGTCGGCCGCGCGGAAGAACCCGACGAGCGTCCACGCGGCGAGCACCCAGAGGAGCGTCCGCCACTTCCAGACGGATTGCAGCCGCGGCCGCAGCGTCTGTCGACGGCCGCCGTCGAGGATGTTGGCGTCGAGGAGAGGCGTACGGCTCGCACTCGTGCTCATGCGACGCCCTGCACCGGGATCGCCGCGGCCATCGGCGAGGCCAGTGGAATCGTGAGCTGCAGCTCGTGCCCCTTCTCGAGCTTGTCGGACATGGCGACGAGGTGCTGGCCGGGGTAGAGGAGCTCGAGGCGCATCTTGGTCTTCCGCACGAACGCGTCGTCGAGCTCGACCGGGACCGCGGACTCCGTAGGCTCGGCGGGGCCCTCGTGGACGGCGACGCGCAGCTCGTCGGCGTCCGGCCAGGCCTGGATCCGGATGTGCGCCTTGCCCGGGCGCACCGAGACCCCGTTGGCGATCGCGCTCTCGATCAGGGGCAGCAGGATCAGGTTCGGCACCGCGGCCTGCAGCGCGCCGGGGTCGATCGTGAAGCTGACCTCGAGGCGATCGCGCAGCCGCGTCTGCTCGATCTGCAGGTAGAGACGGATGTACTCGAGCTCCGTCTTCAGCGGCACGAGTCCGGTCGCGTCGTTGTGGAGCGCGAGGCGCAGGATGTCGCCGAGCTGGACGACCGTGCGCGCGGCCACGCGGGGATCGGTCCGGATGAGCGGCAGGATCGCCGCGAGCGCGTTGAAGAGGAAGGGCGGGTGCAGCCGGAGCTTGAGCGCCTCGAGCTGCGTCTGGACGAGCTCGCGCTCGATCTCCGATGCCTCGAGCGCCTTCTCGCGGTAGGTGCGGTCGTCGTCGATGCCCCAGGTCACGCCGACGAGGCCGAAGAAGGTCGCCAGGCGCGCCGCCCCGCCGAAGGCCAGGGTGGCCAGGAACATCGCCGCGAAGTCCCCGGGGCGCGCGGCCGGAGCGACGGCGTACCAGAAGACATTGGTGACGGTGAGGTGGATCAGGGCCGCCGCGGCGCCCGCGAGGATCAGGAGGGGCACGGACCGCAGCACCGTTCCCGGCGCGGCCGGAACCGGCGCGCCACCGCCATGACGGCCGGCGTCAGAGCCGCCCAGATGTACGCCGTCAGGAGGCTTCCCGCGATCGACTTCCACAGACGTTCTCGACCGGCTGCTGCAGGGACGGTGCGCGCAGGTAGCGCTGCGCGGCGAAGAAGAGCCGACGCCGGTCCAGAGGAAGAAGATCTCCCGGGCGTAGCGCCGCCGCCGGATCCGGTCCGTCGGCGTCGCCCCGGAGACTCTCCACGCGCTCGCGCGCAGGACCGATGCGTTCACCCGGCTACACGGCGAGCCGCCGAATTCCTTGAGCCGCTCGCGGTAGGTGCTGGAGAGGGTCAGCTTGGTCCCGTCCTTCAGGGTCACGGCGTAGTCGCCGTTGAACCACGGGGCATCTCCTTGATCTTCTCGATGTTCACGATCGTGGAGCGGTGGATGCGGAAGAATCTTGGGGTCGAGCTTCGCCTCGATCCCGGACGTGGTCTCGTGGAAGACGTAGATGTCCTTGCCGACGTGCAGGCGCACGTTGTTGCGCGAGGACTCGATCCAGTCGATGTCGGCCACGCGCAGGAAGACGCTCCGGTCTTCCTTCTTGATGAGGAGCCACTCGGGGAACGCGCGCTCGCGCTGGATGTCCTCGAGGAGCGCGTGGAGCGTCGCCTTCAGGTCGCGCTGGGAGGTGCGGTCGATCTCGGCGCGGGCGCGCTCGACCGCGTCGTGCAGGCGCTCGGGGGAGAATGGCTTCATCAGGTAATCCACGGCGTGCGCCTCGAAGGCCTTCAGCGCGTAGCGGTCGAACGCGGTCACGAAGATCACCGCCGGGAGGTCCGAGGGCTCGAGCGCCGCGAGCACGCCGAATCCGTCGAGGCCCGGCATCTGGACGTCGAGGATCAGGAGGTCGGGCTTCAAGTCGGCCACCGCCTTGACGGCCTCGAAGCCGTCGCCGCATTCCGCCACGATCTCGACATCGGCTTCTTCTTGGAGTCCGTTGCGCACCCATTCGCGCGCCAGGGGCTCGTCGTCCACGATCAGTGTCCGGATTTTCATCCCCTACCTCCCTCGGATTTTTTTCAAAACCCGCAGCGTGATACGTAAGCGAACGCAAGGAGTTACGAAAAGATGCCGGATCCTTTCGGCTCAAGAATCCGGACGAAATGTTCAAAAACCGGAACGAACGCTCCGGGGGCGGGATACAGGCGCAGGAGGCAGGGACGAAGGGGACGATTCGCGGGACGACTGCTCGGAGGCCCTCACGGGCGAGAGGGATTCGTCCCGATGGCCCCGACTTTTTTGCGAAATCCGGACCCGAGAAGGCGCCCGCGCGCCACAATGATGGCGTCATGAAACCGCGGCTCTGGTTCGCGGCGCCGGTTCTGGTGGCCGTCTGGCTCGCGTCGAACGGTTCGTCGGGCGGTTCGCGGGTCGCCGGGAGTGCCGCGTCTCAGTCCGACCCGACGAAGACGCCGACGGCGCAGCCGGAGGCCCGGACCGCGAGCAAGAATGCCGCGCCGCAGACGGCGAGCGGCGCAATCGCTCCCGAGGCCTCTCGCGATGGGGCAGTCGCGCCGCAGACGGCGCGCGATGCCGTGTTCGCCGCGACCGTGCGTCCCATCCTCGTGAGCCACTGCGCGCCGTGCCACGAGCCCGGCGGCAAGATGTACGAGCGCCTACCGTTCGACCGCGCCGAGACGATCGCCTCGCACTCCGAGGGCGTCCTGAAGCGCATCAAGGTGCCCGACGAGCGGGCGGCGATCGAGAAGTGGCTGGCGGCTAAGGGGTCATAGGTGCGGCGCGGGCGGCCGCGACCCGACCACCAGAGGCAAGCCCTCGGCAGTAGGGAACGCTGGGTACATCCCGGCGGTAACGCCGCCCCTACGTTTTGCGACTGTAGATCCCGTCGAAGACGACCTGCCAGGTCCTCCCGGCGTCGGAGGAGCTCTCCCAGAGCTGGCGCACGCGTCCTCCCGGCTGGGGCGACCACGAGATCCGCTCCCGCGTGGTCCTGCTCGTGCCCTCGGAGGGAGCCGGGCGTTCGCCCTCGAGCACCATCTTTCCGCCCCGCCACTCGCCCTCGAGCAGCAGCACGAGCCCCTTGTCGTCGACCCAGGTCTGGTGCCACCGCCGGCTCGCGGTGTCGTAGACGTTCAGGCTGGTGCCCCTGGCGCCGCCCGCGCCGGTCCACTCCTCGCGAAGCGCGCACCCTCCGAGGACGCGGCTGATCCGGTTCGTGCCCGCCACCTTGCCCGCCTCGTGGACCTCCCACTCGCCCTGCCAGAAATCGAACTGGCGGTGCTCGGGGCTCGCGCACGGCTCGGGGGCGGGTGCACTGCGCGCGGATGTGGCCGCCGGCAATCTCAGGCGGACGATCCCGCCGTCCCCGACCGTCAGGGCGAGGACGCCAACGAGAGCGGGAACGATCGCGGGCATCTTCGGGCTCCTCCGAACGTGCGGCCACACGGTAGAGAGCCCATCGTCCGCGCGCAAGGGGCGGCGGATGAGACGGAGGATTCGGGGGACGAGCGTCTCAGCGGAGCCGCCGGAAGGCGTGCGTCTTGACGGCGATCCAGGCAGGCCGCCCGGGAGCCAGCTCGAGCTCCCGCGCCGCCTCCCTGGTGACGAGCGCATTCCACTCGATCCCTTGCGCCCGGATGCGCGCCCAGCCGCTCGCCTCGCCGATCTCGAGCGCGACGACGGCGCCGGGCAGGACGTTGCGCGCCGAGATCCCCATGAGCGGCCGGCTCGACACGAGGACGTCTTCCGGCGAGACCGCGAACACGGCGAGCGAGGAGGCGGGGTCCACGTCCTCCGTCGGGACGACGAGGCGCGCCTCCCCGACGCGGAGCACCCCGGTCCCGCGCGAGCCGCTGAGAGGAGTCTCGAGGCTCCCCGCGAGGATGTTGTCGAAGCGGGCCTCCGGGTCCCCCTGCGAGATCCACTCGAGCGCCTGCTCGGGCGCTCCGGCGAAGACGACGGCTCCCTCCCGCAGGACGACCGCCTCCTCCGCCACCGCGCGGGCCTCGCCGGCGTTGTGCGTGACGTAGAGGAACGGGATGTGGAGCATGTCGCGGACGCGGAGCAGGTAGGGGAGGATGCGCCCCTTCAGCGCGACGTCGACGGCGGCGAGCGGCTCGTCGAGCAGCAGAAGCCGCGGCCGCGCGGCGATCGCGCGCGCCAGGGACACGCGCTGCCGCTCGCCACCCGAGAGCGTGGACGGGGAGCGCGCGAGCAGGCGATCGATCTCCAGGGTCGTGACCGCCTCGCGAAAGAGTCGGTCGAGCGCGTCCGCTCCCTCGCCGGACGGGGACCCGTAGCGGACGTTTCGCTCCACGGTCAGGTGCGGGAAGAGGAGCGCGTCCTGCGGGACGTAGCCGATGCGGCGCCGCTCGGGAGGGAGGACGCGGAGGGCGGGGGTGTCGAGGAGCGTCTCGCCGTCGATCGCGATGCGGCCCGTGGCGGCCGCGCGCAGGCCGGCGATCGACTCGAGGAGCGACGTCTTGCCGGAGCCCGAGGCGCCGAGGATCGCGACCGCGCGTCCCGACAGCCGCCGAGACACCCGCAGCGTGAACCGGGCGAGGGGAAGGGTCAGGTCGAGATCGATCACGCGGCGCCCGCGCGCGCCTTCCGCCGCGTGATGATCTCGGTCGTCCAGACGGTGACGAAGGCCAGGACGACGGTCACGGCCACGAGGCGCAGCGCGGCGTCGTCCCGGCCGATCTGCGTGCGCTGGAAGATCGCGAGCGCGAGCGTCTGCGTGCGGCCCGGGATGTTGCCTGCGATCAGGATCGTGGCGCCGAACTCGCCGAGCGCCCGCGAGAACGCGAGCAGCGTGCCGGACAGGATGCCGCGCCAGGACAGCGGCAGGGCGACCCTCCGGAAGGCCTCCAACGGCGTGCTCCCCAGCGAGCGGGCCATCGCGAGGAGGCGCGGGTCGACCTCCTCGAAGGCGGACCGGACCGGCCGGACCAGCAGCGGAAACGACATCACCGCCGTCGCGAGAACGACCGCCTTCCACGTGAAGAGGATCTCGATCCCGGCACGGTCGAGGAGACGGCCGAGCGGCCCGGACTTGCGGAGCGCCTCGAGCAGCAGCAGTCCCACCGCTGTCGGCGGCAACACCAGCGGGAGGCTCAGGATGGTCTCGGCGAGCGTGCGGCCGGGCCCCGCCCGCCGCGCGAGGAGCCACGCCACGCCGACGGCGACCGGCAGGATGACGAGCGTCGATGTCGCCGCGACCCGCAGCGTCAGCAGCAGGATCGAGCCGTCGGAGGTCTCCACCTTATTTGGGCGCGAGGAAGAGGAAGCCGCGCTTCTCGAACTCGGCCTTGCCGGCGGAACTCCCGAGGAACCGCACGAACGCGTCGGCGGCGGCGCGGTTCTTTGAGCCCGCGAGCGGGGCGACGACGTAGGTGATCCTGGGGCCGTTCTTGACCTCGAACGCGACCCGGGTCTTCTTCGCGATCGCGGCGTCGGTCCGGTAGACGATGCCCGCCGGCGCGGCCTCGCTCTCGACGGCGGCGAGCGCCGCGCGCACGTCGAGGGTCGGCACGACCTTCGGCTGGATCTGCGCCCAGAGGCCGAGTCCCTCGAGCCACTGCTTCGCGTACACGCCGGCCGGCACGGCGGCCGGGTCGGCGAGGGCGATCTTCGGAAGCCTCGCGAGGTCCTGCGGCGTCCTGATCGCCGCGGTCGCGCTCGACGGCACGATGACGACGAGGAGGTTCGAGAGCAGGTCGACGCGGTCGGCGGCCCTGACCAGGCCGGCCTTCTCGACCTGGTCCATCCTGGCCGTATCGGCCGAGAAGAAGACGTCGGCCGGCGCCCCGGCCGTGATCTGGCGCGCGAGGTCGTTGGACCCTCCGAACGAGAACTCGACCTTCGTCCCGGCCTGCTTCTCGAACTGCTTTCCGAGCTCCTGCGTCGACTCGGCCAGGCTCGCGGCGGCGAAGACGAGCAGGCCGCCGTTCTCGGGTCCGCGGGCGAACGCGGCCGAGGCCCCGAGCAGGAGGACGACCGCAAAGAATCTCTTAAGCACGGATCACCATCACCTCCGTGGCCTTGATGAGCGCGACCGCGGGCGAGCCCGGCTTGAGCCGGAGCTGGCGCGCCGCGGCCGCCGTAATGATGGAGGTCAGCGTCTGACCCCCCACGTCGATGGCGACCTCCGCGAGAAGGCCCGACACGCGGATTCGCGTCACGACGCCTGCGAGCTTGTTGCGTCCACTGATCGCGTCGAGCGGCGAGGCGCCGGGCGTCGCCGAGCGGAAGGCGCCGGACGCCGACAGCCGCGCGATCTCCGACCGCGGGATCCGGTGGTGTCCCCCGGGAGTACGGACCGAGCGGATGCGCTTGCGGTAGATCCACTGCTTGATCGTGGGGTAGCTGACCCCCAGGACGCTGGCGGCCTCGGAGGGAGTGAGCGACTCGGCGCGCGGTTTCATGGTCCGCCGAGTATATACGACTCAATACGATTCGTCTTGTATGATGCGGCGCCGATTGGAGGAGATCGCATGAAGCCCGTCGCCCGGATTCTCGCCGCCCAGGCCGCCGTCTTTCTCGCCGCTCTCGCCGCGAACGCCCAGGACGTCTCGACGCCCGCGCCGCCCGCGAAACCGACGGTCCAGTACGTCGAAGGACGCGGCATCGTCTTCCGCTCGCCCGACAGCCTCTTCGAGGCGAGCCTGGGCTTCAACCTGCAGGTCCGATTCTCGGACTTCGACTTCGACCCGGCGAGCACGTCGGCCGACGCGGACGAGTTCCGCGTGCGCCGGTTCAAGCTCTTCCTGTCCGGCTTCGCGTTCGACCCGCGCCTCACGTGGCGCTTCCAGGCGGCGTTCGAAACGACGGCGGCGAACCGCCTGCTGGACGACGCCTGGCTGAACTGGAAGTTCTCGGACGCCGTCTCGCTCCAGGGCGGGCAGTACAAGACGCCGTTCTCGCGCGACGAGCTCTACAACGACGGCGTCATCCAGTTCCCGGAGCGCGCCTTGGCGACGGACACCTTCAAGCCGAGCCGCGACGTCGGCGTGATGCTCGCCGGCGGCTTCTGGAAGAATCATTTGGCGTATCAGGCCGGCGTCTTCGGGGGAGACGGACAGAACAGCCTCCGCGCCACGGAACACGTGATGCCGATGCTCCGGCTCGTGTGGAACGCCTTCGGAGACATGGGACCGGGTGAGGCGGACCTCCAGAACCACCAGGACGCGGCCCTCTCGCTCGGCGCGGCGGGGTTTCACAACACCCTCAAGAAGAGCACCGACACCGGCTTCGAGGCGATTCAGCTCAACTACACCGCCCCCGCGGGATGGCTCGGGCGCAACGTGAAGCTCTTCACGACGGGCGAGGACGTGTCGATCCAGAGGGCGGCCTCGAGGGCCAGTTCAAGTGGCACGGCTTCTCCGCGCAGGGTGAGTACTACGTGGGCCAGGCGCTCGGGAAAGACAGCCGTGTGCAGCTCTTTGCGTACGGCTACTACGGGCAGGCGGGCTTCTTCGTCCTGCCCTGTAAGCTCGACGTCGCACCCGCTACTCGCTCGTGGACTACAACCGCAACACGGAGAACGACAGCGTCTCGATCGTGTCCGCCGTCAGCAACTACTACTTCCGCAGGCACAGCCTGAAGGTCACGTTCGACTACTCGCGCACGCACCGGCAGCGTCCGCTGCCCGGCGAGCCGCTCGACGATCAGTCGTTCATCATCCAGGCGCAGCTGTTTCCGTGATCGGGGTTTGGGTCTCACTGTCATCCCGAGGAGCGCAGCGACGAGGGATCCCGCCTCGAGGCTTGAGCCCTGCCGGTGACGGGATCCCTCGCCCTCGCTCGGGATGACGGCCTAGCCAGGCCGAAACGCGAGACGTCTAGGGCCGTCTCATCGTCGGCACCCTGGGCAGCTGGCCGTTGGCCCGCTTGAGCGGGACGTCGAGGTCGCGCGCGAGCTTCGCGGGCTCCTCGTACCCCTCGATCCGCGCCTCCTCGCTGATCATCTCGGGATCGGGATCGAGGACCGAGATCGCCGGGACGCGCTCGACTCCGAGGGCCGTGCAGACGTTCTTGCCCATGACTTCCGTCCTCGGATCGCTCCGGATCCAGATCGCCTGGTCCGCCAGCGCGGCGATCTCGGGGCTCGCGAAGGAGGCGAGGACCTTCTCGTACCACTCGCCTCCGGGCGACCCGAAGAGCACGACCATCGCTTTATTGCGCTCGACGGCGTCGCGGTAGCCTTCGGCGAAGTCCCTGGCCCACTCGACGCGCCCCGAGGGAGTCCGGGAGGGAACGAGAGGGACGCCGTCGAAGGGGCCGCGAGTCGCCGCCGCCTTCGCCGCGAGAGGCGTCAGGATGCTCGCCACGAGGCCGTGGGGGTCGGGTGTCGCAGCAAGGAGCGGCGCCAGCGTGGGCGCGAGCGTCGTCTCCGGGAGCCGGGTGGAGCCCGTCTCGGGCCGGGGACGTTCTCGGCCGCAGGAGGAGACGAGAAGTGCGGCGGCGACGCCGAGCAGGACGGTCAGGGCGCGTGCGCGCAGGTGCATGAGCGAGGATCCGTGCGCGGTAGCCTATCCCACGGCCGCACCCGGCCGATCAGCGCGCGATGCCGAAGCGGACGGTCACCGTCAGAGAGACGGGCACGGCACGGCCGTTCAGGGTCGCCGGCCGATAGCGCCAGCCCCGGACGGCGCGAACCGCCGCCTCGTCGAGCAGCGGGTTCAGCGACTTCAACACGCGGATCTGCTGGACCTCGCCCGACGCCGTGATGGTCGCCTCGAGGATCACGGTGCCCTCCGACCTCGCGCGGCGCGCCGCCTCCGGATAGTCGGGCTCGACGCGCTCGAGGAGGACCGGCGCGCGCACGTCGCCTCCGACGGGCAGGATCTCCTCTCCCTGGCCGCCGCCACGGCCGTCCCCGTCGCCCGGGCCGGTTCCGCCTTCACCGCTTCCCGCTTCCGCGTCGTCCGGCCCGCCGCCGAGCTGGTTCGCGTCGGCGTCCGCGTCGCTCGGGGGGACCGTCGGGACGGTCGCCGCGCCCAGATCGATCCGCGAGAGATCCGGCTGCGTCATCTCGTGATGCACGCGAGCGCCCGACGCGTGCGCCGTTTGCGGCGCGCCCGCCTCCGCCCGAGTCGGTGGTCGCCGAACGCGGCGCGAACACGATCGGGACGGTTTCCCGATCCCCCGGTTCGGGAGGCTCTCCCGGAAGCCATGCCGAGGCGCCCACGAAGGCGGCGATCACGGCGAGGTGCAGCCCGAGGGCGAGGGGCAGGCTGAGACGCTTCCCGCCGAGGACGTGGGACTCTCGCGATTCGACCAGCGCGTCGTCGAACATGGTCGGGTCCTCCTGGAAGGAAGGAACCCGGAGCCGCGACGGAGTTCCCGCGGGCCCGCGAGCGCTAGTACGTGGGCGCCGGGGCGGCGGGCGGGGCCGAGAGCTCGGAGGCAGGCGCCTCGATCAGCTGGACGTCGTGGTTGGTCATGTCGTTGACGCGGACCTCGCCGGGCCGCGGCCGCACCTCTCGGGAGTAGAGCGAGACCGACGGGTCGAAAATGAACCGAAGCAGGAGGCGGGTGTAGGAACGGTGGCTGCCGAGCGAGTCGTACGCTTCCGGCGCCGCCTCGTGCAGCGCGCGCAGCCGGCTCCACGGCACCGAGGGAAAGTCGTGGTGCTCGTTGTGATACCCGATGTTGAGCCCCACGTGGTTGATGGGCCCGTAGTAGCTGGATGTCGCCTGGCCCGGCCAGAACACGTAGTGCTCCTGGACCCATCGCGCACCGAGAGGATGCAGCCCCAGGCTGATGAAGAAGGAGGCGACGAGGTACCAGAACGCCCCCGGTCCGAGGAACCACCAGATCCCGACGTCGAAGAGGATCTGCGTCCCGAAGTTGAGGACGACCCATCGGTCGATCGGCTTGATCTCGCGCAGCCGCGCGGGACGTAGCGACTGCATGATCGGCGTGAAGGCGATCCACACCGCCTTACGCCATGACGAGTTCCCGACTACCGCGCCTCCCAGCGAAACGGAAGGTCGGCATCCAGCTCGTAGACGCCCAGGTACATGTGATGGCGCGCGTGGTAGCGGCCGAAGAGCACGGACGTCGGGAAGACGTGCGGGAGGTTCGACAGGATCCCGGCCATGTGGTTGCCCGCCCGCGAGCGGAAGACCAGGTTGTGCGTGCACTCGTGGATCGTGACCCAGAGCGTGTGGCTCGCGACGGCGCCCGGAAGCACCGCGACCAGGAGGATCACCCACCACGGCCGGTGCGAGACGACGGCGGCCGTCACGACCTGGAAGGTCACGAGCCCGAGGATGATCGCGAAGGTCCAGGCGTTGGTGCCGATGTGCCCGCGGACCTCGGGATGATCCCGGAGGATCCCCTTCGCCCGACCGCGGTGCGGATCCTGGAGCGACTCCGCCTGAATGAATTCGGGCCGGCCTGCCGTTCCGCCGGAGAGGAACGGCGACTCGGACGAGGTTGTATGAAGCGTCGGTTGTTGGTCTGGCAACGCGGGTCGATTCTAATTCAAGCTCCGGAGAAAAGACCCCGAAGTCCGATTCTCCGCTAAGTCATTGATTTTGGAGCCGATGACCGGACTTGAACCGGTGACCTGCGGTTTACGAAACCGCTGCTCTACCGACTGAGCTACATCGGCTCGGGAGGGCGGATCTTACGGAAAGGCGGACGGCCCGTCAAACGCCGGGCTCCGCGGCTCAGTCGAAGCGGACCGAGACGATCTTGGAGCAGCCGGGCTCTTCCATCGTGACGCCGTACATGACGTCGGCGGTTTCCATCGTGCGCTTGTTGTGGGTGATCGCGATGAACTGGGTCTCCTCGGTCATGTCGCGCAGCAGTCGGGTGAAGCGGTCGATGTTGGCTTCGTCGAGCGGCGCGTCCACCTCGTCGAGGATGCAGAAAGGGGATGGCTTGTAACGAAAGATGCCCATGAGCAGGGCGATCGCCGTCAGCGCCTTCTCGCCCCCCGAGAGGAGCAGGATCGACTGGTTTCGCTTGCCCGGCGGATGCGCATCGATCTCGATCCCCGACTCGAGCAGGTCGCCCTCGTCGAGCATCTTCATCTCGGCCGAGCCGCCCTGGAACAGCCGCTCGAACATCTGCTTGAAGTTTTCGTTGATCGCCTGGAAGGCCTCGGCGAAGCGCTCCGAGGAGGTCACGTTGATCTTGCGGATCGACTCCTGGAGCTCGGCGATCGAGCGCAGGAGGTCGTCGCGCTGAGTCGTCAGGAAGACGAGCCGCTCCGACATCTCCTTGTGCTCCTCGTACGCGAGGACGTTGACGGGGCCCAGGCGCTCGAGCGAAGCCGTCAGCTCGGCGACCTCCGTCTCGAGAGCCGCGAGACCCTCGGGCGAGGCGTCGGCGGGAGGAGCCAGCGTCTCGGGGCCGCCGCCGAACTCCTCGCGCGCCTGCGCGTGGAGGTGCTCCAGGTCCGAGGCCACCCGCGTCGCCGCGACCTCCGCCTCGAAGCGGGCCTCGCGCGCCGCGTCCAACGTGGAGCGCTCCAGCCTCGCCTGCGTCTCCGACGTGTCGACGGCCGCGGCGGCGACACGCGCCGACTCGAGGAGCGTCCCGTGCGCGGCCGCCTTGACCTCCCGCGCCGCGACGTTCTCCTTCTGGCGCAGACGCGCGTCCTGCTCCTCCTGGGCGAGCTCGGCGGCGCGAGCGCGGATCCGGCTCTCCTCTTCGCCGGCCTCGGCGAGCCGGCGCTCGAGCGTCGTCTGCGCCTCGCGCAGCCCGTCCCTCGCGGCTTCCATGGCCCGGCGCCGCTCGGCCGACACCTCGGCCTCCGTGCGGCGGTGGGCGAGCTCCTCCGCGGCGCCCATGGCGAGCGAACGCGCCTCGGACAGCGAGGCGGAGAGCGTGGCGACCCGTTCGTGCGCGAGCCGCTCCTCCTCGGCGTGGACGCGCTCCTGCTCCTCGACGGCCCGCCGGCCCGAATCGAATCCCGCCGCCTGCTCCGCCAGCGCCCGCTGCTCCTCGGCGGCGGTGTCGGCCTCGCGGCGGAGCCGGTCCCTCTCGGACCGGCGCTCCTCGAGCCGCGCCGAGAACGCGACCCGGGCGCCCTGGGCCTCGCGCTCGCGGTCGCGCAGGGGCGGCAGTGCGGCCTCGCGGCGCTGGCGGTCCGCGCGCAGCCGCTCCTGGCTCGCCTCGGCCTCGGCCAGCCCGCGCCGGGCCTCCTGCAGCCTCGCGCGCAGCGCCTCTTCCTCGCGGCGCTGCGCGAACAGTCCGGCGGCGGGAGCGGAGGCGCTCGCGACCCGGACGACCGGGCCCCTCACCATCTCGCCCGCGCGCGTCACGAACGTTCCCGAGGGGTGGCGCTCGGAGAGCGACAGCGCGTCGTCGAGCGTCTCCACGAAGGCGGCGCCCGGGAGTGCGGCGCGTTCGGCGGAGGAGAGCTGCCCGAAACCCTCGAGGACCGAGTCCCAGCCGAAGGCTCCCGCGGGAGGCGAGACCACCGCGTCCCTGCGCCAGTCGTCCCGCACGACGCGTCCCGCCGCGAGCGCGCGTAGGGCGTCGACGGCGCGGACGACGTCGCCCGACGCGAGCAAAGCGTCGGCGTCGCGCCCGAGGACGAGACCCAACGGCGACCTCCCAGCCGGGGCGCGGCCGGATCCGCTCCGAGAGCGCGCCGCGCTCCGAGAGGCCGGCGCCGCGGATCGCGTCGCGGACGGCGTTGACGGAGACGTCCCGCGCGCGCAGCAGTTCCAGGAGCGCCGCGTGCCGGTGCTCGAGCGATCCGGAGGATTCCTTCGCGGTCTCGCGCGCGGCCTCGGCTCGCGACAGCTCCTCCGCGAGCGCCGCGAGGGCGGCCTCCGCCTCCCGGACGCCGCGGCTGGCGTCGTCGGCGGCGTCTCCGAGGCGCGCCGCCTCGGACTCGGCCTCGGCGGCGTCGGCCTCCCGCTGCGCGAGCTGCTCGGCCACCTTCTGCGCCGCCTCGCCGAGCCTCGCGAGCGAGGCGGCGACGCGCTCGTTGGCCAGGTCGATCTCGTGCCGGGCGTTGCGGCTCGCGACGCGCTCTCCGGCGGCGGCGAGCGCGCGGTCGCGCGTCTCCTCGAGCTCCTTCTCGAGCGCCCCGCAGAGCGCCGCGGCCTCGGCGGCCCGGCGGTCCGCCTCCTCGCGGGCCAGCGACTTCGCGCGGGCGTCCGCGACGCTGCGCGACAGCCGCTCCTCGAGCTCCGCGAGCTCCCGATTCGCGCGCGACTGCTCGGCGGCGAAGTCCCTGCCCTCCCGCTCGAGCGCCGCGCGGCGCGCCGCGAGGTCGATCGTCGCGCGGCGGTTGGATTCCTGGAGCGCGTCGTCGCGCGCGATGGCCGACTCGAGCGCGGCGAGCTCCTCCCGGAGCGCGTCGCGTGCGGCCGCCGCCTCCGTCGCCTCGAGTCGGGCCGCCGTCAGCGCGGCCTCGGCGCGGGCGAGCGCCGCCGCCGCCTCCGCCTCGCGTCCGCGCCGCTCCTCGCGGAGGGACTCGGCCGCGCGCAGCGACTCGGCGAGCTGGTCCGCGCGGGCCCGCGTGAGCGAAGCCCTCTTGCCGCGGAGCGCCTCGGACTGCTCCTTGTAGCGGGCGGCCCGCGAGGCCTGGCGGCGGAGGTTCACGACGTTCTTCTCGATCTCGCTGACGATGTCGGAGATCCGGAGGAGGTTTCCGCGGGTCTCCTCCAGCTTTCCCTCCGCGAGGCGCTTCTTGAGCTTGTATCGGGTGATCCCGGCGGCCTCCTCGATCAAGCGCCGGCGGTCCTGGGGCTTGGTCGAGAGCACCTGGTCGATGCGGCCCTGCTCGATCACCGAGTAGGCGCGGACCCCGAGGCCGGTGCCGAGCAGCTGGTCCTGGATGTCCCGCAGGCGGACCTGCTTGTCGTTCAGGAAGTACTCGCCCTCGCCGTCGCGGTAGACGCGCCGGCCCACCCGCAGCGTCCCGTCCTCGCCCCGCTCGCTGTCGCCGTTGGTGGCGCGAGAGCGTCAGCACCACCTCGGCCATGCCGAGCGGCCGCCGCTTGGAGGAGCCGTTGAAGATGACGTCGTCCATCTTCTCGCCGCGCAGCGCCTTGGCGCTCTGCTCGCCCAGCGCCCAGGCCACGGCGTCGCTGATGTTGGACTTGCCGCACCCGTTGGGCCCCACGACGGCCGTCACGGACCCGGGGAAGGAGAGATCGACCTTGTCGTAAAAGGACTTGAAGCCCGAGATCTCGACGCGTTTGAGACGCAACATTCGGTTGCGAGAATGTAGCAAATTGAGGTCGTGCCTGCCACAACAGATTGAGCCCCCGCCGTCCGCCTCCCCAATAGCCGGTATGTCAGCCCGGCCCTGCTAGGATCACCGCCGACGATGAAGTCCGACATCGAGATCGCGCAGGAGGCCCGCCTTCGCCCCATCGAAGAGGTCGCGCGCGACGCCGGCATTCATCCCGACGGACTTCATCCCGTACGGCCGCGACAAGGCGAAAATCTCGATCTCGGCGATCGCGCGCGCGGAGGGCCGGCCCGAGGCGCCGCTCGTGCTGGTCTCGGCGATCACCCCGACGCCGGCGGGCGAGGGCAAGTCGACGACCACCGTCGGGCTGGGCCAGGCGCTCTGCCGCCTGGGCCGCAAGGCGATCATCGCCCTGCGGGAGCCCTCGCTCGGCCCCTGCTTCGGAGTCAAGGGCGGCGCCGCCGGCGGCGGCTACTCGCAGCTCGTGCCGATGGAGGACATCAACCTCCACTTCACGGGCGACTTCCCGGCGATCACGGCGGCGCACAACCTGCTCGCGGCGATGCTCGACAATCACCTCCACCACGGCAACGCCCTGGGCATCGACCAGCGCGACATCCCGTTCCGGCGCGTGCTCGACATGAACGACCGCGCGCTGCGCGACACCGTCATCGGCCTGGGCGGCAAGGTCAACGGCGTGCCCCGCGAGACGGGCTTCGACATCACCGTGGCCTCCGAGGTCATGGCGATCCTCTGCCTGGCGCGGGACCTCTCGGACCTGAAGGAGCGGTGCGGCGCGATCATCGCGGGGTACAAGCGCGACACCGGGCCGGTGCGGCGCCCGCGACCTCAAGGCGAACGGCGCGATGGCGGCGCTCCTCAAGGACGCCATCCATCCCAACCTCGTCCAGACGCTCGAGGGCACTCCCGCGCTGGTCCACGGCGGGCCCTTCGCGAACATCGCGCACGGCTGCAACTCCATCCTGGCGACGCGCATCGCGATGCGCTACGGGGACATCGCGGTCACCGAGGCGGGCTTCGGCTTCGACCTCGGAGGGGAGAAGTTCCTCGACATCAAGTGCGCGTACGCCGACATCTGGCCGTCCGCGGTCGTGCTGGTCGCGACCGTGCGCGCGCTCAAGATGCACGGCGGCACCCCCAAGGACGCGCTCGCCCAGGAGGACCTCGCCGCGCTGTCGCGAGGCGTCCTCAACCTCGAGCGGCACCTCGACAACGTCCGCATCTTCGGGCTGCCGGCGGTCGTCGCGATCAACCGGTTCCCGACGGACACGCCGGCGGAGATCGCGTTTCTCGAGAAGCGGTGCACGGAGCTCGGCGTGAAGGTGGCCGTCTCGGAGGTGTTCACGCGGGGCGGCGCGGGCGGCGAGGATCTCGCCCGGCTCGTCCTCCACGAGATCGCGCAGGGGACGGCGAAGTACCGTCCGCTCTATCCCTGGGACCGGCCGCTCGCCGAGAAGATCGAGATCATCGCGCGGAGGCTCTACGGCGCCGGCGGCGTGTCGTTCTCGAAGGAGGCGGAGAACCGCCTCCAGCGCTACGAGAAGATGGGCTTCGCGAACCTGCCGATCAACATCGCCAAGACGCCGTACTCGTTCTCCGACGACCCCAAGAAGGGCGGGCGGCCCTCGGGCTTCACCCTCCACGTCGACAAGACACGGCTGTTCGCGGGCGCGGGCTTCGTCGTGGCCATCTGCGGCGACATCATGACGATGCCCGGTCTCCCCAAGCAGCCCGCGGCCGAGACGATCGACGTCTCCGCCGACGGAAAAATCTCCGGCCTCTTCTAGACACTGTCCTCGAAGACAGGTTTTCGCCGCAACGTCCGCCCTCTGTACGACTTCCGTGCGATCCGTCCTCGGAGCGTTCACGGAGTGACCCCGAGTCGAGCGACGCGAGACGAGTGTTGCGCGGCCCATCAAAAAATGTATACCGTTGGGAGGGTTTGAACGGGAGTCCCCCACGATGCTCACTCTCGAAGTCCGAAGGCGTCCTGGTACGGGTGCGGAAGTGCACCGCGTCACCGGCGCGAGCGCCACGGTCGGCGCGTCCTCGGGGAACGAGGTCGTCGTCCGTGCGCGCGGCGTCTACGG
This sequence comes from uncultured Acidobacteriota bacterium, assembly GCA_963773905.1. GTDB lineage: Bacteria > Acidobacteriota > Thermoanaerobaculia > UBA5066 > Gp7-AA6 > DAHUXD01. The sequence goes on from CAVZDB010000008.1 coordinate 423,268, forward strand.
GCGCCACGTCCGGCTCTTCGAGCGGGACGGGCGTTATCACCTCGATCTCTTCAAAGGAATCGAAACGGTCCAGGTCAACGGCCGCGACTTCTTCGGCGGCGCGATCGCCCCCGGCGACCGCATCACCATCGGCGAGGCGACGATCACGGTCGTCGACGCGGCGCCGGTGACGCGGCCCGGGTCCTCCGGCGAGGAGCCCACGGGCGACACGCTGTCCCCGGTGGGCATTCCGGGACCGGCGTCCACGCCCGGCGTCGTGACGATCCCGGTCACCGAGGTCGAGTACCGCAGCCTCCGGCAGGCCGCGTATCGGATCTGCCGCGTGAGTGGCTCGCCCGAGGACCTCGCGACCGAGCTGACCGATTTTCTCGACCGCGAGCTCCCGCCGTCGGAGTGGGCCGTCGGGGAGTTCTCGGCGGCCGCGGGGTTCCGGCCTCTCGCCTCGACGTTCCGCGAGAATCCGATGCTTCCTCCCCGCATGGTGCAGGACCTCCGGTCGGGAGAGCGGCTCTCGCGCGCCGAGACCGTCACCGGAACGCTGACGCTGGTCGTGGAGCCGCCGGCGGAAACCGGATGTGCCGGGATCCTCGTCCGGGAGAGCCCGCGGCTGGCGGCGCGTGCCGTCCTGTTCCTGGAGGAGCTCGTTCAGATTGCCGGCCTCGCGTTCGCGGGCCTGGGCCAGGGCTCCCGGGAGCCGGCTCCCGCCCGCCCGGCCACGGAGGCCGCCCCGCCCGTCTCCGCGCCGCCCGAGTCGACTCCGGCCGAGACCGTCCTGCGACAGACCGACGACCTGAAGAAGATCGTCGAGACCGTCGAGCGCGAGGTCATCGATCGCGCGATGCGGCGTGTCGAGGGCAACCAGAGCCGCGCGGCGCAAGTCCTCAACATCTCGAGGGGCTCGCTGATCGCGAAGCTCAAGGAGTTCGCGATTCCGGACTACCGGTACCTCCGGAGGGAGCGGGGCCGGAGGTCGTAGGGGCGGGGCTCGCCCCCGCCCGCGAGAAGGATTAGCGCTTCTCGGAGCGGGCGGCCGCGAGGGCCGCCCCTACCGGCCGTTCGCCCACCCGTCCGATCCCCCACCACAGCACGAACGGCGCCGCGAAGCGGCCGAGGATCTGGTAGAAGTGGAAGCCCGCCGCCCAGACGTTGCGGGCGATCGGCCCGTAGTGTTCCGCGCTCCAGGGCCCCATCCGCGTCGCGTAGACGGATTCGACCTGGAAGACGAGCGCCGCGACGTGAACGCCCCACAGCAACGCCGCCGCCGCCCAGAACCGGCCGAAGTTCGCGGGCCGCAGCGGGCGGGGAGAGAGCGCGAAGAGCGCCGCGAGCAGCGCGAAGTTGAAGTGCAGGTCCGCCGCGGGAAGCCCGGGACGGGGCGAGTCGGGCGGGAAGTCGGAGCGCTCGACGCGGATCTCGCCGGCGGACGCCACGAGGGTCGTCGACGCGGGACGCTCGAAGGCGCGGATCAGCAGCTCGGCGGCGGCCGCCAGCGTCCGCTCGTAGGGCGCGGCGAACGCGAACCAGACGGCGAGCGCGGCGGCGAAGGCGGCCGCGACGCGCAGCGCCGCGCCGGCGTCGAGGCGGACCGGAGGAGCGTCGGTCTCAACGCGACTTGGACGCGCCACGGTTGCCTTCCTCGACGGCGGCTCCCTGTCGCTGCCGTGCGCGCGTCTCGCGCGCGGCCCAGAGGAGGAAGAGGATCACGCCGCAGAGCACGACGATCGACTGCCACAGGATCGTGTGCGACGTCCCGAACAGGGCGGGCCGGTGGACGCCGACCAGGAAGAGCGTGACGACCCGCACGAGGTTGATGATCTGGATCGCCACGAACCCCAGCAGGAGCCCGAGCAGGCGCCGCTTCCACGGGGCCGGAAAGGCGAGCACGGCCGCGCCGAAGAGCAGCGCCGTCTCGATGCCGTTGCAGCCGTTCTCGATCGCGACGGCGAAGCGGCTCGAACGGATCTCGGTTCCGTGAACCGTGACCTGCTCGCCGAGGACGTTCAGGATCGCCGCCGAGACGCGCGCGATGGCGCTCGTGAAGGGGACGATGACGGCGTCGTTGACGGGGTGAGACGCCACGATCGCGTAGAACACCACGAGGAGGGCCACGAAGCGGACGAGGAACAGCGCCGAGCGCTTATTGGCGCCGGCGCCCCCACGCGCCGTCCCCGGCTTCGGCTTCCGCCCCGACTCGTCTTTCACCGGACCGTCCTCTCGGATTCCTCGGCGGCGGCGGATCCCTGGGCCTCCAGGATCGCGTCGCAGAGCGCCCGCAGCCCCGCGGGGAGCGTCAGGAGGAGCTCACCCTCCGCGTTGAGCACGACCTGCTCCGTCTCCGCCGAGACGAGCAACTCGCCCGCTTCCGAGCGGACCTCGTAGTCCATGACGAAGCGGGCGACGTTCGGCGGGCGCAGGCGCGCGGTGACGCGGAGAACCTGGTCCGCCCTCGCGGGCGCGCGGTAGCGCAGCTCCATGCGCGTCACGGGGACCTTGTAGCCCATCCCGAGCGCGCGGGCGGCGGTGAAGCCGTGCCTGGAGGTCAGCGCCTCGCGGACCTGCTCGAGGTAGAGCACGTAGTGGCCATGCCACACCACGCCGTAGGCGTCGCACTCCGCGAAGCGGACCGGGATCTCGAGCGTGAACCCCCGGAGCGGCGGCTGCGTCGCGGCGGGCCTGCACCGTCACGACGCCGACTCCAGGACGGCCGCGAGGAAGTTGCCCCCGGCGCCGAAGGAGTCGATCAGGGCGCGGCGCGCCTCGCCCGCGGCGAGCGCACGGCACGCCGCGACGAGCTGCGCGCCTCCGGCGGCCGCCATCTCGCCGATCGCGTCCTTCACGGAGAGCTCCCGCGGCCGCGTTTGTTCCGTCCCGAAGACGGCCTCCATCGCGCGGGCCTCGGCCTGGTCCATGGCGACGACGCCGTCGCGCGAGGGCAGCCACAGGTCGATGGACTCGGGCGACGCCTGCGCGTCGGCGAGCGCGCCGCGGATCGCGCGCTCCATCGCGCGGGCGTCCGGCGCGAAGCGGTAGGGCTCCGAGGGCACGCCGGCGGTGGCGATGCCGGCAATCCTTGCGAGCGGCGTGACGCCCCGCGCGCGCGCGTACTCCTCGTTCTCGACGAGCACGACGAACGCGCCCTCGCCCTGCACGATCCCCGAGGCGCGCCTCTCGCCGCGGAGGGCCCCGACGCGGTCGAAGCCCATCGCGTACGCCGCGTTCCACTCGTCCACCCCGCCGGCGAGCATCGCCCGGGCGCGTCCCGAAGCGAGCGCCAGGCTGGAGAAGAGCAGCGCGTTCAGCGCCGAGGGGTCCTTCTGCGTGACCGTGACGTTGGGGCCGTAGATCTTGAGCTCGATCGACACCTGGGAGGCGGGCGCGTTGGCGACGGTGTTGGGGAAGTGGAACGGCGGCGCGGCCTCCGGCGACTCCGTCAGCAGCACGCGGAGGAATTCGGTCAACGCGCCCGCGCCCGCGGATCCCGTGCCCATCGCGATGCCGATCTGCTCGGGCGCGTCGCCGATCCGGTAGTCCGCCTCCGCGACGGCCTGGGAGCACGCGATCAGCGCGAACTGGCTGCCGCGGTCGAAGCGCCGCGCCTTCATCGCGGGGATCTCGGGCTGCGGCGAGAAGCCGTCGTAGCGCGCGACGTGCGTCGCCTGGAGCCCGGCGCGCTCGTCGTCGCGGAACGGACGGACGGCGGTCTCGCCGCGGGAGAGGCGGCGGTAGAACTCCTCCGCGCTGCGGCCCAGCGCGGAGACGGCCCCCGTCCCGGTCACGACGCCGCGGGACGCCACCTGCACGTCAGAGGCGCCCGCCGCCGTACCGCGACAGCACGACCACGGAGCTGTTGCCGCCGAAGGCGAAGGAGTTCGAGAGCGCGACGCGGACGGGAACGTCGCGCGCCTCGTTCGGGACGTAATCGAGGTCGCAGGCCGGGTCCGGATTCTCGTAGTGGATCGTGGGGGGTACCTTGCCGTCCCGCACCGTGAGCGCGGTCGCCACCGCCTCGATCGCCCCCGAGGCGCAGAGGCAGTGGCCGATCATCGACTTGATCGACGACACGGGGATCTTCGCCGCGCGATCTCCGAGCGCGGCCTTCAGCGCGGCGGTCTCGGCCGAGTCGTTCTGCGGCGTGGCGGTGCCGTGGGCGTTGACGTAGTCGACCTCGCCGGCGTCGACGCCCGCGTCGTCGAGCGCCGCGCGCAGGGTCCGGCCGCCCGCCACCCCCGAGGGATCCGGCGCCGTCATGTGGAAGGCGTCGGAGGTCACGCCGTACCCGCGGAACTCCGCGACGACCGGCGCGCCGCGCCGCCGTGCGCGCTCCTCCTCCTCGAAGATCAGGATCCCGGCGGCCTCGCCGATCGAGAGACCCTTGCGCTCGCGGTCGAAGGGCCGGCACGGTTCCGGGTCGACGGAGCGCAGCGAGTTGAATCCGCCGTAGGTCAGGCGGGCCAGGACGTCGGAGCCGCCCGTGACGACGACGTCGGCGAGGCCCGCGGCGATCGCGTCGAAGGCGTACCCCATCGCGTTCGCGGAGGAGGAGCACGCCGTGGTGATCGTCGACTTGATGCCCTCGAGCCCGAAGCGCTGTGCGACGCGGTCGGTGATCGAGTCGGGCAGGTGGTTCAGGACCTTCGACGGGCGCCCGCGGCGTCCCGCGAGATGGAGCTCGAAGAACGCCTCCGAGTCGATCAGGCCCGACGTCCCGCCGCCGAGGATCACGCCGATGCGCGTCGGGTCCTCGCGCGCGACGTCGAGGCCCGCCTCCGCGAGCGCCTCGCGCGCCGCGGCGACGCCCATCCGGTCGGCGCGCGACATGCGCCGGCGCTCCGCCGGCGTCAGGAATGCATCCGGGATCTCCCGGACCTGCGCCGCGGTCTGCGTGCGGTAGCGGGACGCGTCGAACAGCGAGAACGGGCCGATGCCGCACTGGCCGGCCAGGAGGTTCTTCCAGAAATCCGCCAGCGAGGCGCCGATCGAGGTCACGGCGCCCAAACCGGTGATGACGACGCGACGCGGCCGCGGCATGTCCGCCGATTCTGACATACCGGCGCGGCGTTCGGGATCCCTTGACGACTCAGGGATAATGCGCCCGATGAGCGAAGAGCGCGTCGACTGGCACACCTACTTCATGAACATCGCCCGCCAGGTGGCGACGCGCTCGACCTGTCCGCGCAAGCACGTGGGCGCCGTCATCGTGCGGGACCGCACGATCCTCTCGACCGGCTACAACGGCTCGATCCGCGGCCTGCCGCACTGCAGCGACGTCGGATGCGTCATGGAAGAGGGACACTGCATCGCGACGGTCCATGCCGAGGCCAACGCGATCATCCAGGCGGCCCGGAACGGCGTCTCCATCGGCGGGGCGGAGATCTATACGACCGCCAGCCCCTGCTGGCCGTGCTTCAAGCTGATCGCCAACGCCGGGCTCTCCCGCGTCTACTTCGGGGAGTTCTACCGGGACGAGCGCTCGATCGCGGTCGCGCGCGAGGCCGGGATCGAGCTGGTGGATCTGTCGGCGGTGAAGACGGCCTGACGCTCGACGCTTAACGGAAGCCGGAAACGTTCCCGGCTCCGACGCCTCTGGGAACCCGCCGGACAGAGCGGTGTCCCATTCCCTCATGCGATACCTCAAGGCGCTCGGCGTCGTCCTCGCGATCGTCCTGCTCGGCGTCCTGGTCGGGAACGGTGCAGCCTTCCGGCGAAACCTCTCCGCGCGGCAGGAGCAGGCGCGGGCAGAGGCACAGGCGCAAGGCGGCGCCGGCTTCGCGTCGATGAGGGTCCCGGCAAAGGCCGCCGCGGCGGTCCCACAGGAGGTCGTCTTCGCCGGGAAGCCCCAGGAGGGGAGCCTGGCGTGGTCACGGCCGAGAGGGAGCCTGTCGACGCTGAAGCGGATCCGGTCCGCCGAGATCTCGATCGAGCTCAAGCGGTACGACGAGGGCGCGAAATCCGCCGACGCGATCGCGCGCGAGTACGACGGCTACGTCGCGGAATCCCGGTCCACGAGCGTCTCCGGCGAGCCGGCCGGAGGAACGCTGTCGATCCGCATCCCCGCCGAGCGTTTCGACGAGGCGCTGCGCCGGCTCTCGGAGCTGGGCACGGTCACGACGCGGCAGGTTCACACCGAGGACGTCACCAAGCAGTACTTCGACCTGGAGACGCGGCTGCGCGTGGAGCGCGACGCCGAGGCGCGGCTGCGCGACGTGCTGCGCAATCGCACCGCGAAGCTGTCGGACATCGTCGAGGCGGAGCAGGAGCTGACGCGCATCGTGGGCGAGATCGAGCAGACCGAGGGCGAGAGGTTGTTCTACGACCGGCAGGTCGCCTTCTGCACGATCGCGCTCGAGATGCACGAGCCCGGCGTCGCGCCGTCGCCCGTGACCGAGCCCTCGCCGCTGCAGCCGATCCGCAAGGCGCTGCACGAGTCGCAGTTCCTGCTGGCGACCTCGGCGGCCGGCCTGATCTCTCTGGCCGCGGCGGGCCTGCCGTGGGCGGGAGTCCTGGCCCTGCTCTGGGCGCTGGTGCGCAGGATCCGGTCGCGGCGGGGAATTCGCCTGGCGGTCTGAGCCGCTAGGGCGCCCCGGCCGGCTCGCCCAGCGCCAGGATCCGGAGGCACTCCTCGACGTAGGCGCGCGAGTTCGTGGAGAGTTGGAAGAAGCGGCAGCCCAGGCCCGGGTCGGGGTTGCGGGAGACGCGGACGACGAGGGCCTCCGCGACCACGTTGCGCACGCCGTTCTCCACGGGGACGTCGAAGGAGACCTCGAGCCGCGCGCCGATCGGCTGGAGGACCGGCGTCCGGACGAAGAAGCCGCCGCGCGAGAGGTCGCGAATCGTCCCCGAGTGCTGGACGCCCTCGCGCCAGTACGTGATCGACCACTCCACCGCCGAGCGGGCCTCCTCGCGCGGGATCACCTGGAGGAAGCGGCGGACCGCCGCGAAGAGCGCCTCGGTCTCGAGCGGCTCCGGGAGCACGGCATCCGCGCCGGAGTGGGCCGCCGCGTCGCGAGTCGCGGCCGGCGCGACGAGGACGATCGGCATGCGCGAGAACGCCGGGTCGGCCTTCAGCACACGGCAGAGATCCATCCCCGTCATGCCCTTCATGGCGGCGCGGACGACGAGCATGGCCGGCCGCTCCCGCCGCACGACGTCGAGCGCCTCGGTGCCGCCCTCCGCGGAGAGCGCCTCGCAGCCGGTGCGCTTCAGGACCTCGCTGGCGGCGTTCCGGAAGAGGCCGCTGTCGTCGACGAGGAGGATCGAAGGCATGGGCGGCGGATTATACGGGCGGAACCCCGGACACTCGCCTCAGACGACCCGCGGGCGGATCACGATCTCGCCGTGGAGGACGTTGGGCGGCGACGTCAGCACGAAGAGGAGCGCGCGGACGCAGTCGTCGACCGAAAGCATGCGCGGCCGGTCGAGCGTCGGCTGGTAGCGCTCGAAGAACTCGGTGTCGACGGAGCCCGGGCAGAGCGCCGTGACGCGAATGTTGGCGGGCTTCAGCTCCGCGGCGAGGGCCCGCGTGAACCCCACGAGTCCCGACTTCGCCGCGCAGTACACCGTGCCCTCGGCGAAACCCTCGAGGCCGGCGATCGAGGCCATGTTGACGATGTCGGCCGGGGCGCTATGGAGCAGCGCGTTCAACGACGCCTGCGTCAGGTAGATCGCGGCGTTCAGGTCGGTCTCCAGCATCTCGCTGATCTCGGACCGCTTGGTCTCGAGCAGCGGCGAGCGGTAGCCGAGGCCGGCGTTGTTGACGAGGATGTCGAGGCGCTTGAAGCGCGCGAGCAGCACGTCCACCAGGTCGTACAACGCGGGCACGACCCGCACGTCGACGACGTGGTACGCGGCCTCGCCGCCCGCGTCGGTGATCTCGCGGACGACCTCACGCAGCTTCTCCTCGCGCCGGGCGGCCAGGAAGACCTTGACCCCGACCCGGGAGAGCGCTACCGCGAAGGCGCGCCCCAGTCCGGACGAGGCCCCCGTCAGGAGCGCGACCTTGCCCTGCAGGGACTGCTGGGTCATGGGAGGAAGTTATCAGTTCCCCGTCTTCCGTTGTCGGTTGACCGAAACCGAAGGCCGAGAGGACCGCGAACTGAGAAGCGCGGGATCCTTCCCCCTCGCGATGCTCGGGGTCAGGATGACGGCCCAAAATCCAAGTCCCCAATCTAAAATCTAAAATCTAAAATCCAAAATTCTTGATACCTTCCCCCCGCCCATGGACACGCTCTCGCACGGGTTGGCCGGCGCCGTCCTCTCCCGGGCGAGCACGGACCGGCCCGGGGCGCGCGCGGCATTCTGGGTGGGCGCGATCGCCGCGATGGTGCCGGACCTCGACGTCCTCTTCATCTCCTCGCGGATCGACTACCTGAGAGACCACCGCAGCTGGACGCACTCGTTTCTCGTCCTGCCGCTGCTCGCGCTCGGCATCGCTCTGCTCGTGAGGGCCTTCCTGCGGCGCACGCCGCTCTCGGCGCTCTGGTTCTTCGCGGCGCTGGGCCTGGCGTCGCACATCGTATTCGACTGGATCACGTCGTTCGGCATCATGTTCTGGACTCCCGTCTCCCGGCACCGCTATTCGCTCGACTGGGTGTTCATCCTCGACCCGGTCTTCTCGACGATCGTGATCGCGTCGCTGATCTGCGCGCTCGTATTCCGGCCCCGCGCGCGGCGGATCACCGCCGTGGGCTCCCTGCTGCTCGTGCTCTACATCGGCTTCTGCGCCCTCGTGCACGCGCGGGCGATGGCCGCCTGGCGGCGCATCGACGCCGCCCCCGCCGGTGCGAAGGCCGCGGCGATGCCGCAGTTCCTGTCGCCCTTCCGCTGGCTCGGCCTGACGGACCGCGGCGACGCGATCGACGTCGCCTTCTTCGACCTCGGCCCCTTCGCGAAGGGCGTGGCCGACCCGCAGGCGCCCCGGCGGTGGTCCGAGGTGCTCCGGAGCCTCTCGGACTTCTATCCGCCGCCGGAACGCGCGAAGGTCCGGCGCTACGAGAAGCCCCCGCCCTCTCCGGAGCTCGCCGCCGCGCGCGCGCTGCCGGACTGGGAGATCTACCTGACGTTCGCGCGCTTCCCCCTGGAGACGGTCGAGCCGGAGCCCAACGGGGACACGTCGGTGTACGTCCAGGACCTCCGCTTCCTGCCGTGGTTCGCCGGGCCCTGGGAGCGCGACACGGACGAGGGCGGCTTCCGCCGGCAGCCCTTCGTGTACCGGGTGCGCTTCGACCCGAGCCTACGCGTTGTCGAGCGGGGTTTCGTTCGGACGGGGCGGAGGGGCTGAGGCTGCCGCGTAGGCATACTCGGGCGGCGGCGTCCGGGTCAGCGCCTCCGAGACGCCGGCGTAGTAGCCGATTTTGATCAGGAGCCGGACGAAGACGAACACCTGCTGCGAGAGGATGAGCGGCACCAGCGCGAAGCGCGCCTCGCCGCCCGCCGACGGATCGAGGATCAGCCAGACGACGTAGAGGCCCGCCGTCAGGACCGCGTAGACGCCGAGGATCCCGAAGAGGCGAACGGGGCGGCCGAGCGCGCCGCCGATCCCGAAGAGGAAGCGGGACACCGGCGGCAGGTCGGGCCGGGCCACCCAGACGACGCGCACCGAGTCGGCCAGCAGCTTGATGACCGCCAGCGCGAGCACGAGGGCGAGGAGGCGGATGCCGGTGACCGCCAGCGCCATCGGCTCGGTCGGCAGCGCGTGAGCGCGCTCGCGCATCTCCTCGCCGGACCGCTGGTAGATCCACTCGTAGGCCGCGAACGCGCTGCCGAAGGCCGCGAAGGTGAAGACGAGGAACGCGGGCATGCGCCGCATGCCCTCGCGGCCGAACGTGACGAGCGAGCTCGACTCCTCCCGCAGAGTGCCGAGCATGCCGCCGAGCGCGAAGGCGTGGAGAACGGTCGCGAGGAGGGCGAGGGAGAAGGCCACGGCGCCGACGCCGCGGAGGTTGGGCAGCTCCGACCACTTGATCCCGTCCGCGCTGAGCAGCCCGGTCGCGAGCTCGGGGAAGTTGCCGAGCAGGTCGGGATGCGTGCGCCGCACCGTCTCCCACCATCCGTAGTCGGGGTTCGCGACCATCTTGTCGGCCGTCGGCGAGTGGTCGAGCATCGCATGGAGCGAGTTGCTGATCGGGAGGATGAGGACGGCCGCCATCATCAGCTGCATGAGCCACAGCGCCAGGGCGAGGTAGGGCTTCGAGAGCGAGAGCTTCAGCCCGCGCAGGAAGCAGGTCAACGCCCGGGGGCCGCCGTCTTTCACTTCCTCACTTCCTCACTTCCTCACCATGCCACCGTCAGGAAGTCGATCATGTTCTGGATCCAGAAGACCGCGCGCGCGGACCACCGCGTCGCGGCGCGGGGGTCGGCCTCGGGACGGCGTCCGTTGTTGGTGCGGTCCGCGTCGAGCAGGATCTTCTCGTCCGGGTCGACGAGCGCCTCGATCAGGCGCGGTCCGCCCGAGACCCGAAAGCGCGTCCACCGCGCCTCGCCGTCCCAGTGCGTGCGGTGCACGTGCCCGCCGTCGAAGCGCAGCAGCACGTCGACCGGGAGCGCGACGTCGCCGCGGCGCACGACGGTGACGACGGTGTCGAAGCCCTTCGGATGCGCCTTGTCGGCCGGCGGGACGGCCACCAGCGGACTCTCCTTATCCTTCTCGAAGAGCCCCCGCGGCGCCCTCGCCGGCACGCTGGTGGCCTCCTCGACCGCGTAGTCGACGATGCCGGAGGAGAAGATCGTCCGGTCGAAGAACCAGCCCCAGTCCTGTCCGGTCGCGTCGCGGACGGCCTCGATGAAGTCCCTCGTCGTCGGATGGCGGAAGCGCCAGCGGTCGGCGTAGAGCCTCAGGGCATGGTCCATCGTCGTGGTGCCGATCATCCGTTCGAGTGTGGCGAGCGTCAGGGCCGTCTTCGAGTAGATCAGCGCGCCGTAGGAGCGGCGGTTGCGGAATTTCCAGGAGGGCGAGCCGAGGAGGTCCCAGTCCGCCGTCTCGAAATAGCGGCGGTTGGCGTCGATGGGGAAGTGGATGTCGATCCCGAGCGGGAAGTGCAGACCGAAGACGTCGAGCTCGACGTGGTTGGGGCCGTACACGGCCTGGAGGACGCGGTCGGTCATGTAGGTGTTGAAGCCCTCGTCGAGCCACGCCTCCTCGAACTCGTTCGAGGCGAGCAGCCCGTAGAAGAACTGGTGCCCGGCCTCGTGGACCGTGACTCCCTCGGGCCGCTGGACCGCGCGGGGCGCGCTCCACCAGGTGCCTCCGGTGATCAGCGTGGGGTACTCCATCCCCCCCGCGCCGTGCGCGCCCCAGGGAGGGTCCACGATCGTCAGCGTCGGGTAGGGGTACGGGCCGAGGACCTTGCCGTAGCCGGAGAGGGACGCCTTCGCCGCCCTGAAGTAGCGCTCGGCCTGCGCATTGTGCTCGGGCTGCAACAGGAGGATCAGCCGCACGTCGCCGATTCCCGCCTCGCGGAACGTGTCCTCGAGGACGACGTAGTTCGGGTCGGCCGTCCACGCGAAGTCGTGGACGCCGTCCTGCTGGAAGCGGTAGAGGATGCGGCCGCCGGAGAGCTCCCGCTCCTTCTCCGCCTGCCGCCCCGTGGCCCCGACCTTTCCCCGGAAGCGCGCGGGCACGTCGATCGACACGTCGTAGCGGCCGAAGTCGGCGAAGAACTCGCTCGACGCGTGGAACTGGTGGCAGTTCCAGCCCGAATCCTGGAGCACGCCGATCTTCGGGAACCACTGAACGACCATGAAGAAGTCGTCCTTGTAGCCCGTGCGGACCGCGACGCGGGGCAGCCGCGAGAGAAAGTCGATCGCGATCGAGATCGTCTCGCCCGGGGCGACCGGCTTGCCGAGGATGACCTCCGCGACGGTGCGGTCGTCGGGGTTGCCGTCGTCGGGCGCGATGTAGCGGAGGGCGGGCAGCAGGTCGGCGCCGTCGGAGGCCGTCATGCGGCGGACCTCGATCGAGCCCCAGGAGTCGGGGATGCGGCCGTCGCGCCCGGCGCCGCCCGACTCCCGCCAGAACGTCGAGAGCGTGTTGCGGAACGCGTTCAGGTAGAGGTGGAAACGCAGCGTCGGGGCGGGACGCGACGTCGTGTTCTTCCAGGTCAGGACCTCGGTGCCCTCGACCGTCTTCGCGTCCGCGTCGAGCTTGCAGGTGATCTGGTAGGACGCGACCGCGGGCGGCGGGAAGTCGACCGCGCGCGCGGGTGCCCGAGAGAGGAGCGCGAGTCCCAGCAGGCCGACGACCCGGGCCCGCGCTTTGGCAGACATTGCGGTGAAATGTAGCATGCGGGGCGTGGCGAAGAAGGGCGGCCCCGCGGCATCGGAATCGGCGGCGTCGACGACGCCCTCACCGGCGCCGGCCTCGCCGCCTGCGATGGTTCCGGACGCGACGCGGCGGCGCGCGGAGGAGCTCGCCGAGGAGCTCCGGCGGCACGAGCGGCTCTACCACGTGGAGAACCGGCCGGAGATCACCGACGCGGAGTTCGACCGCCTCCTGCGCGAGCTCGCCGCGATCGAGGCGGAGCACCCGGAGCTTTCGCGGCCGGACTCGCCGACGCGCCGCGTGGGCGGCGAGGCGGCCGAGGGCTTCGCGGCCGTGGTCCATTCCCGCCCCATGCTCTCGCTCGAGAACGCGTACTCCTGGGAGGAGGCCGAGGCCTGGCGGACGCGGGCCGCGCGCGTCCTGGGAGGCGAGCCCGCGGGGTTCGTCGCGGAGCTCAAGATCGACGGCCTCTCGGTCGCGCTCCGATACGAGGCGGGCGTCCTCGCCTGCGGGGCGACCCGCGGTGACGGGATCCGGGGGGAAGACGTCACCGACAACGTCCGGACGATCCGCACGGTCCCGCTGAGAGTCGGCGAGAGCACGCCGCTCGAGGTCCGCGGGGAGGTCTACTACTCGAAGCGCGCGTTCGAGCGCGTCAACGCGGAGCGCGAGGCCGAGGGCGAGCCGCTCTTCGCGAACCCGCGCAATGCCGCGGCCGGCACCCTGCGGCTGCTCGACTCGCGCGTCACGGGAAGGCGCCGTCTGGATGCGTTCCTCTACGCCGTGGCGCAGGCGACGCCGATGCCGGCGAGCCAGACTGAGGCGCTCGAGCGGCTCGCCGCCCTGGGCTTCCCGGTCAACTCCCACTGGCGGCGGTGCGAGACCTTCGCGGAGGTCCGCGACTTCGTGGAGGAGTGGCGCGAGAAGCGCCACGCGCTCGCGTTCGAGACCGACGGCGTGGTCATCAAGATCGACTCGCGCGCCGTCCAGGAGGACCTCGGCGCGACGGCCAAGTCGCCGCGCTGGGCGCTGGCCTTCAAGTACCCCGCCGAGGAGGCGATCACCGTGGTCCGCGAGATCGGCGTGCAGGTCGGCCGGACGGGCACCCTGACGCCGGTGGCGCAGTTCGATCCGGTCGTGCTCGCGGGGACGACGGTCAAGCGCGCGACGCTCCACAACTACGAGGACCTGGCTCGCAAGGACGTCCGGGTCGGCGACACGGTCGTCGTCGAGAAGGGCGGCGACGTCATTCCCAAGGTCGTGCGCGTGATGCTCGAGAAACGGCCGGAGCAAGCACGGCCCTTCGCGATGCCGACGCACTGTCCTGTCTGCGGCGACCTCGTGGCTCGCGAGGAAGGCGAGGTGGCGACGCGCTGCGTCAACCCGTCCTGCCCGGCCGTCGTCCGGGAGGCACTCCGGCACTTCTGCGCCCGCCGCGCCATGAACATCGAGGGCCTGGGCGAGAAGCTCGTCGACCAGCTCGTGGCGGCCGGCCTTCTGTCGGACGTCGCTTCGATCTACGACCTCAGGGCCGCGGACCTGGCGGAGTTGGAGCGCTGGGGAGAAAAGTCCGCGGCGAACCTGATCGCCGAGATCGAGGGGAGCAAGGGCAACGATCTCTCGCGGCTGGTCTTTGCCCTGGGGATCCGGCAAGTCGGGGAGAAGGCCGCGAAGACGCTGGCGTCGCACTTCGGCTCCCTGGATGCTCTGGCGTCCGCCTCGGTGGAGGAACTGCAAGCGGTCGACGACGTGGGGCCAAACACCGCGGCGGCCATCCGCGCCTACTTTTCCCATCCGAAACAGTGCGAGCTCATCGAGAGGCTTCGCCGCGCCGGGGTGAATTTTCAGGGGGTCCGAAAGGCCACGTCGCCGGCCGGCGCTTTCGCCAGGAAGACCGTCGTGATCACCGGGACCCTGCCGGGCATCACGCGAGAGGAGGCCGAGGCGCGACTCGAGGCCGCCGGCGCGAAGGTGTCCGGAACGGTGTCGAAGAAGACGGGACTGGTGATCGTGGGAGAATCAGCTGGAACGAAGCTCGAGAAGGCCAAGGCGCTGGGCGTCCCGACCGCGACCTGGGAGGAAGTCCAGGCGATGCTCGACAAGGAGTGAATGCGACCATGCTCATCAAGGTCATCGTGTTCTGCCCGTTGCTCGACTTCAAGAACAAGCCGGCGACGCTCATGACGATTTCACCGCTCGGCTACTACGAGGTCCGCGTCGACATGGCCGCGGGGAACCACACCGTCTACCTGCCGATCGCCGGCACGGCGATGATCTTCCAGGAGGCCAACGCGGTCGGAGGCCCCCCGCCCAACGTCGAGCGCTACGGCTAAGAGGAGCCGAATTGGAGAGGCACCGCCCCTCCGATCCTCTCAGGCGGCCGCCGGCCCGATCCGCAGGCTCGTGCCGAGCCGCTTGAGCTTGAAGGCGAGGACGACGAGCAGGATGCCCCAGGCGACCGCGAGCGATCCGATCAGCCAGGTGATCGAGAGTGCTCCGGCGCCCGGGTTGAGCAGCAGGAGGACGCCCAGGAGCACGGTGAAGGCTCCCGAGACGATCCAGAGCCACTCGCCCCGGACTTCCCGGCGCAGCCGGATCGCCGCCGACACCTGAAGGATGCCGGCGACGATCGCCCAGAACGCGAAGACCCAGATCAGCGTGATCGCGGTGATCCCCGGCCAGACGAACGCCACGACGCCCGCCGCGATCCCGAGCAGTCCCAGCACCACGAGCGATCCCCACTTGCCGCGGATGCCCGCGAGGACCTCGAAGATCCCATCGGTCAGCGCGTAGGCTCCCCAGATCAGGACGAGGACGGCGAGGGTGACGCCCGGCCATGCCCACGCCATCACGCCGAAGAGGATCGCCAGCACTCCGCGGAGGAGGACCACCCACCAGTGTTGGGAGAGCGCTCGAACCGCCGAAAAGTCCGCCATGACAGAGACTCCTTTCAGCGCCGCCGGAGCTTCTGAAGAAGCGCGCGAAGGACAGCACGCTTCGCGAACGGCGGCGACCAGGCTACGGAGCCACGGGGCGACGGGGCGGCTACTTCTTCTTGCGCGCGGCCTTCGCCTTCGCGCTGCGCTCTGCCTTGCTCGAGCGCTGCATGTCCATGCGGTGCGCGCGCTCGTAGGTCTGGATGTCCTTGAAGCGACCCTTCGAGTCCCGGACCGCGTAGAGCTTCTTTCCCGCCACGCTGCGGTGAGTCGTTCGTTTCGCCACCGATGACCTCCTTCTTCGAAACGCAGGCCTTGCGGCGAAGTCTATGCCAAGCCCGGGAAGAGGGGCAGCAGCTCGGAGAGCTCGCGCACCCGCAGGACGCCCTCCGGGGCGTGGCCGTCTCCGATCAGGATCGGGTGGAGGCCGGCGCGCCGCGCGCCCTCGACGTCGATCTCGTAGATGTCGCCGACGTAGGCGCAGGCGGAGGGGGCCAGACCGAGTCTCCCGGTCGCCGCATGGAAGATCCGGGGGTCGGGCTTCTCGAGGCCCACCTCGGCCGAGTCGACCACGAACTCCAGCCAGGGGATGACCCCGGCGTCCTGGAGCAGGCCGCGCACGCGGCCGTCCGCGTTCGAGACGACCGCCAGGCGGTAGCGGCGCGCCGCCAGCTCGGCGAGCGTCTCCGCGGCGCCGGCGCCCGCACGCGACCAGAGATTCGCGCGCCGGTGCTCGGCGGCCACGCGGGCCCCGGCCTCGCCCCGCGCCGTCGCGTCGGCGAGCCCGAGGCGCGCCAGCATGTGGTCGAAGTAGAAGACCACCCGCTCGGCGTCGTTCGAGTCGCGGTTCGTGAGTAGGAACGCCCGTACGGCAGCGACCGCGGCGGATTCCGCCGCGCGGAACCGTCCGGCCTCGAACGGCACGCCCGCCGCGCCGCAGACGCGCTCGCCGTCGATGTGGATGAGCGTTCCCCCCGCGTCGAAGATCACGGCGCGGATGCCGGGCGGGATCGCCGAGTCAGGCACGGGCCCTCACGTCAGCTCCCGCCGCACAACTCTTTTCTCACGACCGCCTCGAGCTCGCCCGCGATCGCGTCGACCTCGGCCGCATCGAGGCCCTCGACCAGGATCCGCAGGAGCGGCTCGGTCCCGGAGTAGCGGAGGAAGACCCGGCCCCGAGCCTGGAGCGTCTGCTCGGCGCGGATGAGGGCCTGCCGAACGCCCGGCGCGTCCTCGATGGGGATGCGGCGCGCCACGCGCACGTTGCGCAGGATCTGGGGAACCTTCTCGAGCGTGGCGAGCTCGGACAGCCGGCCGCCGTTCCCGTGGACGATCCCGGAGAGGACGAGGGCGGTCAGGATCCCGTCGCCGGCCGGCGACAGGGGGGCGAGCAGGATGTGCCCGGAGGTCTCGCCCCCGAGGACCGCGCGCGACTCGTCCATGAGCCGGGCCACGTTGCGGTCGCCCACCGAAGCGCGGCGGAACGCGATGCCGTCCCGCGCGAGGGCCCGCTCGAGGCCGAAGTTCGACATCACGGTTCCCACGACGCCCCCCTCCGAGAGGAGCCCGCGCCGCTTCCAGTCGCGCGCGATGATCCAGAGCGTGTCGTCGCCGTCCAGCACGCGGCCCGTCTCGTCCGCGAAGATCGAGCGGTCCGCGTCGCCGTCGAACGCGACGCCCAGCGCGGCGCCGCTCTCCCGCATCCGGCTGGCCATCGCCTGGGGGTGGAGCGCGCCGCAGCCGTCGTTGATGTTGCGGCCGTCCGGCGCGTCGTGGATCGCCGTCACCCGTGCGCCGGCGCGGTGGAACGCGCGGGGCCCGATCTGGAACGCCGCTCCGTTGCCGACGTCCATGAGGACGGGGAGGCCGTCGAGGTCGGCCGGCACGCTGCCCTTGAGGCGGGACACGTAGGTCGCCGCCAGCCCGGGGTCGGGGTCCGGCGGAGGCGGTGTCGTGACCGGATCGTGGCGCCCCTGCCCGTCCACGATCTTCTTCTCGATGTACTCCTCCTCCTCGTCGGGCCACTTGCGCCCGTCGGCGCCGAAGATCTTGATGCCGTTGTCCTGGTAGGGATTGTGCGAGGCGGACACCGCGATCCCGGCGGCGGCGCCCAGCTCGAGGACGAGCTCCGCGACTCCGGGGGTGGTGATGATGCCGGCCGGCGCCACGCCGCAGCCGCCCTCGCGCAGCCCCGCCGCGAGATCCGCGACGATGCGCGGCGTGGACTCGCGCGTGTCGCCGCCCAGGACGACGCGCCGGCGGCTCCCGCGCTCCGTGAGCCGGCGCGCGAGCTCGCGGCCCAGCAGGCGCACGGAGGTCGAATCGAGCGGAAACTCTCCGGCGCGCCCGCGGATGCCGTCCGTCCCGAACAGCTTCACGATTTCTCCCGCCGGGCGGCGCGCGGCTTCGCGGTCGGTTCGGGCGTGGGCGACGGCCGGATGCGGACGCGGACGGTGACGAGCTGTCCCTCGCGCACGCGCACCCCGGCCGGCTGCGCGGCCACGGTCGTGGATGCGGAGAAGGTGGCCTCGCGGCCGTCGACCGAGACGGGCTCGGTCCGCAGCGACGTCAGCCGCGCGAGCGTCCGGGCGGGCCCGAGGATGCGGCCGCTGCGCGGCTCGGCCACGACGTCCTCGATCTCCGAGCCATTGGCCGGCGTGCCCGCGACCTCCGGGACGATGGGGAGGACCTTGTCGGCCAAGGCGTCGAGCGACAGCCGGATCTCGGGCGGCGCGATCGCGATGACCTCGACGCCGCGCGGCACGTTGATGTCCTCGGGCGCGAGCGGGTAGCGCTTCTCGCCCTGAGACGCTCCGAGCAGGTCGACGACGGCCTCGAGTTTGGCGGGCTCGAGCTGCCGCAGGGCGGTGAAGGAGCCCCGCAGCCGGACGTCGACGCCGTCCGGCACGGGCGAGACGATGATCGTCCCGGTCGGAATGTTCACGATCGAGAGCGGGATGCGGTAGCTCCTCTCCGAGATGCGCTCGCGCTGTTCCCCCGTGAGCAAATACCACGTGAGGCATGCGATGGCGAGCGCCAGGAGCTTCGTGCCCGGGTTTCGGAGGATCAGGGTGGAGACTTGCATGTCGCTTCTTGACTCTATTGCGCCGCGAACTCGCGCAGGAGCAGATCCCGGAGCGACTTGGCGTCCAGGTCCTCCTGCAGCGATCCGCCCCGCGACAGCGAGATGGTGCCGCGCTCCTCGGAAACCAGGATCGCGAGCGCGTCGGTCTCCTCGGTGATGCCGATGGCCGCGCGGTGCCGCGTTCCGAATCGCTTGGGGAGATTCTCCTTCAGGGAAAGCGGCAGGAAGCTCGCCGCCGCGGCGATGCGGTCTCCCGAGACGATGACCGCGCCGTCGTGGAGCGGCGTCCCGGGCGCGAACAGGGTCACCAGCAGCTCGTACGACACGACGGAGTCGATCGGCGAGCCGTTCTCGATGTAGGTCTTGAGTCCCTCGCGCCGCTCGAGCACGACCAGGGCCCCGACGCGCCGCGCGGACAGGGACGTGACCGCCAGGACGATCTCCGAGATGGTCTCCTCGGCGTGGTACCCGGAGAAGAGGGCGAAGAAGGGCGTGTGCCCGAACGTCGCGAGGGCGCGGCGCAGCTCGTGCGAGAAGAGCACGATGATCGCGAACGGGAAGTAGAAGATCAGGGCCTTCAGGATCGTGGAGAGCGCGATCAGGCGCAGGAAGCTCGCGGCCCCGTAGACGATCACGATGGCGAAGAGACCGAGGACCATCTGGACCGCGCGCGTGCCGCGGATCAGCCGCAGGAGCGCGTACGTGATCGCCGCGACGATCAGGATGTCGAGCGCGTCGCGCCAGCCGAAGTTGAGGTGGGTCAGCCCCCGGACCCGCGAGGCGAGGTCCTGAATCACCGGGCCGGCACCCTGACTCGGTCGCCCGCCGCGGAGGGGGCGTGGGCGATCGCCTGGAGCATGTCGAGAAACCGCACCGATTCCGGAACATCGTGCACGCGCAGGATCGAGGCCCCTCCCGCGGCGGCCGCCGCCAGCGCCGCGAGCGATCCGGGCAGGCGGTCCGAAACCGCGGAGTCCTCGGGGACGCCGGAGAAGCGGCGGACGAAGGCCTTGCGCGAGGCCCCGACGCAGAGCGGCAGCCCCAGCGACCGCAGGGCCGCAAGGTGCCGGAGCAGCGTGAGGTTGCCCTCGAGCGTCTTGCCGAAGCCGAGCCCCGGGTCGACCGCGATCGCCTCCCGCGGCACGCCGGCGGCCTCCGCGCGGTCCGCGGACTCCGCCAGAGACGCCGCGACGTCGGCCACGAGGTGGCCGTAGCGCAGGTCGTCCTGCATCCGCCGCGGATCGGTGCCCTTCATGTGCATGAGAATAGCGCCACCCGCGAGCTCGGCGATCACGCCGTCGAGCTCCGGGTCGAAGCGTCCGCCGGTGACGTCGTTGACGCAATCGGCGCCGGCCCGCAGCGCCTCCCGCGCGACGGCCGCCTTGCGGGTGTCGATCGAGATCGGCGCGTCCGAGCGCGCGCGGATTCCCGCGACGACCGGCAGCACGCGGGCGCACTCCTCCTCGACCGAGATCTCCTCGGCGTCGCCGTAGAGGGGCGGCCGCGTCGACTCGCCGCCGACGTCCACGATCGCGGCGCCCTCGCCGTACATGGCGAGCGCGCGTTCGATGGCGCGGCCCGCGTCGAAGTGGACCCCGCCGTCCGAGAAGGAGTCGGGCGTGACGTTGACGACGCCCATGACGACCGGCCCCGCCGAGAGATCCAGCGCGCGGCCGTGCGCCAGCGGGAGCCGGCCGGGCCGGGCGGCGGCGCGCGCGAAGGCGGCCTGCGCGCGCTCGCGCAGGCTCGCGGGCATCGCCTTGAGGGTCTCGGCGCGCCGGGCGCGAGACACGACGACCGGGGGCGAGGAGGAGCCGGCGAAGCGCACGACGTCCACCGGAAAATCGGAAGGGGAGTAGCTGGCGAGGCGCAGGGCGTCCCAGGAGGCGATCTCGCGCAGGGTCTCCGCGTCCGCGGCCGGCAGGATCAGGTCGGCGGGCGTCGTCACGCCGGGAGTCTATTGGATCGTACAGGCGCCTCGAAGCCGTGCGGCCCATTGGCGTTTCGCATCCCTTCGTCGAGCGGCACGCCCGTTCGACCGGCCCGTCGGCGGGTCGGCCGAGTCGGCGGCGCCGTCCTCGCCGTCCACGCGTAGAAACACGCTGGAGGTGACGTCATGAGGTGGATCGTATCGGCCGCCATCGCTCTCCTGTCGCTCGCGCCCGACCTGAGTGCAGCCACGAAGCAAGAGCAGAGACTGACCGAGCTCGCCGCCGCCGTCCGTTCGGCCGACTATCGCGGCGACCGCGCGGCGCTCTCGAGGCTGGAGGAAGAGCTCGGCCGTCTGGATGCCGGCCGGCTCACGGACTACCGGGAGTACTGGAGGGGCTTCGCGCTCTGGCGTCGCGTCTTGAACGGCTTCAACGAGAGGCCGATGCCGGACGACCTCGCAGCCGACGCCGCGAAGGCCCTGGCGCGCTTCAAGGCCGCGCTCGCGGCGCACCCGGACTGGATGGAGGCGCAGCTCGCGATGGTGGGGCTCTGGGGAAACCAGATCTACCTCGCCGGAACAGATGCCGACAAGCGCAACGCGATCCTGGCGGAGGCCGGTCCCACGTTCAAGTTCGTCATGGCGAACGCGGGCGACAACCCGCGGGCGCTGTGGATCCGGGGAGGGATGGAGGGTTGGGCGCCGCCGCCGGTGGGCGGCGACCTCGCGAAGGCGGCCGCGACGCTGCGGCACGGCGTCGACTGCGCACGGCGCGAGGCGATCGCGCATCCGAATCCGCCCGGATGGGTGCCCGCGTGGGGAGGTCCGGAGAACCTGATGAACCTGGCGTACCTCCATTCGCGCGCGACACCGCCCGACCGCGCCGTGGCCCTCGCCTACGCCGAGGGGGCGGCGACGGCCGTGCCGGAGTGGCACTTCGTGCGGGACATCCTGATCCCGCAGATCGAGGCGCTCCCGGCCGAGCCGGGCGTCGTGCGGTCTCCCGGCGCGGCGTGCGCGCCGTAAGATCACGGCCTTGACCCGCGCCGCCGTCTCCCGCCCGCCCCTCTCCGCCTACGCCGCGGGATGGGGGGTCCTCGCGACGGTGTACACGGCCCTGTACGCCGCGAACGGCGTCGCGCTCGGAATGTCGGTGCGCAGCGCGCTCGCGATGGTCGTTCCGTGCGCGCTCCTGGGCCTGGTGTCGCTGCGGGTGGCGCGGCGCTGGCCGTGGCCGGCCGGCGGCGTCTGGCCGCTGATCGCCCGCGTCGCGCCGGCGCTGCTGGGGCTCGCCCTCGCGTCGACGGCGGGATGGCTGCTCCTCATTGGCCTCGACGGGAGGCTCCTCACGGGGACGACGCGCTGGCCGCCGCCGACCATCGCCGTCTGGCAGACGGTGATCAACGCGCTCATCCACCTCGCGCTGATCGGCATCGGTTATGCGTGGCAGATCGCGGAGGCGCTGCGCGAGGCCCGCGAGAGGGCTGCGCGTGCCGACGTCCTGCGGGCGCGCGCCGAGCTCGAGCTGCTGCGTTCGCAGCTCCATCCCCACTTCGTCCTGAACGTCCTGCACGCGCTCCTCGGCCTGGTGCGGCGCGACCCCGGTCTCGCCGAGAAGGCGCTCGAGCGTCTGGGTGAGCTTCTGCGCTTCGGCCTGTGGGTGCAGCAGACCGGCAGCGACTGGGTGCCGCTGTCCCGCGAGTGGGAGTTCGTCTGCAGCTACCTCGAGCTCGAGCGCATGCGCCTCGGGCCGAGGCTGCACGTCGAGGTCGAGGCCGACGAGGCGGCACTCGCCGTGTCGGTGCCGCCCTTCGCACTCCAGCCCCTGGTCGAGAACGCGATCCTCCACGGCGTCGCCCCGCGCGCCGGCGGCGGGCGCGTGGAGGTGTCGGCGCGCCGCGCGGAGGGGCGAGTCTGCCTGGCCGTGCGGGACGACGGGCCCGGCACCTCGGAGGAGGAGATCGCGGCGAGCCCGCGCACGGGGCTGCGGTTGCTCGAGGAGCGGCTCGCGGCGCTCTACGGCGGGCGGGCCCGTCTCGCCTACGAGACTCCCGCGGGCGGCGGCTTCCGCGTCCGGTTGGACCTGCCGGACGACGGGGCGTCGGAGGTGGCGTGAGCGAGCCCCATGAAGGTCGCGTGAGCGCTCCCAGGATTCGCGCCCTCCTCGCCGAGGACGAGGCGCCCGCCCGGGAAAGCCTGCGCGAATACCTCGCCGCGATGCCCGGGATCGAGATCGTGGGCGAGGCGGTCGACGGCAAGTCCGCCCTGGCGCTGGCCGACGAGCGCCGTCCGGACCTGCTCTTCCTGGACGTCCGCCTGCCGGAGCTCTCGGGCCTCGAGGTCGCGCGGCGGATCCGGCACCCCGCGGAGATCGTCTTCACGACGGCCTACGACCGTTTCGCCGTGGCGGCCTTCGAGCTCGGCGCGCTCGACTACCTCGTCAAGCCGTTCGGGAGGGAGCGGCTCGCCGCCGCGGTTGCGCGCGTACGCGCGCGAGTTGGACAGATGGCGGTCGCGGCGCGGGACGCCGCGCGGAGCGGACTTGGCGCGGGAGAGCGCGCGGGGATTCCCGTCGCCGCCGGAGAGCGTGCCCGCGACTCGCTCGCGCCGGGGTCGCTCGCCCGCCTCTTCGCCCGCCAGGGGGACCGCATCGTTCCGATCGCCGTCGGCGGCATCCGGCGCATCCAGGCGCAGGGCGACTACGCCGAGGTGCACGCCGCGGAGGGCGTCTACCTGATCCACGTGACGCTCGGGGAGCTCGCCGCGCGCCTCGACCCGGCGCGGTTTCGCCAGGTGCACCGCTCCCACATCGTGAACCTCGACGCGGTCGCGCACATGAAGGCCTACGACGATCGCCGCCTGGCGATTACGCTGCACGACGGCAGCGTCGTCGTGGCGAGCCGGACCGCCTCGGAGGATCTGCGCCGTCAGGCGCGCTGAGCGCACGCCGGCAGTCGCGAAGTCGTCCGCCCTTCCCTACATCGGGACGTCGGCCGTGGGCCCGTAGACGGAGGGAAGCGGGACGTCGCAGAGGCGCAGATAAACCGTCAGTTGCCCCCGATGGTGGATCAGGTGGCTGAGCAGGGCGCTTCGCACAAGGGACCGGCGCGGGCCGTGGAAGAAGACCTCGCCGTTGGGCTTGAGCACGGCGAAGTCCCGGCCCATCGCCTCGTCGGCGGCCCGCGCCAGGGCGGCGCGCCCGTTCTTCACGTTCTCGTCGAAGCGCGCCAGCAGGTCCTCGGTGGTCGCGTGGACCGGCGCTTTCTCGCTGCCGACCGTGAAGTTGTCCTTCTCGAACCGCACGCCCCAGCGGGGGAGCTCCCCGACGTGTGTGGCGAGCTCGAGCAGACTGCGGGACTTCGCGTGCGGCTTCCAGGCGAAGCGGTCGGCGGGGACGCGCTCCAGCACGCGCCGCGTGGACGCCATCTCGAGATCGAACTCCGGGAGAAAAGTCTCGGCGACGCTCATTCCGGCACCTCCTTGGCGGCGGCCGCCTCCGGCCGCGAGGGTGGGGACGATTCCCCACCCTGACTACGCCGTCCGGGGCTACGCCGGTTCGGGGACCAGCGGGCCGACCGTCCCGTCGGCGACCTCCGCCGGGGTCCCGGGCAGGATCGGCGGCTTGGGCGGCCCGGTCTTGCGCAGTTTCGAGATGTCGGTGCCGGACTCCTCCGAGATGATCTGGAGGACCTCGTCGCCGTCGAGGACTTCCTTCTCGAGCAGCGTGCGCGCGATGCGGTGCATCGCCTTCTGGTTGTCCTCGATGATCTTCTTGGCGTGGTCGTACGAGGTCGTGACGATGCGCTTGACCTCGGCGTCGATCTGGTTGGCCGTGGCCTCGGAGTAGTCCTGAGTGCGGCCGAAGTCCCGGCCCAGGAAGATCTCCTGCTCCGGGCGCCCGAACGTCAGCGGGCCCAGTCTCGCTCATGCCCCACTCGCACACCATCTTGCGGGCCATGTCGGTCGCGCGCTCGATGTCGTTGCCGGCGCCCGTGGTCATGTGCCCGAGGAACTTCTCCTCGGCGATGCGGCCGCCCATCATGACCGTCACGGTCGACTCGAGGTACTCCTTGGTGTGCGAGTACTTGTCCTCGGTCGGCAGCTGCATGCGTGACGCCCGAGGGCCCGGCCGCGCGGAATGATCGT
Organism: uncultured Acidobacteriota bacterium; assembly: GCA_963773905.1. GTDB lineage: Bacteria > Acidobacteriota > Thermoanaerobaculia > UBA5066 > Gp7-AA6 > DAHUXD01. The sequence continues at coordinate 447,621 of CAVZDB010000008.1, forward strand.
GACCTTGTGGACGGGATCCGCGTCCGGCAGCAACGCCGCGACGAGCGCGTGCCCGGCCTCGTGGTACGCCGTGTTGCGCTTCTCCTCCTCGGTCATGATCATCGACTTGCGCTCGGGGCCCATCATGACCTTGTCCTTGGCGTACTCGAAGTCGATCATCTCGACTTTCTTCTTGTTGAAGCGGGCGGCGTTCAGCGCGGCCTCGTTGACGAGGTTGGCCAGGTCGGCGCCGGAGAAGCCGGGCGTGCCCCGCGCGATCACGGAGAGATCCACGTCCTCGGCGAGCGGCATCTTGCGCGTGTGGACCTTGAGGATCTGCTCGCGGCCGCGCAGGTCCGGGCGGTCGACCACGACCCGGCGGTCGAAGCGGCCGGGGCGGAGCAGCGCGGGATCGAGCACGTCCGGGCCGGTTGGTCGCGGCGATGAGGATGACGCCTTCGTTGGTGTCGAAGCCGTCCATCTCGACGAGCAGCTGGTTCAGCGTCTGCTCCCGCTCGTCGTGGCCGCCGCCCAGCCCCGCGCCGCGGTGGCGGCCGACGGCGTCGATCTCGTCGATGAAGATGATGCAGGGCGCGTTCTTCTTGCCCTGCTCGAAGAGGTCGCGGACGCGCGAGGCGCCCACGCCCACGAACATCTCGACGAAGTCGGAGCCGGAGATCGAGAAGAACGGGACGTTGGCCTCGCCGGCCACCGCGCGCGCCAGCAGCGTCTTGCCCGTGCCCGGCGGGCCGATCAGCAGGACGCCCTTGGGGATCTTGCCGCCGAGCTTCTGGAACTTCTGCGGGTCCTTCAGGAACTCGATGATCTCCTGCAGCTCGTCCTTGGCCTCCTCGACGCCCGCAACGTCTTTGAACGTCACCTTCTTCTGCGTCGGGGTCAGCAGCTTCGCGCGGGACTTTCCGAAGGAGAGCGCCTTGTTCCCGCCGGCCTGCATCTGCCGCATGATCACGAACCAGATCGCGACGAGCAGGATGAGCGGCCCGTACATGACCAGCGCCGAGACGAACGAAGAGTCCTTCGTCGGCGCGATCTCGATCTCGACGCCCTTCGCGCGGAGGTCCTTGACGAGGTCCGGGTAGTTGGCCGCGTAGGTCTTGAAGAGCGGCTCGCGCTTGCCGGCGCTGGGCGCGTAGGTGCCGCGGATCTCTTCGCCGCGGATCGAGACTTTCTGGACGTGTCCCTGCGAGACCTGGTCGAGGAACTGCGAGAAGCTGACCTCCTCGATGGCGGCGGCGCCCGTCTTGAAGACGTTCCAGGCGAGGATGATCAAGACGAGGATGACCATCCAGAGCAGCAGGTTTTTGATCGTGGCGTTCAACGGAGGACTCCTTCCCCGGTCAGTCCCGACACCCCTTTTTTGGGGGTCGTCCCCCCGCCCCCAGTCTAACGGACTTGGGCCGGCTTTTATTGCCCCGGGAGCACCTCGTGGATATCCGGCAGGTGAGCATGCAGGCCGTCGTATTCCATGCCGTATCCGGCGAAAACGCCGCCCTGCTCGGCCGAAAAGAGGGAGAAGTCCACGGACACGTTGGCCTTGCGTTCGCGCGGCTTGTCCACGATCGCGGCCAGGGAGAGCGTTTGCGCGCCCTCGCTCCGCAGTTGATCCATGAGGTAGGTCTCGATGACGCCCGTGTGCACGACGTCCTTGAGCAGCAGGACGTGCTTGTCGCGCACGATGAAGCCGGTCGTGAAGTCGATCTGGAGGACGTCGTGGGCGCCCTCGACCCGCCGCACGTGCAGGTACTGGCAGGAGAAGGCGCCGTGGAGCCGCCTGGCGAGGTCGGCCATGAAGAACGCGGAACCCTTGAGGATCGAAACGACGACGAGCGCGCGGCCCCGGAGCTGCCGGTCGATCTCGTCCCCGATGGTCGCCACCCGTTCGGCGATCTCGGCGGCGGTGTGGCGGACCTCGAGTCTCACGACGGCTGTCTCTTCAAGCGGGGACTTCTCTCCGCGGCATCGTACACCGGCTCGGCGGCGGCCGCGTCCCTGAGACGGATGCGCAGGCGCCCGCCGCGGCGCTCGAACCGAATGCGGCGCCCCGCCTCGAAGCGAAAGTCCTCGCCGGAGCGAAGCCGCGACACGATGCGCTCGCGCTCCCGTCCCGTCATCGGCGGACGGCCCGCGCGCGCAAAGGGACCGGCGAGCCGGGAGAGCGCGAGGCGCACGAGCTCGTCCGGGCAGGCACAGAGGACTCGGGCGTCGACCTCGACGACCGAGACGGTCTCGACGGCCGCCGAGCCCGACGCCCCTGGGGACGTTCCTCCTCCGCCGTCGCGTCGGACCGCGGGCGCGACCCGCCGGGCGTACTCCTCGTCCAGGCGCTCGCGCGCCCGGGCCAGCGTGGAGACTTCCACGGCCAGCGCGGCACGCTCCTCCTCGCTCGTCCGGGCGAGACCGCGGCGCACGCGGTTGCGGGAGAGCCCGAGGTCGCCATTGGTGGAGTCCCGCCGATGCGTGAGCCCGCGCACGGCCAGGAACGCCAGGATCTCGCCGCGGCCGACCCCGAGGAGAGGGCGCACGACGCCGTCGTCCCGAAGCGCGCGTGGCCCGGCGAGTCGGGCGAGACCCCCGCGGCGCTCCCTCGCGAGGAGGAGCGACTCGACCGCGTCGTCTTGCTGGTGGGCGGTCGCGACGAGGGCGGCGCCGGCCTCGCGCGCCATCTCGGCCAGCGCCGCGTAACGGACGTGCCGGGCGGCGGCCTCGGGGGAGAGCCCGAGCTCCGAGGCCGCACGCCGCGCGTCGCGGCGGCGGTGGAAGAAGGAGAGGCCGAGGCGCCGCGCGTGGTCGGCGACGAAGGCGAGGTCGCGATCCGCCTCCCGGCCTCGCCAGCCGTGGTGCACGTGGCCGATGGAGAGGCGCCAGCGGGTCCCGGGGCTCGACTCCGCGCTGGCGTAGAGGAGCGCCAGGGAATCCGCTCCGCCCGAGACGGCCAGGAGCACCGAGGCTCCCTCCGGGATCAGGCCCGTCGCGGCGGACCGCTCGAGGGCCTCGAGGAGGGGATCCATGCGACGACATGTTACGCCGGCGTTGTGCGCCGGCAATGTTACGCCGGCGCCGTCGTCGGTATCGCCCGGCGTGTCACGCCGCCGGTCGCGCCGAAAATGCAGCCGCCCGCCTCATCGCGGATTGACAGGGCGCCCGCCGCGAGCGTATGAGGTTGGGAAAACCCGGACCCGAACGGTTCGAAAGGAGATCTCCATGCGTGTCCTCCCTCGGGGCTTCGCGATCGTCGGCTGGGCTCTCGCATTCGGCACCGGCCTGCTGGCCCAGACGCTCGGAGAAATCCGCGGCACGGTCGTCGACGCGCACGGCGCCGGACTTCCGGGCGCCACCGTCGAGGTCCTCTCGGCCTCGCTCCAGGGTTCGCGGACGACGGTGACGGGCTCGGGGGGAGCGTTCCAGCTACCCGCCCTGCCTCCGGGAGCTTACCGCGTGGTCGTCACGCTGGCCGGCTTCGGGAAGGCGGAGCAGCAGACCCAGGTCCGGCTGGACGCGACCGCATCCGTCGCGGTCACGCTCCAGGTGGCGGCCACGGAGCAGATCGTGGTGACGGGCGAGGCGCCGGTGGTCGACGTGAGCACCACGACCGGCGGAAGCAACTACGGCTCGAGCGTCATCGACCGCCTTCCCGTCGGCCGCAACTACACCGACATCGTGAAGTCGAACCCGGGCGTCTCCCAGGACCGCGCGGATCGTCAGGGCCGAGCCGCGGCGCTGACCGTCTACGGTTCGACGTCCGCGGAGAACAGCTTCATCATCGACGGCGTCGACACCACCAACGTGATCCGCGGCCTGCAGGGGAAGGTCATCAACAACGAGTTCATCGAGGAGGTCGAGGTCAAGACCGACAGCTACCGCGCGGAGTACGGGAACGCCACCGGCGGAATCATCAACGTCATCACGAAGTCGGGCGGGAACGACTTCCGCGGGAGCGTGTTCGGCCGGTACAACAGCGCCTCCCTGCGGGCGAGCGAGGTGTTCACCGCCAACGACTCGGACACGTTCACCGGGACGCTGACCCCCGGCGAGGAGAAGTGGGACTACGGCGCGAATCTCGGCGGCTTCTTCCTCAAGGACCGCGTCTGGTTCTTCGGCGCGTACAACCGCGTCACGGACAACCAGACGATCTCTCCGCCCCGCGGCGTCGTCGCCGGGGAGGAGTTCCCCCTCGACTCCGCTTCCAACCTCTGGTCCGCAAAGCTGACCTGGAACGTCACGCAGGGCGCGACCCTCGTCGGGACGGCGTTCTCGGATCCGACCACGGTGGACGGCGCGATCCGGACGCCCAACTCGACGGATCCGGGCTCGTACCTGGGACACCGAGACATCGGCGGCGTCGACTACGGCGGCCGCGCGAACGTCCTCTTCGGCTCCGCAGGCCTCCTGACGCTGCAGGGATCCCGCCACAACGACCGCTTCGAGCTGACCGGCACGGACGCTGGCAATGCGATCCAGTTCACCGACGAGACCGTGGCGCCGCCCTTCCCGGTCACCGGCGGGCTGGGGCGCATCAACGGCTATCAGGACTTCAACAAGAGCCACCGGAATCAGTTTCAGGGCGACTTCGTCGGCTACTTCCACGACCACGAGCTCAAGGTCGGCGGCGCCTACGTCGAGCGGTCGACCGAGGCGATCGACATCTTCACGGGCGGCCAGCAGGTGTCGAAGCGGATCGACGAGACCAGCGGCGCGATCTACTACGCGCACACCTTCTTCGGCTCGCGGCTCGGGGGCGGCGACGCCGTACCCGTTCCGTCCAACGACGTGCACCTGAATAGCACCGACTACTCGGCCTTTCTCCAGGACTCGTGGAAGATCCTTCCGAATCTCACCGCGGACGTCGGGCTCCGGTTCGACCGGACCGACATCAAGGGGTTCGACGGAAAGGTCGTCTCCCGGCTCACGAACCAGTGGCAGCCGCGCATCGGCATCATCTGGGATCCGTCGAAGCAGGGCACGTCCAAGGTCTATGCGTTCTACGGCCGCTTCTACTACGCCACTCCCACGGACATCAACGTGCGCGACTTCGGCAGCGAGCTCTTCGTCACGACGTACAACTTCGACCCGCTCAGCACGGTGCACGACCCGACGGCGCCGGGCCATCCGCGCCCGGACCAGCAGGGCGGCGCCTTCAACGAGCCCGTCGATCCGAACCTCCACGGGATGTACCAGGACGAGGTCACGCTCGGTGTCGAGAAGGCGCTCGACCCGACCTTCTCGGTCGAAGTGAAGGGCATGTACCGCCGTCTCGGCAACGCCATCGACGACCGCTGCGATCTCGACTACAGCGCGCCGGTCAACCTGGGCAACTCCTGCGCGAACATCAACCCCGGCGGCACCGGACTCTGGGCATCCGGAAACTTTCCGTGGTACGACGGCTACAGCCTCGGCGGCTTCCACGATGCGCCGGCGCCCCAGTCGCCCAAGGCGAAGCGCCTGTATCGCGCGATTCAGCTCTCCGCGCGGAAGACCGTCGGCAGCTGGCTCTGGCTCCAGGCGTCGTACGTCTTCTCGTCGGTACGAGGGAACTACGACGGGGCTGTCCACGAGAGCACGGGTCAGACGGACCCGGGCTTGAACGAGGACTTCGACTATCCGGCGACGTATCCCAACGCCTACGGAAAGCTCTTCCTCGACCGTCCCCACCAGTTCCGCCTCGACGCGGCGTACACGGCTCCGTTCGGTCTGACCGCCGGGCTCCAGTTCTACGTCCGCAGCGGGGTGCCGTTCGATCAACTCCGATCGGACTGGCCGGACTATCTGGGATCCGACCTCTACATGGTCCCTCGAGGCTCGGCGGGCCGCACGCCGACCGAGTACGAGGCGAATCTGAGCCTGGGCTACAACCTGACGATGGGGCTCGTGACCCTCGTTCCGCAGGTCTTCATCTACAACCTGCTCAACCGCCAGTCGGAGACGTACCGGAACATCCAGTACATCATCGCGGCGGAGGGCGACCCGAACCAGTTCAACCCGGACTACGGGAAGGTCGTGGCGCGGACGCCGCCGCGGCAGTTCGTCTTCGCGCTGAAGGCGATGTTCTAGCGCGCCGCTCGATCCTCGGGCGCGCTGCCGGCGCGCTTAGGGCCCGTACAGCAGCAGGCCGAACGCCTTCACGATGAAGACGGCCATCTCGCCCCGGGTGTTCGGGGTCGCCGGGCAGAAGCTGGGCTTCCCTCCGGGCGGCGCGGGCAGGCAGCCCGCGGTGATCGCCTCGGCGTAGAGCTCCTCGACCCAGTCGGAGTAGGGGAAGTCGGCCGTGGCCGGGCAGGGCACGTCCGCGAACATTCCGACGCACGCGGGCGGGTTGAAGCCGGCCCCTTGGAGCGCCTTCACGATGAATGCGGCCATCTGCGCGCGCGTGACCGGATCGTTCGGACAGAAGTTGCCGTCGCCGCAGCCGGCCGTGATCCCCAGGCTCGCGAGCTTCTCGATCCACGCCGCGGCGAACGATCCGGACGGAACGTCGCCGAAGACCGTTCCCGTCGCCGGCGGAGGCACGAAGCCCGAGCCGAACCTGCCCTTGAGAATGAAGACGGCCATCTGCGCGCGGGTGATGGACTCCTCCGGGTGGTAGTTGCCGTCCTGGTTGCCCACGGTGACCTGGTTGTGGAAGAGATTCTCGATGAAGACGTAGAACTGATGGTTGACCGGCACGTCCGGGAAGCTCTCGCCGACGTGCAGGGTCCAGGTCTTCGGCGGCCCGAAGCTCAGATTTTCGTCGAAGGTCGCGTCCCAGTGAGCCGTCGGGCGCGCTCCGGAGATCGTCATCGCGTAGCAGTCGTGTGACGGCGTCGCCGTGTAGCAGTCGGTGGTCGCGTTCGAGCTGACCGTGCCGTAGTCGGCGGAGTTGTCCTCGACCGTGTACACGGGCCCCAGCGGTCCCACGAAGTTCGAGGCCACGCCCGTGAATGCCTGGGTCGAGGGGTCGGTGTTCCTCCATGCGGGCTCGACCATCACCGTCTCGCCCGACTCGAGAACGCCGTTCAGGTTGGACGTGCCGCTCGAGACGTGCTCGTCGACGAACATCTGGACGGCGGCGGCGTCTCCGGGCGTGGGCGTCGGGGTGGCCGTCGGAGTCGCCGTCGACGTCGGCGTACGGGTCGGCGTGTGCGTGGCCGTTGCCGTCTGAGTCGGCGTGGGAGTCGACGTCTTCGTCGGCGTTGCCGTGGGCGTGCTGGTCGGGGTCGCGGTCGGCGTCGACGTCGCGGTCGGCGTGCTCGTCTGCGTGGCCGTGGGCGTGCTCGTCGGCGTCGCCGTCGACGTGCTCGTCGGGGTGGCGGTCGGGGTCGCCGTCGATGTGGAGGTTGGGGTCGCCGTCGGGGTGTTGGTCGGCGTATTCGTCGGCGTATCCGTCGGAGTCGCCGTAGCCGTCGGGGTGTTGGTCGGCGTGTTGGTCGGCGTGTTGTTGGGTATTCGTTGGCGTATTGGTCGGCGTGTTGGTCGGAGTCGCCGTGGGCGTCGCCGTCGACGTCGGGGTGTTGGTCGGTGTGTTGGTCGGGGTCGCCGTAGCCGTCGGAGTATTCGTCGGTGTGTTCGTCGGTGTGTTCGTCGGCGTGTTGCTGGGCGTCAGGGTCGGCGTCGGCGTAATGGTTGGCGTATCGGTCGGGGTATTCGTCGGGGTGTGAGTGGGCGTCGCCGTCGGGGTTGCCGTGAACGTCGGGGTCGCCGTATTCGTCGGCGTATTGCTCGGCGTCAGTGTCGGCGTCGGCGTATTGGTCGGGGTGAGAGTGGGCGTTTGCGTGGGGGTATTCGTCGGCGTATTCGTCGGAGTATTCGTCGGCGTCGGCGTTGCGGTGAACGTCGGCGTGAATGTCTGGGTCGGCGTCGGAGTCTGAGTGGAGGTCGGCGTCTGTGTCGGCGTGATGACCAGCGGGTTGTAGAACAGGATCGCCGTGTTGGCGAGGTTGGTAATGTCGGTGTACGTGATCGTGTCGAAATCGGCCCCGCCGAGCTCCCAGCCGATGTCGGCGTGTCCGCCGTCCGGGTTGTTGCCGGGGCCGAATTGGTAAACGAACGTCCCGTTCTCGTTCAGGATGAGCTGGAGGTTGAAGAAGCTCGCGGTCGAGCCCCAGTCGGGCGTCGCGACCCAGGTCACGACGAACTGGCGGTTCGGCGCGGTTCCGAGCGGCGTGGAGGTGAAATACATCGCGCATCCGGGGAAGGTGCACGTCGTGGGTTCCGGTCCGCCTCCCGAGCCGTTGGGGCTCGTGTCCTGGTCGGCGCCGTAGATCTTCATCGTGTTCTGGATGTTCCCGTCGGGATACGCCAGGTTGTAGGCGCGGGGGGTGATGGTCGTGGTTCCCGCGCCGCAGTGCGTGTTGCCCGCGCCGAACTGCAGGCGGCCGTTGGTCATGATGTAGAGCTGTGTGTAGGCGGTCCCGCCGTACTGGAAGGTGAACCCGATGTTGGTCAGGGGGCTGAGGGCGTCGTCGCCGATCGCGTCTCCGAAAGCGGTGCAGAGCGTCGGATTGCTCCACACGACGGGCGCGTGGCCGGAGGGATCGATCCAGTTATAGGAGGTCGGGACGTGCGAATACGTCACGGCGGCCGCGATCGCGGCCGACAGCCACAGGAGAAGAGCCGCAGCCATCGCCCCGCGTGCGGTGGAGGGGCGCACGGACATCGCTTCGCGACCGAATCGCATACCTTCCGTAATCCCGATCTCTCATACCGGTTCCACCGGGCAACAGCCCTCCGGTTGAAAAGATTAAACGCTGGCGCATGTTAGGGGGAGAGTCGACTTGGCGCGTGTGACGTCGCGCACAAAAAGAAAGAGGGGCGAGCATTCGCTCGCCCCTGTCCGTTCGTGACTGTGAGTTTACTTCGCCGCCGCCGAGGCCATCGCGTCGGCGCGCTTCTTCATCTCCTCGGGAGAAACGTCCTCGATGTGCGTCGCGAGGTACCACTCGTGCCCGAAGGGGTCCACGAGGCCGCCGGTCCGGTCTCCGTAGAACTGATCCGCAACCGGACGGACCAGCTTCGAGCCGGCGTCGACCGCGTTCTTCACGGTGCGGTCCACGTTCTCGACGTAGAGCAGGAGCGAGACCGGCGATCCGCCGAACGTGCGCGGGCCCTTGTGCCCCATCTCGAGATTCTCGTCGGCGAGCATGATCGTGGAGTCTCCGATCTTCAGCTCCGCGTGCCCGATCTTTCCGTCGGGTCCCGGCATCCGCATGATCTCGGTGGCGCCGTAAATCTTCTTGTAGAAGTCGATGGCGTCCGCGGCGCCGTTGACGATGAGGTAGGGCGTCACGCGGTGGTAGTTGTCGGGAATGGGTTTGACGTTTCCGGCCATGGCAAAAACTCCTTTCCGGGCTCAACGACCTGAGGCGTGCCCGGATCTTCTTCTTATCAGACGGCGGCGCGACAGAACCCAGAGATCGACGCGTGGCGGAGATTTAACGTGAGCCCAATGTCGCGCGGGTCCTTTTGTCACGATGGACGGTCGCCGACGAGAACGCGCTCTCGAGTCGCGGCCCTGGGGGACAATGAGGGCATGCGCGCCCCCATCCTTCGAGGTCTGTCCCTGGCGGCGGCGATCGTCGTGCTCCTGGCCGCCGGCTGCGGGAAGACGCCCGAGCTCACGCGCGAGGCCGCGTCGGATCTGATCGCGCGCTCGCCGGCGTTCGAGGGGCCCTGGGACCCGGGGATCCGTTTCGTCGAGTCCGAGAAGACCGTCGTCACGGGGGACACGAAGCGCCGCCTCCTGCGCGTCGAGAGCGTCCTGATCCGGCAGGACGGTCCTTTGGGAATGGCCGGCGCGACCGCGACCGTCCCGTTCGTCTGGAGGTGGCAGAGCGGTCCGCTCGCCGGCATGGACTACCGCTCCCGGGCGAAGCTGCACTGCTCCGGCGGCGTCTGGAAGGTCTACAACGAACCGCTCCAGGAGCAGCTCTGGAAGGCGGAGCGCGGCGAGGACTGAGGTCCGAATCGGCGGCGTCGGAATCCGCGACGCCCGCCGCCACGATGAGGATCTTGCGACGCGGGGCGGGTGACGTTCACTCGAGCTGAAGAGGTCCCTCCGTCTCTTCACGTCGGATTCCCGCGATCTTGGCTGGGCGTTCGCGCATGCCTCTTATCGTCGCGCCGCTTGCGGCCGTTCCGGTTCGCACAGCGCAGGAGGAATGCATGAATTCGACACGGAGGATCGCGGCTCTCGGATTGATTTGCGCGCTCTTCGCCGGACCGGCTCTCGCCGGCGAAGGGGCGGTTCCCAGCGGGATCGAGCATCTCGACCACGTCTGGATCATCATGATGGAGAACCACGCCTACGAGCAGATCGTGGGCAACCCCGGCGCGCCGTTCACGAACAGGTACATGGGGATGGTCAATGCCACCACGAACTACTTCGCGATCGCCCATCCCAGCCTCACGAACTACCTCGAGGTGGTCGGCGGGTCGAACTTCGGGGTCCTGAACGACAACAGTCCCGACTGGCACAACGCGAACCTGTACGCCGAACCTCGCTTCCGGCACGACGTCCTACGACAACCCGGCAGCCCGGACATCTGCCCGATCGCCGGCAGTCGGAACGGACGCGGCGACGCCGGCCTTCGACATGACCAACGAGATCACGCCACCGTCCATCACCTCCGTGACCAACATCGACGGCGTGATGTCGATTCCGGCCGCGCCGGGCACGGTGGGCAAGACGATCGGCGACCAGCTCTACGAGAAGGGCCTGAGCTGGAAGAGCTACCAGGAGAGTCTGCCGCCCACCGGGGCCGACCGCGTCAACAACAGCGACGGATTCTTCATCGAGACGCGGACTTCCGCATCAGCGCGTCGCTGACCGGCCGAGTCCCAGACGCTGGTCAACCTCTACGCCGTCAAGCACAACCCGTTCGCCTACTTCAAGAGCGTCCAGGAAGGCCCGACCGGCAACAACCTGGCGAACACGGTCGGCTTCGACGGACCGACCGGCCTCTTCGCCGATCTCGCCTCGGGCCAGGCCCCCTCCTTCTCCTTCGTCGCTCCCAACCAGTGCAACGATCAGCACGGGCGGGGCAACGCCGGCCCGCTCTGCGACTTCGATCCCGAGCGACGACGGCACCCAGGCGGGCCTCAACCCGGCGCTCATTTATCAGGGCGACAAGACCATCGAGACGCTGGTCCGGGCGATCCACGCCTCTCCCGCCTGGGGATGGGGCCACAACGCCATCGTCGTATGGTGGGACGAGAACGACTACAGCGGGACGCCCAACACCAACAAGGTGCTCCTGATCGGTGGACACGAACTACGGCGTGAGCGGCGTGTCGAGCGACGTCTTCTACACGCACTTCTCGCTGCTGAGGACGCTCGAGGCGGGCTTCGGCCTGCCGTGCCTCAACCATGCCTGCGACGCGAACGCCGGGGTCATGAGCGATCTCTTCGCGCCGGTCCCGCCGGAGAAGGTCGTTCCGGCGTCGCCGGCGCGCTTCCAGGCGTCCGTGACCTGGACGGCGAAGGACGGCTCGGTGAACAGCGGCAACCTGACGACCCTCTCGGCGCAGACGAAGGGGTTCTGGTTCTTCTCGCCGGACAACATCGATCTGGTCGTCAAGGTCCTGGACGGACGCTCGGTCAACGGGAAGTTCTGGGTCTACTGGGCATCGCTCACGAACGAGGCATTCACGTTGACGGTGACGGACACCCTCACGGGAGCGCAGAAGACGTACACCAATCCGGCGGGACAGATGACGAGCGGCGCGGACACCGGGGCCTTCTGACGCGCTTCCCGAATCGTCGCGGATCGCAGGACGCCCCGGGAAACCGGGGCGTTTTCTTTCGGCATAGAAATCCGGCGGCGGCGGATCGGACGCCGTCGCCGGATCGAACGGTTCAGTCCGAGATCTTCTCCGAGTCCCCGGTCCGGTGATCCTGGATCTGGAAGCGCAGGAAGTCGTGGAGCGCCTGGCGCGCCTTCGCGTCGGAGGTCGAGGCGACGATGCGGCCGCCCCGCTCCGTGTCCTCGAAAATCCAGTGGATCGACGCCTTCTTCTTCTTGAGCGTCGGCACGCCGGGCGGGACGCGGTCGTGGATGAGCATCGGGGCGTCGAAGTCGCCGGCGGCGAACATCTTCGCGATGTGTCCGAGGTGCGCGCGGATGGCGTCGCGGCTCTCCGCGTCCGTTGGGTCGTTCGCGGAGACCTCGATGACGCCTCCGGCCCCGGTCAGCCGGAAATGATGCGTGGTCTTCTCGTGCGAGAACCCCATCACGTGGTCGCCGCGATCGTCGACGCCCGCCGCGTGGTCCTGGTGGGAAGCACAGCTCGCGTGCGCGTCCTGGGCGAGCGCGACCGCGCTCGGAAGGGCGAGAACCAGGGAAAGGGCCAGCAGGCCTTGGGCCTTCATTGGTTTTCCTCCGTTTCTGAAGTTATGAGGCCGATTGCCTTCGGCCTCGCATCGGAAGACCGGAGGATCAGTTCCGCATGGGGCGGTCAAAACCCGGCAGCATTGCTGCGAACGTTGGATGAAGTCCCGCGGCGAGGCGAACGAGCTTCGGGCGATCCAGAACGTGGAGGGGCGCCGCGATCGCGAGAGGCCCGGCGAGCTCCGGCTTGAGGGGCGTCTTCGCGGGAGGGTCCTGGCAACCGATCGAAACGCAGCGCTCGCACCGGGAGCAGCAGGGCCTGGGCGCCGGCGTGCGCCCGGAGGCCCAGGACCCGAGGACGAGGAAGGCGGTCAGTGCGATCGTCCCGACTCCGGCCCCGAGCCTCGACCGTCGTGTCATCTCTGGGAAGCCGGAACCCGCCGACCCGCGGCGCGCATTCCCACCGGGAAGGGAAGAGTGGGATCGGCGGTGCGGGGGGTCTCAAAGCGGGAAGGAACGATCACTCCCCGCGGAAGCGCCTGAGAAGTCGGGCGCTTCTCCTCTTTGGCCCCGGTCAGGTGGGAGGGATCAATCGACGGGAAAAAACGGGAGATTCGCTGACAATCTCGCCTGGAAGCTGCCCGGTTCTTCCGCAGGTCGCATCGAGGCCTCGAGGACACCGCCGATGCGGGTTTGAGGCGTTCGATGGACTCCTCGAACGCTTTGAAGAGGTTCCCCGAAACCCCGCCCGATCGTGACTCTGGTCGCGCAGGCTGGGCGGCTCGTGTTTCGCGATCCGCGCGTTAGGGCGGCAGAATCGTCAGGTTCATGCCCCGTCGGTCGCAAGCCACTCGCGGGAGCGTGCGACTCCGTCGAATGCGTTGGCTGTCTCCATGTCTTGAACAGCTCCCACGCGAGGATGACGAGGATCACGAAGACACAGAGGAGCAAGAATTCTGTGATGCCCGCAAGAAACCTCTCAGGTGGTCTGATTGCGCCTGGATTGAACCAGCGCCAAAGGCTCCAAAGAATCCATACGACCGTTGCGGTTGGGATGACGAACCCAATCGCCACCTCGAACCAACGTGCCGCCGTCATTTGCTGGGGCGCAACGGGTCGCGCGTCAGCGGCTCGCAGAGAGCCGAACGCGACGAGGGAGTCCGCTGCATCCGAGTGTTCGGCGGCGCGCACCTCACCCCGCCATGCACGCGGACGAAGACCGGTCGAACGCCGAACCCCGCGCGCGCCCGTGCGCGTCGGCCGCGCACCGATATCGCGACCGGGACACATCGTTCGAGCGTACCGACGGGGCCGTCGGCAACCCTCCTGACGCGTGCTCTGCCCTTCGACGCGCGAACCCAGGAGCGTGCGCTCTCGCTCACGCAGCCAGGTACTCCGGCAGCTCCAGATCATCGTTCAGTGAGCGCGCGAGCCAACGCTTTGCGAAGAACGGGATCGAGAGTGCGTTCAAGGAGATGTTCCGCACTTTGAGTGCGAGCGCGGACCGCGGTGCGAAGAAGCCGCGGAACCGGAGCGCCGCCTTCTGCTTGGCGGTCACGAACTCGCGCAGCCGCGCCTCGTACGCCGCGAAGGCTCGCGCGAAATCGCCGCCGGCTCGGTGAAGCTCTCCCGCAAGGACATAGGCCTCGACCATCGCCAGCCCGGTGCCTTCCCCGGCGAGTAGCGACGGACAGGCGGCCGCGTCACCGATCAGGCCCACGCGTCCCGCGGACCAGCGCGGAAGGTGGACCTGGCTGACACGATCGAGATAGACGTCGTCGACCCGATCCATCCCATCGAGAATCTCCGGCACCTCCCATCGCATGTCGCCGAACGCGCGGCGTAGCGCTTTCTTGCGCAAATCTCGCGGAGGGTCGCCGCCGAGGACATCCGCCCGACACACGAGCAACACCAGAGTGTCGTCTTTTCGCAGCGCCACTCTCGCGACCTGACGCTTGGGCACGGTGTGCGAAACATACGTGAGTTCGTCGCGGTGGGGATAGCCCGGGATCCGAAAGGCGGCGACGTAGCAATCCAGGGATGTTTCGAACCGGGCATCCGGGCCGAAGACGACCTCTCGAACCCGAGAGTGCAGCCCGTCGGCTCCGATTACCAGATCGAAGCGCTCGTGACGGCCGTCGGAGAGAGTGGCAACGACTCCTTCGGCGTCCTGCACGATCGTTGAGACCGAAACGCCGAAGTTTGCCGGCGTGCCGTCGCAGGCTTCGAAGAGTGCTGACGCCAGGTCGGCCCGTGTGAGGCTGATGAAGCGCCCCTGGAGCAGTTCTCGCATCGACGCCACGTCTAGCGCTGCCTCCTCCCGGCCGTCGGCATCGACCATGCGCATCCGCTCCATCAAGTAACAGCGTTCGCGCAGGACCGGGACGAGCCCCATGCGTTCCGCGATGTCGTAGCCGAGTCCCCAAAAGTCGATCAGGTAGCCTCCGGTGCGTAGCGCGGGCGCCGTCTCAAAGAGCACGGGCTCATGACCGGACTGTCGTAGCCAGTAGGCCAGCGTCGGACCCGCTACCCCTGTTCCGTTAATGGCGACTCTCATCTTTCAACCAAGTCATCGCGATCCGCGGCGACGCCCATCCTCATGGCTCCTCGTGACGGCACGGCCGCGGTCCGACTAGTGGGCCGGTTGCTCGGTGCGGTCGAAGAGCCGCGTCGATGCCGGACGCTTCTCTCCCGCCAGCGCATTGTAGAAGAACGCGAAGACGAGTCCGGCCACGAAAGCGTCGACGAACCCCCAGACGCCTCCGATCAGACCGCCGACGAAGCTCGAGGCATAACCGACGTATGCACTCGCGATGACCTCGACGACCCTCGCCCCCCAGCCGAATGCGGAAATCCAGCCGAGCAGCATGATCCCCAATCCCCAGGTAAGACCCAGCGCCACAGCGATCGGAACGGCTCGAAGCCTCATCGTATCTGCCTCCACGGCATCAACATATCGCGTTGCGATATATATTCCAGCCGATCGGCCCGACGCCACGCCGAGATCTCGATCTCCCTCGAGGACGGCCAGATCGTGGTCGACGGGGCCGTTCGGTTCCTGCACGAGCGCGGACGATGGACGGACCCCGACGCCTTCATCGAGTTGTCCTGGATCCTCGGGAATCGACGACCCGCTGCCGGGTCTCCTCTCTCGCGCGGTTGGCCGTCGAGTTCGGAGGCATTGACGCGCGTCACTGGGTTCCTGGCACAGATATCGCATCGAGAAAAACCGGTGAATGCAGGGATCCGAAGCCGTTCTGAAATCGATTTTCCACCCATCGGTCGAAAGCGCTGGGCGATACCGGAGGGATACATCCCCGGGGAGAGCCACGGTCCCAGGCCCGAGATGACCAGTCACGAGGCGGTTTGCATCCTGAACGTGTCCGGCCGCAACGCGCGGGTCACCATCACGGTCTTCTTCGCTGACCGCGAGCCGGCGGGGCCCTTTCGCTTCGAGGTTCCCGCGCGCCGGACGCTTCACTTGCGATTCAACGATTTCGCGGATCCGGAGCCGATCGCCCGGGACACCGATTATGCGAGCCTCATCGAGTCGGACGCTCCGATCGTCGTACAGCACACGCGGCTCGATTCCCGGCAGCCCGCGAACGCGCTCTTGTCCACGATGGCGTATGCGGAAGGCTGAGCCTCTCCCCGCCGCGCCCGTCTCGAGGAGCCAAGGTTGACGAACACCGCCGCGGAGACTTTGATCGAAGTTCTCGAGGCCTGGGGGGTCGAGGTCATCTTCGGTCTTCCAGGAGACGGGATCAACGGGATCATGGAGGCGCTCCGTCAGCGGCGGGAGCAGATCCGCTTCATCCACGTGCGCCACGAGGAGGCGGCGGCGTTCATGGCCTGCGCGTACGCGAAGTACACCGGACGCCTCGGCGTCTGCCTGGCCACTTCCGGGCCCGGCGGAATTCACCTCCTGAACGGACTCTACGACGCGAAGCTCGATCGCGCGCCCGTCCTCGCCATCACCGGTCACGCGTTCCACGATCTGATCGACACGCACCAGCAGCAGGACGTCGACCTCGATCGCGCTCTATCATGGACGTCGGCGTTTACAACACGCGCGTGATGGGCCCCGCGCACGTGGCGAACGTGACCCACCTCGCCTGCCGCACCGCTCTCGCCTACAAGGGTGTCGCGCACATCAACTTCCCGGTCGACATCCAGGAGCAGGATTCGGACCGGAGATCCGACCGCAACGTGCCCAGGCACAACGTCGACGATCGAGCGGCCAGGCGCGCGCGTGTGCCGCCTCCCTCGGACCTGGCGCGGGCGGCGGAGATCCTGAACGCCGGCGAAGAGGCCGCGTTCTTCTCGCCGGACAGGGCGCCCTGGCCGCCACCGACGAGCTCCTCGACGTCGCCGAGAGGCTCGGCGCGCCCATCGTCAAGGCGCTGCTCGGCAAGGCGGCCGTGCCCGACGATTCGCCCGTACACGACCGGCGGCATCGGGCTGCTGGGCACCAGGCCATCGCAGGAGGCGCTGGAGGAGTGCGACGCGCTGCTTGATGGTCGGCACGTCGTTCCCCTACATCGAGTTCTACCCGAAGCCCGGCGAGGCCCGCGCCGTGCAGATCGATCTCGATCCGGCGCGGATCGGCCTGCGCTATCCCGTCGAGGTCGGCCTGGTCGGCGACAGCCGGCGCACGCTTCAGGAGCTGCTGCCGCTGCTCGAGCGCAAGGACGGACCGCGCGTTCCTCGAGAAGGCGCAGAAGGGCATGAAGGAATGGCGCGAGCTGATGGACGAGCAGGCGTCGCGCCGCGAGAAGCCGATGAAGCCGCAGGTCGTCGCCTGGGAGCTCGGCAAGCGGCTCGGCCGACGACGCGATCGTCTCCTGCGATTCCGGCACGATCACGACCTGGTTCGCCCGGCACATCCCCGTCCGGCGCGGCCAGATGCACTCGCTCTCGGGCAACCTCGCCACGATGGCCAACGGGCTGCCCTACACGATCGCCGCGCAGGTGGCGTATCCGGAGCGTCAGTGCATCGGATTCGTCGGCGACGGCGGGTTCACCATGCTGATGGGTGAGTTCGCGACCGCGGTGAAATACAAGCTGCCGATCAAGATCGTCGTCGTGAAGAACAACACACTCGGCCAGATCAAGTGGGAGCAGATGGTGTTCCTCGGCAACCCCGAATACGGCTGCGACCTCAACCCGATCGACTTCGCCGGTTTCGCGCGGGCGTGCGGCGGCGCGGGATTCGCGATCGAGGATCCCGAAGATTGCGGAACGATCCTCGACCAGGCGCTCGCGACGCCGGGGCCGGCCCTGATCGAAGCGGTCGTCGATCCGTTCGAGCCGCCGATGCCGGCCAAGGTCACCGCCAAGCAGGCCGCGCACCTGGCGGAATCCCTCGCGAAGGGAACGCCGAATCGCAAGGAGATCGCGCTGACCATCCTCTCGGACAAAGTGCGCGAAATGGTGTGAGCCGCCTGGAGGCGAAGCTTCACGCGGAGCACGAGTCGATTCCAATCCACAGCGTCGAGGTCGGAGCGTACCGCATCCCCACGGATTCCCCGGAGTCCGACGGCACGCTGGAGTGGGAGTCCACCACTCTCGTCCTCGTTCGAATCCAGGCCGGCGGCAAGCAGGGGCTCGGATACACGTACGCGGACACCTCGACCGCGACCCTCGTTCGCGATCATCTCGCGAGGGTCGTGGAGGGTCGCGACGCGATGGATGTCGCCGGCTGCTGGACCGCGATGGTTCGTTCCCTTCGCAATCTCGGACGCCCCGGAATCAGCGCGATGGCGATCTCGGCGGTGGACAACTCGCTCTGGGATCTGAAGGCGCGTCTTTTCGACCTGCCGTTGTTCAGACTGCTCGGAGCCGTTCGCGATCGCGTGCCGGTCTACGGAAGCGGCGGCTTCACCTCGTATTCGCCCGCGCGTCTGTGCGAGCAGCTCGAGGGCTGGGTGGCGGAGGGAATCCCGCGCGTCAAGATGAAGGTCGGACGCGAGGCCAGCCGGGATCTCGACCGGGTCCGCGGAGTGCGGGAGGCGATCGGCGGCGACGCCGAGCTCTTCGTCGATGCGAACGGCGCCTACGCGCGCAAGGAGGCGCTCGCCTTCGCCGAGTCCTTCGCCTCGCTCGGAGTGACCTGGTTCGAGGAGCCGGTCCCCTCCGATGACCTGGAGGGCCTGCGCCTCCTGCGGGATCGCGCGCCGGGCGGGATGGAGATCGCGGCGGGTGAATACGGCTACGACTCGCCCTACTTCCGGCGGATGCTCGAGGACGAGGCGGTCGATGTCCTCCAGGCCGATGCGACCCGCGCCTCCGGCGTCACGGGCTTCCTCCAGGCGGCCGCGCTCTGCCAGGCGCGCGGAGTCCCTCTGTCCGCGCACTGCGCCCCGTCCATCCACGCGCACACCGGCTGCTCCGCCGCGCCGCTGCGGCACCTCGAGTACTTTCACGATCACGTCCGAATCGAGCACATGCTCTTCGAGGGCGCGCTCTCGCCCGTCGGCGGAGCGCTCGCACCCGACGAGAGCCGTCCCGGCCTGGGCCTCGAATGGAAGAGCCGCGACGCGCAGCGTTACGCCGTATGAGTACCCGGTTCCGCGATCCGCGGCCCTCCGTCGACGTCGATCCGACCAATCTGACGGCCCCCGGTCGCCGGAAGGAATTCACGGGGGACGCCCCGGCGCTGGCGGAGGAGCTCTCGCGCCGTGTGCGGGGCGAAGTCCGCTTCGACCGCGGGAGCCGCGCGCTGTACGCGACGGACGCCTCGAACTACCGTCAGGTCCCGATCGGCGTCGTGGTTCCACGCGACCGCGACGACGTCCTCGAGACGATCGCGGCGTGCCGGCGGCACGGCGCTCCGATCCTCTCCCGCGGCGGAGGAACCTCCCTCGCGGGACAGTGCTGCAACGCCGCGGTGATCCTGGACATGTCGAGGCACCTCGACCGGATCCTCTCGGTGGATCCCGACCGGCGGATCGCCGTCGTGGAGCCCGGAGTCGTCCTGGACGATCTGCGCGCGGCCGCGGCGCCGCACGGGCTCACGTTCGGTCCGGATCCGGCCACGCACACCCATTGCACCCTCGGCGGAATGATCGGGAACGACTCCTGCGGCGTCCACTCCGTCATGGCGGCGTTCGAGGGAGACGGCGCGCGGACCGCGGACCAGGTCGACGCGCTCGAGATCGCGACCTACGACGGCCTCCGCATGCGCGTCGGGAAGTGCTCGGAGGAAGAGCTCGCCCGGCTCGGCGCGGAGGCCGGACGGTCCGGCCAGATCTATCGAGACCTCGCCACGCTTCGCGATCGCTACGGCGCGGCAATCCGCGAACGGTATCCGGCCATTCCTCGCCGCGTTTCCGGCTACAACCTTCCCGATCTCCTGCCGGAGAAGGGATTTCACGTCGCCCGATCGCTCGTCGGCTCCGAGAGCACCTGCGTCACGGTGCTCGAGGCGACGCTGCGGCTCATTCCCAATCCGAAGGCGCGAAGCCTCGTCGTCGCCGGATTTCGAAGCGTGGCGGCCGCCGCCGACCGCGTGCCGGCGGTCATGAAGCACCGCCCGATTGGACTCGAGGGCATGGACGACCGCCTCATCAACGACATGCGATCCGTGGGATTGCATCCGCAGAACCTGAAGCTGCTGCCGGACGGGACCGGGTGGCTCCTGATCGAGTTCGGCGGCGACAGCAAGGAGGAATCCGACGCCAGGGCCCGCAAGCTGATCCAGGAATTGCGCCGCCACGGCGCCCTCGACGCGAAGCTCTACGACGACCCCCAGCAGGAGAAACAGATCTGGAAGGTCCGCGAATCGGGACTGGGCGCCACCGCGCACGTTCCCCAGAAACCCCTGACGTGGCCGGGCTGGGAAGACTCCGCCGTCCCGCCGGAGAAGATGGGCGACTACCTGCGCCGCCTCCGGAAGCTGTTGGATCGCTACGGCTACGAGGGCGACTTCTACGGCCACTTCGGCCAGGGATGTCTGCACACGCGGATCGACTTCGATCTCGAGAGTGGCCCGGGGATCGACCGGTACCGCGCGTTCGTCTACGAAGCGGCGGACCTCGTCGTGTCCCTCGGCGGCTCGCTCTCCGGAGAGCACGGCGACGGACAGGCCCGGGCGGAATTGCTGCCGAAGATGTTCGGCCCCGAGCTGATCGAGGCCTTTCGCGAGTTCAAGCGCATCTGGGATCCGGACGGGCGAATGAACCCGGGCAAGGTGGTCGACGCGTATTCGATATCCGACAACTTGAGGCTCGGTCCGAATTATCGGCCGGCGGAGTTGGCCACGCACTTCCGGTACCCGGAGGACAAGGGCAGCTTCGGACGTGCTCTGTTGCGCTGCGTCGGAGTCGGCAAGTGCCGGCGCGAGGAGGGCGGGACCATGTGCCCGAGCTTTCGCGTGACGCGCGACGAGGAGCACTCCACGCGCGGTCGCGCGCGCCTGCTCTTCGAGATGCTCCGGGGAGACGCCGTCCAGACGGGCTGGCGCAGCCGCGAAGTGCGCGATGCGCTCGATCTCTGCCTGTCGTGCAAGGGGTGCAAGAGCGACTGCCCGGTCAACGTCGACATGGCGACCTACAAGGCGGAGTTTCTCTCGCACCATTACGCCGGGCGGCTGCGGCCGCGCTCGGCTTACGCCTTCGGCCTGATCTCCTGGTGGGCGCGGGCCGGCGCCCTCTTCCCGGGTCTCGTCAATCTGGCGACCCGAACGCCGCCGCTCTCACGATTCGCGCACGCGCTCGCGGACGTCGATCCCCGCCGAGAGATTCCGCTCTTCGCGGCGCAGACGTTTCGGGATTGGTTTCGGAAGACGCGGCGCGGATCTGGCGGCGAGCGGTCGCGGAAAGGGCCGGGTCGTCACCTGCGGGGCCGGGTTCTCCTGTGGCCGGACACGTTCAACGATCACTTCCATCCGGGCACGGCGCGAGCCGCGACGGAGGTTCTGGAGGCCGCGGGCTTCGAGGTCGACGTTCCGCGCGGGCGGCTCTGCTGCGGACGCCCGCTCTACGACTACGGAATGCTCGATCTGGCGCGCTCGTTCCTGCGCCGTACGCTGGACGGGCTCCGCGAGGAGCTGCGCGCGGGAACGCTCCTCGTCGTCCTCGAGCCCTCGTGCGCGGCCGTCTTCCGGGACGAGCTGACCGGCCTTCTTCCCGACGACGAGGACGCGAAGCGCCTGAGCCGGCAGACGGTCCTGCTGTCGGAGCTCCTGGCCGCCAGGGCGCCCGAGTGGTCTCCGGGCCGTCTCTCGCGCCGCGCGATCCTCCAGACGCATTGCCACCAGAAGTCGGTCCTGAGCGTCCAGGAGGAACGGGACCTGCTCGAACGCCTGGGGCTCGAGCTGGAGGAGCCGGAGTCGGGCTGCTGCGGCATGGCCGGCGGATTCGGCTTCGAGCGCAAGCATTGCGACGTCTCCCTCGCGATCGGGGAGCAGGCCTTGATCCCGGCCGTTCGCGAAGCGCGCAGCGACACCCTGATCGTCGCCGACGGCTTCTCGTGCCGCGAGCAGATCCGCCAGGAGACCGGTCGAGAGGGACTCCATCTCGCCGAGGTCCTGCACCTGACGCTGCGGAGGCCGAAGCCGGGTCTCGCGGCGTTCCCGGAGAGCGCCTATCGCGAGCGCGCGCCGCGTCGGCCCTCGGCCCGGGCGACCGCCCTCGTCGCCGGAGGCGCCGCGGCCGTCCTCCTCGCCGCCGCCTGGGATCGCCGGAGGCGGCGATGAGCCGCGTCGCGGCGTTCTCGTGCGATCTCTCCCGCCAGGGGCGGCCCTTTCCGCACTTCTGGGAGCACACCGTCGGAAGCGGCCACGCGCCTCTCGCGCTGCGCGCCGACTGGCAGGAGCAGATGGCCCGGTGCCGGCGCGAGCTCGGCTTCCGCCACGTCCGATTCCACGGGATCCTGAGCGACGACGTCGGGACGCTGGTCGAGGAGGAAGGCAAGCGCATCGACTCGTTCTTCAACGCCGAGCAGATCTGGGACTTTCTGCTCTCCATCGGAGTGCGGCCGTTCGTCGAGCTGTCCTTCATGCCCACGACGCTCGCCTCCGGGAGCAAGACCGTCTTCCACTATCGCGGCAACGTGACGCCGCCGAAGAGCCACCGGCAGTGGGCGGCGCTCATCCGAAGGTTCGCCGGGCGGGCCGTCGAGCGATACGGGCGCGAGGAGGTCCGAAGCTGGCCGTTCGAGGTGTGGAACGAGCCGAACCTGAAGGCGTTCTGGACGGGGACCCGCGCGAACTACTTCCGGCTCTACCGCGAGACCGCACGGGCGATCAAGGCCGTGGACGCATCCCTGACGGTGGGCGGTCCGGCCACGGCCAGGAACGCGTGGATCGAGGAGTTCCTCGAATTCTGCGAAGGCGAAGACGCTCCGTTGGACTTCGTCTCGACCCACCACTACCCGACCGATGACCTCGGCAAGCCCGGCGACGCCACGGCTGCGAAGCTCGCCAGAAGCCGGCGCGGCATCCTCACGGAGCAGGCGCGGGAGGTGCGCCGCCAGGTCGGCGCGAGGCCTCTCTATTACACGGAGTGGAGCTCCTCTTCCAATCCCTTCGACCCTCTCCACGACGAGCCCTACGCCGCGGCGTTCGCCGTCAAGACGATCCTGGAAACCGCCGGAATCGTCGACGCCTACAGCTGGTGGACGTTCACCGACATCTTCGAGGAGAACTACTTCAGCTCCGTTCCGTTCCACGGAGGGTTCGGGCTTCTGACGCTGCACGGCGTCGCGAAGCCGGTCTATCGCGCCTTCGAGCTGCTCCACCGTCTCGGCGACGAGCTGCTGCCGGTCCGGGGCTCCCATCCGACGGTCGACGCCTGGCTCGCGCGGCGTGGCCGCTCCTCCACGGTGGTCCTGACGAACTGGGCGCTCCCGCGCCACGCGATCCGAACCGAGCGGGCCCGCGTCACCCTGGCCGGCGCGGAACCCGCATCCGCCCGGCTCGAGCGAATCGACGAGAGCCACGGCCATGCGCGCGCGGCGTGGGAGGCGATGGGAGAGCCCGAGAGCCTGACGAACCGGCAGTCGGAGGACCTCCACGCGGCCTCCGCGCTCCGGGTCGAGACGCTGGCGCCGATTCCGGGAGACGGCGGCTTCTCGTTGGAGCTGTCGCTGCCTCCGAACTCGGTGGCCGCGGTGGAGCTCGGGGAGGCGCGCCCGTGAGCGACGCCTCGAAGCCGCGGCCCTCCTCGGTGCTCCAGACCGACGAGGAGTTGCTCGACGAGATCGCGCGGGAAACGTTCCGATACTTCCGGGACGAGGCCAACGAGAAAAACGGCCTGCTTCCCGACAAGACGCAGCCGGGCGCGCCGGCGAGCATCGCGGTGCTCGGCCTCGGCATCGCGAGCTACGCGGCGGCAGTCGAGCGCGGGTTCTGGTCGCGTGAGGAGGCCGTCGAGCGCACGCTGACGCCCCTGAGGTTTCTGCGCGACAGCCGCCAGAGCCGCGAACCCGTGGCGACCGGCTACCGCGGGTTCTACTACCACTTCCTCGACATGCAAACCGGTCTGCGCGCGTGGGAATGCGAGCTCTCGACCATCGACAGCGCGCTCCTGATCGCCGGCGTGCTGCTCGCGGCGCGATACTTCGACGCGGAGACCCCGAAGGAGCGGGAGATTCGAGCGCTGGCCGATTCGCTTTACCGGCGGATGGAGTGGGGCTGGGCCCTGAACGGCGGCGCCACCGTCTCGCACGGCTGGAAGCCGGAGTCGAATTTTCTTCGTGCCCGCTGGGAGGGCTATTGCGAAGCGCTCTTTCTCTACGCGCTCGCGTTGGGATCGCCCACGCATCCGATCCCGCCGGAATCCTACCGAGCCTGGGCGTCGACCTACGCCTGGAAGAAGATCTACGGCATCGAGTACCTGCACGCCGGTCCGCTCTTCATCCACCAGCTCTCCCACGTGTGGATCGACTTTCACGGCCTCCGGGACGAATTTCTCCGCGAACACGGCATCGATTACTTCGAGAACAGCCGGCGGGCCGTTGCGATTCAGCAGGAGTACGCGATCCGCAATCCGAAGGAGTTCGAAGGTTACGGCCGGGACTGCTGGGGCCTCACGGCCAGCGACGGGCCCGGCCCGGCGGCAATGAAGATCGACGGCATCCAGCGGGAGTTCTTCGGCTACCGGGCGCGTGGGGCGCCCTTCGGGCCCGACGACGGAACGATCTCGCCGTGGGCGGTGGGCACCTGCCTCCCCTTCGATCGGGCGGTCGTTCTCTCCTCTCTCCGCCGCTTCGTCCGGGACTACGGCCTGAAGGATCGGCAGGCGTACGGCTTCGAGGCGAGCTTCAATCCGACGTTTCCCGCGCCGGAGGAGGAGCGTCGGGAGGGCTTGCGAAAACGCGGCTGGATGGCCCCCTGGGTCTTCGGCCTCAACCAGGGACCGCTGCTCCTGATGCTCGAGAACGCGCGCTCGGAGCTGATCTGGCGGTTGATGCGCGGGTGCGAGCCCCTGACGCAGGGACTGTGCCGCGCCGGATTTCGGGGAGGGTGGCTCGATTAGCGCCGACTCCATGAGACACGCCGCTCGACACGCGAGATTGCCTAGACCGAGATCCGATCGGCCGCCCGAGACGGTTTTCTGGCGCGCCCCGGCTCGCCGGGAGCCCGGCATTCTTCTCGCCCTTCTGGGCGTCGCCACCCTTCTCTCGGCCCGGTCGGCGGCGGATTGGCGCGACTGGCTCCTCGAGATGGCGCCCGTATTGATCGGGGTTCCGATCCTCGTCGCCACGCGGAAGCGCTTTCCGATGACCCCGCTCGCCTATCGGCTCGCTTTCGCGCTCTGCCTGCTGCTGGCCCTCGGGGCCCATTTCACCTTCTCCCGAGTTCCCCTCGGCTTCTGGCTGGAGCGCCATCTGGGGCTTTCACGCAATCCGTACGACCGCATCGTTCACTTCGCGGCGGGGGTCACCTCAGCAGTCCTGGGGCGCGAGCTCGTGAAACGCAAGACGCGCCTGTCCGACACCTGGATCTTCTTCGTCGTCGCCCTGGGATGCCTGGGTGGCGCCGCGATCTACGAGTTCCTGGAGTGGGGCGCCGCCGTCTGGAGCTCCGAGGCTCGCGCCTTCGTGGCCTCTCAGGGGGATCGATGGGACGCCCAGTGGGACATGTTGACGACGTTTTCGGGCGCGATCGCTTCCTTGTGGGCCTTTCGCCGCGTCCAGGATCGGGAGATCTCGATCCTGGGCGGCCCGTCGCCGATCGATCTCACACGCGGTCGGCCGACCTCCGAAGGCCGGAAAGCCGGGAGCCTCGCGTGAAGACGCGAGCGGCTTCCGCGCAGGTCGTCGTCATCACGGGAGCCTCGGCCGGAGTCGGAAGAGCCTGCGCGATCGAGTTCGCGCGTCACGGCGCGCGAATCGGCCTGCTCGCGCGCGGGCGCGACGGCCTCGAGGCGGCGGGCCGCGACGTGGAGGCGAACGGCGGAGAGGCCCTGGTGTTTTCGGCCGACGTCTCGGATGCCCGGGCGATCGAGACGTTCGCCGGAGCGGTCGAGGAGCGGTTCGGTCCCATCGACGTCTGGGTCAACAACGCGATGACGTCGGTCTTCTCGCCCGTTCGGGAGATGGAACCGGAGGAGTTCCGCCGCGTGACGGAGGTCACGTATCTGGGCGTCGTCTACGGGACGCTCGCCGCACTGAAGAGAATGTTGCCGCGCGATCGGGGGGTGATCATCCAGGTCGGATCCGCCCTGGCCTATCGAGGGATTCCGCTTCAAGCCGCCTACTGCGCGGCCAAGCACGCGATCCAGGGCTTCTGCGACTCGCTCCGGTGCGAGCTCATCCACGACGGGAGCCGCGTCCATCTCACGATGGTCCAGATGCCTGCCATGAACACCCCGCAGTTTTCGTGGGTGAAGTCCCGGCTGCCACGCAAGGCGCAGCCCGTCCCTCCGATCTTCCAGCCCGAGGTCGCGGCGAGGGCCATCTACTGGTCGGCGCATCACCGCCGGCGCGAGCTCTACGTCGGGATGCCGACCGTCAAGGCGATCCTCGGAAATGACATCGCTCCGGCACTGCTCGACCGATACCTGGGCGAGACGGGCTACGAGGCGCAACAGACCGACGAGCCTTCGGATCCCCACCGCCCCGACAACCTCTGGGGACCTCTTCCGGGCGATCGGGGGGCGCACGGCACCTTCGACGCGCGCTCCACGGAGACCTCGGAGCAACTCTGGCTCACGACGCACCGTGGCTGGCTGGCCGCCGCGGCGGCGGCCCTGGCGCTCGTGGGCTGGGGGGCGTGGCGCCGGTGAAGCCTGCCGCGGCTGAAGGTCGGCGCCGGGGCGAGGCGAATTACGAGATCCTGGAAAGGCGCGGCCCGGAACCGAGAGAAGGAGACTCACCGATAAGGATGACGTCCCAATCCGATTCGATCTCCGGCACCGAGAAGACCCTCTCCCGGGGGAGCCTTTCCGCGGATCGGCGCGGCACGCTCGTGAAGCGCGCCGGAATGACCCTGACCGTTCCCATACTCAGCGTGCTGCTCGCATCGGCGGTCGCGGCGCAGTCTTCTCCGAACTCGCCCGTCGGGCAGCGTGCACCGGCTTCGCCACAAACGGATCTTTCACCCGCCCCCGTGCAGGTCGACGTGACTCACGTCGCGCGCGACGAACAGATCCGCAGGCGCCTCCAGAGAGTCCTCGAGGCGAGCGACTGGTTCACCGACCCGAAGGTGCGCGTAGAGGAGGGGATCGTCTTCCTGAACGGACGGGCTCCGTCCGACGAGGTCAGGAAGTGGGCCGGCGATCTCGCGCGGCGGACTCAGGACGTCGTCGCCGTGGTCAATCGGATGGAGGTCCCCAGGCCGTCGATCTGGGACCTCGGTCCCGCGCGGAGCGGACTGCGGGCGCTCTGGCGCGACTTCGTGCGTTCGATCCCCCTCATTCTCGTGGGCCTCCTCGTCCTGGCCCTCTCCGTCGGGGCCGGGGTGCTGACGGTGCGCGGCGCAAGGGCCTTTTTCCGGCGGCGCATCCGAACGAAACTCCTGCGAAACGTGGTCGCTCTCGCGACGGGCGCCCTGGTCCTTCTCTGCGGCATCTACATCGTCCTGAGAGTCTCGGGCCTCACCCAATTGGCGTTGACGGTGGTGGGAGGAACCGGGCTGGTCGGCCTCGCCCTGGGCATCGCGTTCCGGGACATCACCGAAAACTTCCTCGCCAGCATCTTTCTCAGCATCCAGCGGCCGTTCGACACCACGGACCTCGTTGAGGTCGCCGGCGTGACCGGCTATGTCCAGCAGTTGAACATGCGCACGACGATCCTGATGGAGCTGGATGGCAACCTCGTCCAGATCCCCAACGCCAGCGTCTACAAGAGCAACATCCGCAATTTCACGACGAACTCCAACCGCCGCGAGGATTTCGTAGTCGGAATCCGGTACGACGACTCGATCGACGAAGCCCAGGAGATCGCCCGGAAAGTGCTTCACGACCATCCGGCTGTGTTGCGCGATCCCGAGCCTCTGGTGCTGGCCGACAGTCTCGGTGCATCGACCGTCAACCTGCGCGTCTACTTCTGGATCGACGGCCGGGAGCACAGCTGGCTCAAGGTGCGCTCATCGATCATCCGGCTGGTCAAGCGCGCTTTTCAGGAGCATGGCATCTCGATGCCCGACGAGGCGCCAGACGTCGCCTTTCCGCGAGGCGTCCCCGTCACGACGCTCGAGACACCGCGGGGGGCCGCCGGGAAGCCCAAAGAAAGCATTTCCCCCAAGCCGCCGCGCGAAGAAATCGAGGCCGTTTCCACCAGAGCCGAAGCCGGCCTGTCCAGCGAGGCCGGCGTCCTCGAGGAGCAGGCGCGACAAGCAAAGCCGCTGAAGGAAGGCGAAAATCTCTTGCCGGTCGCTCCGGGCGTTGCACGCTCCGGCGAGCAGCCGAAGGCGAATTGAGGCAAGTGCTGAGGCAATCCGTGAGCGATGGCGGTCGGAGCCCCTCGATTGCGAGAGACGCCATCGGTCAGTCCCCGAACGGGGAAGGAGCTGGAGAGGAGAGACCGCCCGCGCGTGTGGGAAATCCCCCTTCGTCGAGAGGGCAGGCGCGGCGGGGCTTCGTCTCCCTGGAAATAACGCCCGACAACGCGAACAATCTTGCGGACTTCCGAGGAAATTTGGTGGCGGTGCAGGGATTTGAAAGCGGCGACGACTAGTCGCCTCCCGTCGCCTCCCGTCGCAAGCGCCTGAGAAATCGGGCGCTTCTCTTTTGCGGCGAGAACCGGGGAGGGTCAATCGACGGGAGAAGACGGGGGCTTCGCTGACATTTTCGCTGACAGTCCACCGAGACGCTTAGCGGCATGGGAGGATTGGCGCAAGCGAGCGCCTCTCGTGATCTTCTGGAAGAACATCAAGGATTGGTGGGACATCGTTAACGATCCTCTCGGTACTCGGATTGTTGGACTCAAACGAAGGGAATTGGGCAAGGGTTCCATCGGTGTGCCTGTGCGCAAGTCCTCGAAGCGATCCGCCGCATCACGGATTGACGTTCCGCTCGGCTATCGGATCCTGCGGGCCGCGGCCGCTCGCCTGCCTCCGCTGTTGTGCGTTCGCAGCGTGAGACGGTTCGCGCCATGAGCTCGGTGGGGCTGTTTCTCGTCCAGGTCGCCGTACTCCTGCTGCTGGGTGCGCTCGGAGAATTCATCTTTGGCAAGACGGGCATACCAGACGTCATCTGGCTGGTGCTGGCCGGCGTCCTCGGGGGGCCCGTGCTCCACGTGGTGTCCCCTGCCGCCCTGAAACCGGGCGTTCCGTTCATCGGGGCGATTTCGCTGGTGGTCATCCTCTCCGGCGGCGCCCTCAAGATGAAGTTCGCGGACGTCGCCTCGGCGGCACCGCGCGCCCTTCTCCTGGCGGCGGTGGGTTTCGTCTTCTCCGTGCTGGCCGTCGTGTTCTTTTTCTTCTGCGCGACCCGGCTGGGTCTCATCAGGCCGACCGGGCTGTTGACCTGGATCCTGTGTGGGGCGATCGTGGGTGGGGCGAGCTCCGACGTCATCATGCCCACGCTCAGCGGGGGTGGGGTCGCTGCTCGTGTCGCACGGTTGCTGGAGGTCGAGTCCGCGGCCACCGACGCCCTCTGCATCGTCGTCACCATGGTCATCCTCGATCTCATGACCAGCGAGGCCGTCGAGTTGAGCCGCCCTTTCGTGGCGCTCGGCCGGGAATTCGGTCTCGGGGCCGTCTTCGGAGCGATCGCCGGCATGGCCTTCATTCCGATGATGCCCCGGCTCCATGGACGCCCGCACAAGTACACCCTCTTCCTGGCGATGATGCTCGTGCTCTACAGCTTGACGGAATACGCGAGGGGAAACGGCGCCGTCGCGGTGTTGAGTTGCGGCATGATCGTCGGCAACGCGAAGGCCATCATGGAGCGCCTCGGCCGCCCCATCCGGGAGTACGACTGGGCCGAGGACGCGAATGCCGAGGCGATCGGACGCAACATGACCTTCATCATCAAGTCGTTCTTCTTCACGCTCATCGGCCTGATGTTTCCCCTGTCGCCTCGCCTGATCGGCATGGGTGCAGTGGCGGCGGCTCTCCTGCTTCTCTTCCGCATTCCCGCCGTGCGGATATCCCTCAGAGGAAAGGGACTGAGTCCGCGACAGTTGCGGATGGTGGACATCGCGATTCCGCGGGGCATCGCGGCGGGCGTCCTGTCTTCGCTGCCGCTTCAGTATGGCGTCCCGGGTGCGGAAAACCTCTCCCCGGGTGTGTTCTCTCTGATCGTCTTCAGCATCATTCTCTTCGCCGTCGGTTTTGCCATCGTGAAACGTGGCAGTGAGGCTGCCACCCAGGCAAGCTAGCCCCCCCTACGCATCCGTACCCGGTCGGATCGGGTGGAGAACCCGCGGCCTGACAGGCGCGTCAGTCGGGGCTTCGTCCCCCTCGCCGGATTGCCTCTAGGTCCAATTGTGAGGCAAGATCCGCTCGGGAAGGTTTGGGCCGACCAAGCGATCTGACCCGCAGGGGGAGGCCTTGAGGAACTGCAGAATCGCCCGTACGGAAACAGGCCGCTGCAGCCCGCTCTGCGGAGGCGGCGCAAGCGGGTTTTCTCCAGCCGACGTCCGCGAGGGGTCGCGGTCCGGTCGCGGGAGACGTCCCATGGCTGGAACAGCAGCCAAGGCGTACCGAACCCGAACGCGATGGATCCTCCTGGCGCTCGCGACGTTCGTGGGGCTGAGCCTTCTCGCCCCTTTGGCACGCGCCCAGCAGCTCATCATCAAGGGCCAGTACGGCATGATGGCCGGAACGCTGGCCCCGCCCGGCTTCTACGTGGGAGCGTTCGGCGCGGGAGCGTTCGCCGACGAGCTCGTCGGCCCCAATGGACGCGTGGTCTCCGGTCCGGAGCTCGACCAATGGCTGTTCGGTCCGCTCGTCCAGTGGGTCTCCGACTTCGAGGTCCTGGGAGGCCACTACTCGGCGCTGACGGCCGTACCGTTCGCCAACATCCGCATCGACTTCCCGCGCCTCGACGTGTCCGGATCGACGGGGGTCGCGCTCAGCCAGCTCTTCGTCTCGCCAGTCAACGTGGGGTGGCACTTCCCTCGCTTCGACATGATTTTCTCCTACTCTTTCTACGCCCCGACCGGCCGCTACACCGCGGGAGCCTCGAATAACACGGGACTCGGGATGTGGTGCAACGAGTTCTCTCTGCGCGGCACCGCGTTCTTCGATGCCGCGAAGAACTGGCACGCGTCGCTCTCCACGTTTTTCGACATCAACGGCAAGAAGCAGGACCTCGACTGGAAGACGGGCAACCCGCTGACCCTCATGTACGGGCTCGGCCGGAGTTACGGCGCGAACAACACACTGCTCAAGGGCTGGGTCGGCGTTGCCGGATACGCGCAGTGGCAGGTCTCCGACACGACCGGCGCCGATGCGCCTCTCATCGTCCGCCGGAATCGGACGGACGTCTACGGGATCGGTCCCGAGCTCGCCACGCTCCAGGGTGCGCTGACCGTTCGGTATCTCTGGCAGTTCGGAGGCAAGTTCACGACGCGCGGCTCCGGACTCTACGTCCAGTTCGCGATGCCCCTCTGAGGCGATGCTCGCGGACCGGCGTCGCAGATAACATAGGAGGTGCCGTGAAGAGAATCGTCATCGCTGCCATTGGGATCGTCTTCGCCATCCAGCGCCCGTCGGGTGCGCAGACACGGACCGCGCCGGCCCCCGCGCAGGCACAGAAGACCCTGGCAGCCACCATCGGTGTGTACGCGTTCCCCGCGGAGGGACAGACCGCTCAGGTGCAGTCGCAGGACGAGGCCGCCTGCTACCAGTGGGCGGTGCAGAACGCCGGGGTCGACCCGTTCCAGCTCTCCAAACAGGCCCAGCAGCAGACCCAGGCCGCACAGCAGCAGGCCGCGGCGTATCAGGGTTCCGGTGTGAGGGGCGCGGCCGGCGGCGCCGCCGGCGGAGCGCTGATCGGCGCGATCGCGGGCAACGCCGGAAAGGGCGCCGCCATCGGCGCCGCGAGCGGAGCGGTGTTCGGCCATGTGCGGGGCCGACAGGCCCAGGAGCAGGCCCAGCAACAGATTGCGAACACTCAGCGGGCCACGGCCGAGCAGATGGAGACCTTCAGGAAGGCCTTCAGCGTGTGCCTGGAAGCCAAGCACTACATGGTCAAGTATTGAAAATCGACGAACCGGCGCCCTGAAGTCGTCGATTCCGGGGCACATCCACAAGGAGGCCACGATGATCCGGAGACTCTCCCTGCTGGCGCTCGCCCTCGCGGCGGTTGTGGTCGCGCGGCCCGCCCTCGCGCAGGAGACGGGAACGATCGATCCGGCGGAGGGGGCCAAGCTCTTCCCCAAAGCCCCCTACTCTCCCTACGCGGGCCGAAACTTCCCGACTCGGCCGCTTTTTGGCGATACGCACGTCCACACGTCGTACTCGATGGACGCCGGCGCTTTCGGCGCGCGCCTGGGACCGCGGGACGCCTACCGCTTCGCCCGAGGCGAGGAGGTCACCACTTCTAGCGGCCAGCGCGCGAAGCTCGCGCGGCCACTGGACTTCATTGCCGTCACCGATCACTCCGACGGCTTCGGCTTCTTCCCGCTTCTCTTCGGGGGAGACCCGAAGATCCTCTCCGACCCTCAGGGAAAGAAGTGGTACGACTGGATCCAGCAGGGGAAGGGTGTCGACGCCGCGCTCGACATCATCACCAGCTTCGGCCAGGGCAATATCAAGAACATGCCCGTGCCGGGCACCGAGGCCTACCAACGCGCCTGGGACGAGACGATCAAGGCCGCCGACGAAGCCAACGACCCCGGCCGCTTCACCGCGTTCATCGGGTACGAGTGGACGTCGAACACGGGCGGGAACAATCTCCACCGTAACATCCTGTTCAAGGAGAACGGCTCCAAGGCGAGCCAGACCGAGCCGTACACGACCCAAAAGCCGCTCGGCAGCGACAACCCGCGCGATCTCTGGAAGTGGATGGATGCCTACGAGGGGAAGACCGGCGGGCACGTCCTCGCGATCGCGCACAACGGGAACCTGTCGAACGGCATCATGTTTCCGATCGTCGAGTCGTTCACGGGCAAGAAGATCGACCGTGAGTACGCGCAGACGCGCGCCAACCGCGAGCGGATCTACGAGGCGACGCAGATCAAGGGCGACGGCGAGACGCATCCCTTCCTCTCGCCCAACGACGAGTTCGCCGCCTTCGAACGCTGGGACAAGGGGAACCTCGACCTCACGGTGCTGAAGAAGAACGAGATGCTGGAGTTCGAGTACGCCCGTTCGGCCCTGAAGAACGGCCTCAAGCTCGAGAAGGAGTTGGGTGTCAACCCCTACAAGTTCGGCATGATCGGCTCGACCGACTCGCACACGGCGCTGGCGACGGCCGACGACGACAACTTCTGGGGGAAGACGGCCTCCTCGGAGCCCTCTCCGACGCGCGCGACGCATCCCTGGGTGCAGTCCGACAAGGCCAAGATCATGGGATGGGAGCAGACCGCCTCGGGCTATGCGGCGGTCTGGGCGACGGAAAACACGCGGGAGTCGATCTTCGACGCGATGCAGCGCAAGGAGGTCTACGCCACGACGGGGCCCAGAATGGTGGTGCGCTTCTTCGGCGGCTTCGACTTCGACGCGAAGGACGCGCACAACAGGATGCCGGCGGCCGTCGGCTACGCCAAGGGCGTGCCCATGGGCGGCGACCTCTCGCTTGCGCCGACCGGCAAGGCGCCGACGTTCCTCGTCGCGGCGTTGAAGGATCCGATCGGAGCGAACCTGGATCGCTACCAGATCGTCAAAGGCTGGCTCGACGCGAAGGGCGATCTCCACGAGAAGGTCTACGACGTGGCGTGGTCGGGCGACCGCAAGCCCGGCAATGACGGAAAGCTGCCGCCCGTCGGAAGTACCGTCGACATCCCCAACGCGACTTGGACCAACACGATCGGTGCGCCCGAGCTCGCCGCGGTCTGGAAGGACCCGGACTTCCGGGCCGACGAGCGGGCCTTCTACTACGGCCGCGTCATCGAGATCCCGACTCCCCGCTGGACGGCCTATGACGCCAAATACTTCGGCATCGCGATGCCCAAAGAAATCCCGATGACAACGACCGAGCGCGCGTACACCTCTCCGATCTGGTACACGCCAGGGAAGTGAGCGCGGAGGCGGAACGCCGGCAGTCTCCTGCAATCTCGCCGATCGCCGATCGCGGCACGACCGCAAGGAGCCGACTCCGCGCGGTCGCCCGCGAGCCGCTCGTCCACTTCCTCCTGATCGGTGCGGCGCTCTTCGCCCTGTACCGGTTCACCGGCGGCGCGACCGCGGATCCGGGCGGGCGAATCGTCATCTCCTCCGGCGAGGTGGACCGACTCGCGCTGGCTTTCACGCGGCTCTGGATGCGGCCGCCGGCCGCCGAGGAGCTTCGCGGGCTGATCGACAAGGAGATCCGCGAGGAGGTGTACTCCCGCGAGGCGGCGGCCATGGGACTCGACCGCAACGACGAGATCATCCGCCGGCGGCTCCAGCAGAAGCTCGAGTTCCTCTCGGAGGACGTCGGCGCGCGGCAGACGCCGAGCGAGGCGGACCTCCAGGCCTACCTCGCGCGGCACTCCGATCGCTTTCGGACCGATGCGAGCCTGAGCTTCCGCCAGGTCTACGTCGGGGGCCAGCGGACGGCGGAGGCGGCGCGAGCGGAGGCGGGGCGGCTTCTCGCGCGGCTGCGCTCAGCCGGACCGAGGGCGGACATCGAGCGGCTCGGTGATCAGCTCTCGCTGCCCTCCGATTACCAGGCTGCGGCGGCTGCGGACGTGGCGCGGGACTTCGGATCCGCCTTCGCGACGGCGCTCCTGTCCCTGCCGGCGGGGAGCTGGGAGGGTCCGGTCGCTTCCGGATACGGGTTGCACCTCGTGCTGCTCACGCGGCGTGAGCCCGGCAGGCTTCCGCCCTTGTCGGAGATTCGAGAAGCGGTCTCGAACGAGTGGCAGGCCGAGCGGCGGCGCGAGGCCAACGAGAAGTTCTACGACGCGCTTCGCGCGAAGTACACCGTCACGGTGGACCTTTCGGCGTGGGCGGGCGCTGCGGCCACGAAATCGGGAAGCGCGCGATGAGGCGCGCCGCGCTGGCGATCGTGGGCCTCGCTCTCGTGCGGGCGGCGGCTGCCCACGAGACGCGCCCGGGCTACCTGGAGCTGCGAGAGACGAGCCCCTCGCAATACGAGGTCCTCTGGAAGCAGCCGGCGATCGGCGAGATGCGGCTCAAGCTCGATCCGGTCTTCCCGGACGCCTGCAGGCTGTCCGTTCCTGGAAGCGTCGAGCAGATTCCCGGCGCGCTCGTCACGCGCTTCACGCTCTCGTGCGATGGCGGCCTGGCCGGGAAGAAGGTCGCGGTGGCGGGGCTCGAGGCGTCGATCACCGACGTGCTCGTTCGCGTGCACCACGCCGGCGGCGCCGAAGAGACCCATCTCCTGCGGCCGGATGCGCCCTCGGTCCGGATCGGCAGCGCCACGAGCCGGGGCGACCGCGCGCTCTCCTACCTGCGCCTGGGCATCCAGCACATCCTGATGGGCGTCGACCACCTGCTCTTCGTGCTGGGGCTGCTGCTCATCGTGCGCGACCGGCGGATGCTCATCAAGACCGTCTCGGCGTTCACGGTGGCGCACAGCCTGACGCTCGCGGTCGCC
The DNA here is from genome assembly GCA_963773905.1 of uncultured Acidobacteriota bacterium. Taxonomy (GTDB): domain Bacteria; phylum Acidobacteriota; class Thermoanaerobaculia; order UBA5066; family Gp7-AA6; genus DAHUXD01. Next base: position 483,019 of record CAVZDB010000008.1, read on the forward strand.
ACGCTCGGCTACGCCCGCGCGCCCGCTCCGCCGCTGAACGCCGCGATCGCGCTGTCGATCCTCTTCCTGGGGCCCGAGGTGGTGCGGACGTGGAGGGGGGAGACCAGCTTCACGATCCGGCATCCCTGGGTCGTCGCGTTCGCCTTCGGCCTCCTCCACGGGTTCGGATTCGCGAGCGGCCTGACCGCGATGGGTCTGCCGCGCGGCGAGATCCCGCTGGCGCTCCTGCTCTTCAACGTCGGCGTGGAGATCGGGCAGCTCGCGTTCGTGGCCCTGATCCTCCTCCTCGAGCGATCCTTCCGCGTCCTCGCGGTCCGCTGGCCGCGCTGGGTGGAGTCGCTGCCGGGCTACGCCGTGGGCTCGCTCGGCGCCTTCTGGACGATCCAGCGAGTCGCGGTTCTGCTCGGAGGGGCGCGATGAGGGGCTGGCAATCGACGCGGACGGCGCGCCTCGCGGCGGCCTCCATGATCCTGCTCGCCCGGGCGGTACCGCTCCTCGCCCACGTCGGCGACGAGAAGGCGACGGGGTTTCTCGCGGGCCTGCGGCACCCGGTCTCCGGCCTGGATCACGTCCTCGCGATGGTCGCCGTCGGTCTCTGGGGCGCGCAGCTCGGCGCTCCGGCCGTCTGGCTCCTGCCCGTGACCTTTCCGATCGTGATGGCGTTCGGCGGCATGCTCGGATTGATCGGCGTTCGGCTTCCCGGCGTCGAGGTCGGCATCGCCCTCTCCGCGCTGCTCCTCGGCGCGGCGGTGCTGACCGAGGCGCGCCCGCCCCTCGCCGCGGCGGCGGCGCTCGTCGGGGTCTTCGCGATCTTCCACGGCCACGCGCACGGCACGGAGCTCGCGGCGGGCGAGAGCGCCGTGCTCTACAGCATGGGATTCGTGATCGCGACGGGTTGCCTGCATGCGACCGGCATCGCGCTGGGGCTCGTTCGCCGGTGGCCGTGGGGACGTGTCGCCTTGCGCGGCGCGGGTGTGCTCGTGGCGCTCGGAGGCGTGTTCTTTCTCTGGAAGGCGCTCGCTTGAACGGCCTCGCGCAGTGGACTCTGGTCGTGCTCGCTCATCTCGTGACGAGCGGCCTGGGTCCGTTCTACGACGGACTCCTGCACTTCTTCCGGACGCCGCAGGACGTCCTCTCGGTGCTGGCCCTGTCCTTGTTCGCCGGTCTGCGCGGTGCGCCTCAGGGCCGCGCCATGCTCCTGGTCCTCCCCGCCGCGTGGCTCGCCGGAGGACTAGCGGGTCTCGCTCTCCACCCTCCCATGGCCGCGGGCGCGTCGATTGCTTCGCTGCTTCTCTGCGGCCTGCTGGTCGCGGCGGATGCCCGTCTGCCTGCGCCAGTGACCGTTCCTCTCGCCGCGATCGTCGGACTCCTTCACGGCCTCGAGAACGGAGGCGCGTTGCCTCCGCCGATCGGGCCGGCCGTCCTGTCCCTGACGGGAATCGTGGTCGCGATCTTCATCGTCTGCACGCTCGGCGCGGCCCTGGTCGTCTCGCTGCGCATGGCTTGGATGCGGATCGTCGTGCGCGTCGCCGGGAGCTGGATCGCCGCGATCGGCCTCTTGCTCGTCGGCTGGGCTCTGCGCGCCGGCAGATAGCTCTCACACGAACGGGCAAGAGACGTTGGCCCTTACCTCACTTGCGTCGACTGGCGTTCCGGCACCGGCCGTGCACCCTGGCTTCGCGCTGCAATGGGACGGCGCTACTCGGACTCTCTACGGCGTGGGATCATTGTTAGGTGAGAGTGAAGGATCGCTCATCAGAATCGATCCTACTGTTGGAACGTTCGATCGGCTGGCACGCTTGAGTGACGTACCGATCCTGACCGCCGGAATTAGCCCTGGACGGCATCTTATGTTCTTCACGACGCCGTCGTCGACGCTGTCGGCGTTCGACTTGGTCAACTCAACCGTGAATGATGTGTCGATCGAGCGGTACTGTCCCGAGCTGTTCGATGGGTTCGTTGGCGCTACTGCCTCCGTGCCGGCGCTAGGCGCGCCAGGGGTCGCTGTTGATAGCGGCGTTGCCTAACACGCGCGTGCAGCGGACTCGTTCGTCGGCTTCGCCTCCTCACTCGCCGCTGACGCGCCGCCCGCTACGCAGCGTGGACGTTTATCGTGGCTGAAGACCCAGAGGCGCCGTCACCGTGGAGGCTTCGTACTGATTTGGTCTGGTCGCGTGGTCTGCTCTGGTTCGCGAGTTCTGGCAGGGATGGTCGCGAACCGAAGCGCGATGTGCATTTGGTTCATGGCCGACCCGTACGGGCGACTCGCGGATTTCTACGCGGCTCGAGGGGCGGCGGAGAAAGGCGCGGCGTCTGTCTTTCAAGTCAGAGTGGCACTATTCGGGCTATTTGAAGGTCGCAGCTTGATCGCATGAACAGGAATGAGGTGCGCACCCCGTTGAGGCACCGTTGCGGGCGAGTGCTCGTAGCGTTCGCGTGTTCTGTCACGATGCTCAGCGTGGCTCCGGCGGCGGACGCAGCCGACGAGGATTTCGGTGCGTGGTTTGCCGTGTTCGCAAACGGGAAACTCCCGGAGCCTTTGAACAATCGACGAGGCTCCTGGCGCCTGTGGTTGGATGGGTCGCTACGTTTTGGCGACGACGCGAGCCGCCTCTCGCAGGGACTCATCCGAGCGGGTGCCGGTTACCAGCTCAGCAAAGCCTGGACGCTCTGGGCAGGGTATGCCTACATTCGCACTGAGCAACCGTACGCGGCCATCCCGACAAATGAGCAACGGATCTGGGAACAGGCCATTTGGGGCGGAGCCTTCGGTCGCTTCAAGCTGTCATCTCGCACGCGCCTGGAGCAGCGCTTCTTCAGCGGAGGGAGCGAGACCGGGTGGCGGCTGCGGGAATCCATCAAGGCGACACAGCCGCTGGATTCCAGCGACGCGTGGTCGTTAGTCGTGTCCGATGAAATATTCGTGAACCTGAATGACGCAAAGTTGACTCCGAAACTGACGGCCACGGCGGGCTGGGATCGCAATCGGTTCTTTTTCGGCCCCGGGCTCAATCTCAGCGGCTCACTTCGCGCGGAGTTGGGCTATCTGAATCAATACACTTTCCGCCACAACGGGCCTGACAAGAACGATCACATTGTGGCTCTCAACCTCTTCGTGAGCTTCTAGGATCTCCGATCCGACTGTCCCACGGAAATCGCCGAGATCGCCGTCGCGCAGCGACCTGAGCACGAGCCTCCTCGTCGCGATCAGGAGATTCGTCAGACGATGTTCTTTGTTGGCGCGACGAAGGGCCCGCCGCCACCGCGACCTCGGAAGCGGCGCAAGCCCGGGACGCAGCTCCCGCCGGGTCTCGCGACAAGAAGTAGGCAGGCGCGCCTCGGCCAACTCGTTCGTCGCTCCCGGAAGCGCGACGAGTACCTTGCGAAGGCGCTCGCTGACAAAAAGCCCGCCGACGCTGACAATCTCGCGAAGTTCCCAGAAAATTTGGTGGCGGTGCAGGGATTTGAACCCCGGACCTAGCGGATATGAGCCGCGTGCTCTGACCAGCTGAGCTACACCGCCACGGGGGCGGGAATACTAGCAGGGCGCCGCTTCCGTTGCGAGGGCTCCCCGGGGCAGGCCTTTCTGGCCGAGAGTCCGCTTTATACTGAGGGCGTGTCGGGTCTTTCGGACCACTGCGGAACCTGCAAGACGGAGTACCCCTACGCCCTGCCGCGCTGCCCGATCTGCCACAAGTCGGTCTGCGAGGAATGCGCGGTCCGCATGGGAGGCAGCACGTTCTGCGGCACCGCCTGCGCGCACTCCTTCTTCTCCGGCGGCGATGAGGAGATCTCCGAGGCCGACGCCTCCAAGTTCGAAGATGGAGAATGAGCTCGCCTGACTCTCCGGCGCGGCCTTCGCGATTCGGCCGCTTCTTCTGGCGCGATCCCAACACTCAATTCCTGATCCTGGCCGCGGTCGCGGGGCTCCTGGGCGGCGCTCGGCGCGATCGTCTTCCGGTTCCTGACGCATAGGATGACGCAGCTCCTCGTGGGCTCAGACGACATCCTGCGGGGGGCCGAGTCGCTGCCGCCGTGGAGACTGGTCCTGCTGCCCGCCGCGGGCGGCCTCGTGGGCGGCCTCGTCGCGCGCTTCTTCTTCGGCGAGCGCGGCCCGTCGGGCATCTCCCACATGATCGAGGTCGTCTCGCTCGGGAGGCGCAGCGTCCGCCTGCGTCCTTCGCTCGCCCGGGCCGCGTCGTCGATCGCCGTCATCTCGACGGGAGGTTCGGAGGGCCGCGAGGGTCCCATCATCCAGATGGGCGCGGCGTGCGCCTCTTCGATCGCGCGCCACCTGAAGGTGTCGCCCGAACGGGTGCGGATCCTCACGGCGTGCGGCATGGCCGCGGGCGTCGCGGGCGCCTACAACACGCCCATCGCCGCGACACTCTTCGTGCTGGAGGTCGTCGTCGGGTCGTTCTCGATGGCGCTGTTCGGCCCGGCGGTGGTCTCGGCCGTCGTCTCGACGCTGCTCGTCCGCTCCGTGTCTGGGCGACGAGCCGGTCTACCAGGTCGCGCCGTTCCACGCCGAGTCGGTCCTCGAGCTGCTGCCCTACGCCACGATCGGAATGCTCGGCGGCGCCGCGTCGGCGCTGTTCGTGCGGGCGCTCGCCATAGGCAAAAAGGCCGCGGCCGCGACGCGGCTCCCGATTCCGGCGACGATGGCGCTGGGTGGTGCGATCGTCGGCGGGATCGCGATCTTCCTGCCGCAGGTCATGGGAAACGGCTTCGAGGCCACGGACCGGATTCTTCACGGGAACCCGACCCTGCTCTTCCTCGCGCTGCTCTTCGTCGGCAAGATGGTGGCGACCTCGGCGACGATCGGCACCGGCGGCGTCGGCGGCGTCTTCACCCCGTCGATGATGGTGGGCGCCACGGTCGGCGGCATGGTGGCCCACCTCGTGCACGGCGTGTTCCCGCATCTGGCCCCGCCCGTCGGCGGCTACGCGCTGCTCGGGATGGGCGGCCTCATGGCGGGCGTCACGCGCGCGCCGCTGCTCGCCGTGATCATGATCTTCGAGCTGACGCAGAACACCGCCGTGCTGCTTCCGATGATGGTCGTGTCGATCCTGGCGGTGACCGTCGCCCGCGTCTTCCAGAAGGAGTCGATGTACGTGGGGAGCCTGCGCTCCGCCGGCATCGTCTGGGAGAGGACCCCGGAGGCGACGGCGCTCGCGAGCCTCAAGGTCGCCGACATCATGCGCCGCGACGTCGCCCTCATCCCCCGCGACGATGCCGCTGCCCGAGATCGTGTCCGCGTTCCTGCGCTCGCGCAGCCTCTTCCTCTACGTCGGAGACGAGGAGGGGCGGCTGATCGGCGCGGTGGACATCCACGAGATCAAGGAGTCCTTCCAGGAGCGCGAGCTCTCGGGCGTCGTGCTCGCCGAGGACCTGGCCGCGGAGATCCCGTTCGCGACGCCGGAGGAGCCGCTCACGAGCGTCAACGAGAAGCTGTGGTTTCGCGACGTGGGCCAGCTGCCGGTGGTCGACTCGCCGGAACGCCGGCGCTTTCTCGGCATCGTCACGCAGCGCGACCTGCTCGGCGCTTTCGACAGCGAGGTCCTGCGGCGCAGCCGCCTCGTGACGCGCGTGCGCACCCTGGGAGACGAGGAGGGCGAGGTCGACTACCTGGAGCTGCCGCAGAACCACCGGCTGATCGAGCTCGACGTGGCGCGATCGATCGAGGGGCTCACGGTCGCGGAGGCGGCCCTGCGGTCGCGCTACGGGGTCTCGGTGCTCGAGGTGAAGCGGCTCGGCAAGGACGGCGTGGAGCGACGATTCGTGCCGGCGCCGTCCGACCGCTTCGAGCACGGCGACGTGCTCGTGCTCCTCGGGAGCGAGGAGTCGATCGCGCGGTTCCAGGAGGACCGCGCGCAGACCGTCTCCGCGGAGCCGGGGCGGTAGGGCCTCGGCGGAAGGCCGAAACGGCAGCCCGGATCCTGCACACTTCCGCCGCCGCCCGTGCGCGGGGGATCCCGCCGCCTCTCACGGTGCTATCCTTTTCCCACCCTGGAAAGACATCCGCACCCACCGCCCGCGGCCGTCAAGGAAAAGCAGAGCGAGCTCGTCGCGCTGCGCGGGAAGTGGTTTAAGGAGCGGACCCGGCTCTACGACCGCGAGACGGGCCTGCCGACCGTCGCCGTCCTGGTGGACGACTTGAAGGCGATGCTCGAGGAGCGCGGCACGCTCTCGGTCCTCGTGTTCCGGCCGAGCTCGGAGGGCCAGGTCGAGGAGGTCTGGGGCTGGGAGGCCTACGACGACCTCCTGCTCGACTTCGTGCGGCGCCTCAAGGCCTTCCAGACGGACGGCATCGTCCCGGGCGGCACGTTCTGCGTCCCGTACGTCCGCTCCGACGAGATCATCCTCTTCGTCAACACCGAGGGCGGCGGGATTCCCGAGGGCCCGGCCTCGCTCGGCACGAAGGCCGCGGAGCTCGACCAGCTGATCCGAGGGTACCTCGCGGAGCGCGCCGACGTCTCCGCGCGCTTCCGCTCGTTCGTGGGCGCGGCGAGGATCCTGAAGGACCCCAAGCACCGCATCGAGAGGCTCGTCTACCGCGGCATCCAGGAGGCGCGCGACCAGGTCACGCGTCAGACCGTGCGGCAGGAGATCCGGGGTGGCGAGCTGCTCCAGGACGCGATCTCGCGCCAGGACATCTCGCCCGTGTTCCAGCCGGTCTTCGATCTCTCGACCGGCAACATGATCGGCATGGAGGCGCTGTCCCGCGGCCCGCGGGGCAGCGAGTTCGAGAGCGGCGAGACGCTCTTCTCGCTGGCCGAGCGCACGGAGCTCCTCGTTCCGCTCGAGCGCGTCTGCCGCCAGCGCTCGCTGGAAGCGGCGGCGCTGGGGCATAACCGCCGCCAGATCTTCCTGAACCTGTCGCCCGCGGCCGCGTCGGACCCGGAATTCCTGGGCCCGATCTTCCGCGACCAGGTGCGCGCGCTGGGCCTCGAGCCCGACCGCATCGTCCTCGAGATCACCGAGCGCACGTACGCCGTCTACGAGGGGCTCTTCCGCGAGGTGCTCTCGAAATTCCGCTCGCAGAACTTCCGCATCGCGGTCGACGACGTGGGCACGGGCTACAGCAACCTTTCGTCGCTCGCCGACATCGAGCCCGACTACCTCAAGTTCGACAACGTGTTCGTGCGCGGCATCGACCGCCGCCAGGTCAAACAGGATCTGCTCGAGGCGCTCATGTCCTTCGCGCGCAAGATGCACACCAAGGTCATCGCGGAGGGTATCGAGACCCGCGAGGAGCTGCGCGTGCTCCAGTCGCTGGGCGTACCCTACGGCCAGGGGTTCCTGCTCGCGCGCCCGATGCCCGTGCACGAGATCGAGCGCTTCGCCTCGATCGCGATTTAGGGGCTCGGACTCTGAGCGGGCCGCTCCGCGGCCCAACCGAAATGGGAGGGGAAGTCTCTCCAGTCTCCTCTCCCTGGGAATGCCTCAGACGTGCGGCCAGAGCCAGCCGAAGACGGCGCCCGTGACGATGGCGTAGATCAGGGCGTCGACGTTGGATCGGATCGTCGTCCCCCACGAGCGGTTGTACCAGATGGACAGCGGCCAGAGGGCGAGGCCGTAGCCGGCAAAGGCGAAGAGGCCGACGATGTGGGACACGCGCTTGAAAGTCGCGCCGGGAGGGCACGTGTGGACCGCCAGGAGGGCCGCCAGCGCGGAGACCACGAGCGCGTAGAGGAACCACTGCCCGAAACGCTTGCCCATCGCGAAGAAGCCGGTCATCACAGTGAGCATCACGACCGGCCCGCGGTTGACCTTCGTCTTGTACTCCTCGGACCGCATGTGCTCAGGGCCGCCGGGATGGGGAATCAGGTAGTCGCCGGGAGCGAGGTTCGCCTTGCGAAGGTCGTCCATGATCGCATCTTCCGTGGGGGCCTTCTTGTAGTCGCTCCGGTGATAGCGCAGGAACATGTGGATGATCGAGCTCGCGATGAAGACGGCCACGGCGGAGAGAAGGATCGGAAGCCAGAGAGATGTCAGGGAGACCATTTCGACCTCCTCGCGCGGACGGGGAGCCGCGTCGGTGCGCGAACGATATCGCGTTCCCCCTCGGGATAGAGTTCACGGGCCTTTTACGGGAGAGCCATGAAGAAGAGACTCGTTCGGGCGGGTCTGCCGCTGCTCGCGGCGGCGGCGCTGGTGCTTCCGGGCGTGGCCGCGCCGGCCCCTGCTGCGGAGAAGGCCTCGAAGAGGCCCCACATCGTCCACATCGTGGCGGACGATCTGGGGTGGAAGGACGTCGGCTTCAACGGGGCCACGGACCTCAAGACGCCTAACCTCGACGCGCTGGCCGCCGGCGGCGCCAGGTTCACGCAGTTCTACGTGCAGCCGATGTGCACGCCCACGCGCGCGGCCCTGATGACCGGCCGCTACCCGTTCCGGTACGGGCTCCAGACGGCCGTCATCCCTTCCGTCTCCGCGTACGGGCTCGACACGACCGAGTGGCTCCTGCCCCAGGTCCTCAAGGAGGCGGGCTACCGGACGGCGATCATCGGCAAGTGGCACCTGGGCCACGCCGACAAGAAGTACTGGCCGCGCCAGCGCGGGTTCGACTACCAGTACGGCCCGATGATCGGTGAGCTCGACTACTTCACCCACGAGGAGCACGGCGTCCTCGACTGGTACCGCGACAACGAGCCCGTCAGGGAGGCCGGCTACACGACGACGCTCCTCGGGAACGACGCCGTCCGGCTGATCGAGCAGCATGACGCCTCGACGCCGCTCTATCTCTATCTGGCATTCAACGCGCCGCACACGCCGTACCAGGCGCCGCCCGAGTACGTCGACCGCTTCCAGAACATCGCGGACCCGACGCGGCGGACGTACGCCGGCATGGTCGCGGCCCTGGACGAGCAGGTCGGCCGCGTCGTCGCGGCGCTCGAGAAAAAGGGGATGCGCGACGACACGCTCATCGTCTTCCACAGCGACAACGGCGGCACGCGCAACGCGATGTTCGCCGGCGTCATGGCCGACATGTCCAGGATCAAGATCCCGTGCGACAACGGGCCGTACAAGGACGGCAAGGGAACGCTCTTCGAGGGCGGGACCCGGGTGGCCGCGTTCGCCAACTGGCCCGGCCGCATCCAGCCCGGAGTCGTCGACGGCCTCATCCACGCCGTCGACATCTTCCCGACCTTCGCGGCGCTGGCGGGTGCGTCTACCGCGAAGAGCAAGCCCCTCGACGGCGTGGACGTCTGGGACGTCATGGCGAAGGGCGCGCCCTCTCCGCGCACGGAGATCGTCTACAACGTCGAGCCCTTCCGCGCCGCAATCCGGCAGGGCGACTGGAAGCTCGTCTGGAGGACGACGCTCCCGTCGAGCGTCGAGCTCTACGACATCCCGCGGGATCCGTCCGAGACGAAGAACCTCGCGGCGCAGCATCCGGACACGGTCGCCGCGCTCCAGAGGCGCCTGGAAGCGCTCGCGAAGGAGAGCGCGAAGCCGCTCTTCCTCGTGGATCAGTTCAAGGTCGTGATGACGAACATGAACGGGGAGCCGATCCTGCCGACCGACGACGCCTTCGCCGGCGTCGAGGAGCCCTGAGCGCGCGGTCTCGTTCCCTCTCGCCGTAGAATTCAGTCGGCGCCGTTCGCCGGGAGGTTAGCTCAGAGGTAGAGCGCCTGCTTTACACGCAGGATGTCGCAGGTTCGATCCCTGCACCTCCCACCAGTCGCCCGCGGAATTCCCTAGAACGACACCCTGACCGCCGCGCGGAGGTAGCGCGGGGCCTCGCGCGTATTGATCTTGTGGTACTCGGGATTGTTCTGCGTCTGGCTGGGATCGTAGAGGGAGTTCGGATAGTCCGGCGGCGGCCCGACCGACCACTGCGTGTCGATCGCCGACACGGTCTGGTGGTTGAACAGGCTGTACAGGTATCCCTGGAGCGTCACGGTCACCGGGCCCAGGAGAATCGGATACGACAGCGAGAGGTTCGAATCCCAGTAGGCCGGAAGGCGGCCAGCATAGCCCTTGGGGACGAGCTGGACGTAGGCGCCGTAGTAGTCGTTGAAATAGCCCAGCTGGCTCAGGGGCGTTCCGGACGAGACGTACGCCTGCAGTCCCACCGCCAGACGGAAGGGCAGGACGTAGTAGCCGTCGAGCCGAAAGCGATGCGGCCGATCGAGTGAGAGCCGACCGTAGCCGTTGTGGTTGATGAGGTAGTAGTCGAAGTCGGCGTTGATCCCCGGATCGGTCTGACCGAAGTAGCTGTTGCTGACCTCGCCGTCGTAGTTTCCCCGGAGAGACGAGTAGAGGTACGAGGCCTGGATCCAGAGCTTGTCGTTCAGAGTCTTGCGGCCGAAGACCTCGATGCCGCGGTAGAGGCGGCGCGCCGGCGGCTCGGCGGGGATGGCCGGGTAACACTGGTACGACGAGGCATCGACACTGCTGAAAAGCCCGTTGCAACCCGGGATGTTTCCGCTCGCGATCGGCTCGTGCGAGCCCGGATTCATGATGCCGCAGCTGGAGTAATCTGTCGCGGCCTGGGTGTAGTCGAGATCGCAGCGGTCCTCGATCGCGTTGCGGAGACGGCGGTAGGTGCCCTTCAAGCCGACGACGAGGGTGGGGTTGAGAACACGCTCGACGCCCAGCGTCACCTCGTCCTGCGAGATGGGGCGAAGGCTCGGGTCGACCGGCGTCCCGAACGCGCCGCCGAACACCTGTTGATGCGGGTGGCCAGGGACCGTAGGATCCTGCTCTAGCGAGGTCGGGTCGAAGTTGTAGCTCTGGATCGTGGTCTCGTTTCCGAAGGATCGCGCCGAGAGGTCCGTAGGCAGCGCATAGGAAAACCGGCCCGCGAACGCGTAGATCTTCGTAGCCCCGTCCTTCCAGGGGTCCCAGACGATCCCCAAGCGCGGCTCCCAGATGGACGTGTGGATGACGCTGGCGCCGCGATAGTCCTCGACGTGCTCCGCGTCCCACCGCAATCCCGCGTTGATCGTCACTCCCGCCGTCGGCCGCCAGGAGTCCTGAACGTAGACGCCGTAGTCCAGCGTGCGCGGCCGAACCGCGACCTCCGGAACGGGCGTCAGGTCAAAAGGGCTGACCGCGTAGAAGGCGTGACGGTAGTACGTCGTGCCCGTCTCGTTGAAGATCCGGACGACCTGCCCGCCGGTACGAGAGTCCACGGCTTCGGTCAATGCGTTGAGGTAGTCGCCGCCGACTTTCAGCTCGTGGTTAGCGAGATAGAGATTGAGATCGCCCCGAATCTGATTCCGATGCGAGTGGTTTTGATCCGTGGCGCCGAAGATGTTGCCGTAGCCGCCCGTGTGGACGTTCTCCACGGCGGGCGGGGTGCAGGGGTTGTCGGGTGTGCCGTCGGGGCAGGTCATGTCGAACGTCGCCGGGATGTCCGCGGCGGTCAGGGAATAGCGGTCCTCGTGGCGGGACGCTTGAATCGTTGCCAGTGCCCCCGAGCCGAAGATCTGATTGAAGCGCAGGCCGTAGTCCCGCCCGCCGATCGTCCGAGTGGAGGACCAGGTCGACGGGTCGCGGTTGGTGATCGGTGGCACGTTGATGCCGTTATACCCCTGCGAGGGATCGGACCCGGCGGCGCCCGAGTTGGTCGTGGGGTCCGCGAAGATCGTGCCGACGAGCGTGGAGCCCGCAGCGATGTTCCAGGTGAGCTTCCCCGAGTACAGGTTGGTGGAGCTATGGATCGGAAAACGATCGTCCGCCGTCGCGTAGGGGGGATTGTCGAGAAAGCGCGATACCGACGAGTCCAAGTGAACGTGGTTATAGGCGCCGAAGAACCACAGGCGATCCTTGACGATGTAACCGCCGAGGTCGGCGCCGAAATCCGTGCGGTCATAGGCGACCGTCCGCATCCCGGCGAGGATCTCGTCCTGTTCCGTGACGACGGGATCGGCCTGGGTCCTGTCCGAATCGTAGTAGACGAACCCGTCCCCGCGGAACGCATTCCCGCCCGACTTCGTAATGACGTTGATGACTCCGCCGAGAGCGCGCCCGTACTCGGCCTGGTAGCCGCCCGTCTTGACCTCGACCTCCTGCACGAACTCGTTGTTGATGGCCTTGCCCTGCGAGCCCTTGATCACGTTGGTCGTGTTGACGCCGTCGATGATCCACAGGTTCTCGGCGGAGGTCGCGCCGTAGACGCTCAGCGCGAGCGACCGCCCCTGCGTCGCCCCCCGGTCCTGGTCCACGCCGGGATTCGAGCGAACGATATCGGCGTAGTTGCGCGCGACGGGCAGGTGTGTGATGACGTTGCTCGTGTAGTTGGTGCCCGTGGTCGTGGACGTCGTGTCGACGATCGGCGCCTCGCCCGTGACGACGACGGCGGCGCTCACCTCGGGCTCGAGCGTGAAATTGACGGTGGCGGTGGCGTCGAGCGCGACGGTCGCCGTCCGCTCCTGAGCGCGGAAGCCGGGGAGGTCGGTGCGGACGACGTACTCGCCTGGCGGCACTGCCGGGAAGCGAAAGACGCCGTCCGCGCCGGTGACGAGCGTACGCGTCCCCTGCAGACGCGGGCTGCGGATGAGCAGCGTGACGCCGGGCAGGGGTGAGCCGCTCTGGTCCCGAACGGTCCCCTCGAGCAATCCGGTCGTCTGGGCGGAAGCAGGCGCGGAAACGCTGATGCCGGCCGCGAATACGACGGCCAGCAACGCCCGTTTCACAGCCGTCAGCCCTCGGAGCATTGGCGCCGCTCCTGTCGGGGAAATCTGCGGTCAGCATAGCACCGACATCCGCCGGACATAGACTCCGCTCAGGCGGCCAATGACAATTTCAGCCGGGACGCGTCTCGGCCCCTACGAGATCCTCGCGCCGCTTGGCGCGGGTGGGATGGGGGAGGTGTATCGGGCGCGAGATACACGCCTCGCACGCGAGGTGGCGGTCAAGGTGCTGCCGGAGGCGCTCGCCGCCGATGCCTCCCGTTTGAAGCGCTTCGAGAAGGAGTCGAAGTCGGCGTCCGCGTTGAACCATCCCAACATCGTCACGATCTACGACGTTGGCTCCGAGCGCGGCGTCTCGTACATCGCGATGGAGTTGGTGGACGGGGCGACGCTGCGCGAGCTGCTCGCCGGTGGGCCATTGCCGATCAAGAAGCTGCTCCAGATCGCGCCTCAGGTCGCCGAGGGCCTCGCGCGCGCGCACGAGGCCGGCATCGTGCATCGGGACCTGAAGCCCGAGAACGTGATGGTGAAGAAGGACGGGCTCGTCAAGATCCTGGACTTTGGCCTGGCAAAACTCTCATCGACGGGCTCGGGAAGCGACGAGGGATCGCAGTTGCCCACGATGACCGGGACGACGCCGGGTGCGGTGGTCGGGACTGTCGGCTACATGTCGCCGGAGCAGGCGAGCGGCGAGACGCTCGACTTCCGATCGGACCAGTTCTCGTTCGGCTCGATCCTGTACGAGATGGCGACGGGGAGGCGGGCGTTCCAAAGAAAGACTGCCATCGACACTCTCGCGGCGATTCTGAACGACGAGCCGGAAGCCATTGCGGCGGCCAATCCCCAGACTCCGGCGCCGCTGCGCTGGATCGTGGAGCGCTGCCTGGCCAAGGAAGCGGAGCGGCGGTACGCGTCGACGAAGGACCTGGCCCGCGACCTCGAGACGCTGAGGGACCGTTCCTCCGAAACGGCTTCTCTCGCTGGCGCGCCGGTCATTCCCCGGCGTAGGGCGGCGGCGCTCTGGCTTGCGCTCGGCGCGGTCGTGCTCGCCGCATCCGTTCTCCTCGCCGGGAGGGCGCTCTGGAAGGAGCCTCCTCGCGCCCAACCCGGATTCCAGCGCCTCACATTCCGTCGGGGTGATGTCGTCTTTGCCCGCTTTTCATCCGACGCCCAGACGATCGTCTACAGCGCGCAATGGGACGCCGACCCTTCGCGCATCTTCGAGACGCGGCTCGAGGATCCGACGTCTCGAAGGCTCGACCTGCCCGACGCGATGCTGCAATCGCTGTCGTCTCGGGGTGAGCTGGCCATCGCCATGGGCAGACCGACGATCCTCTGGTGGGCGATCAGCGGAACACTCGCGACCGTCCCCCTCGCCGGCGGAGCGCCCCGAGAGCTCGCGACCGATGTCCAGTGGGCCGACTGGACGCCGGATGGAAAGGGCCTGGCCGTGGTCCGCAACGGACATCTCGAATTTCCGATGGGCAAAGTGATCTCGCGAGGTGGAGGCTTCCCGCGCGTCTCGCCCGCAGGTGATCGGATCGCGTTCGAGCGCGCGGGGCGGTTCCACGTCGTGGATACCTCCGGACATGAGCTTTTCGTCTCCCGAGTATTCGGCGGCCTCGTGCGAGCCGCGTGGGGTCCCAGGGGCGATGAGATCTGGGTAACCGAACGAGTCAGGGGTTCAGGGGTGCTGTACGGGGTGAGTCTCTCGGGAAAGGAACGCGTCATCCTCCGGATTCCTGCCGATGTCACGATCCTTGACGTCTCCAGGGACGGCAGAGTTCTCCTCGCCACTGGCAACCAGCGAGGGGAGACCTGGTCTAGGCCGAACGGCCAGCCGAATGAACGGGAGCTGACGGTTCTGGCGAATTCCGATGCGATGGGAATCTCTCCGGATGGAGCGACGCTACTCATCAATGAGGGTGACAGCTTCTATCTGCGCAGAACGGACGGATCGCCGCCGAAAAAGCTGGGCGAGGGATATGGTTCGCAACTTTCGTCCGACGGAAAGTGGGTCGCCGTGGTGCGTCCTGGCCCTCCGAGCGAGCTCGTGCTCGTCCCGACAGGCGCCGGCGAAGAGAAGCGTCTGCCCGGAGGGGCGCTCGAGGAGATTGGCCGCGACTCCGTTCAGTGGTCCGGCGACGGCCGGAGACTCCTGTTTCACGCGCGCGAGAAGGCGAGCGAGAACAGGGCTTATGTTCAGGACGTCGCCGGCGGCGGCCCGCGGCCGCTGCCGGCGAAGCATGCCGAGGACACCTTGTCCATCTCGCACGATGGCCGTTTCGCGATCGTGGAAGAGCCGGACCACAGATTCTGGCTCTATCCCGTGGACGGCGGCGAGCGGCGTCTCGTTCGGGGAATGCTGCCTACCGATTACCTCTGGCGGAATTTCAGCGAGGACGGTCGCTTCGTCTACGCTTGGAATCCGCTGGAGCTGCCCTTTCGCGTTTTTCGCATCGACCTCGTCACGGGACGGCGCGAACCGTGGATGACCATCATGCCGCAGGACCCGGCGGGGCTCTGGCAGGCCGACCTGATTCTGACCCCCGATGGAAAGTCCTACGCGTACAACTGCAAGAGGCTTCTGAGCGATCTGTACATCGTTGAGGGGCTGAAGTAGATGACGCTGGCGGCCGGTTTACGCCTCGGTCCCTACGAGATCCTCGCGCCGCTCGGCGCGGGCGGGATGGGGGAGGTGTACCGGGCGAAGGACACGCGCCTGGCGCGCGACGTGGCGATCAAGGTGCTGCCGGAGGCGCTGGCGTCGGATCAGGAGCGGTTGAGGCGATTCGAGAAGGAGGCGCGGTCGGCCTCGGCGTTGAACCATCCCAACATCGTCACGATCCACGACATCGGCTCGGACGGCGGCGTCTCGTACATCGCGATGGAGCTGGTGGATGGCGCCACGCTGCGCGAGCTCCTCGCCGGCGGGCCGCTGCCGATCAAGAAGCTCCTCCAGATCGCGCCGCAGATCGCCGAGGGTCTCGCCCGCGCGCACGAGGCGGGGATCGTGCATCGGGACCTGAAGCCCGAGAACGTCATGGTGAAGAAGGACGGGCTCGTCAAGATTTTGGACTTCGGCCTGGCGAAGCTATCCTCGACCGGATCGGGTAGCGGCGAGGGATCGCAGCTGCCGACGATGACGGGGACGCAGCCGGGAGTGGTGGTCGGGACCGTGAGCTACATGTCCCCCGAGCAGGCGAGCGGGCAGGCGCTGGACTTCCGGTCGGACCAGTTCTCGCTCGGCTCGATGCTCTACGAGATGGCGACGGGCAAGCGCGCGTTCCAGAGAAAGACGGCGATCGACACGCTCGCGGCGATCCTGAACGACGAGCCGCGAGCCGATCGCCGCGGCGAACCCCCAGACGCCGGCTCCGCTGCGCTGGATCGTGGAGCGGTGCCTCGCCAAAGAGCCGCGACAGCGATTCGCTTCCACGCGAAGACCTTGCGCGAGATCTGTCGGCACTGCGCGATCACCTTTCCGAGGCGACCTGGAGCGGATCCCTCTCCGCCGCAGGCCCGGCCCGACGCCGGCTGGCTCACCCGGTCCTCGGCGCCATCGGCGCAGCCGTCGCGCTGATGCTGGCGACCGTCCTGGTCGATGCGATGGCTCGCGGCGCGGCGAAGCACGACCGACGTGCCGTCCTTCCGACAACTGATGATCGGCCGTGGCGACCTGCTGACGGCGCGCTTCACGCCAGACGGAAGGACCGTCGTCTACGGAGCCGCCCTGGGCGGGGCGCCGGCCGAGATCTTCTCGGTCCGCACGGATTCCGGTGAGTCGCACCCGATCGGCATTCTCCGAGCCGACGTGAGGAGCGTCTCTTCCAAAGGCGAGCTTGCGGTCCTGATCGGCAAGTCGAACGTGCCGACCGGTGCCGGAGTCCTCGTGCGGGTTCCCATCGCGCGGTGGCACGCCACGAGAGATCCTCGAAGGGGTTGTCGACAGCAGACTGGGCCCCCAACGGCGAGGATCTGGCGGTAGTCGTTGCCATGCCGAAAGGCAAGAACCAGCTCCAGTATCCCATCGGGACGGTTCTCGCCGAAGCCGACCTCGACTTCGTTCGTGTCTCGCCAAACGGAGATCTCGTCGCCTGCGCCGAAAGCGGCTCGATCACAACCTACGACCGCAAAGGGAAACGCAGCGTCCTCGTGAAAATGCCGTTCATCAACCAGTTTGCCTGGTCGCCGCGAGGAGACGAAATCCTTTTCCAAGGTGGTTCCTCGGAGCGCCAGTTCGCGGTTCGCGCAGTGTCACTGTCGGGACAGGGTCGGGTCCTGATTCCTTTCGCTCTTGGACTGGTCCTTCAGGACGTCGCTCCCGATGGCCGCCTTCTCATCGAGCAACGTGCATTCCGCGGGGAAATCGCGTGCCAGCCTCGGGGCGAGAATCGCCAGCGAGAGCTGGGCGACCTCCGCAACCTCAGGCGACGCTCATCTCGGAGGACGGCAAGTTCCTCCTCTTCTCCGAAGGAGGGGAGGACATGGGAATCTACTTTCAGAAGACGGACGGGAGTCCCGCGGTACGCCTGGGCGAAGGTGACGCCCTTGGCCTTTCACTCGACGGCCGATGGATGCTGACATTATCGGTTGGACCGCCTCGCGAACTGGTCATGGTCCCGACAGGTGCGGGAACCTCGAAGAAGCTTCCGGTCGAGGGTGTTGAGCCGAAGTGGGCGTGGCTGCTCCCGAACGGGAAAGGGATCCTGGTCCGAGCTCCGGACAACGCCAGCGATCCCCTTCTCCTCATCGGCCCGGAAGGGGGTAAACCCACTCCGGTGCGGGCCGACGACTACACCGACAGGGTGATGGCTCTGTCGCCGGACGGCGACCATTTCGTCTACGCGACGAAGGGAGGACAACTCAGAATCGCGGCTCATTCGGGCGGCGAGGCGAAGACTGTCCCGGGCGCTCCTCTAAATCTGGAGGACCACATCGCCCAGTGGAGCGCGGACGGCCGATTCCTGTACGTCTGGCGCCTCGCAGAGATTCCGATGGTGATCGACCGCCTGGAGCTTGCGACGGGCCGAAGAGAGCCCTGGAAGCAGATCGCCCCGCAGGACTCGACCGGCGTTCGTGCCGTGTCGAATCTGGTCATGGCCCCGGACGGCGAATCCTTTGCGTACCAGTACTACCGCACCGTCGCGGACGACCTGTACGTCGTCGAGGGCGCGAGGTAGTGCCGAACGCCGAAAGGCTGTGAGTTTTGTGACGCTCGCCGTTGGGACTCGCCTCGGCCCCTACGAGATCGTGGCGCCGCTCGGCGCGGGCGGGATGGGGGAATCGAACTCGACTTTGCCCGCTCTCGTGAAACGCAAGTCCTTGCTCCCCTCGCGCTCTGCGCGGCCCTCGCCGCGTCTTGCACGCGCAACGCGCCGTATCGGACGACCTCTTCCGGCGACGTCGTCGAGGCCAGGGTCGGTGCGAAGGATCTCGAGACGCCCTCGCTCCGCGCGCCGCTTCTGACGAGCGGAGTCGAGATCCACGACGACTGTCGCCTGCACTTCCTCGAGTTCGACGACCAGGGACAGCTCTACTCGCTGACCCCGCAAGAGGCGGCGAGGACGCTGACGCCCACGCTCTGCCCGGGCCAGGACCGCCTGGGGGTCGTCGCCCTCGACTGCGTGGCTCGCATCCGCCCGGCCTGCCGCTCTGGATCGTTCGCGCCTCGGATGAAGTCGTCAGCGGACACAGCGGGTTCTTCACGCGCCCCGTGACCGACATCGTGCGCAGCCTCGTGGCACGCCGGATCCTCGAGGGATCGATTGCCGCGGCGGCATCGTCGCCGGCGCCGCCCTGACCCGCGGCACGGGAATTGCTCCTCCGAGCGGAGGCACTCGAGGAGCGATCCATGAACACGCGTCAGTCCATCCCTCTTCTGCTCGCCGCGTGCGGCCTCCTGTGTCTTCTGAGCGCAGGCTGCGCGTCGGCCCCGCCCGACGGAACGGTGTTCGTCCAGGAGGCCCCGCCTCCGCTGCGCGCCGAAGTCGCCGGCGTCGCACCGGACGCCGGCTCCGTCTGGGTGGGCGGCTACTGGAACTGGGTCGAGCCCAACTACGTCTGGGTGCCGGGCGTCTGGCAGCGCCCGGAACACGCGCACGCGGTCTGGGTCGCGCCGGAGTGGCGGCATCACAGCCGCGGCTGGTGGCGCGTCGACGGTCACTGGCGCTGAGAGTCGCCCGTCACTGGCGCTGACGTTTCGCGCACGGTGCGCTAGCATGAAGGCGTGCACGCGCAGGCGATCCGGATCGGACGATTCCGCCAGGCCCTCGCCCTGGCCGCCGGCCTGATCGCGGCGGCCGTCCTGGTTCCGTCCCTCCGCGGCGCCGACGCGCGGCCGGCGGGTCCGCTGCTGGGACGCTGGCACTCGACCGATCGCTCGGCGGACGGCATCGCCTCGGTCTTCGTGTTCCTCGACGGCGGCATCTTCGACTACAGCCCGGCCAACGTCGTCGTGATGACGTATCGCGTGGAGGACGACGCGCTCTTTCTTCCGTCCGAAACGAAGGGGGGGCCCGAGCACAAGCAGACGATCGACTGGGTCGGCGAAGACCGCGTCCGCCTGAGCGCACCCGGGACGCTGACCCTCTTCCTGGATCGCAAGCCCGGAACGGGGCCGAAGAAGTCGATCGTTGGAGAGTGGACCGGTCCCCGCGAGGTGGGCGGGCGCTCCGCCCAGGCCACGTACCAGTTTCGCCGCGACGGCCGGCTGCTGCTGGTCATGACGCTCCTGACCGCACGGGGTGGCTACACCCTCGAGGGCGACAAGATCCAGATGGCGGTCCCCGAGAAGTGGTCGGCCTCCGGAACGTACCGGGTCGAGGGCGACACGCTCACGCTCTCGATCGTCGGCCAGAAGGGCACACAGGACTCGAAGTACGCGCGGTACTGAGTCCGTCGCGCCGGCCGCATCCGTTCGCTGGAATCTCGCATGAGGGTGCTTCTTTTCGGCGCGACGGGGATGGTGGGGCAGGGCGTGCTGCGCGAGTGCCTGCTCGACCCGGACGTCGCGGAAGTCCTGGTCGTCGGCCGCAGTGCGATCGGGAGAAGCGACCCGCGGCTGCGCGAGCTGATCGTCCCGGACGTCGCGGACCTGTCGGGGTCGAGACGCAGCTGACGGGGTTCGACGCCTGCTTCTTCTGCCTCGGCGTCTCCTCGGTGGGGATGTCGGAGGCGGACTACCGCCGCGTCACCTACGACCTCACGCTCGCCGCCGCGAAGACGCTGGCGCGGCTCAACCCCATGATGACGTTCGTCTACGTCTCCGGCGCGGGCACGGACTCGAGCGAGCGCGGGCGGAGCATGTGGGCGCGGGTCAAGGGCGAGACCGAGAACGCGCTCCTCCGGCTGCCGTTCAAGGCCGTGATGTTCCGTCCCGGCATCATCGCGCCGCTCCACGGCGTCCGTTCGAAGACGCCGCTCTATCGTTTCTTCTACGCGCTGGCGCGTCCCCTCACGCCGCTCCTGCGCGCCGCGTTCCCCGGTCACGTGACGACGAGCGAGCAGGTCGGCCGGGCGATGCTCCGCGCCGCGAAGCAAGGGGCGCCGAAGCGGATCCTCGAGATGGACGACATTACGCGCGCCTAGGCGGCGCGACATGAGCGCGCCTTGACGGCGCGACATCAGCGCGCCGAGCCTTCGCGCCTCCGCGGGTCTCACTGCGCCCTCAGCGCGCGGATCGGGTCGATGCGCGTGGCGCGCAGTGCGGGCAGCAGGCTCGCCGCCAGCGCCGTCAGGCCGAGAAGCGCGGCGGCCGCGCAGAGGGTCAAAGGATCGTTCGGCGGGACGCCCACGAGCAGTCCTGAGAGAAGCCGCCCGAGGGCGAGCGCGGCGGCGAGTCCGCCGGCGAGGCCGAGCGCGACGGGCCAGAGCGCCTGGCGGGCGATCAGGGCCAGGATCCGGCCGCGCGTCGATCCGAGCGAGAGGCGGACGCCGATCTCGCGCGTACGCTCGATCACTCGGAACGCGGTCAGCGCATAGATGCCGGCGAGGGCGAGCGCGAGCGCCGCCGCGCCGAAGATCTCGAGCAGGATCGTGTGGAAACGGCGCTCGGCCAGCGACGTGACGAACGCGTCCTCCATCGGGCGCGCGGCGGAGGTCGCGACGTCGCGGTCGAGGGCGCGGATCTCGCGCTGCACCGCCGGGATCAGCAGGTCCGGCGCGCCCTTCGTGCGCACGGCGAGGCAGAAGATGTTGGCCAGCCACACGGAGACATCCGGCGGCGTCTGCGCGTAGGGGACGTAGACGTCCGCCGTCGGCTCGGAGTCCAGCCCGGTGTACTTGACGTCTCCGACGACGCCCACGATCTCGACGGTGCGCCAGGGCTGGTCGTCGATCTCGAGCCGCTCCCCGAGGGGACTCCGGTCCGGGAAGTGCCTCTGCGCCAGCGTCTTACTGATCAGCGCCACGGGCGGCGACTCCGCGAGGTCGTGCGCGTCGACGTCGCGGCCCGAGAGCAGCGGGACTCCGAGCGTGCGGAAATGGCCCGGCGCGATCGCGCGGTAGTTTGCCGAGGGCGCCTTCTCGCGGTCGATGTCGGCGCGGCCCACGATGGTGAACGCGATGCTCGCCCGCCACTGCGTGAGCGGGTTGATGGACGCCGCCGAGACGCTCGTGACGCCGGGCAGCCCGGACAGGCGCGCTGTCGCCCGGTCCGCGAAGCGTGCGATCGCCTCCGGGGTCGCGTAGCGGTTCTTCGGGAGCGAGAGCTGAACGGTCAACAGATGGTCCGGCCGGAATCCGGGGTCGGTCGTGCGCAGCCGGTGGAGGGTGCGCAGGAGGAGGCCGGCGCCGACGAGCAGCACGAGCGACAGGCCCACCTCCGCGGCCACGAGGACCATTCGCGCGCGCACCCGGCTCCGCCCGCCTGCGCCTCCGCCTCCGTCCGTCGCGCGGCCCATCGTGCGGAGGCTGTCGGCGAGTCCCCACCCGCTGCCCTGCAGCGCGGGCGCGAGGCCGAGCCCGAGGCCCGCGGCGACGGAGACCCCGAGCGTGAAGAGAAGCACCGGGAGGTCGATCCCGATCTCGGACGCGCGCGGCGGCGCGGGGCCCAGCGCCAGCAGGCCGCGGATCCCGGCGAGCGCGACGAGGAGCCCGAGCGCGCCACCCACGATCGCGAGGGTCCCCGTCTCGACGAGCAGTTGTCGCAAAAGGTCGCGCCGCCGTGCTCCGAGCGCGGCGCGCAGCGCGAGCTCGGGGCGCCGCGCGGCGGTGCGCGCCAGGAGGAGGTTGGCGAGGTTGGTGCAGGCGATCAGGAGCACGAGCGCGACGGCGGCCTGCAGGACGAGGAGCGTTCGGCGAGAGTCTCCGACGACGAGCTCCGCCAGCGGCTCGAGGTGCACGCCCTGTTTGCCGGCGTTCGTATCGGGATAGGCGGCGCGCAGGCGGGCGACGATGGGGTCGAGCTCCGCCCTCGCCTCCGCCATGCCGACGCCGGGGCGCAGCCGGCCGAGCACCCGCAGGAAGCCGGACGCGCGTCGCGCGCGCCGCGGATCCGCCTCGAGGGAAAGCGGCGAGACGAGCTCGGCGCCCGAGGCGAAGAAGGGGAAGCTCGGGGGGAGGACCCCGATCACCGTGTAGGGCTCGCCGTTGAGCGTCAGGACGCGGCCCAGAACCTGCGGGTCCGCTCCGAACCGCGAGCGCCAGAGGCCGTCTCCGAGAAGCGCCACCCGCGCCGCGCCGGGCCGCTCCTCCTCGGCGGACGGCGTGCGCCCCAGCGCGGCTCGCACGCTGAGGGACGCGAAGAACCTGGCCGACGTCCACTGGGCCTTGAGCGCCACCGGCTCGTCGACTCCCGTCAGGTTGGCGGTCCAGCCGCCCCAGGCGGCGAGGAACTCGAAGCTGCTCGCACCGGACCGAAGGTCCAGGAAGTCGGCGATCGAGAAGGGTTGGCGGTCGTTGCCCGGCTCGACCGAAGAGACCGTGACGAGGCGGCCGGCGCCGGCAAAGGGGAGGGGGCGCAGGAGCACGGCCCGAACGACCGTGAAGATCGCCGTGTTGGCGCCGATCCCGAGGGCCAGCGTCGCCACGAAGGCCGCCGCGAATCCGGGGCGGCGGCGCAGGCCGCGAAGCGCGAGGCGAAGGTCCCGGCCGAGGTCCGAAAGCATGGCGGACACCCCCTGGACCCGACGCTAAACAGGATCTATACTATTATCAATGATGATTTTATCTGAATATAGAATCATGTTTTCTGATATGAGATGACCGTGGAACTCCGCCACCTCGCCACGTTCCGCGCCGTGCTCCGCGAGGGGAGCTTTCTCCGCGCTGCGCGCGCTCTGGGACTCGCGCAGCCGACGGTGACGTTGCACATCCAGGAGCTGGAGGCGGAGCTTGGACAGGAGCTGTTCGATCGCCAAGGACGGCGCCGTCCCACCACCGCGGCGGGGGCGCTCCTCGCGGATCGCGCACTTCCGATTCTGGACTCGGTCGACGCACTGCACCGGAGCATGGCCGAGCTGCGGGACGGGAAGAGCGGCTGGATTCGCATCGGGGCGATCGAGCCCGCGGCCAGCCAGCGCGTGACCCCGCTGCTCGGCAAGCTGCGGCGGGAGCGCCCCGGGCTGCGCGTCCGGATGGACGTGAGCGGAACTCAGGGCGTCAGCCGCGCCGTCGCGGACGGAGATCTCGATCTGGGGCTCTGCTCGGCGCCTCCGACCGAGCACCGGCTCGACTTCGAGCCGCTCTTCACGGAGGAGATGGCTTTGCTGGTACCGCACGGCCACCGCCTCGCTGGCGGGAGGCCGATCCGGGCGTCGGCCCTCGAGGGCGAGCCCCTGCTGATCTCCGAGCAGGGCTGCGCGTATCGTCGCGCAGTCGAGACGGCCCTGACCGAGCATGGCGTGCGCCCGCAGTGGGCGCTCGAGAGCGGCAGCGCGGCGGCGCTGCGGGCCGCGGTCGGCAGCCGGCTGGGCATCGCGATCTTGCCGAAGCGCTCGGCGGCGCCCGCGCCCCCCGGCACCGTCGTCCGGGGGCTGGCCGACCTCGTGATCGCGCTTCCCGTCGGGCTGATCCGCCGGCCCGACTCCGCGCCGCCGCCGCCCGCGCTCGCGGCCCTGACGGACGCGCTGCGCCGTGAGCTTCGTGACGCGCACCGAGCCCGCTCCCTTGCACGATCCTGACGCGGCTCGGGTGGGATCCGTGCGTATCCTCTCCTGAGGAGATCTCCTCCGTGAAGCGATCGCGCGTCTTCCGGTCATTGGCCAAGGGCATCGACTTCTCGGAGGGCGCGCTCAACGACTACGGCTACGACCACCTGGAGGAGAAGGATTTCGAGGGCGCCATCGCGTTTCTGCGGCTCAACACCGACGAGCATCCCCGCTCCGGCGACGCCTGGGACAGCCTGGGGGAGGCCTACGCCGCCGCCGGGAAGCGCGAGCTTGCACGCATCGCGTACTCCAAGTCCCTCGAGCTCGACCCGGGCAACGAGAACACCGTGAAGAAGCTGCGGGAGCTCGAGGCGCCGCATTCGTGACGCCGTGAACCCGTGAGACCGCGGGGCCGGTAGAATCGGGCCACTCCGAAGGAGGGGGCCCATGTCGAGGATGCTTCTGCGCGGCGCAGGTCTTCTGAGCTTGCTCCTGTCGTCGTCTCTCGTGGTCGGCCAGGCGTCGCCGCCCGCGGGGAAGGGCATCCAGGTCTCGGACATGGACCGGTCGGTCGAGCCCTGCACCGATTTCTACGACTACGCGAACGGCGGCTGGCGCGCCGCCAACCCGATTCCTTCCTCGATGCCGCGCTGGAGCCGGCGCTGGGAGGCCGGCGAAAACAGCAAGGACCGCCTCAAGGGGATCCTGGAGGAAGCGGCCGCGGTCCAGGAGCCCGAGAAGGGCTCGACCGACCAGCTGATCGGCGACTTCTACGCCGCCTGCATGGACATGGGTTTGCGCAACGCCGAGGGACTGAAGCCGCTCCAGCCGATGCTCGCGGAGATCGCCGCCATGAAGACTCCGGCGGATGTCCAGCGCGAGATCGGACGCCTGCAGCGGCTCCGGATCCTCGTCCCCTTCGCCGTGACCTCGGGGCCCGACAACCACAGCCCGAACGACGTCATCACGCAGGTCCTGGCGAGCGGCCTCGGCCTGCCCGACCGCGACTACTACTGGAAGACCGAGCCGCGCTTCGAGGAGGCTCGCGCGAGGTATCGGAAGCACGTGGCCGCGATCTTCCGCCTCGCCGGCTCGGACGCCGCGTCGGCGAAGGCCGCCGCCGAGACCGTGTTCCGCGTCGAGAAGGCGTTCGCGGGCGAATCGCTCGACAACGTCGCGCTGCGCGATCCGCGGGCGACCGACCACAAGATGACGCTCGCGCGAGCTCCAGAAGCTGACGCCCCGCTTCGACTGGAGCGCCCTCGTCCGGACGCTCGACCTGCCGGCGAGCGACGTGAACGTGGCCGAGCCGAAGTTCCTGAAGGAGGTCGACCGCCAGCTCGCGAGCACCCCGGTCGCCGACTGGAAGACGTATCTGAAGTGGCAGCTCCTGGCCTCCGCCGCGCCGTCGCTCTCGGAGGACTTCGTCCAGGAGAGCTTCGCCTTCGACGTCGCCTACCTCCAGGGCGCGAAGGAGAGGAAGCCGCTCTGGAAGCTCTGCGCCGAGTCGACGGACCGGCTGCTCGGCGAGGCGCTGGGCCAGAAGTACGTCGCGAAGTACTTCCCGCCGGAGGCCAAGGCCCGCATGCAGGAGATGGTCAAGAACCTGCGGCTCGCGATGGGGGAGACCATCGAGGGCCTGCAGTGGATGAGCCCGGAGACCAAGAAGAAGGCGCTCGAGAAGCTGTCGACGTTCAACCCGAAGGTCGGCTATCCCGACAAGTGGAAGGACTACAGCCGGGTCTCCATCCGCCGCGACGCGTTCTGGGAGGACGTGGCCGCGAGCCGGCGATTCGCCTCCGAGGACGACCTCGAGCAGATCGGCAAGCCGGTCGACCGCGGCCGCTGGGGCATGACGCCGCCGACCTCGGACGCTTACTACAACCCGCTTCTGAACGAGATCGTCTTCCCGGCCGGGATCCTCCAGCCGCCGGCCTTCTCGATGGAGGCCAACGACGCGGTCAACTACGGCGCGATCGGCGTCGTGATCGGCCACGAGATCAGCCACGGCTTCGACGACCAGGGCGCGCAGTACGACGCGCAGGGACGGCTCGAGAACTGGTGGACGGCCGAGGACCTCAAGAAGTTCCAGGAGAAGACCGCGTGCGTCGCCGAGCAGTTCGACGGCTACTTCGTCGAGCCCGGCATCCATCACAACGGCCGGCTCGTCCTCGGGCGAGAGCATCGGGGACCTCGCCGGCGCGAAGATCGCCTACCGCGCGTTTCAGATCGCGCAACGAGGCAAGCCGCCCCTGCCCACGATCGACGGGTTCACCCCCGACCAGCAGTTCTTCATCAGCTTGGGGCCAGTTCCGCGGCGATGCCGTGCGTCCCGAGTTCGCCCGGACGATGGTTCAGGGCGACCCGCATCCCATCGGCCAATACCGCGTCATCGGGCCGCTGTCGAACCTGCCCGAGTTCCAGAAGGCCTTCGGCTGCAAGCCGGACGCGCCGATGGTCCGCTCCGCCGACAAGCGGTGCGAGGTCTGGTAAGGAGTAGACGAGCGCCGGCCCGCGCGGGCTCACGATCGACGGCCGGCGCCTCTCAGCGCGAGTTCGCCTTGGGAAACAGCACCTTCTGCGGCTGCTCGTTGAGCCGCTCGAGGATCCGCTTCGTCAGGACCGTCTTCCGACGGCCCGCCCGTCGCGGAGTCACGAGGTAGCGCACCGTCGCGTCGATCCACGTGTTCGGGTTGACGCGGAACAGCACGGACGGCCGATCCTCGACCTCGAGGTGATCGACCGGCGTCTCGGCGAGGAGGTCGCGGTAGACGGCCACGCGTTCCGACATCCGGGAGCCCAGCTCCTCCTCGACCGTGCTCCTCATGACGCTCGCGACGAACTCGAGGTCGGTCTCGTACGCCACCTGCACGGTGATCTCGTTCCAGATGTACGGAAACAGCGGCCAGGAGTAGTTGAAGACGGTGGAATTGAAGATCGTCGAGTTGGGAAAGCGGATGATCCGTCCGCTCGGATGGTCGGTCGAGAGGAACTCGCCGCCGAACTCCCAGAGCGTCGTGTCGAGGTATCCGACCTCGATGACGTCGCCGGTGGCCTGGCCGATGCGGATGCGGTCGCCGATCCGGTACGGCGCGCGCGCGAGCAGGTAGATCCAGGCGAAGAAGCTGGTCAGCGGCGCCTGGAGGGCGAAGCCGAGGATGAGCGAGAGGAGCCCGAAGGACACCGCGGCGCCGTACCATCCGACGAACAGGATGGAGACTGCGGAGAACACGATCAGCAGGGTGGCGAGGAGCTGGAGAATCCGCCGCACGTTGTAGCGGACCACCCGGTGACGGATGCGGGACAGGACGACGGTCGAGACCGCGGCGTACAGGGCCGCCAGACCGGAGACCACGACGGCCGCGAGGAGGCCGCGGCGGAACGGCTCGTGATCGGTCAGCGTCGGCAGGAGCACGCCGCGGCTCGAGAGCGCATGGAGGATTCCGAGAGTCGCGGCGAGGACGCCAAACCCGAGGAGTCGGCGGAGGGGCGAGCGTGTCGCGTCGGGACGGGAGGCGCTCGAGGCCTCCTTGAGGGCGTCCTGGACGGATCGCTGTTCCCGGATCTCCTCGGGCTCCAGGTTTTCGACGGCGGACTGCGGCTCGACGTCCTCGGCCCCCGGCGCCGTCCGAGCCTTTTCGGAGGGACGGTTGCTCATGCCGTCCTCCGGCTGCAAGATCCGCACCTTCCCGGGGGTCCCCGCGCGTCTCGCGCGTCGCGACGATGGACCCGAAGGAGCGCTCGCAACATAATCCCCCCGTGGCGAGCCGCACGGGATGACGAGCAGCACGGGCGCCGACACCCGGGCGTCCCACCCGGCGACGAGCCGATTCACCGCCCGTCGTTTGCGCTCGGCGTTCGGGCTGTGGCGGGGCTCGGTCCGCCGCACCGACCTCCTGATCTGCACGATCTTCATCGCGCTCTCTCTGGGACTCGGGGCGTACGTGTACGCGCGCGCTCACGCGGCCGCGCGCCTCGAATTCGGTCGGCAGGCGCAGGCCCTCCAGGCGGCGATTACGAAGAGCCTCAACGATCCGCTGGAGGACCTGAGCGCGCTGCAGAGCTTCCTCCAGGCCTACGGTTCCGTGACGCGGAAGCAGTTCCACCTCTCCACGGAGCCGCTGCTCGGGAAGCACCGCCACGTCTACGCGTTCGAGTGGCTGCCGGTGGTCCGGGCGGGCGAGCGCAGCGCGCTCGAGGGCGAGGCGCGCGCGGCGGGTCTGCCGAACTACAGCTTCTGGGAATCGGGCCCGGACGGGACCCCGCGGCCGGCGGGCCGCCGCGCGACGTACGTCCCGATCCAGTACATGGAGCCACCCAATTCGCTCGCGCTCGGCCTCGACATCAGCGCGAGCGCGGACCGCTGGGAGACCGCGCTGAAGGCCCGCGACTTGGGAGAACCGGCGGCCTCGGCGCCGTTCCGGCTCATCGAGGACGCGGGGCGGCAGGACGCATCCGCCGCGGTCGCCGTGTACGCGCCGGTCTACGTCGAGCGCGATCCAGGCTCGACGGCGTCGCGGCGCGGCTCGCTGTACGGTTTCGTCAGCGCGATCTTCCGCGTCGGCCCGCTGGTTTCGTGGGCGGTCTCGGGCTCGGCCGCGACGGCGGGAGACGTGTCGGGCCTGGGCTACGTCTTGCGCGACCTCGAGGAGCCGGGCTCGCCGACGCTGGCGGAAAGGCCCAAGAGCGCGCTGTCGCTGCCGCGACGCGCGGGACTCGAGCTCGCCTCGCTGCCGGTGAGCTTCGCGGACCGTCACCGGTGGAACCTCGACGTCTTCGCGCTCCCCGGGGCTTTTCTCACGGCCAAGCGGGGAGCGATCCTCGCCGCGATCGCCGGCATCGTGTTCGCGTTGCTCGGCCTCGTCATCCACACCTCGCTGCGCACGATCATTCGCCTCCGCCGCCAGATGGACAAGGTCGGGCCATACCGGCTCACCGCCAGGCTGGGCCGCGGCGCGATGGGCGTCGTCTGGGAGGCGCGCCACGCGCTCCTGCGGCGCCCGACCGCGATCAAGCTCCTCGCGCCGGGGACGGGCGGGGAGCGCGCGCTCGCGCGGTTCGAGCGCGAGGTGCAGTTGACGGCGGCCCTCACGCACCCGAGCACGATCGCGATCTACGACTACGGGCGGACCGGGGAGGGCGTCTTCTATTACGCCATGGAGCTTCTCCAGGGCATCAACCTGCTGCAGCTCGTGACCTTCGACGGGCCGCTCCCGCCGGCTCGCGTCGTGCACCTGCTGCGCCAGGCGTGCGGCGCCCTGACCGAGGCCCACGCCGCGGGACTCATCCATCGCGACGTCAAGCCGGCCAACCTGATGGTCTGCGTCTATGGCGGCATCCCCGACTTCCTGAAGGTCCTCGACTTCGGTCTCGTCAAGGACCTGCGCGTCGAGCCGCTGGCAGCGGGGCAAGCGGGCCTCTCGAACCAGGAACCGAACGACGCCGAGCTGTCGCAGGACGGGTCGCTGCTCGGCACGCCCCTCTACATGGCGCCCGAGGGCATGAGCGATCCGACCAAGATCGACCCACGGGCGGACATCTTCGCGCTCGGGGCCGTCGGCTACTTCCTGCTGACCGGCCGCTCGCCGTTTCCCGGCCGGACCGCGATCGAGGTCTTCTCGAAGGAGCGGCAGGGCCCGCCGCCTCCGTTCGCGCAGGCCGCGCGGCACCCCGTGCCTGAGGACCTCGCGAGCGCCCTCCTCGCCTGCCTGGCGTTCAAGAAGGAGGACCGGCCCGACTCGGTCGAGGCCCTCGACGCCATGCTCGAGAAATGCTGCATTGCGCCCGCCTGGACGCGCGAAAACGCGCGGACCTGGTGGCGCGAGAGGGGCCCGGCGGCGCTCGACTCGGCGCGCGCCGAGCGGCAGGAGGGGGGCCGGCTCCTGGTCGTTTCGCCACCCGAGGACACCGAGGCGAGCTCGGGCGGCTAAAAGGGACGACCGCGAGACAGCCGGCGCTTGCGGCCCCGGCCCGCCATAGAATGTCCGGCAACAAACGACGAGGTTCGCCATGTTGACCGTCGACACTGCCTTCGATCGACTCGGAACGGCACTCCGGCAGCGGGGATACGCCTTCAGCAGGGAGGAGACGCCGGAAGTCGTCGGCGACCGGATCTCCGTCTACACGTCCCCGAACATGTCGGTGCGCATCGTCTGGTCGAGCAAGGCGAGGCTGCTGATCCTCCAGGTCAAGGTCGAGGGCGAATGGGTCGAGTTCGCGCGGCGCGGCTTCGGGCCCAACGGCCTGGAGGACACCGCCGTGGAGGCGCTGGTGCGCGCCGTGTTCAACGAGGTCGCGGAGACCTCGACGGACGCCGGGTGACGTCGCCGACGCGGCGCTCGGGATCTGCCGTTGGCGTCGTCTGCCGACGACGCCTCCTACTGCTGAGGGTCTGCCTTCGGTGGACGGATCGGGCACTGGCGGTCGGCTCGCCCAAAGGGGCTCGACCGACCGCCTGATCCCTCGCTTCGCGTCGGCTCCCGCGGCGCGAGCCTCCTCCGCTGCCCTCGCGGAGACTTCTCGCGCCGCGGGCGATACGAGCAGTGCCTCTCGCGAGACGTGAAGGGGGCTTGATCCGAGGACGCGCATAGTGACACTCCCCTCGAGGCCATGACGGACGACGCGGCGCAATGAGCGCGCGCCTCTCGCAGGGGCTCCGCGAGGTCCTGCGGCGGCTGCTCGGCCGGGCGCCGTCAGATTGGGCGGGACCCGATCCGGCGACCGAGGCCGTCCGGCGCGCCGCCCCTCCGGAGGAGGAGAACCGGCACGAAGTCGTCTGTCTCGGGCATACCGTCGACGATTTCGACGCGCGGCTGGCGTCGTCGGCCGCCGCGGGGCATCGCCTGTTCCTGGCGTCGGCCGGTCCGGTGGCCGAAGACGCGCCGTACGCGATCCGCGAACGGGGACCGCGCCTCTTCGAGGTCTTCCTCCGGGACCCCGCGGATGCCTTCGACGCGCTCGACCGGCTTCGGCGCGACGCGTCGCTGGGCGCGACGGTCGCCGTGGTCAAGGAGCGCGCGTGGCTCCCGCTCGCCGAGCGGCTCCGCGCGGAGCGCGGCTGGCGCGTGCTGGACCTCTCGGCAGGCGAGGGCCGGAGCCTCGGCGAGGCCGCGTTCGCCGCGGCGCTCGCGGACACCTTCCCGAAGATCTCGGTCGTCGTCGTCACGTTCAACAACCGTGAGCTCAACCGGGCCTGCCTCGAGAGCGTGTTCGCGCGCACCGGGTGGCCGCGCTACGAGGTGCTGGCCGTCGACAACGGGTCCACGGACGGGACTCCGGACCTCCTGGCGGAGCTCGCGCGCGCCCATGCGAATCTTCGGGTGATCGCGTTTCCCGAGAATCGGGGCTTTCCCGCCGCCTGCAACGCCGGTCTCGCGGCGGCGTCGGGAGATCCGGTCGTCCTCTTGAACAACGACACCGTCGTGACGCGCGGATGGCTGACCGCGCTCCATCGCCACCTGGAGGCGAACACGAGGCTCGGGCTCGTGGGTCCGGTGACCAACGCGATCGCCAACGAGGCGCGGATCGAGGTCGGCTACGCGGACCTCGCCGAGCTGCCGCGCTGGGCGGCGGACTGGATCCGACGCCACGACGGCGAGACGTTCGACATCCCGATGCTTGCGTTCTTCTGCGTCGCGGCGCGGCGCGAGGTGCTCGCGGCCGTCGGTCCGCTCGACGAGCGCTTCGGCCTCGGGCTCTTCGAGGACGGCGACTACTGCCGCCGCGTGCGCGCGAAGGGATGGGACATCCGCTGCGCTCGCGATGCCTTCGTGCATCACTGGCAGAATGCCTCGTTCCGCCGTCTGGGGAAGGAGGCGTACTTCGCGCTCTACGAGGAGAACCGGCGCAAGTACGAGGCGAAGTGGGGGGAGAGGGCGGAATCTCCGAAGGAGACCGCGCCGCCCTAGGCGCTGTGCGGGACCACGGCCTCGAGCGCGCGGCGCAGGGCTGCGGCGACCTCCGGGCCGTGCTGCAGCACGAAGTCGGCGTGCGAGCCCGGGACCCGAAGGATCTCGCATTCGCCGCGGGCCAGCCGGCTCCAGGCCGCCGAGAATCCCCGGCGCTCTCCCTCCGCGCTCTCGATCAGCAGGACTCGTCCGTCGAACGGGGCCGGATCCCACGCGGCGGCGGCGGCCACGTAGGAGGCCCGGCGGCCGACGCGCTCCCAGTGGTGGCCCTCGGCGACGAGCCCGCGCGCCCCGACGCGCCCCATCCGCAGGACGTAGCCCGTCCGGCCGCGCTTCATCGCGCGGAGGACGGAGAGGTGATACGCGAGCCGCCGGCGGAAGTAGGAAACCCGCTCGAGGAGGCGGACCGCGCCCGGCGCATTGCGGCTCAGCCACACGCGCCGCCGCCGCGCGGGCGTGGGGTACGGCGCGTCCAGCAGGGCGAGGAGGGCCACCGACGCACCGTTCTCCCGCAGCCGCCGCGCCATCTCGAACGCGACCGTCCCGCCGACGCACTCGCCCACCAGAGCGTAGGGACCCTGCGGCGACCTCGCGCGCAGCTGCTCGAGGAAGCGCGCGGCGAGGACGGGCGCCGGGGGATGCGGCGGGGGCCCCGGGCGGAAGCAGAGGAACGGGAAGCCGCCTCCGGTCGATCGCGCGATCCTCCGGGCTCCGAAGACGTTCTCGCGGTCCCCCGCGCCTCCGGGGACCACGAAGACCGGCGTCCGGGTGCCGTCCTGGAGAACCAGCGGCGCGCTCTCCGTCGAGCCCCCGCTGCGGCGCGCCAAAGCCGCCAGGGCCGAGGGCGTCGGCGCCTCGAGCAGCTCCGCGGCGGAGAGCTCGACGCCGAGGGCGTCGGAGACGGCGGCGAGCGCCGTGACCGCCGCGAGGGAGTCGCCGCCGAGCTCGAAGAAGTCGTCGTCGACGCCGACGTGGCTCAGGTCGAGCGCCTCGCGGAACGCGCTTGCGACCGCGTCCTCCATCGGCTCGCACGGCGCGCGGAAGGGCGTCGCGAGCGGGGGCCGGCCGGAAGGCGGCGCCGGCAGCGCGGCGCGATCGACCTTTCCCGACGGCGTGCGCGGCAGCGCGTCCAGGAAGACGAAGGTGGACGGACACATCGAAGCCGGCAGCCGTTGCTCGAGCGACCGCCGCAGCGCGGAGAGCGTCGGCGGATTCTCGGTGCGGCGGACCACCCAGGCGGCGAGGCGCGTTCCCCGCGGCGTCTCGAACCCGCCCGCGGCCGCCTCGCGCACCCCCGCGACGTCGAGCAGCGCGGACTCCACCTCGGCGGTCTCGACGCGGTGGCCGCGCACCTTGAGGCGCGCGTCCTTGCGGCCGGCGTGCAGGAGGCAGCCGTCCGGCAGGAGGCGTCCGAGATCGCCGGTGCGGTAGAGGCGCCATCCCGCGCGGCCGGGCACCGGGAGAAACGCGGCGGCCGTCGCGCCGGGATCCTTCCAGTAGCCGAGCGCGAGCGTGCGGGCGCGCACGGCGATCTCGCCCTCGCCCTCGGTCTCGCGGCCCTCCTCGTCGAGCAGCACGACCTCGGTCTCGTCCACCCCGTACCCGAGCGGCGTGCCGCCGGGCCAGGGCGTGTCGTGCCCGGCCGACCAGTGCCGAATCACGTTCATCTCGGTCGCGCCGAATCCCAGATGGAAGGCGCAGGAGCGGGGGAAGCGGTTGCGGAAAAGGTCGAAGTCGGAGGCGAAAATGGGCTCGCCGCCGAGCCGCACGATGCGCAGGCTCGAGAGCTCCTCGCTCCCGTCGAGCGTCGCGGAGAAGCTGCGGAAGACGCTGGGAACCGAGTGACAGATCGTGATGGCTTCGCCGGCCAGGAACCGGGGCAGCCGGCGCAGGCCTTCGCCGCCGAGCGCGTAGGGGCACACCGCGGCCCCGTTGAGGAGAGCGCCGAAGACGTCGGACACCGATGCGCCCACGGAGACCGACGCGAGGAGCGCGAGCCGGTCGTCCGGCCGGATCGAGAGGGCGGCCGCGAGCTTGCGGACGTTGTGGAGGACGTTGCGGTGGCTCTGCATCACGCCCTTGGGGGCGCCGGTCGAGCCCGACGTGAACAGCACGTACGCGAGCGCGTCGGGCGAGACCTCCCGGAGCTCGAGGGCAGCCGTCGTCTCGGCGCGGGGTCCGCCGTCCTCGAGCAGCTCTTCGGCGCACCAGATCGGGGCCCGGCCGCCGGCGAGGCCGCGCGCGGCGTCGCGCCTCGCTTCTCCCGCGACCAGGACCGCCGCGTCCAGGCCGCTCCCGATCGCCGAGAGCCGCGCCGCGGGCAGTCCCGGGTCGAGCGGGACGTAGAAGCGTCCGGCCCGAAGGGCGCCCAGCATCGCCGCGAAGAGCGTCGCGCCGGGGTCCGCGAGGAGGGCGATCGGCCGGTCCGCTGACACGCCGGCGAGCCGCTCGGAGAAGGCGCGCGCGAAGCGAAGGGAGAGCGCGTCGAGCTCCGCGTAGGTCGTCAGACGGCCCGTAGCCGGCTCGCGGACGGCCGGCCGATCGGGAACCGCGCGCGCGACCGACGCGAATCTTTCCCCGATCGATCGCTCGATCTCGGCCTTCTCGAAGGGGAGCGCGTCCATAGCCGGCCGTTATTCGGCGGTCTTCGTCGGGCCGGGACTCGTCCCCGCCCGCAGTCGGCCGCGACCCGACCACCGAAGGCAAGCCCCCGGCAGTAGGGAACGTCGCGCCAGGCGCGCGACGGTATCGCCGCCCCTACGTTCCTGTGGCGGTGCAGGGGAGAGGTCGCGGCTCATTCCGGCGCGCCGTACAGCGCCTGCAGGCGCGAATAGAACTCGACGTTCCCCGGCCCGTGCTCGGGCGGGCCGATGCCGGAGGCCTTCCAGCCGCCGAACGGGGCGCTCGCGTCGGCGTCCGCCGTCGACAGGTTCCACTTGAGCACGCCGCTTCGCGCCTCGCGGGCGAAGCGTTCGTTCCACGGTCCCGGCCCCGCGAAGAGCGCGGCGACGAGGCCCTGCGGCACGCCGTTGGCGAGGGCGAGCGCCTCCTCGAACGTCCGCGCCCGCTGAAGGACGAGGACGGGGCCGAAGGTTTCCTCCTGGACGATCGCGCTCTCGGGGGCCGCGTCGACGACCACGGTCGGCGGATGCCAGGCTCCCGCCCCGGCCGGAGCGGGAGAGCCGCGGTGCGGCGTCAGAACGCGCGCGCCGTCTGCGGCGGCCTCGGCGACCGCGGCCGCCACGCGGTCCCGCGCCGGCGCGGAGACGAGCGGGCCGATCTCGGTCTCCGGATCGAGCGGGTCGCCCCAGCAGAGCGCGGCGACGGCGGCGAGCAGGCGCTCCAGGAGCTCGTCGAACAGCGAGTCGGCGAGGATGGCGCGCCGGTTCGCGGTGCACCGCTGTCCGGCGAACGCGAAGGCGCCGCGCGCCAGCGCCTCGGCCGCCCGCTCGAGGTCCGCGCCCGTCCAGACGATCGCGGCGTTGTTGCCGCCGAGCTCCGCCTGCAGCGGGATCCGGCGCCGCGCGCAGATCTCCTGCGCGGCCCAGCCCGCGGCCGAGGAGCCCGACAGCGTCACCGCATCGACGCTCGGATCGCTCATGACCGCCGCCGCGGCGCGATGGTCTCCGGCGACGAGGCCGACGGCGCCGGCCGGGAGGCCCGCCGCGCGCGCCAGCTCGAGAGAGCGCTCGGCGAGGACGGTCCCCGCCGGCGCGGGCTTCCAGACCACGGTGTTCCCGAGCGCGAGGGCCGGACCGAGCTTGCCCCAGGGGATCGCGAGCGGGTTGTTCCAGGGCGTGATCGCGGCGATCACGCCGAGCGGCACGCGGCGAAAAGCGGAGCCAGGCCCCGCGGGCGCCGGCGCGGGCAAGGCGAGCGCCGCGGCGTGCCGAAGGAGCTCGGCGGTGCGCCGCACTTCCGCGCCGCCCTGCGTCACGGGCTTGCCGATGTCGACCGCCATCCGCCGCGCGAGCTCCGGACTCTCGAGCTCCAGCCGTTCCGCGAGGGCGAGGAGCACGCGGGCGCGGGCGTCGGGCGGGAGCGCGCTCCACCGCGCGTTCGCCGCGCGCGCGGAGCGTGCGGCCTGCGATCCGTCTTGCGCGAGCGCGGTCCGCGACGCGGTTCGCGCGGGCGCGTCGTTCGCGGATTCCGATCCTGCGTGGATCCGGGCGAGGAGCTCCGCGACGCTCGCGAAGCGCGCGGCGCGTCCCTCGAGGTAGCGGCGGGTCACGGCGGCGTGGAGCGGGTCGTCGCTCCCGACGGCGTCCTCGGCGATCCAGACCGCGAGACCCCGCTGGTAGGCGTCGAGCACCGTGGCGCGGACGCAGCCGTGGAGGTGCACGCCGGCGACGAGGAGAGTGTCGGTCCGGGCGGCCGCGAGCGCGCGGTCGAGCTCGGGCGCGGAGAAGGCGGAGAAGAAGGCCTTCGAGACCGTCGCCTCGCCGGCCGCGGGCGAAAGCTCCGGCGGTTCCGCATGGCCCGGGGTGCCGCGGACGCAGCGCAGCCGCCGCTGCTCCCTCCAGTGCGGCATGGCGCCCTCGCCCGAGGCGTCGACGGACGTCACGGCGTGGATGACGGGCACGCCCGCCGCGCGCGCTCCCGCGAGCAGCCGCCGCGCGTTCGCGACCACGACCCGCGCCGCCGGCTCCAGTCCCGGGGCGCTCAGGAAATCGTCTTGCAGATCGACGAGGAGAAGGACCGGCCTCATTCCGCCCGGCGCGCGCGCCGCTCGACCCTCGCGGCGATGCGCCGGCCCATCTCCTCCGTGCCGACGACGATGGTGCCCGGGGACGCCACGTCGAAGGTCCGGAAACCGAATTGGAGGACCTCCCCGGTCGCCTCCTCGATCCAGGCCGCCTCGCGGTGGAGGCCGAAGCTCTCGCGCAGCATCATGGCGAGCGAGGAGATCTGCCCGATGGGGTTTGCGCGGTCTTTGCCGGCGAGGTCCAGCGCGGAGCCGTGGTTGGTCTGGTAGACCGCCGCGCCCGTCTCGGAGAAGTTGCCCGAGAACGACATGCCGCGCGACGCGAGCAGGACGGCGCCGAGGTCGGCGAGCACGTCGCCGAAGAGGTTCGACGCGGCGATCACGTCGAACGCGAGCGGCTCCTGGATGAGCAGGTACGCGGTGAGGTCGATGTCGAGGACGCGCAGCGCGACGCCGGACGCCGCCGCCGCCTCGCGGCCGAGGTCGCGCCAGAGCGCGCTGACCGTCGGAAGGCCGCCGTCCTTGATCACGACCGTGAGCTTCTTGCGCCGCGACGCGGCGAGCTCGGCCGCCACCGAGAGGAGGCGGCGGACGTGCTCCTCGGCGTAGTGAAAGGCGTGGCGGCAGAGCCGTCCGCGCTTGGGGTCGAGGAGCCGTCCCACTCGCCGAGGTATTCGCCGCCCGTGTTTTCGCGGACGACGAGGATGTCGGCGCCCTCCACGCTCGAGCCCTTGAGTCGGCCGGCCTCCTGGAGGGCCGGAACGGGCCGGAGGGGAGAGAGCTTGCAGAAGAGATCGAAGCGCGGGCGGAGATCGTAGACGAAGCGGCTGCCCCCGGGCCCGGCGAGGACGGCGCCCCCTCCGCCGAAGACGTTCTCGC
The DNA here is from genome assembly GCA_963773905.1 of uncultured Acidobacteriota bacterium. GTDB lineage: Bacteria > Acidobacteriota > Thermoanaerobaculia > UBA5066 > Gp7-AA6 > DAHUXD01. The sequence goes on from CAVZDB010000008.1 coordinate 520,247, forward strand.
AGAAGCCGGAGACCTCCTCCGTCAGCGCCTTCCCGGAGAGCATCTCGGCGTCCCGCCCGATGGGACCTCCCCTCGTGATGGTGAAGCGCGCCCCCCCGCCTCCGCCGCCGACAGCACCTCGAGGGCCGCCGCGAGGACTTCGGGCCGACTCCTTCCCCGGGGAGGACGCCGACCGCGAAGCTCCCGCTCGACGGCGCGAGCCGCGGCTCCCGGAAGACGGCGGCCGTCCACCGGCGTTCGCTCCTGACGAGATCGGATGCTTGGCGCAAGCGGACCCCTTTTGCGCCGGAAGTGTATCCAACGCGGACGGTCCCGAGCCAGTCGCACGGGCGGACCGCAGGAAGGGGGAGGCGGCCGCCCGGGCGGCTCGCCTCGGGATGTCCTCCGAGCCTCCGCGCCGCGGTTCTCGGGCCGCGCGGGACGGCGGCCCGCGGACTAAGCCGCGGGACGCGACCGGACCCGCGACGCAACCACCTCCGCGACGTGCTCGGCGTCCCGGCCGACGCCGTGGATCATGGTCGAGGAGAGCGCGTAGAGGAAGAACAGCCCCACGAAGTACAGGCCGGGCTCGCCGGCGGCGACGCCGCGCTCCTGGATCGGCTCGTGGTGCGCGCCGAACCCGAAGGTCGATCGGGGCTTCTTCCGATCCGCCCGCGACAGCGCCTCGGCCGCCCGGCTCCAGGCCCGGCGCCTGTAGTGCTCGCGCGCCAGCTCGAGGTCCTTCAGCGCGAGCCTCGGAGCTTAACCTCCCCGCAGTGGGCCGGGCGGCGTACCCGCGCCGGCGTCAGGGCTGGTTCGGCGCCTTCGGGGGATCTCCCGGTCTTGCGACGACCGCGTTCGCCGGAGCGTACGCGTCGGTCACGCCGGGGACACCGTCGTAGTTCCAGTTGCTCGGCGGCGGCGAGGCCATGTCCGCGGGATTGACGGGCGCCGGCGGAGGCTCGCTGAAGTAGGTCACCGAGCCGCCGCCCTCCATGGGCAGGTTCCCGATCAGCTTGGCGCCCTTCTCCTCCTGCTGTGCCTTGAAGGCCGGCAGCCCATGCAGATAGGACACCTGTTTCACGTCCGTCTGGCGCACGGTCATGAGCTTGCCTTCCTTCCAGGTATGGAAGACGTAGCTCTTTTGCTTCAGCTCCGGGATTTCCCGGGCGAGGATCCGTCCCGACGGCAGGAGCTCGATCTGGTAGACGGCGAACTTGTCGAGCTCCTGCGTCCGCTGCCGGACTCCCCGAACCCGGGCCTTGGGAAGGTGGACGACGTCTCTGTCGGGCCACACCGTAAAGACGTAGGCGTCGCCCTCCAGCACGGGCTTGTTCAGCGCGAAGGCGGATCCGGAAGGCACGAGGTCGAGCTCCCAGATCTCCATCACGTCGACCTTGGCCTGTCCCTGCATGCCGATCATCGGGGTGGCGCGGGGCGCCGGAGGCTGCTGCGCGGGAAGCGCGGAGGCGGCCAGGACGAGCAAACCCGTCATCCATGCGGTTCGACGCATTTTGGACCTCGCTTTGTTCACAGTTTAACCCACCGGCCCGAACCTTTTCGGTGGGCTCCCGTATCTCTTGTCGATTGACTACAGGAGCCCCCGCTGGGGCGGGGACAAGGAGGACCGCATGAAACGCCGCGAGTTTCTCAAGTCATCGGCGGCCGTCGGCTTCGCCGCCGCCCTGCCGAACGCGTCCGGATGGCTCGGAAGGATCCCGGGCCCGGGCACGGGCAAGGAGGCGCCTGCCGAGAATCCCGTGCGGCCTCTGAAGCCGCCGGCGTTGGGGCAGATCCCGGTCGCGTTCCTGCTCACGGAAGGCGCGGTCCTCATCGACTTCGCGGGGCCGTGGGAGGTCTTCCAGGACGTCCTGGTTCCCAGCCGGGGCGCGTCGATGGAAGAGCAGATGCCGTTTCTCCTCTACACCGTGGGCGCCGACACGCGGCCCATCCGCGTCTCGGGCGGCCTGCAGATCGTGCCCGACTACGCCTTCGCGGATGCTCCCGCGCCGAAGGTCATCGTGATCCCGGCCCAGAAGGGAAGCCCCCAGGCCGAGGACTGGGTCCGCACCGCGGCGAAGTCGTCCGACGTCACACTGTCCGTCTGCACCGGCGCGTTCCTTCTGGCGCGCACCGGCCTTCTCGCCGGCAAGTCCGCGACGACCCACCACTCCTCCTACCGCACCCTCGCCATGCAGTTCCCGGACATCCACGTCCGGCGCGGCGTTCGTTTCGTCGACGAGGGCTCGGTCGCGAGCGCCGGAGGCCTCTCCTCCGGGATGGACCTCGCGCTGCACGTCGTCGAGCGCTACTTCGGCCGCGGGGTCGCGACCGAGACGGCGTACCAGATGGAGTACCAGGGCCAGGGCTGGCTCAACCCGGCGTCCAACGCGGTCTACCTGCAGGCGCGCAAGGCCCACGGGCATTCCTTCTGCCCGGTCTGCGACATGGAAGTGGATCCGGCGACCGCGCCGAAGTCCGTCTTCAAGGGGAAGACGTACTCCTTCTGCTCCGGAGAGCACAAGGAGACGTTCGACGCCGCCCCGGAGAAGTGGCTGGAGCCCTAGCCGCTCAGCGGCGCTTCGGCGGCGCCGGCGCCGACGCCGCCGTTGAAGGTTCGTCGTCAGGGCTGAGGAGGCAGCCCGCTCCAGTTCAGGATCCCGTTCCAGAGGAACCGGTAGTCGGAGTGGTTCAGGTCGCGGTGCATCGGGCTGAAGTTGAACGCGAGCACGCGGCCCTTCCCCGCGGGCACGTCCAGGATCGCGGGGTACCCCTCGAGCTTCTCCACGTTCTTCCCCCCGCCCGAGACGACGAGCTCGGTGTCGTCCTTCCCCTTCGCTCCCTTGTCCTTGCCCTCGTCGGTCTTCTCGTCCTTCTCCTTCTTCGACGCGTCCTCCTCGAAGTCGCGCTCCTCTTTGGTGGGCCGCTTCCCCATTGGAGCACGACGTCGCGGCGGTCGACCGGGCGGACGGAATACGTCGAGAGGTCCGTGCGAAACGCCGAGGTCACGACGGGATAGCCGTAGGCCACCGGGTGCTCGGGCCGCACGAACTTGACGCGCAGCTCCGAGCCGGGCGTGTAGGCGCCGGTGCGCTCGCTGACGCCGCGCACGAGGCCGCCCTCCAGCGGCAGCGCCGACCGTTGCCGAGCGTGATCATCAGGCCGCCGGCGTTCAGGTACTCCTGCAGGTTGGCCATCCCGGCCCAGCCGATGCCGCCGGTGATGTCGTCCGAGGAGTCGGGCACGCCTGGCTCGGGAACTGCGCCGTCTTCGTGTAAGGCATCGGACCCCATTTCGTGTCGATGCCCTGGACCATGGCCTTCCAGCTCTCGTCGTTGTCGCCGAAGAGGAGGACGTCGTACTTGTCCTTGAGCTGGCCGGCACGGATCTCCTCGTCGCGGATGTAGGCGTACGGGATCTTCTCCTGGTCGAGCGCCAGGCGCAGCCAGCCCGTGGCCTCGGTGTCCGACCACAGGTGCCAGACCGCGATGCGAGGGATCGGCGACGGGTGTGCGGCGACGTCCGGCGCGGCGGCGGCGCTCGTCGAAGGAGAGGCCGAGCTCGCTCGCCACGTACTTGAGCGCTCCGCGAGGCCCCGCTGCACCGGAGAGGATCCAGGAGCCCGCCGGGTAATCCGTCTGCGCCCGACTTGAAGGGCTTCTCCGCGATCGCGACCTTGAAGTCCTTCAGCCGGAATCGCGCGGCGAGCAGCGCCTCCTGGCCGGTGTCGCGAAGCAGGATAGACGGGGCCGCCGCCGCGCGACCTTCCCGGCGACCGCGACCGTCTCCGTGACCGGCGTCAGGGCGGCCGACACGATCTTCGCGTCGTCGATGCGCTTCGCCTCCAGCCCATAGTGCACGGGGATCGCCCACGAGACGTCGTCGTACGGCGTGTAGGGCGTCTCCGGGAACTTCTGAGCCTCGAGCAGGTCCAGCGCGTAGTTGCGGTAGGGCTGATCCATCCGGACCACGAACGCGCCCTTCGCGAACGTTCCTTCCTTGACCGTGACGGCGGCCGACAGGCGCGAGACCTCGATCTGCTGGTTGCGCAGGACCTCGACCATCTGCCCGACGCGGCGGGGATCGCCCTGGTCCTCCGGGAATGACGAACGCGTAGGGATTGCCCTTCACGCCCTTCTGCCAGGAGTTGTAGCCCTTCCGATAGAAGTTGCGCAGCATCTCCTGGGCGTTCTTCGCGGTGTAGTCGAGGATCGAGAGGCAGCCGGACTCCATGTAGTTCGTGTTGTCGCGCAGCGACCAGACGAACGTCTTGTCGGGCGGCCAAACCCGGTACCACTCGCGATCCGTGACGAGCTTGTCGACGAACCGCGAGTTGCGCAGCTTGCGCTCGACGGTCTCGGCGGTGCCGTTGCCGAAGGTCTCGTAGCCGCGGCCGAGCGAGTTGTGGTTGTTCGCGACCGAGTCGAGGAAGTGCAGGCCCCACTGCTCGCCATAGCCCCACGTCCAGACGCCGGGCATCCCGAGCGCGGTCAGGGCCTGCACTTCGTGGAACGAGGTCTCCAGCCATTCGCTCAGCGCGATCGGGTCGAGGTGCGCGTTGTACGGGCCGGTTCCGTTCCAGGTGTGGAGCAGCGGGATCGACTCGTGCAGGTCGTGGACCACGGTCGGGTGGAAGTCCATAGAACATCCGGTGCACGGCCTGCGTCAGCTTGAGCGCCTGCTGGTGCGTGTCGCGGTTGTTGTCGTGGAAGACGTAGTAGCCCCAGTAGGGCGGCGACTTCTCGGGCAGGGTCTCGTAGTCCGTCTTTCCCTTGAGGTAGCGGTAGAACCAGTCGACGGCCTTGTCGCGGCCGTCGGGCTCGGAGACGGGGTTGATCAGCACGATCACGTTCTTGCGGATGTGCTGGATCATCGGCTGGTTCGAGACCGCCAGGCGGTAGGCGAGCTCCATGACCATCTCGGGGCTGCCCGTCTCGGTGGAGTGCAGCCCGGCGTTGAAGTAGTAGATGGGCCGCGCGGATGCGATGATCGCTTCCGCCTGCTCCGGCGAGGTCGTCGCGGGGGTCCGCGAGCTGCGCCGTCGCGGCCTTAGTACTGCTCGAGATCTGGCGAATGCCCTCCTCGTCGGCGATCGCGGCGAGCACGATGTCGCGGCCCTCCTCCGACTTCCCGATCACCTGGACTGTCACCCGCGGAGTCGTCTTCGCGAGCTCCCGGAAGTAGCCCTGGATCTGAGCAACGTGCGAGAGCTCGCCCGCGGCGCCGGCCACGTGGCCCAGGTACTTCGTCGGCGACGGAATCGAGTCCGAGGCCGGAACGTAGGCGACCCAGGGGTTGCCGAACTTCGGGTCGGTCGTGAACTTCGCGATGGCCTCGACCGATCCGGCTTCGGGGGTATCGGGCCCATACGCGGCGGCGGGTCCGCCGGCGAGCGCCGGTGCGGGAGGCATCGCGCCGAGGGACCCGAAGATCACGGCGAGGCACAGAAGGCGGGCGGCTTGACGCGGCATCGCGAGTTCCCTCCCGAAAGGCGGCGGCGCATCGACCATCCGCCGCGAACGAACGAATTTTGGGTCCCGCGGATTTTACACGCGCAGAGCCGCGGCGCTCGCGGGGAACCCGCGGTCAGGGGCGGAGGCGCCTCAACGCGGATAATGGGAGCGCGGGACGGCATGGAACCGGGCTCACGACGGGAGCGCGACGGGTGGAACGGGCGTGGCGAAAGACCGCGCGGCGCGGGCGCGCTTCCCGTGCTGTCGGTCGCCGCGTTGTCGGCGGTCCTCGTCGATCTGCTCCACGAGGCCGGGCATCTTGCGGCGACGGCCCTGCCCGTCGGCGTGCGGGCCCTCTCGATCTCGACGATCGGCGTCAGCAGCCGGGGCGCCAGCGCGGTCGTCGCGGGCGCCGGTCCCGCGACGAATCTCCTCTTCGCGGTGTTTCTCTTCGGCGCGTTCTCGCGTGCGCTGTCGCCGGCCTGGCGGTACTTCGCCTGGCTCTTCGGAACCGGCAGCCTGTTCAACGCGACGGCGTACCTGATCTATTCGGCGGCCTCCGACAGCGGCGACTGGGCCTTCGTCTTCGACGCCCTGGCGCGCCCCGCGCTCTGGAGGCCACTGGTGGCGGCCGCCGGCTGCGGGCTCTACGTCGCCAGCATCCTCGCGTCCGCGCGCGCCCTGCACGCGCTCTGCGCGGCGAGCATCGTCGCGCCCTCGAGCGTGGAACGTCTCTGCGCTCTCTCCTACGTCGGCGGCGGTGTCGTCCTGACCGCCGGTGCCGTCTTCAACCCGGTGAGCCCCTGGTACATCCTCTCCTCCGGCGCGGCCACCGGATTCGGCGCCATGGCGGGGCTCCTGCTGCTCCCGGTTCGCCTCCGCGACGTTTCGACGGGACCGGCGAGCGCGGCGGGGGAGAGCCTCGAGCTCGGATGGCCATGGGTGACGGCCGGTGTCGTCGCGACCGCGGTCTTCGTCGGCGTCTTCGGTCCCGGCGTGCGGCTGGGACGCTAGGGAACCGGCCGCGGGGCGACTTCGGCAGCGCTCGGATCCTCCGGCGCGGCGTCCGGAGACGGGGTCCCGCGCACGTAGACGGTCTGGCTCGGGAATGCCACGGAGGTCCCGGCCTTCTCCACGATCTCGAGGATCCGCAGGAGCAGATCCTCCTGCACGGCCAGGAACTCGACGAGCGTGGCGGCCCGCACGTACGCGAACACGTCGACGTCGAGGGAGGATGCGCCGAGGCGCGCGAAGCGGGTCCGCGCATCCTCCGAGTCCACCCGGGGGTCGGCCTCCAGGAGAGCGCGGATCTCCTCCAGCACCCGCCGCATCTGGGCCGGCGTCGTCTCGTACGCGAGGCCCAGAGTCGGATGGAACCAGAACTTGTCGCGCCGGGACAGGTTCTCGATCAGACCGTTGGCCACCGTGCCGTTGGGGATGCTGACCACGACGCGCTCGTTGGTGCGCAGACGCGTCGCCCAGAGCGTGATGTCCTCGATCTCCCCGAGCTGGCCCGCGATGCGGCAGGTGTCCCCGACCCGCACGGTCTGGTTGGCGAGGATCGCGAGGCCGCCGAAGACGTTCTCGAGGCTCTTCTGGGCGGCGAACGCGAGCACCAGGCCGCCGATGCCGAGACCCGCGATCGAGGCCGTGACGTTGACGCCGTAGGCCGACAGCGCGATGAGCGCCACGATCACGAAGGCGAGGAAGCGCAGGGCGCCGCGCGCGAGGCTGAGCGTCGGACGGCCGGCGGCCTGTCCGTACGGCATGATGCGGCGCAGAAGGTGCGCGTCGATCACGTCGATGAGCCGGTAGAGGAGCCAGAGGAGGCCCACGAAGAGGAGCACGTTGAGAACGCGGCTGTAGTACACGCGGTACAGGATCGGGACTCCGAGCCACGCCATCACGAAGCGGTGCAGGAACAGCGTGAGGATGACGGTGGCCGGGATGCGGGCGCCGCTGACCCGGTCGCGGGCACCGGGCACGGCCGGCGTGCGCCGGATACGTCGCACGACCCAGAGGAGCCCGGCGATGACCAGCCACGACACGCCGTAGAGGACCGGCAGGACGAGGAAGAACGCGAGGACCTGCCAGAGCGCAATGCTTCCGATCCGCGCCTCCTGGAGCACCGGCGGCAGGATCCGCTCGAGTTGCGGAAAGCGCCCGTGCTCGTAGAGCGCTCGCGCCTCCGACACGGTGTCCCACGAGAAGAGCCAGATCGGCGGGCCCTCCTTCGGCTGCTGGCGCACGAGGAGGACGTCGAACCGGCCGCGCTCGCCCAGCAATGAGCCGACGCTCTCGATCGCGGCGGGCAGACCGTCGTTGATGTTTCCATCCCGAGCGCTGCTGATCTGATCGACCCGGGGGTTGACGAACCGGTGGTCGAGAACCGACTGGAACTCCCGCGCGATCTGCTCGCGCTGCGCGAGCAAAGCCGGCGGGATCTTGAGGTACTCCGCCGCGTTCGCATAGCGCCCGCCGCCGGCGGCGTGGAGGAACCCGAAGAAGGTCCCCCGGGGCGTCTCGCGCCCGTACGGATCCCGCGTCTCCTCGGCGGCCTCCGCCGGCGTCGAGCTCCCGCCCATTCCCGGCAGCTGAGGCTCGGCGAGCGCCGCCGCGGCGCCGCCGCACAGCGCCATCAGACCGGCCGCGCAGAGCCCGAGGGCCCGGAGGAGTCCCCGCCCGCGGCGGCGAATCGAGCGTCGAGGCTCGGCCATGGGTGCGCCGAGTCTATCGCCCGGGCGACGTAGAATCCGGCCATGCGACGAGGCCCCTCGGGCATTCTCCGACGGGCGCTCGGGATCCTCGCCTCCGGCGCGATGCTGGCCGGCCTCTGCGGCTGCGCGTATTTGCAGTGGAGGTCGGCCAAGCAACAGCAGCGCCAGCAACTCCGGAAGAATCCCGCCGACCTCGCCCTCGCGCGCGACTACGCGCCGCAGGATTGCTTCGGCCTTGTCGGCCGGGTCCAGCTGCCGGAGCATCCCCGTCCGCTCCTCGCGGCGGCCTTCAGCCATGAGAAGACCGTGGCCCTGGTCGGCTGGGCCACCGTCGATCTCAAGAGAGGCTACTTCGCGATTCTCCTGCCCTCGGGCAGCTACGATCTGCTCTTCTTCGCCGACCAGGACGGAGACGGGCTGTACCTGACCGGCGAGGTCGTCGGGCGAACAGCGCCGGACTCACCGATCCCGGTGAACGCCGCGACGGCCGCGGACGGGATCGCGGTCGAGGCGCCGGACGTCGCGATCGACGTCGAGAACCGGACCGCGGCGCCGATCCCGGTGCGCGTGACGGTCAACCCGCAGCCCTCGGTGGTCGAGTCGGTCGACGATCCGATCTTCTCGGCCGATCTCGGATCGCTCGGCGTCTACTATCCGAGCCGCTTCCTCGCGCGGACGCAGCGCTGGCTGTTCTCCATCGGGGTTCCCGATTTTGCCAAGACGCAGGTCGTGCTCGTGCACGGAATCAACGGCACGCCGCGGGACTTCCGCTCCCTCATCGCCGCGCTCGACCGGGACCGCTACGAGGTCTGGCTCTTCTACTACCCGTCGGGGCTGTCGCTCGACCAGCTCGGCAATGCCCTCGCCAGCACGGTTCGCCGGCTCGCGGCGGGATCCGGAGCGCCGAGACCGCGCGTGGCGATCGTCGCGCACAGCCTGGGAGGGCTCGTCGGCCGCCGCGCGGTGAACCAGCTGTGCGCCGACGGGCGGCCCGCCTACCTCCGGATGTACGCCTCCTTCGACACGCCGTACGGCGGAGTGGAGTCCGCCGCCGGGGCGGTCCGCAGGGGAACCGAGCTCGTCCCGTCCTGGATCGACGTCGCCGCGGGCAGCCCGTTTCTGACGAGACTCCACGCGACGCCGCTGCCGCCGGATTTGCCCTTCGCTCTCTTCTTCGGATGGGGCGACAGCCGCGGCAGCGGCCCGAGCCCCGCCGGCGACGGAACGATCAGCCTCGCGAGTCAGCTCGACCCGCGGGTGCAGGACGCCGCGACCACGATGTCCGGCTTCGGAGACACGCACGTCGGCATCCTCTCGGATCCGAAGGCGCTCGAGGCGCTGGCGCGGGCGCTGGATGCGGCGACGGCGGAAAAGCGCTAAGCGCTGAAGAGGGCGTGGCGCGCGCGCCGCGCGATGGGCGAGCGAGCCCTACTTCATCGGGGGGATGCGGGAGGTCGTGGTGATCTGCTTCACTCGGCCGCACCGGCACGCGCGCGAGTAGGTCTCGCCGACGCTCGCGCCCACGTCCACTCGATTCAGGGCCGCGCAGCGGTCGCAGGTCCACTCGACGGTGCGCACCTGCGAGCCCACGTAGTCGTGCCAGAACTGGAGACAGCTGCCGAGCCCCGACCAGGCTTCGAACACGGTGGTCTCCCCGTTGTCGGGTCGGAGGGCCTGGCGGATCGCCGCGACCTCGTTGGCGGAGTGCAGGTCGAAGTGAGCCAGCCGTCCCCGGAGGGCGGCGTCCGTCAGCGCTCCGACCTTTCGGGGAGGACGAGTCCCGTTCGAGGCGTCGATCGTCAGCACGACGAGCCCGGGGGATTCGTCGACGCGGGGAAGCCGGCGCAGTCCGAGGGCGAAGACCTGCTTGGCCTTCATCACGATTCGATGCCCTCCGCGCGGGCGCCGAGGACGACCTCGGCGAAGTCCCGGGTCGCCGTGCGAAGCCGGCGCGCGGCCGCGCGGCGCGGATCGGCGACCCATTCCCCCGCTTCGTCCACGACCAGGGTGAGGGCGGGCGGAACCTCGCCGTCGAGCTCTCGCGCGAGGTCCTGCAGCCAGAGGAGGGCGAGCTGGGCGATCTCCCGGTCGAACGCCACGCCGTCCCAGGCCAGATTGCGCCGAGCGCCGATGATCCACTCGAGGTTGGCGTGGGCTTCCGTCGGGGACACGAGCCCGCGGGCCTCCGCATACTGGTCGCTCAGCCGCGAGAGCGCCTGGCTCCGAAGCCGCTCGTCGTCCGAGGCGGTCTCGGCCGGAGGATCGAGGCGGGCGCGGTGAGCGCACACTTCGCAGGTGGCCATGTCGTCGGCCGCGGCGGCGCCCTCGTTCCAGAGGCCGCACTGGCGACACTTCCACTTCCGCAGGATGGGATCCATGTGCATCTCGCCTTTGTCTCGCCGAAGGAACCGGCGACGGGCGTCTTGGGAAGTGCACGCGTCCGTCGGAGGAGATCGGAGATTCGTAGCTTAACACGCCGTGCGGGCAGCGCTTCGCCGGGAGGACGTAATGGCGGCCGACGGGACTCGAGCCGGAGGCTTCCCGTCTTACTCCAGTCAGGTCAAGGGTCGAGTATTCGGCTGCCCATGCTTCAGTTCCTCTCGCTGCTCCGCGCCCGCGCCGCGTCGCGTTCCGAGAGGTTCAACCGCCGCGTTGTCTACTTCTTCTCGAGCAACCCTCAAGGAAGAGAGAAGGTCTTCGTCACGAAGACGGCCATCTGATCGCGAAGGACGGGATCGCCGGGGCAGAAAATGTCATTGCCGCAGCCCGCGGTGATCAGTTCGATGAAGAGCTGACTGATCCAGTCTGCGTACTGGGACGGGCAAGGGACGTCGGTGAAGAAGGGGTGACACGGTGGCGGCACGTAGGAAGCGCCGTGATGGGCTTTGAGCAGAAAAACCGCCATTTGCTCCCGGAGCACGGGGTCCGCGGGGCAGTAATTGCCTCCGCCGCAGCCGGCGGTGATGCCCTCCGCCGCGAGAGCTTCGATCCAGGGCGCAAATTGACTGGGGCAGGGCACGTCCGTGAAGACGCCCGAGCAGGGGGGCGGCGTGTAACACGCGCCGTGCCTGCCCTTGAGCAGGAAGACGGCCATCTGCTCGCGCAGAGTCGGATCGGTGCCCCCGTAGTTACCGTTACCCACGCCCGCCGCGACAGCGTTGCTCACCAGGTGCACGACGGCGTCGTGGAATTGATTGCTGGGAGGCATGTCCGCAAAGTCGGTCAGCCAGCCGTTCGGGAGCGTGCTCGACAGCCCGCTGGGGACGGCGACGGTAAGATCGTGGAGCGTCCCGGCCGGAAATGCCGGAATGGTCGCCGTGATCGTCGTCTTGCTCGTGGCCGCGACATTCGTGGCGGGAACTCCGCCAACGGTGACGGTCGCGCCGATCTCGAACTCCATCCCCTTGACCGTCACGCTCGTCGTCTGCCCCGCGGGGCCAGACAGCGGCGCCACCGTGAAAACGAGCCGCTGCGAGAACTCCGAGGTGTTCCCCTCGGGGTCGGTGGCGGTCGCGGTCACGAGCTGACCGGCGGACAGAACCACGGGAACGTCGGCGGCGAATGTGGCATTACCGAATCCGTCCGTCATGACGGACAGCGAGGTGAGGTAGGTCTCCCCCTCGAGAGGAGCGCGCGGCCGTGGCGGGCAGGCCGGGTTCGAGAAGAGGTCGATGCCGTAGGCCAATGAGGCCTTGCTGTTGAGCTTTCCTTCGATGTGGGTCGTCGACACTCCCGGCGTCACGCTCGTGACGATCGGGAAGTTCTGCAAACCGTTCGGGCCGTCGTCGACGTCGTTGGCGTCGTTCACGGTGATGAAATTGCCGTTGCCGTTGGAGTCTTCGAGATCGATGCCGATCGGGGCGTTTTCGAAGACACGGTTTCCTCGGATCGTCACCTGGCTGGCGAAGACGTAGACGCCCGACTGATAACCGCCCTTGTTGAACGCGATGACATTTCCCTCTCCGGGTCCGGTTCCACCGATCAGAACGCCGTCGCTGAATACGGCGATGCCGCCGCCCTCGCTGCCGGCGTTTTTTCCGAGATCGATCGTCGCGGTCTCGTCGGTGCCGATGAAGTTGCCCTGGATGACGGCGGCGATGGGTGCGGGGCCACCGACCACGATTCCGGTGCTCGTTGCGGCGATGACGTTGCCCTTGATCGTCGCGCCGTGGCCTCCCTGGATCATGATGCCCGAGCCGAGGACGGGTTTCGTCCCGGTGACGTCGGTGCCCATGTAGTTCCCCAGAATCTGGACTTGATCGGCTCCGTCCTGGACGATGATCCCTGTCCCGGAAATCACGTTTCGATCCTCAGGCGTATTCCCTCCGATGATCACGCCGGCAGAGCCAAATACCCACATCCCGAGGAGAGACTGGCCGAGCGGAGCGTTACCCGCAGCGTTGATTCCGATGAAGTTTCCTTGGATCAGGGTGGCCGTGGCGTTGGCACCGAGAAAGGCCTCGGCGAGGACGTTGCCGCCGAGGACCCTGACGCCGACCGCGTTGTCGATGAAGAGCCCACCCCCCGTCCAAGTGCTTCCGGACGCGTCGGTCCCGATGTAATTTCCGCTGAGGATCGCCCCGTCACTTCCTCCCGTGAAATGAATTCCCGGGACCACGAGCCCGGATACGACCATTTGGGGAAAGACTCCGCCGTTGCCCGCATTGACCTGGAGGGGCGGGCCGGTGATCTCGATCAAGAGGACGGAATTCAAGCCGCTCCCCGGGGGAGCCGTGTTGGCGGCGGCACCCGGTTGAGAGTAGCCCTCGATGGCGACGGGCTGAGTGATGGGAGGCAGAGGCGACAGGGCCGCGATCGTCTGCACGCCGGTTCCGGGAATGTTGAAGTCGATCGTGTTGACGTCCATCGTGGCGTTCGAGTCGAGGATGGCCTGACGCAGCGAGCCCGGGCCGGAGTCGTTCGCATTCGTGACCAGGAACGTCGTGAAGGCATCGACGCGGGTGCTGAGAACGAGCAATGCCAGAAACGTCGAAACGAGGCGAAGGGACGCTTTCATGGCCACCTCGGGGCGAGTCGACAGAGGCCGCTCTGCGATTCCGCGATCCGCCCGCGATGATATTCCAAAGGCCGCGCGGCGGACCTGCCCGAAGGGTTCAGTTTTGAGCGACCGCTCGTGCCGGCGCCGTGGCGGCGCTCCGGCTTCCGTTGGTCCGACACTCCTCTCTATTGCCGGCGCGCGAGGAAGGCCACCCGAACGATGACGAGGCCGAGCCGAAAAACCGTCCCGACGCATGCGCTCGCCCGCTCCGCGCCGAGACATCGAGGATGCGCGCCAGGAGAAGAGCGGGACCGAAGGACGGCTCGTCACCAAAGAAGTGGCGGGGCCGACGGGACTCGAACCCGCGACCTCCGGCGTGACAGGCCGGCGTTCTAACCAACTGAACTACGACCCCGCGTCGTCATCGACGCAGACCCCGCATCGTCACCGATGCAGAGCCCGTGTCGAGTGAACGGCGCATGATACCGGAACGGGCTCGGCAGTCAAGGCGAGCCGGGCGTCGGAGAGCGGAGGCTCGAGGAAGACGGAGCCCGCTACGGGACGACGTGATGCGTCCCTAAGGGACGACGTGATGCGTCCCTAAGGGACGACGTGGAAGACGCCGATCATACCCTCGTGCTGATCAGAGGTGCCGCACGAGGTGTTCTTACACGAAAAGGTGTAGTCGCCGGGAGTCGATGGGCTGAACGTGAACGGTCCCCTGTTCTGGCCCTGCGGAATGATCTTGTCCGGGAGTCCGAATGCGGGAACCCCGTTGAATTCGTGCGACTGCGTGACGTCGGAGGAATCGCGGTTGAGGATCCACAACGTGTAGGTCTTGCCGGCCTGCAGGGTGATTTCAGTCAGCGGCGCATTTGGGCGCGGCACGGGCTGGCAAGGCGCGTACGGAGTGACGAGAGCGCAGGGGCCGCCGTTCGGGTCGAACCAGAAGTTCCACTGCCAGCTGATGACCTGCAGCACGATGAACCCCGGTCCCGGCGTCGGCGTGAGCGTCGGCGTGGGCGTGATCGTGGGCGTCGGCGTGATCGTCGGCGTCGGGGTCGCCGTCTTCGTCGGCCCCTTGGTGGGCGTCCTGGTGCGCGTGGGCGACGGACCGTTCGGGATCGTCGGCACGGCGGTCGGGCCCGAGCCCGAGCCGCGGTCGACCATGCGGCCGCCGGGATTGCGGGGCGCCGCGGGCTGGGGCGGCAGCCGCTCGCCGATGAGCTCCTCGTCCTGCGTCGGGCGCGCGGAGCCAGGCGCCGGAGTCGGCACGAAGGGGAAGCTTCCGGCGTCGAGACCGGCGTCGGGAGCGGAAGAATCCTTGCGGTATATCCGAACCTGTCCCGTGGCCAGGTCGCGCACGGTCAGCTCGAACGGGAGGGTGGTCAGGCTTCCCCAGAAGACCCAGTAGTGCCCGGCCCACTCCGCCTCCACGATCTTGACCTCGACCTCCGGGTTCTCGGCGTCTCCCGTGATCTCGGGGAAGCTGAAGAACCCGGAGCGGTCGCCCTGCGCGAAGGCGCGGCCCGCCGAGGGCCGCCCCGTCTCGGGGTCGTCGGCCTGCGCGGTGACCTCGAACGGATGCGCCGCATTCAACCGGAGCGTATCGGCGGGCGTGACGATCACGGACACACGCCCGCTGGCACCGACGCCCGTGAGCTCGACCGCATAGGTGCCGGGCTCGTTCCAGCGGTGCGAGGCGACCGGCGTCTTTGCGGACTCGCCGTCGCCGAAGGTCCAGAAGACCGGATCACTCGAATCTGAGGAGTCGTCCCGCACCTCCACGGTCTGACCCGCGGAGGGGTTGGCGGGGGAGACGCGAATCGCCGGGCTTCTCTCGGAGGCCGCTCTCGCCAGCCAGGAGACGAGCGCCAGGAGCGGAACGGCGGCGACTCTACGCAGCGTAGGGGTCATCGATCCGAAGGGTAAACGGAAACGGGGGCGGCTCGCGCCGCCCCCGTGACCGAGGACCTTCTATACGAAGCCGAGTCCGTTGTACGGGGCCGATTCGAAGTTGCCGATGAGCGGGAAGACCGTGGGGATGTCGCCCGAGGTCACGCCGAACCACTTGGCGAGCGAGACGCCGTACTCCTCGACCGCGGTGGCCGGGATCCAGCGGCCGCGGCCGTTGCTGCTGCTGCTCGTGTCGTCGAGCCCGCCGAACTGGTGAACCGGGAAGCGCGAGCCGGTGCCGGGGTTGATGTTTCCGTAGAAGTCGCCGCCCGTGACCGCGCCGCCCATGACGAACTGGTGGTTGCCCCAGCCGTGGTCGCTGCCGATGTTGCCGCCCGATCCGGAGGGCTGCAGCGTCCGCCCGAAGTCCGACAGGGTGAAGGTCGTCACGGCGTTCTGCATGCCGAGCTCCAGGGTCGCCGCGTAGAACGCGTCCATCGCCTTCGAGAGGTCCGTGAAGTTGTTGCCCTGATCGTTGATCTGGTTCTGGTGCGTGTCGTAGCCGCCCTGCGAGACGAAGAAGACCTGCCGGACCAGACCGAGCCCCGGAGGCGTCTGGTTCAGCTTCATGATCTTGGCGACCTGTTTCAGCTGGTTGGCGATGCCCGTGTTCGGGAAGACGGTGTTGATGACCGGGTCGACGCTGAAGATCGAGCTGATGTCGACGCCCTGCTGGGTCACGCCGCTCGTGCCGGCGATCATGGTGGCGGTGTTGTCGATCGTGCGCAGGAAATTCATCGAATTCTTGCGCGCGACGTCCGTCGCCGAGCCGGTGAACCCGTTCAGGACGAGAACCGAGGTCAGCGCGCCGGTCCCGATCGAGAGCGGGCGCTGGTCGAGTCCGATGCAGAACGAGGTCGAGCCGGAGATCGAGGTCATCGTCGGGAAGTTCGAGCCGGCGTTGCACGGAAGGACGGAGTCGACGACACGGCCGCCCCAGCCCGTCGCGACCTTGCTGTCGGCCCGCGAGGTCTGCTGCGCCTGGACCTGGTCGGAGTGCGAGAAGAGCGAGAAGGGCTTCGGTACCGAGCCGTTGATGTACTCGGCCTGCGAGGTCGGCACGACGAGCGGGCCGACGTTGGAGACGACCGCGAGCTTGCTCTGGTTGAACAGCGAGGTCAGCTCGGGCATGTTGGGATGGAAGGCGAACTGGCGTCCCGCCATGCTCGGCGGATTGTTCATTGGCACCAGGGTGCTCTGCGGGATGGCGAGGGCTCCGCGGGTGGCGGCGTAGGCGGGGTAGTAGGTCCCGTCGTACGGGATGACCATGTTGTTTCCGTCGTTGCCGCCGTTCAGGAAGATACACACGAGGGCCTTGTAGCCGCCCGTGCAGTTCGGCGCCTGCGGGCTGTCCTTCACGCCGTCGACGGCGAGGAGATTGGCCAGGCCGAACTGTTTGACCGTGCTCTGGAACGCCGCGGCGCCGAGCGCCGCGCACGTCGAGCGAACCAGGAAATCCCTGCGACTGTGTGACATGGCGATTACCTCTGCGCCTGGTACTGCGACGACGTCGCGACCAGATAAAGCGCCTGTCGGGCGCGTTTGAGCGTGTCCGTCGCCGGCGTGACCGCGTTGACGGCCGTGATGATGGAGTTGCGCATGTCGTCGGACATCGTGCCGTGCATGAGCAGGCGGTTGAGCCGGTCGACGAGGTTGCCCGCATTGGGCGCCAGCTCCTGCAGCTCGGTGAAGTCGATCGAGGTCCCGTACGGCGTGTCCGTTCCGCTCGGCTGGATGCCGCCGCCGAAGGTCATCGTGTTGACGAAGTTGGCGCGCCTCAGCGAGGTCGAGGCGTCCTCGATGCCGAACTCGGGGCCGAACACCTCCGCGGAAGCCGGCGGCGCGAAGTAGTCCTGCGGGAAGTAGCTGAACACCGTCGGCGGCCTGAGCAGGTCCTGGCCCATGTTGCGGTTCTGGGCGTTGATGTTGCCGTCGCTCTGGTTGAGCCGGTTGGTGGACTCCGGATCGAACGCTCTGAGCACGTTGAGCACGTAGAGCACGGGCTCCTTCAGCTTGCCGTAGTTGGGATCCGACGGGGCGACGCGCGCCTCGGGGTCGAGCAGGATGGCCTTGACCACGGCCCAGAGGCTGCCGCGGACGCCGTTGCCGTCGTCGTTGAACGCCCAGGCCACGCGCTCGACGTAGGCCGTACTCGGGTTGGACGTCACGAGGTTGTGGATGAGCTCGCGGGCGACGTAGGGTCCGATGTTCGGGTGGTTGAAGAGCGCGTCGATCGCCGCGTTGAGCTCGGGGAAGCCCTGCACGTTGCCGGGGATGGAGGTCGGCGCCCCGACGCCGTCCTTGTTGGGAAGGAAGCCCTGGAACAGGACCTTGTCGGTGACGTCGTGCTTGGTGTCGTCGAAGATCATCGGGTTCAGGTAGTCCGCGCAGACCGAGCCCTGCTGGCTGGCCGGATCACACGCGACGTTGCTCTGGATCTTCCAGCCCGTCAGGACCAGCTTGAGGTTGTCGATGACCGACTGGTCGTAGGTGGGCATCGCCTCGCCGCCGCCGTCGACCTGGACCGTGCCGTCCATGCTGAGGAGGTCCGTCCCGATCGAGAACAGCTGCATGATCTCGCGCGCGTAGTTCTCGTTCGGGTTGGTCTTCGTGTTGGTGTTCATGTTGAGGTAGAGACCCATTCCCGGATTGAGCGAGACGTTGTAGAGGATGTCGCGGTAGTTGCCGAACGCGTTGTTGTAGAGGAGGCTCAGGTACGAAGTCATCTGGCTCGGACGCGTCAGCACGACGCCCGAGGTGACGTCGATCTTGTGCAGCGCCCAGGCGACCCGCTGGCGAAGCTGGTCCGGGTTGTACATCGCGTTCCTGAAGAACCCCACCTGGAGCTGATACAGCGTGTAGTTGTCGCGGTGGCAGATGCCGGTGGTGCAGTCGACCGGGGTCGACGGCGCGTTGTCCGGCCAGAGAGGCATCAGGGGCGGGGCCGAGTTGAACAGGGAGAACTGTCCCCCCATCCACGGCAGGTAGCCCTGCGCCAGAACCAGGCCGACGTCGGCGTCGCTCGGTCCCCAGCTCGCCTGCTCGAGGAACCGGATGCCTTCGGGGCGGTGGAACGCCTTCGCCATGAAGACCGCCATCTGGCCGCGGGTGTTCGCCAGGTTGGGGCAGAAGTCGTCGTTGCCGCAGCCGACGGTGACCTTCAGCCGCGCGAGCTCCTCGATCCAGGGGATCAGGGGCGCGAGGGACGGATCGCTGAGCGGGCAGTCCGGGAACACACCGGTCGCCGGGGGCGGAACGTGGTCGACGCCCTCGTATACCTTGAGGAGGAACACGGCCATCTGGGCGCGGGTCACCGAGTTGTTCGGGCAGTAGGCCGGCAGGCCGCCATGGCCCGGATCCGGGCCCGTGCAGCCGCCCGTGATTCCCTCGGCATGGAGCTGCTCGATCCAGTCGGCCGCGAAGTCGGACGCACCGACGTCCCAGAAGACGGTGCCGGAGGCTCCCGGCGGAACGTATCCGCCGCCGTGCTCGGCGCGCAGCAGGAACACGGCCATCTGCGCGCGCGTCACCGGGTCGTTCGGGCAGTAGTTGCCGTTGAGGCATCCTGCCGTGATCCCATCACGCAGGATGCGCTCGACCGGCGCATGGAACGGGCTCGCCGCCGGCACGTCGCTGAAGTCGGCGAACCATCCGAACGGGATCGTGGAGTCGCCGCCTCCGCCCGGATTGGTGACGACGACGTCGTACAGTGCGCCCGCCGCGAGCGCCGGCATCGTCGCGCCGATTCGGGTGGGGTTGTGGTACGTGACCGAGACGGGCACTCCACCCACCGTCACGGTCGCCCCGTTTTGAAACTGGTTGCCCACGATTGGCACAACCGTTCCTCCCGATGCGGGGCCGGACGCCGTATAGAGATACGACGCCTGAAAGGTCGTGGCCCCGTGGAGGAGAGCGGCGGATCCGAAGATCGCTGCGAGCGCCGCCACGCCCGTTCGTCGTGCGAGAACCTTCCCGCGAGAGCCGGTCACCCGTTCCCTCATAGAGACATTCCTTCCTGACGTCTGTCAATGACGCCAAAAAGCCGGCTTGTGGGAGTGCCGTGCACTATATCACAGGCCTGGCGGGTCAAGGCCCCGCCGGCAGGACCCGCCGAAAGAGGCGTGCATGCCGGGGAAAACCCGAGCAGTTGAACGAAGCGGGGCAAGATCCTGAGAGACTAGGCGGTTAGCGCCGCAGGATCGACTGCCCAGCGGGGCGAAAGAAGGACACTGACCTTGTGGGGGCCTCCACTCTGGCCGTTCGGGCAGGTGTCATTCCCGGGGGGCGCGGCCGATAATCGCTCAAATACCGACACCCATGGCATCTCCTCCGGCGGCCCTTCGACGGCTCACGCGAGGCGGCGCGCTCGCGCTGCAAATCGCCGTCGGGCTCGCCATGTCCGGGGTTTCCCTCGCTGCGGGAGATGGAGGGCGCGCGGCCGTGTCGGGCGTCCATCGTCCGGCTAAGGCCCGGGCAAAGCGCGGAGATTCCGCGCCGCCGCCGGCGTCGCTCGCCGCGCGTCTCGAGACGAGCCTGCCGGGCCCGTGGCCGCTCTTCCCGCCGACCAACTGGTGGAACACCGAGGTCGCGAGCGCGCCGCTCGACACCGACTCCGCTGCCTACATCGGGTTCATCAACCAGGGAGGCGTCAAGCACCTGCACCCCGACCTCGGCGGAACGCTCGACGACGGCATCCACATCTACGGGATGCCCTACCTCGTGGTCGACGGCGCGCAGCCCAAGAAGACCGTCAACTTCCACTACTACGACGAGAGCGACGGCGTGAACCACCCGGGGAACAATCCCTATCCGTTCTACCCGATCCCCGACCAGGCGATCACCCAGGCGCACTGGATCGAGGGCGGCGATCCGGGCAACGTGGACGACCGCGGGTCCGAGGATCGCCACATGCTGATCGTGGACCGGGATCACCGCCGCCTCTACGAGCTCTACAACGTCTACTACGACTCCGGCCTGCAGCAGTGGCAGGCGGGTTCCGGAGCGTTCTTCGACCTGACGCGCGACGACCGGCGTCCGGAAGGCTGGACGTCGGCGGACGCGGCCGGCCTCGCGATCCTGCCGGGCCTGCTCCGCTACGAGGAGGTCTACGGCCCGGACGAGATCCGCCACGCCCTGCGGTTCACGGTGCGGGCCACCAACGGGTACGTCTATCCCGCGAGCCACGTGGCCGGCTCGACCAGCGGCGCTCTCCCGATGGGCGCGCGCCTGCGGCTCAAGGCCTCCAGGGACATCTCCGGCTACGACCCCGCGGTGCAGAAGATCTTCCGCGCGATGAAGACCTATGGGCTTCTGGTCGCCGACAACGGCACCGACATGTACATCGGCGGAACATGGGACGACCGCTGGGACAACGACGTCCTGAATCCGGCTTTCAATGATCTGACCGCCTCCGACTTCGAGGTGGTGAAGCTCGGCTGGTCGCCGCCGCTCGCGGCCGCGCTCACCGTCGACGCGGTCCCGGGAGCCGGAGGCTCCTCCAACGGCAACGGCATGCTCGAGCCGGGGGAGGCGGTCACGGTCGCGCCGAGCTGGCAGGGCTCCTCCACCGATCCGCCCGCCGCCCTCTCCGGCGTGGCCTCGGCGGCGAGCGGTCCGGGCGGCGCGACCTACGCGCTCGACGACGCCTCCGCGGCGTACGGCTCTCCGGGAGCCGGCGCGCCGGCGAGCTGCGCCGACGCCACCGGGAATTGCTACGCCTTCTCCGTCTCGAACCCGGCGTCGCGTCCGGCGGCGCACTGGGACGCAAGCTTCCACGAAACGGTGAACGGCTCGGCGGCGAGGTCGTGGACGCTCCACGTCGGGAAGAGCTTCGCCGACGTGCCGGCCGATCATCCCTTCTACGCCGCGATCGAGACGCTGTTCCACGGCGGCGTGACCGCCGGCTGCGGACCCGGGATCGACTGCCCCGACGCCGGTGTCACGCGCGCCGAGATGGCGATCTTTCTTCTGAAGGCGAAGCTCGGTACCGACTACGCTCCGCCGCCGGGATCGGGCACGGTGTTCGGCGACGTCCCTCCCGGCTCCTTCGGCCAGAGCTGGATCGAGGACCTCTTCGCGGCAGGCATCTCGGCGGGCTGCGGAAACGGCAACTACTGCCCGGACGAGGTCGTCACGCGCGCGCAGATGGCGGTCTTTCTTCTCAAGGCGAGCCGGGGCAGCGACTACGTCCCGCCCCCCGCGGCGGGCGTGTTCGACGACGTGCCCTTCGACGATCCCTACGCGCCGTGGATCGAGGAGCTCTTCCACTCGGGGATCACCGCCGGCTGCGGAGGCGCCGAATACTGCCCGAACGACCCCAACACGCGCGGGCAGATGGCGGTGTTCCTGGAGCTTGACGTTCGGGCTGAAGTTGTACGGACCTTAGTACGGGCCGTAGGGGCGGGGCTTGCCCCCGCCCGGGCGGCCGCAAGGGCCGCCCCTACACCGGAAAGAGAAGCGCGAAGCCCGATCTACCGCAGCGCCTGCGTCAGCAGTTTGTGGAAGTGGTGCACACCGTTTTCCCGCAGCACCGAGTAGCGCCCCTGGTGATAGGTCCGCGAGCGCAGGCCCTTCTGGACGGCCTCGCAGATGCCGATGTCCTCCTGCTGGACCTGGTCGCTGAAGGCGAAGGAGCGCGCGAACTCCTCGGCGACGCCGGGGCTGTTGGGCTCGAGCACGTACCACTCGAAGCGCGTCAGCGTGCGCTCGGCCGAGAGCGGCAGGATGATGTTGGTCTGCAGGTTGTCGGGGTAGAGGTTCAGCATCAGGTTGGGGAACACCCAGTAGTAGAGCGCCTCGGGCGCCGCGCCCTCGGGAAGCCCGCGGCGGTAGAGCGAGTCCTCTTTCTTCGAACGGATCGGCGCGTGCTGCTTCGAGTGGTACGACGCCGTCTCGACCCTGTAGGCGCGGTAGTCGATCTCCTGGAAGAGCTCCGGGTGGACGATGGGGATGTGGTAGCCCTCGAGGTAGTTGTCGACGTAGACCTTCCAATTGCACTCGACCTCGTAGTCGTGCTTCTTGAAGAGGGTCATGTGCTCGAGCGGAAGGTGCTTCGTCTCGTCCGGGATCGTACCGAGGACCTCCGCGAGCGAGGGGATCGCGGGATCCAGGCAGACGAAGAGGAACGGTCCCCAGGTCTCGACGCGGACCGCGGGCAGGATCTGCTCCGACTTCTCGAAGCACTTCACGCCGTCCCACTCGGGAGTCGTCAGCAGCTTGCCGTCCAGGCTGTACGTCCAGCCGTGATAGCCGCACATCAGCGCCTTGCGGTGCCCGGCGCCGCGTGCAACGGGCCCCGCGCGGTGCCGGCACACGTTCGAGAACGCGTGGATCGCGTTGTCCTCGCCGCGCGTGACGACGAGGGGCTCGCCGGCGACCGTGCAGGTGAAGTAGTCCCCGGGAAGGCGCACCTGCTCGGAGTGGCCGACGAGCTGCCAGGTCCGGGCGAAGATCCGGTTCTCCTCCAGCTCGAGGACCCGGGGATCGCGATACCAGGTCGACGGCAGCGTGTGGGCCGACGCGAGGTCGGCCTCGAACGCGTACTCGGCCGTCATTGCTCGTCGGTTGGACGGGAGGCGCGTGCGCCCTCGCGGGGCTTCTTCACGGGCGTCGCGGCGGCTCCCTTCAGGAGGGTCAGGAACTGGTCGATGCGGGCCGCCGTCTTCTCGGGCGTCTTGCCCTGGCGCGAGAACAGGCCGGGATCGAGCTCCTCGGTGAGCAACTCGTCCTGGAAGCGCTCGACCGTCCAGTCGAGGAGCGAGACGATCATCTCCTGGGCGACGTCGGCGCGGACCTCGCCCCGCTCGATCCCCATGCGGACGAACGCGGCCGTGCCGTACGGATCGCGCTCGCGCAGGAAGCGGTTGATCTCCTGCCGCAGGCGCAGGTCGGTCCCGTAGTTGCCGAGGAGCGAGACCCGATAGGGAATCCAGTTCTCCCGCACCATGCGGTCGGTCCGCTCGAGCCAGTAGCGGAGGGTCTCGAAGAACCCGCGGGCGAGCACCGGCGCGGGCGCGTCGAGGTAGGCCGAGAAGGAGGAGACCGCCTTCTGGTAGGCCACCAGGAAGAGGCCCTCCTTGCTGCCGAAGTGCTGAAAGACGGAGCCCTTCGCGATCGAGAGCTCGGTGGCGATGTCCTCGATGCGCGCCGCGTGGTAGCCGCGCTCGGCGAAATGGCGCATCGCGGTCTCCAGAATGCGCGCTCTCTTGGCCTCCGAGCGCGGTCCGCTCGGAGGGCGCGGAATGGTGGCGGGGGAACGCACTTCGAGGTTCTTCATGACTGGAGGTCATCCTATTTGAGAGAGCTGGCAAATTGCAACCCGTGCTATTTTCCGAAAGATTACTCTTCCGCAATGACTCAAAGTCATAGCGAGCGTCGCTTCGACGCCATCGTGGTCGGCGGCGGACACAACGGTCTGACCGCAGCCGCTTACCTCGCGCGGGCGGGCCTCTCGACGCTGGTGCTCGAGCGGCGCGACGGTCGTCGGCGGCGCCTGCGTCACGGAGGAGATCGCGCCCGGTTGCCGCGCGTCGACGACGTCCTACATCGCGAGCATGCTGAGGCCCGAGGTCATCCGCGATCTCTCGCTCGCGCGGCACGGGCTGCGGATGGTGCCCTGCGACCCGGCGCTCCTGGTTCCGTTTCCGGACGGGACCGTCGTGCCGTGGTGGGCCGACCGCGACCGGACGGTGCGCGAGATCGCGAAGCTCTCGCGCCGAAGACGCCCGCACCTTCGTGCGCGTGGACGACGAGCTCAAGAAGCTCGCGCGCTACCTGCAGCCGTTCTTCCTCGAGCCGCCGCCCGACGTCCACGCGCGCGGGATCGCGGGCGTCCTCGAGGCCTTGCGCGTGGGCCGGCGCTTCCACGGGATCTCCGGGCGACGAGATCGGCCGGATGATCGCGTTCCTGACCGGGAGCCTGGGCGACTTCCTCGACCGCAACTACGAGTCGGAGAAGGTGAAGACGCTCTTCCTGGCCAACAACGTCTACGGCAAGCACGGCGGGCCGTATCAGCCGGGGACCGCGCTCGGGCTGCTCTTCCACCTGCTGTCGGGCGGCGACGCACGAGCTGCAGGGGTTCTACGGGCACGTGATCGGCGGCATGGGCCGATCACGCAGGCGATGGCCGCGGCCGCGCGCGAGTTCGGCGCCGAGATCCGGACCTCGGCCCCCGTCGCGGGGATCTCGTCCGGAACGGGAGGGCCCGGGCGTGGAGCTCGAGGACGGCACCGGCTCGAGGCGCGCGTCGTGCTCTCCAACGCCGACCCGAAGCGCACGTTCCTCTCGCTGGTCGACGCGGACGCGCTGCCGCCGAAGTTCCGGCAGGCGGTCGAGGGGATCAAGATGGACGGCCCCTGCGCCAAGGTGAACCTCGTTCTCTCCGAGGAGCCGCGCGTCCACGGCATGCCGGCGGACGCCGTTCTCGAAGTCCGAGCGCGCCCTGTTCACGCTGGTGCCCTCGCTGGAGTTCGCCGAGCGCTGCTACGCACAGGCGCGGACGGGCGAGGTCCCGGAGGAGCTCTGGGTGGACTGCGTCGTCGCGTCCAACGTGGACCGAGCCTCGCGCCGCCGGGCCGCCACGTCATGACCTGCTTCGTGCAGTACGTCCCGTACCGGCTCGCGAGACGGGACCTGGGACGTCGATGCGGGAGGCGCTGGGGGACCGCGTCCTGCGGAAGATCGGCGAGTACGCGCCGAATGTGCCCGGCGCCGTCGTCGCGCGCCAGGTGCTCACGCCGCTGGACCTCGAGCGCGTGTACGGCCTGACCGAGGGCAACATCTTCCACGGCGATCTCTCTCTCGAGCAGCTCTTCTTCCTGCGTCCCGTGGCTGGCTGGGCGCAGTACCGGACGCCTGTCGAGGGCCTGTACCTCTGCGGCGCCGGTGCGCATCCCGGCGGCGGGGTCACGGGCGCGCCGGGCCACAACGCGGCGCATCAGGTTCTGAGGGATCTGAAGAGGCTTTGGCCACGGAGCGCCGCGTGAGCGCCTCCGCCCTCGAGCCCACCGCCGACTTCGTCATCCTCGGCGCCGGGGTGATGGGCGCGTCGATCGCGTTCCACCTCGCGCGGCGGCGCGCCGGCCGGATCGTGGTCGTGGACAAGGGCGACGTCGCCGGCGGCGGCAGCGGGCGCTCGTCGGCGCTCGTGCGAATGCACTACAGCTACCCGATCGAGGTGGACCTCGCGGTCAAGAGCCTGGAGATTTTTCGGGGTTGGAGGGATTACGTCGGCCGGCCCGGAGACTTCCGGCAGACCGGCTTCGTGCGGATCGTTCCCGAGGGCGAGCTCGACAAGCTGGAGAAGAACGTCGCCATGCAGCGCGCGCACGGCGTCGACGCGGCGGTCGTGACGCGCCGCGAGCTCGCCGCGATCGTGCCGGACTGGAACGTCGACGACGTTCCCGAGGCCGCGTGGGAGCCCGGCTCGGGCTACGGCGACGGGGCGGGCGTCGCCGGCGACTTTCTCGAGCGCGCCCGCGAGATGGGCGTCGTCTATCGCTCGCAGACGCGCGTCACTGGCTTCCGCGTCGAGAGCGGACGCGTGAAGGGCGTGGCCACCGACCGCGGCGACTGCGCCGCGCCGGTCGTCGTGGCGGCGTCCGGCCCGTGGAGCCGGCCGCTCCTGGCCGGCGTGGGATTCGACCTCCCGGTGGAGGGCGAGTACCACCAGGTGGCGATCCTCCAGAACCCGCCCGGCCTGCGCGAGCCGGCCCCCGCGTGCATCGACGGGATCACGGAGACCTATTTCCGATCCGAGGTCGGCGGGCTGACGCTCGTCGGGGACTTCTGGGGCAAGCGCGGGGCGGATCCCGACGACTTCCCGCAGGCGGCCTCGTCCGAGTCGCTCGCGAGCCTGGTCGAGCGCGTCATCGACAGAGTGCCCGCGCTGGCCGACGCCGGGATCCGGCGCGGCGTCACGGGCGTCTACGATCTGAGCCCGGACTGGCGGCCGCTGATCGGCGAGATCCCCGGCGTGTCGGGTCTCTTCGTCGCGGCGGGTTTCTCGGGGATGGGATTCAAGATCTCGCCCGCGGTGGGGCTCGTGGTCTCGGAGCTGCTGCTCGACGGGAAGGCGGCGACGGTCGACATCCGCGAGCTCGCGCCCGACCGGTTCGCGAGAGGGAAATTCATCAAGGCGGAGTTCGAGTACGGCGACGAGGAGCCGACGGCGTATACGTGAGGTCGATTTTGGATTTTGGATTTTGGATTTTGGATTCGGGCCCGACAATTCTTTCAAAGAGAGGATGACGTTCTTGGCCAAGAAAAAAGGAATTCTCGAAAGACTCGCCGACGGGCCCGTCCTCGGCGATGGCGGATACCTGCTCGAGCTCGAGAAGCGGGGTTGGGTGCGGGCCGGGCCGTTTACGCCCGAGGTGGCGCTGACGCGGCCGGAGGCGCTGCGCGATCTGCACGTCGAGTTTCGCGAGGCGGGCGCGGACGTGCTTCAGGCGCTCACGTTCTACGCCAGCCGCGACAAGCTCGCGACGGTCGGGCTCGAGAACCGGCTGGAGGAGCTCAACCGCGCCGCCGTGCGCATCGCGAAGGAAGTCGCGGGGGATCGCTGCCTCGTCGCCGGGAACCTCTCGCTCACCTGGATGTACGAGCACGGCAGCCCGTCCTCCTACGACCGCGTGCGGAAGACCTTCGACGAGCAGCTCGCCGTGCAGGTCGAGGAGGGGATCGATTTCGTGATCGGCGAGACCTTCTCGTGGCTGGGGGAGGCGCTCCTCGCGGTCGAGCGCGGGAAGAAGACGGGGCTGCCGACGATGGTCACGGTCTGCTTCGAGAACAAGCCCGTGACCTCCGACGGCCAGTCCCCGCCGACTGCGCCAAGGCGCTGCAGGATGCCGGGGCGGACATCGTCGGCATCAACTGCCTGCGCGGGCCCGAGCACACGCTCGCGCTGATCGAGGAGATGCGCGGTGCGGTCGACGGCTTCATCGCCTGTCAGCCGGTCGGCTACCGCACGCCGGCGGACAAGCCGGATTTCACCAGCCTGCCGGAGTTCCCTTCGAGCTCGACCCGCTCCAGCTGACCCGCCGCGAGATGGCGCGCTGGGCCGAGCAGGCGCGCGAGATCGGCGTCAACTACATCGGCTCCTGCTGCGGCTCGGTCGCGACCCACGTCCGCGGAGATGGCCCGCGCTCTCGGCAAGGTCTCGAAGGACGACCGGCCTTGGACGATCGACTACACCAAGCCGATGTCGGCGTACGAGTACTACGAGCACAAGGGGAAATAGGAGGCGACTCTCGAGCGAGGCGCCAGGATTTCGTAGGGACCGAGACGACTGCCTTCCGCTGTCGCCATCTCACCCGAGCCTGCTCGCTACTTCATTCCCTCGGCCACGAAGAGATCTGCCTCCCACCTCGTGTAACCGTAGACGTAGGACTTGCCGTCGGGCGTCGGAATCACCCTGATCAAGCCCACGTCGCTCGCCGGCGAACCTGAGAATTCCTTCCAGAGCTCGCGGCGACCGGAGGAGAGATCCAGCCGATACACCTTGTAGGACTTGATCGAGCCCTCGCCGACGAAAACCGACCCTTGATCGGTGGACCATCGAATGATGTCGAGGCCCTCCGCACCGGGCACGGGCCGAGCCGGACCGCCGTCGACATCGAAGAGGAAGGTCTTCCCGTCGGCTCCCGCGGCGAACAGGGTCTTGCCGTCCGGAGAAAGAGCCGCGCCCCGCCAGGCACTGCCTTCCGGCGTGATTGGCCGCGCTTTGCCGCTCTCGATCTCGAGAGCGTAGAGCCGAACCTTCTGGCCTGGCTCGATGGCCCCGATGAGAACCCGCTTTCCGTCCGGAAAGAAGAAGCTCTGGCCCGTTCCCAATATCTTCAGGCTCCCGAGCGACACCGTGCGCGGCTGGCCCGCCCCGGTCGGCAGCAGAGCAAGCTGGGAGGGGGCGTCGTCCGAATGGGAAAGGGCCCATTGCCCGTCCGGGGACAGCGCGAGGGCCACGCCGTCGCCGAGCCTCACCGGGGGCGAGCCATCGGTCTTGCGCTTGTAAACCGACTTGTTGGGGCCGCCTCCCTGGCCGGCCTCGGTGAACAGAAGGAGCGATCCATCCGCCGCGAGGTCGGCCGGGACCGAGCCGTCGAGCCACGACAGGGAGCGTTCTTCGGCCTGGCCGGTGAACCGGCCGATCATCTCCCTCACTTCGACGGTCAGATCCAGAAGAACCCGCCCGTCCCGGGAGACATCATCCAGGGTGAAGTCTCCGGGGAACGAGGCGACGGAGCGCTTGCGGCCGGAGAGGCTCACGGCCTGGATCGTGGTCATGCCGTCCCGAACGTCGTTGAACCAGAGTTCGTCGCCTCGAGGCGACCATCGGAACTCATAGGGAACCCTCAGGATGCTCCTCTCGTGGCCGGACAGGTCCGTGACGAACACATCGCTGTCGTTGCGACCCGAGACCAGCCATCCGGGCCGCTCGCTGAAGGCGATGAGATCGCCGTTCGGCGAGATGAACCCGCCGCCCATCAGTCCCGACGACTCGACAAGGACCTTTCCGATCGGGAACTCCAGGCGCGCCCTTCCGTTCACGCCGTGGATGACGGCGAGATTCTTTCCGTCGGGAGCCCAGTCGGCCGTCCCGACGTTCTCCAGCAGCTCCCGAGGCGCGCCCCCGCCGGCCAGCGGTACCGTCGCGAGGGTCCCGCCACGCCTGGTACCTGCCAGGATCGCGAGCTCTCCCGAAGACGAGATGGACATCACGTTGGCCCTCGGCAGGCCGAGCGGTCTGGGCTCGCGCGTGCCGGGCCGCGTCGAAAAAAGCTCGAGAGATCCGTCCGCATACACGATCTGGCCGTCGGGGGCGAAACGGGCATCGGTGACCGTAGCCCGGCGAAACGTGATCTGTCGGAGTGTCGGGTGAGCGGAGAACCGCGCCTTCCACAGGGGCTGTCCAGCAAAGACCCCGGCCCCGATCGCCACAGCAAAGGCGAGTCCGAGCGCGGGCGCCGGAAGCCGGATCCCTCTCCGCGCGACGCCGGGCGCCACGGCAGGCAGCGACGATTCCGATAGATGGTCCCGCACCGTCGCGAGCTCGCGCGCCAGGTCCTTCGTCGAGGCGTAGCGGCCCTCGGGGTCCTTGGCGAGGCAGCGGTCGGCGATCCAGCGCAGCGGGGCCGGAACTTGCGGGTTGAGCTGCGCGATCGGCTCGGGCTCCGTGTTCAGAATCGCGCCGAGCGTGTCGATGGCGGTCTTCTTCTGAAACGCCCGCCTTCCCGTCGCCATCTCGTGGAGCACCGACCCGAACGAGAACTGATCCGACCGGAAGTCCAGAGCCTCTCCGCTGACCTGCTCGGGCGACATGTAACCCACCGTGCCGACGACCACACCGGGCGTCGTTCCCGTCATCGTTGGCAGGGCCGATCCCTCGCCGCTCCCTGACATGGTGGAGGTCAGCTTCGCCAGGCCGAAGTCCAGGATCTTGACCAGGCCGTCCCTGGTGACCATCACGTTCTCGGGCTTCAGATCCCGATGCACGATCCCCGCTTCGTGCGCCTTGGCCAGGCCCTCGGCGACCGAGGTGGCGAGCTGGAGCACTCGCTTCACCGGCAAGGCGCCGGAGGCCAGCAGCTCCCGCAGCGTCTTGCCGTCGACCAGCTCCATCGCGATCCAGGAGACGCCGTCGGTGGACCCGATGTCGTAGATCGTGACGATGTTGGGATGGTTGAGGGCCGAGGCCGAACGTGCCTCCTTCTCGAACCGCTTCAGACGCTCGGGATCCGAGGCGACGGCCGCCGGCAGCACCTTGATCGCCACTTCGCGCGAGAGCCGCTCGTCTCTCGCCCGATACACCTCGCCCATCCCGCCAGCGCCAAGAGGGGCGACGATCTCGTAGGGACCCAACCGAGAACCGGCCGAAAGCTTCACTTCAATCCCTCGAGCACGAAGAGATCCGAAAGCCAGCGTTCGTACGTGTGAACGTAGGACTGCCCGTCCCGAGAGAGACGAACCTTGCCCCAGAGGTCGCCGGGGCTCGGTCCCAACTGGAGGGGCTGCAGCTCCTTGAAGAGCCGCCGCTGGCCGGTCGACCGATCGAGCAACCAGATCTTGCCCGGGGAATCGTCCCTTTGAAGATAGAGAGCCCTACCGTCGATGCTCCACTGAGTCGGGAGATCGCCCGACAGAAGTCCCTGGATGGGAAGTGCGTCACCCCCCGTCGACGGGATAGAGCGCGGCGACTCCGTCCCGCAGACCGACGACGAGCTTCCCGTCCGGCGAGACTGCCTTCGCAAACCGAATCATCGGGACGCCCTCTGGTGTGACCGGAGCTGGCGGAGATCCCTTCACGGATTGGACGAAAATGCGCTCTGGATGACCCGGCTGCTGCGCGGTAAAAAGGAACCCTTCTCCGTCCGGTAGCCAATCGACCCCGAACGCCCCCGGATACTCGAGTCCGTCGCTCGGGAGGTTGCGCGTTTCGCCCGATGTGGACTGCAACCGAATGCTTGGCGCGAAGAACTCCGGGCGGCACACCGCCCACTTCCCGTCCGGAGACAGTGCCGAGCAGAACCCCTCGCCCAGCGGCACGGCGGCGGACCCGTCCGTCTTGCGGACGTAGCTCATCGCGCTTTCCCATCCCGGCTCCTTCTCGGCGAAGAGCAGCAGCCTGCCATCCGCCGACAGATCCAGCGGCACCGTGGCGTCGAGCCACGTGTATCCGTGCTCGTGCTCGTCGCCGGGAAACCGCCCGAGAACCTCCCACCGCTCGGAGCCACGCTCGAAGAGTGCCCGGCCTTCGCGGGAAATGTCGAACAGACTGAAGTCTCCAGGCAGGGAGATGAGCGCTCGCTCCCGGCCGGCAAGCGTCGTCGCGAACAGGTTGGTCGAGCCATTGACGATCCGGGTGAACCAGATTCGTCGCCCACCGGGCGACCAACCGAACTCGCCTCCCCCGGTGGCCAGCTTCGTCGCGGTCTTGCTCCGGTCCACGACGACCAGTCCGACGCCGGACTCACGGGCGACGACGAGATCACCCCGGGGCGAGACCCGAATGCGACCTCCACATTTTTCGCAGACCGTGTTCCCGATGGGGAACTCGACCCGAGGTCCATTGCCCCCTGTTCGCACGATGGCCAGGCTCTTCCCGTCGGGCGCCCAGTCCGCTTGGGCGACGTCGCGTTCGCGCACTCGCGGCTCTCCGCCTCCTAGAGACGCGATCGCAAGAACCTGGGCGCCGTCGGATTCCCGCATCAACGCCATCTCGCCCGATGTCGAGACGGACAGGATGACCGCGTCGAAGATGCCGAGAGATCGCGACCCGTGGCTGCCCGGCCGCGTCTGCAGGAGCTCCAGCTTCTCGCCGCCTCGCCCCACGCTGTAGACGATGGTCTCGCCGTCCGGCTCGAACCGCGCGTTGTGGATGTTCTCCTTCTTAAACGTCACCTGCTGGAAGCGGGGCACCGAGACGTTCTTCGGCCGCCAGAGCCAGCGGGCCGCGAGGGCCCCGATCGCAAGCGAGATCGCCATAGCCGCGAGCACGAGAGCGCGAAGAGAACGGCGCGGCCGATCGATCGCGACTGAGCCGCCGGACGTTGCGGCCTCGAACAGGCGGTCGCGGACCGTGGCGAGCTCGCGCGCCAGGTCCTTGGTCGAGGCGTAGCGATTCTCGCGGATCTTTCGCGAGGCAGCGCTCGGCGATCCAGCGCAACGGGGCCGGCACTTGCGGATTGAGCTGCGCGATGGGCTCCGGCTCCGTGTTCAGGATCGCGCCCAGCGTGTCGATGGCGGTCTTCTTCAGGAAGGCACGCTTGCCCGTCGCCATCTCGTAGAGCACCGACCCGAACGAGAATTGATCCGACCGAAAGTCCAGGGCCTCGCCGCTGGCCTGCTCCGGCGACATGTAGCCGACCGTGCCGACGACGACCCCCGGCGTGGTTCCCGTCATCGTGGGCAGATGCGAGCCCTCGCCGCTGCCCGAACCCGTCGAGCTCAGCTTGGCCAGACCGAAGTCCAGGATCTTGACCAAGCCGTCCCTGGTGACCATCACGTTCTCGGGCTTCAGGTCCCGATGCACGATCCCCGCCTCGTGCGCCTTGGCCAGGCCCTCGGCGACCGAGGTGGCGAGCGGGAGCAGGCGCTTCACCGGCAACGCGCCGGAGGCCAGCAGCTCTCGCAGCGTCTTGCCCTCGACCAGCTCCATCGCGATCCAGGAGACGCCGTCGGTAGAACCGATGTCGTAGATCGTGACGATGCACGGGTGGTTCAGGGCCGAGGCGGCGCGGGATTCCTTCTCGAAGCGCTTGAGCCGCTCGGGATCCGAGGCGACCGCCGCGGGCAGGACCTTGATCGCCACCTCGCGCGCCAGCCGCGTGTCCCGCGCGCGAAAGACCTCGCCCATCCCGCCCGCGCCGAGCGGCGAAAGAATCTCGTAGGGCCCCAGTCGCGATCCGGCCGCCAGGGTCATTCGAGGACCTGAACCGGACTCTCGCCGGTTTGGGACGCACGCCTCGGCGATCGGCGGAAGGCGCTCACGGCTTCAGGCCGTCGATCAGCCAGAGGTTCGAGAGCGATTGGCCAATTTCGTAGACGTAACCTCGTCCATCCGGGGTCATCCATGCAGCCGACGAGCCCGGAAGCTCCTTGACGAGCTCCCGCCGTCCCGACGCCAGGTCGACACGCGCGATGCTGCCGTCCGTCGTCGAACGAACGTACAGAGATCGCCCGTTCGGGGTAAAGCAAATCACTTCTTCATTCTGCCCGCTCGCCGGCTCGGGAACGGTCGCTCCCTTCTCGATGGGATAGAGCGACCAGACGCCAGCCGAACGGTTCCAGGCCGCGACGAGCTTTCCGTCCGGCGAGACCGCGTGCCAACCGAAAGGAAGGAAGACTCCGTCGGCGGTCACCGGATGCGCGTCTTCACCCTCCAGAGTCACGCTGTAGAGCCGATGCTTGTCGTCCGCCGTCTTCCCGGCCAGGAGCACCCGCTTCCCGTCGGGGAAAAAGGTCCCTCCACTGTCGAACTCGGCACCGGGGGGGCCTTGAGGACTCGGGGCAGGCCCGCCCCTGTGGGCAGAAGGATCGTGTCGTCCCCACGCCGGCACAGCGCCCACTTCCCATCCGGTGAGAGCGCCATGGCCCCTCCGTCGCCCAGTCGGATTGCGGGGGAGCCGTCCATTCGGCGCAGGTACACGCCCGCTCTCGATTCGCCGCCTCCCTCGATGAAGAGAACCGTCTGGCCGTCCGGGGAAATGTCCGCGGGAAACGACTCGTTGAGCCAGGAAAGGTCCCTCTCCCGGGTTTCGCCCGATGCCTGTCCTTTCATCTGGGCCCGGTTCAGGGTCCGCTCCGCCAGAATGCGCTCGTCCTTGCCGATGTCGTGCAGCAGGAACTTCCCGGGAAGCGTCGCGATCAGTCGCGCGGGGCCGCCGACCTTCATTGCGAGGACCTCGGTCGTGGCGCCCGCAGCCGACAGCATCCAGATCTGATCGGAGCTCGTCGACCAGCCGTAGCCCGAGACGCTGCCCTCGAAGACCTTTCTCTGCTTTCCCGTCCCTGGATCCACGAGCATCAGCGACTCGGGACTTGAAATCAGGATTCCATCTCCGCGGGGCGAGAACCGGGGACGGCCCAGCCAGCCTTTCTTCTCGAGTAGAGCCTTGCCGAGCGGATACTCCAGACGTTGGCCGGTTCCGTCGGTCGCAACTACCGCCGCGAGTCCGGTCCCGTCCGGACTCCACTCCGCGAAAAAGACGCGTTCGAGCAGCTCCCGTGGCGCACCTCCCGCGAGGGGCACTTCCGCCAGCGTACCGGGCCAGCTGGGGCCCCCGAGCAGGATTGCCATCTCGCCGGAGGAGGAAATGGACTCGATGTCCGCGTTCATCCCCAGTGGGCGGGACTCGGGAGCGTCCAGCCGAGTCGAGAGCAGCTCGAACGGCTTGAAATCCCGTGTGACGCCATAGACGACCGTCTGGCCGTCGGGCGCGAACCGCGCCGATAGGACCGTCGCATCACCGAAGGTGAGCTGCTTGAAGCGGGGGAGGGATGGCGCAGGCGCCTTCCAGAGCAGCTTGCCGGCCAGGAGTCCGAGAGCGAGCGCGACGGCCAGTGCCGCAGCCGGCACGAGGATCGGCCGCTTCCGTGCGGTCGCCGCCACTTCGCTGGTCGCCGACGCCTCGGTGAGGCGTTCTCGGAGGGTCGCGAGATCGCGCGCGAGGTCGCCGGTGGTCCCATAGCGGCCCTCCGGCTCCTTGGAGAGGCAGCGCTCGACGATCCAGCGCAGGGGAGCTGGGACCGACGGGTTGATCGACGCGATCGGCGGCGGATCCTCGTTCAGGATCGCGCCGAGCGTGTCGATCGCCGTCTTCTTCTGAAATGCCCGCTTGCCCGTCGCCATCTCGTAGAGGATCGAGCCGAACGAGAACTGGTCCGACCGAAAGTCCAGGGCCTCGCCGCTGGCCTGCTCCGGCGACATGTAGCCGACCGTTCCCACCACGACACCGGGCGTCGTCCCCGTCATCGTCGGCAGGGCCGATCCCTCGCCGCTGCCGGACATCGTCGAGGTCAGCTTCGCCAGACCGAAGTCCAGCACCTTGACGAGGCCGCTCTTCGTCACCATCACGTTCTCGGGCTTCAGGTCCCGGTGCACGATCCCGGCCTCGTGCGCCTTGGCCAGGCCATCGGCAATCTGCGGCGCGATCTGCAGCAGCCTCTTGACCGGCAGGGCGCCGCTCGCCAGCAGCTCCCGCAGCGTCGCCCCCTCCACCTTCTCCATCGCGATCCAGGAGACGCCCCCGGTGGAACCGATGTCGTAGATCGTGACGATGTTGGGATGGTTGAGGGCCGAGGCCGAACGTGCCTCCTTCTCGAACCGCTTGAGCCGCTCGGCGTCCGAGGCGACGGCCGCCGGCAGCACCTTGATCGCCACTTCGCGAGAGAGTCGCTCGTCCTTCGCCCGATACACCTCGCCCATGCCCCCGGCGCCGATGGGAGAGAGGATCTCGTAAGGGCCCAGGCGCGTTCCCGTCTCGATCGTCATCGCGTACTCGTCAGAACGAGACGCGGACCGCCGCGCGGAAGAGCCGTGCTCCTGAGCGATCGGTGATCAGGCCGTAGTTGGGGTTGTTCGAGGCTTGATTCGGATCGTAGATGGTATCCGGGTAGCCGACCTGTTGCTGATCCCTCCACGTCGCGTCCTGCGCGGTGCGAATCTGGTTGTTGAAGAGATTGAAGACGTAGGCCTGAAGCGTGGCTGTGACCGGGCCGAGGAGGATCGGATACGAGAGCGTGAGGTTGGAGTCCCACTCCATCGGGAGGCGGCCGGCGTAGCCCTTGGGAACGAGGTGGATCGTCCCGCCGTAGAGGTCGTTGAAGTACCCGTACTGGTTGAACGGAGGACCGGAGCGCAGCCAGGTCTGAAGCCCGGCCGACAGGCCGAACGGTGCGGTGTAGAAGCCGTCGACCCGCAGCTGGTGCGGCCGGTCCAGATAGAGGCGGCCATAGGCGTTGTGAAGAAGCTGCGGATAGTCGAAGTCGGCATTGATACCCGGATCGGTCTGGCCTCCGAAGAGCTCACTGACCTCGCCGTCGTAGTTGCCGCGCAGGGACGAGAACACGTAGGACGCCTGAATCCAGAGACTTGGCGAGGGAGAGGCGCGGGCCACGAGCTCGATGCCGCGATAGATCCGCTTGGCCTCCGGCATCGGGGGCGCGCCAAACAGACTCTCCCCGGTGTTGCAGTTGTTAAAGTCGCCGTTGAGCCCGGTGCAGTAGTGGAAGTCGCCGCGGGAGATGGGGCCGTCCGAGCCCGGATTCATGAGGCCGCAGCTCGACCCTCCGTTCTCCGGAGCGCTGTAGTCCAGGTCGCAGCGGTCTTCGATCGCGCTCGAGAGTGTGCGATAGGTCGCCTTCAACCCCACAGAGAACTTGCCGCCCGATAGAGTCTTCTCGACTCCGAACGTCAGTTCCTCCTGCGAGATCCCCTTCAGGCCGTCGTCCACCGGTTCCCCGTTCGAGTTGCCCGAGATGTTCGAGGTCTCATGGTGGATGACGTTTTGGTCTTGAGCCACCCCGACCGGATCGAAGTTGTAGGTTTGGGCGAAGAAGTTGCCGCTGTAGACGCGAATGGCGAGGTCCGTGGGCAGGCCGTAGGAGAAACGCCCGGCGAACGCATAGACCTTCGAAGACCCGTCGCCCAGGGGATCCCAGACGATGCCCAATCGCGGTTGCCACTCGTTCGTCCGGATGACGGTCTCGTTCAGGAAGTTGATGACCCATTCGCGGTCGAAGCGAAGGCCCGCGTTGACCGTGAGGTTCGGCAACCCCTTCCAGGAGTCCTGAAGGTAGGCGCCGAAGTCTCGCGTGACCGCCGAGCTGGCCCAGTTCGTTGGGGTCAGGTCTTCGGTGCTGGTGGCGTAGAAGTCGTGGCGGTAGTAGTCCTGCCCGTACTCGTTGTAATGCCGGACGCGCTGTTTGCCCGAGAAGGCGGTTACGGTGTCCGTCTGTCCCGCCTGATAGTCCCCGCCGACCTTGAGCTCGTGGGAGCCCCGGTAGATCGCCGCGTCGGCCCGAATCTGGTCGCGGTGCGACTTGCTGTTGTTGGCGGGCCCGAACACGAAGCCGAGCCCCCCTTGCACGGAGTTCGGCTCCCCCGGCGTGTCGCAGGGCGCGTCGGGGGTTCCGACTCCCTCTGGGCAGGTCCAGTCCTCGGTGCGCACCTGCAGCCCCGGGCCCGTGGGCACGAGGCTGTACCGGTCCTGATGCCGCGCGGCCTGCAGCGTGAGCAGGGCCGCAGACCCGAAGAGCTGATTCGCGCGCAGGCCGAAGTCGGTTCCGCCGATGGAGCGGGTGGATTCCCAGGTTCCGGGGTCCGGATTGGAGATCGGCGGCCCGCCCTGGCGTGGATCGGAGAGATTCGCCCCGTCATTCGTGGTCGGGTCGGCGAAGACGCTGCCGACGAGGGTCGTGCCTGCGGCGAGGTTCCAGGTCAGCTTTCCCGAGTAGAGGTTGTCGGTGTTTCCGACCGGAAACTCGAGTGTGTCGGGTACGAGCTCGCTCGAGACGTAGCGCGAGATCTGCGCGGGATTGGTGACCCGGTCGTACGCGCCGAAGAACCAGAGCCGGTCCTTGACGAGAAATCCCCCGAGGTCGACCCCGTAGTCCGCGCGCGTGTAGCTCGCGATCCGCATTCCGGTCAGGTCCGAGTCGACTCCGGGCTCGAACGTGCGCTCGGCCTGCAGCGCATCCGAGTCGTAGTAGACGAAGCCCTCGCCGTGGAAGTTATTGCCGCCCGACTTGGTGATCACGTTGATGACGCCGCCGAGCGCCCGGCCGTACTCGGCCTGGTAGCCGCCGGTCTTGACCTCGACCTCCTGGATGAACTCGTTGTTGATGGCCTTGCCCTGCATTCCCTTCAGGACGTTGGTGGTGTTGACTCCGTCGATGACCCACTGGTGTCCACCGAGGTCGAGCCGTAGATCGAGAGCGCGAGGGAGCGTCCCTGCGTTTCGCCCAGGTCCGGCAAGACCCCGGGATTCGAACGCACGATGTCCGCGTAGTTGCGAGCGACGGGAAGGTGCGTGATCACCCGGCTGCTGTAATTCGTGCCGGTCGTCGTCGACGTCGTGTCCACCAGGGGCGTCGTGCCCGTGACTGCCACCGACTCCTGCAATTCGGGCTCCAGCGTGAAGTCGGCGGTGACCGTCGCGTCGAGCGTGACCGTGGCCTCCATCTCGGCGTCGTGGAATCCGGGCATCGAGGCCTTGACTATGTAGACCCCGGGAGGCAGCGCGGGGAAGCGAAACCGCCCATCCCCTTCGGTCGTCGCGGTGCGCACGCCCTGCAGATTCGGACTCGAGATCTGGACAGCGACGCCGGGCAGCGGACCCCGAGCCGTGTCGCGGGCCGTGCCACTGATGGTGCCCGTGGTCGTCTGCGCGTCGACCGGCGCGTACAGAAGCAGCCACAGACTGACGGCCGCCAGGGCCTCGCCGAAGCCCATCCTTTGTGCCAAGAGGGGGAGACCTCCCCGCTGGGAGGGATTATTTCACGAAGTCGCGGATCCTCTGCTCCACATACGGGAAAAACGGATTGCAGTTGAGCCGCATGAACTGATCGATCGAGACCGTGAGCACGCCGCGTTCTCCGCGCGGCGCGAGCAGGCCGAGCCGGAGTCCGTAGCTCACGCTCATGTCCGGCGCGATGCCGAAGAGCGGGTCGTCGGGGCGGAACGGCACCGCGAGGTGCGAGAGCGAGAAGATCTGGGGCGGCCACGCCATCCCGAGCGGAATCACCGTGGGCTCCGTCGCGTGCGGAGCCTCGACGCGGGCGACGACGTCCCGGGTGTCGGCCGACGCGTTCGTCACGAGCGCCAGCCGGTAGGATCGTGACGCGTCGGAGAAGAGCCCGGCGACCTCGCGGTCGTAGGTGCGCTTGAGCAGCGGGGCCACGTTCTCGAACCGGTTCTGGTCGAAGAGCACGAGCTCGCTGCCGTTCTCGGGAAGGTACCGGAAGAGGCGGTCGAAGGTGGCGGGCGTCTCGACGGTGGAGTCCACGAGGGAGACGAACGCCAGGATCGGCGCGAGATCCTTGATGCGGCCCGAGACCGACGCGTGCTGCACGGCGGTCGCGATCTCGGCGGTCAGCTCGGCGGTCTGAATGGCCGCGTGCGCGGGGAACGAGTCGTACTTGAACGGGATGTACTCGGGCAGCACGTCCATCCAGCGCGACCGCGCGAAGTAGGGGATCGCGCCGACCGCCACGACGGCGCGCGCCAGGCCGGCGAACGGCGACACGCCGATCATCGGCGAGAAGAGGAGGATCCGATCGGGCCTCGGTAGCCGCGGCTGGTCGAGCGCGTCGAGGGCGTATTGGACCGAGAGCGCGCCGCCGTTGGAGTATCCCCCCAGCACGAGCGGGACCTTCGCGCCGACGCGCTGCCTCACGTGCCGGACGCCCAGCCGGACGGCCGCGCGCCAGTCCTTCCAGTTCGCCTCCGTCAGCGCGCCGGGAACCGTCCCGTGTCCCGGCATCCGCAGGCAGAGCGCGTAGTAGCCGAGCGATCGCAGCAGCTCCGCCTCGGCCTTGACGCTGTAGGGCGAGTCGGTCAGGCCGTGGATCAGGAGCGCGCCGCCGCGGACCTCGCCCTCGGGGAGGAGCTCGTAGGTTCGGTTCCAGTTCTTCGGGAACTTCTCCGGGTTGATCGGGCTGTCGGGCCAGTAGCGGTTGGAGAGGGTCCGGTCCTCGGGCGCGGCGGCCGGCAGCACGGTCTCGTTCATTTGCCGGAAGACCGCGTCCTCGCGGCGCAGGTACTCGTCGAGCGTCCAGGCGTCGGTGATGTCCCGGGCGGTGACCTCGGCGCTCAGCGCGTGGTGCCAGGGCTTGAGGGGCGGGAGCCGCCGGCTGGCGAAGGCGCGCGCGAAGAGGAGCGTGGCGAAGACGAGGAGGACCCCGGCCGCGGCGTACAGCATCCACTTCAGGAGGCGCCGGAGCGCCTTCATCCGCCGCTCTCGAGCCAGGAGAGCGCGAGGTCGGGTTCCGTGAAGACCTCGGTCCGGGCGCCCGCCCTCTCGGACTTCTCGACGAAGGCCTTCGCGATGCCGAACTGGGCGCCGCGCCGGACGAGGATGGCGATGGGGTGTCCGGCGAAGAGTCCCTGACCCGCTCGCGACGCGAACGTGGCGACCTCCGGGGGGGTCGCCAGATACTCGAGCTCGCGCACGTCCATCAGGACGGGCATGCCTGGCTGCAGGCGCGGATCCTCTCCGAGCTTCTGGAGCGCCTCGGTCGTGGACGCGAAATCGTCCCGTCCCCAGGCTCGGACCCGGGCCAGAGACTCACCGGGTGTGACGCGAAGCTCGAAGGGCATCGACTTTCCTCGTCGCCGGTATTCCGTAGGGGCGGGGCTTGCCCCCGCCCGGATTCGACGGGCGGCCGCAAGGGCCGCCCCTGCGGCGCCAGCCTATCGCGCGGCGGTCGCCTTGGTGTCGTGCCTCCAGAAGAAGGTCGGCGCCGCCTCCTCGCGCGGCCAGACCTTCTTCAGCGTCTCGGCCTCCCAGACCTCGCCGTTCTTGACGACCCAGTGGATCTTCAGGGTGTTGTGGATGTCCGCGAGCGGGTCCGCGTCGAGGACGATGAAGTCGGCGAGCTTGCCGGTCTCGATGGAGCCGAGGTCCGGCGCGAAGCCGATCTTGTCGGCGGCGAGGATCGTGGACGCGCGGATCGCCTCCATCGGCGTCATCGCGGAGTCCTTCGTCGGCCCGCCCTCGCCGGCCATCGCCCAGATCTCCCAGTGCGGACCGAGGCCCTGCACCTGGCCGTGGGCGCCCAGCGACACGTTGCCGCCGGCGCGCAGGACCTGCGCGGCCCCGGTGGCGACCGTGGGGAAGGTGTACTCGGACGGCCAGATCCACGGGTAGCGGCGCGCCTTCTGGTCGATGATGTCGTGCGGCGTGAAGCGATTGAGCTTCGCGTCGTCGTGCGCGTTGTGCGTCTGCCAGTAGTACTCCTCGCCCCACGGGCCGCCGTACGCGACGAGGAGCGTGGGCGTGTAGTAGGTCCCGGACTTCGCGACGAACTGGATGACGTCGTTCTGCAGCCGGACCGGCAGCGCGTGCTCCCACGCGGTGAAGCCGTCCATCACCATCGTCATGTCGGTCGCGAGCTCGCCGCCGCCCTCCGCGGTCAGCAGCATGTGCTCGTCGCGGCACGCCTGTGCGAAGTACATGCGCTGCGAGCGGCGCGGCTGCTGGTAGACCTTGATCATGCGCGCGCCGTAGGCCTTCATCCGCTTGACCTGGTGCTTCGCGTCGTCGAGGTTGTTGACCTCCGCGAAAACGTCCTCCTGCTGGCCGCCGTAGAGGACGTCGCCCGACGAGTAGATGCGGGGCCCGACCATGAGCCCCGCCTCGACTTCTTCGCCCTGCGCGAAGACGTCGAGCGACGGCGCCGACGGGTCGTAGACCGTGGTCACGCCGTAGGCGAGGTTCGCCACGTACTCCCACTTCGTCTCCGGGAAGAGCTCGAAACCCGAGTAGTGCAGGTGCGCATGCGTGTCGATGAAGCCGGGGATGACGGTCTTGCCGGTTCCGTCGAAGGTCCGCGCGCCGGAGGGGACCTGGACGCTCCCGGAGGGGCCGACCGCGGCGATGCGATTGTCCGTCACCACGATGTCCGCGTTCGGGAGGACCTCGTCGCCCTTCATCGTCACGACGCGCGCGCCGTGGAGCACGTACGAGCCGGTCGGCTTCGCACGCGGCTCGCTCACCGCGATCGCGATCGTCTCGGCCGTGGGGACCCGCGCCTCCTGGACCTTCTCCTTTTCCTTCTCCTCCTTCTCCTTGTCGCTCGATGAAGCCGAGTCCTTGGCGCCCTTTTCAGCCGCCTCCTTCTTCTCCTTCTCCTCGGCCTTGCGGCGCTGCTCGCGCGCGAACTCGACCGCGCCGGTGAGCGGCAGGCGGTAGAAGGTGTTGCCGAGCGCCCACGTGATCGTGCGTCCTCCGTCGGCCCAGCGGACGTAGCCGCCGGCGTCGTCGGAAAGCCGGTAGACGGGGAGCGCGCCCTCCTTGAGGCCGACCTCGGGCGGCTCCTTCAGCAGGATGCCCGGCAGCGCGGTGACGTAGACGTTGTCCCGCGAGGTGAAGACGACCCACTGGCCGTCGGGAGACGGCACGATGTCGTCGACGGGCGGGAAGCGCATCAGGTGGCGGCGGTCCGTTCCGTCGAGCCTTACGGAGACGAGGTCGTTCTTCGGGTCGTCGGTCGGCTTCTTCCGTTCGACCGGATCGCGGTAGTAGAGGCGCGTGCCGTCGCCGCTCCAGAAGACCTCCGGATGGAAGTGGAGCGCATTGGCGAGCTTGATCACGACGACCGGCTTGAGCTCGCCGCCGGCGGCGTCGACCACGACGGCCTCGAAGAACTCCTCCTCCTCGGGCTGATGCCCGCGGAACTCGAGTCCGGACCCGCGCACGAGCGCGATCTTGTCGCCCTTCGGCGACCACGCGGGGTTGGCGTAGTGCCCGGCGACCTTCGTCAGCTTCACCGGCGCGCCCCCGGCGGCCGGCGCCTTCCACAGGTGGCCGCCCTCGGCGTCGCTCCACGAGACGTAGGCGATCGACTTCCCGTCGGGCGACCAGGCCGGGCCGTACTCGCGCTTCGGCAGCGCGGCGTCGTCCTTCGTGAGCCGCTTCGGCGTCCCCGAGGCCTTTGCGCCGTCGAGCGCCTGGAGCCAGATGCGTCCGAACGCCTCGAAGGCGATCGTCTTCCCGTCCGGCGACTGGCTGGGCCAGCGCAGGATCTTCGCCACCACCGGCCCGGACTCCACCTTCTCCTGCCAGGTCACCCGCGGCGCGACCGCGAGCGAGACCGGCGCCGTGAACGGGATGTCGCGGATCTCCAGGCTGGCGAGGTCGAGGCGGACGATCTTGCCCTTGTTGGAGAAAACGAGCGATTTGCCGTCGGGCGTGAAGGCGTAGTTGGGCCAGAGGTCCGCCTGCGCGAACCCCTCCTCCTCGTCGCGCGTGACGCCGCGGGCGAGGATGCGCTCGGATCCGGTGGGGAGATCGCGCGCGACGAGAACGCTTTCGCCGTCGCGCCGCGAGACGTACGTCATCGTCTTGCCGTCGGGGGAGAGCGCCGGACGGACCGCACCGCCGAAGCCTTCCGCGACCGGGAAGGTGTCGGCGAGCTCGCGGTCGTAGCGCCAGATCTGCCACAGGCCGTCGTTCAGATCGGGCGTGTAGCTGAACTTGCGCTGCCGCGCCGAGAAGTAGATGGAGCGGCCGTCCCGCGAGACGACCGCGCCGCCCGCGTTGTTGACGTCGTCCGAGGACGTCAATTTGATGCCGCCTCCGCCCTCGCGGTTGTAGATCCAGAGCTCGACGGGCGGGATGCCCGCGCGCTTGCCGGTCTCCTTGCGCGCGATCAGGTAGTTGCCGTCCGGGGTCCAGGCGGCGCTGCGGACGTACTCGTCCTTCTCGGCGGAGATGGCGCGCGGATTGCCGCCGTCGGCGTCCATGATCCAGACGTTCTCAATGCCGCTGCGGTCGCTCGTGAACGCGATCGTCTTGCCGTCGGGGGAGTAGCGCGGGTGGTAGTCCCACGCGGGGCCCGAGGTCAACGGCCTGGCCCGGCCGCCCGCGATGGGCATGGCGTAGATGTCGCCGAGCAGGTCGAACGCCACGGTCTGGCCGTCCGGCGACACGTCGAGGGACATCCACGTCCCCTCGCTCGCCTCGAAGGCGATCGTGCGGGCGTCGGCTCGGGGCTTGTTGATGTCCGCGGCGACGTCGGGCTTCTTGTCCTGGGCTCCTTCCTTCGGGGGGTCCGCCGCGCGAGCGGCCGGGGCGGGCGAGAGGGTGAAGAGGACGGTCAGCGAGAGGATCGCTGCGAACGTGGGCAGCCTCTTGCGCATCGGGGCCTCCATCGTGAGCGGACGAAAAGCGAATCGTGCGAGTCGAGCGGTAGAAGGAGCGGATTATCTGCTTGGGCCCCTTCGCCTTGTCAATACACAAATCCTTGGGAAGCGCGTCACCGTTCGGCGACA
Organism: uncultured Acidobacteriota bacterium; assembly: GCA_963773905.1. Classification (GTDB taxonomy): domain Bacteria; phylum Acidobacteriota; class Thermoanaerobaculia; order UBA5066; family Gp7-AA6; genus DAHUXD01. The sequence continues at coordinate 563,841 of CAVZDB010000008.1, forward strand.
ATCGATCCATGCGGCCCCGGATCCAGGCTCTCCTCGTCGGAGGAGCCCTGCTCCTCTTTCTGCTTCGCCACCCGGTCGAGCTGCGCCTGCTGCGCCATCGCACGGCGCAGCTCCCGGACTCATCCGTTGAGCCGAAGCAGCTTCCGGACACGCGGCCGCCCTTTCCGCATTCCGCGGGAGGGCATCGCTATAGGGTGATCCCGCGCTTCCGGTGGGACGAATCGGCTCGGGTCGTCGGAGCAGAATCGCATCATTTTGGCGCAGCCGCGTCGCTTCTCCCCGTGGACCTCGCGCTCGCCTGGGGCCCGCTCCTCGCGCCGCCCTACGCCGGCAAGATCTCGTACAGCCAGTATGCGCGGTACTACTTCTGGCGGACGCGCGACGGTTCCCTCGACCGCGGCATCATCGTGTCGCACTCCGCCAATACCCACCTGATCCCGGCGACCTCGCGCCTGAGCACGGCGATCGCCTGCGTCGCGAAGGGCGACGACGTGCGGCTCGAGGGCTGGCTCGTCGACGTCGAGGGCATCGACGATCCGGGATTTCGCTGGGGTACGAGCACGACGCGCGAGGACGAGGGACCGAACTCCTGCGAGACGGTCTACCTCGAGAGGTTGACGATCAACCGGAGGGTGTACGAGTAGCTAGAAGCGAAGCAGCTCTGCAGGCGCCTGGCCCGGGTTTCCTGAGGCAATCCAGAATTCGAGGCCGTCGCTACAAGCTCCCCAAGGAAATGTCGATCCCGCGGTGGAATTGCCGATCGGCGCAAGGTCGGAAGCATTCCAAACAGAGACGCTCGGCGGCGCCGTCTGATTCGTAATCAAGACACGTTGTCCGTCGAACGCTGTGCCGTAAGGATTGCCAAGGCCGTTCCCCCTCAAAGTGGCGATGAGCAGCCCCGTCGACGCCTGCACGACGGCCACGGTGTTCGAGCCGTTGATCGGGACCCAGATGTTTACTCCGTCAAACACGGGGAAGAGAGGATGGGTTCCGACCGGGACCGTCTGGATGACACTCCCGCTCGAGTCGAGCCTCAGGAGGGCGCCGGCGCCGAAATCGGAAATCCAGATATCGCTACCGTCGAAGAGCGCTCCCTCGGGAAGCGAGAATCCAGTCGTCACCGTCATGACCGTCCATGGCAGGCTGGTACTCGGAGTCACCCGCGAGACAGAAGCGCCTCCATAGTTCGCAGTCCAGAGAGATGCTCCGTCGAAGGCGATGCCGAGTGGAACTCCACCGAGGTTCGAGGCGACTTCCGTCGCATCTCCCGCAGGTTGGCTCGGGTCGATGAGGAAGAGCCCACCGGTGTTGCCGCCCGGAGTTCCGTCGCCTGTTACGAAGATTCGGCCCATTGCGGGTAAGAGGCCAAATCCCCCGGGGATACCGGTCCAGGCTTCGAGAAGCCTCCCGTCGTTCGCACGCACCCGCGCCGCGCCTCCGTTCACGGCCGCCCAGACGTCCATTCCATCAGCGGCACATGATTTCGGATAGTTCCCGAGAATCGTCGAGCCGAGCCCGATGTCCCAGTGCGGCGTCGTCGTCCACCACTGCCCGAGCGCCGCCCGGCGGCTGTTGCGAGCGAGCGACTGGTTGAGCCCCTTCGCGATGAAGACCGCGCCCTGGCCGCGGGTCAGCGGATCGTCGGGCGAGAACGTCGTCGCCGAGGTGCCGGCGGTGATGCCGAGGTAGTAGAGCTCCAGGATGAACGGACAGAAGGCGGGCGTCACGTCGGTGAACGGCCCGCATTGGTCCTGGACGATCTTCACGGCGCCGCCGGCGAGGACGGCGGCGAGGGCGAGGGGGAGAATCAGGATCTTCTTCATCAGAATCTGGCGAGCTGTCCGGTCCCCGCGAGCGAGATCCAGAAGTTGAGCCCGTCGCTGCACGCGAAGTAGGGGAGCGACGCGGTTCCCGTCGAGACGAAACCGAGCGGCCGCAGGTCCGCCGCGTTCCAGAACGAGATGGTGTCCGCGTTGGGGCTCGTGACGAGCACGCGCTGCCCGTCGAAGGCGACCGCGTTGCCGCCGGAGACGCCGTTGCCGGAGAGAGTCGCGGCGATCGTGCCGTCGCTCGCACGCACCACCGTGACGCCGTCGGGGTTGGGAACCCAGAGGTTCGCGCCGTCGAACGCGATGAACTGATTCGTGCCGGTGTGGACGTTCTGGATGACCGCACCGCTGGCGTCGAGCCGGAGGAGATCGCCGAGTGCGGGATCCGCGACCCAGACGCTCGTGCCGTCGAAGGTGATGCCGATGGGCAGGGAGAACCCGGTCGTGACCGTCGTGACCGGCCAGGGGGCGGACGAGGCCGGCGTGACGATCGCGACGGAGGACCCGCCGGGGACCACGGGGTTCGTGACCCAGATCCGGGATCCGTCGAACGCGAGGTCGATCGGGTTGTTGCCAATGTCGGTCGCGACCGTCGTCACCGGGCCCGCGGGCTGGCCGGGATCGATCATGTAGAGAACGCCCGGAGTCGTCTGGGCGATCGCGCCTCCATTCGTGCCCGCGACGAAGATGCGTCCCATCGCGGCGAGGAGCCCGTAGCCGCCGGCGGCGCCGGTCCAGGTCTCGAGGAGCTTGCCGTCGCTCGCACGAACCCGATAGACCGTGCCGGAGCGAATTACCCAGAGGTCGGCGCCGTCGCTGACGACCTGGCGGATCCCCTCATCGAGGGAGGTGACGCCGAGCCCGAGGTCCCAGTGCGGCGTCGTCGTCCACCACTGGCCGAGCGCGGCGCGGCGGCTGTTGCGGGCGAGCGACTGGTTGAGCCCCTTCGCGATGAAAACCGCGCCCTGGCCGCGCGTCAGCGGGTCGTCCGGCGAGAAGGTCGTCGCGGAGGTCCCGGCGGTGATCCCGAGGTAGTAGAGCTCGAGGATGTACGGACAGAAGGCCGGCGTCACGTCGGTGAACGGCCCGCACTGGTCCTGCACGATCCGGGTCGCGCCGCCGGCGAGCACCGCGCAGAGCGCCGCCGCAACCAGAATCCACAACCGTTTCAACTCAGTACCTCGCGATCTGGCCGATGTTCGAAAGCGACAGCCAGAAGCCGTTTCCGTCGCTGCACGCGATGAGCGGATGCGACGCGTCGCCCGTCGGAAAGCTGCCGAGCGCGGTGAAGTCCGCGGCCCGGAAGAGGGAGACGGCGTTGGCGTTGTAGCTGGTGACCAGCATGCGCGCTCCATCGAACGCGACGGAGGACGGGCTCTCCGGGAGGCCGGACAGCGTCGTCACGATTTCTCCCGTGGAGGCCCGCACGACGGTGACGCTGTCGTCCAGCCAGTTCGGTACCCAGATGTTCTCGCCGTCGAAGGCGGGAAAGGACGCTCCGAGCCCGACCGGCACGGTCTGAAGGATGGCGCCGCTCGCATCCAGCCGAAGCAGCGTCCCGACTTGGTAGTCCGTGATCCAGATGTTGGTTCCGTCGAAGAGGACGCCCTCGGGCGTCGCGAACCCGGTCGTGACGTTGGTGATCGCCCAGGGGATCGAGGGCCCGGGCGTGACGATCGAGACGGAGCCGCCGTTGTTCGCGACCCAGATCTTTGAGCCGTCGAACGTGATGCCCGCCGAGATGCCAAGGGCCGCCACGGTGGTGACCGGTCCCGGCGGCTGGCTCGGATCGATCATCATGAGCGGACCGACGCCGGAGGTCACGAAGACGCGGCCCATCGCGACGAGGACGCAGGTCGCGTTGTTGACGTTGGTCCAGGTGTCGAGGACCTTCCCGTCGGACGCACGTACCCGAGCCACCGTGCTGTCCGCCTGGTTCGCCACCCAGAGGTCCGCGCCGTCCGAGGCGATGCCGATGGGGTGTGTCCCGACCGTCACGACGCCGAGCCCGACGTCCCAGTGCGGCGTCGTCGTCCACCACTGCCCGAGCGCCGCGCGGCGCGAGGAGCGCGCGAGCGACTGGTTCAAGCCCTTCGCGATGAACACGGCGCCCTGGCCGCGCGTGAGCGGGTCATCCGGCGAGAAGGTCGTCGCCGAGGTGCCGGCGGTGATGCCGAGGTAGTAGAGCTCGAGGATGTACGGGCAGAACGCCGGCGTCACATCGGTGAACGGGCCGCACTGGTCCTGCACGATCCGGGTCGCGCCGCCGGCGAAGACGGCGGCGAGGGCGAGAGGCAGGGCCAGGAGCTTCCTCACGGGTCAAAAGCGGGCGAGCTCGCCGACGTCGCTCAGCGTCATCCAGAAGTTCAGCCCATCGCTGCACACGCCGAGCGGCGAGGTGTTCGTTCCGAGCGGCAAGGAGCCGAGCGGGCTCAGATCGGCGGCCTTCCAGAAGAAGGCGAGGTGATTGCTCTCGTCGGCGATCGCGATTCGCTCCCCGTCGAAGCCCGCGGCGATCGCGTAGCCGAGGCCGTCCTGGGTGAGGCTGGCAACGATCGAGCCATCTGAGGCGCGAACCACGTCGACACGGCTGTTCGCGTTGGGTACCCAGATGTTCGCCCCGTCGAACACGGGTGCGTTCGGATTTCCGTCCACGAAGACAGGCTGAACGACGTTGCCGCTCGAATCGAGCCTCAACAGGTATCCCGCGCCAGAGCTCGTCGCCCAGACGTCCGTGCCGTCGAACAGCAGCCCGCGGAGGCCGGGGTAGGTGCTGTCGACGTTGACGACGGTCCAGGGCGTCGTTGCGCCTGGCGTCACGATCGAGACGGAAGAGGATCCCGAGAATCCTCCGTAGTTCGCCGTCCAGATCCGTGAGCCGTCGAAGGCGACTGCGAATGGAGAGTCGCCGAGGTCGGTCGCGACGGCAACGACGTCGCCCGCGGGCAGGCTCGGATCGATCATGTAGAGCTTGCCGGGATTGCTCTGGCCGGTGACGAACACCCGACCCATTGCGATGAGCACTGCGGTCGCGTTGGTGGCGCCGGTCCACGTTTCCAGAAGCCTGCCATCGCTCGCGCGGACTCGCGAGACGGTTGCGCTGTCGATGTTGGCCACCCAGATGTCGGCTCCGTCCGAGGCGACTCCCGATGGCCTCGTACCGACGGCGGTCAGCGCGAGATTCGACGCCGACTTCGTCGTCCACCACTGCCCGAGCGCGGCGCGACGGCTGTTGCGCGCGAGCGACTGATTCAGCCCCTTCGCGATGAAGACCGCGCCCTGGCCGCGCGTGAGCGGATCGTCGGGCGAGAACGTCGTCGGCGAGGTGCCGGCGGTGATGCCGAGGTAGTAGAGCTCGAGGATGTACGGACAGAACGCCGGTGTCACGTCGGTGAACGGTCCGCACTGGTCCTGGACGATCTTGACGGCGCCTCCGGCGAGGACGGCGCAGATCACCACCGTGCCGAGAAGGAGGGGTCGAACCGAAGAGGTAACCCTCATAGGCGTCCTCCCAGGAAGTTGGGAGGAGCATATGCCATTACAGCATAGAGCGTGTCAAGAAAAGAAGAACTTCAGGCGAACTCCCAGCGGCGGGCGACCCGGCGCGCGATCAGGAAGAAAAGGACGCCAAGCCCCGTCAGGACGAGCACTTGCGGCCAGATGTTCCACACCGGCTCGTCCCGCCAGAAGATCTTCTGGAAGCCGTCGAGCGCCCACGCGTTGATCGTGATCAACCCGAACTTCTGCATCCCCTCCGGCATCAGGAACCGCGGGTAGAGGCTCCCCCCGAGGGCCGACATCACGAGGATCGAGAGGTTCGCCAGCGCGACGAGCTGCATGCGCGAGTGGCAGACCGAGGCCAGCATGAGACCGAAGGTCGAGGCGGCGATCGCGGTCGCGACCGTCATGATCAGGAATCCCGGGAAGTGCCCCGGGGTGAAGAGCTCGATCCCGAAGAGGAGCGCGCCCCACGTGAACATGAGCAGGAGCTGCACGATCCCGACGCCGGCCAGGTAGAGCAGCTTGCCGAGGAGGAGGCGCGTCATCGAGACGCGGGTCGCGAGGATGCGGTCGAGCGTGCCGCTCTCGGCCTCCTCGATGAGCGCGCCGCCCGCGCCCGTCGCGGAGAAGAGGAGGAACATCACGCCGAGCCCGGCCGCGTAGAAGGTCACGGTCGGGTTGCGCTTCTTCTCGCCCAGGATGTCGCGGACGTCCACGGCGACGATCCCTCCGCCGAAGCCGCCATTTGGTTCGGCGGAGCCGGACGCGGATGCGCCCGGACTCGTCCGGGGCGACGCGCTCGCGCGATCGAGCGCGCCCAGGACCGTCTCCATCCGCTCCTTCTGCTCCGGGGTCAGGCCGCCGCTCCAGCGGTCCACCTCGTCCATGCCGGTGCGCGCGAGCGACGCCGGCATCGCCGTGATCGCGACCTTCTGGATCAGGCCGAAGACGACCTGCGGCGCGATGGGGTCGGAGCTGTCGGACAGGAGCCTGAGCGCGAGCCGTTCCTTTCCCGGCCCGAACGCCAGCGGCCGCTCGCCGAAGCCCTTCGGGATGACGAGCGCGACGGGGACGTCGCCCTTCTTGACGGCCTGCTCCGCCGTGGCCGCCGTGTAGAGCGGACCGTTCGGGTCCTTCTCGTCGCCCGGCTTCATCCCGACCGAGAGGCCGGCCTCCGCCTTCAACCCCGAGACGAAGCGTCGCGACGTCGGCGACTGGTCTTCGTCCACGACGACCAAACTGACCTTGCGCGTGGTCGAGCGGCCGCTGCCCGCGAAGATGCCCGCGAAGATCGAGAAGAAGGCGACGGGCAGGACGAAGGCCAGCACGAATGCCGCGCGGTCGCGGCGCAGGTTCATCAGCCGGTTCCAGGCGACGGCGAGGATCATTCGCGCAGCCCCCGTCCCGTCAGCTGGAGGAAGACCTGCTCGAGCGTCGCGCTCTTGAGCGTCAGGTCCCTCACCCCGACGTTGCCGGCGTGCAGCGTCTCCAGCAGCTGCCGGATCTGCGCCGCCGGATCCTCGACCGACGCCTGGATGCGGGCGCCGTCGCCCGGACCGTCGTCTTGGACCTTCGCCCCCGCGCGGCTGAGCCTCTCCTGGACTGCCTGGGGAACCGGCGAGATCGTGTCGATCGTGAGGGCCTGCTTGGCGCCCACCGTCTCCCGGATCAGCGCCTCGGTGGTGCCGAGCGCGATGATCCGGCCGTTGTCGATGATCGCGATGCGGTCGCAGAGCCGCTCGGCCTCCTCCATGTAGTGGGTGGTGTAGAGGATCGAGACCCGCCGGCCTTGAGCTCGCCGATCATCGCGTAGATCCGCTCGCGGGACTGGGGGTCCACGCCGACCGTGGGCTCGTCGAGAAGGAGGACGCGCGGCGCGTGGATCGTGCCCGCCGCGATGTTGAGCCGCCGCTTCATGCCGCCCGAGAGGCTGTCGGTCTTGTCCTCGGCGCGGTCGGAGAGGCCGATCCAGTCCAGGCTCTTGCGGATGCCGGCGTCGAGCGCCTGGCCCGCGAGGCCCTGGTAGCGGCCGAACGTCCAGAGGTTCTCGCGCGCGGAAAGGAGGGGATAGAGCGCGATCTCCTGCGGGACCCAGCCGCGGACGGCTCGCGCGGAGTCCTGGACGGGCGAGAGCCCCAGGATGGAAAGCGAGCCGCCGTCCGGGGCGACGCGGCCGGCCACGCTGCGCACGAGCGTCGTCTTGCCGGCGCCGTTGGGACCGAGCAGCCCGAGCGTCTCGCCGGGAAGGAGGTCCAGGGTGACGCCGTCCAGGGCCTTTCGGCCGCCAAAGCTCTTGGAGAGGTCGCGAATCGCGAGAGGCAGCGGCGTCGCCGGCATGGGTCGGTGGGCATCCTCTCTCGGGACCCCGACGAAGTCCAGCGCATCGGAAATTTCTTGGCCCTTCCGGCGGAACTGAGTTAATCTGCGCCGCTTCTCTGAGCGGGTTGCTGAAGATGGGTGCGGGATGGCGTTACCAGCGCCGTGGGGTCAGATGCCAGGAAGCGCGACGACGGCGATGCGGGAGCGCATCGGCGAGGAGCGATGACGCCGCAGATGGCCCCACGCCGCCGTAACCCGGAGGGCGGCCGGCACCTTGCCGGACGCGACGCCTGCATCCATTCTTCAGCAGCCTGCTGGATGCGCCCATGAATTTCGCGACGTTCGTGCTCCTGGTCCTCGCCGGAGGGCTGGGGATGTTCCTGTCGTTCGCACAGGCGCGCTCGCGCGCCGTCTTCGTCGAGGACGGTTTCACCGATCCCGGCCGGCGCGCCGCGGCGTACGCGCTGCTCGCGGCGGTCCTGATCCTGACGGTCGCGATTCCCTTCGCCGCGGGCACCGCGGGGACGAAGCCGGAGGTGCGGCAGCTCTCGCTCGTCTCGGTGTTCGCCGTGCACGCGATGCTTCTCTTCTTCCTGGCGTGCTACTTCGCGCTCTCCGGCCGCCGCTCGCTGGTGGACTTTCTCGGTCTCCGGAGCGGCCGGCCGGCGGCCGACCTCGGGGTGGGAATCCTCATCGGCGCGCTCGGCTGGGTCCTCACGATCCTGACCGCGACGGCGATCGTCCTCTTCTGGTATCTGCTCTCGCGGCACACACCCGCCGAGGCCTCCGGACCCTCGATCTCGCCGATGATCGTCTGGCTCGTCTCGCGGCCGCTCTGGTTCCGGATCGCGATCGTGGCCTCGGCCATGGTTGTCGAGGAGCTCTTCTTCCGTTCGTTCCTGCAGCCCCGCGTCGGCGCGGTGGCGGCGACGCTCATGTTCACGGCGGCGCACGGCGTGTACGGACAGCCGCTCATGCTGGTCGGGATCCTGGTCATCTCGACGGTCCTGTCGGTGACCTTCGCGCGCTACAAGAACGTGCTGCCCTGCATCGTGGCGCACGGCGTCTTCGATTCGATCCAGATGTTCATCGTCATCCCCCTTCTGATCAAGCAGATCCCGAACCTGTAGGCGCGGGCCCTCGGGCCGCCGCCCGGGCTGGTAAAATCGTGCATGCGTTCCCCGCGGTGGCCCGTCTTTGCTGCCCCGAGTGTGCGCCGGCGACTGGCCGGTCTCCTCGCCGCCGCGGCCCTGTTCGGGCCCCGCCCCGCGCGCGCCCTCGATCCGCGCAAGGCGATCACCCAGTATGCGCACCAGGTCTGGAAGACGGACCAGGGTCTGCCCCAGAACTCCATCCAGGCCATCCTGCAGACGCGCGACGGCTACATCTGGCTGGGAACCGAGCGCGGGCTGGTCCGATTCGACGGCGTGCAGTTCACGGTCTTCGACAAGGGCAACTCGCCGGGCCTCCTGAACAGCAACGCACAGGCGCTCTACCAGGACCGCGACGGCGCGCTGTGGGTGGGAACCTGGGGCGGCCTCCACCGCTACAAGGACGGGCAGTTCACCTCCTACACGACGCACGAGGGGCTCGGCAACAACCGGATCCTCTCCATCTGCGAGGACCGCGACGGCGTGCTCTGGGTCGGCACGGGAGGCGGCGGGCTGTCGCGGCTCGAGAAGAACGGGCGCCTCACGACCCTCGGCACCAAGGACGGGCTCTCGAGCGACCGGATCTGGCAGATGGCCGAGGACCACGCCGGCAACCTCTGGATCGGCACCGACGGCGGGGGGCTGAATCGCCTGCGGGACGGGAAGGTCACGGTGTTCGGCCGCAAGGACGGTCTCCCCTCCGAGACCGTGCAGGCGGTCTTCGTGGACAGCCGCAACGACGTCTGGATCGGCACCGACGGCGGCGGGCTCGCCCGCTACCGCGACGGGCGGTTCACGACGTTCCGCGCGAAGGACGGGCTGGGGAGCGACACCATCCCCTCGATCCAGGAGGACCGCGACGGCAACCTCTGGTTCGGCACCCAGGGCGGCGGCATCGTGCGTCTGACCGAGGGCGTCTTCTCGAGGTTCTCGCCGGCGGAGGGCCTCTCCGACGACACCGTGCTGTCGATCTGCGAGGACCGCGAGGGCAGCCTCTGGCTCGGCACCGTGACCGGCGGCCTCAACCGGTTCAAGGACGGCAAGTTCACCGCGTTCACCGCCAAGGAGGGCCTCTCGAACGACCGCGTCCGCACGATCTACGAGGACAAGGACGGGGCGGTGTGGCTCGGCACGCGCGGCTCCGGCGTCACGCGCTTTCACAACGGTGCGTTCACGACGTTCTCCTCGAAGAACGGCCTCTCGGGCGACTTCGTGCGCTCGCTCTACGAGGACGGCCAGGGCCGGCTCTGGGTGGGGACGTGGGGGACGGCCTCGACCGGCTGCAGGGCGGCGTGTTCCAGGCCTTCCACGAGAAGGACGGACTGCCGAGCGAGATCGTGCGCTGCCTCTACCGCGACCGCGCGGGAACGCTCTGGGTCGGCACCGACGCGGGCGGGCTCACGGAGGTCCACGACGGGCACTTCCAGGTCCACGGCATGCGCGAGGGGCTCTCGTCGAACACCGTCCTCGCGATCCTCGAGGACCGCGAGGGCGCCCTCTGGATCGGGACCGAGGGCGGCGGACTCGACCGCTACTTCCACGGCAAGTTCACCGCCTACTCGGCCAAGGACGGCCTCGCCGACGACACCGTCCTCGCGCTCTACGAGGACTCGGACGGCTGCCTCTGGATCGGGACCGACGGCGGCGGGCTCGGCCGATTGAAGGACGGCCGGTTCACGCGTTTCACGCGCGAGGACGGTCTCTTCGACGACGCGCAGTACGCGATCCTGGAGGACGGCCGCGGGAACCTGTGGATGAGCAGCAGCCGCGGGATCTTCTCGGTCCGCAGGCAGGACCTGGAGGACTACGCCGAGAAGAAGAGCGCGGGGTTCGCGTCCGTCTCGTTCGGGCGCGCGGACGGCATGCGGTCGGCGGAGTGCAGCGGCTTCACGCAGCCGGCCGCCTGGAAGACGCACGACGGGAGGCTCTGGTTCCCGACGATCGAGGGCGCCGTCGTCATCGACCCCGACCACATCAAGACGAACATGATCGCGCCGCCCGTCGTGATCGAGCGCGGGGTGGCCGACCACCGCGAGCTGCCGCGCCTGGCGCGCCTGGACCTCGCGCTCGAGCGGGGCGAGCTCGAGTTCCACTACACGGCGCTGTCCTTCGTCGACCCGGATCGCGTCCGCTTCCGCTACAAGCTCGAGGGCTTCGACCCGGACTGGATCGACGCCGGGACCCGCCGCGTGGCCTTCTACACGAACATCCCGCCGGGCAAGTACACGTTCCGGGTCCGCGCCTGCAACAACGACGGGATCTGGAACGAGGAGGGCGACTCGCTGCGCTTCTCGCTGAAGCCCCGGTTCCGGCAGACCGGCTTCTTCTACGGCCTCTGCGGCCTGGGGCTCGTGCTCGTCGGATTCGGAGCGGCGCGCGTGCGTGTCGCACGCGCCCGTGCGCGGCAGCGGGAGCTCGAGCAACAGGTGGCCGAGCGCACGGTGCAGCTCGAGGAGGCCAACTCGAAGCTCCAGCAGCTGTCGGAGATCGACGCCCTGACGGGTATCGCCAACCGGCGCCGGTTCGAGGACACGCTCACGCGCGAGTGGCGCCGGGCGACGCGCGACCAGCTGCCGCTCTCGCTCGTCATGATCGACATCGACTACTTCAAGAGCTACAACGACACCTACGGGCACCAGCTCGGTGACGAGTGTCTGCGCCGCGTCGCGACCGAGATCCGCGAGGCGATCACCCGTCCGGGGGACCTCGTCGCGCGCTACGGCGGAGAGGAGTTCGCCGCCGTACTGCCCTCGACGCCGGCCAAGGGCGCCTTCGCCGTGGCCGAGCTCCTCCGGCTGCGTGTCGAGCGCATCGCGACCCGCCACCAGACCTCGCCCCTCGGCGTGGTGACGATCAGCGTGGGCGTGGCGTCGATGACGCCGGGGGAGTCGTTCGCGAAGGAGACGCTGGTTGCGGCGGCCGACGGCGCCCTGTACGCCGCCAAGCGCGCCGGGCGCAACCGGGTCGAGAGCGCCAACGCCCCCATTCCGGCGCCGGCGGCGATGCGGTAGCCCGCTCGCTTCCGCCTAGTTCTTCCAGCCCGGCAGCTCCGGCGGCTTCGCGAGGCCCGCGAACAGGACGACGTCCTTGCCCGAAGCGCGGATCGTCTCCGCGGCCGCGGCCGGCCGCTTGACGCGGGCCTTCCGGAGGGCCGCCTCGAAGCGGGAAGCGGAAGCCGGCTCGTCGAAACGGATGCGCCAGAGGTAGCCGGTGCTGCCTCCCGAGGAGAAGAACGCGATCCGGTCCCCGCGCCACCCCTCCGCCGCCACGGCCGCCTCCTTCTCGGGCAGCCCGCGCTCGAGCAGGAACCGCAGCGTCCACTCGCCGAGCGTGTCGAAGTAGAGGAGGCGCTGGCCGGGGGCGATCGTGGTGAGATTGTCGGGCAAGAGTCCCGTCGCGGGCGGCGGCTGCGGTGCGCCGTGGATGATCTCCGCGCTCGACTCGGGAGGCGTCCTCCAGAGCTTGTCGACCTCCGCCCAGCCGCCCCGCTTGACCGCGGCACGGACGAACTCGAGCCCGTCCACGTAGGGGAAGAAGAGCTGGTCGACGAAGTACTCCGGCACGTCGGAAGGGACGTTGGCCTTCTCGAGCGCGCCGGCGGAGAGGAGCGGTCCGATCTGCTCCTCGGTCTGCTCGCTCGCGCCGCCAGGAATCTGCTGGAGCGCGACCCGGATCATGACGAGGGTGGCCTCGCCCTCGAGCAGGCTCTGCAGCGCGAGCGCCCGGTCGCTGTCGTCCTTGAGCTTCTGCATCCGTTCGTCCAGCCGCATCGACTCGTCCTGGAGCGCATGGGTCAGCTCGTGCGAGAAGATCAGGCCCTGCGACATTGCCTCCGAAAGGTCCGGGGCGTCCAGCCCCTCGGCGGCCAGACCCTCCGTCGCGCTCGCGCCTTTGATCACGAAGAAGCGGTGGGGCTGCGGATCGTAGAAGGCGATGACCTGCGAGGCGTAGAAGTCGACGAGAGTGTCGAGCAGCCCCGACTGCTGGTCGATGAGCCCGAGGCTGGACAGCGTCCGGAAGTAGTCCTCGGCGGGGACCGGCAGCTGCTCCGAGAGCTTGGACCGGAGGATCTTGCGCAGCTCCGCCTTGTCGAGCTCGGAGGCGGGGACGGTGCGGCTGAACTTGCGGCCGCGGACCTGCTCCACCTTCCGGGAGTACTCGGCGATGCGGTCCGGGAGGTAGTCGGTGAAGCCCAGGAGCAGAAGCGCTGAAAGGGCCGCTCCGGCTGCGCCGAGGCGTGTTTTTCTGCGCATGATCGAGGGTAACACGCCGGGATTCGTCTATCTTTCCGTCGCGCCTTTGGACTAAGATCCGCCGGTCCGCGAAGTCCGTGAATGAGCGTACCGAGACCGTCCGACAAAGCCGGCCCGATCCGGATGTCTCTTTCCAGCCGTTTCGAGAACATCGAGATGGCGCAGCATCTGTGTTCCCAGCTGCTGGAGGGGAGGGACGTCCCGGAGGAGACGCGGCATTGGATCCTCATGGCTCTCCGCGAGGGGCTGGCCAACGCGATCAAGCACGGCAATCGGCAGGACGTCTCGAAGCATGTGCACCTCGAGATGGACATCGTCGCGGACACGCTGGCGATCGCCATCCGCGACGAGGGCCCGGGGTTCGACCCGGGCGCGGTTGGCGACCCGCTGTCGCCGGAGAACCGGCTGAAGACGTCGGGGCGGGGCATCTTCTACATGAAGACGTTCATGGACGACGTCCGCTTTGAGCGGCTGCCGGGCGGTGGAATGGAAATTCTCTTGAAGAAGAGATTGGGCGAGGCAAACGAGAAGGAGGGAGACCCAGCATGAAAACGAACGTGCGCGATGTCGGCGGGGTGGCGGTCGTCGACCTCAAGGGCAAGATCACGATCGGCTCCGGAGACGTCCAACTCCGCGAGACGATCAACAAGCTCGTCGACTCCGGAAAGAAGAACATCCTGGTCGACATGCACGACGTGACGACGATCGACTCGTCGGGCATCGGCGAGCTCGTCGGCTGCTACACCTCGGTGACGAACAAGGGTGGCAAGCTCAAGCTCCTCCACCTGCCCCCGAAGATCAACGACGTGTTGACCGTGACGCAGCTCATCACCGTCTTCGACGTCTACGAATCGGAGTCGGAGGCGTTGGCGAGCTTCCGCGGATAGGCGGCGTACCCCTGAAGGGGCCCGCCGCCGGGGGCGGCGCCTTCGCCTTCGCTCTCGCCTTTGATCGCTTCGCGGCGGCGCATCGCTCCGCGCTCGAGGAGGCGCTCGAGCGCGCGCTGCCGCCGCCGGTGGCCCGCGCCGGGCCGCTGACGCGCGCGATTCACGACGCGATCCTCCCTCCCGGCAAGCGGCTCCGGCCGCTCGCCGCCCTGGCGTCGGGGGAGATCTGCCGCGCGCCCCGCGAGGCCGCCATGGCCGTGGCCGTCGCGGTCGAGTACGTGCACGCGGCCTCCCTCGTCCTCGACGACCTCCCCTCGATGGACGACGCGCGGCGCCGCCGCGGCAGACCCGCCCTGCACCGCACCTACGGAGTCGCCACGGCGGAGCTTGCGGCCGTGGCGCTGCTCTCCCGCGCCTTCGAGACCCTGTCCTCGACGGACCGACTCTCGCCCGCCGCTCGCGTTCGCGTGGTCGGAGAGCTCGCGGCCGCCGTTGGCGCCTCCGGATGCTGCGCGGGGCAGGCGGCCGACCTCGCCGCGGAGCCGGCGAGCGTGGGACTCGACGACCTCGAGGCGATCCACGCGCAGAAGACCGGCGCCCTGTTCGTCGCGGCGATCCGAGGCGGTGCGCTGGCGGGTTCGGCGGGCGAGCGCACGCTCGATGGCCTGTCGCGCTACGCGCGCAACCTCGGTCTCGCGTTCCAGATCACCGACGACCTGCTAGACCTCGAGGGCGACTCCGACGCGATGGGCAAGGACACGCACCGGGACGCGCACCGTGCCAACTTCGCGACGATCCTCGGCGCGGAGTCGTCCCACCGCCTCGTGGACGAGCTGCTGGACGCGGCGCTCCAGGCGCTGCCGCTGCCCTCGCGCTCGTCGGTCCTCGCGGACCTGACGCGCGTGGTCCGAGACCGCCGCGCGTGAGGTTTAGGACCGACGGCGCTCAACGCCGTCACGGGGACCGCGGCGGCGGTGAAATCCGCCGGCGCGGGCACTGCAGGACCGACGGCGCTCAACGCCGTCACGGGGACCGCGGCGGCGGTGAAATCCGCCGGCGCGGGCGCTGTAGGACCGACGGCGCTCAACGCCGTCACGGGGACCGCGGCGGCGGTGAAATCCGCCGGCGCGGGCGCTGTAGAGCATGAATCGGCCCACGCTGGAGGAGGCACGGGCGAGGCTGCGCGAGCTCGGCTACCTCGATGCCGGCGTCGAGCGCATGCTGTTCCGCCCGGTCTTCGAGGGCCGGGGCCTGGGCGGAGCCTGGCTGCCGGCGATCGGCCTCGGCGCCTTCGGGGCGGCGCTCGCCTCGGTCGCCGCCGTCGAGGGCGCGGACGGGTTCGCTTCGGTCGGCTCGGCCGCCGTCGTCTTCCTGCACCTTCTCCTCGCGGACCTGCTGCCTGCCATCCTGCTGGCGGCGCTGCTCTCGCCGCTCGCCGACCGCTCGCGCGCGCCCGGACCCGCGGCCACCGCCGCGGGGTTCGCCGCGGCCGCCGCCGTCTTCGCGCTCTGGATCCTGGGTACCCGTGGCCTCGAACGGGAGATCTCGATGCGCGCGCTGCTCTGGGGCATCCCCGTCGCAGCGGCCTCTCTCTTTCTCGCCGCGGCGGTGCGGCTCGCGTTCCTCGCCCGCGCGTTCGCGCGCTCGGGCGCGCTGCCGGGGAAGGCCACCCGCCGCCTCTTCGCCGCCGCCGCGGCCGCGGGGCTGCTGGTCGCGGCGCTGCTCTTCTTCTCCCGCCGCGAGCCCGAGCCCGTGCCGGCGCCGCAGCCGTCGCCCCGGTCCTCGCCGACGGTCGTGCTGGCGATCGACGGACTCGACCTCGACGGCCCCGGCAAGCCGGCGGAGGCGGCGGCGCTCCTCGCGCGGGGCGCGATCGGCTGGTGGCCGGCACAGCGGCGCACTCCGCCCGAGCTGTGGACCGATCTCGCGAGCGGCGAGCCCGCACGCCGCCATGGAGTGCGCGCGCTGACGCGCGTCCGGCCGCTTCTCGCCCGGGAGTCGCTGCGGCCGCCGTTCGGGACGTCCTGGTACTTCCGCCGCCTGGGGCCCCTCGTGGGAACGGTCGCGAGCGCGCCGGTCTCCGGCGCCGACCGCCGCCGGCTCGATTTCTGGGAAGTCTCGGCCTCGGCCGGGATCCCGAGCCTCGCCGTCGGCTGGTGGGCCTCCGCGCCCTGGCCGGGAGCGACCGTGGTGGACAACCGCGCCGTGCTGTCCCGATCCGGGAACGGCGTGGACGCGGACCGCGTCGCGACGGAGCTCTTCGAGAAGGATCTCCGCGATCGCAAGGGCTACGGCATCGAGACGCTGTACCTGCCGGGATGCGACATCGAGCGGGAGGACCGAGCCGCGCGGGAGAGCGCCGTCGCGCAGGTCCGGCGCCTGCTCGAGGAGCTCGCGTCTCGCGCCGAGAGGGGCGAGCTCGTCCTGGTCGTGCTGGCCGCCGACAGTCACCCGGGCTCCGCGGCGGCGCTCGGCCGCATGGTCGTCTTCGATCATCCTGGCGCTGCCGCGGATTCGCCTGCGGCCCGCACGGTCCGCCTGAGTGCCGAGGACGTGGCGCCCTCCATCCTCGGCGCGCTCGGGCGTGCCCGTCGCCCGCGACCTGCCCGGACGGCCGGCCGCGGGGCTGTTCGCGCCGGGCACTCTGGAGACGGCGACGGTCGCGACCTACGGGCCGCGGATCGTGCCGCCGGTGTCCGCCGCGCCGCGAGTCGGATCGGGAGTACCTGGAGAAGTTAAGATCGCTGGGGTATCTGAAATGAAGGCCGTCTTCTTCACCGAGCACGGGGACGCCTCCGTGCTTCGTTACGGCGACCGGCCCACGCCGGAGCCGGCCGCCGGAGAGGTGCGCGTGGCGATCCGCGCCGCGGCGCTCAACCACCTCGACCTCTTCGTGCGCGAGGGGATTCCGGGCGTGCCCCTGCCGCAGATCCCGGGCGGCGACGGGGCGGGCACCGTGGATCGTCTGGGAGAGGGCGTCTCGGGCCTCACCCCCGGCGACCGCGTGCTGATTCAGCCCGGCCTGTACGACAACACCTGCGAGTTCTGCCGCGCAGGCGAGCAGAGCCTGTGCGTGAGCTACAAGATCCTGGGCGAGCACACCCTGGGAACCTTCGCCGAGTACGTCGTCCTTCCGGCGCGCAACGTCTTTCCGATCCCCGCCGGGCTCTCGTTCCCGCGCGCCGCGGCATTCCCGCTGGCATACCAGACCGCCTGGCGGCTCCTCGTCGGACGGGCGGCCGTCCGGCCGGGAGAGACGGTGCTGGTCCACGGCGCGGGAGGAGGAGTCGCCGGGGCCGCGATCGAGATCGCGCGGCTCGCCGGGGCCCGGGTCCTCGCCACCACGTCGGGCGAGGAGAAGATGACGCGGCTGCGCGAGTCCGGCGTCGAGCTCGCGATCGACTACAAGAAGGAGGACGTGCTGGCGGCGGTGCGCGCGCACACCGCGAAGCGGGGGGTCGACGTCATCGTGGACACCGTGGGCGAGGCGACCTGGATGATCTCCCTCAAGGCGGCCGCCCGGGGCGGTCGCATCGTGACCTGCGGCGCGACGAGCGGTCCCAATCCCAAGGAGGAGATCCGCCAGATCTTCTGGAAGCACCTCTCGATCCTGGGATCCACCATGGCGAACGATCGGGAGTTTCGGGCGCTCTACTCCGCGGTGGCTTCGGGTCGGCTGAAGCCGCGCGTGGATCGGGTCTTCTCGCTCGCGCAGGCCCGCGAGGCCTTCGCCTACATGGAAGAGGGGCGGCAGAACGGGAAGATCGTGCTGGTGCCGGAAGGGGCCGAGCGGGGCTGGCCGGACGGCGACTGACACGTCGCCCTCGCGGCTCGCGCTGACGCGCTCGACCGCTGCGGGCTCCCGCATCGCGCAGCTCCTCCCTCCTTCGTCGGGAGACTCTGCGCGATGCGGACTCTCGCGACAGCGCCTCGAGTTGAGGAGCTTGGGTCTGTTGTCGAGGGGGCTCGTGCGATAATCGCTCGTCCTCGTCCAGTCCGCAGGCGGTTCTCGCCGGCGGACCCAACCATGACCGAATCCCAACCGCGTCGCGCCTTTCGCATCCACGACCTGCCTTCCGAGGAGCGGCCCCGCGAGCGCCTGCTGCGCCTGGGCCCGGCGGCCCTGTCCAACGAGGAACTCGTCTCGCTCCTTCTGCGCACCGGGATCCCCGGGAGTAGCGCGCTCGACCGCGCCCGCGGCCTCCTCTCGGCGCACGGCGGCCTCGCCGGGCTCTCCCTGCTGGGTCCCGAGGAGCTGCTGAACGAGCGCGGCGTCGGGCCGACCCGCGCCTGTGCGATCGCCGCGGCGGTCGAGATCGCGCGGCGGCTCCCCGCGGCGGCTCTGGGCGGCCGCGACCTCCTCCACTCGCCGGACCTCGTCAAGGAGTTCCTGCGTCGGGCGCAGGCCGACGACGCGCAGGAGCGCACGGGAGCGCTGTTCCTGAATGCGCGGAATCGGCTCCTGCGCAACGACGCCGAGATCTATCGCGGCACCCTGGACCGCGCCGTCGTCGAGCCGCGGGAGATCCTCCGCCGCGCGCTCCTGACCAAGGCGGCGGGCGTGATCCTGTACCACAACCATCCTTCCGGCGACCCGTCTCCCTCGCGGGAGGACCGCGAGTTCACGCGCCGACTCGCCGCGGCCGCCGAGGCGGTCGGCGTCCGACTGCTCGATCACATCGTCGTGGGCCGGGAGGCCTGCGTCTCGTTTCGCGAGGCAGGCTTGTTGTGAGTTGTGAGGTATCTTTTCCGCTTCCCCGATGAAGACGTATTACGCGACGACGCCGATCTACTACGTCAACGACCTGCCCCACATCGGGCACATCTACTCGACGGTGGTCACCGACGCGATGACGCGGTACCGGCGACTGATCGGCGAGAAGACGCGCTTTTTGACGGGCACGGACGAGCATGGGCAGAACATCGAGAAGGCGGCGATGGCGCAGGGCATCATGCCCCTCGCGCTGGCCGACCGCGTGGTCGCCCGCTACGAGCAGCTCTACCGGACCTTCGAGATCCAGAACGACGACTTCATCCGGACGACACAGGAGCGCCACAAGCGGGGCGTCCAGGCGCTGATCGGGCGGATCGACGCCGCGGGCGACTTCTACACCGCGAAGCACGAGGGCTGGTACTGCGCCAGCTGCGAGGCGTTCTACACGGAGAAGGAGCTCGACGCGACGAGCAACGACAAGAAGTGTCCCGTTCACGGCATTCCGACCGCGTGGGAATCGGAGGAGAACGTCTTCTTCCGGCTCTCGAAATACGCGGAGCCGCTGCTCCGGCACTACGAGAGCCAGCCGGGCTTCGTGCGGCCCGAGAGCCGGCTCGCGGAGGTCGTCTCCTTCGTGAAGTCGGGCCTCTCCGACCTGTCGGTGTCGCGGACCAAGGTGAAGTGGGGGATCCCGTTCCCGGGGCATCCCGGGCACGTCGTGTACGTGTGGCTGGACGCGCTCGCGAACTACATCACGGCTCTCGGGTTCGGCCAGGGCGGCGATGCGGAGGCGCTCTACCGCGAGTTCTGGGATCACCCCGAGGCGGAGCGCGTCCACGTCATCGGCAAGGACATCCTGCGGTTCCACGCGGTCTACTGGCCGGCGTTTCTGCTCTCGGCCGGCGTGCCCCTGCCGACGCGCGTCTGGGCGCACGGCTGGTGGCTGCGCGACGCGAAGAAGGTCTCCAAGTCCGTCGGCAACATCGTGCGTCCGGACCAGCTCGTCGCGGATTTCGGCCCCGACGCCCTGCGCTACTTCCTGCTGCGCGAGATGGCGTTCGGCCAGGACGCGAACTTCTCGGACGAGGCGTTCCTGACCCGGTACAACGCCGACCTCGCCAACGACCTGGGCAACACCGTGTCCCGCGTCGCCGCGCTGCTGCGGCAGTCCTTCGGCGGCACGCCCAACGAGGTCTGCGACGACAACGAGATCCTCGCGGCCTACGGCGACGCGCGCGCGGAGTGGCAGGCCGCGCTCGGCGACTGCCAGTTCAACCGGGCGCTCGAGGCCGTGTGGAAATTCCTCTCGGTGATCAACGGATTCATCGTCGCCAGGGAGCCCTGGAAGATCCGCAAGGAGGAGGGCGCGGATTCCGGCCGCCTGCACCGCATACTGTCGGCCGCGGCGGAGGGGATCCGACTCTCCGCGGTGATGCTCTCGCCGTTTCTTCCGGGGATCAGCCGGAGAATCTTCGCGACCTTCGCGATGGAGGCGAAGGACCCGTCGGCGCGGGACCTCGCGTGGGGAGGGCTTCCCGTCTCGCGGCCCATGCCGGAGGCGCCGGCTCTTTTCCCGCGCGTCGACGTCGCCGAATACTTCGCACGAAAGGACACACCCATGACCGAACCGACCCGGGGAGCACCCGCGGCGCCTGCTTTGCCCGCGGCTGGCGCTGAATCGCAGGCGGCTCCGGCCTCGCCGGCGGCTGGTGCCCCGCCGGCGGCTGGTGCCGCGGCGGCGCCTTCCGCCGACGACCGCATCGGCATCGAGGACTTCCAGAAGGTCCGGCTGAAGACGGCGAAGATCGTCTCGGCCGAGCGCGTCCCGAAGTCGAACAAGCTCATGCGGCTCATGGTCGATCTGGGCGGCGAGCAGCGGCAGATCGTCGCCGGGATCGCGGCGCAGTACGAGCCCGAAGCGCTCCTCGGGCGCAACGTCGTCGTGGTCGCGAACCTGAAACCGGCGAAGCTCATGGGCGGTCGAGTCCAACGGCATGGTGCTCGCGGCCTCGGTCGGCGACGCGGGGGAGCCGGTGCTGTTGGATGTGCCGGCGCACGTGCCGGCCGGGAGCAAGGTGAAGTGATTTTGGATTTTGGATTTTGGATTTTGGATTGAGGCGCCGGGTACCACGTCCAGAGCATGCTCGCCGATAGTCACTGCCATCTCCAAATGGCCGCGGATGCCACCGCGCTTCTCGAACGAGCTCGGGCCGCGGGCGTCACGCGATTCCTGGTCCCCGGGACGACGCTCGCGGATTCGGAGGCGGCGGTGGAGCTGGCCTCCGTCCACGCAGACGTCCTCGCGGCGGTCGGGATTCATCCGCACGAGTCCAGGGACTTCGACCCGGCACGCGATGGTGCGGGGTTCGAGGCGCTCGCGCGGCGGCCGGGCGTCGCGGCCATCGGCGAGGTCGGCCTCGACTTCCACTACGACCATTCGCCGCGCGCGACGCAGATCGAGGTCCTGGAGTGGATGCTGGACTGCGCGCGGCGGCTCGCCCTCCCGGTCATCCTCCACAACCGCGAGAGCGGATCGGAGATGCTCGCGCTGCTCGCCCGGACGGGCGCGGCCGAGCGGCCCGGTGTCTTCCACTCCTTCACCGAGGACGCGGACTACGGGAAGAAGGCGATCGGCGCTCGGATACCGCGTGTCGTTCTCGGGGATGCTGACGTTCAGGGCGGCCGAGAACATCCGGGCGGCGGCGGCGGGCCTGCCGCTCGACGCGATGATGGTCGAGACCGACACGCCGTTCCTCGCGCCGGTGCCGCACCGCGGAAAGCCCTGCGAGCCGGCGTTCGTGGTCGAGACGGCGAAGAAGCTGGCCGAGATCAAGGGAACCGACCTCGATGCGGTCGCGGGCGCGACGACCGGAAACTTCGAGCGCCTATTCCGTCCCGCCCCGGGCGCGTGAGCTCGCGCCGCATTTCGCCGGAGGAGTTCGACGCCTACGTCGCGGAGGCGCTCGACTCGGTGCCCGCGCCGTTTCGCAGGTATCTCGAGAACATCGTCGTCGGCGTGGAGGAGGAGCCCTTCGAGGAGGACTACGAGGAGACCGACACGCCGGAGGACTCCGAGCTCTTCGGCATCTTCCGCGGCGTGCCCTTCTTCGAGCGCGGATCGGCGGTGTCGAACCTCCCGGCGCAGATCGCGATCTTCCGGGGCCCGATCCTGCGCAGCTTCGCGACCCGCGGCGAGGCCGTGCAGGCCATTCGGGATACCGTGGTCCACGAGGTCGGCCACATGCTGGGGCTCGACGACGAGGAAATGCCCTACTAGGGGAATTTTGGATTTTGGATTTTCGATTTTGGATTGAGCCTGATCGGATGCTTGGTGCTTGTAATCCAAAATCCAAAATCCAAAATCTAAAATACATGGTGATGATCGCAACGCTCTTCCTCGTCGCCTCGATGGCCACATCCGCTTCGACCCCTGTTGAGATCGCGCGCGCCGAGGCGGAGCAGAACGTGAAGTCGCCGGCGGGGCGGCGGTACGAGGGCGTCGTCATCGGGCAGGTCGACGGGTGGCTGCGGCCGGCGATCGGGCGCTGCCTCAAGGATCTCCCGAAGGAGGAGCTCGTGTCGTTCGACGGCCTCGTCCGCGTCGGGGAGGAGGGAAAGGCCGCGGAGGTCGTGTTCGGGCCCGAGACGGCGCTCGCCCGCTGCGTCGCCCCCGACTTCCGGGACGCGGCCTACCCCCGGCCGCCGAAGCCGGACTGGTGGATCAAGATCGAGGTCCGGCCCCGGTAGGTTTCGCGGGAGAGCGTCGCCGCGGGAGGCACGCCCCTTGCAGCCCTGTCCCCCAGATGGCCGTGAGACAGGGCAGCGTCAAGGACCTCGAGACCGGGGAGACGGTCAGCCGCAAGCCGATCGGCGGCGCGCGCCTGAAGATCTCCCACGTCTTCACCGGCGTCGAGGACGTCGTTTACATCGCGCTCGGGCTGCTCCTCGCCGCGAGCGCGGGCGTCTCGCTCGCCAACGGCGCCGGCGCCTTCTGGGCGGCGGTCCGCAGCGACGCCCCCATGCAGGACATCGTCAACCTGCTCGACCGCATCCTGCTCGTGCTGATGATCGTGGAGCTGCTCTACACCGTGAAGGTTTCCTTCCGCGAGCACGCGCTGGTGCCGGAGCCGTTCTTGATCGTCGGCCTGATCGCGGTGACGCGGCGCATCCTGGTCGTCACCGCGCAGCTCGCGGTCCTGCTCGAGAAGCCGAACGAGGCGCTCTTCCGGAGCGCGATGCTCGAGCTCGGCATCCTGACCGTGATGGTCCTGGCGCTCGTGGCCTCGCTCTGGATTCTGCGCAAGCGGTCCGCGACGCCGGTCCCCGACCGGGCCTAGTCGGCGGCTGGCGCACCGCCTGCCGGACACGGCCGCGACTCGGGCAGATAGAGCACGACCGTGGGGCTCGCGAGCCGCGCGAACGTCGCGCACCGGCGCAGGCCGGCGGACGCCAGCGCCTCCGCGACGGCCGCGTCGGCGTCGGAGGCATAGAGCCCGACCGCGTCGGCTCCCGCTGCCGCGCGGCGCACCGCTTCGGGCTCGAGCGGTCGGGCCGGTCGGATGTCGCGGATCGTGACCTCGTTTCCCAGGTACAGCGACTCCCCGTACGCCCACATCTGCTCGAGCGCGACCCCTCGAACAGGCGGCCTCAGTGCGTGGATCTGTCCCGCGGCCAGGATCGCGGCGGCCGACTTGTCTCTCCAGAGCGTCAGCGCCCGCTCCAGCCCCAGCGAAGCCGCCACGATCAGCGCCACGGTGGCGAGAACGCGGCCCTCTCGCGTCGCGTCCCGTAAGCGCTCCCAGCCGAGGGCCGCCGCGAGGCACAGGAACGGAATCACGAGCTGCGTGTAGCGGACCGACTTCGCGGGCGAGAAGGAGAGAAGCGCCGCGACCGCGAGGGCGGTGCCCAGAGACGCCGCGAGCCGCCGATCCCGCCGCGCCGCCAGGACGAGGAGGACGCTCGCGGGGCCGGCCCAGTGAAGGATGCGCTTGCCGTACCAAAACCACGGCTCCGGTCTCGAGCTCGCGAGTCCCTGCACCTGCATGATCCGCCAGAACTCGCGGAGGGTGCCGAAGGGAGCGCCGGAGCTCCGGGCGTCGAATGCGCCGACGAACAGCAGGACGCCGGCCAGGAATCCGCCGAGGATCGCCGCGAGGGTTCGCGGATCTTTTCGATCCCACGCCGACCACGCGAGGAGCGCGGCGAGGGCGACGGCCTCGCTCCAGCGTACGGCGAACGCGGCCGCGACGAGGCCTCCGGCGAGGACCGCGAGGGAGCGGGTTCCAGGCTTCGCGCGGGCGACCGCGACGAACGCGGCGAGAACGAGACACGTCGCGATGGGGCGCGGGTAGGGTGTGCCGCCGTACCCGAGACTCAGCCCATGAACGGCGTAGAGGAACCCGGCGACCCGGGCCGTCCTCTCGCTCCAGCCCCACGCGCGGGCGAGGGCGACGACCAGCGGCACGGCGAGCGTCGAGAAGAGGATCGTGGGGAGCGCGGCCAGGACGGTCAGGGCCCGGGGACTCGTGAGGCCGGCCCCCGCGCCGAGAGCGACGAACGGGCAGGCGAGCGCGACCGGGTGGAAGAGCGAGCGGAGAGACCAGGCGCGATAGGTCAGCCGGCCCGCGCAGGCCGCGGCGGCCTGGACGACCTCCAGATCGTCCCCGGTCAGGAATCCCGGGAATCGCCATGCGGCGAAGAGCTTCAGGCCCGAGGTCGCGAGCAGGAGCGCGAAGAGAAACCGACCCCGTCCCGGTTGGTCCATTCCGGGCTCGGGCCCCGAGGCGAGATCCTCACGAAACGGAATCTGCGCGATCGCCGTGACTCGGGCGCGGAATCCGCGCGCGGCCTACTTGCGCGGACCCCGCGGTCCGCGGTGGTCGCGGTTGAAGTGGCCGCGGTGCTCGCCCGGGCCGTGCCCGCCGCGCGGGAACTCGTCGCGACCCTCGTCCTCGCCCGGAGCGCCCACGGGCGCCAGCGCCATCTCGGCGTCCAACTGCTCCTTGGTGAGCGCCTGCTTGCGCGAGAGCTTGATCTTGCCCATGGGGTCGACGGCGATGATCTTGACCGTGACCTCGTCGCCTTCCTTGACCACGTCGGTCGTCTCGCGGACGCGGTAGGGCGCGAGCTCGCAGATGTGCACGAGGCCGTCCTGGCCCGGAAGGATCTCGACGAAGGCGCCGTAGGCCTCGACGCGCCGCACCTTGCCCGTGTAGACCTTGCCGATCTCGGGCTCCTGCGTCAGCGCCTCGATGATCGAGATCGCCTTCATCGCGGCCGCCTCGTCGGCGCTCGCGATGGAGACCTTGCCGGAGTCCTCGACGTCGATCTTGCAGCCGGTCTCCTCGATGATCGAGCGGATCGTCTTGCCGCCCGGGCCGATGACGTCGCGGATCTTGTCCTTGGGAATCTGGATGGTGAAGATGCGCGGCGCGTAGCGCGAGATGTTGGGGCGCGGCGGCTCGAGCGCCGCGGCCATCTTCTCCAGGATGTGAAGGCGCCCGGCGCGGGCCTGCTCCAGCGCCTTCTCCAGGATCTCCCGGCGTAACCCCTTGATCTTGATGTCCATCTGGAGCGCGGTGATGCCCTCGCGCGGTCCCGGCGACCTTGAAGTCCATGTCGCCGTAGTGGTCCTCCTGGCCGGCGATGTCGGTCAGGACGGCGAAGCGGTCGCCGTCGGAGACCAGGCCCATGGCGACGCCGGCCACGGGCGCCTTCATCGGCACGCCGGCGTCGAACAGCGCCAGGGTGCCGCCGCAGACGGTCGCCATGGACGAGGAGCCGTTGGACTCGAGGATGTCCGAGACGATGCGGACCGTGTACGGGAACGCGTCCTCGGTGGGCAGCACGGGGAGAGCGCGCGTCGGGCCAGGACGCCGTGGCCGATGTCGCGCCGGCCGGGGCCGCGCATGAACTTCGCCTCGCCCACCGAGAAGGGCGGGAAGTTGTAGTGGAGCAGGAACTTCTGTTCGCTCTCGCCCTCGTACTCCTCGATGATCTGGGCGTCGCGGACGTGCCGAGGGTCGCGGTCACCAGGGCCTGGGTCTCGCCGCGCGTGAAGAGCGCCGAGCCGTGGGTGCGCGGGCAGGATGCCGACCTCGAGGTGATCGGCCGGATCTCGTCGAACTCGCGGCCGTCGAGGCGCTTGCCGTCGCGAGGATCGTCTCGCGCGTCAGCACCTTCACGAGGTCGTCGGCGGCCTTCGCGACCTGCTTGCGCTTCTCGGGCTCGCTCTCCGGGACCATCGAGGCGGCCGCCTTCTTGACGGCCTTGATCTCGGCGTAGGAGCTCGATCTTGTCGGGCAGCGTCATGGCGCCCATCATCGGCGCCTCCCACATCCGGCGGACCTCGGCGAACACCTCGGCCGGGTACGACTCGGGCGCCTGCTAGAGGGGCTTGTGGAAGCCTCCGCGGCGCTGCAGCTCCATCTGCGCCGCCACGATCCGGCGCACCGCCTCGTGGCCGAAGAGGATCGCGTCGATCAGGGTCTGCTCGGACACCTCGCGGGCGCCGCCCTCGACCATGACGACCGCGTCGTCGCTGCCGCAGACGATGAGGTCGAGGTCGGACTTGTCGCGCTCCGCGTTGGTCGGGTTCAGGATGAACTTGCCGTCGAGCCGCCCCACGCGCACGGCGCCGACCGGGGTGTGGAAGGGAACGGTCGAGCACGTCAGGGCGACGGAGGCGCCGTTGATGGCCAGGATGTCGGGTCGTTCTGGCCGTCGGCCGAGAGGACGAAGGCGACGATCTGCGTCTCGTGGTTGAAGCCCTTGGGGAAGAGCGGCCGCATCGGCCGGTCGATGAGGCGCGAGGTCAGGATCTCCTTCTCCGTGGGGCGTCCCTCCCGCTTGAAGCATCCGCCCGGGATCCGTCCCGCGGCGTACGTGGGCTCGCGGTAGTCGACGGTCAGCGGGAAGAAGTCGGCATTTTCCTTGGGCTCCTTGTTGAACACCGCGGTGGCGAGCACCACGGTGTCGCCGTAGCGCACGACGGCGGCGCCGTCGGCCTGTTTGGCCAGCTTGCCGATCTGGATGTCGAGGGTCTTGTCTCCGACGGGAATGGAGATCTGGTCGATCATGGTCGGGTCCTCATCTGTGAATGGCGGAGGAGCGCGTCCGGGATGGCGGAACGCCATGCGGTGGAGCGCCGCGACACGGGATTGGCCGCGGCCGTCCGGCTCCGTCGCCGGACGATTTACTTCCGGAGGCCGAGGCGCTCGATGAGCTTGTGGTAGCGCTCCGGGCTCTCGCTCCGGAGGTACTCCAGCAACCGCCGCCGGCGTCCGACCATCTGCAGCAAACCGCGCCGCGAATGGTGGTCCTTGGCGTTGGACTGGAAGTGCTCCGTCAGGTACGCGATGCGCTTGGTCAGCAGCGCGACCTGAACCTCGGGCGATCCCGTGTCGCTTTCGTGGGTCCGGTATTGTTTGACGATGTCCGCCTTGCCGGACTCGTACTCGGTAACGTTCACTCAGCCTCCAAACGACTCAAAACACTCACACTTTTTCTATAAGCGGGGGAGACTACCACAGGAACCGGGAGTTTCGTAGGGGCGGGGCTTGCCCCCTCCCGGCGCATGGCGGGCGGCCGCGAGGGCCGTCCCCACGTTAACGCTCACTACTCCAACACGATGCGCGGCCGGATCAGGCTGACCCCCCGATCGCCGATCGGGCTGACTTGCCCCAGCGCCAGCATGTCGTTGGACGGGGACAGCAGCGTGATCCAGTCCCCCTCCCGGGCCACGATCCCGCGGGTCGGGACCGCCTGGCCGCGGCGGATCTTCCAGGCCTCGAGCGACGCGAGCTGGAGGCGGGGGAAAGGAAAGGGCACCCGCGAGAGCGGCATCGCGTGCGGCGCCGCGAGGCGCTCCGCCGGCGTGAAGGCCTCGAAGCGGTCGAGTGGGGCCGCGTCGGAGACCGAGAAGTCGCCGATGCGCGTGCGGCGCAGGGAGTCGAGGTGCGCCCCGCAGCCCAGCCGCTCCCCGAGGTCGCTCGCGATCGAGCGGATGTAGGTCCCCGACGAGCACGCGATCGCGAACTCGAGCCGGCCCTCGACGAGCGGCCCGAACTGCAGCCGCGAGACCTTGACGGTCTTGGGGAGGGACGGCACGGCCTCGCCCTTGCGGGCCATCTCGTAGAATTTCCGGCCGCCGACCTTCTTGGCGGAGTACGGCGGGGGGGACTGCGGAAACTCGCCCCGGAACTCGTCCGCGGCCTTCTCGACCGCCTCCGCCGTGACGTGTGTGTGATCGCGGTCGGGGCCGCTCGGCTCGCCCTCGCGGTCGTACGTCGCCGTGGCGCGCCCCAGCCGGATCGTGCCTTCGTACGATTTGTCCATTCGCGTGAAGAAGCCCTGCAGACGGGCCGCTCCTCCCGCGCAGAGCAGGAGCAGTCCGGTCGCCATCGGATCGAGCGTGCCGCTGTGACCGATGCGGGCGAGTCGCGTGGCCCTTCGGGCGCGTTCGACGACGTCGTGCGAGGTCAGACCCTCCGGCTTGTCGATCAGGAAGAGGTAGCCCCGGCTGAGCGCGTCCGGCCTCAAGGCTCCTCCTCTCGCTCCTCGTCGGAGTCGGAGCCCGGCAGCACCTGGTGCAGGAGCTCCTCGATGCGCGCCCCGCGCTCGAGGGAGAGGTCGGAGACGAAGAAGAGCTCCGGCGCGTAGCGAAGCTGGCAGCGCTGGCCGACCTCGCGCCGCAGGTACCCGGCGGCGCGGCGCAGCGCCTCGGCCGCCCGGTCGCGGGCCTCCTCGGCTCCGAGGCACGAGAAGTAGACGCGGGCGGACTTCAGGTCCGACGGCATCTCGACGTCGGTGATCGTCACGCCGCGCAGGTCGGGATCGTGAGCCTCGGTCAGGACGATGCGGGCGAGCTCCGCGCGCACGATGTCGGCGACGCGCTGACTTCTGCGAGATGGCTTCGCCATCTCAGGTGATAGGTGATAGGTGATAGGTGATGGGGAAATCCCCAGTCACCTGCCGGCCATCACCCTTCTCCTCACACATAGACCTGTCACCTGTCACCTGACACCTATCACCTATCTCCTCACACATGGATGAACTCGTTCTGGTATCCCAGCAGCTCGCCATCCAGATTCTCCTCCACGAAGCGCAGGATGTGCTGGAGCAGGGCGTCCAGCGGCTGCTGGTCGGGGCCGATGGCCGCCACCCCGAGCTTCGCACGCTGCAGGAGCTCCTGGTCGCCCACCTCGGCCGCGGAGACCTCGAACTCGTTGCGGATCCGGGCCTTGAGGCTCTTGACGACCATGCGCTTTTCCTTCAGCCCGCGGCAGCCCGGCAGGTGGATGTCGAAGACGGCGTAGGCGAGGACCATGGGAGCTTTCAGCTCGCAGCTTCAGCTTACAGCCGACGCGGGGCGCGAAACGACGTCTCGCTGGGAGCCCTCAGCGGTCAGCTGAGAGCTATCCCATCACCCCGGCGACCTTCTCCACCTGGAACGCCTCGATGATGTCGCCGACCTTGACGTCCTGGTACCGGTCGAGGCCGATGCCGCATTCGAATCCCTGTTTGACCTCCGACACGTCGTCCTTGAAGCGGCGCAGCGACCCCACCTTGCCCTCGTAGATCACGCGGTTGTCGCGCAGAAGACGCAGCTGCGCCGAACGCGGGATCGTGCCCTCGGTGACGTAGCAGCCGGCGACGATGCCGAACTTCGGGACCTTGAAGGTGTTGCGCACCTCGGCGCGGCCCCTGGCGACTTCCTTGAGGGTCGGGTCCAGCAGGCCCTCCATCGCCTTCTTGATCTCGTCGGTCACGTTGTAGATGACCGTGTGGAGGCGGATGTCGACGCCGGCCTTCTCGGCCTCCTCCGCGGCCTTCTTCTCGGGCCGCACGTTGAAGCCGACGATGATCGCGCTCGAGGCCGAGGCGAGGAGCACGTCGTTGATGTTGATGGCGCCCACGCCCGAGTGCAGGAGCGAGATCTTGACCTTGTCGTTGGAGAGCGCCTTGAGGGACTGCGACAGCACCTCGACGGATCCCGAGACGTCGGCCTTCAGGATGATCGGCAGATCCTTGATCTTGCCTTCCTGGATCTTGCTGAACAGCTGTTCGAGCGAGAGGCGCGAGGAGGAGGCCATGGCCTTCTCCCGGTCCTTCTGCTGGCGGAAGCTCACGATCGAGCGCGCGCGCGTCTCGTCCTCGACGACCTGGAAGGGATCGCCGGCCTGCGGCAGCTCCTCGAAGCCCGTGACCTCGACGGGCGTCGCCGGGCCCGCCTCCAGGACCCGCGCACCGTGGTCGTCCTGCATCGAGCGGACGCGGCCGAACGCGGAGCCCGCGAAGAACACGTCGCCCACGTGCAGAGTGCCGGACTGGACGAGAACGGTCGCGAGGTTTCCTCGCCCCGCCTCGCGCCGCGCCTCGAGCACGACGCCCCGGGCCTCCGCCGCCTCCGCCGCCGAGAGCTCCTGCAGGTCCGCGACGAGGAGGATCAGCTCGAGGAGGTGGTCGATGCCCTGCTTCTTCGTCGCCGAGATCTCGGCGGAGGGCACGTCGCCGCCCCAGGACTCGAGGAGCACGTTGCGGTCGGCCAGCTCCTTCTTGACGCGGTCCACGTTCGCGTTGGGCTTGTCGATCTTGTTGATCGCCACGACGATCGGCACCTTCGCGGCGCGCGCGTGGTCGATGGCCTCGACGGTCTGGGGCATCACGGCGTCGTCGGCGGCCACGACCAGGACGACGATGTCCGTGGCCTTGGCGCCGCGCGCGCGCATCGAGGTGAACGCCTCGTGGCCGGGCGTGTCCAGGAAGACGATCGGCTTGCCGTGGGTCTCGACGCGGTAGGCGCCGATGTGTTGCGTGATGCCGCCCGCCTCGCCCGCCGCGACGTTGGTCTGGCGGATCGCGTCGAGCAGGGAGGTCTTCCCGTGGTCGACGTGGCCCATGACCGTCACGACCGGCGCCCGCGGAACGCGCGGGGCCGCGGACTCGCCGACGTCCTGGGAGCGCGTGAGCTCCATCTCCTCTTCGAAGGAGACGACCGCGGCCTCGACGCCGATCTCGCGGGCGAGCTGGACCGCCGTCGCCGCGTCGAGGGTCTGGTTGACCGTCGCGAGCACGCCGCGCTGCATCAGCAGCCGCTGGATGTCGCGAGTCAGCACGCCGAGCTTCTCCGAGAGCTCCTTGACCGTGACGCCCTCGGTGAAGAAAACCGGACCGGTCGGTGCGGGCTTCTTGAACTCGAGGAGCTTGCCGGAGTCGTGCGCCCGGGTTTCCTTCGCAGCGCGACGAATGGCCGACTTGGAGACGGGGCGCGCCGCGTTGGTGGCGGCCGCATCGGCCTCGTCGGACGCCGTCTTCTCGATCAGCGGCAGCGAGATGTCGGAGTACGTGTCCTCCTGGTAGGTTCCCACGAACTCGCGCAGATCGACCTCGTCCGCGACGGTGATCTTCGGACGGGCGCCACGCTTGCCGGCGGCCGTCTTCTTGGCGTCGTCTTTGTCGTCCTTCTTGCGCTTGGCGGGTCCGGTGCGCTCCGGAACGGCCGGGCCCGTCGTTCGGCCGAGCGGGGCGCCGGGCCGCGGGGGTCCTCCCGGCGGGCGCGCGCCGGGGCCTCCGGGCGTCGGCCGGTAGACCGAGGGGCCCGTCGGGCGCAGGCCGCCCGTGGGTCCGCCGACGCGCGGGCCCATCGGGCCCATCGGACGCGCCGGGCCCGTCGGGCGAAGGCCGCCCGTGGGTCCGGCCGCGGGCCGTGCAAAATTGCCGGGGCCCGTCGGCGGCCGGGGGGCCGGTCGCGGGGGCAGGACGATCTTTCTCGGAACGGGCGGGGCGGCCGGGCGCGGGGCCTCGGGCTCCGGCTCTGCCGGAACCACGGCCGTCCGCGCGGGCTCGGCCGGCTTGGCTGCGGCCTTCGGTTCCGCTGGGGGCGCGCGGCGCGGCGCGGGCGCCTCGGTCTCGGGCTCTGCCGGCGAGGCCTCGGGCTCGCCCTTGGCCCCCGGGGCCTTGTCGATGATCTTGATGCGGTTGAGCGCGCTCTTCTGCGGCCGGACGGCGCGCGCCTCGTTGTCGCGGACGATCAGCTGCTTGGGCGCGTGGGTCTTGCCCTGCAGGATCGCGAGGACCGTCGACTCATCCAGCGCGGCCTGCGGAGACTTGACATCGACACCGATCGACTGGAGCAGGAAGAGAACTTCCTTGCTCCCAATGCCCATCTGGGCGGCAAGCTCTTCGACTCGAATCTTTCCCATCGTGCTCGGTCTACTCCCTCACGCCCGTCTCTTCGGGGGCCTCGGTCTGGGTCTCTTCCTCGGGATTCTCTTCGTCGCTCTCTTCCTCATCCGGTGCGGTCTCGAGCGCCCGCGCGGACTCCAGGATCTTCTCGGCGGATTTCTCGCCGATGCCCGGCAGCTGTGCGAGCTCGGCGGCGGACTTCTCGAGCAGGTCGCCGAGCGTCGCGACGCCCGCCTCGGTCAGGCGCTCGGCCGTCTTCTCGCCGACGCCGGGGATCTCGGCGACGGCGGTCTGCCGGCGCCTCGAGGCCTGCAGCATGCGCGAGAGCGCCTGCGCGACCTCGCCCTTGACCTCGGACTCGCCCTTGATCTCGATCTTCATGCCGATCAGCGCGGAGGCGAGTCGGACGTTCTGCCCCTTCTTTCCGATCGCGAGCGACAGCTGGTCGTCCTCGACGACGCAGTCGAGGCTCATGCCCCCGTCCTCGTGGTGGATCGGGGACACGCGCGTGATCTTGGCCGGCGCGAGCGCGTTCTGGGCGAACGTGATGAGGTCGTCCGAATAGAGGATGACGTCGATCTTCTCGCCGTGGAGCTCGCGCATGATGGATTGGACGCGGCTGCCGCGCATGCCCACGCACGCGCCGACGGGGTCGACGTCCCGCTCGCGCGAGCGAACGGCGACCTTCGCGCGCTCGCCCGGCTGGCGCACCGCGCCCTTGATCACGACCGTTCCGTCATAGATCTCGGGCACCTCCATCTCGAAGAGCCGGATCAGGAGGCGCGGGTCCGTGCGCGACAGCACGAGCTGCGGACCCTTCGGGTTCTTGTGCACGTCGTAGAGGATCGCGCGGATGCGCTCGCCCTGGCCGTAGCGCTCGGCGCGGGACTGCTGGTCGCGCGGAATGATCGCCTCGGAGCGGCCGAGGTCGACGATCATGTCGCCCCGTTCGAAACGCTTGACCGTCCCGTTCATCAGCTCGCCGACCTTGGGGAAGTACTCGTTGTAGACGTTGTCCCGCTCGGCCTCGCGGACCTTCTGGTAGAGGACCTGCTTCGCGGTCTGCGCGGCGATGCGGCCGAGCCCGACCGTCTCGCGGTAGACCCGGACCTCGTCCCCCAGCGCGACGTCGTGGACCTCGGTCGCGGGTTGCTCTTCCGGACCGCCCCGCAGGATCCGGACCTCGCCCTTGGTTCCCTTCTGGGCGATCAGCGTCTGCGCTTCGTCCAGCAGGATCTGCGGCGGCGGCTCCTCGGACTCGGTGTCCAGCTCCGCGACGACGGTCCGCGGCGAATAGACCGTCATCTCACCCGACTGGCGGTCGATCACGGTGACCATCGCCCGGTCGTGGTAGTACTTCCGCGCGGCCGAGGACATCGCCTCCTCGAGGGCGCCGAACATCTTCTCGGCGTCGATGTCTTTTTCTCGCGACACCTGTCGGATCACCGACGGATCGATAATCATGCCCACCCGCTCCCTATCGCCCCTGTCCTTCCCGCCGCGGCCACTCGAAG
Source organism: uncultured Acidobacteriota bacterium (assembly GCA_963773905.1). Taxonomy (GTDB): domain Bacteria; phylum Acidobacteriota; class Thermoanaerobaculia; order UBA5066; family Gp7-AA6; genus DAHUXD01. The sequence goes on from CAVZDB010000008.1 coordinate 597,194, forward strand.
TCCAGCCGGGCGAGTCGAATATCGCCGAAACGGACATTATAGATTTTGCGCTCCGCCTCATCAACGACGGTGAGGCGATCGCCGTCGACCTGCGAGAGCACGCCCCCGAAATTTCGCGCCGGAGAAATGGCTGGCGTCTTCCGGCTTCCCGTCGCGCTCGCCGCGGGCAGCACGTCCGGCGTCACCGGAGACTCCGTCTTGACGCGCACCCTCCGGCCGATGAAGCGCACCGCGTCTTCGAGCGAGTAGAGCTTGCGCTCGAGTCCCGCGGAGGAGACCTCGAGCGTGTAGCGGTGCGCGATCTCGTCGGAGGCGTCGAGCACGGCGGAGGCGTCGCGCGAGACATGCTCGCAGTCCTCGACCGTCACCGGCTCACCGCCGGCGCGCTCCAGGACCAGCCGAAGAACCGTGAAGCGGCCCGCCCCGGCGGTCTCGACCGCCAGGAGCCGGCACCCCTTCTCCTCCGCGATGGCCTCGATTTCACGAGTCGTTTTGTCGCTCAGAAGCTTTCTCATCGAATAAAAATGCGGGCCAAGCCCGCATTACCCGAAACGGGGCACTTTATATCAGATGGGGCAAGAGGGCCGCCAGGAGAGTCCGAGCGCGCGAAACCGCGAGGCGCGTGCGGCCGTTAAGTGCAGAGGGGCGGAGAGTTGGGCTCCGCGCCCTGGATCGCGCCGGAACCGAGCGAGTCGCCGAAGCCGCCGCCGCGGGCGGCGGGCGGCAGGAACGGAGCGGGGAAGGACGGGCGACCCGTAGAATCCCTTCGAGCGGCTTGCTTCTTCGAGGGACCCTCGTCGGGGTCCGTTCTCGAGAATCCCTTTCGCAGGGACGTTGTTAGCACTGTTTGAGCGGATCATCCGTCGTGGGAGAAAACTTGCGTGTCTGAGCCCGAAGAGCCCGGCCTTTTTTCCTCCGAGCGAAGCAGCATGCTCGCCTCGATGGGCTCTCGGCGCCGGTTCGGCCTTTTCGGCCTCTTCGGCCGCAATGGCGCGACCGAGCACGTCGACCTCGGCGGCGGGGCCGATTCGGGGTCCGAAGAACCCTACGTCGCCCACAGCATGCTCGGCGACCTCGCGAGCCATGCTCCGGCGCGGGTCTCGGTCCAGCTCGATCTCGACCCCGAGTCCGAGGAGCCGTTCGTCGCCCACAGCATGCTGGGGGCGCTCGCCAGTCACGCGACGGCCGCGGCGGCCCCGGAAGACGAGCCGGCAACGGGCGGCGGCCGCTCGCTGCTCGCGCTCGAGAGGGCGGAAGAGGCGATCCCAATGCCGCTTCAGGCCGCCGAGAAGGCGCCCGCCCGGCCGCCGGAGCCCCTGGTCTTCGGCCACGCCGGGCTGCACAGCACGGTCGCCGAGATGGCCGGGCTGGAAGAGCACATCGGAACCCCGTTTCCGATCGAGCGCTTCATCCTCCTCTCCCTGGTGGCGCACCTCCTGCTGGTGGTGTTCCTGATCGTGGCGCCCGCGAAGATCCCGGCGAACTCGAAGGGGGACCTGTTCGCGGGGTTGGTCCCCCAGCCCAAGGACGACACTCCGATTCCGGTCGTCTTCACCGACGCGACCGGGCAGCCGCGCGCCAACCCCAAGAAGTCTCCGCTGTCCGACGCGGACCGGCGCGCCGCCGGCGGCGACCCGTCGAAGCCGAAGGCGGCGACCCCGTTCTCGCCTCCGACCGGGGTCGCCGGGCTCGCCCCGGGACCGCGAGTCCCGCGCGTCCCGGGCAGCCCGCAGCCCTCTCAACCCTCGAAGGCGGCCCCCGGCGCGAGCGCCTCGGCCCAGGCGCAGGCCCGGGGCGAAGCCCGCTCGGCACCGGCCCAGGCGCCGGCGAGCGCGGAGACGAAGCCCTCCGAGTTTCCGGACATGACCAAGCCGATGACCACGGGCCCCCGGGAGACGACGCGGCTCGCCGGGCTGGACACCGCGATCCGCGAGGCGGCGCGCGGCGCCGTCGGCGGCGAGGGCGGATCGCCGGGCGGCGATCCCGAGGGCGGATTCGTCGACTCCGGTCCCATCTCCTTCGACACGAGCTGGTACGACTGGGGTCCGTACGCGGCGGAGATGGTCCGCCGCATCAAGCTGCACTGGGACGTCCCGGAGCTCGCGCGTCTGGGCTGGAAAGGCAGCCTCACGGTCCGCTTCTTCATCCTGGCCGACGGCACCGTGGCGGACGCGAAGATCCTGCGGGGCTCGAGCATCCCCCCGTTCGACTTCGCCGCCTTCCAGGCGATCGTGAAGTCGTCTCCCTTCCGCCCGCTGCCGGCGGATCTCCACTCGACCCGCGAGGGGGTCACCGTAACCTTTTTCTACAACATGCGTCCTGAGACAGAGAGGGCGGAGGCTGCGGCCCATTGAACGAGCCGGACCGGATCCGACGCGCCCTGGAAACGGCGGAGACCGTGGCGGTCGTGGGCTGCTCGCCCGACCCGTCCCGCGCTTCGCATGCGATCTCGCGGTTCTTGATGGAGCAGGGCTACCGGGTCGTTCCGGTGAATCCCAATCATCCGCGCATCCTGGGGGAGACCGCCTATCCCTCGGTCTCCGCGGTACCGGAGGACGTGCGCCTGGACATCGTGGATGTCTTCCGCCGCTCGGACGCCGTGGCCCCGGTCGCGGAGGAGGCCATCGCGCGCCGGGTGCCCTTCTTCTTCATGCAGCAGGGCGTCGTCGACTCGGCCACGGCGGCCCGCCTCGAATCGGCCGGCATCGGCGTGGCCATGGACCGCTGCATCCTGGTGGAGCACGAGAGGCTCGGGATCGCGCCCAAATCGAGGAATTCGAACCGTTGAATCCGCGTTCTCTGGATGGTCCCGAGATTTTGATACCGCTTTAGGAGAAAAGAGAGAGACGACGAATATGGAGAGAACCACCAAACGCGCATTGTCCTTTTCGGCGCTGATCGCCGCCGCCGTCGTATTCGGCATGGTGGTGGCCAGCTCAATCAACATCACCCCCAAGTCCGAGGCCCAGCGCACGACCCCCGCTGCGACCCGGCCGCTGCACACCGGCGGCGTCGCGCTGCCGTCGTTCGCCGACGTGGCCCAGGAGGCGATGCCCTCGCTCGTGTCGATCACCTCGACCGACATCGTCAAGGGCGCCCAGAGCCGCCACGGACAGATGAACCCCTTCGGGGGCGACGGCGATCCGTTCGAATTCTTCTTCGGTCCCCCGGGCGGCGGCCGCCGCAACGCTCCCAAGGACGACGAGGAGCACAAGGAAGTCCAGGGCGGCACCGGATTCGTCATCTCGGATGACGGCTACATCGTGACGAACAACCACGTCATCGAAGGCGCCGACAAGATCGAGGTCCGGGTCAACAACAAGGAGAAGTACACCGCGAAGCTGATTGGAAAGGATCCCGCGACGGACCTCGCGCTCCTGAAGATCGAGACGAAGCAGCGCCTGACGCCGCTTCCAGCTGGGCGACTCCGACAAGCTCCGGGTGGGCGAGTGGGTCATGGCGATCGGAGATCCGCTCAACTTCGACAAGACCGTCACGGTCGGCGTGGTCTCGGCGAAGGATCGCTCGGGCCTGACGGCCGACGCCGCGACGCGCAGCTTCGAGAACTACATCCAGACCGACGCGGCCATCAACTTCGGAAACTCGGGCGGCCCGCTGATCAACGTCAACGGCGAGGTCATCGGCATCAACACGGCGATGTTCCGGCCCGCCCAGAACATCGGGTTCGCGATTCCGGTCAACACGCTCAAGCAGGTCCTGCCGCAGCTGCGTGAGAAGGGCAAGGTCGTTCGCGGCTTCCTCGGCATCAACATCGTCAACGTGGACTCCGACCGCGCCGCGGCCTTCGGGCTCAAGTCCGAGGACGGCGCGTTCATCGAGTCCGTCGAGGCGGGCAAGCCCGCGGAGAAGGCCGGCGTGAAGCCCGGCGACACGATCGTGAAGGTCGACAGCGTCCCGGTCAAGGACACGCGCGACCTGATCGGCTACGTCTCGGGCAAGGCGCCCGGCAGCAAGGTGCAGCTGGGGGTCGTGCGCGACGGCAAGGAGCAAACGCTCACGGCGACGCTCTCCGAGCGCGAGGGCGAGGGCGGAGACAACGAGAATCCCGAGAAGGTCGCCTCCGACGACTCGCACGACAAGATCGGCAAGATCGGCATCTCGGTCATGGAGCTGACGCCCCAGGTGCGCCAGATGCAGCGGATCAAGGACGGCGTGGATGGCCTTCTGGTCGTCCGCGTCAAGGAAGTCTCTCCGGCGGCGGACGCCGCCATCCAGGAGGGCGACATCATCACGGCGGTCAACGGCCAGAAGGTGGCGACGGCCGACCAGTTCGGCAAGCTCGTGGCCAACGCGAAGAAGGGGGACTACCTCAAGCTCTACGTGTTCAGCCCGCGCGCCAACCTCTCCCGTTTCGCCCTGGTGCACATCGACTGAGGTCTTCCACATCGATTCCGAGACTCGCGCCCGCCCTTCCGGCGGGCGCGATCATTTTGTCCTCTTTAGGGGAATAAGCACGTGGAGCCGGCTGTAAATGTGAGCGTGGGACAGAAGGTGCTCATCGTCGACGACGAGACGGCCATCCGCGACACGCTGCGGATGGTCCTCGAGTACGAAGGCTACGAGGTCTCGACCGCGGGAGACGGGCGCGCGGCCCTCTCCGAGCTCGACGTCTCGCCTCCGGACGCCGTGCTGCTCGACATCAAGATGCCGGGCATGGACGGCCTCGAGACGCTGGACCGCATCGTCGCCCGCGGCGCGTCCGCCCCGCCGGTCCTGATGATCTCGGGACACGGCGACATCGCGACCGCGGTCGAGTGCACGCGGCGCGGCGCGGCGACTTCCTCGAGAAGCCGCTCCAGCGCGAGCGCGTCCTCGTGTCGGTCAAGAACGCGCTCTCGAGCAGCCGGCTGAAGGCCGAGAACGAGCGGCTGCGCCGGCGCGTCGAAGAGCGAGACGCAGCTGGTCGGGCGAGAGCGAGTCGATGCATCGGCTGCGGGCCGAGGTCGCTCGCGCCGCGCCGACGACCGCGACCGTGCTCATCCTGGGCGAGAGCGGCACCGGCAAGGAGCTCGTCGCGCGCGAGATCCACCGCGAGCTCGAAGGCGGCGCGGGCCCCTTCATCCAGGTCAACTGCGCGGCCATCCCGGAGGAGCTGATCGAGTCCGAGCTCTTCGGCCACGAGAAGGGGGCCTTCACGGGCGCCGTGCGCAAGCAGATCGGCAAGTTCGTCGAGGCGCGACGGCGGCACCATCTTCCTCGACGAGGTCGGCGACATGTCGGCGCGCGCGCAGGCCAAGGTGCTGCGGGTGCTGCAGGCCGGCGAGGTCGAGCCGGTCGGCGCGGCGCGGGCGGGCGCGTCGACGTCCGCGTCATCGCCGCGACCAACCGCGACCTGACCGAGGCGATCGCAGGCCGGACGCTTCCGCGAGGACCTCTACTTCCGCCTGAACGTCGTCCCGCTGCGGGCGCCGCCGCTGCGCGAGCGCCCGCAGGACATCCCGCTCCTGACCGAGCACTTCACGAAGCTGCTCTCCGAACGCGATCACCGGAAGCCCCGCCGCTTCGCCACGGGCGCGCTCGCGATGCTCGCGGCCCGCAACTGGCGCGGGCAACGTGCGCGAGCTGCGCAACCTGATCGAGCGCGTCCTCATCATGACGGACGCGGACCCCGTCGAGGCGCGCGACCTGCCGCCGGAGGCGCGGGTCGCCCCGAGCGAGATCGCGAACCGCGCTCTGGACCTGCCCACGCTGTCGGCGTTCAAGGAGTATGCCGAGCGCGAGTTCCTGGTCGCCAAGCTGCGCGAGAACGGCTGGAACATCAGCCGCACCGCGGAGGTGATCCAGACGCCCCGGTCCAACCTCTACAAGAAGATCGAGCACCACAAGATCAGTCGGGAGGATGATGCGTAGAGGGAGAATTTTGGATTTTGGATTTTGGATTTTGGATTGAAAACAATGCTTGTAATCCAAAATCCAAAATCTAAAATCCAAAATCGTTGGTCACGCTGAAGGACTTCCAAGACACCGGGGCATTGCTCGAGGGCCACTTTCGCCTTTCCTCGGGCCTCCACTCCGACCGCTACCTCCAGTGCGCGCGGCTGCTCATGTGGCCGGAGCGCGCGGAGCAGGCGGGCCGCGACCTCGCGGCGGCGCTGCGCGAGTTCTCTCCCAGCGCGGTCGTGTCGCCGGCGCTGGGTGGAGTGATCATCGGGCACGAGACGGCGCGGGCCCTTCGCGTCCCCGCGATGTTCGTCGAACGCAAGGACGGCGCCTTCGCGCTGCGCCGCGGGTTCTCCCTGGCGGGCGGGGAACGCGTCGTCGTCGTCGAGGACGTCTTCACGACCGGCAAGTCGACGCGCGAGGCCGCCTCCGCGGTCGAAGCGGCCGGGGGCCGCGTGATCGCGGTCGGCTCCATCGTCGACCGCGGCGTGCCGGCGGGGGCCTTCAGCGTTCCGGCGCGCTCCCTGCTCGCGCTGTCGGTGCCGTCCTGGCCCGAGGCGGAGTGTCCGCTCTGCGCGAAGGGCGTCGCGATCGATTCCCCCGGCAGCCGCTTCGCGCGCGCGAGCGGCTGAGTCCCGCCGCGGTCAGGAGGCGAGGGTCTGCGCGAGCCGGCGCAGGAGCTCGCCTCCGTCTCCGGTCCACGCGCTGCCGTGCATGCAGGCCAGCGTGCGCGGCTCGGTCGACGCGAGCCGCTCGAGGATGGGGCCGGCGTTGCGCGAATGGGAGAAGTAGTCCATCGGCTGGCGGAACGCCTCGCTCGGGCCGAGGATGTCGGACTCCGTGAGCGCGGTGTCCCCGGTGCCCCCCTGAGTGAAGAGATCCCCGCACAGCAGGGTCGCGGTGGTCTCCTCGTGGAGAAAGCCGGTCTCCCATCCGTGCGGCACGTGCGGCGCATCGAACCAGCGGAACCGCCGGCGGCCGGTCGCGAGCACCTCGCCGTCCGCGAGGGCCCGGGGCGGGCGGTCGGCGAAGTCCTCGACCGACACGATCGCCGCGACCCGCGAGCAGACCGGCACGGCGCGCGGCGCCACGGCCAGGAGCGCGTTGAGCGCGCCGCACTCGTCGGACTCGAAGTGGGAGAACGCCAGCCAGCGGAGCCGCTCGACCGGCATCACGCTCGCGATCGCCTCGCGCACCAGAGGAAAGGTGCGGCGCAGCCCCGTATGGAAGAGGACGGGCTCTTCGTCGTCGATCAGATACTGGTTGAAGGAGAAGCCCCCGGGCACGACCGACAGCGGCGTGTTGATCCGGTAGATGCCCTCCGCGATCTCGGCGACGTTTGTTCCCGACTCCGCGTTCGTGATCATTCGACCTCCTCGGAAGCCCGGATCTTACGCAAGGCGGCGGGGGCCTGTAAGATCAACCGGTATGGACCTCAAGAGCATCTGTGTCTACTGCGGCTCGGCCGAGACCCAGGAGAAGAAGGTCGAGGAGCAAATCCGCGAGTTCGGCCGCGAGATCGCGAAGCGCGGGATCCGGCTGATCTACGGCGGCGCCTCGCGCGGCCACATGGGCGCGCTCGCCGATGAGGTCCTGAAGGCGGGGGGCAAGGTCACCGGCGTCATGCCGAAGGCGCTCGAGGGGCGCGAGTCGGTGCACCGCGGCCTGACCGAGCTGCGCGTCGTGGACTCGCTCCACGCCCGCGAGCAGATCATGTTCGACCTCTCCGACGCGTTCGTCGCGTTTCCGGGCGGCTACGGCACGATGGAGGAGATCGTCGAGATGATCTCGTGGAAGCAGATGGGCATCCACGGAAAGCCGATCGTGATCGCCAACATCGGCGGCTACTTCCAGCCCCTGCTGCAGCAGTTCGAGCTCGCGGTCCAGAAGGGCTACGCGCGCAGGGAGGATCGCATCCTCTTCGCCGTGGCAGACACGACGAAGGCGATCCTGACGTTTCTCGAGGGCGCGCCCGTTCTGTCGCGGAAGGCCGGAGACTGGGCGTAGGGGCGGGGCTCGTCTCCGCCCGGGCGGCCGCGACCCGACCACCGACTCGGCCACCGAAGGCAGACCCTCAGCAGGAGAGAACGCCGACCGGGGTCGGCGGTTACGCAAGCCCCCGGCAGTAGGGAGCGCCGCGCAAAGCGCGCGCGATAACGCCGCCCCTACGAACTGGTTTTCTTCTCCTTCAGCTTCATTTCTTCCAGCAGCCGCCGGTTGATGGCGACCAGGTCCGCGAGCAGCGCGATCAGGAGTGTCTGGAACCCCACGACGATCAGCACCGCCGCGAGGATCAGGCTCTGGACATGGCCGGCAGCGCCGCCGGGGTTCGCGCCGAAGACGTAGTAGAGGAGGAACCGCATGCCCAGCGCGGCTCCGGCGAGCATGAAGAGCGCGCCGGCGATCGAGAAGACCTTCATCGGCTTGTAGAGCGCCGTGATGCGCAGGACGTTGGACCCCTGCAGGACGACGTACTTGAACGTCGAGGTGAAGAGCCGCGACGGCCGGACGGGCGGATGGGCGCGCACCGGCACCGAGACGACGCGCAGGCCCTTGTAGCCGGCCTGGATGAGCGTCTCGAGCGTGTAGGTCAGCTTCGAGAAGACGTTGAGCTTTCGCGCGGCGTCCGCGGAGACCGCCCGGAATCCGGAGACCGCGTCGGTCACCTGGATGCCCGACGCCTGCCGGACGACCCAGCTGCCCATCCTCTGGAGCAGGCGCTTCGACGGCGAGAAGTGCGCGAGCTGCCCGGGGCCGCGGTCGCCGATCGTGAAGTCGGCGCGGCCCTCGAGGACCGGCGCGGTGAGCGCCGGGATGTCGGCCGGGTCGTACTGGAGATCCGCGTCGAAGTTGACGATCACGTCCGCGCCCATCGCGAGGGCCTCCGAGAGCCCGACCGAGAACGCCTCGGCGAGCCCGCGGTTGGTCGTCAGGCGCACGACGCGTCCCGCGCCGGCCGCCCGCGCCCGATCGGAGGTCGCATCGGTCGAGCCGTCGTCGATCACGAGGGTCTCGACCGATGAGAAACCGGTCACGCTCTTCGGCAGAGCGGCGAGCGCCTTCGCGATCGTCGCCTCTTCGTTGTATGCGGGGATCTGGATGACGAGTTTCATAGGAGCTTTCGGACTTCAGCTCACAGCTCTCAGCTCAGAGAAGATCTCACACGGAGGCCTTCCGGCTGACCGCTGGAAGCTGAAAGCTGCGAGCTGTGAGCGCGCAGGATCACCGCCAGCAAGGCGACTACGCCGGCGACGGAAATCAGAAGCTCCGCTCTCGGAATCACGAACCGCCCTTCCACGGTGTGGCGTCCGGCGGGCACATCCACCCCCAGGAAAAGGCCGTCGGCCGTGAAGGCGGGAACCTCGCGCCCGTCCAGGAAGCATCGCCAGTACGGTGGGAAGCGCTTCTGCGTCGTGACCAGGAGGGACGGCGCGCGGCCCTCGACCTCGACGCGAAAGCGTTCGGGCCGCAGCTCGGCGATGGCGACTCTTCCGATGCCGCGCGGGGCGATGCCCTCCGGAGTCGCCTCGGCCGCGTCCAGGCGGGCTCGATCGGCGGAATCCACGAAGACCGCGTGCGCGAGCGTGTCGCGATCGGCCTTCCGGACCTCCTCGATCCCGCCGAGCCGCGTCTGCGCGACGCTGAAGAAACGCGGGAGCGCGGTCGGCCGCTCGAACAGCGTGAGGTCTTTTCCGGCGTAGGCGCGCGCGAGGAGCGGCCGCGGCCCCCCGGGTTCGCTGTGCGCCGCCGCCGCATTTCCATCCACGCGAAAGGGCGCGGCGTCCCGCGTCTCGGCCTCCGCGCCCACCGGGCTCGACGCCCCGGGCGGCGCGGCGAGCCAGCGCACGCCGAGGAGGTCGAGCACCGGCGAGGCCGGGTCGAGCGACCAGGGATCGAAGACGAGGTAGGTGCCATAGGGGCCGTAGGCGTTGGGATCGGCCGCGGTGACGAGGCGGCGATATCCCGCGTCGAGCAGGAAGTGGCCCCGCACGTCGTCGACACCGAGGGCCTCCGAGACGTTGGGGATCAGCGTCCATCCGGCGGCCGCGAACCGCTCTCCGCGCCGCGCGGCCTCCCGCAGCCGGACGATGCCGGGCGTGTCCTCGAAGACGGCCTGCTCGGGGCGGCACTCCGGGTAGAAGTCGAGCGCCAGGAGCGCCAGCGGGACCGCGATGGCGAACGGGACGATCCGAAGCACCAGCGCTCGCGCCGGGGAGTCCGCCGCGAGCCTCTCGAGCGCCTCCACGCCGCAGGCCGCGAGGATCGCGATGGCGAAGACGATCAGGATCTTCGCGCGTGCGAACAGGCCGATGTCGAGCAGGGGCAATTTCCCGACGACGGCGAGGAGCCCTCCGCCGCCGTAGAGCGGAAGGGCGATCGCCGCGCCGAGGACCGCCGCGAATCGCGCCTCGCTCCGGCGCTTCAGTGTCGCGAGCCCCACGAGCGCGAGTGCCGCCGCGGCGACACCGACGCCTGTGGCGGTCTCGATGTAGTTGTCTCCGGGGATCCAGCCCACCCCGGCGTAGTTGTCGCGGCGGGGCGTGCCGACGTAGCCGGGCCATGCGTAGAGGATCAGCTGGCGCAGGGGGAGCGCGAAGGAGCTGCCCATGCCGCGCCGCAGCTCGCGGTAGCCGGACTCGCGCAGGAACCGCGAGGTCGCGAGGATGGACGGTGTCAGGATCGCTGCGGCGATCACCGCGGCGGCCGCGAGACGGGCAGAGGCGCGGGCGGCGCGCGCGAAACCGGCGCCACGGCGTTCGAACACACGCAGCAGCAGGTACAGGCTCGCCGCGGCCGCGCCGTAGACGATCCAGTGCGGGAATCCTCCGGCGAGGCACAGCAGGATCGCGAGCGCGCCGAATCGGATCGCGCGCCACGCGCTCTCCTCCTCGAGCGCACGGTCCGCGGCCATCAGGAGCAGGGGGTACGTGACCGAGACGGAGGTCTGCATCCAGAGACCCCACACGGTCTGGCCCGTCGCGAACGCCCACGCGGCCGCACCGGCGGAGGCCGCGAGGTCCGAGAAGCGCCGGCTCCGGAGAAAGGCGTACGCGGCGAGGAAGGCGAAATTGAACTTGAGAAACAGGATTCCCGTCTCGATGCCGGCCTCCGGGAGAAGGAGCGCGGGCAGAGCGACGAAGGGGGAGAGGAACCCCTGCGCCAGGTGGAAGGGGCCGATCGCGCCCGACGACACCCACGGGTTCCAGAAGAGGCCCTCGGGGAACTTTCGATACCGCACGAGCGTCGTCTCGCCGGACGCGGCGGGATCCGAAAGCAGCCGGTTCTCGGACTCGAGCACTCCGTCCGGTCCCATCCGCCAGGGATGGTGGGCGCGGACGAAGTCGTGCGAGGAGAGGACGCCCCCGGTCCAGAGCAGGGGAGCGAAGAGGACGAGGTTGAAGACGAGGAGGGTCGCGGCGCCAACCCGAGGTGACAGGTGAGAGGTGGAAGGTGTTAGGGGTCCGACCCTGTCACCTGACACCTATCACCTAAGCGCGGCGGCGTCCGACGAGCACGCGAAAGTAGGAATCCACCCAGCCCTTCTCGAGGAGATGGTCCTCGAGCGCAATCAGGCGCGAGAGCGCGCCGGTCTCGTCCTCGCGGAGACGCGCGATGTCCATGCACGGGAAGACGAACCAGAGGATGTTGCCGCCATACGGCCGGTCCTCCAGGACCTCGAAGAGCCGCTTCGCGGCCGGGAGGATCGCGCTCGAGCGGATCGACTCGGAGGGGTCGTCCATCGGCAGCGGGATCGCGAGCTCGGAGCGGTTCTTGAGATCCGCGGGCAGGGCGTCGAACGCGCTGCGCGCGAACCCCCACTGCGCGTCGCTCCACTCCGAGCGCGAGGGGCCCATGTACTCGTCCAGGAAGATGAGGCCTCCCGGCTTGAGCGCCGCGCGCACCTCCTCCATCACGCCCTCGACGTTGCGGATGTGGTGGAGCGACCCGTGGAAGAAGACGATGTCGTAGCGCGCGCGCGGCAGGCGGATCGCGTTGATGTCCTCGACCCGATAGTCCAGCCGCCGCGCGAGGCCGGCCTCCTCCGCGCCGCGCCGGGCCTCCGCGATCGCCTCCGGCGAGAAGTCGACGCCCTCGATGCGCTCGCAGATGCCCTTGAGGAAGACGTCGCGCTCGAGCAGGCCCGTGCCGCAGCCGACGGAGAGGCCGAGCGGGACCGCCGCCGGAACGTACTTCTGGGCGAACCACTCCATCGGCCAGCGGTTGGGATCGCCGGTCACCCGCCGGTTGATCGCGCGGCGCACCAGGGGCTGCGATCCCCAGTACCGGTCCTCGGGCTCCCCCGGGGCGCCGGCATCCCAGAACTCCCGGGCCGCCGCCGCCTCGGCACGGGCGGCGCGGAGAACACTCCAGCGCCGGGCGAGTGAGTTCAGCGAGGCGCGAATCGCGGATGCCATCGGTGAGCCGATCCATTATGCGGCAGAGGGATCGCACCGGAAAACAGAAACGCGAAACGCGAGAAGGCGAGAAGGGCAATCCCGCGGGAGGGCTCCCCCCGGGCGCGCCCGGTTTGCGAGTCGATGGGCCCCTCTGGTAACCTGCGCGGTCCCGGGGAACTCCCGGGAGCGGATCTTTTTCAACGTGGGTCGAAGGCCGGGATGAAAATGCCCCCGCGGGCTTCCGGCCATTAGCCCCCCGGGGCAACCCGGGATCGAAGAGCAGGCTCGTAGCTCAGGGGGAGAGCACTTCCTTGACACGGAAGGGGTCAGCGGTTCAAATCCGCTCGAGCCTACCAGTCTCTTCGTTATTGCAGGCGCTTAGCTCAGCTGGGAGAGCGCTTCCTTCACACGGAAGAGGTCAACGGTTCGATCCCGTTAGCGCCTACCAAAGAACCGAACGCGGGGTGGCCCGCGTTTTTTTGTTTTTGGGGATCGAGACAGAATGGAAGCTCTGGCGGACATGGTTACGGTCACGCTGCCCGACGGATCGGCCCGCAAGGTGGCCGCCGGGACGACCCTGCGCGAGATCGCGCAGGGGATCGGCCCGCGCCTCGCCAAGGACGCGCTCGCCGCGAAGGTGGACGGCCGGCTCGTGGACCTCGCCGCGCGCGTCACGAAAGACGCCGCCGTCGAGATCGTGACGCCCCGCTCGCCGGAGGCGCTCGAGCTCTACCGGCACTCGACCGCGCACCTCACGGCCAACGCGGTCAAGCGGCTCTTCCCGACGGTCCAGATCGGAATCGGCCCCGCGATCGAGAACGGCTACTACTACGACTTCCTGCCGGAGCGCCCGTTCACGCCGGATGACCTCGCCGCGATCGAGACCGAGATGCGCAAGATCGTGGCCGAGGACAATCCGGTCGAGCGCCTCGAGATGCCGAAGGACGAGGCGATCCGGATCTTCGAGGGCCAGAAGGACCCGCTCAAGGTCGAGATCATCCGCGGGATCCCGGACCCGAACGTGTCCGCCTACCGCCAGAGGGACTTCATCGACCTCTGCCGCGGGCCGCACGTGCCGTCGACGGGCCGCCTCGGGGTCTTCAAGCTCACGCACACGGCCGGCGCCTACTGGAAGGGCGACGAGAAGAACCCGATGCTGCAGCGCATCTACGGTGCGTGCTTCCTGACGCAGAAGGAGCTCGACGAGCACCTGCAGCGCCTCGAGGAGGCGCGCCAGCGCGACCACCGCAAGCTCGGCAAGGAGCTTGACCTCTTCTCCTTCAACCCGCTCGCGCCCGCGTCGCCGTTCTTCCATCCGAAGGGCGCGATCCTCTACAACGCGCTGATCGCGTACCTCCGGCAGGAGTACCGCGCGCGCGGGTACGACGAGGTCATCACGCCGCAGATCTTCGACGCCGAGCTCTTCAAGATCTCGGGGCACTACGCGAACTACAAAGAGAACATGTACTGGACCGAGATCGACGAGCGGGAGTTCGGCGTCAAGCCGATGAACTGCCCGGGCCACCACCTGCTCTTCCGGGAGCGGCTGTGGTCCTATCGCGAGCTCCCGGTCCGGTATGCCGACTTCGCGCGGCTCCACCGCTACGAGCGCTCGGGCGTGACGGCCGGGCTGACTCGCGTCCGCACGTTCTCGCAGGACGACGGCCACATCTACACGCCGATGGAGAAGATCGAGAGCGAGATCTTCGCGTTCCTCGACTTCCTGGACGTCGTGTACGGCGCCTTCGGGTTCACCGACGTCGAGATCTCGCTGGGGCTGCGGCCACAGCAGCGCGCGGGCACCGACGAGCAGTGGAACCGCGGCGAGGCCGCGCTCGAGGCGGCCCTCAAGAAGGCCGGGCGGCCCTTCGTCGTCTCGCCGGGAGACGGCGCCTTCTACGGCTCCAAGATCGACTTCCGGGTCAAGGACGCGATCGGCCGGCCCTGGCAGCTCGGCACCATCCAGTGCGACCTGACGCAGCCCGAGCTCTTCGACCTCTCCTACATCGGCGAAGACGGCAAGGCGCACCGGCCCGCGGTCCTGCACCGCGCGATCCTGGGCTCGCTCGAGCGCTTCCTCGGCATCCTGATCGAGCACACGGGCGGCAACTTCCCGTTCTGGATCTCGCCCGTGCAGGCCGTCGTGCTGCCCGTGTCGGACCGCTTCGTCGAGAAGGCGCGGGAGGTCGAGGCCCGCCTCGCGGAGGCCGGGCTTCGGGTCGAGGTCGACGACAAGAACGAGAAGCTCGGCGCGCGCATCCGCCGCGCCGAGCTGCAGAAGACCCCGAGCATGCTGGTCATCGGCGAGAAGGAGGCGGCCTCGGAATCGGTGGCCGTGCGCCTGCGCCACGGGGGAGACGCTGGAACGATGAGCCTCGTGGAGTTCATCGGAGCCGCCCGCCAGGCGGTCGCCGAGAAGAGGAAGGAACTGGTGAGAGATCTCGCGGAGGTGAAAGATCGATAAGAAGAGTATCCGTGTCAACGAACAGATCCGCTGGAAAGAGGTTCGCCTGATCGGCGCGGAGGGCGAGGCGATCGGCGTCGTGCCGATGGCCGAGGCGCTGCAGAAGGCCCGCGAGGCGGCGCTCGACCTGGTCGAGATCGCCCCGACGGCCCAACCCCCGGTCTGCCGGATCATGAACTTCGGAAAGTTCATCTACCAGCAGAAGAAGAAGCAGCAGGACTCGAAGAAGAAGCAGAAGACGACGCAGGTCAAGGAAGTGAAGTTTCGTCCCAACATCGACGACCACGACTACGACTTCAAGATGAAGAACATCCTCAAGTTCCTGTCCCACGGCGACAAGGTCAAGGCGACCGTGCAGTTCCGTGGACGGGAGATGGCGCGCCGCGAAAACGGCCAGAGGGTCCTCGACCGACTCCTCAAGGACCTGGTCGGCAAGGCGGTGGCCGAGTCGCGCTCCGAGATGCTGGGCAACCGGCTGTACCAGATCCTCTCGCCGGTGAAGCACGAGAAGGTGCCGGTGCCCGTCAAGAGCGGCGCCTGACGCAACGAAAGGAAACCCATGCCGAAGCTGAAGACCCACCGGGGCGCGGCGAAGCGCTTCAAGAAGACCGCCTCCGGCAAGTTCAAGAGGGCGAAGGCGTTCAAGAGCCACATCCTCACCAAGAAGGCGCCGGGCCGTAAGCGCGGCCTCGCCCATTCCACGACGGTCTCGAAGGCCGACATCCGGCGCGTCCGGGAGATGTTGCCTTACGCGTGAGACGCGGGCCGCCGCCGAGAGACCCCAACGAAAACAAGGAGTGACCGATGCCTCGCGTAAAGAGGGGACCCAAGCGCAAGAACAAGCGCGCCAAGACGCTGGCGCTCGCCAAGGGCTACTACGGGACGAAATCCAAGTCCTACCGGATGGCGAAGCTCCAGGTGGAGAAGTCGCTCGTCTACGCGTACCGCGACCGCAAGGCGCGCAAGCGCGACTTCCGCGGACTGTGGATCGTTCGCATCAACGCCGCGGCGCGCGAGAACGCCATTTCCTACAGCAAGCTGATGAGCGGCCTGAAGAAGGCGGGCAGCGAGATCAACCGGAAGATGCTGGCCGATCTGGCCGTGTCCGATCCGGCTGCCTTCACCCACCTCGTAGGCGTTGCCAAACAGGCCCTGAAGATCGCGTGAAGCGGTAGGCCGCGGGCGTAGGGCTAAGAGTAGCCGTGTCGCACGACGCCGTCGAGAAGGTCCTGCGCTCCTTTCGCGAGGAGATCGCTCGAGGTGTGTCGAGCCGCGCCGAGTTCGAGCGCCTGAAGGGCGCCTACCTCGGACGGGAGAAGGGGCTCATCCCCCAGCTCCTGACCACCCTCAAGACGCTGCCTCCCGCCGAGCGCGCCGCGTTCGGCGCGAGCGCCAATGCCGCGAAGGCGGAGGTCGAGGCCGCCCTCACCGACCTCGCGGCACAGATCCAGCGCCGGGAGGCCGCGTCGCGCGACCGGGCCGCCGCGGTCGACGTGACCCTGCCGGGCCGCCGCGAGCGCGCCGGCGGGCTCCATCCGCTGACGATCGTGCGCCGGCGGATCGAGGAGATCTTCCTCCGGATGGGCTATTCCATCGCCGACGGCCCCGAGGTCGAGAGCGACTTCCACAACTTCGAGGCGCTCAACTTCCCGCCGGAGCATCCGGCGCGGGACACGCAGGACACGCTCCTGCTCGACCGGCCGGCGCGCTCGCCGCTGCTCCTGCGCACGCACACCTCGCCCGTGCAGATTCGCGAGATGCGCAAGCACGGGGCGCCGCTGCGCATCCTGTGTCCCGGCCGCGTGTACCGCAAGGACGAGGTCGACGCGACGCACTCGCCGGTCTTTCACCAGGTCGAGGGCCTCCTGGTCGACCGCGGGATCTCCATGGCCGACCTGAAGGGCACCGTGTCGACGTTTCTCGAGGAGCTCTTCGGCAAAGGCACGCACGCCCGCTTCATTCCCACGTTCTTCCCCTTCGTCGAGCCCGGCGTCGACGTCGCCATGAGCTGCATCTTCTGCAAGGGCACCGGCTGCCCGAAGTGCAAGGGCTCGGGCTGGATCGAGATCATGGGCGCGGGGATGGTGCATCCGCGCGTTCTCCAGGGCGTGGCGATCGATCCCGAGGAGTACACGGGCTTCGCCTTCGGCCTGGGCATCGACCGGGTCGCGCTGCTCCACTACGGATTCCCGGACCTGCGCCTTCTCTTCGAGGGCGACGAGCGGTTCCTGCGACAGTTCGCGGGGCCGGCCTAGGCCTCGCCGCCGTGAAGTTCTCGCTCGACTGGCTCCACGAGTTCGTCGACACCGGCGCGGCCGGCGGCGCCGAAGGCGTTCGCGCGCTCCTCGACCAGGCCGGGTTCCCGGTCGAGTCGACGCAGCTCGCGGGGTCGGACACGGTCCTCGACGTCGAGATCACGCCCAACCGGCCGGACGCGATGGGCCATCGCGGCCTGGCGCGGGAGGTCGCGGCGATGGCGGGTCTCCCGATGCGCGATCTCGAGCCGCGCTACGCGGATCCGGAGTCGCGCGGCGAGTCGGCGGAGCACCTCGCGTCGATCGTGATCCGCGTGCCGAAGCTCTGCCGGCGGTTCGGCGCACGCATCGTCCGGGGCATCGGCTCCGCGCCGGCCACGGCGGGAATGCGGAGGAGCCTCTCGGCGATCGGGGCCAAGTCGATCTCCGCCGCGGTCGACGCGACCAACTACGTCCTGTGGGACACGGGTCAGCCGCTGCACGCCTTCGACCTCGACAAGCTCGCGGGCGGCCTGGTCATCGTGCGCCGCGCGGCGCCCGGCGAGAAGCTCGTCACGCTGGACGGAATCGAGCGCGCGCTGGAGTCTTCGGACGTCGTCGTGGCCGACGCCGAGCGCGCGGTGTCGCTCGCCGGGATCATGGGCGGCCTCGACACCGCGGTCACGGCCGACACGAAGAACGTCCTCCTGGAGGCCGCGTGGTGGGACCCCGTCTCGATCCGCAAGACCGCCCGGCGGCTCGGGATGCACACCGACGCGTCGCATCGCTTCGAGCGCGGCGCCGACTACGGCGCGATCCCCGGCGCGCTCAACCTGGCGGCCCGGCTCCTGGTCGGGAGCGCGGGCGGCGCGGTCGCGCCCGGCCTGCTCGACGCGCACGGCAGCGCCTTCCGGCTGCGCCGCACCGTCCTGCGGCTCGCGCGCCTGCGCCTGCTCTCCGGCGACGCCTCGCTCTCGCTCGACTTCGCCGAGGAGGCGCTGGCCCGCCTGGGCTTCTCGACCGAGCGCCGGGGCAAGCGCATCGCGGTGCGGATCCCGTACTTCCGCGCCGACGTGCGGCGCGAGGACGACCTGGTCGAGGAGGTCCTGCGCGTCCACGGCTACAACCGGCTGCCCACGCGGCTCCCCGCGGCGACCGCGCCCGGCGAGTTCCGTGAGCCGCTCCGCGCGGTCGAGGACCGGCTGACCGACGGGGCCGCGGCCGCCGGATTCTTCGAGACGATCCAGTACCCGTTCGTCGACCGCGACACGGACGAGGCGGCTTGGGGCGAGTGGCTAAGGATCACCGACACCGCGCTCGAGCCGCTGGCGATCCTCAATCCCCTGGACGGCACGCGCCGGCACCTGCGGGCGACGCTGCTGCCCGGCCTGCTCGACACGCTCGCGCGCAACGTCCGGCGCGGCGCCGAGGGGGCGGCGGTGTTCGAGATCGGCCGCGCGTTCGGGGAGCCGGGCGAGCCGGATAAGCCGGAGTCCTTCGAGTCGCGCCGCTTCGCCTTCGCGCTGGCCGGAGAGATCCGCGTCCACTGGAGCGCTCCGGAGAGGCTGCGGGGCGCGGACTTCTTCGACGCGAAGGGCCTCGTCGAGCGGCTGCTCGCGCCGTGGCTGCCGGCGTCGGCGCTGCGCTGGAAGCCGGTCGCGGTCCAGGGGATGACGGCCGGCGCCTCGGCCACCGTCGAGACCCGCGCCGGACGCCTGCTCGGACTCGCCGGGACGGTCTCGATCGCCGAGCGCCAGAGACGGGATCTGCCGGTCGCGGCCTTCGCCGGCGAGATCCTGATCGCGCGGATCCCCTCGGAGCGGCGGCTGTTCGCGTACCGCGAGTTCTCGACGCTGCCCGCGATCACCGCGGACCTGTCCTTCGCGCAGCCGAAGGATCTGAGCTGGGACTCGGTCGAGACGCTGGTGCGCGATACCCGGCTCGCGAACCTGGAGTCGGTCGAATGCCACGACCGCTACGAGGGGCCGGGCGTCGGGGAGGGGGAGATCAAGACGACGCTTCGCCTGCGGTTCCGCTCGCCCGAGCGGACCCTTTCGCAGGAAGAAGTGAATGGCGAGGTGCGGCGGCTCGCCGAAGCGCTAGGATCGCGCCCGGGCATCACCGTCAGCGGTTGGGAGAAAGCGTGACTATGGATACCGTCAAGGTCTTCGACAGCCTGGATCGCAAGATCGAGCGATTGATCGACCGCCTCAAGTCGCTCGAGACCGAGAACGAGAAGCTCAAGAACGACGTCGCGACGGCCCGCAAGGCGGAGAAGGAGGCGGGCGGGTCGAAGGAGCGTCTCAAGTCGGTCGAGGCCGAGAACGAGAAACTCAAGAACGACCTCGCGGCTTCGCGCAAGGCCGAGAAGGAAGCGGGCAGCTCGAAGAGCGTCGTCGAGAAGATGGAGCGCGAGCAGAGCCTGGTTCGCGAGCGCCTCGAGAAGCTGATCGGATCGCTCGAGGCCGCGGAGGAGAAGCGCTCGTAGACGCCGCCATGTCATCCCGACGCCGAGCGCAGCGAGGTGAAGGGACCCCTTTGAAGCCTTTGTGTTCCTTGGAAAGGGGTCCCTCGTCGCTCCGCTCCTCGGGATGACAGAGATCGCCGCCTTCGGCCCCCGCTGTCTGGTCTGCGGCGCCGAGAAGTTCGCGGCGTTCGCGCGCACGCCGCCGGGGTCCTGGGTCCGCTGCCGGCGCTGCGGGCTCGTGCGCCAGGTGGATCCGCCGCCCGAATCGGTGACGCAGGCGCGCTACGGGTTCGCGCCGCGGCACTCGGAGGAGGCCTCGCCGGAATCCTGGGGCGAGACCCGGCCCGACGCGCACTCCCAATTCAAGTACTGGATCGTGGGCGAGGCGCTGCGCTCGCGGGGGCTGTCGGGCCGCCTCGTGGACGTGGGCTGCGGCAACGGCCTTCTGCAGCACCACCTCGCCTCGCTCGGGTTTGCCGACACCGTCGGGGTCGAGCCGTCCGGCAACCCGACCGGACACCGCGAGCTTCGCCTCGCGATCTACAACGAGCCGGTCGAGACCTTCCTCGAGCGGCCCGGCATGGCCGGGGGTTTCGCGATCGCGGTGGCCAACCACGTCCTCGAGCACGCCTACGCTCCCGGGGAGCTTCTCCGCCAGTTGCGCGCGCTCGTGCGTCCCGGGGGGCACGTCTTCATCGCGACTCCCAACCTCGCCGGCGCGGCGATGCGCTGGAAGACGCTCCTCTCGCGGCTCTCCCTGAAGGCCCGCCCCTTCCGCCACCTCGACTATCCCAAGCACCTGGTCCTCTTCGACCGCCGCAACCTCCCCCGGCTGATCGCCGCGGCCGGGCTCGAGGTGCTGGCCGTCGAAACCTACACGCGGGCCTCGTCGGATGCCTCGAAGAAGCCCGCCCGCGCGAGCCTGTGGGACGCGCTGGGTTGGGGCGACAACATGTACGTGCTGGCGAAACGACCCGGACCGGAACCCGCCGCTCCGTCGTAACCCGTTGACTCCTTTGGTCCAGACGAACTAGACTCGCGCAGGAAAGGAGTCAGTGTTCCGATGGATAGGCGGGGCAGTGTGACTCAAGTCGAAATCTTCGGGCAGACGTACAGCGTCCGCGCCGAGGGCGAAAGCGGCTATATTCACGATCTGGCCCGCTTCGTGGACTCACGCATGAAAGAAGTGGCGGAGAAGACGGCGACTGTCGACACCACGAAGATCGCCATACTGGCCGCCCTGAACATTTCGGATGATCTTTATCAAGTCGAAAAGCGTAGGCAGGGCGACCCCACGGACTCGAAGGCCCGTGCGGAGCGCCTGATTCGAAAACTGGACGACGCCCTCGGGCTCTAGGCGAGGCGTCGGCACCCCGCGCCAAGAGGAGCCGCGGGGACACACGAAGGAATACGAGAGGTCGTTTTGAGTCCGGTTGTCCCGTTTCCTAACCCTCGTCGGAAGAGTCGCTTCCGCCCCATCGTGTAGCCGCGTCAGCCCAGGGCCCCCAGGGCGAGTAGGGGGCTCGGAATGAACACAACGATCGCGATAGCGGTCGCGGCGGGCCTCGTCGTGGCCGCCGTGCTGCTCGCCCTCGGCTATGCCTTCCTTCGCAAGAAGGTCGAGCAGGAGCGCGCGGGCATCCGCTCGGAGGCGGACAAGGCCCTGGCCGAGGCCCGCAAGCTCGCGGACACCAAAGTTCGCGAGGCCGACATCGAGGCCAAGGAGAAGGTCCTGGCCGCCCGGGCGGAGTTCGACAAGACGGTCCAGGCCCGGCGCCAGGAGATCGCGGGCCTCGAGAAGAGGGTCCAGCAGAAGGAAGAAAACCTCGACCGCAAGCTCTCCCATCAGGAGCGGCGGGAGGAGGAGTACGGCGCCAAGGAACGGGCCGTCGCCGATTCCCAGCGCCGGCTGGAGGAGAAGCAGGCGGAGGTCCAACGGGTCATCGAGGAGCAGCGCCTCCGGCTGGAGCAGATCTCGGGGCTGACCGCCGTCGATGCCAAGCGCGATCTCGTCAAGTCGGTCGAGAACGAGGCGCGGATCGAGGCCGCCGGCCTCATTCGCCGGATCGAGGAAGAGGCCAACGAGCAGTCCTCGCAGAAGGCGCGCCGGATCATCGGCATGGCCATCCAGCGGCTCGCCTCCGACACCGTCGTGGAGGCCACCGTCTCGGTGGTCGAGCTGCCCTCGGACGACCTCAAGGGCCGCATCATCGGCCGCGAGGGCCGCAACATCCGCGCGCTGGAGGCGGCGACGGGCGTCGACCTGATCATCGACGACACGCCGGAGGCCATCGTGATCTCGGCCTTCGAGCCGCTGCGGCGCGAGGTCGCGCGGCACGCGCTCGAGAAGCTGATCGCGGACGGACGGATTCACCCGGCCCGCATCGAGGAGATCGTCGAGAAGGTGCGCTCCGAGCTGTGGGAGAAGATCCGGCAGGAGGGCGAGGCCGCGGCGCTCGAGTTCGGCATCCCCGACCTGCACCCGGAGCTGGTCAAGATGCTGGGCCGGCTGAAGTACCGGACCTCGTACGGGCAGAACGTCCTCCAGCACTCCAAGGAGGTCGGCTACCTCGCGATGAACATGGCCGCCGAGCTCGGCGCCAAGGTGGACGTCGTCCGCCGCGCGGGTCTCCTGCACGACATCGGCAAGGCGATCGACCGCGAGATGGAAGGCACGCACCTCGAGCTCGGACGCGAGGTCTTGAAGAAGTTCGGCGAGAGCAGCGAGGTCATTCACGCGATGGAGTGCCACCACGGCGACTACGAGCCGCGCTCGCTCGAGGCGGTGCTCGTCAACGGGGCGGACGCGCTCTCGGCGGCGCGGCCGGGGGCCCGCCGCGAGATCCTGGAGACCTACGTCAAGCGTCTCGAGAAGCTCGAGCACATCGCCGACGGCTTCAAGGGCGTGCAGAAGGCGTTTGCGATCCAGGCCGGCCGCGAGCTGCGCATCGTCGTCGAGGCCAACCGCGTGACCGACGACGAGGCGCTGTGGCTTTCGCGCGACGTCGCCAAGAAGATCGAGGCCGAGCTGCAGTACCCCGGCCAGATCAAGGTGACCGTCATCCGGGAGACGCGAGCGGTGGAGTACGCGAGATAGGTGACAGGTGACGGGTGATAGGTGACAGGGAGGACGGTAATGTCGGTCCCGATCACCTGACACCTGTCACCTACCACCTTCCTCTATGAACCTCCTCTTCGTCGGCGACGTCGTGGGCGCGCCGGGCCGCCGGGCGCTCGCGGAGGCGCTCGAGAAGGTCATCGACCGGCACCGTGTCGACTTCACGGTCGTCAACGTCGAGAACGCCGCGGGCGGGTTCGGCCTGACGGTCGAGCTCTTCGACGACTTGTCGAGGATGCCGATCGACGTGTTCTCCTCGGGCAACCACATCTGGGACAAGAAGGAGATCTACGACACGCTCAACTCCTCCGATCGCCTGCTGCGTCCGGCGAACTACCCGCCCGGCAATCCGGGCCGCGGCTGGACGGTCCAGCAGACCTCGGCCGGCATCCCGGTGGGCGTGCTCAATCTCCAGGGCCAGGTGTTCATGCCCGCCAACGCCGACTCGCCCTTCCGCGTGGCCGACGAGGAGCTCGCCCGGGCCGGAGACGTCAGGGTGATCCTGGTCGACATCCACGCCGAGGCGACCTCGGAGAAGGCCGCGCTGGGCTGGTACCTGGACGGAAGGGTGTCGGCCGTCATCGGCACGCACACGCACGTGCCGACCGCGGACGAGACCATCCGGCCCGGAGGAACCGCCTTCCTCTCGGACGCGGGAATGACCGGGGCCTACGAGGGCATCATCGGATTCACCAAGGATCGGATCATCGAGAAGTTCCTGTCCCAGACGCCGCGATCCTTCGAGACCGCGAAGAAGGACATCCGGCTGTCGGGCTGCGTCGTGGACGTGGACGAGGCGACCGGGAAGGCGCGGAGGATCGAGCGAGTGCAGGTGAAAATAGGTGACAGGTGACAGGTGATAGGTAACAGGCGATGAGCGTGGACCTGCTCCGGCCCTGTCACCTGACCCCTATCACCTGACACCTTCTATGCGCCCTCGCCTCACCGCAATCGTCACGACCTTCAACGAGGAGGTCAACATCCAGGCCTGCCTCGAGAGCCTCGCCTTCGCGGACGAGATCCTGCTGGTCGACTCCTTCTCGACGGACCGCACGCTCGCGCTCGCGCGGTCCATTCCGGAGGAGCGGCTGCGGCTGAGAATCGTCCAGCGCGAATACTTCGGCTCGGCCGCGCAGAAGAACTGGGCCATGGATCAGGTCACGACGCCCTGGATCCTGATCGTGGACGCCGACGAGCGCGTCCCGGAGCCGCTCGCGCGCGAGATCCTGGCGCTCCTCGAGGCGGGGCCCGGCGCGAAGCACTACTTCCTCCGCCGGGAAAATTTCTTCCTCGGCAAGCGCATCCGTCACAGCGGCTGGTCGACCGACAAGGTCGTGCGGCTGTTCGAGCGCGGCGCGGCGCGCTATCCGAACCGGCGCGTCCACGCCGATCTCGCGGCGCAGGGGCCGACGCCGACGCTCATGCACGCCATGGTCCACGAGACCTACCGCTCGCTCGACCAGGCCCTCGAGAAGCTCCACCGCTACGCGGTGTGGGCGGCGGCCGACGCGTATCGGGCCCGCCGCAGCCCCGGGCCCGTCGAGCTCGTCTTCCGGCCGCTCTGGCGCTTCTTTCGCATGTACTTCGTCCAGGCGGGGTTTCTCGACGGCCGCCACGGGCTGGTACTCTGCGCGCTCCAGGCCTACGGCGTCTTCCTGAAGTGGGCGCGGGTGTGGGAGTGGGAGATGCTCGAGAGGCGTGGCCTGCCGGTGAGCCTGCCCGCGTTCGACGAGACGCGGGAGACCTGGGAGGGAACGGGCGGGAATCGATGACTCTCGTCGGAATCTTCAAGACGCTGCTGTGGAGGCCCAAGATGCTGTCCGTCGGCGACCAGGCTCCCGAGTTCGCGGTTCCGGACCACAACGGCGTGATGCGCCGGCTCTCGGATTACCGCGGCAAGAACCTCGTGCTCTGGTTCTATCCGAAGGCCGACACCCCCGGTTGAACCCTCGAGGGTCGCGGGTTCCGCGACCACTACCCCGAGTTCCAGGCCAGGAACGCGGAGATCCTGGGCGCCTCGTTCGATACCCCGGAGGAGAATGCCGTCTTCGCGGAGAAGCAGGGGTTCCCCTTCCCGCTGCTCTGCGACGTCGATCGGAAGATCGGCATGGCCTACGGGTCCGCGGAGTCGCCGACGAGCGAGTTCGCCAAGCGCATCAGCTACGTCATCGGCCCCGACGGCAGGATCGCGCAGGCGTACCCGAAGGTCTCGCCGAAGACGCACCCCGAGGAGGTTCTGGCCGTCCTCTCGATGGAATAGACTTGCCGAGGAGGCGCGTATGGCGGTCGATCCCGAGCTTCTCGCGATTCTCGTCTGCCCCAAGACCAAGGGTCCGCTCGAGCTGATCGAGCTCAAGGAGTCGACGCGGGCGGCGCTCGTCGAGAAGTACCGCGAGAAGTTCCGCGACGAAGAGCCGGTCGTGACGCAGGGCCTCTATTCGAAGCAGGCGGACCTCGTGTATCCGATCGTGTCGGACATCCCGGTGATGCTGATCGACGAGGCCCTGCCCGGCTCGGAAGCGGCGGGGCGCTGACGGCCTCGACCGCGGTGCCGGCGCGCGGCGTCTTTGCCTTCTCTCCTCCCGACCTGCCCTTCGTTCTCCTCCTGCTGTTCGCGCTCCTGACGCCGGCGATCTCGGCGGCCTACGTCGTCGTCGTTCTGCTGCTCCTCTCCTGGATCGCCGCCGTCCGCCGGCGGGGCGTCCTGCCCGCGAGCCTGCGCTCCCCGCTGACGCTCGTGGCGGGACTGCTGGGCGCCTTCACGGTGCTGTCCACGATCTTCTCGCGCGAGCCCGCGGTCAGCGCGCGCCACGTCACCGGGGTCCTGCTCTTCCTGCTCCTGCCGATCACCATGGACCTCCTCGACTCCGAGACGCGCGCCCGATGGCTGCTCCTGACGCTCTCCGCCGGCGGCGTGGTCCTCGCGGTCGTCGGAATCTGGCAGTTCCTCCACGGCGGCGACGACCTCGGCAACCGGATCCGGGGGACGCTCTCGCACTACATGACTTTCTCCGGGATCGCGATGGCCTCCGCGTGCCTTCTCCTGGGGTTCGCGCTGGAGGGCCCCGGGCGCTGGCGGCTGGCCGGACTGCTCGGCGCGCTGCCGCTCGCCGCCGTGCTCCTGACCTTCACGCGCAACGCGTACGTCGGGCTCGTCGTTGCGCTCCTCGTGTACATGGTGGTGCGGCGTCCCCGCGGGCTGCTCCTGCTCGCGCCCGCGCTCCTGGCGGTGTTCCTCCTGGCGCCCCCCGAGATTCGCGGGCGGATCCGCTCGATCGCCGACCTCTCGGACTCGACGAACCGGGACCGCATCGCGATGGCGCACGCGGGCTCGCGCATCATCGCCCAGTATCCGGTCTTCGGCCTCGGGCCCGACATGATCCCGCCGTACTACCCGCTCTACCGCGACGAGGGCTCCCTGCACTGGCGCGTCCCGCACCTGCACAACAACGTGATCCAGATCGCGGCCGCGAACGGCGTCTTCGCCGCCGCCTCCTACGTCGCGCTCGTGGCCCTGTTCCTCGCCCGCGCGGTCGTGCTGCTGCACCGCGAGCGCCGGCCCGAGCGTGCGGCGATCTGGTCGGCCGTCCTGCTCGCGGGTACGGCGCTGAGCGTCGCCGGGCTCTTCGAGTACAACTTCGGCGACACCGAGGTCGAGATGACGGCCCTCTTGATCTTCGCCGTTCCCTTCGCGGCGTTCGCGCGACGCTCGGTACCCGTGGCAGAATCGGCGTGATGTACCCGCAGCCGGTCCCCGCCGCGGCGCCTCCGCGGCCCTACACCGTCTCGGAGCTCGCGGCGGAGGTCGCGAGCGTCCTCCGCACGACCTGGCGCAACGTCTCCGTGGTGGGAGAGATCGCCCGGTTCGAGACGAAGAACGGCCACGGCTACTTCACCCTGAAGGACCGGACCGCGACGCTCTCGGCGATCATCTTCGCCTCCGACCTCCAGCGCATCCCGTTCCGGCCCGAGGTCGGCCTGGAGGTCGTGATCCGCGGCTCCCTCGACCTCTACACGCCGCAGGGCAAGTTCCAGATCAAGGCCTTTGCGATCGAGCCGGTCGGCCGCGGCGCGCTGCAGCTCGCCTTCGAGCAGCTCAAGGCGCGTCTCGCGGCCGAGGGCCTCTTCAACCCCGCGCACAAGCGAGCGATCCCGAAGCTCCCGCGCTCGATCGCGGTCGTCACCTCGCCCACGGGCGCCGTCATTCGCGACATCCTGCACGTGCTGCGGAGGCGCTACGACGGGCTGGGCGTCACGATCTATCCGGTGCGCGTCCAGGGGGAGCTCGCCGCCCGGGAGATCGTGATGGCGATCCGCAGCCTCAACCTGCGCGGCGGCTTCGACGTGCTCATCCTGGCGCGCGGCGGCGGTTCCCCCGAGGACCTCGCCCCGTTCAACGACGAGGGCGTCGCGCGGGCGCTGGCCGCCTCGCGCATCCCGACCATCTGCGGCGTCGGGCACGAGACGGACGTCACGATCGCGGACCTCGTCGCGGACCTGCGCGCGCCCACGCCCTCCGCCGCGGCGGAGCTCGTCTGCGCGAGCCGCGAGGAGATCGCGCGTCGGGTCGCCCACGCGTCGGCGCAGGTGCTGCGCGGCCTGCGCGGGCGCCTGGCGCTCGAGCGCTCGCGGCTGACCGGCCTCTCGCGCAGCGACGCGCTCGTCGGCTTCCCGCGGCGCGTCCGGTCCGTCCGCGAGTCCGTCGCGCAGAGCCGTGAGGCCCTGGTCACGCAGCTGCGTCGGCGTCCGGCGGAATACGCCGCGCGGGTCCTGGCGGCGCGGCGGGTCCTCGAGTCGTTTTCGCGGGTCGTCCAGATCCCGCGCCTGCGGGACGCGATCGAGGGCTGCCGCTCGATGCTGGGCGAGCGCATCGGCCGCCGCGTGGACCGGCGGCGCGCGCGGCTGCGAGAGCTGATGCGGCGGCTCGACGCGCTCTCGCCGCTCGCCGTGCTGGCGCGCGGGTACGCCGTCGCGTACCGCGAGGGAGCCAAGCGGCCGATCCTGTCGGCGCAGGACGTGGCGGTCGGCGAGCGGCTGCGGGTCCGGCTCCACCAGGGAGAGCTCGGCGTGATCGTCCGCGACGGAGGGAAGTGGCTCGACCCGGGGCCGCTCTTCGCGGATCCCGCCGAGGAAAAGGCCGAGGAGGAGAAACCGTGACCGCTCGCGTCAAGAAGGAGCGCAGCTTCGAGGAGGCGATGGCGCGGCTCGAGGCGATCGTCTCCGAGCTCGAGGGGGAGGATGAGGGTCTCGAGCGCCAGTTCGCGCTCTTCCAGGAGGGCATGGAGCTCGCCCGCTTCTGCGACCGCAAGCTGTCGGAGGTCGAGAAGTCGGTCGAGATCGTCCTGAAAGAGTCGGCCGAGGAATGGAAGACGGCGCCCTTCGAGCCCGACGAGCCCTCCGGCGCCGAGGATGACGAGCGGAACTGACACGGCGCCGGGCACGGCGGGCGCGACCGGCGCGGCGGGTCTCGCCGCCTACCTCGCGGCCGGCCGGCAGGACGTCGACGCCGCGCTCGAGCGGCTGCTCCCCGGCCCCGACGCCTGGCCCTCGCATCTGCACCGTGCGATCCGGCATTCGGTCTTCGCGGGCGGCAAGCGGCTGCGCCCGATCCTCTGCCTCGCGGCGGCCGAGGTCTTCGGCGCGCGCCGGGACCTCGTGATCGAGCCCGCCTGCGGGCTCGAGATGATCCACACCTATTCCCTCATCCACGACGACCTGCCGGCGCTCGACAACGACGACCTGCGCCGGGGCGTGCCGACGTGCCACGTGGTCTTCGGCGAGGCGACCGCGATCCTGGCGGGCGACTCCCTCCTGACGCACGGGCTCGGCCTCTTCGCCCAGTACCCGCGGGGGGAGGCGCACGCGGGCGCGAAGGTGCGCGTGCTCCAGACCGTGGTGGAAGCGATCGGGACGCAGGGCATGATCGGCGGCCAGGCCGCGGACCTCGAGGCCGAGAAGGAGACGGAGCCGACCGCGGAGCTCGTCGCGAAGATTCACGAGAACAAGACCGGCCGGCTCATCCGCGGATCGCTCCTGGCGGGCGCGATCCTCGCCGGTGCGGACGACGACGCCCTCGCGCGCGTCGACCAGTACGGCCGCCGGATCGGCCTCGCGTTCCAGATCAAGGACGACCTCCTCGACGTCGAGTCCGACGCGGCGACGCTCGGCAAGGCGGCGGGCAAGGACTCGGCGCACGGCAAGGCCACGTTTCCGGGAGTCTGGGGCGTCGAGCGGTCGCGCGAGCTCCTCGCCGAGAACGTGAACGAGGCGGTCGCGATCGCGTCGTCCCTCCCGGGCCGCGGAGGCGTCCTGCCCGAGCTCGCGCGGTTCGTCGGATCGCGGAAGAGCTGACGGCGCGCCGCGGACCGCGAAGCCATCGGAACGATGAAGGCCTACGTTCAGACCGCGATCGGGAGCTACGAGGAGCGCGAGCTTCCGGCGCCCACGGCCGGTCCGGGCGAGGTCGTCCTGCGGATGCGCGCGACGCTGACCTGCGGCACCGACGTCAAGATCCTGAGGCGCGGCCACACGAAGGTCTCGCTTCCCGTCACGATGGGCCACGAGCTCTGCGGCGAGATCGTGGAGCTCGGCGAGGGCGTCTCGGGTTGGAGAATCGGCGAGCGCGCGGCTCCCGGCGTGTCGGGGCCCTGCGGTCGCTGCGCCGACTGCGCGGCGGGGCGGCCGAACCTGTGCTCGGGGTCTCCCGCGTGGATGTGGGGCACCTTCGCCGAGCGCGTCCGGATCCCGGCGGGCATCGTCGCCGCGAACCTCCACCGCGTGCCCGAGGGCGTGTCGGACGAGGTCGCCGCGTTTCTGGACCCGCTCGCCTCGGTGCTCCACGGCTGGAACCGCCTCGGGACGCCGGCGCCCGGGCCCGGCGCGTCGATGCTCGATCTACGGCGCCGGGGCGCTCGCCTTCCTGTGGGCGGGTCTCGCGTCGAAGCGCGGGCTCGCGGTGACGGTCGCCGGGCGTCGTCCCGAGCGCGCGAAGCTCGCCGAGCGGTTCGGGGCGAGGTTTCTCGACGTCTCGGGCGGTTTCCCCGAAGGCGGCCCGCGACCGGCCGACATCGCGGTGGACTGCACGGGCGACCGTACGGTGTGGGAGCGGCTGCCCACGCTCGTGCGCGCCGGCGGCCGGGTGCTGCTCTTCGGCGGCTGCGCCCCGGGAGCGACCGTGACCTTCGACGCCGCGCGGCTGCACTACTCCGAGATCGCGCTCATCGGCTCGTTTCACTACACGCCCGAGGAGGCGCGCGCGTCGCTCGAGGCGCTCGCGTCGGGCGCGATCGACCCGCGCCCGCTCATCGCCGAGCACGGCGCGCTGTCGGATCTCCCGCGCTTCCTGGAAGCGCAACAGGAAGGCGAGGGCGTGCGGTATGCGATTCGCGGCTGAACGCGTTCTCTTCGCCGCCGTGCTGCTCGTCTCCGGCGCGTCGCAGGCGCAGACCGTCGAGATTGCCCCGGGGACGAAGGCCGGGTTCGCGTCGGCGGCCGAGGGCGGGCGGCTGCTCTCCGCCCGCGACGTCTTCGTCGCCGCGATGAGCCCGTTCGACCGCGCGGCGCGCCTCAAGACCGATCGGGACGTGGCGGAGACCGAGTACCTGGCCTTCGTGGCCCGCCAGACGCTGGAGTGGACCGACGCCGAGGTTGCGGCGCTGGCCTCGATCCTCGGGCGGTTCCGGCACGCCACCGCGGACCTCGACCTGCGCCTTCCGCCCGTCGTGCTCTTCGTCAAGACCACGGGCCTGGAGGAAGGACGCGCGGCGTACTGTCGCGGCGCGTCCGTCGTTCTCCCGGTGAACGTGGTCGGCGGCGATGCGAAGGAGCTCGAGAAGACCGTCTTCCACGAGCTCTTCCACATCTTCAGCCGCCACCATCCCGAGAAGCGCGCGGCGCTCTACGGGATCCTCGGCTTCGAGGTCTGTCCGGAGATCGCGCTGCCCGAGGCGCTTCGCGCGCGGAAGATCACCAACCCGGACGCGCCGCTGCTCGACTCCGTGATCCGCGTCCGAGTCGATGGCGAGCGCCGGCCCGTCACGCCCTTGCTGCTCGCGAGGACCGAACGCTACGACGTCCGGAAGGGCGGCGAGTTCTTCGACAGCATGGACTTCCGCCTGCTCGTCGTGGTCGAGGAGGGCGGGCGGTTCCGGCCGGCGGCGCGGCCGGACGGCGAGCCCCGGCTGCTCGAGGCCAGGGAGGTCCCCGACTACCTGGAGCAGATCGGCGCGAACACCCGCTACATCATTCACCCCGAGGAGATTCTCGCGGACAACTTCGTGCTGCTCGTGAACCCGAAGCCAGGGACGCCCGTGCCGACGCCCAGGATTCTGGAACAGCTCCGGGCGCTTCTGACCCCGCGAGCGCCGTAGACCCGCGTTCCAGGATCCCCCCGTACTGCGGCGTTCGGAGGTTTCTCCGCTGCGACGCGTCGCTCGAGGATCCCGCGATCGACGCGCTGATGCACGCGACCCGCGCGCGGCTCGCGAGTGAGGCGGGACACGCAGGACTCTCCGCCGGAGGGTATAGGATCGGCGCAAAGCGAGGTGGCGCATGACCTCGGCCAACGCTCTCCTGGCCCGCCGCTGGTTCGACGAAGTCTGGAACCAGCGTAAGGACGAGACGATCACGGAGCTGCTCGACCCGAACATCGTGGGGCAGATGGAGGGCGTCGACGTGCGTTCGCCGGAGGACTTCCTGAAGGCGCGCGCGGGCCTGCTCGACGGGTTTCCGGACCTGCAGGTGACCGTGGACGACGTCGTCGCGGAGGGCGACAACGTGGTCGTGCGCTGGTCGGCGTCGGGCACGCACAAGGGCGCCGGCCTCGGGATTGCGCCGAGCAAGCGCCGCGTGTCCTTCCGGGGAATGAGCTGGATCGTTTTTTCCAACGGGCGCATCGTGAAGGGCTGGGACTCCTGGAACCTCGGCCAGCTCTTTGCGCAGCTCACCGCGCCCCAACCCTGAGGGCCGCCCGCGGCGGCGTCGGGGTCGCGTTCGCGCGGTGGGAATCCTGAGTCTCTACCGGCGGGACTGGCTCGTCTCTTGCTCCGATAGAAGGAAACGCGCGGCGAAAGGAGCCTGGGATGAGGAAGCTGGCCGTCTTCAACAGCGTGACGCTGGATGGGTACTTCACGGGCAGGGACGGCGACCTGAGCTGGGCACATACCGGCGGCGACGATTCGGAGTTCCGCGACTTCGTCGCGGGGAACGCGCGCGGTGAAGGCACGCTCCTCTTCGGCCGGGTCACCTACGAGATGATGGCCGCCTCCTGGCCCACGCCCGCGGCGGCGAAGAACTACCCGGAGGTGGCGGAGGGCATGAACCGCAGGACGAAGATCGTCTTCTCGCGTTCCCTCGAGCACGCGTCCTGGTCCAACACGACGGTGAAGAAGGGTGATCTCGCGCGGGAGGTGCGCGATCTGAAGGAGGTCTCCGGCCGGGACCTCGTGATCCTCGGAAGCGGAAGCGTCGTCGCGCAGCTCGCGGGGACGGGCCTGATCGACGAGTATCAGATCGTCGTGTGCCCGGTCGTCCTCGGCGGCGGGAGGACGATGTTCGAGGGCGTGGCGAAGCGCCTCTCCCTACGGCTGGCGCAGAGCCGGGCGTTCTCCAACGGGAAGGTGTTTCTCCGCTACGAGGCGGGGAGCTGACGCTGATGCGGGCGGACAGCCGCGATGCGCGCTCTCCGGCCGGGCGCGTCCCCGTCCGGTCACGCCGCCCGGGCGGCCAGGATCTCCTCGAGTCGCCGATAGCTCCTCTCGACGCCCGACTCCATCCCGGATTTCAACACGCCGTCGCGGATCTCGCGTGTCTCGTAGAGCATCGTCTGCGTCAGGGTCGTGTGGCCGCCGGACTCGGTCAGCACGATCGTGTTGAGCCCCTCGCCGGGATACCAGGGCTGCTCGAACTGCTCGGTCAAGACGAGGCGCTCGGGGGCGACGATCTCCTTGAAGACGCCGCCCGACGCCATCTCGGTGCCGTCCTCGTCGCGCCGCCAGACCCACCGGTACCTGCCGCCGACGCGCAGGTCCATCTCGCAGATCGGCATCGACCAGCCGTCGGGTCCCAGCAGCCATTGCTTGACGAGCGCGGGCTTCGTGTGCGCGTCCCACACGAGGCGGCGGGGCGCGGGGAAGTCGCGCGTCAACACGATCTCGCGCTCGCTGGGGAGCCTGATCCTCAGGGCATCGGGTTTGGATTTCGCCTTCATCGGGAATCTCCTCCGTCGGGCCGGGGGAACGTCCGCGTTTCTTGTCCGGAGTCTTTTTATCGCGGATTTGCAGCGCGCCGAGCAGGGCCTCGAGGCGTTTGTCATTGGCGGTCCAGAACTCCCCATATTGGAGATGCACTTGTCGAGTGCCCGGAGGAAGCCTTTCGAGGTATTGGTATGCCTCGATTCACGTCGGGAGCAGGGGGGGACCCATGAACATCACCCGCCTCGTGGCCGCCGCGGTCGACGCCCTGGTCGTCTTCTTCGCCTACGGATTCCTCATCAACGGGATGCTGATCCGCGACCACGACCAGCCCTACTCCGCCGTTTACCGTTCGGCCGACGCCCTGGCCGGCAACGCCCCGTTCGGTCTCGCGGGCACGCTGCTCGCGAATGCTCGTCCTGGCGATGATCTATGCCAGGGGCTACGAGGGCGGGAGCGGGGCGGCCGAGGGGGCCCGGTTCGGGGTCCTGCTGAACATCGGGGGCCGGCTCGCCGCCGAGCTGGCCGTGGCAGCTTTCTTCCAATGGATCGCGGTCGGCCTCGCGGTCGCTTTGGTCTACCGGCCGCGGCGCGGCGCCAACACGCGGGCGGCCCCGGCGGCACCTTAAGGCGGCGCCGGCGGACTGTGGCTGTGGTACACCATGAGACGGAAAGGAGTCGCCAATGCTTTTCCAATCTCGAAGGGCGTGGGCGGCCGGGACGGCCCTGACCCTCGCGCTACTGGGTCTCTCCTGCAACAAGTCCGATTCCGTGACGAACCCCATGAGCTCGCCTGTGGCCTCCGCGAGCGTCGCCGGAAATTGGAGCGGGACGTTCCAGGCGCGCACGGCCGGGTGCACCTCGCCGGTCACGGCGACGCTTCAACAGAACGGCGCGGACGTCCAGGGGCTCTTCACCGCCGACGGCTGCAAGATCCGCGGCGCGTTCTTCGGGACGGTGTCCGGCAAGACGCTGGACGGGAAGATCGAGATGTCCGGCTGCAAGGGCGGCGCGGTGGTAGGAACGGCATCCGCCTCGGCGGTGTCGATGGAGGTCGGCGACTTCTGGTCGCCGTCCGACTTCGGAGACAAGATCCTCCTGTACGGCGGGACGGTCACGCTGCAGAAGTGAGCGGCGGGCAGCCAGGCGCCTGACGACAGGCGCGTGATGGCTTCCGTCCTCTCGCATCCCGCGGTTCCCCTGGCGATCGCCGTCGTGGCGGGCCGCGCCGCGGTGCCGCGCCGGCTGGCGCTCCTGGCTTGCGCGGCGAGCGTGCTCCCGGACGTCGACGCCCTCGGCTACTGGGCGGGCGTCCCCTACGACGCGCCGCTCGGCCACCGGGGCTTCACCCACTCCCTCGTCTTCGCCGCGATCCTGGCGGCGTGCGCCACGGCGTTCGCGCGGAGGCTCCCCGCCACGCGCGGGACGGCGTTCCTCGTCGTCCTGCTCGCGGCGGCGTCGCACGGCGTGCTCGACGCGCTGACGACCGGAGGCATGGGCGTCGCGTTCTTCTCGCCGTTCTCGAACGCGCGGTACTTCCTGCCGTGGCGCGTCATCGCGGTCTCGCCGATCGGCGTCGGGCGCTTCTTCTCGGAGCGGGGGATTCGGATCCTGCGATCCGAGCTCCTCTGGATCTGGGCGCCGTGCGCCCTCCTCGCGGGGATCGGCGCCTTCGTTCGGCAACGGGCGATACGAGTTTCGGCTCGCTCGTATACTGATTGATGAAAGCCGTGCACCACAGTTCGCTTCCCGGCCGAATCTCGGGCGCGGCCCTCGCCGCGCTCTGGCTCGCTTTGCTCGCCCCGGTCGGCTCAGCCGCGGCGCTGGAGATCGGCTCCCGCACCGTCGAGCGCGTGAGCAACCGTTCGCACAGCGGCCCGTATTGCGGGTTGATCCTGGCCCTCGCGGCCGATCCGCGCGACGCCAACGTGCTCTACGCGGGCACGGAAAACGGACTCTTCCGGAGCGCCGACGCCGGGGGCAGCTGGACGCTCCTGCTGGGTGGAAACGTCGTCGACGGCGTCTACGTGAGTCCCTCCGATTCGTCGGTGCTCCTGGCCTCCGTGGCGGCCACGTCAGACGAGATATTTCCCTACGACTCCGAGGTCTCGTACCTTTTTCGGAGCGCCGACTCCGGAGCGACCTGGGTGCAGGTTCTCGAAGCCCATCAACAGCTTTCGATTGGCACGAGCATCGGCAGGTTCTACGCGAGCGACAATTCCGCCTCCCCCTTCGACCCATCCTTCGCGGCCGTCAGCACCGACGACGGGGCGAGCTGGGCCCCGCTGCCCAGGGCCGCCGAGAGGGCGATCGCGGTCGATTCGGTCGTGAACACGCGGGTATACCTGCTGGATTGGAACGGGACGGTGGAAGTCAGCCTCGACGGCGGCAGCTCGTGGCAGGCGACGCCGCTTCAGAACGCCGGCGTGAATCTCCTGCAAGTCGATCCATCGTCTCCGCTGACCGTCTATGCCTCCGGCGACGTGTTCTTTCGCAGCGACGACGGCGGATCCCACTGGAGTCCCAATCGTTGGGCTGGAGCTCCGATCGTGGCCCTGGCGGTCTCTGAGCGCACCCTCTATGCCGCGACGGCTGCGGGCGACGTCTACGGCTCCGCCAACCGCGGCGACACCTGGGCGCGGGTCGGTGCCGTCCCGGGCGGGCTGCTGTCCCTCCTCGCTGACCAGGATGCCCTCCTCGCGGGAGCGGACGGCGCTGGCGTACTTCGCTCGGATGACGGCGGCCGGAGCTGGTCGCCCCGCAACGGACATCTCGACGCGGCGCCGATCGGCGCCGTGGCCGTCGCGCCGAGCGCTCCGGGGACCGTCTACGCGTTGACCGGCGGGTTCGCGAAGACGACCGACGGCGGGCAGACCTGGTCCTTGGACGCGTTCGCGCCGTCCGCGGCGGCGTTCGGCGGCCTCGCTGTCGATCCCACCGATTCCCGGATCGTCTATGCGTCGGACGCGACCGCGGGTGTGATCCGAAGCGGCGACGGCGGAACGACCTGGTCGCCGCCCTCGGCGACCGGCCGCTTCGTGACGTCGATCGCGGTCTCGCCGGCTGTGCCTTCGACGGTCTACATGGCCGACGGCCAGCCGTGGAAGAGCACGGACGGTGGAGAGACCTGGATTCCAATCCACGACGGGATCGGCGACGGCGTCGACTTCGTCGTCGTGGATCCGACGGCCGCGGACACGCTCTATGCGACGAATGGAGAAATCTATCGAAGCGACAACGCGGGAGATCAATGGGAGCTCGCGACCGCGCAGTCCCTCGGTTACGTGACGGCGCTGGTTCCGGATCCGGCGCATCCAGGAACGATCTACGCCATTGCCTTTTCCGATTTGTACAAGAGCGAGGATCGCGGAAAGACTTGGAGTCTGGAACTCTTGCAGGTCATCGCGGCGGCCGTGGACGATCGTGGCGTCGTGTCGGTGGGGACCGCGGATGGCCCCTCGCGTAGCGGCACACGATCCGGTCTGCCACCCCTTCGCAGCACCGACGGCGGAGCGACATGGCAGCAGCTCTGCGATTGGGGACGCCCCGACGGTCCCGGCGCTATTGTCACGAGCCTCGCGACGGACAATCACGGCTTCCTCTACGCTGGGACCTCCACCAACGGCGTCTGGCGGATCGGCTCGCAGGCTCCGCTGCAGCTCGCGCCCCGCTGAGCGCCACGAGACGTTAAACTCGCGCCGGAGGGGCGCCGTCGATGAGGATCTTCCGGGTCTCGCTCGAGGTCTCGGACTCGAAGAAGGCCAACCGGTTCTACTCGAAGCTGCTGGGGATCGAGGGGAGGCTCGTCGGCGGCGGGCGCGTCTACTTCGACTGCGGCCCGGTGATCCTGGCCCTCGTCGATGTCTCGGCGACGCGGAAGAAGCCGAGGCCCATCGCGCAGGATGTGTACTTCGCGGTTCCGGACGTCGAGGCGTATTACGCCCGCGCGAAGAAATTGCGCGGCCTCTCGAAGGAGGACGTTCACGGCGCGCCGGCGGGAGCGGTCGTCGTGCGGCCCTGGGGCGAGCGCTCCTTCTACGCCGAGGACCCCTTCGGCAACGGCCTCTGTTTCGTCGACGAGAAGACCCTCTTCATCGGCGCGAGGCCGACGAGGACAGGATGAGCGACCTCGAGCGGAACAAGAAGACCGTGATGGCGTTCTACGACCTGATGTTCAACCAGGCGAAGCCGGCCGAGGCGATCGAGCGCTACGCCGGCAAGATCTACACGCAGCACAACCCGAAGGTCGCCGACGGGAAGCAGGCGTTCGTCGACTACTTCCTGCGGATGGCGGAGGAGTTCCCGGGCAAGCGGGTCTACTTCAAGCGCGCGATCGCCGAGGGCGACTACGTCGTGCTGCACTGCTTCCAGGAGTGGCCCGGCGAGAGCAACTGGGCCGGCATCGACATCTTCCGCCTGGATCCCGAGGGCCGGATCGTGGAGCACTGGGACGTGCTGCAGCCGATCCCGCCGACCTCCGCCAACAACAACACGATGTTCTGACCGCGGAGACGCAGCGAGAAACGCGCGATGGCAATGCCCGAATCCGAGTCCGTCCACTTCGAGTGCGTCGACCCCATCCTCAGGGTCTCCGACATGGCGCGGAGCGTCGCCTACTACATCGGCGTCCTCGGGTTCACGAACGCGCCGTGGGGGACCGACGAGTTCACGCGCGTCGGTCGCGACGGGCTGGGGATCTACCTGTGCCGGGAGGGACAGGGCCGGGGCGGCGCCTGGGTCTGGGTCGGTGTCAGCGACGTGCGGGCGCTGTACGCCGTGTATCGGGAGCGCGGCGCGCTCATCCGGTCGGAGCCGGCGAACTTTCCCTGGGGGCTCGAGATGCAGGTCGAGGATCCGGACGGCAACGTCCTGCGGTTCGGGTCCGACCGCGAGGACGAGAGTCCAGCGTCTGACGGATTCGTCCCGGGATCCGTATAGCCATCGGGAGGTTTCCACCATGCGCTCCGCCCTTCTCGCCGCCTGCCTCCTGACGAGCCTAGCCGCCGCGCCTCTCCTCGCCTCGGGCGCCGACGCCGTTGCTCCCCAATCCTGCGATCGACATGGACGCCCATCTTCGTCTTTCGCGGGAGGCGGCCATCGCGCGCGAGACCCACCGCGTGACCGAGGAGGACTTTCTCCGGATGAGCCGCGAGCGCGGGACGGTGGTCCTCGACGCGCGCAGCAGGGAGAAGTACGACGAGCTCCACGTCAAGGGCGCGGTCAACGTGAGCTTCCCGGACTTCACGGCCGCGAGCCTGGGGGCGGTCATCCCGGACAAGTCCACCCGCGTCCTGATCTACTGCAACAACAACTTCGTCAACGCCGCCTCGGCGTTCCCGATCAAGGCGCCGGCCGCGTCGCTCAACCTGTCGACGTACGTTACGCTCTACATCTATGGGTACAGGAACGTCTGGGAGCTCGCGCCGCTCCTCGACGCGAAGGCGTGCCGGCTCGAGCTCGAGCCGGCGGCAAAGTAGGGGGAGCACCCGGGCGCCAAGCCCGGCTTGGACGGCAAGGGCTCTTCTCCTCTCCCTCCCCGGCGTCGAGGAGGGCCCCTGCTATGGCACGCCGGGATTTAGGGTCCGCGGGAAGCTCCTCGCGCGCCTGCGCGAGGACGGCGAGACGCTCGTGGTCAAGTGCGGCGACGAGGCGCTCGAGGCGTGGATGCACGCCGATCCCGTGTCGTTCTTTTTGACCGACCACTATCGCGGCTACGGGGCGGTCCTGGTCCGCCTGGACACCGTGGGGGCAGGCGCACTCCGGGATCTCCTGGTCCAGTCCTGGCGGCGGCTCGCGCCGAAGAGGCTGATTGTTGAGTACGACGCGAACGCGCTCAGAGGCCGCCGCCGATAGAATCGCGGGCGATGGAGACCTGGCCGAGCCTCCCCCTCCAGGGATGGGCCGACACCTACGCGACGCTGCACCTCTGGACGCAGATCGTCGGAAAGATCCGGCTCGTCACGACGCCGCCGATCAACCACTGCTGGAACGTGACGCTGTACGTGACCGCGCGCGGGCTCACGACCGGGCCGATGCCGCACGGCGAGCGCACGTTCCAGATCGACTTCGACTTCCTGGACCACGCGCTGCGCATCGCGGCGGGCGACGGCGCGACCGGGAGCGTCCCCCTCGAGCCCCAGTCGGTGGCGGCGTTCTACCGCCGGCTCTTCGCGGAGCTCGACCGACTCGGGCTCTCCGTGAGGATCCACGAGAATCCCAACGAGGTCGCGGAACCGATCCCGTTCGATCGGGACGAGCGCCACGCGTCCTACGATCCCGACGCGGCGCAGCGGTTCTGGCGGATCCTCCAGCAGTCGGACCGCGTGTTCCAGCGCTTCCGCTCGCGCTTCATCGGCAAGTGCAGCCCGGTCCACTTCTTCTGGGGAGCGCCGGACCTCGCCGTCACGCGCTTCTCGGGCCGCCCGGCGCCGCTCCACCCCGGCGGCGTGCCCGGACTGCCGGACCGCGTGACCCGCGACGCCTACTCGCACGAGGTCAGCAGCGCCGGCTTCTGGCCGGGCGGCGGTCCGATCGCGTACCCCGCGTACTACTCCTACGCGTATCCCGAGCCGCCCGGGTTCGCGCAGGCGCCCGTCGAGCCCGGGGCGGCGTTCTACTCGACGGATCTCAAGGAGTTCCTCCTGCCGTACGACGCGGTGCGGACGGCGGCCTCGCCGGACGACGCGCTTCTCGCCTTCCTGCAGTCGACCTACGAGGCGGCGGCGAACGCGGCCGCCTGGGACCGGCGGGCGCTCGAACGGGCGCAGAGCGCATGAGCGCGTCCGGACAGTCCGGATCGGACCTCGAGGTCAAGATGGCCGTGTACCGGCACTTCGCGGAGACGGCGCGCCGGCCGTCGCCCGGGGAGGTCGCCGCGCGCGC
Source organism: uncultured Acidobacteriota bacterium (assembly GCA_963773905.1). Lineage (GTDB taxonomy): Bacteria > Acidobacteriota > Thermoanaerobaculia > UBA5066 > Gp7-AA6 > DAHUXD01. Next base: position 636,848 of record CAVZDB010000008.1, read on the forward strand.
GGGCGTGCCGGCCGCCGAGGTGCCCGCGGCGTACGCGAGGCTTCGCGCGCAGCGGGTGCTCGTCCTCGAGGAGGACGGCGTCTCGATCCGGATGGCGCCGCCCTTCTCGGGCGTCCCGACGCAGCACGTGGCGGTCGTGGCGGAGAAGCGGTACTTCGCCAACTGCGCGTGGGACGTCTTCGGGATAGTCGCAGCCCTTCAGAAGCCCGGCGCCGTCGAGTCGCGCTGCGAGCAGACGCACGAGCCGCTGCGCCTCGCGATCGGGCCGGAGGGCCCGGGCGGTTCCGACTGGCTCTTCCACTGCGCCGTTCCGGCCGCGCAGTGGTGGGACGACATCGTCCTGACCTGAAGCCGCATGCTCTTCTTCCGGTCGGAAGAAAGGGTGCGGGAGTGGTGCGAGGGCCTCGGGATCCCGGTGCGCCCGCTCGTTGCGCTCGAACAGCTCTGGGGGCTCGCGGTCGCCTGGTACTCCACGCGGCTCCAGCCGACCTCGCGTCGGCCGCAGCCCGAGGAGATGCGGCGGATCTTCGCCGGCCTCGGCCTCGAGGGGCCGTTCTGGGACCCGCAGTCGGACCGCTTCTCGTCCGCCGGGTCCTAGGAGCGGGCAGATACACTGCTCTCCGAAATCATGCCCCGGCACATCGCGTTTCTGCGCGCCATCAACGTGGGCGTGCACGTCGTCCCCATGGAGGCGCTGCGCCGCCTCTTCGAGCGCCTGGGCCACTCCGAGGTCGAGACCTTCATCGCGAGCGGCAACGTCATCTTCGCGTCGGCCTCGAGGAACACGGGGGCGCTCGAGCGGGCGATCGCGGCGCATCTCGAGAAGGCGCTCGGCTACGGAGTCGCGACCTTCATCCGCTCGCCGGCCCAGCTCGCAGCAATCTCTGGCCACCGTGCGTTCCCGCGTGAAGCCGCGGGCACGAGCCTCCACGTGGGGTTCCTCTCCGCGACGCCGGCGGCGGCCGCGGTCCGCGCGCTCGAGTCCCTGCGGACGGGCACCGACGACTTCCGTGTCCGCGAGCGCGAGGTCTACTGGCGCATCCACGGCGGGTTCAGCGACTCGAAGTTCTCGGGCGCGAAGCTCGAGAAGCTCCTCGGCGTCCAGGCGACGTTTCGCAACCTGAACACCGTCACGAAGCTCGCGGCGAAGTACGCGTGAGCCGGGGAGCCGGCGGGCCGCGGCGGGCGTGGGCGTAACCAAGGCCGTCCTCCTCGCCGCGGGGCTCGGCCGCCGGATGCGGCAGCGGGAGCCCGGCGGCGCCGGCGGATCCCGAGCCTCTTCACTGGACGCCGGCCAGGCGGCCGCGGCGGATGCTGGCCTGAAGGGCCTCGTCCCGGTCCCGCGGCCGTTTCTCGACTACGTGCTCTCGGCCCTCGCGGACGCCGGGATCGAGGAGGTCTGCCTGGTGATCGGGCCGGGCGCGGCCAACCCGATCCGGGAGCGGTACGCGGCGCTGCCGATGGGCCGGCTCGCCGTCCGCTTCGCGGTCCAGGAGTCTCCGCGGGGGACGGCCGACGCGACGCTCGCGGCGGAGGAGTTCGCGGCGGGCGCCGACTTCCTCCTCGCCAACGCCGACAACTATTATCCGCTCGTGGCGTACCGCGCGCTTCGGGCCCTCTCCGAGCCGGGACTGCCCGTCTTCGAGCGCGACGCGCTGCAGCGGCGGGGCAACGTGCCGGCGGAGCGCATCGCCCGGTACGCGACGCTGCGGATCGCGGCGGACGGCTCCCTCGCGCGCATCGACGAGAAGCCGGGCCCCGAGGCGCTCCTCACGGAGCGCGGGCCAGTCCTCGTCAGCATGAACCTCTGGCGCTTCTCGCCCGCGATCTTCGAGGCGTGCCGGCGCGTCCCGGTCTCCGCGCGCGGCGAGCGCGAGCTCCCGCAGGCGGTCCAGCTCGGGATCGACGCGCTCGGGCTCCGGTTCTGCGCCGTCCCGTGCGCCGAGGGCGTGCTCGACCTCTCGACGCGCGAGGACGTCGCGTCCGTCGAGCGCGCGCTCGCCGGGATCGAGGTCCGGCTGTGAGCCTCGGCGCGCTCGAGGACCGGCTGCAGGCGGAGGGGCTGAGCGCCTCCGAGGCGCGGCGCAAGGGCGAGCTCTTCGAGCCGGTCGATGCGGCGCTCGCCGCGACGAGGGAAGCCTCCGGCGGGGCCTCGCCGGGGGAACCGGCGCGGCGCTGGTTCGTGCCGGGCCGGATCGAGGTTCTGGGCAAGCACACGGACTACGCCGGCGGCCGCAGCCTCCTCTGCACCGCGGGCCGGGGCTTCTGCGTCGCGGCCGCTCCGCGCTCGGACCGCACCGTCCGCATCACCGATGTGGCCCGCGGTCTGACCGAGGAGGTCGCGCTGGACGCGGACCTCGCGCCGGCCGGGACCGGCTGGTCGATCTATGCTCAGGCGGTCGCCTCGCGCGTCGCGCGTAACTTCCCCGGCGCGCTGCGGGGAGCCGAGATCGCGCTGGCCAGCGATCTGCCGCGCGCGTCCGGCCTCTCGAGCTCGAGCGCGCTCGTGGTGTCTCTCTTCACCGCGATCGCCGCGGTCAACGCGCTCGACAGTCACCCGGCCTATGCCGAGAACATCCGCGGCCCGGAGGACCTCGGCGCGTACCTCGGCGGCGTCGAGAACGGGCGGGGGTTCCGGGGGCTCGACGGCGAGGGCGGCGTGGGCACGTTCGGAGGGAGCGAGGACCACGTCGCGATTCTGTGCGCGCGGCGGGGCGAGATCGCGCAATTCGTGTTCGACCCCGCGCGCCGCGAGCGCGCGATCCCGCTCGAGGAGGAGTGGAGCTTCGTCATCGGCGCGAGCGGCATGCCGGCCGACAAGAGCGGCGACGCGCGGGAGAAGTACAACCGCCTGCCGCTCGCCGTCGCGGCGATCCTGGAGCTGTGGAACCGATCGGCGAAGCGCGCCGACGCGAGCCTCTTCGCGGCGGCCACCGACGTCCCCGACGCCCGCGAGCGGATCCGCAACCTCCTGCGGGTGCTCCCGGTGCCCGGCTTCTCGCCCGATTTCCTGACGGGCCGCCTGGAACAGTTCCTGGAGGAGTCGCTCGAGCTCATCCCGCAGGTCGCCGACCTTCTCGCGCGCGGCGAGATCGTCCTGGCCGGTCCGCTGGTGGACCGCTCGCAGGAGCTCGCCGAGAATTTCCTCGACAACCAGATCCCCGAGACGGTGACGCTGGTCCGCTCCGCGCGCCAGCTCGGCGCCGCGGCCGCATCGGCGTTCGGCGGCGGATTCGGCGGCAGCGTGTGGGCGCTCGTGCGCACCGCCGACGCGGAGCCCTTCCGGAAGCGCTGGGCGGAGCGTTATGCGCAGGAGTTCCCGCACCCGACGCAACGCTCCCGCTTCTTCACCACGCGGCCGGGCCCGCCGGCGGTGGAGCTTTAACGCGGCCGGGACGGCCGCGTTAAAGCGGGTAGGGGCGGGGCTTGCCCCCGCCCGGGCGGCCGCAAGGGCCGCCCCTACGGTTTCTTCCCGATCGCCTCCGCGAGCGGCGGCGCGGCCTTCGGATTCTGGGCCCTCCAGTCCCGGCCGAGCAGGGCCGCCGCGGTGGCGGCGATCTGGCCCTGCGTCACGCGCGCGGCGTTCCGGCGCTCCCCGAGCGGCGGCGTATCGGGGCCGAGGACGGCGATCCACATGTTCTCGGCGCCGTCCACGTTCCAGTCGTGGTGCTTCCAGAACTCGGGGCCGTCGCCGCGGCCGTGGTCGGTCGTGATCAGGAACGTCGTCTGGTCCTTGTACTCCGGCATGGCCTGCATCGCGGTCCACAGCTCGCGGATGTAGGCGTCCACGTTGTGGGCGGACTGGAGCACCAGGTCGTAGCGTCCGTTGTGCGCCCACTCGTCGGTCTCGCCGTAGCCCACGAAGAGGAGCCGAGGCTTCTTCGCCGCCACGTAGCCGAGGAGCGTCTCCTGCAGGAGGCCGTCCCAGGGCATGTCGGAGAACTCGCGCGTGACCGTCCGGTAGAGCTTGTTCACGAGCTCCTCACGGGAACCCGGGCCCGACGCCGGGAACGGCGTCTCGTACGCGACGCGCATGTCGAGCCCGCTGCGCTCGCGGTTGAAGATGTCGTTGAAGACGTCCCAGCCTCCCACGACGCCGACCCGTCCGCGGAGCTCCGGCGTCCCGTTGAGCCACTCGAAGACGGAGACGTTGGGGTTCTTGCCGAATTCGTTCCTGTCGATGCGCGGATCGGGCGCGCCGGTCACCATCTCGTTGTAGCCCGGGTACGAGAACTTGTAGCCGTTCGTGACCTGCGCGGAGGAGCCGGCGTCGCGGTTGCCGTAGAGCTGGCCCTCCTTCGCGATCACCGTCCAGAAGAAGGGGAGGAGCGCCTGCCGCTTCTCGGCCTCGGTCTCCCGCCAGAACGCCTTCTTGGTCGCTGGCTCGTCCTCGACGCCGCCGAGCTTCGTCGACACCAGCGCCGTCTCCGCGCCGCGGAAGACTTCCTGCCAGCGCAGCCCGTCGGTCACGATGACGACGACGTTCTTCGTCTTGTAGGGCGGCGCGGCGGTGAGAGCGGCCGCGCCGGCGAAGAAGGCGATGAGAACCAGTGCGAAGGTCGATCTTCTTCTCATCTCGCCCTCACGAAGTCCTCGCCCAGCACGCGGTCGTAGGCCGCGACGACCCGGTCCACGTCCGACTCGGTGAGGCAGAGGGGGGGCTTGATCTTCATCACGTTGTGGTCGGGGCCGTCGGTGCAGATCAGGATGCCGTGGTCCTTCATCCGGTCGACGACGTAGGAGGCCTGGCGCGCGGCGGGCTCGCGCGTCCGGCGGTCGAGCAAAAGCTCGATGCCGAGGAACAGCCCGAGCCCGCGCACGTCGCCCACGAGCGGGCCGCCGCGAGCAGCGCGCGAGGCCGAGCGCAGGCGCCCGCCGAGCCGGGGGCGCGCTCCTGCAGGCCCTCGCGCGCGATCACGTCCAGCACCGCCAGCCCGATGGCGCAGAGACCGGGTTGCCGCCGAAGGTGTTGAAGTACTCCATGCCGTTGGCGAACGAGGCCGCGATCTCCGGCGTCGTCACGACCGCGCCTAGCGGGTGCCCGTTGCCGATCGGCTTCCCCATGGTGACGATGTCGGGCACCACGCCCTGCGTCTCGAAGCCCCAGCAGTGCGTGCCGACGCGGCCGAACCCGACCTGGACCTCGTCGGCGATGCAGACGCCGCCGGCCGCGCGCGCGTGCCGGTACGCGTCCTCGAGGTAGCCCGGCGGGAGCTCGATCTGGCCGCCGCAGGACAGGATGGACTCGCCGAGAAACGCCGCCGGGCGCCGCGGCGCTCCGCGATCCGCGCGGCGGCGTCCTTACGTGGCTGGCGTACTTTCGCCCCGCGGCCGGGTCGTCGCGCCGGTGCGGGCCGCGGTAGGCGTCGGGCATCGGGACACCTGGACCCACGGCGGCGCGCCCGAGCCGCCCGGGCCCGTCGAACTTGTAGGGGCTGACGTCGATCAGCGCGAGGTGTTGCCGTGGTACGCGCCTCGGACCACCATGACGTCGCGCGCCGCGCGTGTGGGCGCGGGCCAGCCGCAGCGCGAGCTCGTTGGCCTCGCTGCCGGAGTTGACGAAGAAGCAGACCGAGAGCGGTTCCGGCAGCGTGCGCCGTCAGCCGCTCGCGCGTACTCGACGACGCGGTCGTGCAGGTAGCGCGTGTTCGTGTTGAGCACCGCCATCTGCCGCGCGCCCGCCCGGACGACGCGGGGATGGCAGTGGCCGACATGGGCGACGTTGTTGACCATGTCCAGATACGCCGCGCCGTTCTCGTCGTAGAGGTACTGGGTGGCGCCGCGGACGATCGTGAGCGGCGAGCGGTACGCGAGAGAGAGCGAGGGCCCGAGGCGCTCGCGCCGCTCCGCGCGCAGCGCGTCGGGGTCGGCCGCGGGGGCCGCGACCGACTCGCGGCGGAAGACGCAGCACGAGGTTCGGATCCGGAGACAGGGACTTCCAGACCGTCGCGCTGGCTGGCGCGGGCGACGCCCGGGAACTCGCCGTCGCGGTCGAGCAGGTCGGTGACGAGCTGGAAGTGGACGTGCGGCGGCCAGCCGCCGTTGTCGGGCGGCGTCGCCGATCCGCCGATGCGCTGGCTGCGCGCGACGCGGTCGCCGACGGCCAGGCGCCGCAGCGACTCCGCCGACAGGTGCCCGTAGAGCGTGTAGAAGGCCGGCGCGCCCTCGGGGCGGTGGGCGAGGATGACGGTCGGGCCGTAGTCGAGGCGCTGCGCGTTGTCGCGGAGCGCGTGGACGCGCCCCTCCAGCGGCGCGAGGACCGGGGAGCCCGGCTCCGCGAAGAGGTCGACGGCGATGTGGACGGTGCGGCGCTCGGGGTGCTCGCTGCCCGCTCCCGCGAACGCGTCGCTCGCGTAGAGCAGGCGGGCCTCGTCGTAGCGGCCGATTCCGGCCGTCGCGCCCGCCTCGCGGATCGCCCGAAGAGCCGCGGCGTCAGGACGGCGACGTCCGTCGCCTGCTCCGGGGTCTCGATCTCGGGGCTCGCCACGGACAAATCGAGCACCGCCGCGCGCGACAGATCGGCCGCGACCACGGGCCCGAGCGCGTCGCCATGCCCCGCGAGCCAGGACTCGATCGCCGGGGTCTGCGGGCACGCCGGCAGCCCGCACGCCGCGCGCAGCGTGTAGTGCGCCAGGCGCGGGTGGATCTCCCGCATCGCCTCGAGCGTCTTCCACGCAGGCGCCTCCGAGACCATGAGGTAGGCGTTGTCTGGCTCGGCGGAGCGCCGGTGCGCGGAGAGACACACGCTGGTACACAACCGGATGGCCGCGAGCATCCAGAAGCGCCTCGATCTCGGGCTCGGTCAGAGGATGGGCGCGGTGATATCCGGCCGCGACGCGCGCCGCCGCGGAGAGCGGGTCGCCCTGATCGAACATGGCGTAGGCCATTGCGACCGCCGGCTCGCACGCGATCCAGGCGTGCAGCATGTCGCCGAAGTCGAGCAGCCCGGCAATGCGCCGAGCCTCTTCGCCTGCCGGCGGGCCGAACAGGATGTTGTAGTCGTTGCCGTCGTTGTGGATCATCCCGCTCCGGAGCCGGTGCAGGATCGGCGCGAGCGTCGCGTCGTACGCCCGGACGAAATGGTCGACCAGCGCGCGGCGGTCTTCGTCCGCGATCGCGTCCCGATGGCGGGAGATGACCTCGAGCGCGAGCGCCGGGTTCCAGACGAGGTCGGAGCCGCGCGCCGCCGGGTGCGTGAATCCCTCGAGCGCCGCGTCCAGGCGGCCGAGGAGGGCGCCCACGGCCTCGAGCATCGCCGGGGTCCTCGGGTTCGCGTCCGCGAGGATCGTGCCCGGAAGGTAGGTGAGGACCCGCACCCACCGGCGGCTCCCGTCCGCGCGCTCCGCGAGAACGGCCTCGCGGCCGTCCGAGGCGGGAACGACGCGCGGCAGCGGGAGCTCGGGCGCCCGCTCGGCGAGCCAGCACTAGCGCCGCGGCCTGCAGCGCGAGCGTCTCCTCGCGCTCGGCCGCGCCCGCGATCTTGAAGACGAACTCTCCCCGCGGTCCCGCGACGTGGAAGTTCTCGTCGCGCTCGCCCGGAAGGCGCCGGAGGGTCCCCTCGAGGCCCCACAGCTCGCGCGCCAGACGCGCGGCGTCGTCGGCGTCCGAGAGGGGCCGCGCCACGGTTTCGGCCGGGGCGGCGCCGGGCCTCGTCATGGCCTGCGCTCCGACGCCAGGTTCGCCAGCCCCTGCGCCGAGCAGGCGTAAGACACGAAGACGAGGTCGTACCAGGCGCCGAGGCTCGGGGGGCAGTCGGTGATCTTCGCGGCAGCGGGGCAGTCGAAGGTGTTTCGCGGATAGGCCACGTGGTCGAGGACGAGCAGAACGTTGCCGCCGGCCGTCGCGGTCGCGGCGCGCTGTGCCCGATAGGGATCGGTGGGACCCACCCGATCGAGCTCCGTCCACTGCTCTTGCGGCGTCCGCCCAATCTCGCGGCAGCCCGCGGGCATCCCATGAGTCCCGTCGACGGGAGCCTGGTAGACGGCCACCGCGGCGGCTGCGGCGTCGGGTGCCTGCGGCGCGGTCGCGCAGCCGACGATTTCGAGCAGCGCGGCGAGCGGCGCGGCCGCGGACGACTTCGGCCTCATGCTCCGAAAGAGTAGCTTGATATCCTCGCCGCCGCCATGTCGACGCCCGCACTCGAGACCGCCCTCGACGTCCAGACCATTCGCAGCCGGTTCCCGGCGCTGGAACGCACACGCGGGGCGCCCCGTGGCCTACTTCGACGGCCCCGGGGGCACCCAGGTCCCCGCGCGCGGTGGTCGAGGCGATGGCCGACTATCTCTACCACCACAACGCCAACACCCACTGGGCCTATCCCACCAGCGAGGAGACCGACGCGCTCGCTCGCCGAGGCCCGCGCGGCGCTGGCCGACTTCCTCAACGCCGCGCCGGACGAGATCGCCTTCGGCGCCAACATGACGACCCTGACCTTCCACCTGGCGCGGGCGCTGGGCCGCGGGCTGGGGCCGGGCGACGAGATCGTGGTCACCGAGCTCGACCACCACGCCAACGTGGACGCCCTGGCGGGCGCTGGCGCGGGAGCGCGGCGTGACGGTCCGGCGCGGTGCCGATGCGTCCCGAGACCGGGCAGCTCGACTGGGAGACCTCGCGCGAGCGTCATCGGGCCGCGGACGCGGCTGCTCGCGATCGGCGCCGCGTCGAACGCGCTCGGGACGATCAACGACGTGCGCCGGGCCGCGGCGCTCGCCGGCGCCGTCGGGGCGCTCTAGCTTCGTGGACGCGGTGCACTACGCCCCGCACGCACTGGTGGACGTCCGCGCCTCGGGCTGCGACTTCCTGGCCTGCTCGGCGTACAAGTTCTACGGCCCGCACGTCGGCGTGCTCTACGGCCGGCACGCGCTGCTCGAGGCGCTCGACGTGCCCAAGCTCGAGCCGGCGCCGGACGAGCCGCCCGAGCGGCTGGAGACGGGCACCCAGAACCACGAGGGCGATCGTCGGCGGCCGCGGCCGCCGTGGACTTCCTGGCCTCGCTCGGCCGGAGCGGCCGGGGCCGCGCGGCGCCGCGCTCGTCGCCGCGCTTCGACGCCCTGCATCGCACGGGGGACGGCGCTCGTCGCACGGATGTGGGACGGGCCTCGGGCCATCGCCGGCGTGACGCGTCTTCGGCCCGCCGCCCGGGGCGCCGCGGACGCCGACGGTCTCGTTCGTCGGTCGACGGGGCATGCCCGCCGACCGAGGTCGCCGGGCGCGCCTCGCGAAGCGGGCGGTCTTCGTCTCGAGCGGCGACTTCTACGCCAGGACCGTCGTGCGTCGAGCGGTTGGGCCACGCGCGAGGACGGCCTCGTGCGCGCCGGCTGCGCCTGCTACACGACCGAGGAGGAAGTCGACCGGCTGGTGGCGGGCGTCCGCGACATCGCCGAATCCAAAATCCAAAATCCAAAATCCAAAATCTAAATCCCTCAGACTCTTTCCATCAGCACGATCCCGCCCATGCGGCTGACCTCCCGCCGTTTCTCCTCCGGGGAGAGGCGGCTGACGAGGCGCCAGAGCCACGCGAACGGCATCGTCCGCTTCAGGCGGAAGGACTCGTCCCAGGTCGAGCGAAACTCCGCCTCTCTCCACCCGTAGGGCGCGAAGTAGGCGGGACCCTCCGGCGGCGCAAACTGCAGCTTCGCGTCGCCCTCCGAGAGCGTCTTCGCCCAGCGACGCCGCAGCATCTGGAGCAGCCGCGGATTCACGAGGTCGATGACCCACCAGCGGAAGCTGCGGGGCGCATGCAGATCCGTGGCGAGCGACGCCACGTCGGCGTCGGTGAGGTAGATGAGCAGGCCCTCGGTCAGGACGAGCGTGCGCCGCGAGTCGCGGCCGACGCGTTCGAAGAGGGCGCGGCGCTGTGGCCCGTCGCGCAGATCCAGCGCCTCTGCGGAGTAGTCGCATGCCGGACGCTCGCCGGCGAGGAGGCCGCGCTTGTACTCGAGGATGCCCGGGAGGTCGACGTCGAACCAGCGCGTCGCCGCGGGAAGGTCGAGGCGCCACGGCCGCGCGTCCAGTCCGGCCGCGAGGTTGATCACCGTGTCGAAGCCCTCGCTTCGGACGGCGCGCAGCACGAGTTCGTCGAAGACGCAGGTCCGCACGACCATCGGCCAGGTGCCCGAGCGGAACGCCGGCATCCCCCGGGCGATCGTCTCGCCGTGGTCGCCCGCGAGCCTGCGCGCGTAGGGATCGCGGAAGTGCGCGTCGGGACGCTCGCTCTCGATCGCGCGATACAGCGCGACCCAGCGCGCCGTGTCGCTGATGTGAGCGATCGGGTTCGGGTTCGGAGTCTCGGACATGGTGCTCGAGCGGGCGACGGGGCGTCGCGCGCGAAAGACTATCGCAGGCGCCTCTTGCGCTGACCGATAATCGCGGCGTGAAGGCGGTTCGCGTGGACGGGTCCGGCGGTCGTCTCCGTGGTGGAGGTCTCCGAGCCGGCGATCGGGCCCGGCGAGGCGCTGCTGCGGATGCGGGCGTCCGGAATCTGCGGCTCGGACCTGCTGGACTGGTACGTCCGCCGCAAGGCGGGCTCGGTCCTGGGCCACGAGGTCGCCGGGGAGGTCATCGCGGTCGGCGCGGGCGTCACGGCGTTTCGCGCGGGAGACCGCGTGGTGCCGCACCACCACGCGCCGTGCCTCGCATGCCAGGCCTGCGCGGCGGGCCGGTACGTGCACTGCGCCGAGTGGCGGAGCTCGCGCCTCGACCCCGGCGGAATGGCGGAGCTCGTGCGCGTTCCGGCGGGCAATCTCGCGCGCGACACGCGGCGCATCCCCGAAGGCCTCACCGACGAGGAGGCGGCGTTCACGGAGCCGCTCGCGACCGTGGTCAAGGCGTTCCGGCGCGGGCGCTTCGAGGCGGGCCAGTCGATCCTCGTGGTGGGTCTCGGCCCGGCGGGGCAGCTCGCGCTGCGGCTGGCGCGCGCCCGCGGAGCGGGACGGGCCTCGGCCGCGACGGCCGCTGCCGTCGTCGGCGCGGACCGGGTCGCCTCGCGGCTCGCCGCCGCGGGTGCGAGCGGTGCCCAGGAGGTCATCGACGTGGACCGCGAGGGGCTCGCGGCGGGCGCCCGGAGAGTCGGGGGCGGGCGCGGCTTCGACGTGGTGTTCGTGGGGCCGGGCAAGGCCGCCGTCGTCCGCGAGGCCGCGGAGTCCGTGGCGCCGGGCGGGACGCTCCTGCTCTTCACGATGGCGCCGCCCGGCGAGGCCTGGTCCGCCCCGCTGCACGACCTCTATTTCCACGAGATCGCGGTCGTGCCGTCGTACTCCTGCGGCCCCGACGACACCGCGGAGGCGCTCGCGCTGATTGCTGATCGCCATGTTCCGGTCGCGGATCTCGTGTCGCACCGCTTCGCCCTGTCCGAGGCGCCCGCGGCGTTCGCGCGCGCCCGGGAGCCGGAGGGCTCGATGAAGGTCGTGTTTCGGGCGGATTGAAGGAGACCGGGAGAGGCCGACCTCGCGCCGGCCGCATGCGGCTCGACCGGCTCCTGGTCGAGCGCGGCCTCGCGCCGACCCGCGAGAGGGCGCAGGCGCTGATCCTCGCCGGGCGGGTCGAGGTCGCCGGGCGGCCCGCCGGGAAGGCGGGCGAGGCCGTGGACGTCGACGCCGCCCTGTCCGTGGCCGAACCCGAGCACCCCTACGTCTCGCGCGGCGGGGTCAAGCTCGCCGCGGCGCTCGACGCGTTCGCCCTCGATCCCTCCGGACGCGTGTGTCTCGACGTGGGCGCGTCGACCGGGGGCTTCACGGACTGCCTGCTCCAGCGGGGCGCCGCGCGTGTCTATGCCGTGGACGTGGGCCACGGCCAGCTGGACGCGCGGCTCCGCGCGGACCCGCGCGTGATCGTGCGCGAACGGATCAACGCGCGCCGCCTCTCCGCCGGGGACGTGCCCGAGCCCGTGGACCTCGCGGCCGTCGACGTGTCCTTCATCTCGCTGCGGCTGATCCTTCCCGCCGTCGTCGCACGCGTGAGGCCCGGCGGCGTCGCGGTGCTCCTCGTGAAGCCGCAGTTCGAGGCGGGACGCGGCGAGGTCCCGCGCGGCGGCGTGGTGCGGTCCGAGGAGACGCGGCGGCGCGTCGTCTCCGAGATCGAGGCGCTGGGCCGCGAGCTGCGCCTCGACCCGATCGGCGCGCGGCCGTCTCCGATCCTTGGCGCGCGCGGGAACGCCGAGTTTCTGCTCGGATTTCGTGTAAATTGAGCGGAATGAAGGGGTCCCGCACGACCGCCACGAAGAAGTTCCGGCGGATCGGTTTGGTGGCCAAGGTTGGCTCGGCGCCGGCGCTGCGCCTTGCGCGCTCGCTCGAGGCGGCCCTGCGGCGCCGCGGCCGGCGGGTCGTCCACGACACGGAAACCGCCGAGGCCCTGTCGCGCCGGGACGGCGTCTCGCGCGACCGCATCGCGCGGGTCTGCGACCTGGTGTTGGTGGTCGGCGGCGACGGCACGCTGCTGTCGGTGGCGCGCAGCGCCCCGCCGCGCACCCCGCTGCTCGGCATCAACGTCGGCCTCCTCGGCTTCCTGGCGGGCCTCGGCCGTGAGGAGGCGCTCCGGCGTCTGGACGAGGTGCTGGAGGGACGGTTTCGAGAGGACCGCCGGCGACGGCTGGACGTGACGGTCGGCCGCGGTCCCCACCACGGGACCTACCGGGTCCTGAACGACGCCGTCCTGAACCGCGAGGCGCTGGCGCGGATCGCGACCTTCACCGTGGAGCTCGACGGGCGCCCGGTCTCCGAATTTCGCGCCGACGGCGTCATCGTCTCGACGCCGACCGGCTCGACGGCCTACAACCTCTCGGCGGCGGGGCCGATCCTGCACCCGGCGCTGGCCGCGAACGTGATCACGCCGATCTGTCCGCACACGCTGGCCCAGAGGCCGCTGGTCGTTCCCGCGTCCACTCACATTCGCCTGGGGGTGATGGGCCCGCAGCGGCGGGACGGCGGGGTGTACCTGACCCTCGATGGCCAGGAGGGATTCCCGATCCTCGCCGGCATCCCCGTCGACGTCCAGTCGAGCGCCTCCTCCGTCACCCTCCTGCGGCCTCCCGAGTCGGATCACTTCGATCAGCTCGCGGAGAAGCTCTCCTGGGGCGTCTGAGATGCGTCGGCGCGGCGCGCCGCGGACAGCCGGCTCGAGGAAACGGTAAGGGGCGCCGCCGCCCCGGTTCTTAGCGCATGTCGAAGCGGCAGGGAGAGAAGCCGAGCCATCCGCCGCGCGAGGCGCAACGCCTCTCGACGGCGCGCCTGTTCGGGATCGTCGTCCTCTTCCTCATCCTCGCCGCCTACTCGATCTGGAACTCCGACCGCTTCCAGGCGCTCATCCAGGGCGTCTCGCAGCAGCGGCTCTCCGAGCTCCTCCAGCGGCCGGTTCACTTCCGGCGCGTCAGCTTCCGGATCTTCCCGCCCCAGATTCAGCTCGCCGACGTCGCGATCGACAACGACCCGCGCCTGCCCGCCGACCCGCTGTTCACCGCCGACGAGCTGACGATCGGCGGCGGGATCTCGCTGACGGGCGGAGAGCTGCGCCTCGCGCGCGTGCGCGCGACCCACCCGCGCGTCGCCCTCGTCCAGTTCCCGGACGGATCCTGGAACCTGCCGCCCGGGCTGACCGGTCCCCCGGGCAAGGGCGCCGGCCTGAAGATCCGGGTGGGCGAGCTCGTCGTGCAGCAGGGCCTCTTCCAGTTCGAGGGCCGCCAGGCGGGAATCAACGGGCGGATGGAGGGTCTCACGGTGGAGATCGCCTCCCTCGCGGGCAACCGCTACCGGGGCCTCCTCGACGCGCGCAAGGCGACGCTCGAGCTTCCCGACGCCGAGCCCATCCTCTGCTCGCTCAACCTGCGCTTCCGGCTGGATCCCGCGCGGGGAGTCGTGCTGGAGGAGTCCAGGCTCGCCGGCGGCTTCGGCGAGCTCGCGCTGTCCGGCTCCGTGGAGGATCTGAAGCATCCCCTGGTGCTGCTATCGGTCTCCGCTAACCTCCACGTCGCCGAGGTCGAGCGTCTCTTCCGGTCGGGGCTCGGCTTCGGCGGCGAGGCGCGGATCTCGGGGCAGCTGCGCGTGCCGGCGGCGGGCGCCTTCCGCTTCGCCGGCCGCCTCTCGTCCCCGCGAATCGACGCGCGGGCGTTTCCCCTCGATGGCGTGGAGGCGGAGCTCGTCGCGGCCCCCGGGGCGCTGATCGCCCACATCGTGCGGGCGCGCTACCAGGGGGGCGAGGCGACCGGGGCGTTGAGAATCGAGGGGCTGGCGGGGCCGCACGGGAAGGCGCTGCCGATGAGCCTCACGGTCGAGGGGCGAGGCGTCTCGGTCGAGCGATTCTTCGGCGACATCCACCTCCCGGGCACCGGCCTCTCGGGCACGCTCGCGCTCTCGGTCGCGCTGCACTGGGCCGAGGGCGGCATCGAGCGGGCCAGCGGCGGCGGATCGATCGCAATCGAGCCGGGACCTGCCTCGTCGGCCGTGAGAGGGCGCTTCGGCGTGCCCACCTCGGGCGGAGCCACGCTGGCGGTCGTGGACGGGCGCATCGGCTTCCAGGGCGGCACGTTCCGGTTCCCGGCGTCGAGCCTGGACCTCACCGGGAACCTCCGGATCGGCGAGTGGCTTCCCGACTTCGATTTTCGGATCCGCTCGCGCGACCTCGCCGAGCTCGACCGGATCTTTCAGAACTTCGCGGCGGCCGGCGGCAATCCCCACAAGCCCCTGGGCCTCGGCGGGAGCGGCGAGGTCTCCGGCCACATCGCGAAGTCCTGGAGCGACCCCGACGTGACGGCGCAGGTGTCGGCGGAGAGCGCCCGCTTCGCCGACGTTCTCTTCGGCAGCGTGCGCGGCTCGGCGGCCATGCACGACGGCGCGTTCCTCTTCCATCCCCTGCGCGTCTACGAGGGCGACGCGACGGTGTCGCTCGAGGGGTCGTCGCGATTTCGACGCGACCCGAAGCGCCCCGACCTCGATCTGACGCTGACGGCGAAGGACTATCCGGTGGAGCGCTTCCTGGGTTTCCTTGACCTCGACTACCCGGTCACCGGGCGCGTGACCGGAAGCTTCCCGCTCTCCGGCAATCCGCCGGACGCCGTCTCGGGAGAGGGCCTCGCCGTGATCGAGGACGCGGTCCTGTGGGGCCAGAAGGTCGAGCGCGTCACCGGACGCCTGGGTCTGACGCCGGGGCACGTCAGCTTCGAGGACGTGCGGGCCGAGCTCCAGGGAGGAGCGGCCGGCGGGAGGGCGAGCCTCGCCTACAAGGAGAAGACCTTCGAGGTGCGCGCGGCGGGAGACGGGATCGCGCTGTCCTCGATCCAGAGCGTGAGGGAGGTCTCCCAGGAGATCCAGGGCCGTCTCTCGTTCGAGGTCTCGGGCTCGGGCTCGCTTCAGAAGCCCGATCTGAACCTGTCGGCATCGCTCGCGAACGCGACGTTCTTCGGGCATCCGATCCCGGCGGGCGCGGAGCCGCGTCTCGCCCTGCGCATCGCGGCGGGCGTCGTCGACGGGAAGATCACGGTGCCCGACAAGCTCACCATCGCGGCGCGCGGCGACCTCTCCGCCACGCCGGCATCGCTCGACGTCGAGGCCGACGTCGCGGATCTCGCTACGCTTCTGCTCTTCACGCCGGTCGCGCTCCCCGAGGGCGCCGGCGGAGCCCTGGCGGGCCGCGGCCGCGTCACGCTCCCGGCGAAGGCGGGCGAGAAGCCCTCGGGCGACCTGGTGCTGACGCGGCTGCGTCTCGACGCGCGCGACCGCGCGGACCTTCTCCGGAGCGAGGGCGACGTCCACGCCCGGTTCGCGGGAGCGCGCGTCACGGTCGACGAAGTCCACGCGGTCGGCGACGGGATCGATCTGCGCCTGCGCGGCGTCTTCGACGGCTCGGGCGAGAAGCCCGCGGTGGACGCCAGGGCGTCGGGGACCGCCGACGCCGCGGTCCTCGGGCTGCTCGTGCCGGACCTCGGACTCGCGGGCAAGCTCACGATCGACGTCGCGGCCAACGGCCCGCTCGAGAACCCGGCGCTCGGAGGAACGGTCCGCATCGAGAACGGCCGCTATCGGACCGCCGGCTACGCCTTCGACGACATCGAGGGCGGCGTTCGCCTGATCGGCTCCTCGGGGGAGCTCGAGGGCGTGCGCGCCAAGGTCGGCGAGGGCGAGGCGTTCGTGGCCGGCAGCTTCCGCATCGGGAACGGAGGGATCCGGGACTTCCGCTTCGCGCTGCAGGGGAGGCGCATCCAGGTGCGCGCGATCCCGGCGATGCGTCTGACGGTCGACGCCGACCTGGTCGCCTCGGGCGGCCCGGACGGCAACGAGGTCCGCGGCGAGATCACGCTCGTGCGCGGCACCTACTCGAAGGACGTCCAGTTGACGGTGTCGGACCTTCTGACCCGCAGCCGTCCGGGCGGAGCGCTCGCGGCGCGGGAGCCGTGGAAGGAACGCACGGCGCTCGACGTCCGGATCGTATCGGCGGCGTCGCTCGAGGTGCGCAACAACCTGGCGCGGCTCTCGGGCACCGTCGATCTGACGGCGCGGGGGACGCTCGCGGACCCGACGCTCCTCGGCCAGGTGCTGCTGGACGAGGGCGGCCGTGTCGTGTTCTCCGACATCCGCTACGAGATCGAGGCCGGCACGATCACCTTCACCAACACGACGGAGATCGCGCCGTTCATCGACGTGCGGGCGCGCGCCGACATCAAGGGCTACGACCTCGTGGTCTCGCTCGTCGGGACCTGGCCCCGCGTCAACGCGAGCTTCACCTCGAACCCTCCGCTCACGAACGACCAGATCCTCGGCCTGGTTCTGAGCGGCTCGCCTCCCGACACGCGCAATCCCACCCAGACCTCCAGCCAGATCGTCTCCGCCGCGGGCGGCATCGTGTCCGGTGCGGTGACGAGCCCCCTGACGAAGCAAACCCAGCGCATCTTCAAGCTCGACCGCTTCGCGATCGATCCCGTGTTCGAGGGGAGCTCGCTGACGACCTTCCGTACCACGATCGGCAAGCAGATCACGCAGGACCTCCTGGTGACGTCCTCGATCTCGGTGGACTCGAGCAAGCAGCCGCTCATCCGGATCGAGTGGCAGGCGACCGACACGATCCTGGTCGAGCTGGTTCGCGACGAGAACGGGATCCTGACGTTGACGTTCCGGAAGCGGCAGCGGCTGTGAGGAGGCTCGCGTTCGGCGCCGTCCTGCGGCTGCTCGCGCTCTCGGCGATCTGGGGCGGCGCGGGAGCCGGCGTCGCCGCGGCGCAGGGGCTCGGCGAGCTCGCGGGGCGGACGATCGAGTCGGTCGCCTACACCACCGACGGTCCGGTCGACGCACGTGAGCTCAAGCGGCTCATTCCGCTGCGGGTGGGACATCCGCTGACGGACGGCGTGACGGCCGAGACGATCCGCAACCTCTACGGGACGCTCCACTTCTCGGACGTGCTGATCGACGCCGCTCCGGCTCCGGGCGGCGGGGTCGCGGTGACGGTGCACCTGTGGCGCGCCTTCACCGTCCGCAAGATCCATTTCGAGGGCAAGTCCTCACTCTCCGGCGAGGACCTGCGGCGGGCGGTGCCCTTTGCGGAGGGCGACCCCTTCGAGGCGGCGCCTCTCGCGGCCGGGGCCGGAGCCATCGCGCGCCGCCTCCTGACGGAGGGCTATCTCCATCCGGAGGTGGATCCGGAGGTCGAGTACGACCATGCCCACTTCACCGTGGAGGTCGTCTACAAGATCCACGCGGGGGCGCGCGGCCTCCTCGCCGCGCCCTTCTTCGACGGCGACACGAACCCGTTCACGGCGCAGGTCCTGACGCGCGAGGGCAAGATCCGGGAGGGCAAGCCGTACCGCGAGACGAAGGCCCGCGACTCGGCGGAACGCATTCGGAAGTACCTCCTCGAGCAGGGATACTTCAAGGCCTCGGTCGAGCTGATCGCGGCCGAGCCCACGGAGGCAGGCCGGATTCGTCCCGTCTTCCGGATCGCCGTGGGCCCGCTGTTCCAGCTCCAGGTCTCCGGCATCAAGCTCAAGCACGCGCACAAGGAGATCCTCGCGCTGCTCGCGGGACAACCGTTCGACGAGGACCTGCTGGACTCATGGGCCGAGGAGCACCGGGCGGAGCTTCAGCGCGCCGGCCACTACCATGCCGAGGTCACGGCCTCGACCGCGCTCGGGGCGTCCGCGACCATCGTGGCGCTCTCCGTCGACCCGGGGCCGAAGTACGCGATCGAGCGCATCTCGATCTCGGGGAACGGCTCGGTCGACGAGAAGACGCTGCGCGCGCTCATGGAGACGCACAAGAAGGGCCTGCCGGTGCTCGAGAAGGGGCGGCTCGTGGACTCCACGCTCGACGCGGATCTGAGCGCGATCCTGGGCTACTACCAGACGCACGGCTGGATCGACGCGAAGGTCGAGAAGCCCGCGGTCCGCGAGGGATCGAAGCCCGGGCTGCTCGACATCGGCATCACGATCGTGGAGGGGCCGCGCACGTACGTCTTCGACCGGCGCATCGAGGGCGCCGAGCACCTGAGCCCGGAGGAGATCGACAAGCTCCTCGCGATCCGCGTCGGGCAGCCGCTGAACCCGGTGGTGCTGCGCCAGGACGTCGGCTCGCTGACCACCTTTTACTGGAACACCGGCTGGCGCGAGGCCGCCGTCCAGGACCGGACCACGATCTCGGAGGACCGCACAAAGGCCGACGTGGTCTACCGCGTGGTGGAGGGCGAACGGACCTTCTTCGGCAAGACGATCATCCGCGGCAACGCCGTGACGCGGATCTCGCGCATCGAGCGCCAGGTCGCGTGGAAGGAGGGCGAGCCCTTCTCCCAGGCGAAGATCGCCGAGACCCAGCAGAACCTGGCCCGCACCGGAGCCTTCCGCACGATCGAGCTCCGGCCGCAGCCCGTGGACCCCGAGAGCCAGGAGCGCAACGTCGACCTCCAGCTCGCCGAGGCGCGCCGGATCTCGCTGCTCTACGGCTTCGGCTACCAGAACGTCACGGGCGCGACCGAGAACCGCAACGACGTCTTCGGCATCGTGGGCGCGACCTACCGCAACCTGTTCGGGTCGATGCGGACCGCCTCGGTCGAGCTGCAGTACGCGCCGATCTCGGGCCGCGGCCACGTCTTCGCGAGCTTTCTCGAGCCCTACCTCTTCAACACCAGCGTCCCGCTGACGCTCGTGGTCTTTGCCGCGCGCGAGCCGATCCAGGACATCGACATCGACCGCGTGGGCGGCTTCCTCGAGTCGGTCCGGCTCTTCGGCCAGCACCTGCGCCTCGGGCTCCGCTACGAGTATCAGCAGATCGCGCCGAGGAATCCGCAGGACCTTTCGACGATCGAGCTGGAGAAGTTCCCCAAGTCGGACCTCCCGATCAAGCAGTCCGCGATCGGACCGAGCCTCCTCTACGACCGCCGGGACGACATCCTGGACCCGCACCACGGCTACTACGTGACGCTGGCCGGGAAGTACGCGTTCCCGTTCCTCGCCGCCGACGCGCGCTATGGCAAGGTGTCCTCGCAGGCCGCCTGGTTCACCCCGCTGTTCCGAGGCGTGCTGGGCGTCTCGGCGCGCGCGGGCGCCATCTTCCCGTACGGCCCGCCCGCGGAGACCGGCGTTCCGATCGCGGAGCGCTTCTTCTCGGGAGGGTCGGCCACGGGCCGCGGGTTCGACACGGACGTGCTGGGCATTCCCGGGGTCACCGTGGACTACAACACGCAGGCCACGCTGCACACCGCGGACTCGAATCCGGGCTCGTGCGCGGACACGTTTCCGGGGGACCCGGTCCTCGCGAAATACGACTGCAGCACGGGTCCCCGCATCATCGGCGGCAACGGCTTCCTCGCCTGGACGCTCGAGTACCGCGTGCCGATCCTGGGGAATCTCGGCGTCTCCGTCTTCTACGACCTCGCGCAGGTCTGGGAGAACGTCGGCGACATCAACTTCCACATCGAGGGAGCGAAGGGCCTGCGGCAGTCGATCGGCGCGGGTCTGCACTACATGACGCCGATTGGTCCGCTGCGGCTCGAGTACGGCCTCCCTCTCGACCCGCGGACGATCCCCTACGACGTCACGACCGCCGACCAGAGCGGCGATTGCCCGGCCCCGCCGTGCACGCTCAAGACCGGGCTCACGACCAAGGAGGGGGGGAGGATCTTTCTGTCGATCGGGTATCCGTTCTAACGATTTTGGATTTTGGATTTTGGATTTTGGATTGCCCGGAGCGGGCTACAATCGAGCTCATGCCGCTCTTCGAATATCAGTGCCTGGAGTGCGAGAAGACCTTCGAGGAGATCGTCCTCGGCGACGCGAAGCCGCGGTGCCCCGCGTGCGAGAGCCGGAAGCTGCGCAAGCTGCTGTCGGTCTTCGCGGTGGGAGCCGAGGGGAGCCGAACGGGCGCGAAGGCCTCCGACGCGCCGGCGGGCTGCGGAAGTTGCGGCGACCCGCGGGGCCCGGGCTCGTGCTCGGTGAACTGATCGGGGCCGCGTAGGGACGGGGCTCGCACCCGCCCGGGCAGCCGCAGTCCGACCACCAACGGCAGACCCACGGCAGTAGGAGGCGCCGTCCGAACGACGGCGACAATCGGCCCTCTACGCGTCCGCCAGGTCCGCGGAGAGCGCCGGCAGCCCCGTCGGCGACGCCGCGAGCGTCCGCTCCTGTTGCGCGAGCGCGTGGCGCGCCCACTCGGCATCGTCCTCGGTGGCCGCGCTCAGGCCCGTGAAGGGCGCCTCGGCGAGCGCCTCCGGGTAGGGGAGCGACGGGATCCCCGCGTCGCGCAGGGCGTGGATCAGCTTGAGCGTGCGGAAGGAGTCGAACCACGTGTGGAAGGCGCGCAGCATCGTCCCGGGCTCGCTCGAGCGCTCGATCGCCTGCCGGATCGCCGGGAACGCGCCCATGCGCTCGAGCGTCTCGATCAGCAGGCCGGTCCGGAAGAACGGATTCTCGCGGGGCAGCTGTTCGAGGGCGAGCTCGATGCGGCCGCCGGAACGCGCCGTGGCCGCCAGCACGCGCAGCCACGCCGCGACGTGCGCGAACGTCAGCGGGTGGTAGAGCCGGAAGCCCGACAGCGCGCGGCGGCTCGCGATGAGCTTCGAGAGCGCCTTGCCGGTGCCGATCGGGACGCGATCGGAGAGGCGGCCCTCGAGAACGACCGGCGTCCCCGCGAGGCGGACGATCGTGCCGACCTTCGCGAGCTTGTTCAGGATGTAGAAGTCCTCGGTCGCGTTGCGCTCCGGGAACCCGTGGACCCGCGCGTACGCTTCGGGACGGATCGCGAGGCAGCTTCCCATGGCCTGGTACGCGTACGGCGATCCGCACCAGGCGAGCCCGAGCGTGTAGTAGCGCAGCGAGATCTCGTAGAGGCGCGCCGCCAGCGCGAGCGACGGATCTTCGCCGAAGCGGTGCTCGAAGAAGTAGAGCGCGGCCGCGGTGCCGTCGGGCGCGATCGGCTGGGTCTGGTCGAAGTAGTCGTTGGGGAGGATGACGTCGGCGTCGGTGTTGTGGAGCCAGGGCGAGAGCAGGCGGCCCTCCGTGTGCAGGCGCAGGAGGAGGTCGTTCCCGATCTTCCGCGCGAGCCCGACGCCCTGGCCCTCCGGGAGGCAGTGGTCCGGAAGGGCGCGGTCGATCAGGACGACACGGCCGTTCGGATAGCTCAGGACCGAGACGGGGTGCTCGGCCTGGAGCTGCCGCGTCGCGGAGGCCGTCTCCCGGAGCCGCTCCCGGGCGGCGGCATTCGCCTCGTGCTTTTCCGGCGGCGAATCCGCCCGCGCGTTCAGGACGACGACGAGGAGGGTGTCGCCTCGCGGTCCGCGCGGCACGGAGCCTACGGTGTCGAAGAGGCTCTGTCCCTCGCCGTAGGCCGGGATGACGAGGGCATGCGCGAACTCGCCCTCGATCGCGTCCGCGGCGCGGGACTCGGGCTCCGCATGGCGCGCGAGGTACTTGGAAACGGCCTTGTCGGTCACGGAGACAGAGTATCGCCCGTCAATACAGCGCGGCGCGGATCGGCAGCTCGCCGAGGACGCGCGCCTCGTGGTCCAGGATCTCGTCGAGCCGGGCGGCGGCCTCCCGCTCCTCGAAGTACCGCCGTGCAAGGTCGATGTAGAGCTCCTGGTGGCGCACCTCGGCGCGCGCGAGCTCGCGGTAGAAGCCCTTGAGCTCGGCCTCCTCCTCGGGGATCCCCGCGGCCACCAGCCCGAAGCGCTCGCAGCCGCGCGCCTCCGCGACGGCCGCCGTCAGGAGGCGGTCGAGGAAGTACGCGTCGCTTCCCCGGCGGAAGCCGCGCGCCAGGGCCTGCATGTACGGGTCCTTGCGGTCGGGCGCGAGCACGAGTCCGCGCCGGGAGACCCACGCCGCGACCCTCTGAAAATGCTCCAGCTCCTCCCGCGCGAGCGTGATGCATTCCGCGACGAGCTCGGGACGGTCCGGGTAGTGCGCCACGAACGCCAGCGCCGAGGCCGACGCCTTGCGCTCGCAGGCGGCGTGATCCAGGAGGAAGGCGTCGAAGTCCGCGAGCACCGCGTCAACCCACGCCGGGGAGCTGGGCACTTTGAGGCGCACGCGGGCGGCCTCGAGACTAACCGCACCCGCATCCGCCGCTGACGGCCGGCAGGATGGCGATCTCCGCGTCTGCGGGGACTCGCATCGCGAGCCCGCCGCCGTCGCGGATGTTCGTCTCGGCGACGAAGAGGTTGACGTGGGGACGCACCTCGCCCTGCTCGGTCAGGATGCGCTCCCTCAGTCCCGGATGCTCCGTCGCGAGCGCGGCGAGGGCGTCGGCGACGGTCGAAGGCGACGCGGCGAGCGCGACCGAGGACACGCCGCCCGAGAACGGGCGCAGCGGACCCGGGATCAGGAACCGTACCGCCATCAGGCCGCTCGCTTCGCTTTCGCCTGCGTCGCCGGACGGCGGCGCGCTTTTGTGGCGCGAGCGCGGGCGCGCACGTTCTCGGCCGCCGCCACCTTGACGCAGACGATCGGGGGAAGTCCCTCGTGGAGAAGCGTCCAGGTGCGGCCCTCGTCCCGCGTGCCGTAGAGCTTGCCGCTCCGCGTGCCGAAGTAGACGCCCGCGGGATCGAAGGCGTCCACGGCCATGGCGTCGCGAACGACGGTCTCGAGGGCGTCCTTCTGGGGAAGCCCCCGGGTCAGCGGTTTCCACGACGCGCCGGCGTTCTGCGTCCGATAGACGCGCAGCTTTCCGTCCGGCGTGCAGCGGAACCCATCGGAATGGAGCGGCACGATGTACGCCGTGTCCGCATCGCGGGGATGGATGCCCATGCAGAAGCCGAAGTCGGAGGGGACGCCGTTCGCCACGTCCGTCCAGGAGTCGCCGCCGTCGTCGGAACGATAGAGGCCGAAGTGATTCTGGAGGAAGAGCCGTCCCGGTTTGGAGCGGTGGTGCACGATCTTGTGGACGCATTGTCCGAACTCGGGGTAGGGATCGGGGAGGTATTCCATGCGCACGCCCTGGTTGCGCGCCCGCCAGGTCTTCCCCCGTCGTCGGAGCGGTAGACGCCGGCCGTCGAGATCGCGATCGTGAGCCGGCCCTCCTTCGAGGGATCGGCGAGGATCGTATGGAGGCAGAGGCCTCCGCCGCCTGGCTGCCACTTCTCGCGATGCGGATGATCCCAGAGGCCGGAATTGAGCGACCAGGTCTTGCCGGCGTCGCGCGACTCGAAGAGCGCCGACGGCTCGACGCCGCAGTAGAGGGTGTCCGGCTCCGAGGCGGTGCCCGGCGCGATCTGCCAGATGTTCTTCAGGGATGCGCCCGACGCTTCGGGGAAGCGCACGAGCGGCACCTCGGGACGCTCCCAGGTCTTGCCGAAGTCGTCGGTCCAGGCGAGCTCCGCGCCCCAGTGCATGCTCGAGGGCGCGGCCCAGATTCGCTTTCGGCCTGCCCGCGCGTCGAAGGCCGCGCCGTAGACCGACGAGCCCGGGAAGAACGGCCCCGCCATCGACCACCGGCGGCGGTTCGGGCGGGAGCCGAACAGGAAGAGGCCCTTCATCGTGCCGACGAGCAACAGCGCGTCGCCCTCGCGGACGGAGAGCGGGGAGGACGTGGGAGGCTTGAGCTTTTTGGCCGGCATGGGGCGACAGTCTATTGCGTCCAGCGCGCGTAGAGCTCCGTGACTTTCCGTCTCAGGTCCTCGAGCGTTCCGTCGTTGACGAGGACGTCGTGGGCTCGCACGCGCGCGGAGTCCGGAGGCAGCTGGGCCGCGATGCGGCGCCGCGCGTCCTCGGCGTCCCCGCCGCCGGTTTGCCACCGTTGGATCCGCGTCTCCTCCGGCGCCACGACGAGCAGGATGCGGTCGTAGTCCGACTCGGTCCGCGACTCCAGGAGCTGCGACGCCTCCGCGACGGCCACCCGCGCGCCCGAGCGCTGCGCCTCGGCGAACCGGCGGTCACGCTCGGCGCGCACCAGCGGATGGATGCGCGCCTCGAGCGCGTGCCGCCGCGCGGGATCCGCGAAGACGATCCCGGCAATGCGGCTGCGGTCGATCGTGCGGTCCGGGGCGAGCACGGCGTCGCCGAAGAGCTCGCGGGCCGCGAGCGCGCCCGGGCCGCCGTCTTTGTAGAGGTCGCGGACGATCTGGTCGGCGTCGAACACGACCGCGCCCAGCTCCCGAAGCATCGCCGCGACGGTCGACTTGCCGGACGCCAAACCGCCGGTGAGGCCCACCCTCAACATTTTAGATTTTGGATTTTGGATTTTGGATTAGAGGACGGGGCGCGCGTATTCAATCCAAAATCCAAATCCAAAATCCAAAATTCTTCACCGTCGCCCCTCCGGTCCGATCACCACCTGCCCGCCTTTCATGACGAAGTCCACCTTCTCCAGCACTCCCACGTCCTGCAGCGGGTCGCCCTCGACGGCCACGAGGTCCGCGTACGCCCCCTTCGCGAGCACGCCGGCCTGTCCCGAGAGCCCCAGGGCGTCTGCGGCGACGGCCGTGGCGCTCCGGACGGCCTCGAGTGGCGTCATGCCGAGCTGGACTTCGTACCCGAATTCCTTCGCCTGGTTGATCTCGGTCCACGGGAAGCCGCCGGCGTCGGTGCCGAACACGACCTTCACGCCGGCCTTCCGGCAGTTGGCGAGCGACTTCGCCGCGATCTTCTCGGTCTCCTTGAGCATCGCATCGTCGGGGTAGAAAGCGGCCTGGTAGTAGAGGACGGTCTGCGTCGGGCAGTAGAAGATGCCCTTGCGGGCCATCTCCGCCGCCATCTCGGGACGGATCGAGTCGCCGTGCTCGATCGAGTCGACGCCGGCGGCGACGGCCATCCGCGTGCCGGTGTCGGACGTCGCGTGCGCGGCGACCTTTCGCCCGCGGGAGTGGGCCTCGGTGACGATGGCCGCGAGCTCCTCCGCGGTCCAGTTGGGCCGCGTGTCGATGTACCCGTCCTGGGTCAGGCGGGGCCGGCCCGTGTTCGCGTAGACCTTGACCCAGTCGGTGCCGTAGGAGATCTGCTCGCGGACGGCCTTGCGGCAGCCGTCGGCGCCGTCGCAGATCATGACGCCGGTGGGGAAGCTCCAGTCGGGGCGAAAGTGCACGATCGGGTACGTCCCGGTCGTCGAGAGCGCGGGTCCCGCGACCTGGAGCCGCGGCCCCGGGATCACGCCCTCTTCGACCGCGTCGCGGAGGGCCACGTCGCCGTAGCCCGCTCCCTCCGTCTCGAGATCGCGCAACGTCGTGAATCCGTGGTCGAGCGCGATCTTGAGCGCGCGCACCGCGCGGGCGACCCGGTGCGCCGGATACTCCTTCAGGATCTGGTCGTCATACTCCGCGTCGGTCGCGTCTCCCTGGATCAGGATGTGCGTGTGGGCGTCGATCAGGCCGGGCAGCAGGGTCCGGCCGCCGAGATCCACGACCCGCGCTCCGGCCGGTATGGCCGCGGGATCGGTGCCGACGCTCTCGATCCGGCCGCCCGACACGACGAGGACGGGATGCTCGACGAAGCGCCCGGAGGCCACGTCGAGCATTCGCGCCGCGCGCAGGACGACGACCTGCTGGGCGGGGGTCTGCGCCCGCGCGGTGCTCGCGACGAAGCCGATCGCCGCCGCGACCGCAAGCACCCGCCGCGCCTCACGGGCGGACAACGACCTGCCCTCCCTTCATGACGAAGTCGACCTTCTCGAGAGCCTTCACGTCCTGCAGCGGATCTCCGGACACCGCGACGACGTCCGCGTAGGCGCCCTTCGCGAGCACGCCGATCTGACCCGTCAGCCCCAGGAGCTCGGCGGCGTTGGTCGTCGCGGTGCGGATCGCCTCGATCGGCGTCATCCCGAGCTCGACCTCGTACCCGAACTCCTTCGCCTGGTTGATCTCGGTCCACGGGAAACCGCCCGCGTCGGTTCCCATGACGATCTTCACGCCGGCCTTCCGGCAGTTGGCAAACGACTTCGCCTGGATCTTCTCCGACTGGCTGCAGAGGGCGCAGCCTTCCCGAGCGCGAATCGGCGAGACGTACCGCACGACCGTCAGGGTGGGGCAGAAGACGATGCCCTTGCGCGCCATCTCCGCCGCCATCTCGGGGCGGATCGAGTCCCCGTGCTCGATCGAGTCGACGCCCGCGGCGACCGCGAGCCGCACGCCGCTGTCGGAGCGCGCGTGCGCGGCGACCTTGCGGCCGCGGGCATGGGCCTCGGACACCACGGCCTCGATCTCCTCCTTGGTCCAGTTCGGAGGCGAGTCGACGTAGCCGTCGGCGGTCAGGTGGAGGCCGCCGGTGTTCGCATAGACCTTGACCCAGTCGGTGCCGTAGGAGATCTGCTCGCGGACCGCCTTGCGGCACCCGTCGGCGCCGTCGCAGACCATGACGCCGGTCGGGAACTTCCAGTCGGGGCGGAAGTGCAGGATCGGATAGGTGCCGGTCGTGGAGAGGGCCGGCCCCACGACGCGCAGGCGCGGCCCCGGGATCACGCCCTCGTCGACCGCGTCGCGCAGCGCCACGTCGTCGTAGCCCGCGCCCTCCGTCTCGAGGTCGCGCATCGTCGTGATTCCGTGCTCGAGGGCGATCTTGAGGGCGCGCACGGCGCGGGCGACCCGGTGCGCCGGGTACTCCTGGAGGATCTGGACCTCGTACTCGGCCTCCGTCGCGTCCCCCTGGAGAAGGACGTGGGTGTGCAGGTCGGCGAGGCCCGGCAGGAGCACGCGGGAGCCGAGGTCGACGACCGTGGCCCCGGCCGGGATCCCGGCGGCGTCGGTCCCCACGCTCTCGATCCGATCCCCGCGAACGACCACGACGGGGTGCTCGACGTACCGGCCGCCGGGGACGTCGAGGAGCCGGGCGGCCCGGAGGACGGTGACTTGAGGGGCGGCGTTCTGCGCGGCCACGACTTGTGGGGCGGCGTTCTGCGCGGCCACGACTTGTGGGGCGGCGCCGGGTTTCGGGGCGGGTTCCTGGGCCCGGGCCGGTGTGCGGAGGCCGGAGAGGGCGAGCAGCAGGCCGGCGGCCGCGGTGGAGGCGAGTCGTTTGTTCACAGGAGTCTCCTCGATAGGCGGGGGAAAGCCTATCGCGGGACTTGTCCCGAGGCCCCCGGCCCGAGGGACCCTTTGCCAGCGGCCGAAAGGGATTCTCGCCGCGACCCGGCTCGGAATGACAGTTCCCCTAAACAATCTACAGGAAGCCGCGTATGCTCCTGTAGAGAGTCGAGAGGAGACCGAATGGCACCCGAACGCAGCGACCTGCTCCAGGGCACCCTGGACGTCCTGATCCTGAAGACCCTGTCGGTCCAGGCCATGCACGGCTGGGGCATCGCCCAGAGGATCCAGCAGCTCTCCGACGAGGTGCTGGCCGTCAACCAGGGCTCGCTTTACCCCGCGCTGCATCGACTCGAAGAGAAGGGCTGGATCGCGGCGGAATGGGGCAACTCCGACAACAACCGGCGCGCGCGCTTCTACACCTTGACGCGGGCCGGCCGGAGGCACCTCGCGGACGAGACGGAGAGCTGGGAGCGTTTCGCGGCGGCCGTCGGGCGCGTTCTCGCGGCGACGTAGGGTCCAGAGAAGGAAGGAGCAGGCGATGTGGGGACGAGTTTTCGGCAGCGCGCGGTCGCTGTTCTCACGCAGGAAGATGGAGTCCGACCTGGACGAGGAGCTGCGGTTCCACCTCGAGCACGAGATCGAGAAGAACGTGCGCGCGAGGGATGTCGCCGGCGGACGCGCGGACCGAGGCCCTCCGCCTGTTCGGCGGCGTCGAGAAGACCAAGGACGAGGTCCGCGAGGCGGACCGGGCGGTCCTCCTCGAGACCGTCCTCCAGGACATCCGCTACGGCGCGCGCTCGCTGCGGAAGAACCCGGGCTACGCGGCGGCCGCGGTCCTGACGCTCGCACTCGGGATCGGCGCCAACACCGCGATTTTCTCGGTCGTGCACGGAGTGCTGTTGCAGTCGCTGCCGTACGGCGGCGGCGACCGCCTCGTGCGCCTGCGCGTCGACGCGCCCGGGGCGGGGATCCAGGACGGACGGTTCGCGGCCCCGGAGATCAACGACATCCGCACCCTGAGCCGGACGGTCGAAGGCGTCGTCGAGTACCACTCGATGTTCTTCGTGCTCCTCGGCGGTCCCGAGCCTCGAGCGCGTCCAGACCGGCGTCGTCTCGGCCAACTACTTCGACACGCTCGGCGTCACGCCGGTCGTCGGCCGGGCGTTTCTCCGGGGGAGGACAAGAAGGGCGCGGAGGCCGTGCTGATCCTGTCGCATCAGTACTGGATGCGGGCCTTCGGCGGGGACCCCGCGGTCGTCGGCCGGGTCTTCACGATGAACGACCGGCCGCACACGGTCGTCGGCGTTCTGCCGCCGATCCCGGGGTATCCCGAGGACAACGACGTCTACATGCCGGTGTCGGCGTGCCCCTTCCGGTCGGATCCCGAGATGGAGACCAACCGGCAGATGGGGATGATGCAGGCCTTCGGACGCCTGAGGCCAGGCGCCCGCTTCGACGCGGCGGAGAGCGACCTCGCCTCGGTCGCCGCGCGGATGGTCCACGATCACCCGTCGGACTACCCGGCGTCCCTCCACTTGACGCTGTCGCCCGTATCGCTGCGCGAGGAGCTCACGCGGCAGGCGCGGCCGACCTTCCTCCTGCTCTTCGGAACCGTGGGCCTCGTGCTTCTGCTCGCCTGCGCCAACGTCGCGAACCTGTCGCTCGCGCGCCTCGTGCGCCGCGAGCGGGAGATGGCGCTCCGGTCCGCGCTCGGCGCCGGCCGCGGCCGTCTGGCCCGGCAGCTCCTCACCGAGAGCCTGCTCGTCTCGCTGACCGGGGGGCTCGTCGGCGTCGGGTTGGCCGCAGCGGGGCGCGGCCTCCTCGTCCATTTCGCGAAGCGCTTCACGCCCCGCGCGCCCGAGATCGCGGTCGACGTGCCGGTGCTCGTCTTCTCGCTCGCGGTGTCGCTCGCCGTGGGAGTCGTCCTCGGCCTGCTGCCGGCGCTGTCGTCGAGGCGCAGCCTCTCCGCCTCGCTCACCGACGGCCGCGACGTGTCTGGAGCGACGCCGACGCGCCTTCACGTGCGCAACCTCCTGATCGCCGGCCAGGTCGCGATCTCCTTCGTCCTCCTCGTCGGCGCCGGCCTGATGCTGCGCACGCTGTGGAAACTGTCCCACGTCGACACGGGGTTCCGCACCGAGCATGTGCTCACGGCGCGCCTCTCGCTGAACTTCACCCGCTACTCCAAGAAGGAGGAGCGGCTGGCCTTCCAGGACGAGCTGCTCGCGCGCATGGCCCACGAGCCGGGAGTGCAGTCCATCGCCCTCGCGGGCACGTTCCCGCTGAACGAGGGCGGGCCCGCGAACGGGCAGTACGACATCGAGGGCCGACGAGCGCCAAGCCGGGAGCAGAAGCCGCGCGCCGACTTCCAGCGCGTCAGCGCCGCCTACTTCGCGACGATCGGCGTCCCCGTCCTGCGCGGCCGCGTCCTCGCCGACACGGACCGGCTCGAGGCTCCGCTCGTCGCGGTCATCAACGACCAGATGGCTCGCCACGTCTGGCCGGGGGAGGACCCGGTCGGCAAGCGCATCGAGATCGAGACCGATCCCGGAAAGATGGCTTCGGTCGAGATCGTCGGCGTCGCCGGCAACGTCCGTCAGTATTCGATCGCCGACGCGCCGGTGGATCAGGTCTTCCTCTCGATCCGCCAGTTCCCCGGCCTCGGGACGTGCCTGATCCGGACCGATGGTGACCCGAAACGCCTCGAGCGCGTCCTGCGGACGACGGTCCACACGATTGGACCCGAGCAGCCGATCGACCGCATCCGCACGCTCGACGAGGTGCGCGCCGGCGCGCTCGACACGCCGCGCCTGACCGCGACGCTGCTCCTGCTCTTCGCGAGCCTGGCCCTGACGATCACCGCGACCGGAATCGCGGGCGTGATCGCGTTCTCGGTCGGACAGCGGCGGCAGGAGTTCGGCATCCGGATGGCGCTCGGCGCGCGGCCCGGGAGCGTCCTCGCGATGGTCCTCCGGCAGGGAATGCGCCAGGTGGTCATCGGCCTCGCGATCGGCATCGCCGTCGCGCTCGCGGTGTCGCGGCTCTGGGCGAGCCTCCTCTACGAGGTCTCGGCGACCGATCCGCCGACCTTCCTCGCCGTCGCGCTGATCCTCGGGGGCGTCGCGGCGATCGCGTGCCTGGTCCCGGCGCGCCGCGCGACGACGGTAGATCCCATGATCGCGTTGCGGAGCGCGTGAGCGTGCCGATCATGAAGCGTGGACTCTTCCTCGCGGCGCTGCTCGCGGCGTCGCCGATGCTCGCGATCGGCCCGAAGCCTGCCGCCAGCGGGCGCAACGTCGCCATCCTCCTCTTCCCGGGCGTGCAGATCATCGACTACACCGGCCCCTGGGAGGTCCTCGGCCACGCGTCCGTCAACGGCGAGCCGGCCTTCCACATGTACACGGTGTCCGACGCGACCGACCCGATCACGACCTCGATGGGAATGAGCGTCAACCCGACGTTCCGTTTCGGCCAGGAGCCGAAGCCCGACCTGATCGTCGTGCCGGGCGGCAACGTCGGCCCGCAGCTCGAGAATCCCGCGGTCATCCGCTGGCTTCGCGAGCGCGCGCAGGGCGCCGAGCTCGTCCTGTCGGTGTGCAACGGCGCGTTCTTCCTGGCGAAGGCGGGGCTCCTCGACGGACTGGAGGCGACGACCTTCGCCGGCCTGATCGACGAGCTGAAGGCGGCGGCGCCGAAGACGCGAGTCGTCACGGACAGGCGGTTCGTGGACAACGGCAAGATCATCACCGCGGCGGGCCTGTCCGCCGGGATCGACGGCGCGCTCCACGTCATCGAGCGGATCTGCGGCAAGGGCGTCGCGCAGGTCGCCGCCGTCTCGCTCGAGTACGACTGGCGCCCGGACTCCGGCTACGCGCGGGCGAGCCTCGCGGACCGGCGGCTCTCGCCGGGCTTCGACGCGATCCGGGCGTTCCCGTCGCGGACGATCGTGCGCCACGAGGGAACGCGCGACCGCTGGGAGTCGAGCTGGAGGATCCGGACCGACGCGAGCGCCGCCGCCGTCCTCCAGAGTCTGGACAAGGCCTTCGAGGAGGCCCGCGGCGCCGCGAGGCTGTCCGCCGGCTCCTGGAGGCTGTCGGAAGAGGACGGGACGAGCTGGACCGAGTCGACGCGGGTCGCCCCGGCCGAGGGAAAGCCAGCCGGGTACGTCGTGACCATGATCGTGGCCAGGGCCCCGAAGTAGTTCTCGTCCCTCTCGACGGACTTTTCGTCCGCGGCCCGCAACCCTGAGGCTCCGCGTCCGTTTGAATCCGCCAGGGGAGGGTTGCATGGCAGGCTACGCTCTGACGGTCAACGGACGGCGGCGGAGAGTGGAGTCCGCGGATCCCGACCAGCCGCTTCTCTGGGTCCTCCGCGACCTCCTCGGGCTGACCGGCACCAAGTACGGCTGCGGCGTCGGCGTCTGCGGCGCCTGCACGGTACACGTCGACGGCCAGGCGATGCGCTCGTGCCAGGTGCCGGTGTCCTCCCTGCCGGGACACGCGGTCACCACCATCGAGGGGCTCTCGCAGGACGGCACGCACCCCTGCCAGCGGGCCTGGCTCGACGAGGACGTGGCGCAGTGCGGCTACTGCCAGCCCGGCATGGTCATGACCTGCGCGGCCGTCCTCGCCGGGCCGGGACGCGGGACGCGCGAGTCCGCCGAGGCCGCGCTCTCCGAGCACGTCTGCCGCTGCGGCACCTACGTGCGGGTCCGGCGCGCGCTCGACCGCTTGTGGGGGTCGGGGTCGGGGTCGGGGCCGGGCTCGGCGTGAGTCACCGGGCGACGCGCCGCGACTTCCTGCGGGCCTCCGCGCTGGGCGGCGCGGCGCTGGTCCTGCGCGTCCCGATCCTTCTCCCCGAGGAGCCACGCGCCGCCGCGAAGGCGGCGTTCACGGCCAAACAAGAGTTCGCGCCCAACAAGTGGATCACGATCGACGGGCAAGGCGCGGTGGCGCTCGTGGCGAGCCGCGCCGAGATGGGGCAGGGCGTGCGCACGGCGCTCGCGATGATCCTGGCCGAGGAGCTGGGGGCGGATTGGAACTCCGTCACCGTGCTCACGCCGAGCCCCGGCGAGAGGTATCCCGGCATGCGGACCGGCGGCTCGGGCAGCGTCTCGGGGTACTGGATGCCGCTGCGCCAGGCCGGCGCGGCCGCCCGCGAGATGCTCGTCGCCGCGGCGGCGGAGGCGTGGGCCGTGCCCGCGGAGGAGTGCCGGGCGCAGAGCGGCGCCGTGATTCATTCGCCGACGGGACGGAGCCTGGGCTACGGCGCGCTCGCCGCGAGGGCCGCGGCGCGGCCGATCCCGAAGGAGCCGCGGCTCAGAGCCCGAATCGGAGTTCCGCCTCGTCGGGACGCGGGTTCCCCGCGTGGACGGACCCGCGATCGTGACGGGCCAGGCGGTGTACGGCCTCGACGCGCGGCCGAAGGGCGCGCTCGTCGCCGCCGTCGCGCGCTGTCCGGTTCCCGGCGGCCGCGTGCGCTCCTTCGACGCCGCGCGCGCGTCGAGGGTCCCCGGCGTCCGCCGCGTCGTCGCGATCTCGACGGGCGTCGCGGTCGTGGCGGACGACACCTGGGCCGCGCTGCGCGGCCGCGACGCGCTCGTCCTCCGCTGGGACGAGGCGCGAGAACCGCTCCGGCTCGACCGCGGCGTACTGGGCGACGCTCCGGGAGGCGTCGCGCGGCGGCCGCGTCACGCGGTCCGAGGGCGACGTGACGAAGGCGCTCTCCGAGTCCGCGCGCCGGCTGGACGCGACCTACGACTACGAGTTCCAGGCGCACGCCCCCGTCGAGCCGATGAACTGCTTCGCCGACGTGCGGCCCGGGCGCTGCACGATCCGCGTCGGCACACAGGCGCCGAACCAGGCCCAGGAGGCGGCCGCGAAGCTTCTCGGGCTTCCGCTCGAGTCCGTCCGCGTCGAGGTGCCGCTGCTCGGCGGCGGCTTCGGGCGCCGGCTCGACCACGATTACGTGCCGGAGGCGGTCGAGCTCTCCCGCGCGATCGGCCGGCGCCGGTGCAGATCGTGTGGACGCGCCAGGACGAGTTCGAGAACGACCGCTTCCAGCCGGCCTCGTTCAACGACTCTCCGCCGGCCTCGACGCCGGCGGCCGCCTCGTCGCGTGGCCCCACAAGAACACGAGCTTCCACCTGACCCAGTTCGGCCCGTACGCGCCGGACGACGCCGACACCTACGAGGAGAATCCGTGGGGCGTGCTTCGACAACCCGTACCGCGTGCCAAACCTCACCGCGGAATACGCGGTGGCGAAGGCGCCGGTGCCGACCGGCTCCTGGCGATCCGTGGCGTACCCGTCGTCGGTGTTCGCGCGCGAGTCCTTCCTCGACGAGACGCGCTTGCCGCGGGGAAGGACCCGATCGCGTGGCGGCTCGCCCTGCTCGAAGGCGGCGGAGTTCTGCGCGTCGGCGACTGGCAGATCCAGCGGGATCGCCTCGCCGCGGTGCTGCGGCTCGCGGCGGAGAAGTCGCGCTGGGGCCAGCCGCTCGCTCCGATTTCCGGACGCCGCGTCGGCCGCGGCGCGGCCGCGAACGTCTACCACGGACGCACGCACGTCGCGCAGGTCGCCGAGGTCTCGGTCGGCCACGCGGGCGACGTGCGCGTGCACCGCATCGTCTGCGCGGTCGACTGCGGCCAGATCGTCAACCTCGGCGGGATGGAAGGCCAGGTCGAGAGCGGGATCGTCTGGGGCCTGTCCGCGGCGCTGAAGACCGAGATCGTGTTCCGCGACGGCCGCGTCCAGGCGAAGAGCTTCCGCGACTACCCGTCCTGCGCCTCTCCGAGACGCCCGCGATCGAGGTCCACGCCGTGAAGAGCGCCGAGGCGCCGGGCGGGATGGGGGAACCGCCCGTCCCTCCGGTCGCGCCCGCGGTCGCCAATGCGATCTTCGCCGCGACCGGCAAGCGCGTACGCCGCCTGCCGATCCGGCCGGCGGATCTTCTCTAGCCTGCTAGGATCGGATCTCGCCATGGGCAACGGCCAGGCCGCCGCATTCTTCGACTACTGGGAGAAGGTCCGGTTCCGCACGCGGCGAATCGTCGACTGCATCCCGCCCGACCGCCTCGAATGGACCTGGCAGGAGGGCAAGTTCACCCTGGGCGATCTCGTGCGGCACCTCGCGGGGATCGAGCGCGACATGTACGCCGAGAACGCCCGGCTGCGTCCCTCGCGTTATCGAGGCCACGGCCGCGAGGTGGCCGAGGGCTGGGACGCGGTCCTCGCGTACTTCGAGGGAAAGCACGTGGAGTCGATGGAGATCTTCCGGGGCCTCTCCGATGCGGACCTCGAGGCCCACTGCGTCACGCCCGGCGGCGCTCCGATCACCGTCTCGAAGTGGCTGCGCCTGATGGCGGAGCACGAGATCCACCACCGCGGGCAGATCTACATGGGCCTGGGAATCCTGGGCGTGCCCACGCCGCCGCTCTACGGCCTGACCTCGGAGGAGGTTCGCGAACGCAGCGTTTAGCGTCGCTGCCTCAGGCAGCGCTTAGCGTCGCTGCCTCAGGCAGCCGCGCTCTCGTCTTCCGCGGTCCACAGGCACTCGACGAAGGGGGCGAGCGCGGCGGGCGGCCGGTGCTCGGCGTATCTCATGCGGCGGAGAGGGGCAGGCGCAACCGCGCGATGCAGCCGCGGTGGCCCCGGCGGTTCTCGAGCGTCGAGCGTGCCGCCGTGGGCCTCCGCGATCTGGCGGCGAGAGCACGAGGCCGATGCCCGAGCCGCCCGGCTTGGTCGTGAAGAACGGCACGAAGAGGTTGGTCGTGTTCGGGAGGCCGGGCCCGTCGTCGTCGACCCAGATCTCGAGCTGTCCGCGCGTCGCGCTTCCAGCCCACGCGCACGCCGCCGCCGCGTCTCGAGCGCCGCGTCCGACGGCGTTGCGCACCAGGTTGATGAGGAGCTGCTCGAGCTGGTCCGCATCTGCCGAGAGCGTCGCGGCCGGCCCCGGGCTGACGCCGACGGGCAGCCGCGTCTCGAGGCTCGGCGACGCGCCGCGATCAGCGGGTCGCACCGCGACGGGCGCCGGCCGCGGCGGCGGCAGGCGCGCCAGCTCGCGCGTAGGCGTCGGTGAACGCGGCTGAGCGCCTCGGCGCGCGAGCCGATCACCGCGAGGCCGCGCCGCATGTCCTCGTCGCCAGTCGGGCGGCGGCTCGGCCGCGTCGAGCAGGCGCTCGAGGCTGCCCGCGATCGACTGGATCGGCGCGAGCGAGTTGTTGAGCTCGTGGCCGAGCACGCGAATCAGGCGCTGCCAGGCCTGCCGCTCCTCCTCGCGCAGCGGACGGCTGACGTCGGCGAGCACGAGCAGCTGGTGCGGGCACGCCGCCCTGCCGGAAGGAACTGCGTGCGCACCTCCCAGCGGCCCGAGCCGCCCGGAAAGCGTCGCGTCCAGGATGCGCGGCGGTCTCGCGCTCGAGACACGGCGCGAGCCCGAGCTCCTCCGCGCTGCGGCCGAGCAGGCGCGCTCCGGCGCCGCCGAGCAGGCGCTCGCCGGCGCGGTTGACCAGCCGCAGCCGCCCGCGTCGTCGAAGGCGAACACGGCGACGTCGATCTCGGCCATGACCTCGCGCAGCAGCGCCGTCGCCTCGAGCGCGCCCAGCCGCTGCTCGCGCAGCGTCTCGGCGAGCGCGTTGACCTCGAGCAGGACCTCGCCGAGCGCGTCGTCGCCGCGGGCGCCGCGGGCGCGGATCGAGAAGTCCTCCTCGCGCAGCGCGGCGAGCAGGTTCGACAGCGGTCTGCAGCGGACGCACCACGCGCTCCCGGAGGGCCTGGACGAAGAGGAGCCAGCGCCAGGACGACGACGATCAGCAGCGTCCAGCGGAGCTTCGCGCTGTAGTCGCCGGCCCAGAGGATCGCGCGAGCGGCGACCGCGACGGCCGGCAGCGCCGGCCGCGGCCGCCAGCAGAAGAATCCGCGCGTCGTGTCGTCAGCGCTTCTCAATGTGCGACTTCGCTGCAGGCGCTACGAGCCCTGCTTCTCCAGAGCCGGCGGTAGAGGGCGCTGCGGGAGAGGCCGAGGGCGCCTGCGCCGCCTGGCTGACGTTGCCGCCGTAGCGGGCGAGGGCCTTCTGATGAGGAGCGTCTCGACTTCTTCGAGGCTCATGCTCCTCGAGACGCGGCGACGTCGCCGCCCGCGGCCGCAGCCCGAGGTCGGCGGCCCGGATCCGATCGGCCGCGCGCCATCAGCACCGCGCGCTCGACGGCGTGGTCGAGCTCGCGCACGTTGCCGGGCCACGGGTGCGCGAGGAGCGCTCCAGCGCGCCGGCGTCGAAGCCGCCGACGCGCTTGCGGTAGCGGCGCGCGTGCACGTCGAGGAAGTGCCGGGCGAGGAGCGGGATGTCCTCGCGCCGCTCGCGCAGCGGCGGCAGGCGGATCTCGATCGTGTTGAGGCGGAAGAGGAGGTCCTGGCGGAAGCGCCCGGCCGCGACCTCGGCGTGGAGGTCGGCGTTGGTCGCCGAGAGGATCCGGACGTCGGCGCGCACGCGTCCGCGACGAGCCCACGCGCTCGAACTCGCCGGTCTCGAGGACGCGCAGGAGCTTCGCCTGCAGCGCCGGGGGGACGTTGGCGATCTCGTCGAGGAACAGCGTGCCGCCGTCGGCCAGCTCGAAGCGCCCGACGCGGTCCGGCTTGCGCGTCGGTGAACGCGCCGCTGGACGTGGCCGAAGAGCTCGCTCTCGAAGACGCCCTCGGAGAGGCCGCCCGCGTTCACGCGTCACGAACGGCTTCGCCGGCGCGCTTCGAGACGGCGTGCAGCGCCCGCGCGACGACGCCCTTGCCGGTGCCGTTCTCGCCCGTGATCAGGACGTTCGCGTCGGACGGGCCCGACGCGCGCGATGAGCTCGAGGACGGGCCGCATCGCCGGCGAGATCGGCGATCATGGACGGACTCGGTCTCGCTGGCGCAGGAGGCGGTTCTCGGCCTCGAGCCGCTGGCTCTGCGCAGCGCGCGGCCGAGCTCGATCTGCGTGCGCAGCGATGGCGATCAGGCGGGCGTTGTCCCACGGCTTCTGGACGAAGTCGCGCGCGCCGCGGCGCATCGCCTCGACCGCGAGGTCGACGCTGCCCCACGCGGTCATGACGACGACGGGCAGGTCGGCGTCGAGCTCGCGGATGCGCGCGAGCAGGTCGAGCCCCTCCTGCCCGGACGTCGTGTCGCGCGTGTAGTTCAGGTCGATCAGCACGCGTCGAAGTCGCGGGCCTCGAGCGCGGCCAGCACGCCGGCGGGCGAGGAGGCGGTCTCGCAGTCGAGGCCCTCGCCCTTCAGCAGCAGCCGGAGCGCCTCGAGGACGTCGGGCTGGTCGTCCGCGATCAGGACCCGCGCCGCGCGCGTCATGCTGGCGGGTTCAGCGCGGCCGAAACGCGAGCGCGCCCGAGTTGATGCAGTAGCGCAGGCCCGTGGGCTCGGGGCCGTCCTCGAAGACGTGTCCGAGGTGCGACCCGCACCGGCGGCAGAGGACCTCGGTCCGCGCGGCGAAGAGACTGCGGTCCTCGTCGGTCTTCACGCTGGCCTCGGCGATCGGCGTCCAGAAGCTCGGCCAGCCCGTGCCCGACTCGAACTTGTTGCGGGAGTCGAAGAGGTCGTTGCCGCACGCCGCGCACGTGTACGTGCCCGAGTCGTGGTGGTTCCAGAACCGTCCCGTGAACGCGCGCTCGGTCCCCTTCTGGCGGAGGATGCGGTACTGCTCGGGTGTCAGAGCGGCCCGCCACTCCTCATCGCTCTTCTCGACCCGATCGGTCGGAGCCTGCACCACGGCGCGAATCTACCACCTCCCCGATCCGTCGGATCGGACCTCAATCGTTCCGGAGCGCCTCCAGCGGATCGATGCGCGCGGCGCGGCGCGCGGGCATGTACCCGGCGAGCAGGGCGACCGCCGCCATCAGCGCGATGCCGGCCGCGAACACCGGCAGATCCGCGGCGGGCACGCCGAACAGGATCGACTGCACCACCCGGGCGAGCGCGTAGGCCGCGGGCAGGCCGATCGCGGCGCCGACCAGGAGGAACCGCGCGACCTCGCGCAGGATGAGCCCGCGCACCGCGGCCGGTGCCGCGCCCAGCGCCATGCGGACGCCGATCTCCCGGCGCCGCTGCGCGACGGAGAAGGCCAGGACGCCGTAGATGCCGATCGCGGCGAGCAGCGCCGCGAGCCCCGCGAAGGACACCGAGAGCAGCATCGTCAGGCGGCGCGTCAGGAGCGACTCGCGAACCTGCGCCGAAAGCGTCTTGAGGTCCTCGACCGGGAGCTGCGGATCGAGGCGCTGCACCGCATCGCGGAGCGACCGGGCGAGGCCGGCCGGGTCCTGCGCGCTGCGCACGTAGAACGTGAGCTCCGAGAGGTGCGGGTTCTGGAGGTACGGGAGGTAGGCGTAGGGCGTCGGCTCCTCGTCGACGTCGGAGCCCTTGCTGTCGGCCGCGACGCCGACGACCTCGATGTCCGGCTTCGGGTCGGTTCCGCCGACGCCGAACCGGCGGCCGAGGGCGTTCTGGCCCGGGAAGAAGCGGCGGGCGAAGGTCTCGTTGACGACGGCGACCTTGGGCGCGTTGGCGTCGTCGGTCCACGCGATCGAGCGCCCCGCGCGCAGGGGGATACCGAGCGTGACGAAGTAGTCGGGGCCGATCCGGTTCCGCCGCGAGTAGTTCAGGTCGCGCGGCGGCGGCGGCCCATCCGGGACGACGCCGCCCCCGGAGTCGTTGCCGGTGAGCGTCCCGATCTGCGCCGCGGTCACGGTGCGCACGCCCGGCAGCGCCTGCAGGTCCTCGGTGAGGCGGCGGGCCAGCGTCATCGTCCGTTCGGCGGGATAGCCGATCAGCGCGGGAGAGACCGTGAACGAGAGGACGTTCGCCGTCTTCAGGCCGAGGTCCACGCGGCCGAGGTTGCGGAGACTCTGCGCGAACAGGCCGGCCGCGACCAGCAGGACGAGCGTCAGCGCGATCTGCGCCGTCACGAGCCCGCTGCGGAAGCGCAGCGCCTCGCGTCCGGGAGAGTCGCTGCCCCGACCCTGCCCGCGCAGCGTCCGCGCCGGGTCCAGCCGGGCGGCGCGGTACGCGGGGCCGACGCCGAACAGCACGCCGGCGAGGATGGAGACGAACGCGCCGAACCCGAGCACGCGCGGGTCGATCTGGGCCGCGACCTGACGCAGCTCGGCCCCGGCCGGGAGGGCGGACTGCAGGGCGCTCAGCACCCACGACGCGAGCAGGAGGCCGAGCGCCCCGCCGGCGAGCGAGAACACGAGGCACTCCACGACGGACTGCCGCAGCAGCTGCGCGCGTCCGGCGCCGATCGCCAGGCGGATGCCGTACTCGCGCTGCCGCGCGGCCCCGCGCGCCGCGAGGAGGCCCGCGAGGTTCGAGCACGCGATCATGAGCACGAGGAAGACCAGTCCCATGAGCGAGACGAGCGGCTTGCGTACGCCCTGCTGCAGGACGAGGCGGCCGCGCGCGCCGGGGAGGAGCTCGAGCTTCTTGGCGAGGAACTCCTTCTTGCGGACGTCGTCCCAGCCGGTCATGCGGGGGAGCAGATCCTCGAGCATCGACCGGTACGCCGGCGCGAGCGACCGCTCCGCCTCCGCGATCGAGACGCCGGGCTTCAGGCGGCCGACGATCTGGAGCCAGTAGTCCTTGGGATCGTCGAGCCCATTCCAGAACGGCGTCATCTGAGGCTTCATCATCATCGGCACGAAGACGTCGACCGGGCGGCCCGCCTGGATGCCCGCGAACGCAGCCGCCGCGACGCCCACGACGGTGAGCGGCTGGCCGTTGATGGTCATCGGCTTGTCCAGGACCGAGGGGTCGCCGCCGAAGCGGCGCTGCCAGTAGCCGTGGGAGAGGACGGCCACGGGGTGCGCGCCCTGTGTTCGATCGTCGTCCGCGCCGAGGACGCGGCCGAGCGCGGGCGGGACGCCCAGCACCCCGAAGTAGTTCCCGGTCACGAGCTCGCCCGCCGCGCGCTCGGTCTCTCCGCGCGCCGCGATGCTGGCGTCGAAGGGGAGCTCGCCGATCAGGCCGCTGAAGGCGCGCGTGCTCGGCTCGAGCAGGTCGCGGTACAGGGGGTACGACAAGGACGAGGCGTCGTCGCCGTCGCTCCACGCGTGTCCCTGCCGCGGACCGGGCGAGCGGAAGAGGACGAGCTGCTGCGGGTCGCGGATCGGCAGGGCGCGCAGGAGGACCCTGTCCACGAGCGCGAAGATGGCGGCGTTCGCGCCGATGCCCAGGGCGAGCGTGGCGATCGCCGCGGCGGCGAAGCCCGGGCTCTTGCGGAGGCCGCGCAGGGCATAGCGGAGGTCCTGCCAGAGAAATTTCATGGACGTCTCCTATTCGGCGCGCAGGGTCGTGATCGGATCGACGCGTGCCGCGCGCCGAGCGGGGAGCCAGCTCGCCGCGAGCGTCGTGACGGTGAGCAGCAGAAGGACGGCGCCGAAGGTGAGAGGGTCGAGCGGGTCGACGCCGAACAGAAAACCGGAGAGGAGCCGCCCGCAGAACAACGCGGCGGCGGTTCCGGCGGCGAGGCCCAGCGCGGAGGCCCGAATGCCGCGTCGCATCTCCAGCCGGAGCACGTCGCCGGACCGCGCCCCGAGCGCCATGCGGAGGCCGATCTCGCGGGTGCGCCGGCTGACGGAATACGCGACGAGTCCGGCGATGCCGACCGCCGAAAGGGCGAGCCCGATCACACCGAGCGCACCCGCCACGGCGCTGGCCACACGCTGCGGCAGGAGCGAGAAGCCCATGTGCTCCTGCGCCGAGACGAGGGCGGAACCGGGAAGGGCGGGCTCGAGGCGCCGGATCTCCGCTGCGAGCGACGCCGCGAGCGATTCTCGGGAACCCGAGGTGCGGACGACGAGGTTCTCCCGCAGTTTCCCCTGTTGCCGGAACGCGAGGTAGATGTAGCCCCGAGGCTCCTCCCAGGGGCGGCGGTACTTGCCGTCCCGGGCGACCCCGACGACGGTCAGCGTCCGGGCGCCGTCCGCGTCCGAGAGCGTCTGTCCGATCGGGTCGCGGCCCGGCCAGAGCCTCGCGGCGAGCGTCTCGTTCACGATCGC
Source organism: uncultured Acidobacteriota bacterium (assembly GCA_963773905.1). GTDB lineage: Bacteria > Acidobacteriota > Thermoanaerobaculia > UBA5066 > Gp7-AA6 > DAHUXD01. The sequence continues at coordinate 678,298 of CAVZDB010000008.1, forward strand.
GGCCGCCGGAGTGTCGGGCCCATCCGCGCCCTGGAACGAGCGGCCCCTCAGGATGGGAATGCGCATCGTCGCGAAGAACGACTCGCCCACGTCCGCGAAGTCGACGGAGATCGCGTCCTCCGGCGCCGCGCGGCCCGGCAGATTCACGGTCATCGTGCGCGTGGAGGCGCCGAGCGGGAAGACTCCGGCCACCGCCGCCGACTCCACGCCCGGCCAGCCCCGGGCGCGCTCGGCCAACTGGTCGAAGAACGCGCGCGCCTTGGCCGCGTCGTAGCCGAGCATCGAAAGGTCCATGCTGGTCAGATAGACGCCGCGCGCGTCGAACCCGGGATCGGCCGCCGCCGCGCGGCGCACCGTGCGGAGGAAGAGGCCCGCCGTGACGAGCAGGAGCACCGCCGCTGCCACCTGGACGGACACGAAGATCGAGCGCAGGCGCGAGATGCGGCGCCGCTCGGTCGACGTCCCGGAGCGCAGCGCGGCCGTGTCCACGCCGCGCGTCGCGCTCAGCGCGTTCAGCAGCCCGAGGACCAGCCCGCCGGCGAGCGCCGCGATCATCGCGAACGCGACGACACGGGGCCCGGGCGTGAAGTCGAAGCTGATCGGGAGGGCGATCGGCAAGCGGAATCGCTCGAACAGCGGCGCCGTCACGGAGGTCAGGAGCGCGCCGAGGCCGCCGCCGGCCAGAAAGAGCACGACCGTCTCGGCCGCGAGGAGACGCACGATGCGCAGCCGCCGGGCGCCGAGCGCCATGCGGACGCCGATCTCGCGCTCGCGCGACGACGCGCGGGAGAGCAGGATCCCCGTGACGTTGACGCACGCCACCGCGAGGACGAGGCCGGCGAGCGTGGCGAGAATCGTGAAGAATCCGATCGCGGCGCCGCGAAGGGAGTCCTCGAATCCGGTGACGGGCCGCACGTCGTAGCCGACGCCTCGTTCCGAGTCGGGGTAGGCGCGGGCGAGCCGCATGGCCAGGGCCGCCATCCGCGCCCTTGCCGCCGGGAGGGTCATGCCGGGCGCGAGCCGCCCGACCATCTCCAGCCAGGTGGCGCCTCGCGCGTCGAGGCTCGCGTCGAGCCCGAGGGCGGGAGCCATCGCCGTGGGCACCCAGACGTCGAACGGGAAACCGAGGAAGGTCGCCACGAAGCCGGGCTGCGCGACGCCGACCACGGTGAAGGGGCGGCCGTTGATGGAGACGGAGCGGCCCAGGACCGACGGGTCCGCGGCGAAGCGGGTCTTCCAGGCGCCGTCGGAGAGGACGACGACCGCGTCTCGCCCGGCGACCGAGTCTTCCGAGGGGCCGAAGAAGCGGCCGAGCTGCGGCCTTGCTCCCAGCACGCGGAAGTAGTTGCCCGTCACGATCTGCGCGCTGGCCAGCTTCGGCTCCCCGGCCGGCGCGAGGCTCACCAGCCGCGAGGAGAACGCGGCCAGACCGGAGAACACGCCCCCGGCGTCCGCGAGGTCGCGCCACGTCGGATACGAAACGGAGTGGAAGCTGGAGCCGTCGGGCGCCGTCGCGTGCACGTTGACGAGCCGCTTCTGCTCGACGATGCCCGGCAGGGGCCTCCAGAACAGCGCATCGATCACGGTGAACACGGAGGCGCTCGCGGCGATGCCGACGGCGACCGTGACGATGACGACGACGGAGCTTCCGGGCTCGCGCCGGAGGCGACGGAAGGAGTGGCGAAGATCCGACGCGAGAGACCTCATCGTCGTCCTCCTCTCCTCACTCGGCCCGGAGCGTCGCCATGGGGTCGATGCGGAGCGCGCGACGCAGCGGCGCGAGGCTGGCGCCGAGCGCGACCACGAGGATCAGGCCCGAGGCCCCCGCCAGCACCCAGGGGTCGTGCGGCGCGACCCCGTAGAGCTGGCTCGCGAGCGGCCGCGCGAGCAGGAGCGAGCCGACGAGGCCGGCGGCGACCCCGGCGAGCGTGAGGCGCAACGTCCGCGACGAGATCAGCCCGACGATCCGGCCTCGGCCCGCGCCGAGCGCGACGCGGATCCCGATCTCTCGCGTGCGTGCGCCGACGAACCCGGAAATGACCCCGAAGATTCCGACGGAGGCGAGGAGCGACGCGAGTGCCGCGAAGGCCGCGAGCAGCCCGGCCGAAAAGCGGTGCGCGGCGGCCGAGCCGGAGAGAACGCGCTCCATGGTGGCGACGCGGGTGATCGGCTGGTCCGGGTCGACCGAGGCGACGGCCGCGCGGACCGATCCCGCCAGCGCCGCCGGGTCTCCGGCGCGGACGGCGACCACGAGGACCATGAAGTTGTCGACCATCTGCGCCCGCGGCAGGTACACCTGAGGGCTCTCGGGCGCGTCGAGGGCGGTGTGGCGGACGCTGCCGACCACGCCGACGACCTCCCGCCAGGGCCCGTCGGTGCCGCCGATCTGGACGCGCTTGCCGAGAGGGTCCTCGCCCGGCCAGACCCGGCGCGCGAGCGCCCCGTTGACGAGGACGACGGGAGCCGAGCCCTCGCGGTCCGTCGCGTCGAAGCCCCGGCCCCGCAGGACCGGAATCGACATCGTCCGCAGGTAGTCCGCGCTGACGGAGTAGCGGTCGGCCTCCGGGTCCGCGTCGGGATTCGCCGAGGGCTTGTCCTGCGCGTGGACGCCGTAGCCGTCGAAGTTGCCGCCGAGCGGGAGCTGGCTGACGAGCCCCGCGCTCCGAACGCCGGGGAGCCGCGCGACGCGCCGGAGCACCTCGTCCCAGTAGCGCGTCACGGACGGGTCGTCGGCATAGCGCGCGCCCGTGACGTCGACCTCCATCGTCAGCACCCCGGCGCTGCGGAAGCCCGGGTCCACGTGGAGGAGGCGAGCGGTGCTCTTCAGGAGCAGGAGCGCGCCGCTCAGGAGCACGAGCGCGATGGCCACGTCGAAGACGACGAGCGATCCGCCGAAGGGGCCCCTGCTTCGGCCCGCGGATCCCCGCGACGCCTCGCGGAGGGCCGGCTCGATGGCGGCCCGGCTCATGCGGAGCGCGGGGAACAGGCCGAACAGCAGGCCCGTGAGCGCGGAGACGGCGAGCGTGAAGAGGAGCACGGCGCCGTCGAGCCGGACGCCTCCGATTCGCGGAAGGCCCGCCGGGGCCAGGCCGAGGAGGCCCTGCAGCGTCCACGTGGCGGCGATGAGCCCCAGAACTCCGCCGATCAGGGCGAGGACCAGCGCCTCGGTCAGGAAGAGCGCGGCGATGCGCCCCCGCGAGGCGCCGAGTGCGGTCCGCACGGCGACCTCCTGGCGGCGGCGGCCGGCGCGCGAGAGCAGGAGGCTCGCGACGTTCGCGCAGCCGATGAGGAGCACCAGGCCGACCGCCGCGAACAGCGTCCACAGCAGCGGGCGCGCGCGTGCGGTCAGTTTGTCGGCGAAGGGAGTCACGAGGACGCCCACCGACGAATACTCCGTGGGGTGCTCGCGGAGAAGCGCCGCGGAGATCGTCGTCAGCTCGGACGCGGCCTGCTCCCGCGTCACCCCGGCCTTCAACCGCGCGATCGTGCGCAGGTGCCGGCAGGTGCGGCAGGCCTGCGGCATGCTCGAGTCGTAGCCGAGCGGCGAGAAGATCTCGGCGGGCTTCGTCGGATCCGAGTAGAAGTCCGGCTCGAAGTCGCGCGACAGGATTCCGGCCACGAGATAGGCGTTGTCGCCCAGCCGGATCGTCTTGCCCGCGATCGCGGGATCGGCGCCGAACCGGCGCCGCCAGAGGCCGTCGGAGAGGATCACGACGCGGTTGGCGCCCTTCGCGTCCTCCGACGGGAGAAAGTCGCGGCCCAGGGCGGGCCTCACGCCGAGCAGCCGGAAGAAGGACTGGGAGACCCGCGCGCCCTGAATGCGCTCGGCCGCGACGGCGGAGCTCGCGGAGAGCTTCGGCATCCAGTCGGTGACGGCCGAGGCCTCGTCGAGCGAGCGGCTCCGCTGCCGCCAGTCCAGGAAGGTCGCGTATCCCGTGTTCGTGCCGCGGCCGTCCTCGTCGCGCTCCTGGAGCGTCACGAGGCGATCGGCGCGCGCGAACGGGAGCGGCCGCAGCAGCACGCCGCGCACGACCGAGAAGATGGCCGAGTTCGCGCCGATCGCGAGGGCGAGCGTCGCCACGGCGGTGGCCGTGAAGCCCGGGCTCTTCCGGAGGCCGCGGAGCGCGTAGCGGAGGTCCTGGAGAATCGTCGACATCATTCGCTCCTCAGCGTTTCGATCGGATCGATGCGGGCCGCCCGGCGGGCGGGGAAGTATCCGGCGGAGAGCGCGACGGCCGCCATGAGCGCGGCTCCGCCCGCGAACACGGAGGCGTCCGCGGCGCGCACGCCGAAGAGGATCGACTCGATCCCGCGCGCGACCGCCCACGCCACCGGCAGGCCGAGCAGCCCGCCGGCGAGGAGCATCCGTCCGACCTCCCCGAGGACCATGCGCCGGACGCGGCGCGGGTCCGCGCCCAATGCGATCCGTACGCCGATCTCCCGGCGGCGCTGGGCCACGGAGAAGGCGAGCACGCCGTAGATGCCGACCGCCGCCAGCGCCGCCGCCAATCCGCCGAACGCGCACGACAGCAGGAACGTCAGCCGGTCCGTCAGCAGCGACTCGTGGACCCTCGACCCGAGCGTCGCCGTGTCGAAGACCGGGATCCGGGGGTCGACGCGGGCGACCGCCTGCTGCGCGGCGGCGATCACCGAGGCCGGCGGCGCGGTGGATCGGACGTAGAAGGTCAGCGCGCCGAGCTTGTCCGCCTGGAACGGCTGGGCGTACGGGTGGTACGCGAACGGGTGCGCCGGCTCTCCGACCGTCGCGCCCTTGCTGTCCGCGACGACGCCCACGATCTCGATCGCGGCGGGCGCGGCGCTGAACCCGATGCCGATCCGTTCTCCGATCGGAGTCCGCCCCGGGAAGAATCGCCGCGCGAACGTCTCGTTGACGATGGCGACCTTCGGCGCGTGGGCGTCGTCCTCGTCTCGGAAGTCCCGGCCGGCGCGCAACGGAATCCCGAGCGTCGTGAAGTACCCGGGGGCCACGAAGTTCCGCCACGTCTGGACGGTGTCCGTCGGCGATTGCGCCGCATAGAAGTTGTTGGTCCAGTTGCTGTTCGCCATGGACGGGATCGAGGCGGCGGAGGCCGACTCGCTTCCCGGAAGGCGCGCGAGATCCTCGATCAGCCGGCGCCCGAGGCGCACCGTCTCCTCCGGCGAATAGCCGACGAGATCCGGCGAGATCGAGAACGTGACGACCCCGGAGGGCCGGAACCCCAGGCTCACCTGCAGGAGATTGCCGAGGCTCTTCGCGAAGAGTCCCGCCGCGACGAGGAGAACCAGCGTCAGCGCGACCTGCGCGGTCACCAGTCCCGTGCGCAGATGGATGGCCTCGCGCCCGGCCGAGGACCGGCCGTGGCCGCGGAGGACGCGGAACGGGTCGAGCCTCGAGACGCGGAACGCCGGCCCGGCGCCGAAGAGCGCGCCGGCCGCGAGCGCGAGCGCCGCGGCGAAGGCCACGACGCGCAGGTCGATGGCGGCGGAGACCGTCCGCAGGTCCGCGTCGGGCGGGAAGAGCGAGAGCAGGGCGTGGAGCGTCCACACGGAGAGGGCGAGGCCGAGGGCGCCGCCCAGCACCGAGAACGCGAGGCACTCGACGAGCGACTGGCGGACCAGCCGGCCCGGGCTGGCGCCGAGCGCCACGCGGATCCCGTACTCCTTCTGCCGCGAGACCCCGCGGGCGGCGAGGAGGCCGGCGAGGTTGGTGCACGCGATCAAAAGCACGACGCCGACCATGCCCATCAGCGCGAGCAGGGGAGTGCCCAGGCTGTCGCGCAGCACGGCACGGCCGCCCGCGCCGCGCCGCAGCTCGATCCGGCGGGCGAGGAACTCCCGCTTCTGCTGGTCGTTCCAGCCGTTGATGCTCGGCAAGATCTCGGTGAGCAGCGGGCGGTACACGGCGGTCAGGGAGGCCGCCGCCTCTTTCGGGGTGACGCCGGGCTTCAGGCGGCCGATGAGCTGGACCCAGTAGTTCTTGGGATCGTCGAGGCCGTCCCACCGCGGCGTCATCGCGGCCTTCATCGTCATCGGGACGAAGACGTCCGGCCGGCGGCCGGGCTGGACGCCCTCGAAGCGCGGAGCCGCGACGCCGACGACCGTGAGCGGCGTTCCGTTGACCGAGATGGCCTCCCCGAGGATCGACTTCATGCCGCCGAAGCGGCGCGCCCAGTAGCCGTACGAGAGCACGGCCACGGGATGCGCGCCGGGCGCGGTGTCGTCGGACGCCGAGAGCACCCGTCCCGCCGCGGAATCGACGCCGAGGACCGCGAAGAAGTTGCCCGACACGAGCTCTCCGGCGGCACGTTCCGAGCGGCCGCCGGCGGCGACGTCCGCGTCGAAGGGGTAGGTCGCGAGCAGCCCCGCGAGCACGGTGTTCCGGTCCCGCAGCTCCCGGTAGGCCGTATAGGAGAACGAAGCCGCTCCGTCGCCGTCGTCCCAGGCCTGTCCCTGGCGAGGTCCGGGCGAGCGCAGGAGCACGAGCCGGCCGGGGTCGCGCACCGGCAGCGGGCGGATCAACACGCGGTCCACGAGCGCGAAGATCGCCGCGTTCGCGCCGATGCCGAGCGCGAGCGTCGCGACGGCCGCCGCGCCGAACGCCGGGTTGCGCCGGAGCCCTCGAAGCGCGTAGCGAAGGTCCTGGAGCAGCGCGCGCATGCCGTCAGTCGTTCACGATCCATCCGTCGCGGAGACGGACGATCCGGTTGCCGTAGGTGGCGTTCTCCTCGGAGTGGGTGACCTGGACGATCGTCATGCCCTCGCCGTTCAACTTCTTGAAGAGGCGCATGATCTCGCGGCCCTGGTCGGAATGGAGGTTTCCGGTGGGCTCGTCCGCGAGCAGCAGCTTCGGCTTGGCAATGAGAGCGCGCGCGACGCCGACCAGCTGCTGCTGGCCGCCCGAGAGCTGGTTGGGGAAGAGATCCTTCTTGCCGACGATCTGGAAGCGGTCGAGCGTGTCGGCCACGATGGCGGCCCGCTCCGAGCCCTTCACGTTGCGGTAGGAGAGCGGGATGTCGAGGTTCTCGGCGACGGTCAGGTTGTCGAGCAGGTGATACTGCTGGAAGACGAAGCCGACGTACTTCTTGTTGATCTCGCTGCGCTCCCGCGGCTTCAGGCGGTGGACCTCGTGCTCGTACAGGCGGTACTCGCCCGTCCAGTCGTGGTCGAGCAGGCCGAGGATCGACAGGAGCGTCGACTTCCCGGCGCCCGACGGCCCCATGATGGTCACGAACTCGCCGGGCTCGATCGTCAGGGAGATGCGGCGCAGCACGAACGTCTGCCCGGCGCTGGTCGCGAAGCTCTTCTCGACGTTGTTCAACTGGATCATGCTCGCCTCAGTCGCGCAAAGCGGTGTTGGGATCGACGCGCAGCGCGCTTCGCGCCGGGATCACGCACGCGGCGAGGACGACGGCGCACAGGAGCACCGCGACGCCTCCGAAGGTCACGGGATCCGAGGGGCCGACCCCGAACAGGAGGCTGGCCAGGAAGCGCGAGAGGCCCAGCGCGGCCACGGCTCCCGCGGCCATGCCGACGGCCGCCAGCCGCAGAGCGCCGGTGACGACGAGCGCCAGCACGTCGGCCGGCCGGGCGCCGAGCGCGGTGCGGATCCCGATCTCGCGGCGGCGCTCGGCGACCCCGTACGCGACCACGCCGTAGATCCCGACCGAGGCGAGCACGAGGGCGAGCCCGCCGAAGAAGCCCGAGCAGGAGCGTCGTGAAGCGCCGGTCGGCGACGGAAACGCTCAGGTACTCCGCCAGCGGCATCACGTTGGAGACCGATTGGTCGGGGTCGACCGCGTGCACGGCCGCGATCGCGGCCGCTCGACCGAACGAGGCGAGCCCGGCGACCCGCACGAGCAGCGTCATCGAAGACATCGGGGTTCTGCGTCCAGGGGATGAAGACCTCGGGCAGCGCGGGGACGTCGAGGCCGTCCTGGCGGACGTCCGCGACGACGCCGACGATCTCGCGGAACGGCGTCTGGTCCTTGGGAAAGCCCTGCTTGACGCGTTTGCCGAGCGCGCCGCCGTGGGGCCACCATTTCTTCGCGAAACTCTCGTTGACGATCACGACCTTTGGCCGCGTCGGCGCCGTCGGCCTCCGTGAACAGGCGGCCCTCGCGCAGCGGGAACCGGAGCGTCGAGAAGTAGCCGCGGCTCGACGACGTTCCAGTGGGCGCTGGGGAGCTCGGCCTGTGCGGGCGCGGGCCGGTCGGAGAGGACGTAGATCGAGCCCCAGCACTTGCCGACCAGCGGCGGACAATAGACGGCGCTCGCGGCCTGCACGCCGGGCAGCCGCGCGCAGCGTCGTCGACCGCGCGCCGGTAGAAGAGCGCGCGCGATCCGCTCCGTCGGATACTTGGCTTCCGGGACCCAACATCGAGCGCCAGGACGTGCTCGGTCGAAAGCCCGGCGAAACGGACCTGCACGCCGGGCAGGCTGCGGATCAGAAGACCCGAGCCGATGACCAGGACGAACGCGAGCGCGACCTCCGACACGAAGAGCAGGGTGCGGAAGCGCTGGCGCGAGCGGCCCGAGGTCGACGCCGCGGCTCGCTCTCACCAGTGCGGCCTGGGGATCGGGACGCGAAGCGGAGATCGCAGGCGTGAGGCCGAAGAGAACGCCGGTCGCGATGGAGAGACGGCGAGGGTGAAGAGCGAGCACGCCGGGATCGATGCGCGTTTCGGCGAGGCGCGGGAATCGCGGTCGGGCGCCAGGCGCAGCAGCGGCCCGATCGTCCACGAGGCGACGAGCAGGCCGAGCGCGCCGCCGAGTCCCGAGATCAGGAGGCTCTCGGTCACGAGCTGCCGCACGATCCGCCGCGGCCCGCGCCGAGGGCGGAGCGGATCGCCAACTCCTTCTGCGGCGCCGAGGACCGCGCGAGCTGGAGGTGCGCGACGTTGACGCAGGCGATAAGCAGGACGACGCCGACGGCCGCGAGGAGCGTCCAGAGCGCCGGCTGGACGCCGTGGAACAGTTCCTCGGCGAGCGGCACGATCGTGGTCGGTCTGTCCGGCGTTGGTGTCGGGATACTGCTGATCTCGAGCTGGCGCATGATGCCGGCGAGTTCGCTGCGCGTCTGTGCGAGCGTCGCGCCCGGCGCCAGACGCGCGAGCACCCGCTCGCCCGCATGGTTGCCACGGTTGAGCCAGGGCCCTCTCGCGCCGTAGAGGCCAATCGGCCGATAGAGGTCGACGCGGGCGGGGAAAGAACGCGAAGCCTCGCGGGCAGCACGCCGACGACGGTGTGCGGGACGGAGTCCAGGCGGACGATCTTCCCGACGATGTCGCGGTCGGCGCCGAAGCGCGACCGCCAGAGCGCATCGCTCAGGACCACGGTGGGCGGCGCGCCCGGCCGGTCATCGGCCTCGGTGAAGCGCGGCCCAACGGCGCCTTCGCGCCGAGCAGCGGAAAGAGGGCGGCCGTGACCTCGCCGACCCGAAGGAGCTCGGGTTCCGTGTACGCCGGTCAGCGTCATGTCGTTGGCGCGGTACGCGGCGAGCCGCCGAATGTGCGGCTCCGCGCGCGCCAGTCCAGGAAGTTCGGCCACGCGACGCTCATGTTCTCCGAGCCGGACCTGGTGCTCGCTCACCACGACGAGGCGGTCGCGGCTCGGGATAGGGCAGCCGGCGCAGCAGCACGGCGTGCACCACGCTGAAGATCGCGGTATTCGCGCCGATGCCGAGCGCGATCGTCGCGACGGCGATGGCCGTGAACCCGGGCGACTTGGTCAGCGTGCGCAGCCCGTATCGCAGATCCTGCAGGAACGTGCTCATGGAGTCCTTCCGCCTTTCACGTTTCTAGTCGGCCCGGAGCGCGCGCCACGGGTCGAGCCGCGCAGCGCGCCGCGCCGGGATCCAGCAGGCGGCCAGCACGACGGCGAGAAGAATCAGGGCGACCCCCGCGTGCGTCGCGAGGTCCGTCGGAGGAACCTCGAAGAGCAGGCCGCGGAGGAGACGCGTCAGCGCGAACGCGGCAATCAGCCCCAGGCCAAGGCCCGCGGCGGCCAGGCGCAGGCCGTCGCGCAGCACGAGTCCCCGTACGCTGCGCCCGTCGGCGCCCAGCGCCATCCGGATGCCGAGCTCACGGGTGCGCTGGGAGACGGCGTAGGCGGTGACGCCGTAGATCCCGACCGCCGAGAGCAGGAGCGCGGTCGCCGCGAAGACGAGCAGGAGCGACATCGTGAACCGCGGCCGCGCGATCGAGCGCGAGACGACCTCCGCCATCGGCTCGAGCTGCGTCACGGGAAGCTCGGGGTCGAGCGACTGCATCGTGCGGCGCACCGCCGCCGAGAGCGCGCCGGGATCCTGGGTCGTCCGCAGGACCACGCTGAAGAACCCGACCGGCGCCTGCTCGAGGCTCCCGTAGAACTCCGGCGTGGCTCCGAGCGCGAGGCCCTGGTCGGTGACGTCGCCGACGATGCCGACGATCTCGCCCTGGAGGCGCACGTTGCCGGGCCGCGCGCCGAAGCGCAACCGCTGCCCGATCGCGTCGCCGGCCGGAAAGAACTTCGCGGCGGCGGCCTTGCTCGCGAGGATCGCGATGGGCGCGCCGCGCACGTCCTGGGGCGTGAACGAGCGGCCCGCGAGAAGCGGCAGACGGACCGTCTGGAAGTATTCGCGGCTGGCGACGCGCACCTGCGCGGAGGGCTCGCGCGCCGGGTCGTCCGGCCGGCCCTCGACCGAGAAGGTGCTGCTGTAGCGGAAGTCGGTGAGCGGAAGGCCGAACGTCGCGCCGGCGGACTGGACTCCCGGGAGCGCCCGCAGGGCGCCGAGCACTCTGTCCGTGAAGGCGGCGATCCGCTCGTCGTCCGAATACCGCGCGCCGGGCAGCGAGAGGTCGAAGCGGAGAACGCGGTCGGCGGAGAAGCCCGGGTCGACGGCCGCGAGGCGCGAGAGGCTGCGCACGAGGAGGCCGGCCCCGACCAGGAGGAGGAGCGCGAGACCGAGCTCGGCGACGACGAGCAGGCGCCGCAGGCGGGCCGGCCCCGGCTGCGCGCCGGAGTCCGCCCCGGCCACCCGGAGCGCGGCCATGGGCGCGCGCGCGAAGACGCCCGCGACCGGCGCGAGGCCGCAGAGGATCACGGCGGCCACGGTCCAGAACGCGGTGAACGCGAGAACGCCGCCGTCGACGCCGACCTCGGCGAGCCGCGGGATGTCGCCGGGACTCCAGCGCACGATGGCCTCCACGGCGAGCTCCGCCAGGAAGATCCCGAGGGCCGCGCCGGAGACGGCCAGCACCAGCGTCTCGGTCAGGAGCTGGCGCGCGATGCGCCACCGTCCCGCCCCGAGCGCGGTGCGGATCGCGAGCTCCGGCCCGCGGTGCGAGGCGCGGATGAGCATCAGGTTGGCGACGTTCGCGCAGGCGATCAGCGTGACGAACGCGACCGCCCCGAGCAGAGTCAGGAGGGCGGGCCTCACCGACCGCACGAGCATCTCGCGCAGCGGCGTGACCGCGGCGGAGTGGCCCTCGTTGGTGTCGCGGTACTGCCGCTCGAGCGTCGCGGCGATCGCGCGCATCTCGGCGGCCGCCTGCTCGCGCGTCACTCCGGGGGCGAGCCGCGCGACGACGTCGAGATAGTGCGCGCCGCGCTGGGTCGCGACGTTCTCCGGGAACGTCAGCGGCACCCAGGCGTCGGGCCCCTCCTCCGGGAAGCGGAAGCCGGGGGGCATGACGCCGACCACCCGGTAGGGCTCGCCCTCGAGCCGGACGGTCTTGCCGACGAGCGCGGGATCGCTCCCGAACCGCCGCTGCCAGACGCCGTGGCTCAGGACGGCGACGCGGTCGCGCCCGTCGGCGAATTCCCCCGGCTCGAAGATCCGGCCGGACGCGGGCGCGACGCCGAGCGTCTCGAAGAACCCGGGGGTAACGCTCGTGCCCCGGAGCCGCTCGGGCTCGGCGCCCGTCGAGAGCGCGAGGTCCGTCGTGCTGTAGGCGCCCATCACGGCGAAGCTCTTGCTCTGCGCCTTCCAGTCCAGGTAGTTCGGCGGCGAGGCCACCATGAGCGGATAGCCCTTGGCCGGGTAGCTCTCGCTGACCGCGACGAGACGCTCGGGCGCGGGGAAGGGCAGCGCGCGGAACAGGACCCCGCGCACGAGGCTGTAGACGGCGGTGTTCGCGCCGATGCCGAGGGCGAGCGTCGCGACGGCGGCCAGCGAGAAGCCGGGGCTCCGCGACAGCGAGCGGACGGCGTAGCGAAGGTCCTGCGAGGAAGGGTGCGCATTCGCGTGTCTCTCATTCCGCCCGCAGCGACGACCATCGGGTCGACTCGCGACGCGCGCCGGGCCGGGATCCAGCACGCGAGCAGCGCGGCGGCGCCGAGCAGGAGCGCGACGCCCACGAACGTCGCCGGGTCGGTCGGCGGGCACGCCGAAGAGCAGGCTCGCCATCAGGCGGGTCAGCCCGAAGGCCGCGCCCAGGCCGATCGCGATGCCGATCCCGATCAGCCGCAGCCCGTCGGCGAGGATCTCGCGGACGACGCGCGCGGGTCCCGCGCCGAGGGCCATGCGCACGCCGATCTCGGCGCGGCGGCGGCGAACGGTGCTCCACATGACGCCGAAGATCCCCACGCATGCGAGTCCCAACGCGGACGCCGCGAAGATGGTGAGCAGCTCGGCGTTGAAGCGCTGCCGGGTCAGCGAATCCCCGACGACTTCCTGCATCCAGCGCATCCGGGCGATCGGAAGGAGCGGGTCGAGGCCGTGCACCTTGCGGCGAACGAGCTCGCCGAGGCCGACCGAGCCTCCGGGTCCGCGCACGACGAGCTCCGACCAGCGTTTCCAGTCCTGCGCCGCCTGCACGAAGGGCGTGTAGACCGCTGGCTGCTCCCCGTCGGCGAGTCCGAAGTGGCGGACGTCGCCGGCGACGCCCACGATCGTGATCCACTGGATCTCTTTCTGTCGCGCCCACCGCAGCCGCCGCCCGAGCGGGTTCGAGTGCGGGAAGTAGCGGCGCACCATGCTCTCGTTGACGACGCCCACGAGCTCCGTCTCTTCGCGGTCCGAGTCGGCCAGCGGGCGTCCGGCGCGCAGCGGGATGCCCATGACGCCGAAGTAGTCGCCCAGCACGCTGCGCGAGTAGATCGAGGGCTCGTCGCCGGGAGCGAGCGGCGGTTCTCCCTCGATGACGAAGTCGTGGTCGAGCGCGTTTCCGGAGAGCGGGATCTCGCTGACCATGGCGGCCCGCACGCCGGGCTCCTCGACGAGCGACCGGACCAGGTTGCGGCGGAAGGCCGACTGCGAGGCCCGCTCCTCGTAACGCGACTGCGGCAGATCGATGTGCGCGGCGAGAACGCCCTCCGTGCGAAACCCCGGCGGGACGCTCTGGAGCCGCCAGAGGACGCGCAGGAGGAGCCCGGCGCCGATCAGGAGGACCATCGCGAGCGCGATCTCCGAAACGACGAGCGCGCCCCGCGCCCGGCCGTCCCGCAGCCCTCCCGAGCGCGCGTGGCCGAGAAGGCCCGAGAACCGGCCGCTCGCCGCCTGCCAGCCGGGCGCGATCCCGAACAGGACGCTGGTGACGAGGGACGCGAGGAACGTGAACGCCGCGACGCGCACGTTCGTGCCGACGTTGTCGAGACGGGGCAGCGCCTCCGGAAATCGCGACAGCAGTGCGCTGACGCCCCACGCGCTCAACAGGAATCCCAGCGCGCCGCCGAGCACGGAGAGCAGGGCGCTCTCCACCAGGATCTGGGACACGATTCTTCGCCGCGAAGCGCCAAGGGCCGCGCGGATCGACAACTCGGAGGTGCGCGCGGAGATGTTGGTCAGCTGGAGATTCGCGAGGTTGGCGCAGGCGATCAACAACACCAGCCCGACCGCGCCGATCAGGATCGCCAGCGCACGCCGGCTGTCACCGACGACGTTGTCGAGCAGCGGGACGAGGCTCGGGTCCAGCCCCTTGTCGCTCTCGGGATGGAGGCGCGCGAGCTCCGCGAAAACGCCGGTGAGGTCGGCGCGCGCCGCTTCCCTGGTGACGCCGGGCTTGAGCCGGAACACGGTACGCAGAAAGTGCACGCCCCGCTCGGGAGCCGCGACGGGGTAGGCCACCCAGAGCGGTACGTAGAGGTCCACCTTCTGCTCGGGAAGAGCGAACTCGGGTCCCATCACGCCGACGACGGTCCACGGGGCCCCGCCGAGAAGAATCGTCTTGCCGACGATGTTCGGATCCGCGCCCCACTCCCGCTGCCAGAGCGCGTGGCCCAGGACGACCACGCGCTCACCGCCCTTGACGTCGTCGCTCTTCGTGAGCGTCCGGCCCAGCATGGCCCGCACGCCCAACGTCTCGAAGAGGGCCCCGCTCGACATTGCGGACATTCCCTGGACGGGCTCCGAGCCGGCCTTGAGGTCGAAGGGTTGCAGTGCGGCGCCGCCCACGCTCTGGAACGAGCGTGCCATGACCGCGATGTCCGCGAGCTCCGGCGGCGAGAGGTTGTGCTCCCGTGTGACCAGCCTTCCCGGGTCGGCGTACGGGAGCGGGCGCAGGAGTACGCCGTCGACGACGCTGAAGATCGCGGTGTTCGCGCCGATGCCGAGGGCCAGCGTGGCGACGGCGACCGCCGTGAACCCCGGGTTGCGGACGAGGCCACGGAGCGCGTAGCGCAGATCCCGCAGGAGAGTCATGCCGTCCTTCCTTTCGTCGACACGGTTGTCAGTCGGTGCGCATGGCGGCGATGGGGTCGATCCGCGACGCGCGCCGCGCCGGGACGAAGGCGGCGAGGAGACCGCTCCCGGCGAGGACGAGCATGGCCGCGCCGAAGCTGATCGGGTCGATCGCGGGCACGCCGTAGAGGAACCCGGCGAGCAGGCGTGCGGCGGCCGCGGCCAGGACGAGTCCCGCGGCGAGCCCGGCGACGATCGGCGCCGCGCTCTGTCGGACGACGAGCCCGCGGACCTCGGCGGGCGAGGCGCCCAGCGCGATCCGGATTCCGACCTCGCGCGTGCGCTGCGCGACGGCGTACGACACCACGGCGTAGATGCCGAAGGCCGCGAGCAGCAGAGAAAGCCCGCCGAAGAGCCCCAGGATTGCGGCTCCCGCGCGCTGGGGCAGGAGCCGCCCGGCGATCACGCTGCCGTAGGGCTGGAGCGAGGTCACCGGCAGCGCCGGATCGAGCTCGTGGATCGCGGCGCGGATCCAGCCCGCGACCACCGCCGGTTCGGCATCGGCGCGCACGAGCAGGGTCTGCTGGTCGAGCACCGCCGTCGGGAATTGCAGGATCGGCCCGTACGCGAAGGGGGTCGCCACGCTCGACAGGGACGCGAAACGCGAGTCCCGAACCACTCCCACGATGCGGCGCGGCATGTCGATGGTCAGGAGACGGCCGATCGGGCTCTGGCCGGGCCAGTAACGCCGGGCCATCGCCTCGTTCACGACCGCGACCGGAGGAGTTCCGCCGCGATCGCCGGATCCGAACTCGCGGCCGTCGGCGATCGGAATCTGGAGGGTGCGGAAGTAGCCGGGGCCGACGGCGGCGACGTTGACCGTCGGACGCTCGCCCTTCCCCGGCGTGTAGCCCTCGGCCTCGAAGGTCTCGATCGACTCCTCACCCGAGAGCGGGAGGATCCCGGTCCAGCTCACGGAGCGGACGCCGGGATTCGCGGACAGCCGACGCGGCAGCTCCTCCACGAAGGCTGCGCCTCGCGCGACGTCGTAGCGCTGGAGCCCCAGGCGGATCTGGGCGAGAGTCACGCGGCCGGGCTGGAAGCCCAGGTCGGTCGCGAGCGCGTTGGCGATGCTCCGGCCCAG
This sequence comes from uncultured Acidobacteriota bacterium, assembly GCA_963773905.1. Classification (GTDB taxonomy): domain Bacteria; phylum Acidobacteriota; class Thermoanaerobaculia; order UBA5066; family Gp7-AA6; genus DAHUXD01. Next base: position 694,038 of record CAVZDB010000008.1, read on the forward strand.
GAGACCCGCGCAGGCCAGGAGGGCGAGACACACCGCGACCTGCGTGCCGAGGAAGATTCCGCGCGCGAGCGAGCGCGGCGCCAGCGTCGAGGCGGTCGACCTCAGGATCGAGTCGATCGCGCCCCCGGAGGCCTGGATCGCCGGGATCAGGCCGAAGGCGACGCCGGTCAGGAGCGAGACGGCCAGCGCGAACGCCACCTCGCGTCCTCCGAGCCCGGGCCGGAAGACGGCCAGGGTCAGGTCCTCCGGCAGGCTCACGCGCGCGAGCGCGGAGAGGGCCCAGCTCGCGGCCAGCAGCCCGGCGGCGGCGCCCGCGAGCGAGAGGAGCACGCTCTCGGCCAGCATCTGGCCGACCAGCCTCCGCCGCGAAGCGCCGAGCGCCCGGCGGATGGCCACCTCGCGCTGCCGCGCCGCCGCTCGCGCGAGCAGCAGGTTGGCGAGATTCGCGGAGGCGATGAGGAGAGCCGCCGCCACCGCGGCCGCCAGGATTGCGAAGAAGCGCGAGAGGGGCGGGTTCTCGCCGGATCCGGCGGCCACCGTCGCGGTCGGCACCAACGACCAGACGGCGGCGTCGAAGTCCTCACCGTGCACGGCGGCGTCGCGCCGCAGGATCGTCGAGACGGTGGCCAGGGCTCCCGATCGAGTGATCCCGGGCTCGAGACGCCCGAACAGACTCAACCAGCCCCAGTTGCGGGACTGGATGTTCATCCGGGCGAGGCCGCCGGTGGCGAGCCGGGGCATGGCGCCGATCGTGACCCAGAGATCGGGATAGACGCCGAACTTCACGCCGCGGTAGCCCTCGGGTGCGATGCCGATGACCGTGAACGGAACGCCGTTCAGACGCACGGTCCGCCCGACGAGCGAGGCGTCGCCGCCGAACCGGGACGTCCAGAGTCCGTGCGACAAGACGACGACGTCGTGACCCGGCTCCTCCTCGGCGGCGGTGAAGAAGCGGCCCAGGGCCGGACGGGCCTGGAGCACGTCGAAGTAGTTCGCCGACGAAACCGCGCCCCCGACGATCTGCGGATCGCCGACGGTGGTCAGGCTCATCGTGCGCACCTGGGAGGCGGCGACGCGCAGCGTGCCGCGCGCCTCGGCGGCCAGCATGCGGTATTGCGGATACGACATCGTGTCGCCCTTCAGATTGACGAGCGCGGCCGGTTCGCCGACCGCCGGAAGGGGCGGAAGAGAACCGCGTCCATCAGCGCGAAGATCGCGGTATTGGCGCCGATGCCGAGTCCCAGGATCAGGATCGCGGCCGCCGAGAATCCCGGGGCGCGGCGAAGAGCTCGAAACGCGTGGCGCACGCTCTGCAGCATCGTCAGACCTCCACCCTCAGGGCCTCCAGGGGATCCATGTTCGCGGCGCGCCGCGCCGGGATGGCGCAGGCGAGGAGCGCGACGACGAAGAGGAGCCCTCCGACGGCCGCGAGCGTCAGGGGATCCCTTGTGGGCGTCTCGCGACTCCGTGCCGCCGCGGGCGCCGCCGCCTTCCAGGACGCCACGTCGGCCAGCCCCGGATGCGCCGCCTCGAGATCCTCGACGTCCTGGGGAGAGAAACTCGCCCCCGGCACGGCGCTGTCGGCCTGGACGTGGCCGATGCGGACCAGGCGATCGGGGTCCTTGTACGGGAGGGGACGGACCAGCACGCCGTGGGCGATGCTGAAGATCGCGACGACCGAGCCGATGCCGAGCGCGAGGGTCGCGAGCACCACGGCCGTGAACCCGGGACTCTTGAGGCTCGCGCGCAGCGCGTAGCGAAGATCGTCGAGCAGAGTCGTCATCGCTTCCCCTTCCTCACTCGGTCCTCAGGGCGACGACAGGTCAGCGCTCGACTCTGTCGGCGCGCCTTTACGGCGCGACGATGCTCTCCGGCATCGTCATCGTCGCGCTTCCCTGCATCTGATCCCACGGCGCTCGCAACACCACCTGCTCCATTTCCGAGCAGCCGGCTAACTCACCCGGTACCCGCTCTCCTTGAGCTCCTCCTCCGAGTGAATGCGTTCCTCGCCCTTCTCCTCCTCGACGACGCGGCCGTCGAAGAGATGGATCGAGCGGTCGGCGTGCTGGCGTAGCGCGGATCGTGCGTGACCATGCAGATCGTCGCGCCCGCCCGGTGGAGGTCCGGAGGAGGTCCATCACGGCCTCGCCGTTGCCCGAGTCGAGGTTTCCCGTCGGCTCGTCGGCGAGGAGGATGAGCGGCTAGCCGGCGACGGCGCGGGCGACCGCGACGCGCTGCTGCTGACCGCCGGAGAGCTGCGACGGGAAGTGCTTCGCGCGGTGCGCCATGCCGACCTTCTCGAGGGCCTCCTGCACGCGCTTCTTGCGCTCGTCGCGCCGGCATGCCCCGGTAGGTCAGCGGCAGCTCCACGTTCTCGTACACGGAGAGGTCGCCGATCAGGTTGAAGCTCTGGAAGATGAAGCCGATCTCGCGGTTGCGAATCGCGAGCCCGCTCCGACAGCGAGAGCGACTCCGCCGGCTTGCCGTTGAGCCAGTACTTCCCCTCCGTGGGGGAGTCGAGCAGGCCGAGCAGCGACAGCAGGGTCGACTTGCCGCAGCCGGACGGGCCCGCGATCGACACGAACTCGCCGTGCGCGATCTCGAGATGCACGCCGGAGAGCGCGTGCGTTTCGACCTCGTCGGTGAAGAACACCTTCGTGACGCCGTCGAGCTTGATGACCGGATGTCCGTTTGCGTTCATGCGTCCCCTCACTCCTATTTCAAGCGGACTCTGTCGTACGCGTCCCACGCGCTCATGTCCGAGAGAATCACCTTGTCGCCGGGCTTCAACCCTTCCACGATCTCCACCGTGTTCACCGAGCTCTTCCCGAGCTTGACCTTCACGCGCACCGCCTCATCGCCGTCCTCGTTCACCCTGAACAGGCCGACCTGGCTCTTCTCCTGCCCGAACGCCGGCCGCCCCACGTAGAGGACGTCCTTCAGCCGGTCGAGCTCGACGGTCCCGTCCACCGAGAGGTCGGGACGGGCGCCGACGGGAAGCTCGCCTTCGAGAGTGACGTCGACGGTGACCGTTCCGTTCTGCACCGCGGGGTCGATGCGCGCAACTTTTCCGGCCACGAGTCCGTTGCGGGTGTCGATCGAGGCCGGCTGGCCGATCTGGACGTCCTTGGCCTGGGTCTCGGCGATCTTCAGCTGCGCCTTCAGCCGGGTCGGCTCGGCGACCTTCGCGATCGTCGTGCCGGGAGCGACCTGCTGGCCCACCTGCACCGGCAGCTCCTGGAGGACGCCGGGGATGCCAGCCCGCACGTGCAGCATCTCCTTCTGCTCGCGCTTGAGGTTCGACAGGGCCCGCAGCTGGTCGACCGTCGCCTCCTGCACGGCGACCTGGGCCTTCGCCGAGTCCGCGACCGTCGCGACGCGCTTCTCCTCGATGGCGTTGCGCGTCTCCAGCTCCTCGGCGCGCACCTTCGAGAGCTTCAGGATGAGCGCGGCGACGAGGCCCTCCTTGTAGAGGCCCTCGTTCGTCTCGGCCTGCAGCTGCGCCTGATGGAAGTCGGACCGTATCGTCGCGGCCGCCGCCTGCTGGTCCATGATGTCGCGCTCCGCGTGGGCCTTCACGTTGGCGAGCTCGGCCTGCGCGGCGCGGTACTGCGACTCGGCGTCGAGCGCCTGCCGCTCGACCTCCGGGTTCGACATCTCGACGAGGATCGTGTCGGGCTTGACCGGGGCGCCCGGCAGGATGACCAGCCGCTCCACGCGCGCGTTGGTCTCGGCGGAAATGTAGCGGATCTCCTGCGGCACGAGGGTGCCGGGTCCGCGGACCTGGCGCAGCATCGGCCCCCGCTTGACCGTGTCCATCCAGACCGTGCTCTTCTCGACCGTCGGCGCGGCCGGCTTCAGGCGCGAGAGCCCCAGGGTGATGAGCAGGACCGCGACCGCTCCCGCGGCCGCGATCACGAGCCGCTTCTTGCGGCGCTTCTCGGAAACGTCTTCACGGATGATGTCCACGGGGATCCTCAAGGGCGAGAAACGTGCCAGCCGTCGTTCATCGTAAGTCATTGGGAAAAAAGGGCGCCGTGACCCAAAGTGTTTCTCGCGCTGGCCGCTGGCGGGACGCCGGTGTTCGATTCCGGACACCTCGCCGCCTCGGCGATTTCAGCTCCGTCCGTGGATCTTCATGTCCACGAGGTCGTCCACCGACACGTTCTTGTAGGCGGCCTTCACCTTCCGGACGTAGTCGATCGACACGCCGTGGATCTTCATGCTGACGAGGTCGTCGGGGGAGACGCCGCGGTAGCCCAGCGACTGGAGCTCGCGGACGTAGTCGGGCGTCACGCTGTGGATCCGCATGCTCACGAGGTCGTCCACGGAGACGCCCGTGTAGCCGAGGGACTGGAGCTCCTTCACGAACTCCGGGCCGGCGCCGTGAATCCGCATGCTGACGAGGTCGTCCGCCGAGAGGTTCGCGTAACCGAGCGCTTCGAGGGCCCGTACGAATTCCGGCGTCGCCTCGTGGATGCGCATGCTGACGAGGTCGTCGGCGCTCAGGTTCGCATAGCCGAGGGACTTCAGCTCCCGGATGAATTCGGGAGTCGCGCCGTGGATCTGCATGCTCACCAGGTCGTCGACCGGAAGGCCGGTGTAGCCCAGCGTCTTGAGCTCCCGGATGAACTCGGGGCCGGCGTCGTGGATCCGCATCGAGACCAGGTCGTCGAGCGGGACCTTCTTGTAGCCGAGCGCGTCGAGCTCCTGGATGAACGCGCGGGAGACGTCGTGGACCGCCAGCGAGAAGAGCTCGGAGGCATCGGGCTCGCGGTATCCCATCTGGCGGAGCGCGGCGAGATACTCGGGGTTGCCCGCGAAGGAGAAGCTGCCCGAGCCTCCCGAGGCGCCGAGCGTTCCCTCGAAGCGGATCGTCCCGGCGTCGCGCAAGAGCTGGAACTGCGCCGGGGCCTCGGCGGACCCGGCCGGCCGCGTCAGGCCCTGGAAGTCGGAGACCCTGTAGTCACTGGAGCTGTTCCAGTTTCCGTGGCCCTCGGAGCGTCTCTTCAGCGTGAGCTCGACCCAGCCGTCCTTGTCGAAGTCCAGGATCCAGCGGCCGCTCGTCGGTGCGGACTCCGGAGCGCGTGGGAGCGCCGCGAGAGTCCGGGGCGCCGCGAGCACGGCCGCGGTGAACACGGCGGCGGCGAGCACGGCGGCGGAGGGCAGGTGTCCGGCGAGTGCGGAACGGAAGGTCGTCGTCTTCGTCTTCATGGCGCGTTCTCCTCGTGCTTGGCATTTTTGTTGTCGTCGTCGGTCGGCCACCGGCGCGCGTGGATGCGCCGTTCGACCAATTCGTCGGGCGAGAGCAGCGCGCCCGCGCGCTGGTTCATGGAGCGTATGGACTCGGGCGTGAGGCCGTGGATGCGGAACGCCGTCAGCTCGTCGGGCGTGAGCGAGGCGTAGCCGAGTCCCCGGATCGCCGCCACGTACTCGGGCGTCACGCCGTGGATGCGGAACGTGACGAGGTCGTCGGCCGAGAGCTCCGAAAGGCCCTGGGCGCGCAGGGCGCCCGCGAACTCGGGCGTCGCCCCGTGGATGCGGAGGGCGACCGCGTCGTCCGCCGACAGGCTCGCGAAGCCGGCCTCGCGGAAGCCCTGGACGAACTCCGGGTCGGCGCCGTGAATGCGCAGCGCGACCGCGTCGTCGGGCGAGAGCTTCCCGAAAAACGCCTGGAGACTCCGGGCCGACTCCGGCGTCAGCCCGTGGATGCGGAACGCGACGAGCTCGTCGAGCCCCACCTTGCCGAAGATCGCGATCATGTCCCGGGCGTACTCGGGCGTGACGCCGTGGATGCGCAGGGCGACGAGCTGGCTCGGCGAGGAGCGCGTGTAGCCCAGAGCGGCGATCTCGCCGATGAACTCGGGGGTGACGCCGTGGATGCGGAACGCGACGAGGTCGTCCGGCGACAGGAGTCCCCGCGGGAGGGCGGGCTTCGCCTCATGGACGCCGGTGCTGGCTTCGGGCGCCTCGGTCTGTGCGGCCGGGGACTCCGGCTTCGGCTTCGCCGCCCGCGGCGCGGGTGTCTCGGAGGGTGCCGGCGCCGCGGGAGCAGCGGGAGGAGCGGGCGAGGGCGGAGGCGCTGGATCGGGCGTCGGGACTCGGGCCGCGGCACCCAGCGCGAGAGCCGCGCCGGCGATGAGGACGAGGAGCCCGGCCGACGACACGAAGCGCGGCGCGGCGGCTCCGGCGAGCTCGGCGTCCTTCCTTTCGCCGGGGGCGACGAGACGCGCGATGCGATTCCAGAGCCGCCCGCCGTCCGCGGCGGCGGTGAAGGGAGCGGCCGCTGCGAGGGCGGGCATCGTCCGCGCCGCGAGTTCCAGGAGCGCCCGCGCGTGGGCCGCCGCGTCGCCGGTGGCCGCGACCGCGAGGTCGTCGCAGGCGTTCTCGCGCTCGACGCGGATGCGGGAGGAGGCCCACCAGACCGCGGGATGGTAGAAGAAGAGCGTCTCCGCCACGGCCTGCAGCAGGTTCACGAGCGCGTCGCCTCGCCGGATGTGGGCGAGCTCGTGCGCGAGGAGTGACTCGAGCTGGCTCGCCGGCATGCCCGTCGCGATCCCGGCCGGGATCAGGACGACGGGGCGGAAGACGCCGACGACGGTCGGGACCCGCACGGCGGCGGACTCGAGCAGCCGGATCGCCCGGCGAAGCCCGAGCCTCCACGCCAGCAGGTCGAACCGCTCTTCCCAGGCGGAGTCCGCGCGGGAGACCCGGCGCCGCGTCAGACGATGCGCGGCGACGCAGCCCCCGAAGAGGCGCAGGGAGAGGGCGCAGACGCCGGCGAGCCAGCCGGCCAGGATCCACGGAGCGGCCTTCGCCAGCGCGTCCGCGCTCGCGAGGGGAGCCGCCGGCGAGGCGTCGCGAGAAGAGGCGGCGCGGACCGCGTCCCGCGCCGCGGGGAAGCCCGTCTCCGCGGCCGCGCCTCGCGTCGAGGCTTCCCGCGCGCGGAGCCGCGCGAACGTCGCCACGGGAAGCATGCACAGGACCGCGAGCGCCGTGCACGCGGCGGCGTACCGCGCCCGCGCCGACGCGCGCCGGAGGAGGAGGTTCGCGAGGCCGAGCAGGACGGCGACCCCGGCGCCCTGCCAGAGGAAGTGGATCAGGGCGAGCGCGGCGGAGCGCGACGCCGGGTGGGCGGCAAAGGCGGCGAATAGTCTCATTTCTTTTCCCCCTCCAGCACATCCAGGTAGGCGCGGATCCGCGAGATCTCTTCGGCGGAGGTCTTCCGGGAGCTCAGCGCCTGCTGCACGAGCAGGGCGGCGGAGCCGCCGAAGGCGCGCTCGAGCAGGTCCCCGAGCAGCTGGCGCTGTGTCTGCTCGGCGGGAATCCGCGCCGCGTACACGTGGGCCCGCTCGCTCTCGTCGCGAAGGACGAGGTTCTTCTCGGCCATGATCTGCAGGAGCTTCAGGACGGTGGTGTAGCCGAGGTCGCGGCCCCGGGCGAGGCGGTCACGGACTTCGCGGACCGTGCTCGGACCGCGCGCCCAGAGCACCCCCAGGATCTCGAGCTCCGCCCCGGTCGGTCGTACCGCGTTCTTGCGTGCCACGTCGTTCCTCCGACACTGATACGAGGAAGTTAGTACGAAGTTTTTCGTATTGTCAAGAAGGCTCCGGCCCTGCGTGGGGCCGGGGTGGAATCAGTCGGTCGAGTCTTTCGGGTCGCGCCACCAGGGGCGATCGAGGCTGCGCGGAGCGCGCGAGGAGGCGTATTCAGCCATCTGCCGGATCCGCTCGGGAAGGGTCAGCGGGCCGGTCCAGCAGTGGGGTTGGCGGGGCCCGTACACGATCGAGCCGCCCCAGGGGGGCGAGTCCGTCGTCTTGAGGTAGTCCTCCAGAAGGTAGACCGCGTCGTTGAGGTAATAGGTGTCCGCGTCGCCGGTCCAGATGTGGATCTTGCCGGCGAGTTTTGGCCCGATCTCCTTCCAGTGCCGCTGGAGGTAGGCAGTCAGGTCGGTGTGCTCCTTCCAGTATGCGGCGATGCCGTGGTCGATCTTTCCGGTCGCCGGATCGAAGAGTGGTGCGAAGTAGCCGTCGGCAGCGCCTGGCCCGTAGACGGCCTGCCAGCAGTCCCAGTCCTCTCCCGAGCGTCCGTGGTTGCCCATGGCCTTCTCGTACTTGAGCTGTTGGCGCATCGTGGAGAGCACGAGCCCGTCCGGAGCCCGCTCGCCGGGGATCGGTACCGAGAGCCAGTCCCGCGAATCACGCTTGTCCCACGCGCTGTCCCACTCGTAGATGTTGACCATCTCGAAGTAGTGGAAGTCGACGGGATCCGGGCAGTAGGAGAACGTGCCGCCAAAGAAATCGGGGTGGAAGATCTGTAGCGCCAGCGACTCCCAGCCGCCCGTGGACCCTCCCGAGAGGATGCGAGCCCACGGCTCGCGGATCACGCGGAAGTGCGATTCGATGTACGGGATCAGCTCCTCGAGGATCGCGCGCCCGTAGGGGCCCATGTTGGGCGAGTCGATCGCGTAGGAGTCGTCGTAATAAGGCGTCGGGTGCTGGAAGGTCACGTAGAGCATGCGCGGAAAGTGATCCGACTTCCAGGCCGCCGAGAACTCCTGACGCTGGCTCGCCCGCGCCTTCTCCCGCTCGGTCGCATCGGGCTTCAGGTTGGAAGGCTCCTCGAAGCCTCCGGGCGCGCCGAGCGTGAAGTGCCCCTGCTCGTATTGCACGGGATAGGAGATGGTCTCCTTCGCGTAGTCGCGTGGGAGAAGGATCGTTGCCCCGATCAGGATCGGCTGGCCCCAGAACTTCGAGAGCAAGGGGCTCTCGAAGCGGATGCGCTTGACGTACTCGGTGTCCGGAGGCAGCGCGATCGGCGGGATCTTGCGATCGAGCGAGAGGCGCACCGTTCCGCCGGCGCCGGGATCGAGGGTCAGTTTCTTGGGCTCGCTGTAGAGGTTGCCGGGCGAGCGGGGGAAGTCCTGTCCCTCCCACTGGTCCATGTGCAGCTTCACGACGTGGCCGTCCGCCCGGTGAAACGTGGTGTAGACGTTGAGCACGGCCTGGACGAAGTACTCGCCCGGCGGCAGGTCGGAGAGGTGATCGAGGGGATAGCCCTCGCTCTTCGCATCGATGACCGCGGTGTGCCCGGGGGCGAACCCCGTCACGTCCTCGCCGAAGAAGGGGACCGAGCGGTACTGGCCGCCGGACTTGCCGAACTGGAGCCGCGGCTCGGTCCTTCCGTCGCGCGTGATCACTACGTAGACGCGGCCGTCCACGGGCGTCGCCTGAATGGAGGAAGGGAAGGAGAGGTCGAATCGGAGGGGGTCAGCAAGGGAGGTAGCCGAACAAAAAACGAAGGCAAGTGCAATATTCCTTATTATATTAGTCATTCATCCTCTCAATCCTATTTTCTATCGGAAATTCTGTTCCGCCATAGCGTTCGGCGCCTCCGGAAGAGGGTAGAGACTGTAGCCCGTCGCGCCGATCGGCTGCCAGCCGGCAGCGTCCGGCGGAGCGTCGTGGGAAATGACCGCTGTCGCGCCCGCCTTCGTGAAGGCTTCCAGAACGCGCCGGCGGGTCGCGTCGTCCGCCCTCCAGAAGAGATCCTCGTCGTCCGACCGCGTGTCCTCGTAGATCTCGGCGACGATCCGGGCCCCGGAACGGTGCGCCAGCGCGGCGAGCCTCCGGTTCGAATAGTCGAGGCTCGCGATCCGGCGTCCCCGACCGACGCCGCTTCGCGCGAATTCCCTCGAGATGGAGAGTGACTGCTCTCCGGCGGGCTCGTCGACGAAGCGGGAATGCACGATGTCGACCGCCGGAAGAACGCAGGCGAGGACGCTCACGCAAGCCATGGCGGTCACGGCGTGGGCCCCCGGGGCCTCCGGGAGCCTCACCGCCCCCCACAGGACGAGGTACAGGACGACGGCGAATGAGCCGATGTACCGAGTCTCGACGTGCACCAGGGCGAACAGGGCGAGTCCCAGGCACGACGGAATCCACAGAAACCAGTATCCGAGGATCGACGACAGGGCGGCCGTCGGCCTCCGTCCGAGAACCAGGCCAAGCAGTAGCGCCGAAAGAAGAAGTGGCGACTCGGTCCGCGCGAGCTCCCGCTGGCGAAAGAGGCTGCGCACATGGACGTTGAAAAACGTGCGCCATAGAAAGCCCAGGTTCGTTCGGAATTGTGCGACCTGCCCGGCGGGATCGGGGCGGGGCTTCACTCCCTCGTACCAGTACGACGGGTCGTACCAGAACGGGTACGTTCCCGCGATGGGCGTGGCGAATTCGTAGACCGGCGGCGCGTCGAGGAGTCTTCGCGTCGGATGCGATGGGGTGCCATTCTTCCCGCCGTCTCCCTGCCAGTGGCGGGACTGCACGCCGTTGACGTACCACGCGTAGTTCAGTCGGCCGGCGTCTCCGAAGGTCAGGCGTCCCTTCTGGAAGGAGAGCGCGAGGACGAACGGTCCCGCGATCAACGCGAACGCCAGACTCATCGTCGCCGCGGCGCGGAGCCGCTGCCCGCGCGGCGTGAGCAGGGCCCCAATCGTGAAGAGGGCCGGAGCGAGGACGAACAGAGGCGCCTTCGCGAGGTACCCGAGGCCGACGGCGAGGCCCAGTGCGAGCCAGAGACGCCCATCGACATGTCCCAACCGCAGGTCCAGCAGGAGCGAGCAGGACAGGTAGAAGAAACCGGCGAGAGCGAGGTCGGGGGTGAGCAGCGTCAGCCTGGTCAGCGCGAATACTGAAAAGAGGAAGGCGGCGTACGCGATCCCGAGGAAAATCCGAGTCGGGGTGGGCCGGGCTTCCTCGGGCGTCGTCGTCTCTCGAAGACGGACGAGCCGCGCGAGGAATCGGTCGAAGCAGGCGAACGTGCCCGCGAAGATCAGGACGTTCAGCAGGTGCGCGAGGACGAAGTCGTCGAGTGGGGGAAAGGGGCTCGCCACGAGCTTGGCCGCGGCCAAAGCGGCCGAATAGAGAGGGCTCCAATATGCGTTGACCGCCGCGCGCCAGTCGCCGCGAAGATAGGCGTCGCCGACTTCCAAGTAGGAGATCCCGTCGGCGTTCATGGCCAGTCGGCCCACCCACGCCTGTCCGATCGCCAGAGCGAGGCCGAGGGTCCAGGCCACCGCGCGGATTCGCCGGCCTGGCTCCGGGAAGCCACCAGGGCGAGGGCTGGCGGATTGGCTCATGTTGGGTCAGCCTTAAGAGTAGCGGTTTCCTTCGCCGGAAGGCCTTGGTATTCCGTGAGAGATCGAGACAGCGGCACGTGCGCCGTCAGGAGCCTTCACCCTTCGATTTCGCGGCCCGCCGAAGCTGCGCGGCGCGCACCGTGTTGCGCAGGAGCATCGCGACGGTCAGCGGCCCCACGCCGCCGGGCACGGGAGTGATCCATCCGACGGCCGGCGCCACCTCATCGAAGTCCACGTCGCCAACGATGGCGCGCCCCTTCTCCCGAAGAATTCCGCGGATTCGCTCCGAGGCGCGCAGGTTCGGCGGGGCGGCCTCGAGCGAGTCGAGGCGGTTGATCCCGACATCGACGACCGCCGCGCCTTCGCGGACGAACTCGCAGGACACGAAGCCAGGGCGCCCGATCGCCGCGATCAGGATGTCCGCCTGCCGGCAGGTCGCCGGGAGGTCGCGGGTCTTCGAGTGGCAGATCGTGACGGTGGCGTCGCGCGCCGTTAGCAGCGCCGCGACCGGCTTGCCGACGATGTCGCTGCGCCCGAGCACGACCGCCCGTGCGCCGGCGATCGGCACGCCGTAGGCCTCGAGCAGCGTCACGATGCCCGCGGGCGTGCACGGCACGAAGCGCGGACGCCCCTGATGGAGGAGCCCGACGTTCTCCGGGTGGAAGCCGTCGACGTCCTTGAGCGGGTCGATCGCGTCGAGCACGCGCGAGGCGTCGTGCGCGCGGGGTAGGGGAAGCTGCACGAGGATGCCGTCAACGCCCGGATCGGCGTTGGCGCGCGCGACCTCGGCGAGAAGCCCGTCCGGGGCGATGTCTGCCGGCAGCCGCAGCGTCTCGGCGCCGATGCCGGCCTCCCGGGCGGCTTTGGCTTTGGAAGCGACGTACGTCTGCGATGCGGGATTCTCGCCGACCAGCAGCACACGCAGGAAGGGCGGCGCTCCACCTCGGGCGATTTCGGCAGCGGCCTCGCGCACACTCTCCCGGATTTTCTCCGCAAGGGCGGCGCCGTCGAGGGGCGTATTCATCGCGATCAAGTCCGTAGAATATCGGTTCGCCTCTCTCCGCGTTTCCGGTCCGAGGATCGGGTCCGAGTCGGCTGTGAAATACTCTCGTTCATGCGTCCCGAGTGGTCGGCGAGGACCCGTGCGGCGCGTGACCCCAACCGACCTTCGATTCTCTGAGGATCAGGGTGGGCGTTGCCGCTGAGACTGCGTCGGCCCAATCGGATCGACGCGAACTGCTTCTCGGGCTCGTGCCGATCGTGGTCGCATCGGGCGCGATCGCCCTCGGCGCATGGTGGGGGTTTCCCGTTCAGGACGACACCATGATGATCCGGCTCCTCCGTCTGGGGGGGCCGAGTTTCATTCTGACCGAGAACGTCGATCGCCCCGTCGTGGGACGCCTCGTTGCGGCCTGTGTTCGGATCGCGGGCGAGGATCGGTCTCTCTATATCGCGATCGGGCTGCTGTTCTGGCTGGGCTTGGCCGCCGAAGGGGCGTTCCTGTGGATTCGACTGTTTCCGAGGCAGTCCTTTGCGTGGCCGGCGGTCGCGCTTGCCATCCTCGCACCGATCGTCACGATCGTCCAGTTCACGACCATCACGACGGTGTTTCCGTGCGTCGTGCCTGTCGTCCTCGTTCTCGCCGCGCTGCTGATCCTGCTCAGCCGTCCGGATGACGAGCTCGGTCTGCTTACGCGGGTCGCCGCGGGGTTTCTCGCAGCGTCCGCGGCGGTCATAAGCGAATACGCCCTCGCGACAGCGGCTGCGGCCGCGGCGCTCCTCGTGCTGCGGCGGTACTGGCTCGGTGCACTCACCGTCGGCGCCGGCGTGTCGCTGGGATACGTCGTCTTCCGCGCCATCAGCGACGTCACGGTGCGCGTGACCACGGATCCAGCCATCCAGCTCGAGTCTATTCTCCGAAAGCCCTTGTCGGCGCCGTTCCGGATTCTGGCCGCGGCTTGGGACTGCTTGGTCGGTTCCTGGGGCCGCGCAGTTTCCGACCTGCAAATCCAGTGGTCCTCGAAGTCGACGCTGCTCGCGACCGGCGTCGCTCTTGCCGTCGCAGTAAGCGTCGTCGCCCTGCGGGGGTCCCGCGCATCGGTCGATTCGCCGGATCCGGTCGGCTCAAATCTGCTTCCGGTCATCGGGGCGGTCGTCGCGGGCCTCGTTCCCACGTTCGCCATCTGGCGCTTTCCTCTGACCCGTGTCTACGAAACACGGTACTTTCTGCCGATCCTCGTCTTTGCGAGTTGCGCGACCATCGCGGGGTGTCTGCGCTTGAGCCGGCCGCGATACGCGCCGATCGTCCTGTTCGTTTTCCTCTTCGTCGGCGTGGACCGCCTGATTTTGCGCGCAATCGAGGAGAAGAGGCTTCAGACCGAGCTCGAGCAGTTTGGCGAGCGGATGCGACCGTTCGTCGGGGAGGAGAAGGGACTGGTGATCCTGGTGTCTCCGGGCCGCGACGGCATTTCCCCGGAGGAGACTATGGCGAAGGCGACCTATCCGTGGCACTTCCCGCAGGCGGGGCGGCTGTGGATCGTCCCCCCAAGCGGCGCGGAGGCCCGTTTCGGCCCGCGTTCGGGCTGTCGGAGCGTCGAGTCTTTGCGATTGGAGCCACGGGTGATTCGATGGCCGCGGTCCGATGAGCCCATTCGAAGGGTTCTGTACGACGCGGCGCACGTCGGGGGCCCCGACCCGGAGCCCTACTTCCGGGGATGTCCCGCCCGTTGAGCGCCCGCGAAGGACGACTGTCAAACGTCGGGTAAACCCACTCGGACGCGACCTGGCACATAGGCCGACCTGTCCCTTCGGACAGGTACATGGTAAATTGGGGACTTCCGAGGCACACTGTAGTTCGCGCTGCGGGAGGAGCAAGAACCCGATGGGTCGATCACTGGCACGGTTCGCGCAAAGAGGCGCAGGGCGCCTTTTCTTGTCGGTAATGGGTTTGGCCGCTGGCCTTGGGATCGAGGCTTTTGCAGCCGCTCTGCCTACTGACGACTTCAACCACCAACGCCTGCAGGAAGGCCGTATGGCGTTCCAGCAGAAGAGGTTCGGAGAAGCGATCGACGAGTTTCGGGTGGCCGCGTTCGGCGCCCTGGACGAGCCCACGCTGTTGACCGAGTGCCTCGTGCGGCTGGCGCTTGCGCAGGCCGCGGCCGGCAAGACGTCTGACGCCGATGAGACGCTGGCCCGCTTCGTCGACGTCGAGAAGCGGTTTGGCGGTTTCGCCAAGGCGAACCTCGAGCCCGAAGTCCGAACCGAGTTCCAGGCGCTCCTGAAGAAGCGGGTCTCGCCGGCGACCCTCGCGGGCGTGCCCTCGCTCTCCGGCACCTCGGAGCTCGCGGGAAGAGGCCCGGCTCCGGCGCCCGCGCCGGCTCCCGCTCCTACTCCTGCGAGGGCTCCGAAGGCGAGCTCCCCGCCGCCGCCGGCACCCGTCTCGGCGTCGGCATCCCCGAAGTCTGCCGCGCCCGCCGAGGCGGCGAGCCCGACGAGCCCGATGGGTCCGTCCCTCGCCGAGCGTAGCCGCCAGGCGATCGTGGAAGGCCGCCGCCTCATCAACGCGAGCAAGGCCGGCGAGGCGGAGCGGATCCTCTCGCAGGCGCTCGCCGCGGACCCGGGGAACCGCGAGCTGCGCCTGGCGCTGCTGGAAGCCTCCTGCCTGAACCGCTCGTACACGACGTCGATCGCGCAGGTCTCCGCGGTCTCGCCCTTCGGCGAGGGCGAAAGCGTTTCGATGTTCTATGCGGCGGTCGCCCTCTACGAGGTGGGCCGGCTGTCCGAGGCGCGCGACCTGATGCGGCGCGCCGACTCGCGCGTCTCGGGTCCGCTGGTGGACGAGTACGCGAAGAAGATCATGAGGCAGCCTTGAAGCGCGCCGCCTTCCTGTTCCTCGGGGCGGCGCTCGCAGCCGGCGCGGCCCGAGCGCAGCTGACCTCGGACGACGTGCCGCAGGGGAGGACGATCCCCGCCAAGGAGGAGGTCGACGCGGACATGCAGGCCGCGCGCTTCCGCCTGGGGCCGATCCGCATGATCCCCACGATCTCGGTCCGGGATGCCGGTTACGACAACAACGTCTTCGGAACCACGGAGAACCCGGTCAGCGACTGGTCCTTCACGATCCGGGGCGGCCTTCGCTTCATCGTGCCCTTCGGCACGAAGATCTACCTGCGCGCCTCCGCGCTGCCGGAGTACACCTGGTACGACAAGCTCGCCGACCGGCGCGGCTCCGGCGGCCTCTACGAGGCCTCTCTCCTCGGCTTCTTCAATCGGATGACGGCGCAGCTGCACGCGTACGACCAGGAGACTTTCGCCACCTACAGCAGCGAAGTCCCGACGAAGGTCCTCACGCGCACCCAGGACGGTTCCGGCGGGTTCGAGGTGGAGATCCTGAGGCGCCTCGCGTTCTTCGTGAAGGCCGAGGGGATGCGCGTCCGCTACTCCACCGAGGGGCAGCTCCCCGGTGATCCCGTCAACCTGAACGACCGCACCGACACCTCGGTGCGTGGCGGCCCGCGATATTACCTGACGCCGGACTGGAGCGTCTCGGCCGCGGTCGAGCAGACTTGGAGCGACTTCGTGAACGACCCGGAGACGAGGGACAACCAGAGCCGGGCCTATCTGCTGGGGGTTCAGTACACGCGCCCGAGGCTCTACTTCAGCCTCTCGGGCGGCTACCGCACGGGCGACCCGCGCGACAACTCGACGTTCCCCTCCTATTCCACCGGGACCGGCTCGTTCTTTGCATCGTTCTTCGCGATCCGTTGGCTGGAGTTCCAGACCTACGGGCACAGGCGCGTGCAGTACAGCTTGACGGCGGGCAACCCGTACTACTTCGAGAACCGCATCGGCGGCGCGATCAACCTCGAGGTCCTCGGCCGCGTCCTCCTGCGCGGTTACGGGGAGGCGGGTCCCAACCAGTACCCGGTCGGCCAGGTCGAGAACGGGGTGGCGACCCACCGCCGCGACCAGGTCACGCTCTTCGGCGGCGGCGCCTCGATGATCGTGGTGCGGCCGGTCGTGCTGACGGCGCTCGTGACCCGGACGGACTACGCCTCGAACACCCCTGGGCAGGATCGCGTGATCACGCGGTTCACGGTCAACCTCTCATTTGCGGGAGAACTCGTTCGATGAAGAGAATGGCGAGCCTCGCGGCCCTGGTCCTCCTCCTCGCCGCCGGTCTGGCGCCGGCGCAGGAGCCGGCCGGCGACTATCGCGTCGGTCCCAAGGATCTGCTCGAGATCAGGGTGATCGAGCTCCCGGAGCTCAACGTCGAGCGCCGGATCTCCGACAGCGGTTCGATCGAGCTGCCGCTCGTCGGACCGATGCCGGTGGGGGGCCTGACGGCCGCCGAGATCAAGGACCGGCTGGAGTCCACGGTCACCGCGAAATACGTCAACCGCGCCAACGTTTCGGTCGTCGTGAAGGAGTTCGCGAACAAGCCCGTGTCGGTGCTGGGCGCCGTGCTGAAGCCCGGAACCCTCAGCATCTCCGGGAGGTGGACGCTGATGAACGCCATCACGGCGGCGGGAGGCCTGACCGAGCGCGCGGGGCGCAAGATCTACGTCCTGCGCCGCGCGGACAACGGGCTCTCCGACACGCTGGAGATCGACACGGCCGATCTCTTCCAGTCCGCGACGCCGTACTGGAACATTCCGATCCAGCCCGCGGACGTCATCAACGTCCGCGCCCGGTCGACCATCACGGTCTATTGCCTGGGCGAGGTGAAGACGCCGGGGGCCCTTCAATTCGACAGCGAGGATCGCGTGTCCCTGCTCTCCGTGATCTCCAAGGCCGGAGGGCTGACGGACCGCGCGTCCAAGACGATCCGGGTCAAGCGCGAAGGGCAAGGACGGGAAAGATTCGGAGTCGGTCTACGAATTCGGGCGCATCATGTCGGGTAAGGATCCGGACCCCGTCATCGAGCCGGATGACGTGGTCGTGGTGAAGGAGTCGTTTTTCTGATGACCCAGACCCCGCCGCCCCGAACACTCGACGAATTCACCGAGGAGCAGCGCGAGCCGGAGGTCCACCTCTCGGACTACTGGGCCATCGTCCTCAAGCACCGGCGGATGATCGTGGCTTGCGTCATCGTGGCGCTGATCGCCGGGATCGTGGTCACCGTGCTCTCGAAACCGATGTACCGCGCGACGGTCGTCCTCGACATCGTCCGCCAGACGAGCAACCCCCTGGGACTCTCCGTCTCGATGCCGAACGCGGGGGGAGACGGCGAGGCCGAGTTCCTCCCCAGCCAGATCGAGCTGCTCGAGAGCCGCGACGTCGCCGAGCGCGTGGTCAAAAAGCTGAACCTGCTGACCGACCCGGCCTTCAACCCGCCGGACCCCGCGATGTTCGCCGGGCGCAAGGCGCCGGCCAGGCGCGAGCCGACCACGGAGGAGATCGCGGCGGCGGCGCTCACCGTCAAGGGCAACGCGCAGGCCACGATCGTGCGCGGCACGAGCCTCGTCGAGGTCTCCTACAAGGCGCCCACGCCGCGGCTCGCGGCGCGCGTCGCCAACGGCATCGCGGATGCCTACCTCGAATGGAACATCGAGTCGCGCTTCAAACAGATCGGGCAGTCGGCCGAGTTCCTGGCGACCCAGATCGAGCAGGCGAAGCGCGAGATCGAGCAGAAGGAGAAGGCCCTCCTGTCCTTCGCACGCCGCAACGACATCATCGCGGACCCGAAGGCGAGCAACATGCACAGCATCGAGTCGATCGGCCAGGACTACAACGGGGCCGTCGCGGAGCGCGTCGGCAAGGAGGCGCGGTACCAGGAGCTGCAGAACACGCCCTCCGAGACGATCGCCGAGTCGGCGGTTGGAGGCATCCTGGCTCCGCTCCGCACGGAGCAGGCCCGGATGGAGCGCGAGTACGCCGAGAAGCTCGGCACCTACAAGCCCGAGTTCCCGGCGATGCAGCAGCTCAAGAAGCAGATCGACGATGGGCGGGCGCGCATCCTGTCCGCCGTTCAGGAGACGGCGACCAAGCAGCGCGAGGCGGCGCGCAGCGAGTACCTCACGGCGCTGCGGCGAGAGAGCAGCCTGAAGGAGATGATGCGCGCGCAGCAGACCGAGGCGCTCAACCAGGGCACCTCCGAGTACAGCAACCTCCGCGTCGAGATCGACACCAAGCGGGCGCTGCTCGACAGTCTCCTCAAGCAGCAGGGCGAGACCGAGGTGCTCTCGCGGCTGCGCGAGACGCAGCTCATCAACATCCGCGTGGTGGACCAGGCGCTCCCGCCGGGGAGGCCGTTCCGTCCCTCCGCGACGAAGAACCTGGCGATCGCGCTCGTCCTCGGCCTCGGCGGGGGAATCGCCTTCGCGTTCCTGCTGTCGTACCTGGACCGGAGCCTGCGGACGACCGACCAGGTCGAGACGTATCTGCAGCTTCCGAACCTCGGCGCCATCCCCCTGGTCGGCGGGACCAAGACGTACGGCTTCAAGCGGGACAAGTCGCCCTCCGGACCCACGGGCGGCCCGACGGGCCCGACCGTCGATCTCCTGCCGCACGTTGCCCCGCGGTCCGCGATTGCCGAGGCCTACCGCGCGTTCCGCACCGCGCTCCTCTTCTCGCGTGCGGGAGGCGTGCGGATCGTCGCGATCACGTCGGTCGTCCCCGAGGAAGGCAAGTCTTCGACGGCCGTCAATCTCGCCGTCGTGCTCGCCCAGCTCGGGCGGCGCGTGCTGCTCGTGGACGCGGACCTGCATCGCGGGCGCCTCCACAAGGTCCTCGACGTGTCCAACCGGCTCGGCCTGGTCTCGATCCTGGCGGAGGGCATGGAGCCCTCGCGCGTGATCTCGAAGACGTCGGTGCCGGGAGTCTTCCTGGTCCCGGCGGGTCCCGAGACGCCGAACCCATCCGGTCTTCTCTCCTCGGACGACATGCGCCGCTTCCTGGAGCTGGCGGCGTCGAACTTCGATCACGTGGTGGTCGACACGCCGCCGGTCCTCGCGACCTCCGACGTCCTCGTCTTCGGCCAGCACACGGACGGCGTCGTGATCTGCGTGCGCGCCGGCCGGACGCCGCGCGAGCAGGTGCGGAGTGTCCGCGACAAGCTCCTCCGTGGCGGCGTCTCGATTCTGGGCGTCCTCCTGTCCGGGCTCGAGCTCGACTCGGACTATTACGGCGGGTACCAGTACCGTCACCTCAACTATGGTGAGCGCGTCCTGGCGGAACCGGAGGCACAGAAGGTGGAGGCGGGCGGAACCACCTGAGCGGCGCCCCTCGAAAACCTGTCCTCAGGGACGGTTTCGTGGCCTGTACCCAGGGTCGGGTCGCCGAAAGTCGGACAATGGTCGCTGTGGTATCATCGCCGCTCACACAATCAACGGTTTGCCTCCCCCGTTGAGGGTGCGGGCGAACGAAGGAGACCCGGGGCAATGCCGCTCCTGAAGCGCGGGACGGAGATCTTTCCCAGGGAGATCTTCGAATTGTCTCGGGGTGACGCTCCCTGGTGGGTGGCGCACACCCGGAGCCGGCAGGAGAAGGAGCTCGTTCGGTACCTTCTGCCCCGCGGCATCCCTTTTTACCTGCCCAACGAGGAGCGGGCGACCCGCCGCGCGGGGCGCACCTTCGTCTCCTTCCCGCCGCTCTTCCCCGGCTACGTCTTTTTCCGGGGAGGGGCGGACGTCCGGCACAGCGTTCTGCGCAGCCACCAGCTCGTGCGCATCCTCGACGTGCCGGACCAGGAGCTTCTGAATCAAGAGCTTCAGCAGCTGCGGCTTCTGCAGCTCTCGGGCGCACCGCTCGTGCCGCTCGAGGAGGTCGAGCCGGGGGATCCCGTACGCATCGTGCGCGGGCCCTTCCAGGGCTACACCGGCGTCGTCCTTCGCGGGCGCGCCCGTCTCGTCGTTTCGGTCACCATGCTGCGCAAAGCCGTGGCCGTCGAGCTCGAGAGGGACATGGTCGTCCCCCTCGTCTCACCGGCTCAGGTCCGAAGAGACTCGAGAAGCGCCGTCGCCTAGTTCGGGGGGGCGCTTCTCTCAAATCATGCGATCCGAGTCGGTGAGCGGCCCTTTTCCGGCGTACACCGAAAGGGGCGGAGCCTGAGTGCTGCACGCTGAACCCTAAACCGTGACGGGGAGCCAAACGCCGTGAATCCAGTGAACGAACAAGAGACGGTCGCAAAGGCGACGCCTGGCGTGGCCGACCAGCTCCGACAGCGCATCGCGGACCGCACGGCCACGATCGGGGTCATCGGCCTCGGCTACGTCGGGCTGCCGCTCATCCTGACCTTCTCGGAGGCGGGATTCCCGACGGTCGGGTTCGACGTCGACGCCAAGAAGGTCGAGTCCCTGCGCCGGGGACAGATGTACATCCAGCATCTCGACGGCGCGCGCCTGACGCGGGCGCTCTCGGGCAAGCGCTTCCAGGCGAGCGAGGACTTCGCGCGGCTCGCGGAGGCGGACGTCGTGATCATCTGCGTTCCGACGCCGCTGACCCCGCAGCGCGAGCCCGACATGAGCTACGTCGACGAGCACCGTGCGCCAGGTCGCGGCGCACCTTCGCGAGGGGCAGCTCGTCGTGCTGGAGTCCACGACGTATCCCGGAACGACCGACGAGCTCGTCCGCGGCCTTCTCGAGCAGACCGGGCTCGAGTGCGGCGAGCAATTCTTCCTGGCGTTCTCGCCCGAGCGCGAGGACCCGGGCAACCCGTCCTTCTCGACCGGCACCATCCCGAAGGTCGTCGGCGGAGTCGACCCGCTCGCCGGCGACCTCGCCCAGGCCGTCTACGACACGGTCGTGACGCGAACCGTGCGCGTCCGCAACGCCCGGACCGCCGAGGCGACGAAGCTGGTCGAAAACATCTTCCGGGCCGTGAACATCGCGCTCGTCGAACGAGCTCAAGATGGTCTTCGACCGCATGGGAATCGACGTGTGGGAGGTCCTCGACGCCGCCTCGACGAAGCCCTTCGGCTTCATGCGCTTCGACCCGGGCCCGGGCTGGGGCGGCCACTGCATCCCGCTCGACCCCTTCTACCTGTCGTGGAAGGCGCGCGAGTTCGGCGTCGCGCCGCGCTTCATCGAGCTCGCCGGCGAGATCAACGTCCAGATGCCGCACTACGTCATCGAGAAACTGCAGCTCGCGCTGAACGAGCGCGGCCGTCCCTTCCGCGGCAGCCGCGTGCTGGTCCTGGGCCTCGCGTACAAGAGGGACATCGACGATCCCGCGGGAGAGCCCCGCCTTCGAGATCCTGGAGCGCCTGCTCCACCTGGGGGTCCGCGTCTCGTACCACGACCCGCACATTCCCCTCGCGCCGAAGATGCGGACCTGGCCGGAGCTGCCGGCGCTCGCGTCGCAGCCGCTCGAGCCGGAGATGCTCGCGGAGCAGGACGCCGTCCTGATCGTGACCGACCACACCGCGGTCGACTATCCGATGGTCCTCGAGCACGCGCGGCTCATCGTCGACACACGGGGCGTCTACCGCGAGCCGCACGGGAAAGTCGTCAAGGCGTAGGACTCGCCATGGACAAGACCACGGACGCACAGCCGGCGCTTGCGCCGCGAGCCCTCCGGCCCGAAGACTTTCGGGGCCGCGCGGTGCTGGTTACCGGCGCCGCCGGCTTCATCGGCTCGCACCTCGTCGACGCGCTGGTGGAGCGGGGCGCGCGCGTGCGTGTCGCTGGACGATCTCGTCGACGCGGACGGCGGGAGAACCTGAGCGCGTCGGCGGGGTCGATCGAATTTCTCGAGGGAGACATCCGCGACGTGGAGACGTGTCCGGCGCGCCTGCTCGGGCGTCTCGTCGGGTGTTCCACCAGGCGGCCCTGGGATCGGTGCCGCGCTCGATGAAGGATCCGGCGACGACCTTTGCGGTGAACGTCTCGGGGACCGCGAACGTGCTCGCGGCCGCGCGGGACGCGGGCGCGACGCGCGTCGTCTACGCGTCCTCGTCGAGCGTGTACGGCGACAGCGCGCGGCTTCCCAAGCGGGAGGGCGAGGAGGGGAGACCCGTGTCGCCCTACGCGCTCTCGAAGAAGATGAACGAGCAACTGGCGGACGTGTTCGCGCCGTGCTTCGGCATGGAGTCGGTCGGGCTCCGGTACTTCAACGTCTACGGTCCGCGCCAGGATCCGGACGGGCCGTACGCCGCGGTCATCCCGCGCTTCTTCAGCGCGGCCCTGCGCGGCGAGCCCGCGCTCATCACGGGGATGGGAGCAGACGCGCGACTTCACGTTCGTCGGCGACGCGGTGGCCGCGAACCTCCTCGCCGCGACGGCGCCGGCCGCGGCGTGCGGCCGGGCCTACAACGTGGCCGGCGGCCGCCGGACGCCTCCTCGAACGCTCTCGCGCGCCATCCGCGAGATCGCCGGCGGCGCGCCGCCTCCGCAGCACGGTCCGCCGCGGCCGGGCGACGTCCCGCACTCGCTGGCGGATCTCTCGGACTCGGGCGCCTGCTCGGCTACGCAGCCGAGCGTCGCGCTCGAGGACGCGGTTGCGCCGGAGCCTCTCCGACTATCGCTGTCTCGTCGGCGACACCGAGCGGCCCGTATCGGCCGCGGATCCAGGAGCTCCTCGATGAGCGCCTCGCACCCCGCCGCACCGATCGCCCCGATGGTAGTGATCCGGCCGACCAAGGGCTGGGCCGCTCTGCGCCTCCGCGAGATCTGGGAGTACCGGGAGCTGCTGTTCTTCCTCGCCTGGCGCGACGTGAAGGTCCGGTACAAGCAGACGGCGCTGGGGGCGGCGTGGGCGGTGCTGCAGCCGCTCCTGACGATGGTCGTCTTCACGATCTTCTTCGGCGGCCTCGCCCAGGTCGGGTCCGACGGCCTGCCGTATCCGATCTTCTCGTACGCGGGGCTCCTTCCCTGGACCTTCTTCTCGCAGGCGCTGACGCAGTCGTCGAACAGCCTCGTCGGCTCCTCGAACCTGATCAAGAAGGTCTACTTCCCGCGCCTCGTGATCCCGATCGCGGCGGTGCTCTCCGGCCTCGTCGACTTCGGCGTCTCGCTTCGTCGTGCTCCTCGGCGTTGATGGCGTACTACCGGATCTGGCCGCTCGCTCTGGTGATCTCGTCGCCGTCGTTCTTCCTGCTTCTCGCCTCGCGGCGTCGCTCGGCACGGGCTGTGGCTCGCGGCCCTCAACGTCGAGTACCGCGACGTCCGGTACGTCGTCCCGTTCCTCGTCCAGATCTGGCTGTTCGTGACGCCCGTGATCTACCCCGCGAGCCGCGTCTACCGCGAAGCTCGCGCGAGCACGGGTTGCCGGGCTGGATCTACGGCCTGAACCCCATGGCGGGCGTCGTCGAGGGCTTCCGCTGGGCGCTCCTCGGCCGCACGCCGTTCCCGGCGGCAGTCTCCTCGCGACGGCGTCGGCGGTGACCCTCCTGCTGCTCGTGACGGGCTCGTTCTACTTCCGGCGCATGGAAGCGGACCTTCGCGGACGTGGTCTGATGAGCCGCGCCTCGCCGATCCGGGTCGAAGGAGCTCGGGCAAGCAGTACCGCTGGGCCGCGCGCGAGCGAGTACCGCACGCTGCGCGAGACGCTCATGGAGGCGATCTCGCGCCCGCTCGGCAGCCGCGTCAAGATCGGGCGCCGCGGCGCGCGCGGCCGCCGGCGGAGACGATCTGGGCCCTCCGCGACGTCACGCTTCGAGATCGGCGACGGGGAGGTCGTCGGCATCATCGGCCGCAACGGCGCCGGGAAGAGCACGCTCCTGAAGATCCTCTCGCGCATCACGAAGCCGACGCAGGGGCGGCGCCGAGATCCGTGGACGCGTCGGGTCGCTGCTCGAGGTCGGCACCGGGTTCCATCCCGAGCTGACGGGCCGCGAGAACATCCTACCTGAACGGGGCGATCCTCGGCATGCGCACGCGCGAGATCGACCAGCGCTTCGACGAGATCGTGCGTTCGCGGAGGTCGAGAAGTTCGTCGACACTCCGGTCAAGCACTACTCGAGCGGCATGTACATGCGGCTGGCCTTCGCGGTCGCCGCGCACCTCGAGACCGAGATCCTCCTCGTCGACGAGGTCCTCGCGGTCGGCGACGCGGCGTTCCAGAAGAAGCTGCCTCGGCAAGATGGACGAGGTCGCGGCCGCGGGCCGCACCGTCCTCTTCGTCAGCCACAACATGACCGCGGTCTCGGCGCTCTGCGGCCGAGCGATCTGGATCGAGTCCGGAAGCATCGGCGCGGACGGAGCGGCGGACGAGGTCACGCGGACGCTACCTCCAGGCGCTCGCGTCGGGCGATTTCCAGTTCGTCAACTCGGAGCACGGACTCGCGATCGAGAGCGTCACGCTCCGCAACGGGGCCGGCGAGCGGACGCAGTTCTTCAATCCGGGCGACGACCTGTGCGTCCAGATCGCCTTCGAGGCCAAGAAGCCGCTCCCGGGCGTCTACGTGCGTCTGCTGGTCGAGAGCCTCCAGGGATCCTGCTTCGCGGCGAACATGCTGCTCGACGGCCAGCGTCCGGAAGCGCTCGAGGGCAAGGGCATCCTCGCGTGCCGGTTCAAGTCGCTGCCGCTCCTGCCGCAGTCCTACACCGTGAAGATGGCCGTCGTCGGAGCGGACGCGCGCGAGCCGATCGTCCGAGTCCAGGAGGTCGCTTCGTTCACCGTGAACGCCCAGGCCGAGGACTACGGCTTCTCGGGCGAGTTCTTCCACCGGTTCGTGGCGCATGCCACGTCCGTCGTCATCCCCTACGAATGGATCATGCCCGACGGAACGGTGAAGCCGGTATTCGTCAAGGACGGCGTTCCGGTTCCCCCGAACGAACGGCGCTCGGCACTCGGAGTCGGCGCGCCCGGAGAGGTGAAGAGATGATGGCGAGTCCCGAATCGCGATTCGACTGGTCCGACAAGTCCGTTCTGGTGACGGGCGGCACGGGCTCCTTCGGGAGGAAGTTCGTCGAGATCATGCTTCGGGAGTTCCATCCCGCGCGGCTGATCGTCTTCTCGCGCGACGAGCTCAAGCAGCACGACATGCGCCAGGTCTTCTCCGACCGAGAGGGCAAGCCGATGCGCTACTTCATCGGCGACGTCCGGGATCAGGAGCGCCTTCGCCGCGCGTTCCAGGGCGTGCAGATCGTCGTCCACGCCGCCGCGATGAAGCAGGTGCCGGCCTGCGAATACAACCCGATCGAGGCCGTCATGACGAACGTCAACGGCGCGCGCAACGTCATCTCGGCGGCCCTCGACGCGGGCGTGCAGAAGGTCATCGCGCTCTCGACCGACAAGGCGGTCAACCCCGTCAACCTCTACGGCGCGACGAAGCTGGTGGCCGAGAAGCTCTTCACCCAGGGCAACGCCTACAGCGGCAGCAGCCCGACGCGCTTCTCCTGCGTCCGGTACGGGAACGTGATCGGCAGCCGGGGCAGCGTCATCCCGCTGTTCATGCAGCAGCGGAAGAACGGATTCGTCACCGTGACCGACATGCGGATGACGCGGTTCTGGATCAGCCTCGAGCAGGGCGTGCGCTTCGTGATCCGAAGCATCGAGAGGATGCACGGAGGAGAGGTGTTCGTCCCGAAGCTCCCGAGCGCGGCCCTGAGGAGCCTGGCCGAGGCGGCGGCGCCGGGGTGCCGGATCGAGACGATCGGAATCCGGCCCGGCGAGAAGCTGCACGAGGTCCTGGTGTCGCAGGACGAGGCGCGGAACACGCTCGAGTTCGACGACATGTTCGTCGTGAAGCCCGCGCCGCGCTGGCTCTTCGGGGCCGATCCCTGGACCGGCGGCCGCTCGCTGGCGGAGGGCTTCACCTACGCCAGCGACAACAACCCGGAGATGCTGACGACAGAGGACATCCGCGGCATGGTCGAGGAGACGACCGCGCCGCCCGCGACTGCCTCGCGGGCGACGCCCGTGACGACGACGTGAGCAGAGTCATGACGACGCGTACCCGCACCGCCCCGCCCAGCGCCCAGACCGTGATCCCGTACGGGCGCCAGTGGATCGACGACGACGACGTCGCCGCCGTCGAGGAGGTGCTCCGGTCCGACTGGCTGACGACGGGGCCGCACGTCGAGAGCTTCGAGCGGGCCTTCGCGGCCGCCGTCGGGGCGCGCGAGGCCGTGGCCGTCAGCAACGGCACGGCCGCGCTGCACACGGCCATGCACGCGCTCGCGATCGGGCCGGGCGACGAGGTCGTGGTGCCTCCGATGACGTTCGCCGCGACTGCGAACGCCGTGGTCTACCAGGGCGGCACGCCCGTCTTCGCGGACGTGGACCCCGAGACCCTGCTTCTCGACCCGGAGGCCGCCTCGGCCTGCGTCACCGCGCGAACGAAGGCGATCGCCGCGGTGGACTACGCCGGGCAGCCCTGCGACTACCGCCCGCTCCGGACTCTGGCGGAGCGGCACGGGCTGCGTCTCGTCGACGACGCGTGCCACGCGCTGGGCGGCCGCGACGGAGACCGCACGGTCGGGACGCTCGCCGACCTCAACACCTTCAGCCTCCATCCGGTGAAGCCCATCACCTCCGGCGAGGGCGGCGTGATCACCACCGAAGATCCCGAGCTCGCCCGCCGCATGCGCGTCTTCCGCAACCACGGCATCACGACGGATCACCGCCAGCGTGAGGCCGAGGGCTCCTGGTTCTACGAGATGGTCGATCTGGGCTTCAACTACCGGTTGACCGACTTCCAATGCGCGCTCGGCGAGAGCCAGCTGCGCAAGCTTCCCGCATGGGTGGCGCGCCGCCGCGCGATCGCGCGCCGGCTACGACGAGGCGTTCGCCGGAAACGGCCTCTTCGCTCCGCTCGCGGTGCGGCCCGGCGTGACGCACGCCTACCACCTCTACGTCGTCCAGCTGCACCTCGAGCGGCTGCGCGCGGGTGCGGGAGGGGGTGCGGGTCGCCGCGAGGTGTTCGCCGCGCTGCGCGCCGCCGGGATCGGCGTGAACGTGCACTACGTCCCCGTCCACCTGCATCCCTTTTATCGAAAGCGCTTCGGCACCGGTCCGGGCCTCTGCCCGAGAGCCGAGGCCGCGTACGAGCGCATCCTGACCCTGCCTCTCTTCGCCCGCATGACGGACGAGCAGGTGCAGACGGTGATCGAGACGACGCTCGAGGTGGTCGCCTCCTTCGCCACCTGAGGACACTCCGATGAAGAAGTTCAAGGACGTCGAGAAAACCCGGATCCAGGCGCACAAGGATCCGGCGCGCGACTCGGTCCACCGCGCCTCGCTGCTCGTCCCCGAGCTCCCGGGCGCGGTCGCCGAGATCAGCTTCGTCAACCACTTCCTTCTGAAGCGGGGATATCCGCACGTCGCGTGCCGCGTCACCGCCATCGATGCGGAGGGCCAGCGCATCGAGTCGCGCCTGCACCCGATCCAGGAGCCGAGGGTGTACCGCTTCCGGCTGACCGGCAGCGTCGACGCGCCGGTCGAGACGTACATGGTCGAGTTCTTCGCCGCCGACAACCTCTTCATCCCGTTCCCGGCGGTGATGGTCAACCATCACGGGCCCGGCTTCTACAACACCGTCCACGCGTTCAACCGCGTGCTCAACGACGTCTTCGAGAACGACGCGATCAATGCCCAGCAGGGCGCGGAGGCGTCGATCGACGTGGACCTCTCGGGGGGGCGCGACACCTTCGCCGTCTTCGCGTCCGGGCCCACCGCGTGCCGCGGAGAGCTGGCGCTCGACCTCGCGACTCCCGGCCGGACGTATCACGCCGCCGTGGCCGTGGACCGGCCGCGGCTGACCCGGCAGCTCGTATCGGTGCGCGAGACCTTCCCCGACGTGGACGGCGCGACCTCGGGCGTCCTCAAGATCCGCCAGCCCGACCAGTTCCTCTTCTATGGGCGCATGCTGGCCGGCATTCGCTCGCCGGATGGCGCCTTCAGCGCCAACCACAGCTACTACGACTGCTCGGGGCTCCCCGAGTACTGGGAGGACGGCCGCGGGTCGTACCGGGGCTATCCGCACTTCCCGTCGTTCCGGAGCGCGATCCGCATGTATCCGGTCCAGTCGCCGGGAGGGCTCCAGCTCACCGTGGGGCTCCACGGCGCCGACGGGAAGGAGCTCGCGCGCGCGAAGGCCGGCTGCGTGGAGAGCCCCGGGAAGCGGGTGCTGGAGGCCGACGTGGACACGCTGGCGCGCGGCGCCGGGGTCGCGCCGGAGGAGGTGCGCACGTTCGTCGTCTACGCCGACGCGCCGGACGGCGGCGCGGTGCCGTGCCGCGCGAACCACCAGCTCGCCTACTCGAGCGGCGGGCTCTCCTCGTCGATCAACGTGTCCCTCTTCAACCCGAACGTCTACACGCCAGAGCGGCCGGGGCTGACGTGGGCGCAGTCGATCGTGGGCGACGGAATCGATTCCCGCTTCGCGATCGTGGGCAACTCGCCGGCCGCCGACGCCTGCAACGTGGAGATGGCGTTCTACGACGAGTCCGGCCACGTGGCGGATCTGACGCGCCGGCTCGCCGGGGGCGGCGCGGTCGAGATCGATCCCGCGCGCGATCTCGGCGTCGCCGTCGGAGAGCCGCGGCCGGTCTGGGTGATCGCGCGCTGTGCGCGGCCCGACGTCTCGCTCTTCGGCGTCACCCGGGCCCGCTCGACCGGAAACTGCAGCGGGGAGCATGGGTTCTAGGAACTCCGACATCGGACCTCCCCGGACGCGGACGGAGCTGCAGGCGGCGATGGTCGACCCCGAGAACTACGGGTCGGCGTACTTCGCGCACCGGCAGAAGAACGACCCGGTCCGCCTGGCCACCTTCGCCATCGAGAAGCGGCTGCTCGAGGAGCGCCTGGACCCGAGGGTTTTCCTCAAGGGCCGCGTGCTCGACGTCGGGTGCTCGACGGGGGAGTTCCTCGAGTCGATCGGGTGGGATCTCTCGCAGGCGTTCGGGATGGAGGTCTCCGAGTTCGCGCGGCAGCGCGCGCAGGCCGCCGGGATCTCGTTCGCGAAGTCGATCTTCGACGAGGAGGACTTCTTCGACCTGATCGTCTTCCGCGGAACGATCCAGTACCTGCCGAATCCGTTCGAGTACCTCTACGCCGCGTACCGGGCGTTGAAGCCCGGCGGAACGCTCTTCCTGCTGGCCCCCAACACGAACTCTCCGTACTACCGCGCGTTCGGGACGCTGCCCTACCTCGAGGAACACCTGCATTTCTGGATCCCGAGCGACGCGTCGCTCCGAATGGTGCTGCGCAACGGAGGCTTCCAGAAAATCGACGTCACCTTCCCGTACCTGAGCTCGCCCTACGCGCGGCCGGTCCGGGACCATCTGAAATTCCTGGTGAAGCGTCTCTTCCGGACGCGGCACAAGTTCGCGTTCTGGCGAAACAGCATGTACGTGTTCGCCGAGAAGCCGGCGGATCATTGATGGGACGCGAAAACACAGGCGGTCACACGGTCGCCATCATCCAGGCGCGCGTGGGCTCGCGCCGGCTCCCGGGCAAGGTCCTGGCGCCCATCGTCGGCCGTTCCATGCTGGAGCGCGTCGTCGAGCGCGTCCAGGCCGCCACCCGGGTGGACCGGATCGTGATCGCCACCTCGGAGGATCCGCGCGACGACGCCGTCGAGGCGATCTGCCGGCGGCGGGGGTTCGCCTGCTTCCGGGGAAGCGAGTCCGACGTGCTCGGCCGCTACGTCGGCGCGGCCGCGCGGTACGCCGCCGACCCGATCCTGCGGATCACGGCCGACTGCCCGCTCATCGACCCGGAGGTGATCGACCGCGTCGTGGACGCCTTCGCGGGGAAGGGCCTCGACTACGCCTCGAACATCAACCCGCCGACCTTCCCTCACGGGCTCGACACCGAGATCCTCTCGGCGGAGGCGCTCGCGCACGCCGATCGCGAGGCGCGCTGGCAGTCGGAGCGCGAGCACGTGACGCTCCACATCCGCCAGCACCCGGAGCGGTTCCGGAGCGTCAACGTCACGCACGTGCCGGATCTGTCGGGACGGCGCTGGGTCGTGGACGAGGCGACGGACCTCGAGTTCGTCCGGGCCGTCTACGAGCGCCTGGGGGATCGGCCCTTCGGCATGGCCGACGTCCTCACGCTCCTCTCGTCGGAGCCCGAGCTCGCACGCATCAACGCGGGCATCCCGCGCGACGAGGGGCTCAAGAAGTCGCTCGCCGAGGACCAGCTGGTGCGCCCGTGAAGTCGCCGCCGTCTCCTTCGTCGCCGATGCTCGGCGCGCGGCCGGAGGGGTCGCTTCTGGTCCGCGTCGAGGCCGATCCGCAGGGCGGCACCGGGCACGCCATGCGCTGCATCGCGCTCGCGCAGGCCTGGCAGGACGCCGGCGGCGGCGCCGTCCGCTTCCTGATGACGCGCTGCGGCGAGGGGCTGGCGGCGCGCCTGCGGCACGAGCGGATCGCCGTGGAGGAGCTCGAGGCGGCGCCCGGGACCGAGGCGGATGCGGCGCAGGCGATCGCGAGTGCGCGGTCGGCCCTCGCCTCCTGGATCGTGGTCGACGGGTATTGGGCGGGCGCGGCCTACACGAAGAGCCTGCGCGGCCGGGGCCCCGCGGTCCTCGCCGTCGACGATCTCGGGGAGGCGGGTCCGTACGCGGCCGACCTCGTCCTCAACCAGAACCTGTATGCGGAGCCGAAGATGTACGCCGACCGCGCGCCCCACACGGAGCTCCTGCTCGGCGCGGACTTCGCTTTGTTGCGGCGCGAGTTCGGAGCGTACCGTGGCTTCCCGCGGACGATCCCGGAGGAGGCCCGGCACATCCTGGTCACGCTCGGCGGCAGCGATCCCGCGAACCTCACGCGCCTCGCGGTGCGGGCGCTCGCCGGGCTCGCCGGCGCCGCCGAGATCCGCGTGCTCATCGGGCCGGAGAATCCCCGCGGAGAGGCGCTCCGGGCGCAGGCGCGGCGGGTGGGCCTCGAGGAGAGCCTGCTTTCCGGAGTGGAGGACGTCCCGGGCCTGCTCGCGTGGTGCGACCTCGCCGTGACCGCGGCCGGGAGCACGTGCTGGGAGCTCGCCTTCCTCGGCGTGCCGGCGCTCACGATCGCGGTGGCGGAAAACCAGCGGCCGATCGCCGAGAGCCTCTCCCGCGCGGGAATCGCGGTGGACCTGGGCTGGCATGCCGACGTGAACGAGGACGGCCTGACTCGCGCGGTCACGGAGCTGTCGCGCGACCGCGCCGCCCGCGCCCGCCTGTCGGAGGCGGGACGGCGGCTCATCGACGGCGCCGGCGCCGAGCGGGTGGTCCGCCGGCTGGCCACGGCGCAGGCGGCCTGAGGACGACGCGATGCGACTCGTCCTGTTCGCCAACAACCGCCTCGGCGCGAGCGTCGCGGAATACCTGCGCGCGCGGGGCGAGGACATCGTCGGCGTCGTGCTGCATCCGCCGGCGCGGCGCAAGTTCGGGGCCGAGATCCTCGCGGCGAGCGGCGTGCGCTCCGGCGACGAGATCGACGCGTCGGCGCTCCCCCGAGAGGACGTCCGGGCCGCGCTCGCGGCGCGCGGCGGAGAGGTCGGCGTCTCGGTGATGTTCGGTTACATGCTGCGCGCGCCGATCCGGAGCCTGTTCCCCCGCGAATGCATCAACCTCCACCCGGCGTACCTGCCGTGGAACCGGGGCGCCTACCCGAACGTGTGGAGCATCGTCGAGCGCACGCCCGCGGGCACCACGCTGCACTACGTCGACGACGGCGTCGACACGGGCGACATCATCGCGCAGCGGCGCGTCGAGGTGGCGCCTCGCGACACGGGCGAGACGCTGTACCGGAGGCTCGAGTCGGCGAGCCTCGAGCTCTTCCGGGACACCTGGCCGCTCTTCGCCGCGGGCCGCGCCGGACGCACGCCGCAGTCCGGGGAGGGGAGCTTCCACCGGGTGCGCGACGTCGAGACGATCGACGCGATCGATCCCGAGCGCGCGTATGCGGCGGGGGAGCTGGTCGACATCCTTAGGGCGCGGACCTTCCCGCCCCGCGCGGGCGCGTATCTCACCGACGGGAACCGGCGCATCCACGTTCGCGTCGAGCTCGAGGAGGCCGAGGCGCCATGAGCCGCGCGGGCCGACTGCCTTCGTCCGCCGGCGCCGGCGCCGACTACGGGCGCGACGACCTGCTCGCCGGGCTGCGGGCCGTGGGGATCGGCGCCGGCGACCTCGTGTTCGTGCACGCGTGCGCCGAGGCGCTGGGCCGGCCGACGGCGCTCGTCGACCGGCCTCGCGGCGCTGCTCTACGACGCCTGCGCGAGGTCGTCGGCCCGACGGGGACGCATTCTCGCGCCGACGTACACGTTCTCTTTCTGCCGCCAGCAGGTCTTCGATCCCGCCGACTCAGCCGGCGACCGGCCGGGCTGTGGAACACGTTCACGGCGTTTCCCGAATACCTCCGCGCGCTGCCCGGAGCGATCCGCTCGCTCGATCCGATCTTTTCGGTGCGGGCGTCGGGCCCCGCGCCGCCGAGCTCCTGAAGAACATGCCGACCGTGTGCCTGGGCGAGGACAGCGTCCACGCGCGGCTTCGCCGAGTCGGCGGAAAGATCTGCATTCTCGGCGTCGGCCTCTACGAGGCCATCTTCCGCCACTACGTCGAGGCCGTGTGCCACGTGCCCTGGCGGTTCGACAAGCTCTTCACCGGGATGATTCGCGAGAGCGGCGTCGAGCGCAAGCAGGGCTGGATGTACAACGTCCGCATCCGTCGCCCAAGGGGAATCCGGCCGGCGAGGCGCTCGAGACGATCGCGCGCGAGCAGGGCTCTGCCGCGCGGCGCGCGTGGGCGACGGCGAGATCGTGGCCGTGGACGCGGAGGCCGTACTACCAGCTGGACCTCCGAGCTTGCGCGCGATCCCTGGTTCACCGCCGCGGGGCCTGGCGGTGATGCGTTGGCGCTCGAGGAGGCGCGGACGGGCGGCCCGGCTCCGGCCGCCAGCCTTCCGGCGAACGCGACGATGGAGCAGATCATCGACGGGCTCTGGCGATTGCCGCGGGACATCGTGTCGAACGGGTTCGACGCCGCCATGTCGGCGCTCGCGGGCCAGGTCCCGATGACGATGCACGAGTATCCGACGGGGATGCCGGCGTGGACATGGATCGTTCCCGAGAAATGGACCTGCCAGGAGGCGTACCTCGAGACACTGGATGGACGGCGCCTTTTCTCGTACGCCGATCATCCGCTCCACGTCGTCTCCTACTCTCTGCCGTTCGAGGGGGTCGTGACGCGCGAGGAGCTGCTGCGGCACCTGCACGTCCATCCGCTGATCCCCGAGGCGATTCCCTTCATCTTCAAGTACTACGAGCGCGACTGGGGACTCTGCTGCAGCCAGGTGCAGCGCGACGCGCTGACGGACGAGAAGTACCGTGTCGTGATCCGCACCACGTTCAGCTACGGAACCTGAAAGTGGGGGAGATCGTCGTCCCCGGCGCGCTCCGAAGAGACGATCGTGCTCGGTGCTCACCTCTGCCATCCGCACATGGTCAACGACGACATGGCCGGAGTGGCGGTCGGCGATCGACGTCGGCACGAGCCCTGCTGGCGCGCAAGGACCTGCGCTACACCTACCGGATCCTCATCGTCCCGGAGACGATCGGCACGGTCGCATATCTTCTCCAGCAACGAGCACCTGATCCCGCAGATGAGCGGCGGGCTGTTCCTGGAGATGCTGGGCAAGGGCGATCCCGCACTCGCTCCAGCGCTCCGTCTTCGGCGACTCCGAGGTCGACCTCTGTTTCGGGCTGGCGTTCAAGGCCGGGACCCGACCGGGTGGGTCGGCGCCTTTCGCAAGGTCATCGGCAACGACGAGAAGCAGTTCAACGGCCCGGGCGTCCGCGTGCCGATGCTGTCGCTGTCGCGCGTGCTTCCGCGCAGCGATCCGACCATCCTTACCGCGAGTACCACTCGAGCCACGACACGCCGTCGATTATCGCGACGAAGAACCTGGAGGAGTCGCGCGACCTGGTTCTCGCGATGCTCGAGATCCTGGAGCAGCAATCGCATCCCGCGTCAACCGCTTCCGCGGCGAGGTGTTCTGCTCTCGCTACGGCATGCACGGGACTGGTACACGGACCGCGAGGGACACAGCGCGTTCTTCGCGACGATGGAGCGCATCGACGGGACCCGTTCGATCGTGGAGATCGCCCGGGACGCCGGCATACCGTTCCGCGAGGCGTACCGCACGGTCGCCGAGATGGCGACCCACGGCCTCGTCGACTGGGGCGAGGACACGTGAGCGCGGCCGTTTTCCCGGCGGTGCCGCGCCGCGTCGGGCTCGCCTACGCCGCGGCCGCGCTGTTGTGTTTCCCGGTCTTCGAGATGCTGATCGCGGGCAGGCACGCGCGCGTCTACGCCCACGACGTCTTCGACGACGGCGCGGTCTCGCGTCTCGGCGCGCTGCGGCTCGACGGGTCGGCGTTCGGGCCGGTCCTCTGGAACCGCCACCTCATGTCCGGCAACGCCTACTTCGGCCAGTTCAACGCGAGCCCACTCGCGATCGACAACCTCCTGTCGCTCGCCGCGACCCCGTTTCTCGCGTTCGCCGCATGCAGCGCCCTGCTCGCGTTCCTGGCCGGCCTCTCGATGCACCTCTTCCTCGAGCAGTCGATCCGCCTGCCCCGCCACGCCGCGCTCGCCGGCGGCCTGATCTACGCGCTCGCGTTCTGGCACTACACGTTCGGGTTCTCGGCGGCCCTGCTTCCTCTGGCGCTCTGGATCGCGGACCGCGTCGAGGCGTGGCCCGGCGGGAGGCTCCGGCGCCTCGCGCCCGTCGCCGTGTGCGCCGCCTTCCTCCTCTACAACTTCAGTCCCCAGCCGGCGGTGCTGACGGCAGCCCTCGGCGCCGCCTACGCGCTCGTCGCCGCCACCACGCCGGCGCAGCGCCGCTCCCGGCTTCTCACGTGGGCGGGAGGCTGGGCTCTCGGGTTCGCGCTCTACGCCCCGGTGCTGTTCACGCTCCTGCGCCTTCTGCCGGACTCACAGCGTTCGATCCGAAACAACCTCGCATGGATTCCGGACGCCGCGACGGCCCTTCGCCTCTGGCCGCAGTACTACGCCGAAGCGATCGCCGGACGGCCCGTCGTGACGGCCCTCGGCGCGCGGTTGAGGGAGGCGTCGACGGGAACGTGGTACGTCGGGTTCCTGGGGATCGGCCTGCTCGCGCTGTCGGTCGGCCTGCCGCGGATCACCCGGCGCGAGCGCGCGATCGTCTGGCTGCTCGCCGCCGTGCCGCTCGTGGACCTCGCGGCCCTGCTCCTCGTGCCCTACCAGAGCCACCTCGGCGTGCTGCGCAGCTTCGAGCTCGACCGCATCCGCCTCTTCATCCCGTTCGCGATGGCCGCCAACGTCGCGGTCGCGGTCGCCGCGCTCGGCCGAGCGCGATCGGAGAGCGCCGCAAAGACACGGCGCCTGCGGACGGTGGCGTGCGCGGCGGCGCTCGCGCTCTTCGTCCTGGGCCTCGTGGTCTGTGCCCGCAGCGCCGCGTACGTCGTGCGCCGCGGAGGCGCCTGGCCCGCGACGCCGGGGGGGCGGGAGCGGCTCGCGGGATGGACCCTGGCCTCGCTCTCCTACGGCGTCGCCGTGATCTTCGGCGCGGCCCTTCTCTGGCGGCGGCGATCCGGGAGCGGCCCGGCGGATTCCGGGGCGCTTCTCTCCCGCACGGCAGTGGCGTTGCTCCTCTTCGCGCTGGCCTTCGAACGGCTCGCCTCGTCGCGGATCGAGCGCTGGATCGAGAGCCAGAACCTGGCGTCCTTCGACGACGCGCTCGGAGACACTCCGGCCATTCGATTCCTGGCCGACCGGCCCAACCCGGGGGCCCAGCGCGTGATGCTGCTCGGCGACACCACGCGCGGCAACATGCAGGACCATCCGAATCGCCTGATGTATCGGGGACTCTTCACCGTCGATGGCTATGCGCTCGTCTACCCGCTTCGGTACCACGATCTCTTCGGGCTCCTCACCAAGCCGCACCTCGACCGGGATCCCGAGCGGCGCCGGTACTACGAGAGCTGGGGGCAGCGGGTCTACGCGTTCGGTCCCGAGTTCAACCGGGACCTGGCGAGCCTGATGGGGGTGCGTTGGCTCCTCGTCCGTGGAGTGCCCTTGGCGGACGCGCGCTGGAGGCTGATCTTCGAACGCGGAGACGAGCGGGTCTTCGAGAACCCGGACGTCCTCCCGCGAGGATTCCTCGCCGAGCGAGAGGAGCGCTACCCGACCCGGGCGGCGCTGCTCGCGGCGCTCGGCTCGGCGCCGCTCGAGGAGCTGCGGCGGACGGCGTATGAGGAGGGCGACGGTCCGGCGGCCGCCGGCGAAGCGGCCGGCGGAGTTCTCCCGGCGCGCGCGGGAACCGCGACGGCGACCCTCGGACGCTTCCGATCGGCTGTCGTTCGCGGTCGAGGCGGCCCGGCCCGCGGTGCTCGTCCTCACCGACGCGTTCGTTCCCGGCTGGAGAGCTTGGCGTCGAACGGCGCGGCCGCGCCGATCTTTCCGGTCGACGTCGCCTTCCGGGGGGTCGCCGTGCCGCCGGGACGGAGCGAGGTCTCGTTCCGGTACGTCCCCGATTCCACGCGGGCGGGCTTCGCCACGGCCATCGCCGCGCTCGCCGTTCTCGGCCTGCTCCTCGTGCCGATCGTGCGCCGCGCCGTCCCTTCCCGCGCGCGGGCCGGAGGAAACTGATGTCGGCCGACGCCCGCGGGCGCTTCCCTCACGATCAACGGCCGGCGGATCGGCCCCGGCGAGCCCGATGCTACGTCATCGCGGAGATGTCGGCGAACCACCACCAGAGCCTGGAGGAGGCCCTGGCGATCCGTCGACGCGGCGGCGGCGGCCGGGGCCGACGCCGTCAAGCTCCAGACCTACACCGCCGACACGCTCACGATCCGGCTCGGACCGGCCGAGTCGTGGCGCACCGGCAAGGGCACGCTTGGGCGGGCCGGACCCTCTATGACCTCTACACCGAGGCCACACGCCCTGGGCCTGGCACGAGCGGCTGTTCGAGCGCGCGGCCGGGCCTCGGGCTCGAGATCTTCTCGACCGCCGTTCGACGACACGGCCGTGGACTGCTCGAAAAGCTGGACGTGCCGGCCTACAAGGTGGCCTCCTTCGAGCTGGTCGACGACGGCCTCCTCCGCCGGATTGCGCGGGACGGGCGGCCGGTGATCTGCTCGACCGGCATGGCGAGCCTGGAGGAGATCGGGGAGGCCGTCGGCGGCCGCGCGCACGGCCGACGTGCACTCGCTCGCGCTCCTGAAGTGCACCAGCGCTATCCGTCGCCCCCCGAGGAGATGAACCTGCGCTCGATCCCGCGTCTTTCCGAGACCTTCGACGTCCCCGGTCGGGCTCTCGGACCATACGCTCGGGGGAACGGTCCCCGTCGCGGCCGTCGCCCTGGGCTGCCTGCATTGTCGAGAAGCACTTCACGCGCTCCCGGAGCGTCGGCGGCCCCGACAGCTCATTCTCGATGGAGCCGGCCGAGTTTCGGGCGATGGTCGACGCGATCCGCGTCGCCGAGACGCGCAGGGCGCCGTTCAGTACGGCGTCGGGGAACGCGAGGCGGCGAGCCGCGTCTTCCGACGGTCGCTCTTCGTGGTCGCCGACATGAAGGCCGGCGACCGCTTCACGGAGAACAACGTGCGCTCGATCCGCCCGGGCTACGGGCTGGCGCCGAAGCACATCGACGAGATTCTGGGACGGTGCGCGGCGAGCGACATCCGGCGGGGCACGCCGCTCGCCTGGGCGCACGTCCAGGGGAAAGAGTCCGAGGGAGCCCCGTGATGAGACGTCGATCCTGAGCGAGCCAACCGTGGGAGTCGTCGTGGGATACGGGTCCGTGGGACGGAAGCATGCCGCCGAGATGGCGGCGCGGTTCCCGTCGCTCCAGATCGTGGACACGAAAGAATCGGCCCGCCGGGCCGCGGCCGCGGACCATCCCGGGGCGGGGATCGCCGTCAACCTCGAGGCGCTCGACGACGTCGATTTCCCGTGGGGTTCGACGGTGGCGGTGATCGCCACGTGGGGGCCGACGCATGCCGCGCTGTTCCACGCGCTCGTGGACCGGGGGGTGCGCCG
This sequence comes from uncultured Acidobacteriota bacterium, assembly GCA_963773905.1. Taxonomy (GTDB): domain Bacteria; phylum Acidobacteriota; class Thermoanaerobaculia; order UBA5066; family Gp7-AA6; genus DAHUXD01. The sequence continues at coordinate 732,072 of CAVZDB010000008.1, forward strand.
CATCCTGAGCGAGAAGCCGCTGGCCGCGTCCGTCTTCGACGCCTTCGCGATGGCCGAGCGCGCCGCGCGCGACGGCGTGCGCCTCGAGGTGCATCACTACCTCCGGTACTGCGGGATGGGCGAGTCGCTCCGGGCGCTGCTGGCCGAGCACGGGTTGGGGGAGCCGGTCTCCCTCGTCGTGACCGGCGGCGCGGCCTGCTGCGTCACCAACGGGATCCACTGGCTGGACCTCGCGACGGAGCTGTTCGGCGCTTCGCCGCGGACGGTCGTCGGCGATCTGGAGGCGCGGCCGATCAACCCCAGGTCGCCGGAGCTGGGCTTCTACGGCGGCGCCGCGGTGTGGGACTTCGGCGGCGAACGGCGGCTCACGCTGTCGCTCTCCAACGATTCGAGTGTGGCGATGGAGGCGAGACTCTACCTGCGCGACGCGGTCGCGGACCTCGACGAGAACCTGAACGCGCGGCTGCGACGCCGCAGCGGAGACGAGGCCGCCCGCCCCGTGACCCGCACCGGCGCCGCGGACCGGATCCTCTTCGAGGGCGTCTTGCCCGGCACGCGCACCTATCGCGAGGGCATACGCCGGGCCGTGGACACCGTGAGCTCCGACGCGGACCCGATCTGTCCCGGTGCGGTCGGCGCCGCGGCGGTCTCGGGCTGCGTCGGGGCGCTCGTGGCGTCGCGCGAGGATCGCCGGATTCCGCTTCCGATCGATCCGCTGGGCCCCTGGGGCCGCGAGCCATGGCCGATTTCGTGAGCGAGACGAACGCGTGAGAATCCTGATGTGCGTGCCCGACCGCCTCCGCGACCTGGAGGGGCACGCGCTCGTCGCGTTCCACCTGAAGGAGCGGCACGGCCACGACGTCCGCCTGGTCGGGCCGGCGAACCTCGAGTCCGGGTTCTTCGAGTACGCACCGGACGCCCTGGTCCTGGACTACCTCGGCTGGCAGGACCGCGTGTCGCTGGCGGCGATCGCACGGAAGTTCGGCGTGCCCGTCCTCGTCCTGCCGACGGCGGGCCTCTACCAGTACGAGGAGCTCGAGCTGCGGCGCGCCGGAAAGCTGCTGCAGGCGAACCGATTCATCGACTGCTACCTGGCCTGGGGAGAGGAGTCTCGCCGCAACCTCGTCAAGGCGAAGCTGCTGGACAACGCGCAGATCACCATCGTCGGCTGCCCGCGGTTCGATTTCTACGCGCCGCCCTACCTGTCGCTCATGGAGGACCGCGCGGCGCTCTTGTCCCAGTTCGGGGCGCCGCTCACGGACGCGCCGATCGTTCTCTGGACGACCAACACCTGCTTCGCCCATGGCCCCCAGCGGGAGCAGGTGCGCAGCCAGGTCCGCCACGGCCGCCGTCCACAGCGGGACTTCGAGGAGGAAGTCGAGGACAACCGGACCCAGTTCGCGGCGCAGTCCGCGTCGATCCTGGAGGTCGCGCGCCGGCACCCGGAGTGGACCTTCCTCGTGAAGGTTCATCCGTTCGAGCCGGTCGAGCCCTACCGCGAACTCGCCGAGGCCATGACCAACCTCTACGTCGCCAAGGACATGCCGGTGCGCAACGTCCTCTACCACGCCGACGTCGTCATCCAGCGGGGCTGCACGACGGCGACGGAGGCGTGGATGCTGGGCAAGCCCGTCGTGGAGATCGAGATCGGGAAGTTCAACCACGCGCTGCGCGCCGACTACGCGGCCGGAAACGAGCCCGTGATCGACGTCAAGGGTCTCGAGAGCGCGATCCGGCGTTACCTCGGCGGGGCGCCGGGTGGCCGCCCGAGCTCCAGCGCGGCCCGCGACCGCTTCATCGCCGAGGTCTATCGCGACGTCTCGGGGAAGGCGAGCGAGCGCTGTGCCGACACGATCGACGCGGTCCTGGCCGTGCAGGGTCTCTCGGAGGGGCAGCGGGCCGCGCGCGAGGCGCGCATTCGCGAGGAGCAGAGCGCGCGCGCCCGCCGGTCGGACGAACGGATGATCAATCGCGTGAAGGACGTGCTGGGCGTCGACCGGGAGCGCTCGCTGCGGCTCTGGTGGCGCAACGTCCGGGACTCCTGGCGGAAGCCGTACAAGCCGCACCGGGAAATCGACGCGCGGGACCTGTATCGCCAGTTCCAGGAAGCCACGGCCCGAGTCCGGGTCGAAAAGTGATGCCGCCTCGATGATCGTCGCCCTCGTCCCCGCCCGCGGAGGGTCCAAGCGGCTTCCGCGCAAGAACATTCGTCCGCTGGCCGGCCGGCCCCTGCTCGCCCACAGCATCGCGGCCGCCCGATCCGCGCCGGAAATCACGCGCTGCGTCGTCTCGACGGACGACGCCGAGATCGCCGCGGTGGCGCGCGAATACGGCGCCGAGGTCCTGATGCGGCCGGCGGAGCTCGCGGGCGACACCGCCACGACGGCGAGCGTCGCGCGGCACGCGCTCGAGCGGCTCGGGGCCACAGCGCCGGGCGATCTGCTCGTCACGCTCCAGCCGACCTGCCCGCTGCGGCCGCCCACGCTCGTGTCGGAGGCGCTCGGGCTCTTCCGGGGCGGCGACTACGACGCCGTGGTGTCCGTGACGAAGAGCCAGGAGAAGGTCGGCGTCGTCGACGGCGGGCTGTTCGCGCCGTCCTACGCGGTCGGCGTGCGCTCCCAGGACCTTCCCGCGGTCTACTTCGAGAACGGCCTCGTCTACGTCTCCCGGGCCGACATGGTCCTCGCGGGCGGCGACCTCTTCGGGAAGCGTACCGGGGCGCTCGTGGTGGACCCGCTCTACGCGCGCGCCGACATCGACACCGAGCTGGATTTCGAGATCGCCGAGTTCCTGTTCCAGAAATACCGGTCGCGCTTCGCGCAGCCGAGCCCCGTCTGAGCCGAAGCGTCCGAATCGAAGGCTGAGGAGAGTCCATGGCACCCGAACTGAAGCTGGGAAATCGAAGAGTCGGAGCGGACCAGCCCCCGCTGGTCATCGCGGAGATCGGGATCAATCACGAGGGCGACATCCCCAAGGCGTTCCGGATGGTCGACGACGCGCCCGCGCCGGCTGCGAGTGCGTGAAGTTCCAGTGCCACGTCATCGAAGACGAGATGATCCGGAACGACGTCATCCCGGGAAACGCGAAGGAGTCGATCTGGGACGATCATGGAGCGCTGTGCCCTGACCGAGGCCGAGGAGCGCCGGCTCAAGGCATACGTCGAGACCAAGGGATGCTGTACCTCTGCACGCCGTTCTCGCGCGCCGCGGCCGACCGGCTCGAGGCGATGGACGTGCCGGCGTACAAGATCGGGTCGGGCGAGTGCAACAACTACCCCCTCGTCAAGCACATCGCGTCGTTCGGAAAGCCGGTCATCCTGAGCACGGGATGAACGACGTCTCGACGATCGAGCCCTCGGTGCAGATCCTGCGCGAGGCGGGCGTGGCCTTCGCGCTCCTGCACTGCACGTCGATGTACCCGACCCCATACGAGGCGGTCAACCTCGGGGCAATCGAGGTCCTGGCGCAGGCGTTCCCCGACGCGGTCGTCGGGCTGAGCGACCACTCGATGGGCATCTACACCAGCCTCGGCGCCGTGCCCCTCGGCGCTCGCATCCTCGAGAAGCACTTCACGTCGGACAAGAGCTGGCCGGGGCCCGACGTCCCGATCTCGCTCGACCCGTCGGAGCTCGGTGAGCTGGTCCGCGGGAGCCGCGCCGTTTTCGAGGCGCGCGGCCGGAGCAAGAAGATCCTCCCCGGCGAGAGACCCACGATCGACTTCGCGTACGCGTGCGTCGTCTCGATCCGGGCCATTCCCAAGGGCGCCGCGTTCGGCATGGACAACGTCTGGGTCAAGCGCCCCGGCACGGGCGAGATCCTGGCCAAGGACTTCGGCCAGGTCCTCGGACGGCGCGCCGGCCGCGACATCCCCGCGGACACCCAGCTGAAGTGGTCGGACCTCGCGTGAGCACAGCCGCCCCGCCGGACGACGGCGAAGCGCGTGGCAAAGACGGCCGCCGCGAGATCCTCTTCCTGACGGCGACGCGCGCCGACTTCGGCAAGCTCAAGCCGCTGATCGAGCGGGTGCGTCCGACTCGCAGGCGTTCCGCTACCGCATCTTCGTAACGGGGATGCACATGCTGTCGCGCTACGGGTCGACCTGCCCGCGAGATCGAGAAGGCCGGGTTCACCGGCCTCTTCCATCACATCAACCAGGACGGCGCCGTCACGTCGCAGATGGATCTCGTCCTCGCCAACACGATCCAGGGCCTGGGGCACTACGTCCGCGAGTTCCCGCCGGATCTGATCGTGGTCCACGGCGACCGCCTCGAGGCGCTGGCCGGCGCCGCGGTCGGCGCGCTCAACAACACGCTGGTCGCCCACGTCGAGGGGGGAGAGCTGTCCGGGACGGTGGACGAGCTGCTGCGGCATGCGGTGTCCAAGCTGTCGCACGTCCACTTCGTCGCCAACGAGGAGGCCCGCACGAGACTGGTCCAGATGGGAGAGCTCCCGCAGAGCGTGTTCGTCGTGGGCTCGCCCGACATCGACGTGATGCTCGGGGACACGCTCCCGGACCTCGACGAGGTCCGCCGCAAGTACGAGATCCCGTTCCGGGACTACCTCATCCTCATGTATCACCCCGTCACCACGGAGCTCGACCGGTTGAGCCGCCACATCGAGGAGGTCGCGGCCGCGGTGGAAGCCTCGGGCCGCTCGTGGGTGGCGATCTACCCGAACAACGACGCGGGATCCGAGGTCATCCTCGAGCAGCTTCGGAGGCTCGCCACGGACGACCCGTCGCGCGAGCGCATCCGCCTGATTCCGTCGATGCGGTTCGAGTACTTCCTGAGGCTCCTGAAGGGCGCGTCCGCGATCGTGGGCAACTCGAGCGCGGGGGTCCGCGAGGCGCCCGTCTACGGCGTGCCGACCGTCAACGTCGGGACGCGCCAGCTCAACCGCTTCCGCGGAAGTGCCTCGGTGCTCGACGTTCCGGAGGATCGCGCCGCGATCCGCAGGGCGCTCGAGAACCTTCCCCGCGACTGCGCGCCGTCGCGCAACTTCGGCCATGGGAACAGCGCCGAGTTGTTCCTGGAGGCCCTCGCGGGCCCCGGGTTCTGGAGCACGCCGCGGCAGAAGCAATTCCGGGACGTGGGGATCACGACGCGTGGCTGAACGGACTCGTGCCTCCGTGGCCGCGGCGGGCGGCGCCGCGCCGGTCGACGTCGCAATCCTCCTGCCGACGCTCTTCGGCGTGCGCAATGTGCTCCACTCCGGGCTCCTGCGCGCGCTGACCGACGCGGGCGTGCGCGCCGCGATCCTGCCGCGCGAGTGCCCGCGCGAGCCCACCGACGCGGTTCCGACGGCGGTGCCCTGCGAGCCGCTGCTCGAGCCCCCACGCCGCCACTCCGATCGCGGCCGGTCCTTCCTGAACGGGTTGATCGGCGAGGCCTTCAGCCGCCGGCATCCCGCGATGAGCCACGCGCTCTACCGGGCGTGGTTCGGGCGGCACGGCTCCGTGACGGACCCCGTGCGGACGACGCTCCTCGAGACGCTCGGGAGGATGGCGGCCTCCGACCGGATACTCGAGCTCCTGCAGCGGGCGGCCGAGTCGCACTACCGGCGCGCGTGGGACCTCGAGCCGATCCGCCGGAGGCTCCGCGAGCTGTCGCCGCGCCTCCTCTGGTCCACGACCTCCACGTCGCGCTTCGAGCTGCCCTACGTCCTCGCTGCGCGCGACCTCGGCATTCCGACGCTGTGCGCGATCCTGAGCTTCGACAACATGACGACGCGCTCGGCCCTGCCGATCTTCGACCGGTATCTCGTGTGGTCCGATGCGATGAAACGCGAGCTCCGGTCGCTGTATCCGGCGGTCGCCGAGGCGGACGTCGAGGTCACGGGCACGCCGCAGTTCGACTTTCACTTGCGCAAGGGCTGCCGCTGGACTCGCGAGGCGACGCTCCGTCACCTGGGCCTGCCCGCGGGAGCGCGCTACTTCCTCTACGCCGGCGGCCATCGAGTCGCTGATGCCCGCCGAGCCCCAGCTCGTCGCCGAGCTCGCGCGCCGTGTCGCCGCGGCCGACGCGCTGAAGGAGGCCTGGCTCGTCGTGCGGCTGCACCCGCAGGACGATGGGCGCCGCTGGGCGAGCCTCGCGGCCGGCGCGAGAACGGTCGTTTCGCCGGCGTGCGAGCTCGCGCCGGATGACGAGGCGTGGAAGCGGACGCGTGCGGAGGAGCAGGACCGCCTGATCAGCTCGCTGCTCCATGCCGAGGCGTGCCTCAACATCGCCTCGACGATGAGCCTCGACGCGGCCATCCTCGACCGGCCCGTGATCGGGATCGAGTTCTCCGGCGAGCCGTCGAGCCCGCACGAGATCATGTTCTCGGCCTACGGCGCGACCCACTACCGGCCGATCGTCGAGAGCGGCGGTCTGGAGATGGCACGGAGCTGGGACGCGCTGCTCGAGGGCATGCGCCTCGCGATGACGCGGCCCGAGCGCCACCGCTCGGCCCGCGCGCGCATGGTCCAGGAAGTCTGCGGCCCCGTGGACGGCCAGTCGGGCCGGCGCGTGATCGACGCCATCGTCCGGATCCTGGGGGAGGTCGGCGCGCCCGCGTCGGCCGCGTCGGCATGAGCATGGACGCGGCGGCCTCGACGAACCGTCCCGCGCGGCGCCTCGGACTGCGCGCGCTGTGGCCCCTCCTCGCGCTCGCGGCGATTTTGCTCGGCACGATCGCCGTCGGCGCGTGGAAGGGATACCCGGTCGCCGACGACGGCTACATGACGATCCTGCTGCGCACCGGTCCGCACAAGATCGCGGCCGCGAACCCGGACCGGCCGATCAACGCCTGGCTCCTCGACACCTGGGCGGGCGACGGCTCGAACATCGCGCCGTACATCCTTCTCGACCTCTTCCTCTGGGCCGCGCTCGCCTGGCAGGCCGGACTCCTCTGGCGGCGGCTCTTCCCGGAGTCCCCGCGGTACTGGCCGTTGGCCGCGATCCTCTGTCTCGCTCCGCTCGCGGTCGAGACCCAATTCACCACCCTCACCACCCTCATGCCGGCGAACGTGCCCGTCTGCCTGGCCTTCGGAGGCCTCCTCCTGCTCCTGAGAGAGGAGTCTCCGTCGACGGCGGTCTCTGTGTTCGCGGGCGTCGCGGTCGCGCTCGCCGTCGCGATCAGCGAATACGGCCTCGTCACGGCGGCGGCGGCGATCACGCTGCTCCTCTTCCTGGGGCGCCTGCGGCGGATCCTTCCCGTGGCCGCCGGCGCGGCGGTGGGTTACGGCGTCTTCCGCGCGATCGCGGACGTCAGCTCGCGCGACGAGGGAAGGCTCGCGGTGCAGGGGACCAAGCTGTTCTCGACACCGTGGGCGATTCCGCCCCGTCTCGGCACGGGACTCTGGTACACGCTCTTCGGTGCGTACGGGCGCGCCGCGGACCAACTGCGGCCGGAGTGGTCGTCGCGCTCGACGATCCTCGCGCTCGGCATCGCCCTGCTCGCGGCCGCGCTCGCCGTCTGGAGCTGTCGCGGACCGCGCGAGGCCGCCTCGGCGGAGGGCGGCCTCGGGCTGCGCCGGCCGCTCGCGCTCCTTGCCGCGGCGACGGTCGCGCTCGCCGGCGTGATGTCGCAGAACACGTTCCTGGTTCTGACCGGCTACGAGTCCCGCCTCCGCCTTCCCGCGCTCCCGTTCGCGGCCCTGATCGTCCTGTGCGGGATCCGCGCGCTCCTTCCCCGATACCGGATGCTCGCGGTCGGCCTGCTCGGGTTCCTGGCCGGCTACACGACCGCGGTCGCCTCGGTCTCCACGATCCGCGAGCAGCGCGTCCTCACGGAGATCGGGGACGTTCTGCGGAAGAGGCTGGGCCCGGAGGGCACCACCACGATCGCCGTCGTCCCGCAGTTCGCCGGCCGTCTGGACGCCGTCGAGATGACCGCGAAGGCGACGCGCGGCTGGTCCAACGCCGAGGCGGAGCGCGTCTGGGTCGAGCGGAGCTCCGACGCGATGGCGGACTTCGGGGATCGGATGAAGTGCAAACCGCTCGGGTCCTTCTTCATCCAGAACGAGCGCTTCGCGCGGCCGAAGACGCGCACCTGCCGCATCTTCTACGTCCCGGTCTCCCCGGACGGGAAGCTCGGCGAGCTCGAGCCGTACTGCATCGAAGCGACGCGGACCTGGAACGTGCTCTCGGGCTGCGACCGGAGCTTCTGATGTCGAGCCGATGCACGCGCCCGCTCAGGGAAGAACAAGGGTAAGGGGCTCTCCATCCGCATCGTCGCCGTCCAGACCGGCCTCTCCCCGCTCTCCGTCCTCGGGGGGACCGTGACCGACCGGGAGTTTCTGACGCGCGTCGCGGACCGGGGCGCCGAGGTCCATCTCTTCGTCGAGGCGGGGGAGCCGGCCGTCGAGCACCCGAACATGATTCCGCACCGCTACGCGCGGCGTCTGAAGAAAAAGATCCCGTACTTCGGCAACGTCGACGTCGCGATCGAGCTCCGGAGGCTGCTCAAGAAGCTCCCTCCCGTCGACTGGATCCGCTTCAACAGCCCCGCGGCGGTCGGCGTCGGCGCCTTCGCGAGCGCGGGAGGCCGGCGCCTTTGGGCCTCGTACCTGCACTGCGAGGACGCGCCGTTCCGGCAGTTCGTGGACCGCTGGCTGCCGGGGCGGTGCGAGCTCATCACCTGCCTCTCGGAGGATACGCGGCAGGACGTGATCGCGCGGTGCCCATCCGCCGACCACCCCGGCAACATCGTCGTCTCGATGGGAATCGACGCCGCGCGCATCGACTCGGCCGGGCGGCCGCGCGAGGCGGTGCGGCGGGAGCTCGCGGTCGGCCCCAACGAGGTCCTGGTCCTGTTCGTCGGCGTGCTGACTCCGCGCAAGGGCATCGCGGAGTTGGTGGACGCGTGGCGGCGTCTGGGCCCGCGCCCGGAGCTCCGGCTGCTCTTGCTTTCGAAGCCCATCGCGGAGGAGGAGACGCGCCTCGTGGAGCGGCTGGTGCGCGAGGACTCGCGGGTCCGGCACCTGCCGCGCGTTCCGTACGAACAGGTCCCGGAGTACTTCCGCGCGGCGGACATCTTCTTCTTCCCGACTCATCTCGAGGGGTTCGGAATCGTGGTCGCCGAGGCGATGGCGGCCGGCCTGCCGGTCGTCACGACGCGGGCCAAGGGCGTCCGCGGCGTCGTCGCCGAGGGCGAGACGGCGCTCTGCTGCGACGTCGGCGATGTGGAATGCATGGCGCAGGCGCTCGACGCGCTGACGCGGGACCCGGAGCTCCGGCGCCGACTCGGAGCCGGGGGGCGGCGCCGCGTGCTCGAGAAGTTTTCCTGGGACGAGAAGATCGACACGCTCATGAGCGCCCTCGCGCGGCCGCCCCATCCGGGGGCGGAAAGGGCCGCGGGATGAGCCGGGTGGGCGTGCTCGACGCGCCGGACGCGACGCTACGGATCGAGGGGATGGAGGGAATGGAGGGGATCGTCCAGGCCTGGACCGCCACGGGAACGCCCGGCCGCGTCGGGCCTCCCGTCTCGCTCGAGCCAAATCCCCTCACCGACGGCCTGACCGTCGCCGTCTGCACGCTGGCGCGGCCCGAACCGATGCGGCGTTCCCTCGCCTCGATCGCCGCGCAGACCCGGCGGCCGGATCAGATCGTGATCGTCGACGCGAGCGAGGGCGACGCGACCGAGCGCGTCGTCCGCGAGGCCGCGGAGGGCGAATTGTCGGCGGTCCCGATCGCCTACGTGCGCGTCGCGAAATCCCGCGCCGGTCTGACCCGCCAGCGCAACCTCGCGCTCGCCCTCGCCGACCGGCGCCTGATCGCGTTCTTCGACGACGACGTGACGCTCGCGCCGGCGTGCCTCGCCGAGCTCGAGGCCGCCCGCAACGGGAGCTCTCCGGCGCCCGTGGGCGTCGGTGCGCTCGTGGAAGGCCGGGCCGCGAACGGGCCGACCGCCATCTGGCGCGTGCGGCGGCTCCTGCGCATGGTTCCCAGCCTCGAGCCGGGGCGCTACTGCCGCACCGGCATGTCGACGCCGTGGAGCTTCGTGCGTCAGAGCTCGGGTGTCCTCCGGGGCGACTGGCTGCCGGGCTACGCGATGATGTGGGACACCGCGCTCGCGCGCGAGCTGCGTTTCGACGAGGGCTTCGCGGGATACGCGCAGTCGGAGGACCTCGAGTTCTCGCTCCGCGCGGGCCGGCGGGGACCCATCCTGCTCGCGTGCGCCGCGCGCGTCGCCGACACGCATGCGCCGGCGGGCCGGCCCAACGACTACAAGATGGGCTACATGGCGATCTACAACCGGTTCCTCGTCCATCGCCGCGGCGTCCCGGGGCGGTCGGGGAGAGACGTCGCCCTGTTCGCGTACGCCTGGAGCCTCGACACGCTGCTCCTGCTGAGGCATCTCGTCCACCCCGGGCGCTGGGGCATGGCGCTGCGCCAGTTCGGGGGCCGCGCACGGGCGGCGGCGGACCTGATTCGGACGGGCGGGCGATGAGGCGGAGGGTGCCGGCGTGACGCGCGTGGTCCTGCGGTTCGACGACCTCTGTCCCACGATGAAGTGGACGGTGTGGAATGCGATCGAGGAGGTCCTGGACCGCCACGGCGTGCATCCGATCGTCGCGATCGTTCCGGACAACCGCGACCCGAAACTCGTCGTGGAGCCGGAGAACCGCGACTTCTGGAACCGCGCCCGCCGGTGGCAGGAGAAGGGCTGGCTCATCGGACAGCACGGCTACACGCACGTCTACGATTCGACGGAGGCCGGGCTCGTCCCGTGGTGGCGGCAGAGCGAGTTCGCCGGACACCCTCCGGAGCTGCAGCGCCGGCGCCTGCGCGAGGGGCAGCAGGCGCTCGAGGCCGAGGGCCTCCATCCGACCGTCTGGGTCGCTCCGAGCCACTCCTTCGACTCGGCCACGCTCGACGCGGTGCGCGACCTCGGCATCCGGATCGTGAGCGACGGCGTCGGCCGCCACGCCACGCTCGACGAGCGGGGGCTCATCTGGATCCCGGCCCCGCCGTGGCGGCCGGCGGCGCTGCCCGGCGGAACCTGGACGCGCTGCGTGCACCCCAACCAGCTGCGCTCTGCGGACGAGCTCGACCGCTTCTGCCGGACGCACCGCACGCGGCTGCTCGGATCGGGCTTCCCGCTCGCGGAGCTTCTGGCGGACGCGAAGCCGCGGAGCGCGTCGGACGCGCTCTACGAGGGCCTCTACTGGAAGGTCTTCGGCCTGCGCCGGCGCCTTCGCGGGGCGGTCCGGCCGCGCCGTCCCCTGCCGGCATGAGCGCGACGACGAAGGCCGCGGAGGCGCCCGTCCCATCCGCCCGCGCTTCGGGCGCAGCGCTCGTCGTCTTCTGGGACTACGACACCGCCTGGGGAGCCGATCGCTCCCGCGAGCCCGGCGGCCCGAAGGCCTGGGGCCCGCTCGAGTTCGAGCACACGGAGCGGCTCCTCGAGCTCCACGCGGAGCACGGGGTGCCCGCGTGCTTCGCCGTCGTCGGCGCGGCGGCCCTTCCCGGCGCGCGCCCGTACCACGACCCGGACCAGATCCGGCGCATCGCGGCCGCGGGGCACGAGGTCGGGAGCCACTCCTTCCGCCACGAGTGGCTGCCGGGGCTCGACCCGCTCGCCCTGCGCGAGACGCTCCGGAAGAGCAAGGACGCGCTCGAACAGTGCATCGGGAAGCCGGTGAAGACCTTTGTCCCGCCGTACAACCAGCCGTTCGACTATCCCGGGGGCTTCTCGATCAGTCTCTCCGAGCGGCGCGGGGCTCGCCCTCACCGCAACGGGCTCGCGGAGGTGTGCCGCGCGCTCGGCGAGACCGGCTACGCGCTCTGCCGCGTCGCGTATCGGTCGCTGGCGCAGCGGGCGGCCGAGCGGCTGCTGCGGCGGCGTCTCGAGCGTCCGGCGCGGCCGCGCACGATCGCGGGGCTGACGTGCCTGCGTCTCAACACGCCCGGCGGCTTCGGGCCCGAGTCCATCGCGCTCCTCCGGCGCTGCGCGCGAGAGGGCGGAGTGGCGACGGCGTACGGCCACCCGCACTCGCTCCATGGAGGCGACTTCCAGAACGAGCGCTACCTCGTCGAGTTCCTGCGCGAGGCCCGGCGCCTGGCCGACGCGGGAACCCTGAGACTGGCGCTCCCCGGAGAGTTCGTGAACGGGTTCGGCGCGCCATGACGCGCCTCTGCGTGGTGTCGGGCAAGGAGTGCTGGGAGCAGTCCCCGGGCGTCTGGGTCTCGACCGGCGGATTTCCCGCGCAGGTCGGCGCGATCGGGTCGCTCTTCGACGAGACGACGCTCGTCATCGTGCGTGGCAAGCCGCGCGAGGGCGCCATTCCGCTGCCAGCCTCCGCCCGGGTCCTCCCCCTGCGCAAGCCCGCGGGTCGCGGCGTCCTGCGGAAGCTCGCGGTCGTCCTGGCGCTCCCGTACTACGCCGCGCGGATCGGATCATCCGTCGCGAAAAGCGACGTCGTGTACGCGCCGCTGCCCGGCGACGTCTCGTTTCTCGGCTTCGCCGCGGCCGTCCTCCTGCGCCGGCGTCTCCTGGCGAGGTATGGCAGCTCATGGGCGCCGACGGCGCAGACGACGAGGATGAACCGGGTCACGCGCCTGTGCATGCGTCTCTTCGCGGGCGACTCGGCGGTGATGATCGCGACGGGGGAGGGGGAGTCTCCCCCGGCCCGCGGCGTCGAGTGGCTCTACGCGACGGCTCTCACGCGCCGGGAGCTCGACGGGATCGACGCCCAGTACGACCGCAGCCTCTCCGATCCGCCGCGCCTCGCGTATCTCGGCCGACTTTCGCCCGAGAAAGGCGTCGCCGTTCTGATTCGCGCGCTCGCACAGCTCAAGAGCGAGAAGTTCGAGCCCCTCCCGCACGCCGTCCTGATCGGCGACGGCCCGCAACGGGCCGAGCTCGAGGCGCTTGCCCGGAGCCTCGCCTGCGAGGAACTTCTGACCTTCGCCGGCCAGCTCGACCGCGGCGGCTTGAGCCGCCGGCTGTCGCAGGTCGACGTTTGCGTGCAGCCCTCCCTGACGGAGGGCCATTCCAAGGCGTGGCTCGACGCGATGGCGCATGGCCTCCCGGTGCTCGCGTCCGAAGTCGGCGCGGCGCCTCGCGTCATCGGCGACGACGGGGAGCGCGGCTGGCTGGTGCCGCCGGGCGAGCCGGCGGTCCTCGCCGCGCAGCTCGCCCGCATCCTGGCCTCGCCCCGCGACTGGCCCGCGCTGCGCCGCCGGTGCCGCGCCTACGCGGACGGGCGCACGCTCGAGGCCTGGACGCGCCGCATCGGCGAGCTTTGCGCGCTGCGCTGGCGCGTGCGCTATGCCGACGGGAGGCTCTGGATTTGAGCGCCGCCGCGATCCCGCTGCAGGCGCGCCCCATTCCCGCGAAGCCGCTGACGGCGGGCCGGTCGGGGCGGGTGATGGTCGCGCTCGTCGTGCTGCTCCTGGCCGCCGGCCTGCGCAACTTCAACATCGCCGTGACGGCGCTGACCCTCCTCGGGCTGATCGCGCTGTTCGCGGGGTACTCCCGGCCCCACCTCGGGTTGATCGGTGCCGGCATCCTCTGCACCGTCGACCCGCTCACGCGGAACTTCCTGCTGACCGGAGACCTCCTGCGCTGGAACTCCTTCAACTACCTCCTCCTGCTCGTGAGCGCGATTTCGCTCAAGCGGCTACTGCGCTGGCGAGATACGCCGATCCGACTGCTCGAGGCGCTGCTCCTGCTCCTCACCATCGGATTGCTCTACACCGAGGACCGCATGGAGGGCGCTCAGCACGTCCTCAACGCGGCGGCGTTCTTCGGGATCATGGTGATCGTCGAGCGCGCCGGGCGCTCGGATCAGGCCTGGGTCTCCATGGGCGTCGTCTGCGCGACGGCCGGCGCGTTCGGCGGGCTCATCTTCTACACCAACGACGTGGTCCAGCGCTCGATCAACCCGAACTCGTTCGCGTACTTTCCCTTGACGGCGCTCCTGACGGCGATCTTCGCGATCGGCCGCCACGACGTCGGCCGCTGGACCCGAGTGACGCTGCTGCTGCTCGCCGCCGTGAACGCGGGCTGGATCTTCCTGAGCGGAAGCCGCGGCACGTCCCTCGTGGCCGTCGTCGGGCTGCTCTACGGGCTCTCGCGCGCGCGGCGTCCGCTGACGGCCGTCTTGCTGGCGGCCGGGATGCTGGCCGCCGGCTCGCTCGTGGTCGATCTCTTCGGCGAGCAGGCCGAGCGCTCGACCCAGCGGATCAGCAAGCTCCTGGACACCCGCTATTCGCTGGCGGGCCGGACGAGCGGACGATGGGACATCGCGCGCGCGGGCTGGTACATCTTCCTCGACCATCCCGTGTACGGCGTCGGGACGGGAGCCTTCGCGGTGAACTGGAAGCGCCTCACCGGAGTCTCGGGCCTCTCGATGTACGGCTGGGGGCGGGAAGTGCAGGCGCATTCGGGATGGGTCAAGGTCCTCGCCGAGAACGGCGCGCCCGGCGCCTTGCTCCTCGCGGCGTTCGTCCTGTCGTTCGCGTGGTGCGGCTTCCGAGGCGGCGGGCGGGGCGTCTGGCCCCTCGGCCTCCTGACGACCGTCACCTTCACCGTCGCGCTTCTCGCGACGGAGTTCCAGCCCAAGGGGCTCTGGTTCCTGGCGGCCGGGACGGTCCTCTTCCTGCGGCGCCCCCCTCGGGAGCGGCGGCCTCTTCTGCTGAGCCATTCCGCGCCGCCCATTCGGCTTCAGGTCGCCGAGGCGCCCCGTGTCTGAGCGCGTGCCGGAACTGCGCGTGGCGATCGTGGCCGGGTCGCTGCGCCGCGGCGGCGCGGAGAAGCAGCTCTGGCACCTCGCCTGCGGGCTGCGGGAGTCGGGCGCCCAGGTCGGCGTCTTCGCGCTGACGCGAGGCGAGTTCTACGAGTCCCGGCTCATTGCGGACGGCATCCCGACGACGTGGATCGGGCGCAGCGCCTCGCCCCCGGCGCGGCTGGTCGCGCTGACGCGGGCTCTCGCCGGCTTCCGCCCTCAGATCGTCCAGGCGTCCCACGCCTTCGCCAACCTCTACGCGGCCGGCGCCGCGCGGGTCCTCGACGCGGTCAGCGTGGGCGCCCTGCGCGGGAGCCTGCGCCGGTGCCTGGCGTCGAACGGGCTCTGGGGACGCCAGCTCATCCGGCGCCCGACGGCACTCATCGCGAACTCGCGACGCGCCGCGGCCGAGGTCGCGGCGAGCGGATTGCGGGATCCATCGCTCGTGTTCGTCCTGGAGAATTCCATCGAGATCCCCGCGGCCGTCGCCTCGGTACGGCCCGCGGGCTCTCCGCTGCGCGCGATCCTGGTCGGCAGCCTGACGCGCGTCAAGCGCGCCGACCTGTTCCTCGAGGCCCTGGCGCAGGCGCGCCGCGCGGGGGCGCCGGTCTCCGGCCTGGTCGTGGGCGACGGCCCGGAGCGCGGGGCCCTCGAGGCGCTCGCGCGCGAGCGTGGGCTCCTGCCGGACGGCGTCCGGTTCCTCGGGGAGCGCTCCGACGTCCCGGACCTCCTCGCGCAGGCTGACCTGCTCGTCCTCACCTCCGACGACGAGGGCCTCCCCAACGCGGTTCTCGAGGGGATGGCGGCGGGCCTGCCGGTGCTCGCGACGCCCGCCGGCGACACGCCCGAGCTGGTCCAGGACGGCCGCACCGGCTGGCTCGTGCCGTTCGGGGATGCCGCGGCGCTCTCCGCGCGGATGGCCGAGCTCTGCGCGTCGCCGGAAGTCCGGGCGAGTCTCGGCCGCGCGGGCCGGGAGCTCGTGGCCGCGCGGTACGGGAAGGCGCAGATGACTCCGCGCGCCCTGGAGATCTACCGGGAGATCGCCGAGCGCAAGGGCCGGCACCTTCTCCGTTCGGCCCTGGTGGCCTGAGGATCCGGATGCGGCTCGCCGTCTTCACCAACCAGTACCCCGGGAAGGTCAATACGTTCTTCGTCCGCGACCTCGCGGGGCTCGCGGCGTGCGGCGTCGAGATCGACGTGTTCCCGCTCTATCCGGAGGACGCCGCGCTCTGGAAGTACGCGGAGGCCACGGGCGACTCCGCCGCGAGCCCGATTCCCCGCGAGCGCGTCCATTACGGATCCGGATCGCGGCGCGTCGCTTCGCGGCGTCCGGTGGATCCCGCCGCGGCCTCGCCGTCGAGACGCGGAACGGGGTTCCTGACGGAATCGCTCCGCGCCGTGGCCGAGTCCGTCCCGCACGGTCCCGCCGCGACGGCCAAGACCGCGTATGCGGCTGCGAAGGCCCGCCGGTGGGCACGCGACGGGCATCCGCGCTACGACCAGGTCCTCGGCTACTGGGGCAATTACGCCGCCACCGCGGCGTCGCTCTTCGCGCGGCGGAGGGGGCTGTCCGAGCCGGTGTCGATCTTCCTGCACGCGGGGACGGACCTCTACCGGGGGCGTCCCTACCTGCGAGCCAAGCTCGAGGAGGCGCGCACGATCCTGGTCTGCTCGGAGTTCAACCGCGAGTTTCTCCGCGAGCGCTACTCCGACATCGCGGAGCCGCTCGCGCGGAAGATCTACGTCCACCAGCACGGCCTCGATTTTCGCGAGCTGCCGTACGGCCGCGACGGCCGTGCCGCGTCGGGCATCGTCGCGGTCGGCGGGTTCGAGAAGGCGAAGGGCTTCGACGATCTGCTCCGGGCCTGCGGGATCCTGCGGGATCGCGGCGTCGCCTTCGAGCTCGAGCTCGTGGGCGACGGCCCTCAACGCGAGGCGCTCCGGAAGCTGGCGGCGGCCCTCTCCCTCGGCGACGGGCGCGTGCGCTTTCCCCGGATGGCTGCCGTTCACCGAGGCGCGCGCCGCGATCCGCCGCGCCACGGTTCTCGCGCATCCGTCCATCGGCCTCGGCGACGGCGCTCCGAACGTCATCAAGGAGGCGATGGCCCTGGGCACGCCGGTCGCGGCGTCGCGGGTCGCCGGCATCCCCAGGCTGCTCGAGGAGGGCAGTTGCGGAGTCCTCGTCGAGCCGCGCGACCCCGCGGGTCTCGCCGAGGCCCTGCGATCGCTGCTCGAGAGCCCGGCAGAGCGCGAGGCGCTCGCGCAGCGCGCGCGGCGGTCGGCCGAGGCGCGTTTCGACATCTGGCGCAACGGGCGCCTCCTCGCGAATGCCCTCGGCTTCGCCGGGTCCGGCGCGGCGGCGGGAACGGGTTCGGCCGGGCGCTTCGCCGGCGAGAGGCCGCGGCCCTGAGCTCCTGGGTGTCCGTCTATCACCGCCTCCCGGCCCCGCTCCGCGAGGCGAGCGCGAGCCTTCACGGCTACCGGCTGCGCAGCTGGCGCTACGGACCGGAGACCGATTCCCTGATTGCGGAGACGCTCGAGCGGGACCGCTGGGACGCGGCGCAGTGGGAACGCTGGCGCGCGGAGCGGCTCCCGGCGATGCTGCGCCGGGCGGCGGAGCACGTCCCGTACTATCGGAGGCTCTGGGAGCGGCGGCGCGCCGCGGGCGAGCTGGCCTCGCCCGAGCGTCTCGAGAACTGGCCGGTGCTCTCGAAGGACGCGGTTCGCGCGGAGCCGCGCGCCTTCGTGGACGACGGCTGTGATCCGCGGAGCCTCCGCCACGAGCACACGAGCGGGACCACCGGGACGCCGCTCTCCCTCTTCCAGTCGCGCGAGACCGTGCGCACCTGGTACGGGATCTCGGAGGCCCGGATCCGGCACTGGAACGGGCTCGACCGGCGGGACCGCTGGGCGATTTTCGGCGGCCAGCTCGTGGTGCCGGCCGAACGCGCGAAGCCGCCCTTCTGGGTCTGGAACGCGGGCCTGCGGCAGCTGTACTGCTCCTCGTATCACCTCGCGCCGGCGAACCTCGCGGCCTACGTCGACGCGCTCGTCCGCCACCGCGTGCGGTACGTCTTCGGCTATGCCTCCTCCCTGCACTCGCTCGCGCGGCTCGCCGCGGAGAAGGGAATCGCCCTGCCGCCCATGCGCGTGGCGATCCCCAACGCCGAGCCGATCTACGCCTACCAGCGCGAGGAGATCGGCGCGGCGTTCCAGTGCCCGGTCCGCGAGACCTACGGGATGGCCGAGATGGTGGCCGCCGCCAGCGAATGCGCGGAGGGAAGCCTTCACGCCTGGCCGGACGTCGGCGTCGCGGAGGTCCTCCACGACGAGGACGACGCGCCCGTCGCGGCCGGAGAGAGCGGACGACTCGTCGCCACGGGGCTCCTGAACCGCGAGATGCCGCTGATCCGCTATGCCGTCGGCGATCGCGCCCGCTTCGCTGCGGATTCGCGCCGGTGCGCCTGCGGGCGGCGCCTGCCGATCCTCGAGCAGATCGAGGGACGCTCGGACGACGTCGTGGTCACGCCCGACGGCCGCCGCGTCGGCCGGTTCGATCCTGTCTTCAAGGCCGAGCTCCCCATCCGGGAGGCGCAGATCGTCCAGGAGGCGCCCGACCGGCTGGTCGTGCGGGTCGTGCCGGCGCCCGGCTACCTTCCGGAGCATGCCGAGGACCTCCGTCAGCGCGTCCGGATGCGGGTGGGCGATTCCATGGCGGTCACGGTCGAGTCGGTGGAGCGCATCCCGCGAACCCGGGCGGGGAAGTTCCGCGCGGTCGTGCGCCGGTTTCCGGCCGACGCCCGCGGCGAGAGCGAGACGGTGCCGCGTGCCTGAGCCCGCCGTGCGCCCGCTTCCCTTCGTGAGCGTCGTGATGCCGGTGCGCAACGAGGCGGCCTACATCGAGCGGGCGCTGGCGGCCGTCTTCGCGCAGGACTATCCGCAGGACCGCCTCGAGGTCCTCGTCGCGGACGGGCTCTCGACCGACGGGACGCGCGAGATCGTCGCGGCGGCGGCGAAGGCACGGCCGAGCCTGCGCCTGCTCGACAGCCCCGGCCGCACGGCCCCCTGCGGGCTCAACGTCGCCGTGCGCGCGGCGCACGGCTCCGTCGTCGTGCGCGTCGACGGGCACTGCGAGATCGAGAGGGACTACGTCTCGCGCTGCGTCGCGCACCTGGAGGCGGGCGACGGCGACGCGGTCGGCGGATCGGTGGTCACGGTCGGCGAGAACCGTCTGGCCGACACGATCGCCGCGGCGATGAGCTCGCCGTTCGGCGTCGGAGGCTCCGCGTTCCGCACGGTGCGCGGCCGGACCCTGCTGGTCGACACCGTCCCGTTCCCGGCCTACACGCGGGCGATCCTCGACCGTGTCGGGCCCTTCGACGAGGAGCTCGTCCGCAACCAGGACGACGAGTACAACGCGCGGCTCCGGAAGCTGGGCGGCCGGGTGCTGCTCGCGGCCGACGTGCGGTCCCGCTACTACAGCCGCGGCAGCTGGCGGGGGCTCTGGCGGCAGTACTTCCAGTACGGCTACTGGAAGGTCCGCGTGCTGCAGAAGCACCCGCGGCAGATGAAGCTGCGCCACTTCGTGCCGGCGGCCTTCGTCGGGGCGCTCGCGCTCTGCGCCGCGTTCGCGCCGTTCTGGCGTCCCGCGGCCTTCGCGGGTCTCGGCCTCCTCGCGGCCTACGCGCTCGCGATCCTGGCGGCGTCCCTCCTCGCGTTTCGCGACCACGGCGCGCGCGTCTTTCCGGGGCTGCCGCTCGCGTTCGGGATTCTCCACGTCGCCTACGGCGCCGGGTTCTGGGCGGGGCTCGTGAAGTTCCGCGGCCGCTGGGGCACGGAGTCGCGTCCGGCGCCGGCGGCCTCGGCGTTGATGCCGGGCCCGAACGGGAACGCGGGAGGCCCGCGATGAGCCTCGGCCCCATCACGGCCAAGCGCGCGATCAAGCGCGCCGCGGGCTGGGCGGCGGTTCTGACCTCGCCCTGGGTTCCCCGCCCGGAGCGCCCGCGGGCGTGCATTCTGATGTACCACCGCGTGGCGGCGCTCGATTTCGTGGACCCGCGTCTGGACGACTGGAACGTTCCCCCGTCGGTGTTCGCGGAGCACGTCGCCGCCCTCGCCGAGTTCGCCGAGTGCGTACCGCTCTCCGCGCTCCCGGCGCGCCTCCGCGCCCCCGCGCCGACGGCGAAGCCCCTCGTCTGCATCACGTTCGACGACGGCTACGCGAACTTCGTCGACGCGGCGCTGCCGGTGCTCTCGCGCCACGGCGTTCCGGCCGCGTGCTTCGTGGTTACGAGCTGCGTGGCGAGCGAGGAGCCGATGCCGTTCGACCGCTGGGCGCAGCGGCACGGGCGTGCGGTTCCGGCCGACGCGTGGCGCCCGGCCGACTGGGCGGCGCTCGAGCGCGCGATGGCGAGCGGGCTCGTGACCGTCGGCTCGCACTCCCACCGCCACCGCGACGGAAGCGGCTGCGACGCGGCCGCGCTCGCCGACGAGGCGGCGAGCTCCCGCGAGATCCTGCTGCGGCGGCTGGGCCCGGACGCGGCGTCGGTCTACGCGTACCCGTATGGAAGCAGCCGCCTGGGCCACGTGACGGGCGCCTACGTCGACGCCGTGCGCGCCGCCGGCTACGCGATGGCGGTCTCGACCGACCTCGGCCTGGCCGACGCGGCGAGCGACGTCTTCCGGCTTCCACGCATCGAGGCGAACCCGCTCGACTCCGCCGCCGTCTTGCGCGCGAAGGTGCGCGGGGCGCTCCTGCCGTACCGCGTGACCGATCGCCTGCGAAAGGCCCGCCGCGCCGCGTGAGACCCGGTCCCATGAAGACGAAGACGCAGCGAATCCTCGTGCTCGACGGGCAGACGAACCAGGCGCTCGCCTGCGTTCGCTCGCTCGGCCGCGCCGGCCACGCGGTGTACGTCGCGAGCGCGTCGGCCCGTCCCCTCGCGGCGTGGTCGCGCTTCGCCGCGGGGCGGGTCCGCGTCCGGGACGGCGCCCCGCCGCGCGAGGCGTACGCGGAGCTTCGCGAGTGGGCGAGGCGCGAGGCGATCGCCATCGCGCTGCCGCTGACGGAGCGGTCGTGCCTCCTGTGCGACATGGACCGCGCCGAGTGGGAGGCGGCGGGCATTCGCATCGGCTGCGGTTCCGGGGACATGCTGCTGCGCGCCTTCGACAAGGAGCACACGATCCGCCTGGCGCAGGCCTCGGACGTGCGGGTCCCGCCCACCGTCTTCCCGCACTCCAACGCGGAGGTCGACGAGGCGGGCCGCTCCCTCGGGTTTCCCTGTGTCGTCAAGGCGCGCTTCAGCAACGCGTGGAACGCGGAGGCCGGCACGTTCTGGTCGGACCGCGGCTGCGGCTATGCGGAGAACGCCGACGACCTCCAGCGCGCGGTCGCGGATCGCCGCCAGGGTGGCTGGTGGCCCACCGTGCAGGGCTTCGTGCCCGGCGTCGGGCGGGCCGTGTCGGTGCTGTGCGACCGCGGCCGCATCGTGGCCGCCTTCGCGCACGAACGGCTGCGCGACGTGCGGCCGACCGGCTCCGGAAGCAGCCTGCGCCGCTCGATCGCGCTCGAAGCGCGGCTCTTCGAGCCGGCGCGGAGACTGCTCGCGGCGCTCGACTGGCACGGGCCGGCGATGATCGAGTACCGCGATGACGGCGGCGCGCCGTGCCTGATGGAGGTGAACGGGCGCTTCTGGGGCTCGCTCCAGCTCGGCGTGGACGCCGGCGTCGACTTCCCGGCGCTGTGGGTCGCGATCCTCTCCGGCGAGCATCCCGAGCCCGTGACGCAGTATCGCGAGGGCGTCACGGTGCGCTGGATGTGGGGCGACGTCAAGCGGATCGTCCACATCGCGGGCGGCCGGCCGCGCGGCTACGCGGGCCCGTTCCCCACGCTTCGCGAGGGCGTCGCCGAGGTCTTCGGCCGGCAGCCGCACGCGACGCGGCTCGAGACGTGGCGCGAGGGAGACCGCTGGCCCGCGTTCGGAGAGGTTGCCCAGGGGCTCCGCGACCTCTTCGCCTCGTGGCAGGCCCGATGAGAGCCCGATGAGAGTCCTCGCCCACGCCCACTCCCACTATTCGCACGACAGCACCCTGGCGTTGTCCGATTGGGTCTCGATCGCCCGGGACCTTCGCGTGGGAACGGTTCTCCTGACCGACCACGAGGAGACCGGATGGGACGACGAACGCTTCGCCGAGTACGTCCGGGACTGCCGGGACAAGTCGACGCGGGACGTGACTCTCGTTCCCGGCATCGAGTTCAGCCAGGAAGGCAGACACCTGCTGTGCTACGGGCTCGCGGCGTTTCCCTCGCGGCCGAGCTCCGCGTCGGCGCTGGCGGAGGCCGTTCGCGCCCAGGGCCGCTGGCTGTGTCTCGCGCATCCCGCGAAGTACCGGTGGCGCTACTCCGCCGCCGTCCTCGACGCGGTCGACGCGGTCGAAGTGTGGAATTCGAAGTGGATCTATGACGGGATGCTCGGGCCGCACCCCCGGACCCTGCGGCTCGCTTCCGACACGATCTGGATGGCGGGACAGGACGTGCACAAGACGAAGCACCTGTCGCGCCTCTTCCTGGAGACGCCGTCGGACGACGTGCTCGCCGATCTCGCCGCGCGGCGCTACGTCTTCGTCGCCGGCGAGCGGCGCATCGAGCCGGCCTCGCTGTCGGCTCAGGGCGCCGCGGGAGTTGCCCAGACGGCTCGCACGGTCGTGCTGCGGCACGCACTGAAGGGCTATCGTTGGATGCGCGGGGTGCGCACGGGATGAGAGAACGTTCGGTGTCGAAGAGGATGACGCGAGGCGCGATGCCTTCGTCCAGGGGAGGATAAAGATGGCTCAAGGGATCCCGTTCTTTCGCCCCGACATTGGGAGCGAGGAGATCCAGGAGGTCGTGTCCGCGCTGGAATCGGGCTGGCTGACGACCGGCCCGAAGGTCAAGACGTTCGAGGAGGAGTTCGCGAGGGCCGTGGGTGCGGAGCACGCGATCGCCGTCAACTCGTGCACGGCGGCTCTTCACCTGGCCGTCGAGGCGCTGGGGCTCCGGGCGGGCGAGGCCGTGGTCGTGCCGACCATGACGTTCGCGGCCACGGCGGAGGTCGTCCGCTACCTGGGCGCGTATCCGCTCCTCGTCGACTGCGAGCCCGGCACGCTCAACATCGACCTCGACGACGCCCGCCGGAAGGTGAAGGCGTTCCGCGCCGGCGAGATCCCCGGGACCTCCGCCGGCGGGCGCGTGGTGGGCATGATGCCGGTGCACGTCGGCGGGTTGATGGCCGACGTCGACGCGATCCGGGCCTTCGCCGAGGAGCACGACCTCTGGATCGCGGAGGACGCCGCGCACGCCTTCCCGGCGTCCTGGCGGCCGGCCCGCTCCGCGGCCTGGCAGCGCTGCGGCGAGAGCACGGCCGCGATCAGCTGCTTCTCGTTCTACGCCAACAAGACCATCACGACCGGCGAGGGCGGGATGGCCACGACGTCGGACGCCGAGCTGGCCGCGCGGATCCGGCTGATGTCGCTCCACGGTCTCTCGCAGGACGCCTGGCGGCGCTACTCGGGCGGCGGGACCTGGGACTACCGGATTCTCGCGCCGGGCTTCAAATACAACCTGACGGACGTCGCGGCGGCCATCGGCATTCCGCAGCTCCGCAAGGCCGAGCCGATGCGGCAGAAGCGCGAGGCGGTGGCACAGCGCTACGGCCGCGGATTCGCCGGGCTCGACGAGGTCGAGACGCCGCCCACCGACGAGAACCGCGTGCACTCGTGGCACCTCTATCCGATCCGGCTGCACCTCGACCGTCTCGGCATCGACCGCAACGCCTTCATCGAGGAGCTGAAGCGCGCGGGCGTCGGGTGCTCGGTCCACTGGCGGCCGCTGCACATGCACCCGTACTACCAGGAGACCTTCGGCTGGCGGCCCGAGCAGTTCCCGGTGGCGAGCGCCGAGTGGGAGCGTCTCGTGAGCCTGCCGATCTTCCCCGGGATGCGGGAGGACGAGGTCGACGCCGTCGTCGAGCGCGTGCGCTCGCTGTGCGAGGCGCACCGCTCCGCCGCTCCCGCCGGACGGCAACGGAGCGCCTCGCGTTGACGGATCCGTCGGAGCCCTCGGCCGGTCCCCGGCCGGGCCTGCCGCGGCCCGCGGAGATCGTCCTGTCCGCCGCGGGTCTGCTCCTCGCGTCTCCCTTTCTGTTGCTGTCGGCGGCGGCGATCGCGCTGACCTCGCGGGGACCCGTCCTCTTTCGCCAACAGCGTGTGGGCCGCGGCGGGGAGCCGTTCACACTGGTGAAGTTCCGGACGATGCGCCAGGCCAGGGGTCTCGCCGTGACGGCGCGCGACGACCCCCGGATCACGGCCGTCGGTCGGCTCTTGCGCCGCAGCAAGCTCGACGAGCTCCCCGAATTGTGGAACGTCCTGAAGGGGGACCTCTCGCTCGTGGGCCCGAGGCCCGAGGTGCCGGACTTCGTCGACTCCGGCTCGGCGGACTGGAGGGAGATCCTCCGGGTCCGGCCCGGCCTCACGGACCCGGTGACTCTCCGGCTTCGCGACGAGGAGTCGCTGATGGCGGGCGTCACCGGCGATCGCGACCGGTATTACCGGGAGGTCCTGCAGCCCCGCAAACTGAGCGGATACCGGGACTACTTGAGGCGCCGCAGCTGGAAAAGCGACGCCCGCGTGCTCCTGGAGACGGGCCTCGTCGTAGTGTGCCCGCCTCTGGCCCGGAAGCTGCAGACGCCCTGGGGGGCCCCCGAAAGGCCGGCCGATTCTTGAATTCGGCAGGGGGTTGCGCTACGGTGTTTGCCGCATAGGACAATGAAAAGCGACGCCCTCGCGGAACGGGGGAGGAGAGAGGCCGCCTCTCCGTCTGGCGGCAGGCCCTTGCTCCTGTTCCCGCCCTCTGCCTCCTCCACGAGCGCGGTGCATCCGCGCTAGGCAACGCCATGAACAAACGCTCTCTCACACCGATGCTCACGCGAGGATTCCAGTTCGCGCTGGACCTGACGATCCTCGTCTCCGCGTTCTCGCTCGCGTACCTTCTCCGGTTCGAGTTCGCGCTGCCGACGAAGGAATTCCGCAACGCGATCCAGCAGCTGCCCTACGTCGTCCTCGTCCAGGCCTCGGCGCTCGCCCTGGCCGGCGTGTACAGCTTCATCTGGCGCTACGTCGGAATGGGCGAGGTCAAGGCGTTCGTCTACGCGGCGCTGTGGTCGGGCCTGACGCTCGCGGTCCTGCGCTTCTCGATCCCCGACCGCCTCA
Source organism: uncultured Acidobacteriota bacterium (assembly GCA_963773905.1). Taxonomy (GTDB): domain Bacteria; phylum Acidobacteriota; class Thermoanaerobaculia; order UBA5066; family Gp7-AA6; genus DAHUXD01. The sequence goes on from CAVZDB010000008.1 coordinate 757,029, forward strand.
TCGGCTGGCGCGTTCCCCTCTCGGTGATCCTCATGGGCACCGTGCTGGCGTTCGGCGGGGTCCTCGGGCTGCGGGTCCTGCGGCGCTACCTGTATGAGCTCGCGCAGCGGCGCGAGCGGGGAGCCCAGTCCGTCGGCCAGCGCGTGCCCACGCTCCTGATCGGCGCCGGACGAGCGGGCGTTCTCGCCGTCCGCGAGATCTTCGGCCGCGGCGACATGAACCTCGACGTCAAGGGGTTCGTCGACGACGACCCCGAGAAGCAGGGAGCGGTGATCCACGGCATCCGCATCCTCGGCACCACCGAGGAGCTCCCGCGCCTGGTCCGGGACCACAACATCCAGCAGGTCGTCATCACGATCGCCCAGATCTCGCGCCCGCAGATCCTTCACCTCATCGGGCTCTGCCGGAAGATTCAGGTGGACGTTCGCATCATCCCGGGCCTCTACGAGGTGCTGCAGGGCAAGGTCCAGGTGACCCGCATCCGGAGCGTGCAGATCGAAGACCTGCTGGGCCGGGAGCCGGTCTACCTCGACGAGGCCGAGCTCGGTCAGTTCCTGGCCGCGAAACGCGTCATGGTGACCGGGGCCGGGGGGTCGATCGGCTCGGAGCTGGCGCGGCAGATCGCGCGCTTCCAGCCGTCCAAGATCCTGCTCGTCGAGCGGGCCGAGTTTGCGCTCTTCGACATCGACGGCGAGCTTCGCCGCTCGCGTCCCGAGGTGCAGGTGGTGCCGCTCGTCGCGGACGTCTGCGATGAATCGCGCATGCGGTCGATCTTCGCGGAGCACGCGCCGCAGGTCATCGTGCACGCCGCCGCGCACAAACACGTGCCGATGATGGAGTCGAATCCGGGCGAGGCCATCAAGAACAACATCCTGGCGACGCGGCTGCTCGGCGAGCTCGCCGGGGAGCACGGCGTGGAGGCGTTCGTGCTCATCTCGACGGACAAGGCCGTGCGGCCGACGTCGATCATGGGCGCGACCAAGCGCATCGCGGAGCTCGGGGTGCAGGACCTGGGCGGCCGCTATGCCACGCGTTACGTCGCGGTGCGGTTCGGGAACGTCATCGGATCGGCGGGATCGGTCGTGCCGATTTTCCGCGAGCAGATCCGCCGCGGCGGTCCGGTGACCGTGACCCACCCGGAGATGCGTCGGTACTTCATGACGATCCCGGAGGCCGCCCAGCTCGTGCTCCAGGCGGGCGCGATGGGGCAGGGCGGCGAGATCTTCATCCTCGACATGGGCCCTCCGGTGCGCATCCTGGACCTCGCGGAGGAGATGATCACGCTGACCGGGCTGCGGCCCTACGTCGACATGGAGATCTCGTTCACGGGGCTGCGGCCGGGCGAGAAGCTCTTCGAGGAGCTCGAGCTCACCGGCGAGCACATCTCGAAGACGCGCCATCCCAAGATCCTGATCGGGCGTCTCAACGCCTATCCCCCGGAGGAGGTCGAGCGCGCGCTGCGCTACCTCGAGGAGCTCGCCCGCGAAGGCGACGGCACCGCGGTGAGGAAGTTCCTCAACTCGCTCCTTCCGGAAGCCAACCTGGGCGTCCGCCGCTTCACGCGCGATCCCGCGCGTCCCGCCGAAGCGGCCGGCCACGCCGCCGGGCCCCCGTCCACGCCCGACGCCTGACCCCGCCGCCGGTCAGGAGCCGGCCGCGGGACGCGTCGGGGCGAAGGAGAGAGGGCCGGGAGGCGGTTTCACGAGCGTCGGCGTCGGGCGCGCGCTCTGCGTCGCCTGCACGACGAACGCGTTGAACTCGGGGCCGGTCGGGGCGGGAGCCGTCAGGCCAACCGGCGCCGCGGGTTCGAGCCCCGTCATCGGAATCGAGACGGCGCCGCCGGCGTACCGGCCCGAGGCGACGACCGGGCCGAAGTAGTTCTGGGCATTGCGGATCACGTAGTCGGATCCGACCGCGAGGACGCCGGAGAGATCCACGGCGACGACCTCCTGGTGCGGCCAGTTGAAGACGGTCACGTTCGCGCGCCCGGGCTCGTACGTGTTGGGCTGGACGATCACGTCCGGAGCGCCAGGCTGCGACGAGAGGTACGTGCTGTCGGGGAACTGGCTCTTGGTGATGCCCTGGATGGGCGTGCCGTAGAAGGTGTTCCCGGCGATCGTCATGTCGGTGCAGTTGATGTCGACGCTCGTCGCGACGTAGTTGCCGACGATGGTGGGATCCTGGCAGGCCGCGTTGTATCCGAGCTTGAAGTCGGTCTCGACGCCACCGCCGCCGTAGAGGCGGTAGAAGGCGTTGTTCAGGATCCTGGGGTCGTGGGCGACGCTGCTGCCGCCGATCAGCAGGTTGCGCGAGCCGCCGGTCGGCTCGAGATCGCCGCTGTTGAAGAGCGTGTTGCCCTGGACCAGGAAGTTGTCGAGGTGCGAGGTCTCGGAGCCGTAAGCCTGGATCCCGAGGCCGAAGCCCGAGAAGAGGATGTTCCCCTCGATCGTCTTCGTGCCGGTCTCGTTCTGCGTGTAGATGCCGTGGCCGTGGCCGCGATCCGGCGCGGTCCAGCCGTTGTAATAGATGATGCAGCCGCTGATCTCGCCGTCGACCGCCTCCTGCCAGAAGCTGAACCCCTGGCGCAGGTCGTGCACGATCAGATTGATGAACTTCAGCCCGGGATGCGTATCGCCCTGGGAGTCCTGGTAGATCTGGAAGCCGTCGCCGCGAGTGATTTCCGTAGGCGAGGATCCGGTCTGCGGCGTCTGGCGGCGCGTGTCCGAGCTCATGACCTCGAAGCCCCAGAACCACGTATAGGAGCCGCGGACCGAGATCGCGGGATTCGCGAGGGAGGCGCAGTCGATCGTGGCGTACTCGCCGGGGTACTGCCGCACGACGATCGGCCGGTCGGCGGTGCCGTTGAGCGTCGCGATGAACGTGCCGACGTAGGTGCCGCCCCGGAGCCAGAGGGTGTCGCCGGCGTGAACGGACGGAGGCTGGCCGAGCGCGGTCTGGAGGTCCCAGGGGGCGTCGAGGCTCCCATCGCCGGACGGCGTTCCGGTGGGGGAGACGTAGAACGCGTTTCCTGCGGCGGGCGCCTGAGCGGCTCGGGCGGTGACGCGGGTCGACTGCTTCGCCGCCGCATTCGGCGGATGGCCTCCGCAGAAGGCGAGCACCAGAACGCCGGAAGAGAATAGCCACGCGGAGTGGAGCGTCTTCAAATGCATTTGGGGAGGAGGGAATTCTACCCCGTCCCGGGGGCCTCTCGAGGGAGGCCTGAGGTCGTCTTGCCCTAAGGTCTCACTGGAGGCCGAAGGTGTGGACGATCAGAGCGGCCATCTGCTCCCGGGTCACGATGTTGTCGGGGCAGAACTTGCGGGGGCCGCAGCCGCCGGTGATCCCTTCGGCGGACAGCTCCTCGATCCAGGCCGCCGCGAATGCGCCGGCGGGAACGTCGTCGAAGACGTCGCCCGTGGCCGCGGGCGGCACGTAGGAGCTGCCGTGCTCGGTCTTGAGCAGGAACACCGCCATCTCGGCGCGGCGGACGGGGGAGCTCGGACAGTACTTGCCGGGCGAGCATCCGCCCGTGATGCCCTCGGCGGCCAGCTGCTCGATCCACCCCGCGGCGAAGGCGCCCGAGGGGAACGTCGTCGAACACGTCGCCCGTCGCGGCCGGCGGCGCATAGTCCGACCCGTGCTCGCTCTTGAGCAGGAACACGGCCATCTCGGAGCGGAGAGTCGAGGCCTGCGGGCAGTAGTACCCGGTCCGGCAGCCCGCGGTGATGCCGTGCTCCGAGACGATACGGATCGAGTCGAAGAAGAGATCGCCGGGGGGGACGTCGAAGTACTGGTCGGGCCCGGGCAGGCTCAGGAGAACGAACACGTTGAACTCGGGACCGGTCGCCGGGGGCGCCGGCCAGCCGAAGGGGGACGGCGACGGTCAGGCCCGGTCAGCGGAAGCGTGACCAGGCTCCCGTCGAAGACCCCGGACAGCAACCGGGGTCCCGAAGTAGTCCTGCGCGTTGCGGATCTCGTAGGCGCCGCCCATGTACGCGGCGCCGCTCAGGTCGACGTCGACCGTCGCCTGGTGGGGCCAGTTGAAGACGGTGATGTTCGCGCGGCCCGCCTCGTACGCGTTGGGCCGCACGAAGACCTTGACGCCGGAGGGCTGGGTGGCGTCGTAGGTGTTGTTCGGGTACTGCGACTGGGCGAAGCCCTCGGTCGTGCCGTAGAAAGTGTTCCCGGTCATCGTACACGGGCAGGCAGCCGCCGTCGAAGAGGGTGTTGTTGGAGACGTAGTTGTCGGACACGGCGGTGTTCGAGCAGCCGGCGCCGTAGCCGAGCTGGAACGCGGAGTCGGGGCTGAGGGTTGTCTTGTAGTAGAGGATATTGTTCGCGATCGTCAGGTTCTGAGCCGTGCTGTCGCCGCCGATCAGGAGGTTCCGCCCGCCGTCGGGCGTGGCGATGATGCCGTCGCTCGAGAAGGTGTTGCCCTCGATGTCGTAGTTGTTGAGGTAGGCCGAGGAGGAGCCGTAGGCCTGGATGCCGTGGTCGAAGTTCTCGAAGATGACGTTGTCGACGATGTGTTTCGTCCCGCTCTGGTTCTGCGTGTAGATGCCGTGCCCGTGGCCGCGGTCGGTCCCGTTCCAGCCGTTGTAGTAGATGAGGCAGCCGTTGACCTCCGCGTCCACGGCTTCCTTCCAGAAGCTGACGCCCTGGCGCGCGTCGTGGATGGCGAGATTGATGAACTTGAACCCCGGGTGGTCGCCGGTCTGCCAGATCTGGATCCCGTCGCCGCGGTGGATGTCGCTCGGGTTCGAGCCCGATTGGTTCGACTGGCGGGCCGGGTCGGAGCTCATGACCTCGAAGCCCCAGAACCAGGTGTAGGAGCCGCGGACCGCCAGCACGGCGGTGCCTGCCGAGTTGCCGCCGTCGAGCGTCGCGCGCTCTCCGGGATACTGCCGCACGACGACCGGGCTCGCCGCGGTTCCGTTCAGGTAGCTGACGAAGGTCCCCGCGTACAGGCCGCCGCGCAGCCAGATCGTGTCTCCCGGATTTACCCCCGAGGGCTGGGTCAGCGCGTGCTGGAGATTCCAGGGATCTCCGATCGAGCCGGCGGCGTCGGATGTGCCGGCGGGCGATACATAGAAGTCCGTTCCGGAGACAACGGCGGCCAACGCGAGCACGGAGAGAGCGCCGAGAACCGCCCGTCGGAACATTGTGCGCATGGTATGAGCGGAGCGATGCCGAAAACTACTGGCCACGGTGACAAAATCGGGACAACGAGCGGACAGGCCGGAAAAGGAGCATCCCCTGTCCGGAAGGACAGGCGGGGTCAGGGAAGCGCGAAGGTGCGGACGAGGAACACGGCCATCTGTTCGCGCGTGTTCGGGGCGTTCGGACAGTAATTTCCGTCGCCGCAGCCGGCGGTCACGCCCTCGGCCGCGAGCTCCTCGATCCACGGCGTGAACGGATCGTCGAGATCCAGATCGCCGAAGATCCCGGTCGGCGGCGGAGGGACGTAGTCGGAGCCGTGCTCCCCGCGCAGGAGGAAGACCGCCATCTGGGCGCGTGTCACGATCATGTTGGGGCAGTACTTGCCGCCGCCGCAGCCCGCCGTGATGCCCTCGCGGCCGAGCTCCTCGATCCATGCGGCCGCGAAGCCTGCCCGTGGCACGTCGACGTACATGGTCCCAGTCGCGGGCGGCGGCACGTAGTCGCTGCCGTACTTGCTCTTCAGGAGGAAGACGGCCATCTGCGCGCGGGTCACGCCGTCCGAGGGGCAGTAGTCTCCGTTGCCGCAGCCGTTGGAGATGCCGTCCCGGCCGACCGTCTCGATGAAGTCGTAGAACGGGTTCGACGGATAGACGTCCGCAAACATCGGGTCGTTGCCGTCGTCCGGCACGAGATTCGGATCGTTCGTGACGAGGATCCGATCCACCTTGCTGCCGATCTCACGTCCTCGGAAGGTCACGGTGTTCGCGCCGGCCGACAACGACAGCATGCGCGGATCGAGGGTCAGCGGGACCCCGGTCCCGCCGCGCCCATTGAGCACGCTCCACTGCCACTTCGAGGACCACGTCCCCTGGCCGTCGTCGTAGACGTCTTCCGACGCGGAGTTGGCGTGGGCATAGAACGAGTCGTGGTCGCCATCCGGGGCGAGAACACGCGCCCACACGTAATAGCTGCCGGACGCCGGAACGGTGACCGTCCAGGTCGCCTTTCCCGAGTCCTCGGCGGTCGTCGTGATGTAGAGGCCGCCGAACGCGTTGACGTCGTACGCGGTCGTCATCGCGCCCGTCAGCGTGGCCGCTTCCGCCTCGAGGCTGAGCGCGAAGGGCCCGGGGGTCGGCGTCGGCGTGCGCGTCGCGGTCGGCGGACCCGGGGTGTGCGTGTGTGTGGGCGTGGCCGTCGGGGGCACGGGCGTGTGCGTGGGCGTCGGGCTCGCGGGCGGCGGTGTATGCGTGTGCGTCGGGGTCGGCGGCACGGCAGTGGGTGACGGAGTCGCGGTCGGAGGCGCCGGCGTCGCCGTCGGGCCTGGAGGCGTGGCCGTCGCGCGTCGGCGGAACGGGCGTGGACGTCGGGGTTCGCGTCGGAGTCGGGCTCGGCGGAACGGAAGTGGGGGAGGGAGTCGGGGTCGGCGGCGCCGGCGTCGGAGTCCGCGTGGGCGTCGCGGTCGGGGGCACGGGCGTCGGCGTCCGGGTCGGCGTCGACGTGGGCGACGGCGAGGGGGTGGGCGTCCCGCCCGGCGAAGCCGGGAGCAGGACGAACACGTTGAACTCGGGACCGGTCGCCGCGGGCGAGGACCAGCCCACGGGGGCCGCGACCGAGAGCCCGGTCATTGGAAGGCTGATCGAGCCTCCGCCGTAAGTGCCCGCGAGAACGGGCGCGCCCAGAAAGTCCGCCGCGTTGCGAACCTCGAACCCCGTCCCGGGGGCGAGGACTCCGGTCAGGTCGACGCTCACGCTCGACTGGTTGGGCCAGTTGAAGACGGTGATGTTCGCGCGGCCCGCCTCGTACGCATTGGGCCGCACGAAGACCTGGAGCGCGGTGGGCCGCGTGGTCGTGTAGGTGTTGTTCGGGTACGAGGACTGCGGGAAGCCGCTCGTCGACCCGTAGAAGGTGTTCCCGGTCATCGACGTGGGCAGGCAGCCGCCCGCGAACGCCGTGTTGTTGGAGACGTAGTTGGTGCTCACGGTGGTGCCGGAGCAGCCGGCGCCGTAGCCGAGCTGGAAGGCCGAGTCCGGGCTCTCGGCGGCCTGGTAGTAGAGGAAGTTGTTCGCGACGGAGATGTTCTGCGCGGTGCTGTCGCCGCCGATCAACAGGTTGCGTCCGCCCGGGGGCGACGCCATCTCGCCGCTGGCACTGAAGGTGTTGCCGTGGATGTCGTAGTTGATGAGATGCGCCGAGGAGGAGCCGTAGCCCTGGATGCCGTGGTCGAAGTTCTCGAAGATGATGTTGTCCACGATGTGCTTGGTGCCGGTCTGGTTCTGTGTGTAGATCCCGTGCCCGTGGCCGCGGTCGGTGCCGTTCCACCCGTTGTAGTAGACGAGGCAGCCGTTGATCTCGGCGTCCGTGGCCTCCTGCCAGAAGCTGAAGCCCTGGCGCGCGTCGTGGATGATGAGGTTGATGAACTTCAGGCCCGGCACGGTTTGCGTCTGCCAGATCTGGATCGCGTCGCCACGATGGATGTCGCTCGGGTTGGATCCGGGCTGGCTGGACTGCCGGGTCGTGTCGGAGCTCATGACCTCGAAGCCCCAGAACCAGGTGTAGGAGCCTCTCGTGGAGAGGACGCAGGTCGTGGACGAGCCGCCGTCCAGTGTCGCGAGCTCGCCGGCGTACTGCCGCACGATGATCGGGCTGGCCGCCGTTCCGTTCAGGTTGCTGACGAACGTGCCCGAGTAGGTGCCGCCGCGGAGCCAGATCGTGTCGCCGGGATGCACGGAGGAGGGCTGGTTCAGCGCGTCCTGGAGCCGCCAGGGATTGCTGAAGCTGCCCGTGCCGTTCGCACTCGCGTTCGGCGCGGCGTAGAAATCCGCGCCGAGCGCCGGGAGTGTCAGCCCCAGGACAAGGGCCACCCCGAGTGTCGAGACCCTGCCGAACCCACCCTTCATTGTTGCGCGTAGGTTGCGCTCTCGAGCCCGCCGAAAACTACTGGCCGGCGAGGCCGAAATCGGACAGGCCGCGACAGGATGACCGAGACCCGTCCCCAGGGACAGGTGATGCTTGCCGAGGACACCGAAATTGCGTACCCTGCTTTCAGTGCCTAAAACGCGCTCGACACGCCGGGCTTCGGTCAGCCTGCTGGCGTTTCATCCGCTCGTGCTCTCGGAGTTCGAGCGGCTGCTGTCGGACCTTCCCTTCACGGTTCACTCGCGGAGGCTCGAACCGGATCTCATGGCCGACCCCACGAGGCTCGCCGTGCCCCGCTCCTCGGTGTTCGTGCTCGAATGCCACACGCATCGCCCCACGACGGAGGCCCTGGTCATCGGTGTGCTCGGCCGGCACCCGGCGGGCCGGGTGGTCCTCGTGGCGGAGAAGTTCGACCAGAACAGCGCCTTTCCGCTGCTGCGGCTGGGCGCCAAGGGGCTCATGACCTTCGCCGACGCCAACGAGCAGCTGGGCCGCGCGGTCGAGGAGGTCTCCTCGGGCGGCTTCTGGGTTCCCCGCTCGCTGCTCTCCCGGTTCGTCGACGAGACGATCAGCACGGTGCGCCGTCCGCGCGGCCCGGGCGGACCCGCCCGCCTGTCGCGCCGGGAGAGGGAAGTCCTCGATGCGCTCCTCGAGAATCTCTCGAACAAGGAGATTGCGAGCAAGTTGAACATGTCGGAGCGGACCGCGAAGTTCCACGTCTCGAACCTGCTCGCGAAGTACGGCGTCCGCCGGCGCGCGGACCTCATCCTGCTGACCTACACGCAGCTCGAGAGACCCGAGAGACCCGCCTAGGCGCCGGGGGAGACGTCCCACCGGCGCGCCCGTTTCTCTTTTTCGGCGTCACGGCGGGGTGCCGCTCGGCTCGCCCCGCCGGTGGTTCCCGCTCCCGTCTCGAGCGGGGCGGGGGCCAAATTGACCGAATCGGCGGCAAACGCTTGGCAACGGGCGGTACCAAGGGGTATCGTGGCGCGGGAGCGATCCATTTCACCAAGGGCGGTTTTCGACAGACTGGTGTGGAAGCCATTGACCGGTCGTGTACGGGCGGTTTACGACCCGGGGGTCGCCTCTCGTGCTTCCGAGTCGGGGTGGGGTCTCGTTGCACAATTCGTTTCCGAAGCTCGGGTGTTCTCGTCCGTCTTTCGAGTCGATTCCCCGAGGTGATGGGAAGCTGTCGGCCAGATTCGTTTTAACGTCCCGCGCACGCGGGGCACATCGGAGTGAGGAATCTTGGGAGTTTAGGATGATCAAACGGTTGGGTTTCTGGTTCGCCGCGTGGGTGGTCGCGGCAGGGGTTTCGGGCGCCACCCTTCCCACGGGCTTTACCGAAACGACCTTCTCCGGGTTCTCCAGTCCGACGTCAATGGAAGTGGCGCCAGACGGGAGAATCTTCGTCTGCAATCAGACCGGCGCCCTGAAGCTCATCAAGAACGACGTCCTCCAGAGCACCCCGGTCCTTACCGTGACCGTCGACTCCAACGGCGAGCGGGGTCTCCTCGGCGTGACCGTCGACCCCAACTTCTCGCAGAACAACTACATCTACATCTATTACACGGTGCCCTCGCCGGCGCACAACCGGCTGAGCCGATTCACGCTCAACGGCGACGTCGCCGTGGCGGGCAGCGAGCTCGTCCTGCTCGACCTCGACAACCTTTCCTCCGCCACCAACCACAATGGTGGGTCGTTGCACTTTGGCCCCGACGGAAAGATCTACGTGGCCGTCGGCGACAACGCCAACGGGAGCAACTCGCAGTCCATGGTCATCCTGTTCGGCAAGATCCTCCGGCTGAACTCGGACGGGACGATTCCGACCGACAACCCCTTCTATACGACGGCGTCCGGCAAGTACCGCTCGATCTGGGCGCTCGGCCTGCGCAATCCCTTCACCTTCGCCACGCGCACGCAGTCGCCGAACATCTTCATCAACGACGTCGGGCAGGACACGACCGAGGAGATCAACGTCGGAGGGGCGGGCAACAACTACGGGTGGCCGAACTGCGAAGGCCCCTGCAACGATCCCCCCTACATCGACCCCTTGTACTGGTACAACCACACGGGCGGCGCCTGTGCCATCACGGGTGGCGACTTCTACAATCCGCCGGTTCAGCCGTTTCCTGCGAACTATCTCAACCAGTACTTCTTCGCGGACTACTGCGCGGGCTGGATCCATCGCATCGACCCGATCACCGCCCAGGAGACCGACTTCGCGACCGGGATCAACGCGCCCGTCGACATCCAGATCGGGTTCGACGGCAACCTCTACTATCTGGCGTACGGCGCCGGAATCGTCAGCCGGGTGACGTACACGGGCAGCAGCTCGCCCACGATCACGCAAGATCCGGCGAGCCAGACCGTGGGCTTCCCCAACCAGTCCGTGACGTTCGCCGTTTCGGCGAGCGGCGCGCCACCCCTCACCTACCAGTGGCAGAAGGCGGTGCCGCCAGGGGGCTTCAGCGACATCTCCGGGGCGACGCTGTCCTCCTACACGATCGCGTCGGTCGTGCTGGGCGACAGCGGCTCGCAGTACCGCTGCAAGGTCTCGAACGGGTCCGGGTCGGCGACCAGCGCCGCGGCCACTCTCACGGTGTTGAACGACGCGCCGCCTGTTCCGGTGATCACGTCCCCGGCGATCGGGGCGACCTACGCCGGCGGGGACACGATCAACTTCGCGGGCACCGCGACGGATCCCCAGGACGGGACAGAGCCCGCGAGCCGGTTCACCTGGTGGGTCAACTTCCACCACAACACCCACTTTCACCCGTTCCTGCCGCCCACGAGCGGCATCACGAGCGGCTCGTTCGTCGTTCCGGTCATCGGTGAGACCTCGGCGAACGTGTGGTTCCGGATCCACCTTTCCGTCGTCGACTCGCAGGGGCTCGTCACCGAAATCTTTCGCGACGTGCTTCCGCGGACCTCGACGATGACCTTCACGACCAATCCCGCCGCGTTGCAGCTGACGCTCGACGGGCAGCCGTTCACGGCGCCCAACGTCGTGGTCGGCGTCGAGAACATCCAGCGGATCATCGGCGCGCCGTCGCCTCAGGGCGGCTTCACGTTCCAGTCGTGGTCGGACGGCGGGGCGCAGACGCACACGATTTCGACCCCCGTGAACGACACGACGTACACGGCGACGTTCTCGGGCGGTCCGACGAACACGCCCACGCGCACGGCCACGAAGACGCCGACGTCCGGGGCGCCGACGTTCACCCCGACGAAGACGCTGACGCCCGCGCCTCCGACTCTGACGCCGACCAAGACCAACACGCCGACGCGGACGCCGACCCCCGGCCCGCTGCCGGCTCCCTGGGTGCAGCAGGACATCGGATCCCCGGGCGTAGCGGGAAGCGGGGGCTTCTCGAGCGGCGTCTTCTCGGTCAGCGGGTCGGGCAGCGACATCGAGGGATCGTCCGACCAGTTCCATTTCGTCTATCAGCCGGTGTTCGGCGACGTCACGATCTACGGGCGCGTGGCCAGCATCCAGAACACGGATCCCTGGGCCAAGGGCGGCGTCATGATCCGCGAGACGCTCAACGCCAACTCGATGCACGCGATGATGGCGCTGACGCCCGGCAACGGTCTGGTGTTCCAGCGCCGCGTCGCAACCGGAGGGACCACGACGACCACGTTCGGCGCCAGCTTCTCGGCGCCGTACTGGGTCAAAGTGGTTCGCGCCGGGTCCACCTTCTCAGGCTACAGCTCGTCGGACGGGGTCAACTGGACGTTCGTGGGCTCGGACACGGTCCCGATGGGATCGAGTGCGTTCGTCGGGTTGCCGGTGACGAGCCACAACAACACGGTCCTCTGCACGAGCTCGTTCGACAACGTCACGCTCATCGGCGGAGGCGCGCCGACGCCGACCATGACGCGGACGGCGACGAAGACGTTCACCCCGACGGGCGCGCCGCCGACCTTCACCCCGACCCGCACGGCCACGAAGACGTTCACACCGACACCCGGAGCGCCCACCGCGACGCCCACGCGAACGAATACCGCGACGAAGACGCCGACGCCGGGCCCGCTGCCGCCGCCCTGGGCCCAGCAGGACATTGGAGCCCCGGTCATCCCGGGAGGGGCCGGATTTTCGGGCGGCTCCTTCACGGTGAACGGCTCGGGCGCCGACATCGAGGGAACTTCGGATCAGTTCCACTTCGTTTACCAGCCGGCGTTCGGCGACCTGACGGTCTATGCGCGCGTGGCCAGCATCCAGAATACCGATCCCTGGGCGAAGGCTGGCGTCATGATCCGCGAGACGCTCAACGCCGGCTCGACCCACGCGATGATGGTCCTGACGCCGAGCAACGGTCTCGCCTTCCAGCGCCGCGTCACGACGGGGGGGCCGACGGCCAACTCGTCGGGCGCCACCGTGGCCGCGCCGTACTGGGTCAAGGTCGTCCGCAGCGGCGTCACCTTCTCCGGCTACAGCTCGTCCGACGGGACGAACTGGACGCTCGTCGGCACCGACACGATCGCGATGGGGCAGAGCCTCTTCGTCGGGCTGCCGCTGACCAGCCACAACAACACCATGCTCTGCACCGCGCTCCTCGACAACGTCACGATCGTGGGCGGCGGCCTGCCGACGCCGACCACGACCGCGACCGCCACCAGGACGTTCACCCCGACCGCGGTGCCGCCGACGTTCACGCCGACGCGGACGAACACGCCGACGGGAACCGTCACCGTGGTGCCTCCGTCCCCGACCCCCACCAAGACCAGAACGCCGACGCCGGGCCCGCAGCCCACCGTCGCCGCGATCGATCCGACCTCGGGCATCGCGGCGGGCGGAACGAGCGTGGCGATTACCGGCGGCAACTTCCTGCCTTCCTCCACGGTCCAGTTCGGCGGCGTCGCCGCGTCTTCGAGCTACGTGGGCCCGACGCACATCAACGCCGTCGCGCCGGCGCTCTCGCCGGGGACCCTCAACGACGTCGTGGTCTCGAATCTCGGAGCGCTGTCTCTGAGCGGGACGCTCCCGAAGGGCTGGATGGCGGACTTCTCCGACGTCCCGCAGTCGAATCCCTTCCACGGCGACATCGAGACCCTCTTCCGCGACGGGATCACCAACGGGTGCGCGCCGGGGTCCTATTGCCCGAGCGCGACGGTCCTGCGGCAGGAGATGGCGGTCTTCCTCCTGAAGGCGGAGCACGGCTCCGCCTACCTGCCCCCCGCGTGCAGCGGAGTCTTTGCCGATGTCCCGTGCCCGGCGACGCCCGCGTTCCCCTTCTCGGACTGGATCGAGAGGCTCGCCTCGGAGAGCATCACGAGCGGCTGCCTGAACAACCCCCTGCGCTTCTGCCCCGACCGCAGCGTGACCCGCGCCGAAATGGCGGTCCTGCTGCTGCGCACGGAGCACGGTTCGGCCTACGTCCCGCCGGCCTGCTCTGGCCAATTCTCGGACGTGCCCTGTCCGGCGACACCGGCCTTCCCGTATTCCGACTGGATCGAGCAGCTCCTGACGGAGGGCGTCACGGCCGGCTGCAGCCCGCCGAGCCCGCCGTCCGGCAAGCCCGGGTTCTGTCCGGACGCCGTCACGCCCCGGGAACAGATGGCGACGTTCATCGTCCGAACCTTCGGGTTGACCGCGCTGGAGGGGGCCCGCGGGCGCCCCGAGATCGCGGGGAGGCCGCCCGGAATCCACCGGGATTGACAGGCCGGGTGCCCTTACGTATCCTTACCCGCCCTCCGAAAGGAGGGGTCCGTCCAGGCTCGTCCGGTGCGGGCCTCCTTGCGGGCGATCTTGCGACTTGGAAATCCAGAGTTTGAGGGGTTAGGAAATGGTTTCGGCTACCGCGGCTTCGGCCGCCGACATTCGTCGCGACTGGTTCGTGGTCGACGCCTCCGGGCTCGTCCTGGGGCGCCTCGCCTCGCGGATCGCCTCCGTTCTCTCGGGCAAGCACCGCGCGACCTACCTGCCCCACCTGGACACGGGCGACTTCGTCGTCGTGACCAACGCGGACAAGGTGCGGTTCACCGGCAACAAGCTGGACGAGAAGGTCTACCGCCGCCACACCGGATACCCGGGCGGGCTGAAGACGGTGCAGGCCCGCGACGTTGCTGGCCAAGTACCCCGAGCGGATCATCGAGGCCGCCGTCCGCGGCATGCTCCCCAAGTCGAAGCTCGGCCGCAAGCAACTCAAGAAGCTCAAGGTCTACCGCGGGCCCAAGCACCCGCACGAGGCGCAACAGCCTCGTCCCCTCAAGATCACCGCCGCCTCGGCGAGCGGCCAGAAGTAACGCGGAGGCGTCTTGGCAGTCGACATTCAGCATCGGGCCACCGGGCGTCGCAAGAGCGCGATGGCGCGCGTCCGGCTCGTGCCCGGAACGGGCGCGATCACAGTCAACAAGCGTTCCCTCGACGACTACTTTCCCAACAACGTGCTCAAGATGGTGATCAAGCAGCCGCTCCTCTCGACGGAGACGGCGGAGAAGTTCGACATCCATGTCACCGTCGCCGGGGGCGGTCCGTCGGGGCAGGCCGGAGCGATCCGGCACGGCATCTCGCGGGCGCTGACCGATTACAACCTCGAGCTGCGCAAGAAACTCAAGAAGGAAGGCTTTCTGACCCGCGATCCCCGGATGAAGGAACGCAAGAAGTACGGGCAGCGCGGCGCACGGGCTCGGTTCCAGTTCTCCAAGCGCTAGTGCTCAGTGGAAGCCATGCGTCAGGGCCCCGTTCTCTCCACTCCGAATTTCCGGCTTTCGACCCTCAAGGAGGTGTGATCTGGCTTTGATTTCGATGAAGGAACTGCTGGAGGCTGGCGTCCACTTCGGTCACCAGACGAAGCGCTGGAACCCGAAGATGAAGAAGTTCATCTTCGGCAAGCGCAACGGGATCTACATCATTGACCTGCAGAAGACGCTCAAGCAGTTCAAAGAAGCCTCGAAATTCGTGACCGACCTCGCGGCGGCGGGCAAGAACCTGCTGTTCGTCGGCACGAAGCGCCAGGCCCAGGACTCGATCTACGAGGAGGCCAACCGCTGCGGGATGTTCTACGTGAACACGCGCTGGCTGGGCGGCACCCTGACGAACTTTTCCACGATCCGCAAGTCGATCCATCGCCTGAAGGAGATCGAGGGCATCCTCGCGCAGGACGACAACGAGAACCTCACCAAGAAGGAGCGCCTGCGGCTGGAGCGCGAGAAGGAAAAGCTCGAGAAGAACCTGACGGGCATCAAGGAGATGGACGAGCTGCCCGATGCGCTGTTCGTCATCGACCCGAAGCAGGAGTACATCGCGGTCAAGGAAGCGAACATCCTGGGCATCCCGGTGGTGGCCGTGGTGGACACCAACTGCGACCCGGACCTGATCGACCACGTCATCCCGGGCAACGACGACGCGATCCGGGCGATTCGCCTGTTCACCGCCAAGGTGGCCGACGCCGTGCTCGAGGGCCTGCACGCCCACGGCGAGCGGGAGGCCGAGAACGCCGCGGCGGCCGAGGAGCGGCCGCGGACGCCGGAGCTCTCGCAGACCGCCGTCGTCGCCGACGCATCGTAACCGAGTCGTCAGCTTTCCGTCTTCGGCTCTCAGTCGATGCGACTGGGGCCGGGCTCGGAACTGATGACTGATAACTGAAAACCGAGAACTCACATGGAAATCAGCTCGAAACTCGTCTCCGACCTGCGTGCCGAAACCGGCGCCGGGATGATGGACTGCAAGAAGGCCCTCGTCGAATCGAAGGGCGACTTCGAGGAGGCCAAGAAGATCCTGCGCAAGAAGGGGCTCGCCGCCGCCGCCTCCAAGGCCGGCCGCGCCGCCTCCGAGGGGCTCGTCGTCGCCCACGTGACGGTCAAGGGCGCGGTGCTCCTGGAGGTCAACTGCGAGACCGACTTCGTGGCGCGGACGGAGGACTTCCGCAACTTTTCGGAGAAGCTCGCGGACCGCATCGCGGCCCACGACGCCTTCGGGGATACGCGCTCGGGATCCGTGGACGAGCTCAAGACGCTGTCGTGGCCCGGCGGGGAGACCGTCGGGGACGAGGTCACGCAGCTGGTCGCGACCCTCAAGGAGAACATCCAGGTTCGGCGCTTCGCGCGGTGGACCCCGCGTCCCGGAGAGCGCTTCGCCAGCTACATCCACGGCAACGGGCGGATCGGCGTGCTCGTCGGAGTCCCGGGGAGCGACGAGGCTCTCGGCAAGGACCTGGCGATGCACATCGCGGCGTCCGACCCGCGGTTCGCCTCGCGCGCCGAGGTGTCGGCCGAGATCCTGGCGACCGAGCGCGAGATCGCCCGGGCGCAGGCGACGGCCGCCGGGAAACCGGCGAACGTGGTCGAGCGGATCGCGGACGGGAAGGTCGAGAAGTTCTACCAGGAGGCCGTGCTGGTCGAGCAGGCCTTCGTGAAGGACCCCGAGAAGACCGTCGGCCAGGTCGTCGTCGAGCGGGCCGGCAAGGACGCGCTGGATCTGCGCTTCGTCCGGTTCAAACTGGGCGAGGGCCTGGGCCGGGCCGAAGAGGCGGCCTAGGCTCGGATTCCTAGCGGCCCGCTTCGCGGCCCAACCGACAGAGGAAGGGAAGTCTCTTCCGGTTCCTCTCCCTGGATTGGTCGAGACGTCCTTATAATCCCGGCAACATGGCCGACACTCCCGTCTATCGCCGGATCCTCCTGAAGCTCTCGGGGGAGGCGCTGATGGGGGACCAGAAGTTTGGCATCGCGCCTGAGGTCGTGGCGCGGATGGCCGACGAGGTCAATGAGGTCTACCGCCTCGGCGTCCAGACTGCGATCGTGCTCGGCGGGGGCAACATCATCCGCGGCGTGTCGGCGGCGGCGCAGGGGATCGACCGCGTGGCCGGCGACCACATGGGCCTGCTGGCGACGGCCATCAACGGCCTGGCGCTCCAGGATGCACTCGAGAAGCGCGGAGTGACGACGCGCCTGATGTCCGCGCTCGAGATGCGCCAGATCGCGGAGCCCTTCATCCGCCGGCGCGCGCTGCGACACCTCGACAAGGGACGGGTCGTGCTCTTCGTGGGCGGGACCGGCAATCCGTTCTTCACGACGGACTCGGCGGCCGCGCTGCGCGCCAACGAGATCCACGCCGACGTGCTGCTGAAGGCGACCAAGGTCGACGGCGTCTACGACGCGAACCCCGACCGGGAGCCCAACGCCCGATTCCTGAAGTCGCTCTCGTATCGCCAGGCGCTCGATGCCGGTCTGCAGGTGATGGACGCCGCAGCCGTCGCTCTGTGCATGGAGAACGGGATCCCGATCAAGGTCTTCAACCTGAAGGTGAGGGGCAACATCCAGCGGGTCGTCCTCGGCGAGGACATCGGCTCGCTGGTCTCGGCAGGGAGAGACTGACCCATGATGCAGGAGCTCAAGGACATCGAACGGCACATGACGGAGGGCGTCGCGGCGCTGAAGGAGCGCTTCAAGACCCTGCGGACGGGCCGCGCGAACCTCGGGATGCTGGACGGCATCCTGGTCGCCGCATACGGCGCGGAGGTGCCGATCAACCAGGTCGCGAACCTCTCGGTCCCCGATCCGACGCTCATCGTGGCCGCCCCCTGGGACCCGAAGATGGCGGTCGAGATCGAGCGCGCGATCCGCAAGTCGGAGCTGGGCCTGAATCCGCAGTCCGACGGAAAGGTCGTCCGCATCCCGATCCCGGCGCTGACGGAGGATCGGCGCAAGGACCTCGCCAAGAAGGCGCATCACATGGCCGAGGAATGCCGCGTCGAGATCCGGCGCTACCGGCACGAGGGCAACGACCGCATCAAGAAGATGTTCAAGGACAAGACCATCTCCGAGGACGACGAACGGCGCGGGCTCGAGGAGTCGCAGAAGCTCACGGACAAGAAGATCAAGGAAGTCGACGATCTCCTGAAGACGAAGGAGCAGGAGATCCTGGCGGTTTGACCCCCCTGGGCCTCCGCGCCCGTTCCTCTTCGGGCCGGACGGCTTCCCTCGCTCTGGCAGCGGCGGCGTTCCTCTTCGCCGTCCTTCGCTTCTACGCCATCGGGCGCTTTTCGCTGTGGTCCGACGAGGTCTTCACCATGGGGATCGTCGGAGGCTCGTGGCGAGGACTCCTGCCCGCAGTCGCGCGCGACGTCGTCCACCCGCCTCTTTTCTACGTCGTGCTCAAGGTCTGGACCGGGATCGGAGGCGATGGCCTCGTGTGGCTGCGGCTCCTTCCGGTCCTGATCTCGATCGCGACGCTCCTCCCGTTCGTCGCGCTCTGCCGCGAGCTCGGCCTGAGCGACGCGGTGGCCGCCGTCGCGCTCCTTCTCGCGGCGCCCAACGCGTTCGTGCTCGAGTATTCGCAGCAGGTGCGCATGTACGCCCCGCTCCTCTTCCTCACGGTCGTCTCCTTGTGGCTCTTCGCGCGCCTCGAGCGCTCGCGGGAGCGCGTCGCGGCGGCGGCCGCGGCGCTGACGGCCGTCAACGTGCTGCTGGTCTATACCCAGTACTACGGCTGGGTGGTGGTCGGGCTCGAGGGCCTGTATCTGCTTCTCTTCCGCCGGGAGCGACTCCTCCCGATGATCGTCTCGGCGGCCGTCACCGCCGCCGCCTTCGCGCCGTGGGCCGTTCGGGTCGTGGCGGAGGCGCGGGCGATCGGCAGTCTCGCGCCGAACCTGGGATGGATGCGCCGACCCGACGCGCGCGACGTCGCCGCGTACTTCGCGAGCCTGCACGGGCCCTACCGCGAAGGGCTTCGCCTGAGCGGGTCGTTGGTGCTCGCGGGTTTCGTGATCTTCGGGATCCCGATCCTGCTCCTGCTGGTCTCGGCATGGCGCCGCCGGGGCGCGGAGACGGGCGCCGCCGGAGAGACGGATGCCCGAGTCGTCCTCTGGCTGCTGTTCTTCGCACTCGGCCCGGTTGCGGTGTCGCTCGCAGCGAGCCGGATCCTCCCGGTGGCGGTCTTCGAGGCGCGCCACATGCTGATCGCGGTGGTCCCCTACGACCTCCTCTGCGCCGCGGCGGCCCTGGACTTCCGTCCGCGCGCGGCGCGGGCGGCCGCCGTCTCGGTCATGGTCGCCTGGGCATGGATCGGCGGAGTCGTTCGGCTGCCCAACCGCGATGTCGTGTCCTGGGGCACGCTGGTCGAACATATGGTGGAATCCCCGGCGTGCGGCGCGCCGGCGCCCTCGGGCGAGGAGACCATCTACGTGATCGGTAGAGCCAGCATGATCCCGATCGAGTACTACTGGAACCGTCTGGCCGGGAAGCCGGTGGCGATCCGCCTGGTCACGACGCCATCCGGCCTCCCGCCGGAGGCCGCGTGGTTCGCCTTCCAGGAGTCGCTCTGGGGCGGCTGGACCTCTGCGAGCGTCCGCGCGGCTCTGTCCGCGGACGGCAAGCACGTGACCTGCGACTTCGCCTCGGGCATCTCCGGGCATCAGGGGCATTTGCTGCGTTGGGAGCCCGACCGTGAGTAGCGCGCGGCTCCTGATCGTGGCGGCCGGCCTCGGGACACGGTTGGGACGGCGGCATCCGAAGGCCCTCGTGCCCGTGGCGGGGCGGCCGCTGCTCCTCTGGACGCTCGATGCGGTCGGCGCCGGGCCGTTTTCGCGGATCGTGGTCGCCGCCCCTCCGGAGCGTGTCGGTGAGGTGCAGGGTCTCGTCGGCGTCCGCGCGCGCGTCGTCGCCGGGGGGGAGACGCGCTCGGAGTCCGTGCGGCGGGGCGTGGCCGCGCTCGCGCCGGAGGAGGCCGACGTCGTCGCGATCCACGACGCGGCGCGGCCGCTCGTGACGCTCGAGGAGATGCGCGCGGTGCTCGACGCGGCCGGGCGCGAGGGCGCCGCCGCGGCGGCGACCGCCGCCGTCGACACGATCAAGCGGGTGCGGGCCGGCGGAGGAGCGGTCGAGACCCTCGACCGGCGCGAGATCTTCGCGGCCGCGACCCCGCAGGCCTTCCGCTGGCCGGTGCTCGAGAAGGCGCTCGCGCTCGGCGACGCGACCGACGAGGCCGCGCTGTGCGAGAGGCTCGGGGTCCCGGTGGCGCTCGTCCCCGTGTCCCGGCTGTCATTCAAGATCACGACCCCGGCGGATCTGGAGTTGGCCGAGGCGGTCCTCTCGGCCCGACGGGAGGAGACGATGTACACGACGACGATGCCCCGGGTCGGGATCGGGTTCGACGCGCACCCGTTCGTCGCCGGACGCGGGCTTCGCCTGGGAGGCGTCGCGATCCCGCACGCGGCCGGGCTCGAGGGCCACTCGGATGGAGACGCGCTGCTCCATGCACTGACGGACGCCGTGCTCGGAGCCGCCGGCCTGGGCTCGATCGGAGATCACTTTCCGCCGAGCGATCCGGCATGGAAGGACGCCGACAGCCGGACGTTCGTGGAGCATGCCCGCTCCCTGGCCGCCGAGCGGGGGTGGACCGTCGGCAACGTCGATGCGGTCGTCATCGCCGAGGCCCCGCGGATCGCTCCACACGCCGCCGCGATCCGCGATTCCGTCGCCGCGCTCCTGCGCACCCCGCCGGGAGCGGTGAGCGTGCGCGGCACCAGCACGAACGGCCTGGGGTTCCCGGGGCGCGGAGACGGCCTCGCCGCTCAGGTGATCGTGCTCCTCGTTCCCAATCCAAAATCCAAAATCGAAAATCCAAGATGATTCTTTCCCGGATCCATCCGGTCGAGGAAGCGGTCGCCGCGCGTCCGCGCGAGATCGAGTGGGTGATGTTCGACCAGGACCGGCGCGATCACCGCTTCGCCCGGCTCAAGGCGCTTTGCCGGGAGCGGGGCGTACTCATCCGGCAGGGGCCGCGCCAGGCGCTCGACCAGCTGGGAGGACCGGGCCACCAGGGCGTCGTGGCCCGGCTGGCGGTCCGGGGCTACCTGGAGGAGGAGGACGCGCTCGAGGGCACGGCCGGGAAGCGGTTCCTCTTCCTGCTGGACGAGATCCAGGACCCCCACAACCTGGGCGCCGTGCTGAGGGTGGCCGAGGCCCTCGGGGCGGGGGTGGCGGTGCCGGAGCGGGGGTCGGCCCCTCTCTCGGAGGCGGTCGGACGCGCCTCGGCAGGCGCCGTGGAAAGGGTGCGGATCCATCGGGTCAAGAACCTGCGGCGATTCGTGGATCGCCTTAAGAATGAAGGATTTCGGGTGATCGGGCTGGAGGCGCGAGAAGAAGCGCGGAATCTCTTCGAGTTGGATCTCACCGGCGATCTGGCCCTGGTCCTGGGCGCCGAGGGGAAGGGCATCCGGAGGCTGGTTCGGGAGGGCTGCGACGAGCTGGCGAGCCTGCCGATGGCCGGCAAGGTGGCGTCCCTGAACGTCTCGACGGCGGCCTCGGCGGCCGGATACGAGGCCATCCGCCAGAGGCTGTCGGACGCGGAAAAGGGGTCTTGATCCAGTGGTTTGCCGCTGATAGACTCCGCGATTCACGCCGGTGGGGGAATTCTATTGGTGTGCTCTTTGAAGGCCAGCTGAGGGCGGAGAACCGCGATGCGGTCGGTGCGATTCGTGGCCGGCGTAGCTCAACGGTAGAGCACCCGATTTGTAATCGGGAGGTTGCGGGTTCAAGTCCCTTCGCCGGCTCCAGGTGATCCCGTCGGCACCGACGAACGATTCGGAATCGAGCTCGGGGCAGTTGGCCGAGTGGTTAATGGCAGCAGACTGTAAATCTGCCGCGCTTCGCGCTACGGAGGTTCGAATCCTTCACTGCCCACCATTGACGAAAGACGGGAAGCGGAAAACGGTAAACGAGAGTCGAGATCGAGACGCATCGTTTTCCGGTTTCCGGTTTCCGTTTGACGGCGGCGGGAGCCGCTTATGCGGGAGTAACTCAGGGGTAGAGTCACAGCCTTCCAAGCTGTTGGTCGCGGGTTCGAATCCCGTCTCCCGCTCCATTGAGCGGAAACGGGAAGCGGTAAACGGAAAGCGGCAGGTCGAAGCGTGAGGATGTTCGTGCGCGAGAAGACAGTCTCGATTCCCGTTTTCCGTTTCCCGTTTCACGGGGAGCTCGCCCACGTAGCTCAGTCGGTAGAGCACGTCCTTGGTAAGGACGAGGTCACCAGTTCAATCCTGGTCGTGGGCTCCAACGAGAGTCGGGATTTCTCGACGCGCAAGAGGTAGAGAGAGCGATGGGTAAAGAGAAGTTTGATCGCAGCAAGCCGCACGTGAACATTGGGACGATTGGGCACGTGGATCACGGGAAGACGACGTTGACGGCGGCGATTACGTTGATTTTGAGTAAGAAGGGTTTGGCGACGGCGAAGGCGTACGACCAGATCGACAACGCGCCGGAGGAGAAGGCGCGTGGGATCACGATCAACACGGCGCACGTGGAGTATTCGACGGACAAGCGGCACTACGCGCACGTGGATTGTCCTGGGCATGCGGACTACGTGAAGAACATGATCACGGGAGCGGCGCAGATGGACGGGGCGATTTTGGTGGTGTCGGCGGCGGATGGTCCGATGCCGCAGACGCGGGAGCACATTTTGCTGGCGCGTCAGGTTGGGGTGCCGTTTGTGGTGGTGTTTTTGAACAAGACGGACATGGTGGACGATCCGGAGCTTCTGGAGCTTGTGGAGCTGGAGGTTCGGGAGCTTTTGACTTCGTACGGGTTTCCGGGGGAGAAGACGCCGATCGTGAAGGGGTCGGCGTTGAAGGCGGGGGAGTCTGCGGATCCGGCGTCGGCGGATGCGAAGTGCATTCTGGAGCTGATGGACGCGGTGGACAGCTACATCCCGGTGCCTGAGCGAGCGATCGACAAGGACTTTTTGATGCCGATCGAGGATGTGTTCTCGATCTCGGGTCGTGGGACGGTGGTGACGGGGCGCGTGGAGCGCGGGATCGTGAAGGTTGGCGAGGAAGTGGAGATCGTGGGGATACGGCCGACGCAGAAGAAGGTCGTGACGGGTGTGGAGATGTTCCGCAAGCTCCTGGATCAGGGGCAGGCCGGGGACAACGTTGGACTGCTGCTGCGAGGGACGGAGCGCAAGGACGTGGAGCGCGGGCAGGTGTGCGCGAAGCCCGGGTCGATCACGCCGCACCTGAAGTTTACGGCGCAGGCGTACATCCTGACGAAGGAGGAGGGTGGACGGCACACGCCCTTCTTCAACGGGTATCGGCCGCAGTTTTTCTTTCGGACGACGGACGTGACGGGGACGGCGCAGCTGCCCAAGGGTGTGGAGATGGTGATGCCGGGGGACAACGTGAACCTGGAGATCAACCTGATCACGCCGATCGCCATGGAGAAGGGCCTGCGCTTCGCCATCCGAGAGGGCGGCCGCACGGTGGGAGCAGGGACGATCGTCGAGATTTTGGAGTAGCACCATGCAAGAAAACATTTCTCTGGCGTGCAGCGAGTGCAAGCGCCGGAACTACACGACGACGAAGAACAAGAAGACCAATACCGAGAAGCTCGAGCTGGCGAAGTACTGCCGCTTCTGCCGCAAGCACACGGCGCACAAAGAGGGGAAGGTCTGAAGCAGGTGAGAGGTGACAGGTGTCAGGTGACAGGGTGGAAGGCCCCCGGCCGATCACCTCGCACCGATCTCCCATCACCTTCTTTTAGGGGTGTAGCTCTAATTGGTAGAGCGGCGGTCTCCAAAACCGTAGGTTGGGGGTTCGAATCCCTCCACCCCTGCCAATTGAATTTTAGATTTTAGATTTTAGATTTTGGATTGAGGACGGGCGAATACAGATGTTACCGGTAAAGCAGTGGTGGCCAACGGCGCGGGACTTCTTCCGCGACGTGTGGAACGAGATGCTCAAGGTCAGCTGGCCCGGACGCGGCGAGGTCGTGGGAACGACCGTCGTCGTGATCATCGCCTGCTTCCTCTTCGGCTTCTACCTGTTTCTCGTGGACACGGGGTTGTCGTGGCTGGTCGACAAGATCTTCAAGGCCACGGGAGTAGTCGGCGCATGATCACGGAAGCGAAGCAGAAGAACTGGTACATCGTGCACACGTACTCGGGCTTCGAGGAGCGCGTGCGCCAGAACCTGCGCCAGCGCATCGAAGCGATGGGCATGCAGGAGAAGATCGGCGACATCCGCATCCCCACCGAGACTCTGGTCGAGATGAAGGGCGGGAAGCGGCGCGAGATCCAGCGCAAGTTCTTCCCGGGCTACATCATCATCGAGATGGAGATGTCCGACGACGCGTGGCATCTCGTCAAGAACACGCCCAAGGTCACGGGGTTCGTCGGCTCGGGCAAGGAGCCCACGCCGCTGACGGGGGAGGAGGTCGAGCAGATCCTCCACCGTGTCACCTCGACCAAGGAGAAGCCCAAGCCGAAGCACACGTTCGAGAAGGGCGAGCACGTCCGGATCACGGACGGCCCCTTCACGAACTTCACCGGCGTGGTCGAAGACATCAACCTGGACCGCTCGACCCTGAAGGTCATGGTCACGATCTTCGGCCGGTCGACGCCGGTCGAGTTGGAATTCCTGCAGGTCCAGAAGCTCTGACGATTTTGGATTTAGATTTTGGATTTTGGATTGAAGAGGCCGGAGACAAAGACGAATGGCTAAGAAGATAACGGGCTACGTGAAGCTCCAGATCCCCGGCGGCGAGGCGACTCCCGCGCCGCCGGTCGGACCGGCGCTCGGCCAGCAGGGCGTCAACATCATGGACTTCTGCAAGAACTTCAACGCCAAGACGGCGCAGCAGAAGGGCCTGATCATTCCCGTCGTGATTACGGTCTACGCGGACCGTTCGTACAGCTTCATCACGAAGACCCCGCCGGCTTCGATCCTGCTGCTCAAGGCGGCGGGCGTGCCGAAGGGCTCGGGGACGCCGAACAAGGAGAAGGTCGGCAAGGTGACGAAGCAGCAGGTCGAGGACATCGCGAAGACGAAGCTGCCGGATCTGAACGCGGCCGACCTCTCGGCGGCGGTTCGGATCGTCGAGGGCACGGCGCGAAGCATGGGAATCGAGGTCGTTTGAGGAAGCTCCCAGCTGTCAGCGAAAGCTGAGAGCCGGGAGCTCGTAACAGTCGGAGATCCGGCGACCCCGGATCGTTTGCACGACGAAGGAGGACGATGCCAAAGAGCGGTAAGAAGTTCCTGGCGGCGAAGGCGAAGGTCGAAGCTTCGCCCGTACCCGATCGCGGAGGCGATGAAGCTGATCCGCGACGTGAAGTACGCGAAGTTCGACGAGTCCGTGGACATCGCCATGCTGCTCGGGGTGGATCCCAAACACGCGGACCAGATGGTGCGCGGCACGGTGGTCCTGCCCCACGGGACGGGCAAGAGCAAGCGGGTCGCCGTGATTGCCGGCGCCGACAAGGCCAAGGAGGCCCAGGAGGCGGGGGCGGATCACGTCGGCGCGGAGGACCTCGTCGAGAAGATCCAGGGCGGGTTCCTCGAGTTCGAGGCGCTCGTCGCGACGCCCGACATGATGCGGCTCGTCGGAAAGCTCGGCAAGGTGCTGGGACCCAAGGGGCTGATGCCCAACCCGAAGGCCGGCACGGTGACGCCGGACGTCGGCAAGGCGGTGCGCGAGATCAAGGGCGGCAAGATCGAGTTTCGCGTGGACAAGACCTCGATCATCCACGCGCCGATCGGGAAGATCTCCTTCGACGCCGCGAAGCTGGAGGACAACGCCTCGGCGTTCCTCCGCGCGGTTCTGAAGGCCAAGCCGGCGGCCGCGAAGGGAAAGTATTTTCGGACCGTCTCGGTCTCCTCGACGATGGGACCGGGCGTGACGATCGACACAGCGTCGATCGAGGCTACGTAAGGAAGCGCCGCCATGAACCGCACAGAGAAACGAGAAGCCGTCGAGGCGCTGAGCCGGGATCTGGCACAATCGACGAACGCGATTCTCTTCGCGTTCGCGGGACTGAAGGTTCCGGAGGTCACCGAGCTGCGCCGGCAGGTCCGGGGCACGCAGTCGAAGTACCTCGTCGTCAAGAACACGCTGGCGATGCGCGCCACCAAAGGCACGGCCATGGAGGCCATGGCCGAGCACTTCGTGGGCGCCACGGCGGTGGCCTACAACCGCTCGAACCCGGTCGCGCTGGCCAAGGTCCTGACGACCTTCGCGAAGACGAACCCGAACCTGGTGTTCAAGGCCGCCCTGATCGAGGGCCAGGCGGTGGCCGCCTCCGAGATCAAGGCGATCGCGGAGCTGCCCGTCGCGCGAGGAGCTGGTGTCCAAGCTGCTGTTCGTCATGCAGTCGCCCCTGCGGCGGCTGGTGACCGTATTGAATGGGCCTGTCCGCAACCTCGCGGGAGTCGTCTCGCAGATCGCGGACCAGAAGTCGAAATCCGGGCCGGCGGTCGAAGACGCCGCGCCTGCAAACTGATTTTCAAGGACAGAGGAAAGAGGAGAAGACCATGGCGATGACCGCAGAGAACTTCGTGAAGGAAATCGAGGGCATGACCGTCCTCGAGCTCAACACGCTCGTCAAGGCGCTCGAGGAGAAGTTCGGCGTCTCGGCGGCGGCGATGGCGATGCCGATGGCGGCGGCGGGCCCGGCCGCGGCGGCGGCCCCGGCCGAGGAGGAGAAGACCGAGTTCACCGTCCACCTCCAGGCGGCGGGCGACAAGATCAAGACGATCAAGGTCGTCCGCGAGGTCACGAGCCTGGGCCTCAAGGAGGCCAAGGACCTCGTCGACGGCGCCCCGGGCGTGCTGAAGGAAGGCGTCTCCAAGGACGAGGCGGCCGCGATCAAGAAGAAGTTCGAGGAAGTCGGCGCGAAAGTGGAGATCAAGTAGCCATCCTCGCTCGGGAATACGCCCCTGTTGTCCTTGGTGGGACTGCCTCCCCGGCAGGGGTGGTGTCTCGTTTTCGGTCTGCGTGCTTAATTGCGAGGGCGCGAAGCGTCCCTCGCGCTATAAGGGAGTCTCTGAATGTCTGAGGCTGCTGTCTCCGAACAGCGAAAAGACTTCTCGAAGATCCGCTCGTTCATGGATCTTCCGAATCTGATCGACGTCCAGCGCCGGTCCTACGAGCGCTTCCTGCAGATGAACCTGCTGCCGGAGGAGCGCGAGGAGTCCGGCCTGCAGGCCGTTTTCACGAGCGTGTTCCCCTTCGCGGACTTCCGCGGGACCTGCGCGCTCGAGTTCGTCAAGTACGCGATCGGCAACTGGGAGTGCAAGTGCGGCCGGCTCAAGGGCCTCGAGCACCTGCGCATGGACTGCCGCAACTGCGGCGCCCGGATCATGACGGCCCACCCGCACGAGGAGATCGTCTCCTGCCACAAGTGCGGCGCGCAGAACCCCAACAAGGTCTCGCTCTGCGACGTCTGCGGCAACCCGGTCGACCTGCAGATGAAGTACTCGGTCGCCGAGTGCCAGGAGCGGGGAATGACCTACTCGGTTCCCCTCAAGGTCACCTTCCGGCTCTTCGTCTACGACAAGGACCCCGACACCGGCGTCAAGACGATGCGCGACGCCAAGGAAGAGGAGGTCTTCTTCGGCGACATCCCCCTGATGACCGAGCACGGGACGTTCATCATCAACGGAACCGAGCGCGTCATCGTCTCGCAGCTGCACCGCTCGCCCGGCGTCTTCTTCACGAAGGAGTCGGCGCACGGCTTCCTCGCGAAGATCATCCCGTACCGCGGCTCCTGGGTGGAGTTCGAGTACGACCAGAAGGGCGTGCTGTTCGTCCGCATCGACCGCAAGCGCAAGTTCCCGGCCACGATCTTCCTGCGCGCGCTGGGCCTCGAGACCGACGAGTCGATCCTGCGCCAGTTCTACATCGCGCGTGCCGGCGCGGTTCGAGCGCGGCCGCGCCTACCTGACGGTCGACCAAGGACGTGCTCAAGCAGGAGGAGCTCCGGGACCGCTACGCCCGCGTCGAAGCGGGAGACCAAGCCGGTGTTCGCGGGGATCAAGCTCTCCCTCGACGACCAGAAGGAGATCGCCGAAGAAGGGCGTCGCTCGAGCGGTCGCGTCGACGAGTCGGCCGTCGAGAAGGCCTGCTTCCTCGCCGACGTCGTCGACCTCTCGACCGGCGAGGTGCTCTTCGAGGCCGGCCAGGAGCTCGGGCGCCGGCGCGGTCGAGCGCTCAAGGAGCGCGGGATCAAGGACGTCGAGATCTTCTTCCCGGATTGGGACCTGTCGACCGACGTCCTGGTCAACACGATCCGCAAGGACACGCACAAGACCCGGAACGAGGCGATCCTCGAGATCTACCGCCGCCTGCGCCCGGGCGATCCGCCGACCTACGAGTCGGCCAAGAACCTCTTCGAGGGCATGTTCTTCGACCCCAAGAAGTACGACTTCTCGCGGGTCGGCCGCTTCAAGTTCAACATCAAGCTCGAGGCCGAGTCGCGCGGAGGACACGCGGACGCTGACGCCCGCCGACATCTTCCGCGTCGTCGGGTACCTCCTGCGGCTGAAGCGCGACGTCGGCCGGACGGACGACATCGACAACCTCGGCAACCGCCGCGTCCGCTCGGTGGGCGAGCTGCTCGAGAACCAGTTCCGCATCGGCCTCGTCCGCATGGAGCGCGCCATCAAGGAGAAGATGTCCGTCCACCAGGACATCGACTCGGCGATGCCGCACGACCTGATCAACTCCAAGCCCGTCATCGCGTCGATCAAGGAGTTCTTCGGGTCCTCGCAGCTGTCGCAGTTCATGGACCAGACGAACCCGCTCTCCGAGGTCACGCACAAGCGGCGACTCTCGGCCCTCGGGCCGGGCGGCCTGTCGCGCGAGCGGGCGGGGTTCGAGGTCCGCGACGTCCACCCGACGCACTACGGCCGCGTCTGCCCGATCGAGACGCCGGAAGGCCCGAACATCGGCCTCATCTCGTCGCTGTCGTGCTACGCCCGGATCAACGACTTCGGCTTCATCGAGACCCCGTACAAGAAGGTCGAGAAGGGCCGCGTCATCGACCACTTCCAGGTCACGTCAGGCCGGCGACACGTCCTTCAAGCTCGGCCAGATCGTCGAGAAGCGGGACCTCGAGGAGGAGAACGAGCGCGTCCGCACGCAACCACAAGCGCGCGGCCGACGCGGTCCCGTTCGCGTTCTACCTGTCCGCCTGGGAGGAGGAGAACTACGTCATCGCCCAGGCGAACGCCGAGACGGACGCCAGCGGCCGCATCCGGGAGGAGCGGGTCATCGCCCGCTTCAACGGCGAGTTCATCACCGCCGAGCGCGACAAGGTCGACTACAAGGACATCTCGCCCAAGCAGCTCGTGTCGGTCGCGACGGCGCTCATCCCGTTCCTCGAGCACGACGACGCCAACCGCGCCCTGATGGGCTCGAACATGCAGCGCCAGGCCGTGCCGCTCCTCAAGGTCGAGTCGCCGCTGGTCGGCACCGGCCTCGAGGCGACCGTGGCCCGCGACTCGGGCGCGGTGGTCCTCGCCAAGCGCGGCGGCATCGTCGACCAGGTCGACTCGGAGCGCATCATCGTGCGCGTCGAGGGCGGCCCGGGCGAGACCGGCGACGGCGGCAAGGAGTTCGGCGCGGACATCTACCCGCTGACCAAGTTCCGGCGCTCGAACCAGAACACCTGCATCAACCAGAAGCCGATCGTGCAGGAGGGCAGCCGCGTCGAGCGCGGCGAGGTCCTGGCCGACGGCCCCTGCACCTCGCAGGGCGAGCTCGCGCTCGGCCGCAACGTGCTGGTCGCGTTCATGCCCTGGCGCGGCTACAACTACGAGGACGCGATCCTGGTCTCCGAGCGCCTGGTCAAGGACGACTTCTTCACCTCGATCCACATCGAGGAGTTCGACATCGAGGCCCGCGACACCAAGCTCGGGCCCGAGGAGATCACGCGCGACATTCCGAACGTCTCGGAGAACGCGCTGCGCGACCTCGACGAGTCCGGCATCATCCGGATCGGCGGCGAGCGTCAAGCCGGGCGACATCCTGGTCGGCAAGGTCACGCCGAAGGGCGAGACCCAGCTGACGCCCGAGGAGAAGCTGCTGCGCGCGATCTTCGGCGAGAAGGCCGGCGACGTGCGCGACGCCTCGCTGAAGTGCCCGCCGGGCATCGAGGGCACGATCGTCGACGTCAAGATCTTCTCCCGCAAGGGCATCGACAAGGACCTCCGGGCCCTGGCGATCGAGCAGGACCAGATCGCCAAGATCGAGAAGAACACCAAGGACGAGATCCGGATCATCCGCGAGGAAGCCAACAAGAAGATCCGCGACCTGCTCGTCGGGCGGGTGGCCGCCGAGGACGTCAGCGACCGCGACGGCAACGAGATCGTCAAGAAGGGCGCCAAGTTCACCGCCGAGGGCGTCGCCCGGCTGCTCGCCGCAGCAGCTCAAGCGCCTGAAGCTCAAGGACGAGGAGATCGCGCGACGAGATCCAGATCATCCTGCGCCGCCAGGACTCGCAGATCGAGGTCCTGAACCGGGTCAACGCGGAGCGGATCGAGCTCCTGCAGAAGGGCGACGAGCTGCCGCCCGGCGTCATCAAGATGGTCAAGGTCTACGTCGCCATGAAGCGCAAGCTCTCGGTGGGCGACAAGATGGCCGGCCGCCACGGCAACAAGGGCGTCATCTCGCGCATCCTGGCCGAGGACGACATGCCGTACCTGCCGGACGGCACGCCGGTCGAGATCGTGCTCAACCCGCTGGGCGTGCCCTCGCGCATGAACGTCGGCCAGATCCTGGAGACCCACCTCGGCTGGGCGGCGCAAGATGCTCGGCCTGACCGTCGCGACGCCCGTGTTCGACGGCGCGACCGAGGGCGAGATCAAGAAGCTGCTCAAGGACGCCAACCTGCCGAATTCGGGCAAGACCATGCTGTACGACGGCATGACCGGCGAGCCGTTCGAGCAGCAGGTGACGGTCGGCTACATCTACATGCTGAAGCTGTCGCACCTGGTGGACGACAAGATCCACGCGCGCTCGATCGGACCGTACTCGCTGATCACGCAGCAGCCGCTGGGCGGCAAGGCCCAGTTCGGCGGCCAGCGCTTCGGCGAGATGGAGGTCTGGGCGCTCGAGGCCTACGGCGCCGCCTACACCCTGCAGGAGCTGCTGACGGTCAAGTCCGACGACGTCGAGGGCCGCTCGCAGGTCTACGAGGCGATCGTCAAGGGCGAGGTCCCGGCCGAGCCGGGCCTGCCGGAGTCGTTCAACGTCCTCGTCCGCGAGCTGCAGTCCCTGTGCCTCGACGTGGAGCTGATCAAGCGATGAGCTGGATTCTTCAAATCGAATCGACGCGGACGCTGCGCACCCGCCAGGGGCTGGTGATCAGCGGCCGCTTGCCCTCATCCGGCCGCGTCGAGCGGCCGCTCAAAACGTCTGTCTCGTTAAGTCGCGATCAACGGTTTATGAGAAGGAGCGACTAAATTGGAAACGCTCGCTTTTGCAAATCGGCCGACGACGCTGAAGGACTTCAACGCGATCAAGATCTCTCTGGCGTCGCCCGAGAAGATCCGGTCGTGGTCCTACGGCGAAGTCACCAAGCCGGAGACCATCAACTACCGCACCTTCAAGCCGGAGCGGGACGGGCTCTTCTGCGCCAAGATCTTCGGCCCGATCACCGACTGGGAGTGCCTCTGCGGCAAGTACAAGCGCATGAAGCACCGCGGCGTCGTCTGCGACAAGTGCGGCGTCGAGGTCACCAAGTCCAAGGTCCGCCGCGAGCGCATGGGCCACATCGAGCTGGCCTCGCCGGTCTCGCACGTCTGGTTCTTCAAGGGCCTGCCGTCGCGCATCGGGCACCTGCTCGACATCTCGCTGCGCGACCTCGAGCGCATCCTCTACTTCGAGTCCTACGTCGTCATCGATCCGGGCGACACGGACCTGAAGGAGAAGGAGCTGCTCTCCGAGGAGCGCTACCGCCAGCTGCGCGAGGAGCTCGGCGACGTCTTCGTCGCGCGCATGGGCGCCGGCGCGATCAAGGAGCTGCTGCAGCGCGTCGACGTCGACATGCTGGCGGAAGAGCTGCGCATGATCATGAAGACCGAGACCTCGCAGATCAAACGTCAGAAGGCGGCCAAGCGGCTCAAGGTCGTGCGACGCGTTCCGCCGCTCGGGCCACCGTCCCGAGTGGATGATCCTCGACGTCATCCCGGTCATTCCGCCGGAGCTGCGCCCCCTCGTGCCGCTCGACGGCGGCCGCTTCGCGACCTCCGACCTGAACGACCTCTACCGCCGCGTCATCAACCGCAACAACCGGTTGAAGAAGCTCCTCGAGCTGCGCGCGCCCGAGGTCATCGTCCGCAACGAGAAGCGCATGCTCCAGGAGGCGGTCGACGCCCTGTTCGACAACGGCCGCCGCGGCCGCGTGCTCAAGGGCTCCAACAACCGCCCGCTCAAGTCGCTCTCCGACACGCTCAAGGGCAAGCAGGGCCGCTTCCGCCAGAACCTGCTCGGCAAGCGCGTCGACTACTCGGGCCGCTCGGTGGTCGTCGTCGGCCCGGAGCTGAAGCTCCACCAGGCCGGCCTGCCGAAGAAGATGGCCGTCGAGCTCTTCAAGCCGTTCATCTACAACCGCCTCGAGAAGAAGGGCCTGGCCTCGACGATCAAGGCGGCCAAGGAGCTGGTCGAGTCCGGCGTGACCGAGGTCTGGGACGCGCTCGAGGAAGTCATCCGCGACCACCCGGTGCTGCTCAACCGCGCGCCGACGCTCCACCGCCTCGGCATCCAGGCGTTCCAGCCCGTGCTGGTCGAGGGCAAGGCGATCAAGATCCACCCGCTCGTCTGCCCGGCGTTCAACGCCGACTTCGACGGCGACCAGATGGCCGTCCACGTCCCGCTGTCGCCGAAGGCGCAGGTCGAGGCGGAGCTCCTGATGCTCTCGCGCGAACAACATCCTGTCGCCGGCCTCGGGCCGCCCGCTGGCGGTGCCGTCGCAGGACCTGGTCCTCGGCATCTACTACCTGACCAAGTCGCGCTCCAACACCAAGGGTGAGGGGCGCATCTTCGCCGACTTCGACGAGGTCATCCTGGCGTACGAGGAGGGCGAGGTCAAGACCCACACGCCGATCCGCGTGCGCTACTCCGGCAAGTACATCGACCTGACCACGCAGTACAACGACCAGGACATCTCGCACGCCGAGGTCCAGGACGTCGAGCGGACGCTGATCGACACCACCGTCGGCCGCGTCATCTTCAACCGCGCGCTGCCGGAGGTCGTGCCGTTCATCAACGGCAAGCTCAAGAAGCGCGGGCTGCCCGACTTCGTCGGCTACGTCTACCTCACCTTCGGCAACGACATGACGGTCCAGATGCTCGACGACCTGAAGGACCTCGGCTTCGCCTCCGCCACCCGGGCCGGCATCTCGATCGGCGTCGACGACATGGTCATCCCGGCCAAGAAGGAGGAGCTCCTCGACGGCGGCCGAGCAAGGAGGTCGTCGAGGTCGAGGACCAGCGCAACTCGGGCGTCATCACGGCCGGCGAGCGCCACAACAAGATCATCGACATCTGGCACCGCACGACCGAGCGATCTCGGACGAGATGTTCCGGGAGATGAAGAAGTCGGACCAGATCGGCGGCGAGTTCAACCCGATCTACATCATGGCGGACTCCGGCGCCCGCGGCTCGAAGGAGCAGGTCCGCCAGCTCGCCGGCATGCGCGGACTGATGTCCAAGCCCTCGGGCGAGGTCATCGAGACGCCGATCACGGCCAACTTCCGCGAGGGCCTCTCGGTCCTCCAGTACTTCATCTCGACGCACGGCGCCCGCAAGGGTCTCGCCGACACGGCGCTGAAGACCGCGGACTCGGGCTACCTGACCCGCCGCCTCGTCGACGTGGCGCAGGACGTCATCGTCATCCAGGAGGACTGCGGCACCTCCGACGGCATCATGGTCGTCGGCGATCATGGAGGGCGGCGACATGCTCGAGCCGCTGCGCGACCGCATCGTGGGCCGCGTCTGCCAGGAGGACATCTTCGATCCGCTCACCGAGGAGAAGATCATCGTCGATCGGCGACGAGATCACCGAGGATCTCGCCTCCAACGTCCAGGAGGCCGGCATCGAGCGGGTCAAGATCCGCTCGGTGCTGACCTGCGAGACGCAGCGCGGCGTCTGCCGCCTCTGCTACGGCCGCAAGCTGGCGACCGGCAAGATGGTCGAGATCGGCGAGGCGGTCGGCGTCATCGCGGCGCAGTCGATCGGCGAGCCGGGCACGCAGCTGACGATGCGGACCTTCCACTACGGCGGCACGGCGTCGCGCGTCACCGAGCAGTCGAAGCACGCGGCCAAGAACCCGGGCACGGTCAAGTTCCTCACGATCGCCACCGTCGAGCGCAAGGACGGCGACCTGGTCGTCGTCAACCGCAACGGCAAGCTCACGATCGTGGACAACAAGGGGCGCGAGAAGGAGCGCTACGCGGTGGTCTACGGCTCGACCATCAAGGTCACCGAGGGCCACGAGGTCGAGCCGGGGCAGGAGCTCGTCGAGTGGGATCCGTTCACCTCGGCGATCCTGACGGAGGTCGGCGGGACCGTCGAGTTCCGGGACATCGTCGAGGGCGAGAACGTTCGCGAGGAGACCGACCGGGTCACGGGCCTGGCGCAGAACATCATCGTCGAGGCGTTCGGCGCCGAGAAGCGCTCGCCGCAGGTCATCGTCGCGCGGCAAGTGCGGCGAGCGCCGGTACCTCCTGCCCACCGGCTCGCACCTGATGGTCACCGACAAGCAGGAGGTCTCGCCCGGCGACGTGCTGGCCAAGATCCCGCGCGAGACGACGAAGACGAAGGACATCACCGGCGGTCTGCCGCGCATCGTCGAGCTCTTCGAGGCGCGGCGCCCGAAGGAGCCGGCGATCATCACCGAGATCGACGGCAGCGTGTCCCACGGCCCGATCGCCAAGGGCATGCGCAAGGTCATCGTCACGGGAGACGACGGCGAGACGCGCGAGTACCTGGTGCCGCGCTCCATCCACGTCAACGTCCAGGAGGGCGAGCGGGTGCGCGCCGGCGATCCGCTGATCGACGGCCCGATCAACCCGCACGACGTCCTGGAGGTGCTGGGCGAGAAGGAGCTCCAGCGCTACCTGGTGGACAAGATCCAGGAGGTCTACCGCTCGCAGTAGGTGGCCATCAACGACAAGCACATCGAGGTCATCGTCCGGCAGATGATGCGCTCGGTGAAGATCGAGGAGGTCGGCGACACCGACTTCCTGATCGACGAGCAGGTCGACCGCTTCCGCTTCCAGGAGGAGAACGAGCGCGTCATCGCCGCCGGCGGCCAGCCGGCGATCGGCGCGGCCGATGCTGCTCGGCATCACGAAGGCCTCGCTCTCGACCGACAGCTTCATCTCGGCGGCGAGCTTCCAGGAGACGACCCGCGTGCTGACCGAGGCGGCGATCTCCGGCAAGGTCGACTACCTGCGGGGCCTGAAGGAGAACGTCATCGTCGGCCGGCTCATCCCCGCCGGCACCGGCATGGAGTACTACCGCAACGTCGTCCTGGAGCGGGAGGAGATCCCGCAGGTCGAGGAGCCGGCGATCGAGGACTTCCTGACCGACCCGGCCGAGGAGCTCGCGCTGGCGGAGGCGGATGCGGAAGTCGACGCGAGCGAGGAAGACTAGCGGACGGTTTGCAGCGGACCGCTCACGGTGGCAGATCGGGGAGGGGCCTTCGGGCCCCTCTTCTTTTTCTTGAGGCGTCACGCCACGCACTGGAACATCGCGCGGTTCAGGGAGTAGTCGCTGCAGATCAGCGCAAACCGCCGGCCGGACTCGGCCATGAACTCGTCGAAGGCCTTGGGCTCGTGCTCGAGCCGGCAGAGATCGTCGAAGTAGAGAGACGTCCCGGGTCGGACCCAGTGACGGATGTGGCGCAGGACGCAGATGGTCGACGAATAGAGATCGGCGTCGAGCGTGGCGACGAGGGTGTCGTGCGCCGGCGGCTCGTACGCCGGGAGGGTCTCCTCGAACCATCCCTTGAAGAAGGAGACGCGCGGGTCGTCGACCTTCGGGATCTGCCCGAGAGTCGAGAAGAAGCCCTTCCGATTGGGCCCGTCGAGGACGTCGAAGTCTTCGGGCAGCCCCTCGAAGCTGTCGAAGCCGTGGGCCGACTCGGGATGCGGGCCTGGACCCTGGCGGCGCCCGCTGCCGCGCGGGAGTCGGAGCGCGGCCGACGCGGAGGCGTCCGCCGAGCGGACGACTCAGCTAGTTGGTATGCCTGCGACTGGCTCGGGGCCGCGCGGGCATCGAGCCGACCTCGGCGCTTGGTGAGGTCGAGCGCTCTCTCTTCATCACCACCTCACGGGACCTCCCCTCCGCACGGCAGCGCGGAGGACCGAGCGGATCATCCTGGCGCCGCCGCCGCCGCCGCCGCGAACTCTGCGGCATGGTGCCAGATCGCTTCCGAAATTGCCCTGTCCGGAGGGGCAGGACGTCGCCGCGGATTCGGCGTCGCGGCGGGAGCCGGCGGTATCGGCTTCTGGATATGAGACTTACGACGCAGCCCGGTCGATGCTTGCGGCCGGTCGCAGCGAGTCTTCCGAGGAGCCCGCCGACGCGGGGCGGGGGAGCCATGTGACCGCGGGAGAGGCTCGGGCCCCGAGCTGCGGGCCCCGCCGAGCCGAAGCCTTGCGCTGACAGACATTTCCCGCTTGACACCACCCCCCGTGCCGCGTACGATTCGCGGGTTTTTCCTTCGGACTCCGGCGAGCCGGTGGGACCACCTCGCCCGGTCTGAGCAACGCAAGGTTACGGTCGATCTCGGGCCCTTCCACGGCTCCGGGGGGCTTCGGGGAGACTTCAGGAGAGTCGATGCCGACAATTTCTCAGCTCGTCCGCAAGGGACGCGAGCGCCTCGCGGTGAAGACCGCGTCGCCCGCGCTCCAGCGCTCGCCGCAGAAGCGCGGCGTTTGCATGCGCGTGTACACGACGACGCCGAAGAAGCCCAACTCCGCGCTGCGCAAGGTCGCGCGCGTGCGCCTGACCAACGGCATCGAGGTCACGACGTACATCCCGGGCGTCGGCCACAACCTGCAGGAGCACTCGATCGTGCATGATCCGCGGCGGCCGCGTCAAGGATCTGCCGGGCGTGCGCTATCACGTCATCCGCGGGACGCTCGACGCGGTCGGCGTCGCGAACCGCAAACAGGGACGCTCCAAGTACGGCGCGAAGCGCCCAAAGGCCTGAGGAACAGCCAATGCCGAGACGCCGAGTCGTTGCCAAGCGCGAGATCCTCCCGGACCCGCTCTACAACTCCCAGCTCGTCACCAAGTTCATCAACTCAGTGATGAGCCAGGGGAAGAAGTCGGTCGCGGAGGGAATCCTCTACGGGGCGCTCGAACCGGGTGGCCGAGAAGACCCAGGACGATCCGATGAAGGTCTTCAAGAAGGCGATCGAGAACGTCAAGCCCGCGCTCGAGGTGAAGTCGCGGCGCGTCGGCGGCTCGACGTATCAGGTGCCCGTCGAGGTGCGGCCCAACCGCCGGACGTCGCTCGCGATCCGCTGGATCATCGAGTACGCGACGCTCGCGCGGCGAGAAGACGATGAAGGAGAAGCTCGCGGCCGAGCTGATGGACGCGGCCAACCTCCGGGGCGGCGCCGATGAAGAAGAAGGACGACACGCACAAGATGGCCGAGGCCAACAAGGCCTTCGCCCACTATCGCTGGTAACGAAACCGACAACCTCAGACGGAAGACCGGAAGACCACAACTCATGCCCCGCACGCACTCTCTCAAAGACACCCGCAACATCGGCATCATGGCGCACATCGATGCCGGTAAGACGACGACGACCGAGCGCATCCTGTTCTACACGGGCGTGAACTACAAGATCGGTGAGGTCACGAGGGGACCGCCACGATGGACTGGATGGTCCAGGAGCAGGAGCGCGGCATCACGATCACGTCGGCCGCGACGACCTGCTTCTGGAAGCCCCGTCGGGAGAGCTGGTCCGCATCAACATCATCGACACGCCCGGCCACGTCGACTTCACCGCCGAGGTGGAGCGCTCGCTGCGCGTGCTCGACGGCGCCGTCGCGGTGTTCGACGCGGTGGCCGGCGTCGAGCCGCAGTCCGAGACGGTGTGGCGGCAGGCGAACCGCTACGGCGTGCCCCGCATCGCCTTCGTCAACAAGATGGACCGCGTCGGCGCCGAATTTCCCGCGCTGCGTCGAGATGATGAAGACGAAGTTGAACGCGAAGCCCGCGCCGATCCAGATCCCCTGGGGCACCGAGGCCGACCACCGCGGGATCATCGACCTCGTCGCGATGAAGGCTGTCGAATTCCACGACGACGCGCAGGGCTCGACCTTCGACGTCGTGGAGATCCCGGCGGACATGAAGGACGAGGCCGAAAAGTACCGCGAGATCCTGATCGAGACCGTCGCCGAGACCGACGACGCACTGCTGGAGAAGTACCTCCACGGCGGAATGGTCGAGATCCCCGAGATCAGGGCCGCCCTGCGGCGCGCCACGATCGCCGGCCACGTCCAGCCCGTGATCTGCGGCTCGGCATTCAAGAACAAGGGCGTCCAGCAGCTGCTGGACGCGGTGGTCGATTACCTGCCCTCGCCGTTGGACGTCCGCCCCATGGTCGGACACGACGACGTCGGCGCCGAGCTCGAGCGCCCGGCCTCCGACGACGCGCCGTTCGCCGCCCTGATCTTCAAGATCATGACGGATCCCTTCGTCGGCCAGCTCGCGTTCTTCCGCGTCTACTCGGGACACCTCGACGCCGGCTCCGGCGTCTTCAACTCGACCAAGGACGGCCGCGAGCGCATCGGCCGCCTCCTCAAGATGCACGCCAACAAGCGCGAGGAGATCAAGGAGGTCTGGGCCGGCGACATCGCCGCGGCCGTGGGCCTCAAGAACGTCCAGACCGGCGACACGATCTGCGACGAGAACAATCCGGTCATCCTCGAGGCGATGAACTTCCCGGAGCCCGTCATCGCCGTCGCGATCGAGCCGAAGACCAAGGCGGACCAGGAAAAGATGGGCATGGCGCTCGCGAAGCTCATGCAGGAGGACCCGACCTTCAAGGTGCACACCGACAGGGAGACGGGCCAGACCATCATCCGCGGCATGGGCGAGCTGCACCTCGAGATCATCACGGATCGCATGGTCCGCGAGTTCAACGTCGGCGCGAACATCGGCAAGCCCCAGGTCGCCTACCGCGAGGCGATCACCCGCGAGGCGCAGGGCCACGGGCGGTTCATCCGCCAGTCCGGCGGCCGCGGCCAGTACGGAGAGGCGAAGATCCGCATCAAGCCGGCGGAAGAGGGCCACGACTTCGTGTTCGAGAACGAGATCAAGGGCGGCGCGATCCCCAAGGAGTTCATCAAGCCGATCGAGCAGGGGATCAAGGAAGCCCTGGAGACCGGGATCCTCGCGGGCTACCCGACGACGGGCGTCCACGTCGAGCTCTACGACGGCTCGTACCACGACGTGGACTCCTCGGAGATGGCGTTCAAGATCGCCGGTTCGATGGCCTACCAGGACGCGGCCAAGAAAGCCCAGCCGATCATCAAGGAGCCCATCATGGACGTCGAGGTCGTCGTGCCCGAGGACTACATGGGCGACGTGATCGGCGATCTCTCCTCGCGCCGCGGACACATCAAGCACATGGAGCCGCGTGCGGGCGTCCAGGTCATCACGGCCCGGGTGCCGCTCTCGGAGATGTTCGGGTACTCGACGAACCTGCGCTCGATGACGCAGGGCCGCGGCAACTACACGATGCAGTTCGCGGCGTACGACGAGGTGCCCAAGAGCGTGAGCGAAGAGATCATCGCGAAGGTCGGAAGCAAGTAAGCGTTTCCTTTTGGAAATGGTGAGGAGCGATGGGTAAAGAGAAGTTTGATCGCAGCAAGCCGCACGTGAACATTGGGACGATTGGGCACGTGGATCACGGGAAGACGACGTTGACGGCGGCGATTACGTTGATTTTGAGTAAGAAGGGTTTGGCGACGGCGAAGGCGTACGACCAGATCGACAACGCGCCGGAGGAGAAGGCGCGTGGGATCACGATCAACACGGCGCACGTGGAGTATTCGACGGACAAGCGGCACTACGCGCACGTGGATTGTCCTGGGCATGCGGACTACGTGAAGAACATGATCACGGGAGCGGCGCAGATGGACGGGGCGATTTTGGTGGTGTCGGCGGCGGATGGTCCGATGCCGCAGACGCGGGAGCACATTTTGCTGGCGCGTCAGGTTGGGGTGCCGTTTGTGGTGGTGTTTTTGAACAAGACGGACATGGTGGACGATCCGGAGCTTCTGGAGCTTGTGGAGCTGGAGGTTCGGGAGCTTTTGACTTCGTACGGGTTTCCGGGGGAGAAGACGCCGATCGTGAAGGGGTCGGCGTTGAAGGCGGGGGAGTCTGCGGATCCGGCGTCGGCGGATGCGAAGTGCATTCTGGAGCTGATGGACGCGGTGGACAGCTACATCCCGGTGCCTGAGCGAGCGATCGACAAGGACTTTTTGATGCCGATCGAGGATGTGTTCTCGATCTCGGGTCGTGGGACGGTGGTGACGGGGCGCGTGGAGCGCGGGATCGTGAAGGTTGGCGAGGAAGTGGAGATCGTGGGGATACGGCCGACGCAGAAGAAGGTCGTGACGGGTGTGGAGATGTTCCGCAAGCTCCTGGATCAGGGGCAGGCCGGGGACAACGTTGGACTGCTGCTGCGAGGGACGGAGCGCAAGGACGTGGAGCGCGGGCAGGTGTGCGCGAAGCCCGGGTCGATCACGCCGCACCTGAAGTTTACGGCGCAGGCGTACATCCTGACGAAGGAGGAGGGTGGACGGCACACGCCCTTCTTCAACGGGTATCGGCCGCAGTTTTTCTTTCGGACGACGGACGTGACGGGGACGGCGCAGCTGCCCAAGGGTGTGGAGATGGTGATGCCGGGGGACAACGTGAACCTGGAGATCAACCTGATCACGCCGATCGCCATGGAGAAGGGCCTGCGCTTCGCCATCCGAGAGGGCGGCCGCACGGTGGGAGCAGGGACGATCGTCGAGATTTTGGAATAGGTCTACGACCTCATGAGCGAGCGAAGCGAGCAAAATGCCTAAAAACGACAAGATCCGGATCCGACTGAAGGCGTTCGACTACCGGATCCTGGACCAGTCGGCGAGCGAGATCGTCGACACGGCCAGGCGCACCGGGGCGAAGATCGCCGGCCCGATTCCGCTGCCCACGGCGGTCTCGCGGTACACGGTCAACCGCTCGCCGCACGTCGACAAGAAGTCGCGCGAGCAGTTCGAGATGCGGACGCACAAGCGCCTGCTCGACATCCTCGAGCCGACGTCTCAGACGGTGGACGCGCTGATGAAGCTCGAGCTTCCCGTCGGCGTCGACGTCGAGATCAAGGCGTTCGGAAAGTAGCCATGGCCGTACACGGAATCATCGGCAAGAAGGTCGGGATGACCCAGATCTTCGAGGCGGACGGCACGGTCGTGTCGGTCACCGTCGTGCAGGCGGGCCCCTGCCTCGTGGTGCAGAAGAAGACCGCGGACAAGGACGGCTACGACGCGTTCCAGATCGGGCTCGTCGGGACGCGCCCGGACCGCCGCGCCAACAAGGCCGCCAGGGGCCGGTTCGAGAAGGCCGGTGTCGCGCCGATGCGCACGCTGATGGAGGTCCGGGCCGACAAGGACGACGAGCTCAAGCCCGGCGACAAGGTCCTCTGCGACATCTTCCAGGAGAAGGACCACGTCGACGTGATCGGAACCTCCAAGGGCAAGGGCTTCATGGGCGTGGTCGCGCGTCACGGGTTCGGCGGCGGCGCGGCGACGCACGGCTCGATGTTCCACCGCGCGCCCGGCTCGATCGGGCCCTCGGCGTTCCCGTCCCGCGTCTATCCCGGCACGCGGTCCTCGGGCCGGCTGGGCGGCAGGCAGGCGACGACCAAGAACCTCGTCGTCGTGCGCGTCGATGCGGAGAAGAACCTGATCTACCTGAGCGGCGCCGTCCCCGGGGCACGCAACGCGATCGTCAAGATCGTGCGGTCGAGCTTCGCAAGGAAGAAGTAAGCCATGCAGAGCGCAAAGATCGCCGTGATCAACTGGAAGAAGGAACAGGTAGGGGAAGTCTCCGTCCCCGAGGGCGTCCTCGACTATCCCTACCGCCGGCACCTGGTCTGGGGGGTCGTGAAGGCGTACCGCGCCGGGCTGCGCGCCGGGACCCACAAGACCAAGGTCCGCTCGGAGGTCTCGGGCTCGGGCAAGAAACCCTTCAAGCAGAAGGGGACCGGGCGCGCGCGGCAGGGCGGCGGGCGGCCGCCGATCCACCGCCACGGCGGCACCGCGCATGGCCCCGTGCCGCGCTCCTACGCGCAGGACGTGTCGTCGGCGAGAAGAAGAACGCGCTCAAGGCGGTCCTCTCGCGGCGGCTCGCCGAGGAGCGCATCGTCGTGCTCGACAAGATGGATCTGCAGAGCGCCAGGACCCGCGACCTGAAGGCCGCGGTCGACACGCTCGGCATCGAGGGAAAGACGCTGTTCGTCGACGTCGATGCGCGTGAGAACGAGAACTTCGCGCGCGCGTCCCGCAACGTCCAGGAGTGGAAGCTGGTCGACTCGCTCGGCGTGAACGCCTACGACGTCCTGGCCCACGGCACGGTCGTCCTCACCGAGGGCGCCTTCACGCGGGTCGTCGAGAAGCTGGGAGGCGCATGATGATGCCGCAGGAGATCATCCGGAGGCCCGCTGATCACCGAGAAGTCGACTCGGTTGAAGGAGGCCTCCAACACGGTCTGCTTCGAGGTGGCGCGCACGGCCAACAAGATCGAGGTGCGCCGCGCCGTCGAGACGCTGTTCGGCGTCAAGGTCGCGGACGTTCGGGTCGCCAATCGTCAGGGTAAGTGGAAGCGCAGGGCCGGTTCGTCGGCCAGCGGAAGGACGTGGAAGAAGGCGTACGTCCGGCTCGCGCCGGACGAGAAGCTCGAGTTCTTCGAGGGCGTATAGAGATGGCTGTCAAGAAATTCAAACCGACCTCCGCGGGAGTCCGGTTCCAGACCAATCTCGATTTCAAGGAAATCTCGCCGGTCCGGCCGGAGAAGCGCCTGACGGTCGGGCTGCGCTCGACCGGCGGCCGCAACAACCAGGGGCGGATCACCTCGCGGTTCATGGGCGGCGGCCACAAGCGGCTCTACCGGATGATCGACTTCCGGCGCGACAAGCTGGGCGTTCCGGCGCAGCGTCGCGACCATCGAGTACGACCCCAACCGCTCGGCGCGCATCGCGCTGGTCCACTACGCGGACGGCGAGAAGCGCTACATCCTGGCGCCCGAGGGGCTGCAGGTCGGCGCGCAGGTGGTCTCCGGGCCCGCCGCCGAGATCCTGGCCGGCAACGCGCTGCCGCTGCGGCGATCCCGCTCGGCACGACGATCCACAACATCGAGCTCAAGCGCGGCAAGGGCGGCCAGATGGTCGCGCTCGGCGGGCGCCGCCGCGCAGCTGATGGCCAAGGAGGGCGACTACGCGCAGGTGCGGCTGCCCTCGGGCGAGGTCCGCGAGGTCCACGTCGAGTGCTATGCGACGATCGGCCAGGTCGGCAACCTCGAGCACGAGAACGTCTCGATCGGCAAGGCCGGCCGCAACCGCTGGCTGGGCTGGCGGCCGCACAACCGCGGCGTCTCGATGAACCCGGTCGATCACCCGATGGGCGGCGGCGAGGGCAAGACCTCGGGCGGGCGCCACCCGACGCTCGCCCTGGGGCGGGCCGACGAAGGGCAAGAAGACGCGCAACAACAAGCGGACGCGACGGGTTCATCGTCCGCCGCCGGAAGTCGAAGGCATAAGCGATGTCGCGTTCGATCAAGAAGGGGGCGTTCGTGGACGACCACCTGGCCGAAGAAGGTGGCGGCGCTGAACGCCGACGCGCGAGAAGAGGGTCGTCAAGACCTGGTCGCGCCGCTCGACGGTCATCCCCGACATGGTCGGGCACACGATCGCCGTCCACAACGGCCGGAAGTTCATCCCGGTCTACGTGGCCGAGAACATGGTCGGGCACAAGCTCGGCGAGTTCGCTCCGACCCGGATCTTCAAGGGTCACGGCGGCAAGAAGGCCGCCGAGGCGGGAGCGGCGGTGGCTCCGGGCGTCGCCCGACAGGCTCCCGGCGCGGCGCCGGCGGCTCCGGCCCCGAAGGCATGACGACATGAAGGCCACCGCACGACTCCGCTACATGAAGGGTTCCGCGCAGAAGGCGCGGCTCGTGATCGACATGGTTCGCGGCAAGAAGGTCAACGACGCCGTCGCGATCCTGAACAACACGAACAAGGTCGCCGCGCGCGCGATCCTCAAGACGCTGCGCTCTGCGGTCGCCAACGCCGAACAGAAGGAGGCGCACCTGGACGTCGATCAGCTCGTCGTGCGCCGCATCACCGTCGACAAGGGGCCGCAGGAGCGGCGCGTGCGGCCGGCTCCGATGGGCCGCGCGTATCGGGTGCTCCACCGCAAGAGCCACCTGACCATCGAACTCTCGGACGAGGTGTAGAGCATGGGCCAGAAGGTTCACCCCTACGGATTTCGCCTCGGCTTCAATCGGACCTGGCACTCGCGCTGGTTCTCGACGAAGGACTACCAGAAGCTTCTGCACGAGGACCTCAACCTGCGCAAGGAGCTCAAGGGGCGGCTGTCGCACGCCGGCGTCTCCGAGATCGACATCGAGCGTTTCGCGGGCAAGCTCAAGGTCAACATCCAGACGTCGCGGCCCGGGATCATCATCGGCAAGCGCGGCGCGGAGGTCGACAAGCTGCGCGACGAGCTGCAGAAGCGGACCAACACCGAGGTCCACATCAACATCATCGAGATCCAGCGCCCGGAGACGGACGCGCAGCTCGTGGCCGAGTCGATCGCGCTCCAGCTCGAGCGCCG
Source organism: uncultured Acidobacteriota bacterium (assembly GCA_963773905.1). Classification (GTDB taxonomy): domain Bacteria; phylum Acidobacteriota; class Thermoanaerobaculia; order UBA5066; family Gp7-AA6; genus DAHUXD01. The sequence continues at coordinate 801,731 of CAVZDB010000008.1, forward strand.
CGTCGCGTTCCGCCGCGCCATGAAGAAGGGCATCGAGTCCGCGTTCCGGTTCGGCGCGCAGGGCATCAAGATCCGCTGCGCCGGCCGGTTGAACGGCGCCGAGATCGCGCGCTCCGAGTGGTATCAGGAGGGCCGTCTGCCGCTGCACACCCTGAAGGCCGACATCGACTACGGCTTCGCCGAGGCGAACACGACCTACGGGAAGATCGGCGTGAAGGTCTGGATCTACCGGGGCGAGCAGCACAAGGCCAAGAACAGACGAAAGACCGCGGCCTAGGGAAGAATTTTAGATTTTGGATTTTGGATTAGGGAACGAGAGCTAAGTCATGTTGATGCCGTCGAAGGTCAAGTACAGAAAGCAGCAGCGCGGGCGCATGGGCGGAAAGGCCTACCGCGGCGGCACGCTCGCGTTTGGCGACATCGGCCTCCAGGTCCTGGAGCCGGGTTGGATCACCGCGCGGCAGATCGAGGCGGGGCGCATCGCGATGACGCGGGCGATCAAGCGCGGTGGAAAGATCTGGGTCCGCATCTTCCCGGACAAGCCCATCACCAAGAAGCCGGCGGAAACCCGCATGGGCAAGGGCAAGGGCGCGCCGGAGGGCTGGGTCGCCGTCGTCAAGCCGGGCCGCATGCTCTACGAGATGGAGGGCGTCGACTTCGTCACGGGCAAGGAGGCCCTCGAGCTCGCGGCCGACAAGCTGGGATTGAAGACGCGTCTGGTGACGCGCGAGTCCGAGATGGAGATCCGATGAAGAAGAAGGAGCGGGAGACGCTGGCCCAGCAGGGCGACGCCGACCTCGCGGAGAAAGAGAAGCAGCTGCAGGAGTCGAGCTGGAAGCTGCGCCTGCAGAAGTCGACCGGGCAGCTGGAGGATCCCAGCCGCCTGCGCGTCCTGCGGCGCGACCTGGCCCGCGTGAAGACGTACCGCCGGGCGCTGGCGCTGAAGGAAGAGGGGCGGGGATGAGCGAGGCCGTGGAGAGCAAGGGACGAGCGACCAAGGTTGGCCGCGTGGTCTCCAACAAGATGCAGAAGACGATCGTCGTGCAGGTCGAGCGCCGGGTGCAGCACGCCGAGTACACCCGCACGATCAAGCGGACGAGCCGCTTTCATGCCCACGACGAGAAGAACGAGGCGAAGATCGGCGACCGGGTCCGGATCGAAGAGACCCGCCCCCTGTCGAAGCTGAAGCGGTGGCGGTTGAGAGAGATTCTGTCTCGGGCCGAGGCGTAGGGAGCAGCCATGATTCAGATGGGCACCATCCTCGAGGTGGCGGACAACTCCGGAGCGCGCAAGATCGCGTGCATCCGGATGCGGGGCGGCTCGGCCGGCCAATATGCCGGGCTGGGCGACATCATCACGGCCTCGGTCAAGGAGGCCGCTCCGGATTCGCCGTTCGTCGAGAAGCACGGGAAGCGGGTCGTCCGCGCCGTGGTGGTGCGCACGCGCCGCAACCACCGCCGCAAGGACGGATCGTGCATCCGGTTCGACGACAATGCCGCCGTCCTGATCTCCAACGAGGGCGAGCCGATCGGCACGCGCGTGTTCGGGCCCGTGGCCCGCGAGCTGCGCGAGAAGAAGTTCATGAAGATCATTTCCCTGGCGCCGGAGGTGCTCTGATGTCGCGTAGCAAGACGCGCCTGCGCAAGAACGACAACGTGATCGTCATCGCGGGGAAGGACCGCGGGCGCCAGGGGCGCATCCTGCGGATTCTTCCGTCGGAGGGGCGGGTCATCGTGGAGCGCGTCAACATGATCAAGCGCCACACGCGGCCCAACCCGTCGAAGAACATCGCCGGCGGAATCTCGGAGAGGGAAGCCGCGATCCACATCTCCAACGTGATGCTGGTGGATCCCGACCGCAATACCCGCACGCGCATCACGCGCCGGCGGGACGCCGAGGGCAAGCCGGAGCGCGTCGCAAAGAAGAGCGGCGCGGTCCTGGCGTAGGCAGGGCGTTGGTCTTAGGTCATAGGTCGTAGGAAAGAAGATGTCAGCAAGACTCAAAGAACAGTACGGAAAACAGGTCGCGCCCGCGCTTCGCAAGGAGTTCGGCATCGAGAACGGCATGGCCGTGCCGCGGGTGGAGAAGATCGTTCTCAACATGGGGCTCGGCGAGGCGGTGGCCAACCCGAAGATGCTGGACGGCGCCGCGGAGGAGCTCACGGCGATCGCCGGCCAGCGCGCGGTGGTGACCAAGGCGAAGAAGTCGATCGCGACCTACAAGCTGCGCACCGGCATGCCGATCGGCGCGCGGGTGACGCTGCGGGGCGACCGGATGTGGGAGTTCCTGGACCGGCTGATCAACATCGCGTTGCCGCGCGTCCGCGACTTCCGGGGCGTCTCGGCGAAGGCGTTCGACGGCCGCGGGAACTACACGCTGGGCGTGCGCGACCACTTCATCTTCCCGGAGATCGACTACGCGAAGACCGACAAGTCCAAGGGACTCAACGTGACGATCGTGACGACGGCCGGACGGGACGACCGGGCGAAGGCGCTGCTCGCCGAGCTTGGGATGCCGTTCGCCAAGTAGGCAGGAAGCCCAGGAGAGAGATCAAGATGGCCACACGTGCAATGCGAATCAAGGCGGCGAGGAAGCCGAAGTTCATGACGCGGACGGTCCGCCGCTGCAAGGTCTGCGGCCGGCCGCGCAGCGTGCTGCGTAAGTTCGCGCTCTGCCGCATCTGCTTTCGCTCGAACGCGAACCTCGGGTACATCCCGGGTGTCCTGAAGGCGTCGTGGTGACGCGATGAAGACGAGCGATCCGCTGAGCGATCTGTTCACGCGCCTGCGCAACGGGATGCGGGCCGGGCACGACCGGGTGGACGTGCCGGCCTCACGCCTCAAGGAGGCCGTGCTGAAGGTCCTGGAGGACGAGGGTTTCGTCGCGTCTTACCGGCGCGAGCAGAAGGAAGGGCGCCCCGTGCTGCGCGTCGGGCTCAAGTACGATGGCGAGGGCGAGCCCATCGTCGCCGGCATCGAGCGGGTCTCGCGGCCCGGCCGCCGCGTCTACGCCAGGGCCGACGCGATCCCGGCGGTGCTGGGCGGCCTCGGCATCTCGATCGTTTCGACGTCCAAGGGCATCGTGACGGACAAGAAGGCCCGCAAGGAGCGCCTGGGCGGCGAAGTTCTCTGCAACGTCTGGTGAGGTAAGGAGATTCATCCGTGTCTCGTATAGGAAAAATGCCGGTCGAGATCCCCAAGGGCGTGGACGTCCAGGCCGATGCTCAGAGCGTCCGGGTCAAAGGCCCGAAGGGTGAGCTGACGAGCGCCATTCCCGCCGGCCTGAAGGTGACGATCGCCGACGGGACCGTCCGCATCGCCCGCGAGGGCGATCTGCCGCACACGCGCGCGTGCCACGGCCTGCTGCGCAGCCTGGTCGCCAACTCCGTGGAGGGCGTCACCAAGGGGTTCACGCGGGAGCTCGAGATCTCGGGCGTCGGCTACAAGGCCGAGGTCAAGGGCAAGTCCGTGCTGTTCACCCTGGGCTACTCGCACCCGATCGACTTCCCGATCCCGGAGGGCATCGCGGTCTCCGTGGACGCGAAGGCGGGGCGGATGACGGTCACGGGGGCCGACAAGCAGCGGGTGGGACAGACGGCGGCCGAGATCCGGAAGCTCCGCGTGCCGGACCCGTACAAGGCGAAGGGCATCAAGTACGCCAACGAAGTGATCAAGCGCAAGGTCGGAAAGGCCGGCGGGAAGTAATCATGAATCGATCGCAAGCACGCACGGAGGCTCGGGGCCGCGTCCGCATGCGGATTCGGCAGACAGTCCGCGGAATGCAGGCGCGGCCGCGCCTCGCCGTCTTCAAGAGCGGGCGGCACATCTACGCGCAGATCATCGACGACGGCAGTGGGTCGACCCTGGCGCACGCGTCCTCGCTCGACGCCGGCCTCCGCAAGGAGAACGCCAAGGGCGGCGGGAACCGCGAGGCGGCCGGGAAAGTCGGCCTCCTCGTCGCCGAGCGCGCCAAGAAGGCCGGCGTCACCAAGGTCGTGTTCGATCGGGGCGGGTATCGCTATCACGGCAGGGTGAAGTCCCTCGCCGAGGCCGCGCGCAAGGGCGGGCTGGAGTTCTAGGCATGGCTACAGGAATGAGGTCGAAGCGATGAGCAGCAACCGGGGTCCGCGGGCGCCGCGCGAGCGCGAGAAGGAACGGGACGCGCAGGGTCGGGAGCTGATCGACCGCGTCGTCCACATCAACCGCGTGACCAAGGTGGTCAAGGGCGGCAAGAACTTCTCCTTCTCGGCGCTGGTCGTGGTGGGCGACGGGCAGGGGCGGGTCGGCTACGGTTCGGGCAAGGCCAAGGAAGTCCCCATGGCGATCAAGAAGGGGATCGAGATGGCCAAGAAGAACATGCAGAAGATCTCGCTCAAGGGGACGACCATCCCGCACACCATCATCGGCGCCTACGGGGCGGGCCGCGTTCTGCTGAAGCCGGCCGCGGCGGGAACCGGGGTCATCGCCGGCGGCCCGGTCCGCGCGGTCCTCGAGTCGGTCGGCATCCAGGACATCCTGACGAAGTCCCTCCGCACGACGAACCCGCACAACGTCATCAAGGCGACGTTCGACGGGCTCCTGCGGCTCAAGAACGAAGACGAAATCGCCAAGCGCCGCGGACGGGTCGCCGAGACCGCGGCGGCGGTGGAGGAACCGGCGTGACCGAGGCTGCCAAGAAGAACCCTCCGAAGAAGACCTCCGGCGCGACCGTGAAGGTGCGCCTGGTCAAGAGCGGCATCTGCACGCCCAAGGACCAGAAGGCCACCCTGAAGGGGATCGGCTTCCGGCGGATGGGCGAGGAGCTGACGCGGGTCGACACGCCGGCGCTGCGCGGCATGCTGCGCAAGGTGCGCCATCTCGTGGAAGTCGAAACGACAAAGTGACGAAGGACTGATACAAGAACAGAAGGTCATGGTCGAGAAGAAGAAGACTCCGAAGACGAAGAAAACCGCTTCGCGCGCGGCCCCCAAAAAGGCCAAGGCGGCGAAGCGCGCGGCTTCAGTGCCCGCGAAGGCGGCGGCTCCTGCTTCCTCCAAGGGGGCGGCGAAGCCGGCGGCTTCGGCTTCCACAAGCGCGCCCGCTCCGAAGGCGGCTCGTCCCCCGCGCCCGATGCGCAAGGCCGCCGCGGCGCCGTCGCGCCCGCCCGCCACGGGCGTGCACGACCTCGCGCCCGCTCCCGGGGCGACGCACTACCGCAAGCGGGTGGGCCGCGGCCCGGGCAGCGGCCACGGGAAGACCGCCGGCCGCGGTTACAAGGGCCAGCGGTCGCGCTCCGGCTACCGCCACCAGCGGGGCTTCGAGGGCGGCCAGATGCCGCTCCACCGCCGGCTTCCCAAGCGCGGCTTCACCAACATCTTCCGCGTCGAGTACGACATCGTGAACCTCTCCGACCTCGACCGCTTCGAGGCCGGCGCGGCGGTGACCCCGGAGGCGCTGTCCGATCTGCGCCTCACCCGGCGGAACCGCCCGGTCAAGATTCTGGGCGATGGAAAAATCCAGAAGGCGCTGACGGTCTCCGCGCACAAGTTCTCGGCGTCCGCCAAGGCCGGGATCGAGGCGGCCGGCGGTCGCTGCGAGGTGCTGTCCCGTTGAGCGCGCTCCAGAGTTTTGCGAACGTCTTCAGCATCCCCGATCTGCGCAAGCGGATCCTGTTCACGTTCTTGCTGCTCGCGGTGTACCGGTTGGGAGCGCACATCCCGACGCCGGGCGTCGACCCGCAGGCGATCAACGCCTTCTTCAAGGCGTCGGCCGGCTCGCTGTTCGGCTACCTCGACATCTTCTCGGGCGGCGCACTGCGCCGGCTGTCCGTGTTCGCCCTCGGGATCATGCCGTACATCTCGGCGTCGATCATCTTGCAGCTCCTCACGGTGGTCTGGCCCTATCTCGAGAAGCTCTCCAAGGAAGGGGAGATGGGCCGCAAGAAGATCACGCAGTACACGCGCTACGGGACCGTTCTGCTCTCCTTCATCCAGGCGAGCGGCATCGCGCTCTGGCTGGAGAAGCAGGTCTCGCCCGGCGGGCTGCCCCTCGTGCCGCGCCCCGGCGTCGGTTTCGTGCTCATGACGGTGCTCACGCTGACAACGGGCACGATGTTCATCATGTGGGTCGGCGAGCAGATCACCGAGCGCGGGATCGGCAACGGCATCTCTCTCATCATCTTCGCGGGCATCGTCGCGAACCTGCCGCGCGCGATCTTCGGGCTGTTCAGCCAGCTCCGCCAGGGCGGCCTCAACATCCTGACCCTGATCGGCGTGCTCGTGTTCATGATCGCGATCGTGTCGCTCATCGTCTACGTCGAGCGCTCGCAGCGCCGCATCCCGGTCCAGTACGCCAAGCGCGTCGTGGGGCGCCGCGTCTACGGTGGCCAGAACACGTACCTGCCGCTGCGCGTGAACACGGGCGGCGTCATCCCGATCATCTTCGCGATCTCGATCCTGACGCTGCCAGGCTACCTGGCCCAGATCTCCGGCGCCGATTGGATGAAGCGCGCCGCCACCTCGCTCTCGATGGGGCACCCGCTCTACGTGCTGCTCTACGGGGTCGGCATCGTCTTCTTTTGCTACTTCTACACGTCGATCATCTTCAATCCGACCGATACCGCCGACAACATGCGCAAGTACGGCGGCTTCATCCCGGGCATCCGTCCCGGCAAGAAGACGGCGGACTACATCGACACCGTGTTGTCGCGCATCACGATCGTCGGCGCGCTCTACCTGACCTTCGTCGCGCTACTGCCGGACATCCTCAACAACGGCTTCAAGGTCCAGGGCATCCCGGGGATCGGGCCATGGCTCGAGACGGTGATGCCGAAGTTCATGACCGAGGGATTCGGGTTCAACTTCTACTTCGGCGGGACCTCGCTCCTGATCGTGGTCGGCGTCGCCATGGACACGGTGCAGCAGGTCGAGTCCAAGCTGGTCGAGCACCACTACACCGGCTTCCTGAAGAAGAGCCGCATCCGGGGGCGCAGAAGCTGACCATGCGCGTCGTCTTTCTCGGGCCCCCGGGCAGCGGCAAGGGCACCCAGGCGAAGCTCCTCGCGAGCCGGCTGGGCGTTCCCGCAATCTCGACCGGGGAGATCCTCCGCGCCGCCGTCGTCGAGCGCAGGCCGCTCGGCCTCCAGGCGAAGGCCGTCATGGACACCGGCGAGCTCGTCTCGGACGAGCTCATGGTCGCGTTGATCCGGGACCGCACGCAGCAGGGCGACGCCCGCGAAGGGTTCATCCTGGACGGCTTCCCGCGCACGCTGGCGCAGGCGGCCGCGCTCGAGACGATGCTTTCCGAGACCGGCCAGGCGCTGTCCGGAGTGCTCAACCTGTCGGTCCCCGAGCCGTTGCTCGTGGACCGCATGGCGGGCCGCGCCGCGGCCGAGAGCCGCTCCGACGACGCGCCCGCGACCGTGCGCGAGCGCCTGCGCGTCTACCGCGAGAAGACCGCGCCCCTGGTCGACTACTACCGCCAGCGCGACCTGCTCGCCGACGTCGACGGGGTCGGGACGATCGACGAGGTCTCCGGGCGAATCGACCTGGCCCTGCGCTCCGTGCCGGATCGCCGGACCGGGCTGGCTTCGACGTCGCCGAAGGCGACAGGGAGCACGGCATGATCACGATCCGCAGCCACGAGGAGCTCCTGAAGCTCGAGGAGGCCTCGCGCATCGTGCTCGAGACGCTCGCGCTCGTCGAGAAGGCCGTCGCGCCGGGCGTGACGACCGACGAGCTCGACAAGATCGCCGAGACCGAGATCCGGCGCCAGGGCGCCCGCCCCGCCTTCGTGGGTTACCGGGGCTACCCGAAGACCCTGTGCACCTCGATCAACGACGAGGTCGTGCACGGGATCCCGGGAAAGAGGGCTCTCCAGGAGGGCGACATCATCGGCATCGACTGCGGCGCCGTGGTGGACGGCTACTTCGGCGACGCGGCGCGGACGATCGCGGTCGGCCGGATCGATCCCGAGGCGGCGAAGCTGCTCGACGCAACGCGTCGCGCCCTCTCCGAGGGGATCGCTGCCGCGAAGCCGGGCGCGCGCGTCTCGGACATCGGAGCGGCGGTCGAGGCCGTGGCGATCGTCAACGGCTACGGCGTGGTGCGCGACTTCGTCGGGCACGGCGTCGGGACGGCGCTCCACGAGGAGCCCCAGATCCCCAACTACGGGCCCGGCGGCCGGGGGAGCATGCTCAAGGCGGGCATGGTGCTCGCGATCGAGCCCATGTTCAATCTCGGCCGGGCGGAGGTCGGCGTCGACCCGGACGGCTGGACGGTGCGGACGCGCGACCGCTCGAAATCGGCGCATTTCGAGCATACGATCGCCCTGGAGCCGCAGGGGGCGGTGATTCTGGGAACGGGCAGCCTGGCCGCCCTGCGCGCGGCCGTGAGCGCTTAGGCGTCGCATGGCGAAAGACGACGCGATCGAGGTCATGGCGACGGTGGTGGAACCGTTGCCCAATGCGATGTTCAAGGTGGAGTTGGAAAACAAGCATCAGGTCCTGGCGCACATCTCCGGAAAGATGCGCAAGAACTTCATCCGCATCCTTCCGGGGGACAAGGTGCTCGTCGAGTTGTCGCCATACGACCTGACGCGGGGTCGCATCATTTACCGGTACAAGTGAGGCCGCAGGGAATAGGGACTTGTTGTGAGTGGAGAGCGGACCGGGAACCCGGCAGCTCGAGGCTCGTGGCATAGGAAACAAGGCAAGGCGTTATGAAGGTCCGGGCTAGCGTCAAGAAAATTTGCGCAAAGTGCAAGATCGTGCATCGCAAGGGTGTCGTGCGGGTCATCTGCACCACCCCCAAGCACAAGCAGAGGCAGGGGTAGGACGATTTTAGATTTTAGGTTTTAGATTTTTGATTTTGGATTGAGGAAGTAGCCGATGGCACGCATTGCTGGAGTGGATCTCCCACTGAACAAGAGAGTCGAAATCGGGCTGACCTACATCTACGGCATCGGGCGGCCGAAGGCGAACTTCATCCTCGAGAAGGCCGACGTGCGTCCCGACACGCGGGTCAAGGACCTCTCGGAGGAGGAGGTCGTCCGGATCCGCAAGGTCATCACGGACGACGTCAAGGTCGAGGGCGACCTGCGCAAGGACATCGCCGTCGACATCAAGCGGCTGATGGACATCGGCTGCTACCGCGGCCAACGGCACCGCCGCAACCTTCCGGTTCGGGGGCAGCGCACGCACACCAATGCCCGGACCCGCAAGGGACCGCGCAAGCAGACCATCGCGGGCAAGAAGAAGGCGACGAAGAAGTAATCGATTTCGGATTTTGGATTGAGGGCTGAACACAATGGCTGAAGCGACACCGACATCCGCCGTCCCCGAGAAGGGCGCCGGGAAGGCCGGCAAGGGCAAGCGCCCGCGCGGAGCGAAGAAGGAAAAGAAGGCGATCCCGCACGGTCAGGCGACCGTCGCGGCGTCGTTCAACAACACGATCGTCTCGATCGCCGACCAGGAGGGCAACATCCTCGCCTGGTCCTCGGCGGGACGGATCGGGTTCAAGGGCTCGCGCAAGGGAACGCCCTTCGCCGCCCAGCTCGCCGCGGCCAACTGCGCCGAGCACGCCAAGGAGCACGGCGTCCGCTCGGTCGACGTGCGCGTCACGGGGCCGGGCGCCGGACGCGAGTCGGCCATCCGCGCGCTCCAGGCCAACGGGATCGACATCAAATCGATCAAGGACACGACGCCGATTCCGCACAACGGCTGCAGGCCGCGTAAGCGCCGGCGGGTCTAGGGAGAGAATTTTAGATTTTAGTTTTTAGATTTTAGATTGGAGAACGGATCGAGGCCTGGTGGCCCCAATCCAAAATCCAAAATCTAAAATCTAAAATTGTCCGTAAACCGACGCCTCGGTCCGAGTCGGGAAGAAGGACGTAAACCGCAACGACGGACCGAGGAGGCTTTAGTGGCTCGCTACAGCGAATCGGTTTGCCGGCTCTGCCGGCGCGAAGGGATGAAGCTGTTCCTCAAGGGGGACCGCTGTTTCAAGGACAAGTGCGCCATCGAACGGCGCAACTACCCGCCGGGGCAACACGGCCGGCGGCGCTCCAAGCTGCTCGGCTACGGGATCCAGCTGCGCGAGAAGCAGAAGGTCAAGCGCATCTACGGACTCCTGGAGAGCCAGTTCCGCCTGGCCTTCGCCAGGGCCGAGCGGCGGAAGGGAATTACCGGCGCGAATCTGCTCGAGGAGCTCGAGCGCCGGCTGGATAACGTGGTCTTCGCCCTCGGCTTCGCGGCCTCGCGGGCGCAGGCGCGTCAGCTGGTGCGCCACGGGCACGTCGCGGTCAACGGCCGCAAGGTCTCGATCCCGTCCTTCCGGGTCTCGAAGGGCCAGGTCATCGCGATCAAGGAGAAGAGCCGGATCAACGAGCAGGTCAAGTCGTCCGTCGAGACGGCCCGGGCGCGCGGCGTCCCGTCCTGGCTCGACCTGACGCCCGAGTCGTTCTCGGGCCGGGTCGTCGAGCTGCCGAAGCGCGAGGACATCAAGCTTCCGATTCAGGAGCAGCTGATCGTCGAGCTGTACTCCAAGTAAGCCGCAATAGGAGAGAAACATGACCCTGTGGAAAGGCTTTCAGAAACCCAAGCGGCTCGAGATCGACACCGAGACGCTGACGTCGACGTACGGCAAGTTCTACGCCCAGCCCTTCGAGCGCGGTTTCGGCACGACCATCGGCAACGCGCTGCGCCGGGTTCTGCTGTCCTCGATCGAGGGAGCGGCGATCACCGCCGTCAAGATCGAGGGCGTGCTGCACGAGTTCTCGTCCCTGCCGGGCGTCGTCGAGGACGTCACGGACATCATCCTCAACCTGAAGCAGATCCCCATCAAGATGCACACCACGGAGGAAAAGCTCCTGACGCTCGACGTCGAGCGCAAGGGCAAGGTCACGGCGGCCGACCTCCAGGGAGACTCGAACATGGAGATCCTGGACCCGGACGCGCCCATCGCGACGCTCTCGGAGAACGGACGCCTCCGGATGGAGCTGCGCGTCTCCGCCGGCCGCGGGTACGTGTCCGCCGACAAGAATTTCGACGACGACATGGGCATCGGCTACATCCCGATCGACTCGGTGCACTCGCCGGTTCGCCGCTGCAACTACCACGTCGAGGCCGCCCGCATCGGGCAGGCCACGGACTACGACCGCCTCGTCCTGGAGGTCTGGACCAACGGCACGATCTCCCCGACGGACGCGGTCGGTCTCGCGGCCACGCTCTTGCGCGATCACCTCACGATCTTCGTCAATGCCGAGCACGAGACGGCGTTCGAGGGCGGCGCCGACGGTGAGCTGCCCGAGAACCTGGCCGAGTACCTCAACAAGTCGGTCGACGAGCTGGAGCTCTCGGTCCGTAGCGCGAATTGCCTGAAGAACGCGGGCATCCGGACGATCCGGGACCTCGTGCAGCGCTCCGAGAAGGAGATGCTCGAGACCAAGAATTTCGGCCGTAAGTCTCTCAACGAGATCAAGGACATCCTGCGCCCGATGGGCCTGTCCCTCGGCATGGAGATCGAGCCGGTCGAAGCCAAGAGCGAGTAGACGCCATGCAACACAACCGAGCGGGGCGCAAGCTCCGTCGCACGACGCCTCACCGGCTGGCCATGTTCTCGAATCAGCTGGCCTCGCTGATGACGCACGAGCGGATCGAGACCACGCTTTCCAAGGCGAAGGAGCTCCGGCCACTAGCCGAGCGGCTCATCACGACGGCGAAGAACGACGGCGTCGCGGCGCGCCGGCGGGTCTACCGCTGGATCCCCGACCGCACGACCGTCCAGCGCGTGTTCGAGACGCTCGCGCCGCGCTTCGTGGACCGGCCGGGCGGCTACACGCGCATCCTGCGCCTGGGCGCGCGCAAGGGCGACGCCGCCGAGGCGGCCATCCTGGAGTTCGTCGACTACAAGTTCGAGCCGAAGGAGAAGGCGCCGCGCAAGGAGTCCCTCTCCGACCGCGCGCGCCGGGCATCGGGCGGACGCGTCGAGACGGTCCGCAAGGAGAAAGCGGAGGGGGGCGAGGGCGCGGCCGAGCCGCGGCCGTCCCGGAAGCAGGCCGGCCCCAAAGCCGAGAAGGTCAAGCCCGCGGCCAAGCCCGCTCCGAAGAAGGGGCCGTCGCGCACCGGGCCGTCGAAGCGCGGCGCCTAGGGCGACGGCCAGTCTCATGGATTCTCGGGGCGCTGCTGCGAAGCGGCGCCCTTTTTTTTGGGGCGCCGTCGACGACCGCGCGCGCCGCCGAGCCGTCTGGGCCGCCGTCGGCTGGGGCATCTTCCTGCTGACCCTGACCTCCTGGCCGTCGCCGCCGGATGTTCCCGTCGTCTCGGGTATCCCGAACTTCGACAAGATCGTCCACACCTTCCTCTACGGGGTCGAGGGCTTCCTCCTCTGCCGCGCCATCGCGTGGCCGCCGGCGTCGCGCTCCGCCTGGCTCCGCGCCCTCGCGGTCGCCGGCGCGATCGCCGTGTGGGCGACGCTCGACGAGCTCCACCAGTTCTGGATCCCCGGGCGCTCGATGGAGGGCCTCGACGCCCTCGCCGACATCACGGGCGGCTTCACCGGCGCCCTGACCTCGGCCTGGCTCGCTCTTCGGTCCGGCTAACCTCTACGGCTTCGCCGTCTCGGTCTCCTCGATCCGGTAGTACTTCCCGGCGGCGAGGGACTCCACGGTCTGCACGGTTCCCGACGGCCAGAAGATCGTCAGCCGGGCGATCGCGTTCTCGTCTCCCAGGCCGATCACGACCCGCGGGTCCGAGGAGGAAAGGTAGCTATTGCCCGCCACGACGAGCCGTGTCCGCTTCCGGCCGGCGGGCGTCTGTGCCACGAGGCGCGCGCCGATGCCCTGCCGGTTGGACTTGCGCCCGACGAGCTGGACGCCGGCCCAGTGGCCCTTCCCGCCGTCGTTGCGCAGGAGCTGGAGCGGGCCGCCCGAGTTGGAGACGGCGACGTCGAGATCGCCGTCGTTGTCGTAGTCCGCGACCGCCGAACTGCGCCCCACGAGCACCGTCGCGAAGGCGGGTCCGCACGCGCGCTCCACGAAGCGGCCGGTTCCGTCGTTCCACATCAGAAACGGCCGCTGCGCATACGGGGTGCCCTGTCGCCTGGGCCGCTCGAAGATGTGGCCGTTCGCGACGAAGCCGTCGAGGTCGCCGTCGTTGTCGGCGTCGAACAGGTTGAGCCCGAAGCCCACGAAGTTCACGGCCGGGGGGCCGAACCCCGAGGAAAGCGAGAGGTCCTCGAAGACCCCGGCGCCGAGGTTGCGGTAGTACTCGTTGGTCTCGTTCTCGTAGTTGGCGACCACGAGGTCGGGCAGGCCGTCCCCGTCGAGATCGCCCGCGTCGGTGCCCATGCCTCCCTGCACGTTGCCGAGCGGGTCGAATCCCGTGCCGGAGACGACCGAGAGGTCCTCGAAGCGCCCACCGCCCAGGTTGTGGAAGAGGAAGTTCATGAGCTCGTCGTTGGCGACGTAGAGGTCCGGCCGGCCGTCGAGGTCGACGTCGACGAAGACGGCGCCGAGCCCGCGCCCGACGGCGTCGCCCAGACCCGCGGAGCGCGTGACGTCGCGAAAGACGCCGTCCGGGCCGTTGCGCAACAGGATCGGGCTCGTCCCCGGATACATCATCGGCGGGCAGTACACCCGCTCACCGGTCGCCGGGTCGCCGCAGAAGAGCTTGCCCTCGTTCCGATCGTCGACGTAGCGCGCGAGGAAGAGATCGAGGCGGCCGTCGCCGTCGACGTCTCCCCACGCGGCCGCGGTCACGAAGCCCGTGACGGCCTGGAGGCCGCTCGCCGCGGTGACGTTCCGGAAGGTGCCGTCTCCGTTGTTGCGGTAGAGGATCACGCCGCCCCAGTTGGTCACGAGCAGGTCGACCCAGCCGTCGTTGTCGTAATCGACCGCGGTGGCTCCCATGCCGTACGCGGCGTCGTGGAGCTTCGCCTTCTCGGTCACGTCGGTGAACGTGCCGTCCTTGTTGTTGTGAAACAGCCGGTCCTGGGCCTTCGGGCTCTCCGCGGCGGACGGGGGGAAGGGCCCGCCCTGCACCACGTACAGATCCATCCACCCGTCGTTGTCGTAGTCGAGCCACGCGAGGCCGGACCCCATGGTCTCCGCGAGGCGGTGGTCGGGCGTGGCGCCGCGAAGATGCGTGAAGACGAGTCCGGCGGACGCGGCGACGTCCGTGAAGAGCACGGGACAGTCTCCCGCCGGGGCCGCGGCGCCGGCAGCGGCGAGCCAGGCGAAAAGCGCGGCGATCACGGCTTCTCCATGTCGGGCTTGGACGCGGGAGCTCTCGCCCGCTCGGCCGCGAGCAGGGTCTGGATCCGCACGTCGTCGGGCCGGAGATCGCGCGCGCGCTCGAGGGCCTGGACGGCCTCCCGGTGGCGATCGAGGCGGGAGAGCGCCCGCGCGCGGCACTCGAGCACCTCCACGCCCTCGGGAAGGGACTCGAGCCGGGCGAGCGCGGCTGCGGTCTGCCCACGCGACAGCTCCGCTTCCGCCTGGAGGATCTCGCCATGCCGCGCCTCGGCCTCGGACTGGGCCTTCGCGGCCCGGGAATACTGCGTGCGATAGACGTCGAGCTCCTTCTCGCCTTCCTCCCGCCGCCCGCGGCGCACGAGCAGCCGGCCCAGGGCGTAGCGTGGAGAGGCCAGGTTCGGAGACAGCTCCAGGGCCCTGCGGTAGGCCGCCTCGGCCTCGTCGAGGCGGCCCGCGGCCTCCTCGGCGCGCCCCAGGTCGAAGCGGATGGAGGCGTCCTGCGGCGCCAGGGCCGCCGCCCGGTCGAGCTCCCGGCGAGCGGGCTCGCCCTCGCCCTGCGACAGGTACAGCCGGCCGAGGTCGAGGCGTAGCGGCGCGGAGTCCGGGTGCTCGCGCACGGCGTCCTCGAGCGCGGCGCGTGCCTCGTCGACGCGCCCGGCCTGAGCGAGCGCGCGCCCCAGCGCGGCGAGCGTCTCCGCGTCGCGGACGCCCAGCGCGCGTGCTCGCGCGAGCTCGTGCGCCGCGTCGACGAAACGCTGCTGCTCGAAGAGCGCCTCGCCGTAGGCGCCCCGCAGCGCGGCGTCGTTCGGGAACTTCTCGACCCCCGCGGCGGCCACCGTGTTGCCGCGTTCGGTCTGGCCGGCGCTCCAGAGGTACCGGGCGAGCTCCAGCGGATAACGGCTCCGGCCCGGCTCGAGTCCGATGAGCCTCTCGTACGCCGCGATGGCCCGGTCGTCCCCGGCCGCCGCGTAGGCCTCGGCGAGCCCGTCGAGCGGCCCGATCGCCTCGGGTGCGAGCGCCGAGGCCTTCGCGAACTCGCGCGCCGCGTCGGGGGAGCGCCCCGCGGCGCGCAGCGTCAGCCCGTAGATGTATCGAGCCTCCGGGCTCTCGGGCGCGAAGGCGGCGGCCAGGCGGCCCTCGTCGACGGCGTCGCGCACCCTGCGCTGGGGCATCAGGGCGAGCGCGAGGTTCCCGTGGGCCCGCGCATTGCGGGGCTCCGCGCGGAGGACCTCCCGCAGGAGGGTCTCGGCCCCGACGTAGTCCTTGCGCTCCATCATGCTCTCGGCGCGGGCGAGCTCGTCCTGCGAGCCCGGCGACAGCGACGCGAGCGAGACGGTGATCCAGAGCGCGGCGACGCCCTGCACGATGGGCACATTGTACGCGGGCGGAGGAGGGACGGGGGCGCCGGGATCAGGGACGAAAGGCTCGGGCGAGAGGACGGCCTGGGTCCGAGAGGTAAGCCGTGACGGGATCCCTCGCGACGAACTCGTCGCGCGGCTCGGGATGACCCGCGGGCTGATTTTGGACGGGATCCTTCGGCGCTGCGCGCCTCAGGATGACGCGTCTGGCGCTTCGCGCTGACGCGTCACTTCTTGAAGAATCCGCCGCCTCCGCTGCCGCCGCCCTGGGTGGCCGCGGCGCGTGGGCCACCCTCGGCCAGGACGATGCGCTGGTTGAGCTCCTTGATGCGCTCGTTCAGCTGCGCGATCTTGGTCTGGAACTCGCGGGTGACGCGGTCGTTGTCGCCCTTGAGGCGATTGACCTCGGACTCGGTGTCCTGGAGGACCTGGTCGCGGCCCTCGACCGCCCGACGCTGTTCGCGCAGCTCCATCTGGTACTTGTTGATCTCCTCGTCCTTCTCGGTCAGGCGGAGCTTCCACTTCTCCTCCTGCTCCTCGTACAGACGCTTGATCTCCAGGAGCTGCGTGATCTGCGAGAAGTCGCTGTCGGATGCCATGAGTCCACCTCGCTGGTTCTCCTCGATCTGGGGGAAGAGCTTCCGGAGCTTGAGGGACAGGTCCTCGGGGTCGACCGAGATCTCCATCGCCTTCGCGTACGTGATCCGCTTGTTGCAGAGCAGCGCGATGAGCGACTGATTCATCGATTGCATCTTGTAGTAGTTGACGGAGTTCTCGATCTCCTCGTGGATCTCCTTGACCTCGCCGGAGAGGATGTGCTTCGCGATCTTCGGCGAGTTGATCATGATCTCGACGACCGGCGCGCGTCCCGCGCCGTCCGAGGTCTCGATCAGGCTCATCGACACGATCGCCTGGAGGACGATCGAGAGCTGCGAGCGGACCTGCGCCTGCTGCTCCTGCGGGCAGGAGTCGATGATGCGGTCGATCGACTGCGCGGCGCTGTTGGTGTGCAGCGTCGAGAAGACGAGGTGGCCCGTCTCGGCGGCCGTGATGGCGGTCTGCATGGTGTTCCAGTCCCGCATCTCGCCGACCATGATGACGTCCGGATCCTGCCGGAACATGTTCTTGAGGGCCTCGTTGAAGCTGGGGGAGTCGGTGGAGACCTCGCGCTGGGAGACGGCGGCCTTGCCGTCGGCGAAGAGGAACTCGATCGGGTCCTCGATCGTGACGATATGGACCGGCCGCTTCTCGATGATGGAGCGCATGACGCCGGCGAGCGAGGTGGACTTGCCCGATCCCGTCGGGCCCGTGATCAGAACCAGCCCCTTCTGGAGGTGGACGAAGCTCTCGAGAACGTCCGGCAGGTTCAGCTCCGTGATCGAGGGAAGCTTGAACGGGATCCGCCGGAAGACGGCCGCGTAGGAGCCCCGCTGGACGAAGATGTTGCACCGGAAGCGCGCGACTCCCGTCAGGCCGTAGCCGACGTCCACGGACTGGTTGCGCTCGAGCCGGTCCTTCTGGGCGGGGGTCAGGATCGCCAGGAGCATCTCCTCGAGATCCTTGGGCTGGAGCGTGTCGGCGTTCAGGGGGATCAGCCGCCCCTTGATCCGCAGCAAGGGGGGGCGCATGGGCTTCAAGTGGAGGTCAGAGGCCTCCTTCTTGGCCATGAACTTCAGAAGCTCCGCGAGGGTCAATGTGTAGAGATTATAGCCGGTTACGGGCGCGAGCGGACCTGTACGGCCAGCCAGTTCCGGGCTTCACGCCGATTGCGCACGGCGCCGAGCGCGATCTGCAGCCGCAGCTGCGCGAGAAGCTCGCCGATCCTCGGACCGGGCGGCAGAGACAGCCAGCGCATCACGTCGCCTCCGGACACGGCCACGCGTCTCGACGCTGAGCGGGCCCGGGTCAGGTGCCTGAGGCGCGTGATCCGGCGCACGGTCGCGGCGGAGGCCGACCCGCCCGAGAGGCTCGCGAGGCGCAGCGCGTCTTCCGCCAGCGCTCCGGCCTCGAGGAGCCACGCGACGGCGTCGCTGCGGCCGTGCCGGGCCGCCTTCGGCAGCGCGCGGGCGAGCGACCGCAGCCGCGCGACTTCCTCGGCCTCGCGGCGGCCCAGGGACAACCCGGACAGCCAGCGCCGGGTGTCCTCCGGACGGAGCCCGAGAGCCTCGGCGAGGCGCGCCAGCCGGAGGCGGCGCCTTCGCGCGGGCGGCAGCCGGCGAAAGGCGAGCGCGTCGAGCGGCCGAATCGACCTCGCGGCGCGAGCCGCCGCCGCCCCCGAGAGGTCCGGGCCGAGGGGGGCGGGCGCCAGCGCCGCAGGAAGGAGTCCCGCCCGCGCCGCCCACGCGAGCGCTGGTCCCGCCGCGGGCGCCTCGAGCAGCCGGGCGAGCTCGGCGGCGATGCGCTCGCGCGCGACCCGGCCGAGCCCCGGGGCCGCGCGCCGGGCGGCGGCGAGCGTCGCGGCGTCGGGAGAGAGGCCGTGCGTCGCCAGGAATCGGGCCGCGCGCAGGGCGCGCAGCGGGTCCTCGAGGAGGTTCCGGGGGTCGACGCAGCGCAACCGGCGGCGCGAGAGATCGGAGAGTCCGCCGAACGGATCCACGACCCGGCCGTCGTCGAAGGCGACCGCGATCGCGTTCGCGGTGAAGTCGCGGCGCCGGAGATCCGTCTCGATCGATCCGCCCTCGATCTCCGCGAGGTCGAGCGAGCGGCGGCCCGCCACCCGGAAGACGCGCGGGCCGGGCCGGTCCCTCGAGAGGAAGACCGCCGTGCCGAGGCCGGCGCGCTGGAGGGCCGTGGCGATTCCCTCCGCATCCCGCGCGACGGCGGCGTCGATCTCGGGGATGGGCCGTCCGAGGGCGGCGTCGCGCACCGCGCCCCCGACGAGCCAGGCGGGATTGGCCGGAACGGCGTCGCGCGCCAGGCGCGCGAGCGCACGGACCTCCGCGCGCCGCCGCAGGCGCGTCCACGCGCGCGCGATTCGGCGCGCCGGGTCCGGGGTCTTCGCCGCCGCCGTCGCCATTCACGGTCTCCGGAACGTCCGCCCGCGGTCTCGAGCGGGCGCAGAAAGGGGCTACAATTTCGAGGATGTCATCGGCTCCTCCGGTTGTCACGCCCGGGCCCGCGCGGCCCGAGAGCGCGATCAGCCCTGAAACCGTTCGGAAGATCGCGACGCTCGCCCGTTTGCGGCTCCCGGACGCGGACCTGGGTCTGTGGAGCCGGCAGCTCTCCCGGATCGTCGAGTACATCGACCAGCTGAAGCGCATTCCGGAGGAGGCCTTCGGCGCTCGTGCGGCCGGAACGGCCACGCCTCTGAGGGACGACGCGTCCCGTCCCGGCCACGGGGACGAGGCCCTGGAGCCCAACGCTCCGCGCCGGCTCCACGGGTACGGGGTCGTTCCCCGCGTCGTCGGTCCGGGTCAGGGCGAGGGCTAGGCTTAGGCCTGGATTTGCCGAGCCTGACCAGTCCCACCCCGGGAGTGCGGGAGACGGCCGACGCGGTCGGTGCGGGACGCCGCCGCGCGACCGACGTCGTCGAGGACTCCCTTTCCCGGATCGCGGCGGGCGACGGGAAGATCCGTGCGTTCCTGGAGGTCACGGGCGAGCTCGCCCTGTCCGAGGCTCGCGCCGTGGATGCCCGGGTCGCGGCGGGTGAGAGGCTGCCGCTCGCCGGGGTCCCGCTCGCGGTCAAGGACAACATCTGGATCGCGGGGCGGCGGGCGACCTGCGCATCGCGCATCCTGGCGGGCTTCCGGCCGCCGGGCGATTCGACCGTCGCGGCGCGGCTGCGCGAGGCGGGCGCCGTCTTCATCGGCCGCGCGAACATGGACGAGTTCGCGATGGGCTCCTCGACCGAGAACAGCTCGAGCCACGTGACGCGGAATCCCTGGGACCTCGAGCGGATCCCGGGAGGCTCCTCGGGCGGCAGCGCCGCGGCGGTCGCGGCCCGCTTCGTGCCCGCGGGCTTCGGATCCGACACCGGCGGCTCGATCCGCCAGCCCGCGGCCTGCTGCGGGGTGGTGGGCTTCAAACCGACCTACGGGCGC
The DNA here is from genome assembly GCA_963773905.1 of uncultured Acidobacteriota bacterium. Lineage (GTDB taxonomy): Bacteria > Acidobacteriota > Thermoanaerobaculia > UBA5066 > Gp7-AA6 > DAHUXD01. The sequence continues at coordinate 821,357 of CAVZDB010000008.1, forward strand.
GTCTCGCGCTACGGCCTCGTCGCCTTCGCCTCGTCGCTCGACCAGATCGGCCCGCTCACGCGGTCGGTCGGCGATGCGGCCCGCCTCTACCGCATGATCGCGGGGTTCGACCCGATGGACTCGACGACCTCGAAGCGCGCGCCGGGGGACCCGGAGGCGGCGCTCGAGCGCGGCGTGAAGGGGCTGCGCGTCGGGTTCCTGCGCGAGGCGCAGGTCGAGGGGCTCGATCCCGAGGTCGCCGCCAACCTCGAGGAGGCGCGCCGCCTCTTCCGCGACGCGGGCGCGCAGGTGACGGACGTCTCGCGTGCCGCGGGCCTCCGTCGCGATCGCGATCTACTACGTCCTGGCGAGCGCCGAGGCGTCCTCGAACCTGGCCCGCTTCGACGGCGTGCGCTACGGGCCGCGCGCGTCCGACAAGAGCCTCGCCGATCTCTACGTCGAGAGCCGCACCGCCGGCTTCGGCGCGGAGGTCAAGCGGCGAATCCTCCTCGGAACCTTCGCGCTCGCGTCCGGCTACTACGAGGCGTACTACGGGCGCGCGATGCGGACGCGCGACCTCCTGCGGGCGGACTTCGACCGGGCCTTCGCGGCGGCCGACGTGATCGTGTGCCCCTCGATCCCGGCGCCCGCCTTCCGGATCGGCGAGAAGACCGAGGATCCGCTGACGATGTACCTCTCCGACATCTTCACCGTGCCGGCGTCGCTCGCCGGCCTTCCCGCGATCTCGGTGCCCTCGGGCCTGACGCGCGGCGGGCTGCCGCTCGGCATCCAGGTGCTGGGGCCTGCCTTCGGGGAGGAGGCGGTCTTCGCGGCGGCGCGTGCGCTGGAGGCCGGAACCGGGTTTCCGGATGCCCTTCCTGCCCGCGAGGGGTAAGGCGGCGCTCGCGGCGCTGGCGTTCGCGGCGGCGGCCGCGGCCGCGTCTCCCGCTCTCGCGAAGGAGAAGACGGCCGTCGTCTCCCGGGAGATCCAGGTGACGATCGGAGACGGCGACGAGATCGTCCTGTCGGCGCGGCCGCTGCCGGGGGAGGGCCTCGACGCGTTCGTAAGGCGCCTGACCGACGATCCGGCCACGAAGAAGGAAATCCTGGCGTCCAACCGCAACCTCGGTCGGCGGCTCAAGCCGGACACGGTCGTGCGGGTTCCCTACCGCCTCCTCTCGGGCGCGTTTCGCAAGGTCGCGATCGAGGCCCTCTTCCCGGACGACAAGGCGACGGCGGAGGGCTGGGAGCATCGCGTCGCCGCGCTGACGGGCAAGCCCGAGTCGCTCTGGAAGGTGTCGGAGTGGTTCACCGGGGATCCCGGGAAGTACCGGGAAATTCGCGAGGCCGGCGCGATCGGGTCGCTCGAGACGCAGCCGGGCCAGGTGATCCGGATCCCGCCGCGCCTGCTGACGCCCTCCTTCCGCGAGGCCGTCGCGGCCGCCCCGTCGGCCGAACCGCCGGTCCTCGAGTTCGGTCAGGACGAGCAGGGCCCCTACGCGGTCTACCGGCTCAAGAAGGGGGAGGCCCTCTACTCCGCGGTCGTCGTGCGCTTCACCGGCCGCGTCCACGCCGAGGACGTCAACGCGAAGGCGAGGGAAATCGCGGAGCGCAGCGGGATCGACGACGTCCACGCGATCCCGGTGGGATTCGCGATCAAGATCCCGGTCTCCGACCTCTCGCCCGAGTACCGCGCCGCCAACGACCCGGAGCGCCTCAAGGACGAGGCGACGCGGCTGGAGGCCTCTCAGTTCTCGAACAAGGTCAAGAGCGCGGACCTCTCGGGCGTGACGCTGGTCCTCGACGCCGGCCATGGGGGGCGGGACACCGGCGCGCTCGTCGACGGCGTCGAGGAGGCGGCCTACGTCTACGACATCGCCTGCCGCGTCGAGCGCCTCGTGAAGACGCGCACACGCGCCCGCGTCGTCCCGACGGTCGGGCGGGATGCGCCCTGCTCCGGCGGGATCGCGGCCGCGGTCTCCTCGAGCCGCAGCGCCCGGGTGCTCACGACGCCGCCCTATCCGATCGAGGACGCGGCGACCGGCGTGAACTTCCGCTGGTACCTCGCCAACGCGGTCTGGCGGCAGAGCGGGCGCGACGGCGCGCAGGACCGCACCGTGTTCGTCTCGCTCCATGCCGATTCGCTCCACCCCGCGGTCCGGGGCACTATGGTGTACGTGCCCGGGGAGAAGTTCCTGAACGGCACGTACGGAAAGTCCGGCGAGCCGTACGAGTCCCGGCGCGAGGTCCGCGAGGCTCCGAAGGTCAGCTTCTCCCGGAAGGAACGCATCGAGGCGGAGGGCGTCTCGCGGGACCTGGCCGAGCGCGTGGTCGCGTCCTTCCGCGCGGCGGATCTGCCGCTCCACGCCTTCGATCCCATCCGTCGCAACGTCATCCGCGGCGGGCGAGAGTGGGTCCCCGCGATTCTCCGGTACAACCGGATCCCCGCGCGTGTGCTCGTGGAGGTCTGCAACCTCAACAACCCCGAGGACCGCCGTCTCCTCCAGACCCCGGCGTATCGCGAGCGCGTCGCCGAGGCCCTCGTGGACGCGCTCGCCCGCTTCTACGGCGGCCGGCTCCGCGAGTCGTAATTCTCGGAAACTTCTCGGGCTGGTCTCCGCTCCGGCCTCCGGTTTCTGCCCCTCCCCGGATGTAGACTTCCGCGCGGACGCGAAGGGGAGGAGTGATGCGACTGCGAAAGCCAATCGTTCTCGGGGCCGCGCTGGCGGTGGCCGCGGCGGTCCTGGTGACGACGCCGGAGTCCCTTCTGGCCCAGGACTGGCGCGGCGGCAAGGCCCGGGTGGACGGGATCGTCAAGAACGCCAAGGGCGAGCCGCTCGAGGGCTGCAAGGTCTCGATGCGATGGGGCCGGAGCACTCACGGCGGGCCCGACCTGACGACGGACAAGAAGGGCCGCTGGGCGATCTTCGGACTCGTCGGAGGGCCGTGGGACCTCGACTTCGAGGCGCCGGGATACCAGACCAAGAAGATCTCGGTCGACCTGCAGGAGGGCTCGCGCAATCCGTCCGTCGAGGTCACGCTGGAGGCGGCGGCGCAGTCCGCGCCGGCCGCTCCCGCGGCTGCGGCGGAAGTCCAGATCACGGTCGGCGGCAAGAAGATCTCGAAGGAGACCGCGGCGGCGATCGAGGCGGGCAACCAGGCCATGGCCGCCAAGAACTGGGCGGGCGCCCGGGAGAACTACGTCAAGGCGCTCGCCGAGCTGCCCGACAACACGCCGCTCCTGCAGCGGGTCGCGGCGGCGTACCTCGCCGAGGGCAACACGGAGGAGGCCCTGCGCTACGCCCGCCAGGTCACCGAGAAGGACCCGCAGGAGTACGGGGCGTGGCTGATGGTCGCGGAGATCGAGCTCCAGCGCGGCAACCTCGACGCGGGCAAGGCCGCGCTCGACAAGATCCCGCCCGAGAAGGTCACGGACCCTCAGCCCTACCTGAACATCGGCATCCTCGCGATCAACGCCAAGAAGCCGGCGGACGCCGAGCCCGCGTTCGACAAGGCCATCGCGATCAAGCCGGATCTCGCGGACGCCTATTACTACCGCGGCCTCGTGCGGATGCAGCTGAAGAAGAACTCCGAGGCCAAGGCCGACCTCCAGAAGGCGCTGGAGCTCGCCCCGAACGGGCCCGACGCCAAGGACATTCGCGACCTCCTCAAGACGATGCCGTGAGGCCTCGCCCGGGATTCTCCCCGGGCGCCGCCGCCGGGAGATAATGGGACGTTCTTGGGACGCGTGGTCGCCATGGTGAAAATTCGGTCGCTCCTGCCGCTGTGCGCGCTCGCCGCCTTCGGTGTCGGCGCGGCGGCCAAAGGCGCGCAGGAGCCGGGGCCCGTCCGCGAGACCGCCGAGGTCTCGCTCGTCGAGGTTCCCGTGCGCGTCCTCGACAAGAGCGGCGCGCCGCTGCGGGGGCTCGAGGCCAAGGACTTCACGCTCTTCGACGAGGGGCGCCGGCAGGAGATCGTCGGCTTCGACGCCGTGAACCTGGGCGACCACGCGGCGGGACCGGGAGTCGAGGCGCCGCCGGCTCCGGCGCGGCGGCGTTTCCTGATCCTGTTCGATTTCTCCTTCGCGAGGCCCAAGTCGATCGTGGCCGCGCGCAAGGCGGCGCGCGATTTCGTGCTCGACGGCCTCTCCGGCACCGACCTGGCGGCGGTCGCGGTCTACTCCGTCGAGAAAGGCGTGCGGATGCTGGTGACCTTCACCTCGGACCGCGCCCAGCTCGCGCGCGCGATCGAAACACTCGGCCTGGAGGCGCCGCACGCGCCGGGCGATCCGCTGGCGTTCGCCTTCGACACCTCCTCGCTCCACTTCGCACAGCGCCCCGAATCCAACGCGGACGGGGCGGGCCGCGCCGACGCGCAGGCGGCGCTGATCGAGCACCTCCAGGCCATGGAGTCGATCAACCACGCGCGGATCGACGAGTACCAGCGCGGCCGGGTGCGGAACCTGATCCGCTCCTTCGGCGAGCTCGGCCAGGCGCTCGATTCCGTCCAGGGCCGCAAGGACGTGATCTACCTCTCGGAGGGATTCGACGGGCGCTTCCTCGTGGGCACGCGCGAGACCGACCAGGAGCGGCAGTGGTTGATCCAGGGCGAGCAGTGGAAGGTCGACTCCGAGAAGCGGTTCGGGGACACGCCTCTGCGCAGCGAGCTCGACGAGATGGGCAAGCTGATGCGCCGCTCCGACTGCGTCATCCACGCGGTCGACATCGCGGGGATTCGCACGGACGGCGACCCCGAGGCCGCGGAGCCGCGCACCTTTCCGGGGGGCGCCGAGAACTCCCTGTTCGAGATCGCCAACGGCTCCGGCGGCGAGGTCTTCCGCAACGCCAACGACCTGCGGGGCCAGCTCGATTCGCTGATGACGCGGACCAGCCTGGTCTACGTCCTGGCGTTTCGCCCCGACAAGTCTCGCGGCGAGGGCTTCTTCCACGAGCTCAAGGTCAAGGTCGCCGCATCCGGCGCGCGCGTGTCCGCGCGGCCCGGCTACTACGAGCGCCGCGGCTTCCGCCGCCTCTCGCCGTTCGAGCGCAACCTCTCGGCGGCCGACGTCATCGCCAACGAGATCCCCATGGACGAGATCCCGATGCGGGTGCTGGCCGCGGCCTTCGCGAGCGGCGAGCCCGCGGCGTTGGTCCCCGTGCTGCTCGAGATCCCCGGCGACCGTTTCCTGAACGGGCAGAAGGGAGACCGCGCGAGCGCCGAGATCTACGTCTACGCGACCGACTCCGACAACCAGCTCTCGGACTTCCTCGTGCAGTCGATCGGGCTGGATCTGTCGAAGAGCCGCCAGAAGGTGGAGGCGAGCGGGCTGAAGTACTACGGCGAGCTGCGCCTTCGCCCCGGGCGCTACCGCCTGCGCGCGCTGGTCCGCAACGGCGAGACCGGGCAGATGGGGCTGTCGGTGTCCTCTCTCATCGTTCCGGCGTTCGCCCAGGACCAGCCCTACCTCGTGCCTCCGGTGTTCCTGGAGGGGGCGGGGGACTGGGTGCTCATCCGCGGCCGGCGGCCTCCTGCGACTCCGAGCACGCCGTCGGACACGGGATCCCCGCTGCTCGAGCTGCCGGCGCAGGGCTGGGCCGCCTCGGCCGAGCCCCGGCTTCAGCCGGGCAGCGCGTCCCGCGTCTGCGTCGTCGCCTACAACTTCGGCGCGCCCGGAGGAAACGACGACCTGCGGCTGAACGGTCAGGTCATCGCGTTCGACGGCCGTCCCGTGCAGGAGGGCGCGCTGTCCGTCGTGGGCCGCTCCGCGGCCGAGGCCGACGGGCGGCGCGTGCTCCTCCTCGCCTTCACGACGCCGGCGAACCTGTCCGCCGGCCGGTACGGCCTGCGCATCTTCGTCCAGGACGCCGCGGGCCGGGCCCGCCAGGCGTGGGCGCCGTTCCGGGTTCCTTGAGGCTCCCGGGTCCCTGGCTGCTGGCGGCCGCCCTCGGGATCTCGCCCGCCTCGACCCCTGGGCGTCCGCAGGCGCCGGCGCCGGCGTGCCGACGCCGGCTAGCCCGTCGTCCCCCGGGCGATTCGAACCCGAACCCGAACCCGAGCGCGGGCGCGAGGCCGCCGTCGCGTCGATCCTTCGCCGGGCCGAGCACGCGACGCCGGGCGCGCCGGAGGCGAAGCGCCTCGCGGCGGAGCTCGTGGAGGCCGGGGCCGGCTACCTCCGCCAGGGCGAGCCCGGGCGCGCGATCGAGCTCCTCGGTGAGGCGTACGCGCTCGACGAGGGCAACGGCTCCGCGCTGGCCGAGCTGACGCTGGCCTACGCAAAGGAGGAGGACCTCGACGCCGCGGCCTTCTACCTCAGGCTCGCGGAGGACCGTGCGGACGCCGGGGTGCCCGCCGGCTCCTCGACGTCCGCGACGTATTCGACGGTCGGCGAGATCTTCTACGGAGAGCACCGGCTGGAGGAGGCGGTGGGAGCGTGGAGCGAGGCGGCTCGCCTCGGGGGACAGGACCCGGCGCTGCTGCGCCGGTTGGCGCGCTCGCGGGACGAGCTCGCCGTCGCGCGCGGCCAGCGCTCGCTCTCCTCCGACAACTTCGCCCTCTTCGCCGAGCCGTCGGTGCCGGAGGCGGTCCTCCACCTCGCCGCGGACGAGCTCGAGGCCGCCCATCGCTCGCAGGCCGCGTTCTTCGGAAGCCCTCTCGCGAAGCGGCAGGTCGTCGTGCTCTACGGGGGCCGCGCCTTCTTCGCGCTGGCGTCGGTTCCCGACTGGGTCTCCGGCGTCTACGACGGGAAGATCCGCGTGGCGCTTCGCGCGAACGCCGAGGACCCGGCCGCGATGTCTTCGGTCCTGGCGCACGAGCTCGCCCACGCGCTGATGCGCCAGATCTCCGGCGACCGCGCGCCGGGCTGGCTCCACGAGGGGCTCGCGCAGTGGCTCGAGGGACGGCGGATCTCGCGGGACGAGACGCGCGACACGGTGCGGGGGCGGGGAGCGCGGTCGCTCGAGGAGCTGGAGAGCCGGTTCCCCGGGGTCATGGACCGCGCGCAGGCGCGGGCGCTCTATGCACAGAGCCTGTCGCTGGTCGAGTACCTCGTCGCGGCGCGCGGGGAAGGGACGCTCGCCTGCGTCGTGAAGAGGCTGCGCGAGGGGGACACGCTCGCGGAGGCGCTGCGCCGCGAGGCCGAGCTCGCGCCGGGGGAGCTGTTTTCGGGATGGAGGGCGTGGGCCGGGGTCTGACGTCGGGCGTTTGGCGTTTCGCCTCTCGCGCGAAAACGGGCTAGCGGACCGGCGTCGTCGCGGCCGAGGGCGCCTCCGAGAGGAATGCGACCCAGGCCGGATCCGTCGCGATGCGAAGGTAGGCCGGATCCGCGCGCAGCGCGTAGCGGTCGAGCCGCCCGAGCCCTTCGAGAGGGCGCAGTGCCGCGACCGTGGCCGCCGCGTTCCCCGCGCGGGCGTAGATCTCGGCCTCGAGCTCCGCGCGCCGCCAGCTCTCGCCGATGAGCGCCCGCGCGGACTCGACCGCCGCGACCGCGGCCGCCGTGTTCCCGAGGTTGGTCTCGGCGACGGCCAGCGAGGCGAGCGTGTCGGGATCGGGTCCGGTCGCCTCGAGGTAATTGGCGAATCGCGCTCGGGCGTCCGCGTTGCGGCCCTCCGCGAGCGCCATCAGGGCGAGCTCCTTGCCGGCGCCCGGAGCCGGCGGCTGCTCCTCGAGCGCCTGCTCGAAGTCGCGGCGGGCCTGCGCCGTGTCCCCGCTGGCGCGCGCGAAGAGTCCCATCTGGTAGTCGACCGGGGCGCGCGGGGCTCCCGCGTCGATCGCCTTCTCCCACGCCGCGCGCGCGCCCTCGCCGTCGTGCTCGGCCTGCTTCTGGAAGGCCGCCTTCTCGAGCTCGCGCCACTCTTGCGCGGGAAGCGTTTCGGCGAGGGCGTACGGCTCCATCAGCGCCCGGCGCGCGGCGAGCGCGCCGTCGATCAGGAAGAGCAGGCCGGGGACCGCGGCCGTCACCCAGAGGAGCAGCCGCCGGTCCGGCGCGATCCGCCGCCCGAAGACGAGCACGATCGCGAAGACCGCCACCAGGCCGAGCAGGCGGGGAAAGATGCGGGCGCGCGCCTCGCGGCCGCGGTCGCGGGGGACGACGGGGTGCGGGCCCAGCAGCTGCGCGGCCTCGCGGGCGAGCGACAGCCCGGGGTCGAGCAGGACGACGTCCTCGATGATCCAGCCCCGGGGCGTGTGGGACAGGATCCAGCGGGTCTTGACCGTCGCGTTCCCATAGTGAAGGCCCAGCGAGACCGGCACCGTGGACTCCGTGCCGGGCGAGACCCAGGCCCACCGCACCTCCGACGCCGCGCCGGCCGCCGGACGCAGCGCGTCGAAGAAGTGGTCTCGGACGGTGGTGCGGAGGATCTCCTGCTGGCGAGCCGTCAGTCCCGCCCAGAGCGCCGATCCCAGGAGGCGCCGCAGGATCCCGTCGGCGTCGATGGCCTCGACGAAGGTTCGGCGCTGCCCGTGGAGGGCGGCGGTCGCCGCGTGGCGGGCGAAATCGGCCGCCTCCTCGGAGGAAACCGCCGGCGCGGCGGGCTCGACGTTCCCGGCCGGCGGAGTGGCGGTCGCCGCGGGCGGAGGAGTGTCCTGGCCGAGGGCGGCCGCGGAAAACAGCAGGAGAAGCGCGGCCGCGCCCCGGCCCACCGAGGCGGGCCTCACGCGGGCTTGCCTCTTCGCGGGCTCAGTAGCCGCCGGTCGCGGTCTCCGTCGAGCTCGGGCGCGCGAAGATCTTGAGCGTCATCGGGACGTTGCCGATGCGCAGCTCGTCGCCGTCCCGCAGCGCGACGGGGGAGGTCAGCCGGGAGCCGTTGACGAAGGTCCCGTTCTTCGACCCGAGGTCCTCGAGCGTCGCGAGCCCCGCCCCGATCATCACGCGCGCGTGCCGGCGCGAGACGCCCTGCGCGTCGATCCAGACCAGCGAGTCCGACCCGCGCCCGAGAACGTTCTCGCCTTCCGACAGCGCGATCTCGCGCTGCCCCCAGAGGAGACGGAAGATCGAGTCGCCCGAGCTCGCCGGGCGGCCGTCGCGGCGCGTGACCGAGGCCGCTCCGGAGAACGCGTAGCCGTAGCCGTAGACGGTGCGGATGAATTCCGGCGCGCGCGCGTCGTCTCCCGTGGCCGAGCGGATCTCGGCGATCAGCGTCGGGAGGTTGACGTCGGAGACGACGGTGTCCGGCCAGAGGCGCTGGTGCAGCTCTGCCTTCGGAATCGCGCGCGGACGCGACTCGAGGAGGACCTGGAGGAGCTTGAACGCCTTGGGCGAGATCGGAACCGGTCTGCCTTCGCGCAGCAGCGCTCGACTCTCGGAATCGAGCGTCAGGTTGCCGAAGCGAAACGTCATGCACCAAAGAAAACACTATAGCGCGCCGGCAGTTCCCCGATCGGGACGAATGCATGAAGGCGCGGGACGAGGAGCCCTCCGAGATGTTCGAAGCGTGCGCCTCGACGACGCGCTCGGACGGCTAGGCCTGAATCGGCTCGAGGCGCGAGACCCGCGGCGAGAGAGACTCCGCGCCGCGCTCGGTGCACACGATGTCGTCCTCGATCCGCACGCCGAAGCGTCCGAGCAGATAGATCCCGGGCTCCGACGTGAACGTCATGCCGGGCTCGAGGAGCGTGCGGTCGTGTCCGACCATGTAGGGCGGCTCGTGCACGTCGATGCCGAGGCCGTGGCCGAGCCGGTGCGTGAAGTGCTCGCCGTATCCCGCCTTCTCGATGACGCGCCGCGCGGCGGCGTCGACCTCGGAGCACGCAACTCCCGGCGCGGCCTTGTCGATCGCCGCCGACTGCGCGTCGAGCACGATCGACCACACCTTCCGGTATTCGTCGGTGGGCGTGCCGTAGTACGTCGAGCGCGTGATGTCGTAGTAGTAGCCCTCCGGCCGGTCCCACGCGTCGATCAGGACCGCCTGATCCTTCTGGAGCGCCCGCGACCCCGAGGCGCCGTGCGGCAGGGCCGAGGATTCGCCGAACTGCACCATGTTCTCGCCGCCCACGAGCGTCGAGATCTCGGACTCCAGGCTCCCCGGGCGCAGCGCGGCGAACGCCTTCTGGAAGCGGGGGAGCGCCACCGCGACCGCGTGGCGCATCATCTCGAGCTCCTCGGGCGACTTGATCATGCGCAGCGCCCCGAAGAGCGACGCGGCCGAGACCGGCCGCCAACCCGTGCGCGACTGGAGCAGGCGCTCGACGTCGTCGTACGCGGTCGAGGGCTCGACGGCGAGGATTCCCGACGAGGCCGGCAGGAGCGCCGCGGCCTTCGCGAACGGGTCCTCCGTCTCCTCCCAGGTGACCACGTGGTCCACCGCGGACATCCGGCGCAGCCGCTCGGCCTCGAAGGCCGGGCAGATCACGAACGGGTCGCGATCCTGGAAGAGAAACAGGGCCGTCAGACGTTCGCTTCGGTGAAAGTCGATGCCGGTCAGGTAGAACAGGTTGGACGACGGAGTGACGTACAGCGCGTTGGCGGACACCGACGCCAGACGCTTCCGGACGGTCTCGAGGCGGCGGAGCAAGATAGCCTTGGATACGGACATGGCGCGGATGCTAGCAGACTCCCGGCGGGGACGAGTTCGGGCGCGCGGGACGCGGCGGTTCGCGCTGGTCCTGATCCTGCTCGGCGCCGTCGGAGCCGCTGCGTGCCGCCGGGATGGCCTCACCGCCCCCGGCGCGCCGGTCGTACTGATCTCCGTCGACACGCTGCGGGCCGACCACCTTCCCGCGTACGGCTACGCGAACGTGCAGACGCCCAATCTCGACGCGCTGCGCAAGGACTCCGTGCTCTTCGCGAATGCCTACTCCCACGTCCCGCTGACGCTCCCGTCCCACGTCACGCTCTTCACGGGACTCCTCCCGCCGCAGAACGGGGTGCGGGACAACCTGGGATACGCGCTGGGCCCCGGCCCCGCCACGATCGCCTCGACGCTCAAGGCGGCCGGCTACGCCACCGGCGGCGCGGTCTCGTCGGTCGTGCTGTCCCACGCGACCGGGGTCTCGCGGGGCTTCGACTTCTGGGAAGACGACGTCGAGCCGACGCGCGTCAACCAGTCCCTCTCGCGCGTGCAGCGCGGCGGCGACGAGACCGAGAGGCTCCTCGCCGGGTGGATCGGCTCGCACGCGTCCGGGAAGGGCCGCGTCTTCGCCTTCCTGCACCTCTTCGAGCCGCACGCGCCGTACGAGCCGCCGGAGCCCTACAAGAGCCGGTACGCCCTGCCGTACGACGGCGAGATCGCGCGGGCCGACGAGATCGTGGGCCGCCTGATCGCCTTCCTGAAGGAGCGAGGCCTCTACGACAAGGCCCTCGTCGTGTTCCTCTCGGACCACGGCGAGGGACTGAACGACCACGGCGAGGACGAGCACGGCGTCCTGCTCTACCGCGAGGAGATCCACGTGCCTCTGTTCGTGAAGTTCCCCGGCGCGCGGCGCGCGGGCGAGTCCGTGCAGTCTCCCGTGGCCCTCACCGACGTCTTCCCGACGATCGCCGAGGTCGCCGGCGTGCCCGCGCCCCCGGGCCTCGCGGGGCGGTCGCTGACGCTCGCGCTCGCGGAGGCCGAGTCGAAGAGCGCCATCCGAGCCGCGGCGGGTCTACAGCGAGACGCTGTACCCGAGGCTGCACCTCGGCTGGAGCGACCTGGCGTCGCTGACCGACGACCGGCACCAGTACATCGAGTCGCCGAAGGCCGAGCTCTACGACGTCGTCGCGGATCCCGGCGAGAAGCATGATCTCGCCTCGCAGGTCACACCCGCCTTCCGCGCGCTGTCCGCGGCGCTGGCTCGGATCCCGCGGCCGCTCCAGCCGCCCGGCGCGTCCGACCCCGAGTCGGTCAAGAAGCTCGCGGCCCTGGGCTACATCAGCGCGACGACGGCCGACCTGAGCCGGAAAGATCTTCCCTCGCCGCGCGAGCGGGTCGGCGCGGTCGCGAAGCTCAAGGAGGGCTTCGGGGACCTGCAGGGCGGGCGCTACGCGGAGGCGGCGATCTGTGTTCCACGCGCTCCTCCAGGCCGACCCCGGCATGGTCGACGTCTGGCAGCTCTACGCGGACGCCTGCCTGAAGCTGGGGCGCGACGAGGATGCCCTGGCGGCGCTCCAGTCCGCCGCGAAGATCTCGCCGGGCAATCCCCAGGTCCTCATGGCGCTCTCGGACTACTACCTGGCGACGGGGAATTACGCGGAGGCGCGCAAGCACGCGGAGCTGGTGGGGGAGGCGGGCCCGTCGAACCCGCACGAGAACCTGGCGCGGATCGCGCTGGCGGAGGGCCAGCTCGACGAGGCCGCGAGGGAGGCGCGCGCCGCGCTCGAGCGGTATCCCTCGCGCCGCATTCCCCACTTCATCCTGGGCCGCGTCGCGCGGGACCGCCGCGACTACGCGGGCGCGCTCGACGAGTTCGCGCTCGCGCTGCAGGCGCAGGAGCGCGTCGGCGCGCTGCCGATGCAGAACCTGAGCTTCTTCCGCGGCGACTGCTTCGCTCGCCTCGGGCGCGACGCGGAGGCCGAGGCCGCGTTCCTCCAGGAGCTCCGCGACTATCCGTCCAATCCCTCTCCCCGCGCCGCGCTCGCGCTGCTCTACGCGAGCCAGGGACGCGAGGCCGACGCGCGCCGCTCCCTCACCCAGCTCGTGCAGGACCTGCGCACGCCGGAGGCCTACTTCGCGGCCGCCCGGACCTACGAGGTCCTGGGCGATCCGCACAGCGCCGAGGAGCTGCGAGCCGAAGCCCGGCGTGCGTTCCCCCGCGCGCGCGAGCGCAAGGACGCGGGGTAGGCGTCTCGGGGACTCGTTCCTTCTCGCTTACTTGGTTCTCCCGCGTCGATCAATTCAGGTCGAAGTTCCTCGGGACTCAGCGGTCAGTCGTGCGGCTTTGGTGGAGGCGCTGCTGGCGCTTCCCTAGCAAGGCGCACACCAGTAGGAGCGGATACCGAGCGAGCTGACGCGCTAGTCTGACCATCGATGATGAGGCATTCCAGCAGGCTACCGTCCACTCCCGCGGCGGCGTTTGCAGAAAGCAAGGATCCATCCAGGCTCCAGTAAGGAGAGCCCTCCAAAGGCCGTTGGGTGTCCGTTCGTTTATAGAGCGGCCTGGAGTGTCGCCCCTCAGAATCAGAGACGAGAACTGTATCCCCCCGCCGATAAGCCAACCACTTACCATCGGGAGACCAAGCTGGATCTCGACCCGCAACAAGCCGCTCCATAGAGCCACTCCCGAGGTGCGCGCTTTCAATCCAAGTGTCTACCAGCTCTTCGCGGACCCTCGGACCGGTTCGGTTCGTAGGCGAGATTCGCGCTGAACAGAGAAAGCCGTGTGCCACTGGGATGCCATGCCAAGTTGGTGTAGCAATAGCTGGGTCCTTCAGCGACGACGTCCAGGCGCGACATCCTGAGATCTTGCACGACTATTTCGCAACCCGCCGCACTTCCCCGAAAGAGCCGCAGGGCGAGAGCGCGACCATCCGGTGAGATCGCACTCGCTCTAATTCTATCGTCGCGAACAGTAGTGATCACGGCCCTCGTCACCAGATCGATGACTAACAATGTTTGCGCCGTCCAGGCGGCTCAGCCGAGAAGAGCCGCTCTGCTCCCAGCAACCGTGACTCCGTTTAAGTTCGTTATCACGCCCATGGGGACCACGGATCGGTGTCCCTCAGCCCCGACAAACACTTTGTCAAATCCCCAATAGACCAACTTCTCATTGCCCGATGGCGGGCTGCCACACCCGACAGCCAGTATGCCGACGAAAAATGGCCAGCAACTCCTGCGCAGCCAGCGGCAGCTCATCGCTCGCCGACAGGCTTTGTCCGCAGCTTGGGAGGGGCGTGGCCGGAGCCGATGGCATTGAGACCTGATGGGAAGCCGCCGGCGCAGCAGCTCCTGGCCTAGGTCCGCGTATGTATTGCTGTTCGGCAGAATGAGGCCGGTGAACTCGTATCCGACGAGTGGGTATGCGTTGTGTACTTGCATGAAACACTCGCTAAGGCTCCCAGGAAGTTGGGCAACGCTTCGGCTTGCACTCGTTGTCGCATGACTCGCGTGCCTGGAGCATCGCGAGGGTTGTAAGATGTGGCTTTCCAATGGAGCGGCCAGGCTGTATATTCCGGAAACAGGCTGTAGGTGTGACCGGCATCTTCGTCCTAACATAGCAATGCGCTTTGCTCGCAGGCTCGGGTTGGCAGCAGATGTGTGCTAGCAGGCTAATGGATCTATCGCTGTGATCGGGTTCGAGAGGCTGTAACCGTAGAGGTTTGTGCCGCTTTCAACGCTAGCTGGATCGGTTTGCGAATAGCGTCCCCAGCGCGACCGATACCAGCGATTGATGTTGTAGAAGCGCTCCGTTAGGCTGTTGCTATCGGTTGAGAGGTTGAGTTCCTCTGCTCCTGTCCGGCAGCTCAGGGCTTCGTGCTGGTTCGTCGTGCGCAAGGCGAAGACGCGTTCGAAGGGTTCGTACTCGGCGCGCTAGAAGGGAGCGGTCAACGACGTGCTGTACTGAATGATTGGCGTGCTGAGATGGTTGGTAAAGGTTCAATGCGTTCCGCTGTTCTCCTCGGCACCGGATGGTTATTTTCCAGACGTAGTTGTAACCGCTGGTCGCGCTGGGGCTCGGGCCATGCTGCTCTCGGCGATGAGCGACGACTCCGGGAGAGTAGACGAAAAAGCGGCTGTTAAGGGGTGAGCTACGGGCGGCGGGACGTAGTTCCAACTCTTGGCGATGAAAACGGACATCTGGTTCCGCGTGACGTAGTTCGGCGCGTTCGGGCAGAAGAGCGGAGGGTTGGTTTGGCAGCTGGCTGTGATGCTATCCTCGAAGAACTTCTGGATGTATCCCCAAAATTGGTGGTTGCAAGGGACGTCGCTAAAGTGAGGCGGGTGATTCGCATCGCGGCGTCGTTGAGACACTCTCATTCCGGCTTTTGACGATGAACACAGCTATCTCGCTGCGGGTTACGTTGTTGTTTGGACAATAACCGGCGCTCATGCTGCTGCTCGGGCAAGTTACTGTTCCGCAACTCGCGGTGATCCCGTGGTTCACGAACCGTTGGACCCATCCCCAGTTCGGGTTGGCGCACGGAACGTCGCAGAACTGAGGGGTTACGCAACTTGTTTCGGCGGTTTCGCTTCGGGCGCGCTCGATGTAGCGGGTTATGTCGCGCCGAAGGACATTCGTGCTGCTATTGAACTTTTGAGTTCCGTCGGCGTTGTTCGTGATCCCATCGGCGCTGGTCGTCACGACGTCGCCATCACCGCGCGCTGCGTCGACGACATCTAGGTGTAGATCGGAAACGAGCTCGAGAACTCCGATTCGTCGGAGAACCGTTGAGGGTTGAAGGCGGCGGGAGCACTCGCTGGGGTTGTTCGTTCGGGATTGATCACCTCGACGTTCGCAGCTCTGACGGAATCGTCGCGACGCGCAGGCACCGTGAGGCTCACGGTGAGCTTGATCGAGCTGTTGAACGTTACGGAGTTCACGGCAGTCGGAAATTTGACCGTGGTTCCGGACACGAAGCGGAGCTGTTGACGATCAGGGTAGAGGTTGGGTGCCTGGGTTTCTGGGCGATTGACTCGGGGATACGAGGTGACAGCGGACGTGAACGTGACGGCGTTCGGAGACACGGCGTGTAGGAGTACTGCAGGTTGTGGACTGATTGGGAGGTAGTTAGCGAGTAGATGAAGGTTGGCGACGATGGCGGGCAAGTTGCTCCGTGGACGATGGTTTCGTTTAGCGGAGTCGTAGCAGAGTTTCGTGCGAGGTGTTCGGTACGCATGGACTTTGGGTGGTGGTGCCGTGTATGAACGTCGCGTGCGCGAGTTCGAGCGTGACAGAGTATGCGCATGGCTCATAGGCGTAGCATTGCCGACGCGTCAAGAGAAGTGCGGAGTTCGCGTGTAGCGGTTGAGTATCGTAGGCGAAAATCGGTTGTAGGCGGCGTTCGTCGGATCGGTGAGCGTCGTGATGTTCCGAAGGCGTTTCTCGTACGTGTAGTCGGAAGGGTGGTCAACGAGCTGACTCTCTAGCTTGTTTTAGAGTAGCCTGATCGAAGGTGCTTGCTTCGTTTTTGGAACGTGACGACTTCTCGGCGAATGGAGTAGGTCGTCGAGGAAACGTAGGTCGTCACGGGGTTTGGCGAGAGGATTCCGGTGACCTGATTGGGCCGATCCGCGAAGTCGAAGGTGTAGGTCAGGACGCGGCCGAAGGGTAGGTCATCGTCTTGCGGTTGCATTCAGATCGTACGCGTAGGCGCTCGTGAAGCTGGTGCGTTGACAAGCTTGGCTTCGCTCGAAATGAGGCCGCGGCGGTCGTAAGCGTAGGTCGTCGATCCGGACGGATCTGTAGTGGACGCGAGCTGCCGGGAGATTGCGAAGTCGGGTCGTCGTAGCGCAAGTTACGGACTCGGTGGCAGCACCGGTGCGCGTCGCGTTTCGGTGATGCGGCTCGAGGCGTCGTAGCCTCGCGTGGTCGCAGCGCCATTGGCGTCGGTGACGAGATGAGGTTGCCCGACGCGTCGTAGACGTAGCTTGTAGTTCCGCTCACCGGGCTCGCTTGACTTCTCATCCTGCGGAAGTCTCGTGGGCGTAGACTGGTCTGGTTGGTCTTCGGGTCGTTCACGGACTTGAGATTGTAGTGGACGTAGTAGGCGTAGCAGGTCGAGATGTTGCCGGAAGTGGCGGGACAGCCAGACGTGTTGCACAGGTGCCCCGGCAAGAGTCTGGATCACCGAAATCAAACGGTTGGCGAAGTCGTAGCCGTAGGTCGTGTTCGCTGACGCGTGATTCTCGTCGCGGACGGTCTGTAGGTTCCCGGCAGCGTCGTAGCCGTAAACGATCTTCGACCCCGATGGAACGGTGTGATCGATCTCGCTCAACCTCCCGTAGGTGTCGTACTGGAACGAGTTCTGGCGCTTGGTGCTCCAGTTCGTCGCAGAGGAGAGGCGAGGCCGGGGTCGTGCAGATCTGCGATTCCTCCTTCGTCTTTTGCACCATCACGTCAGGGTGAGATGAAGCCGTTCTTGCTGGAAATGGCTGGCCGAGTCAGAACAAATCGTTGTCGGTCAAACGGTTCCCAGAATGGTAGCCGTACGAGGTGCCGTTGCCGGCGGGAAGCGAGACTTTGGTCAGACGGCCCGCGTTGTCGTACGTGTTGGTCGTGACCAGATCGGTCGCGTCGCCCGTGACGCCCTTCAGCCGGCTGAGCGTGAGCCGTCCTCGGTTGTCGTAGTCCATCTGACGGACGACGCCGTTTGGATCGGTCACGCTCCGCGCGTGCCCGTAAGCGTCGTAGGTGTTGTAAGGCGTCGACTGGGCGGAACTCGCGTAGGTCGTCACGAGACCGACGGCATCAGTCACCGTCTTGAGCTGGCCACGTCTCGCGAAGTCCGAGTCGGCGTCGTCGTAGTAGAAGTAGGACGTACGGTCAGAGGCGTCGTTTCTGGGCCCATCGACGCTCGAGAGTCGGCCTTTCGTATCGAAGCTCCAATCTGTAATGTACGTAGTCGACGTCCAGCAACGTAGCCCTGAACTGATTGCTCGAGTAAGAAGGCCCTGGTTGCTCCAAGTGTTCGTCGTGACTTTCGTGTTTCCGGACGTGTCGGCCAGAGGAAGGAACGGATTCCGTCACAGGTAGATCCCGCGTTGGCGTAGCCGTGGTGGTTCCGGCGGGATACGTCCAACTCGTTGTGCGGTTAACTCCAGAGGACAGCGGCTCGGTCTTTGAGGTCGGCGACGGAAAAGCCTGTTCCACGTCGCAGAAGTTATCGAAAAAGCAGCCAACGACATCGCGACTAGTAAGAGCCAGGACACCTAGTGCGTCGCGCCATCGCCGTCGGTCTCCGACGTCTTCCTCAGAAATTGGTCCCAGGTAAAGCTGCGACTTCGCCCCCCTCCCGCAGCTGCAGCCAGGGCCGCCGGAAACCGTTGTCACAAGTAGGAGTTTTGGATCGTAGCTATAGGTCGTCAACCGAGAAAGCCCGTCTGTCACCGTTGTGGTTCCGTTCGACGGATAGCCGAGAAGTCAGAGACTCCAGACTCCCTTGCACAGCTCTGAGAGGCGCACTTGCCGCCGGAGTAGGTGTTGATCTCCTGCGCATTTCCGTTGGGATCGACGACCTTCGAGTAAGCTGATGCGACGCGTCGTACTGATACGTCCAGACTTTGCTGTCCGGCTCGGTTATCGAGCAGAGGTTTGCCGGTGGTGCAGTTCGTGCCGCTGTCGTAGACCAGCGAAAGGACGGTGGCTGGGAGCTGAGTAACGTTGCTCGTTATCGATGTGATGCGGTTGGAGGCGTCGTAGTGGAATGTGAAGACTCGGCTCGAGCGGATCGGTGTACGGTCGAGATTCGATGAGGAGCCGTCTCTGGCGATCGTGTGGGTGTTACCGATTCGATCGGCTACGGTGGATAGTCCGACCAGCAGAATCAAATGTGTACTTTGCACCTCGCCCAGGTGATCAACGTGTAGACGGTTCCACCCGAATTCAGCGCGAGGTCCGAGCCGGAGAGGAAGTCGTGCACGGAGCCGTTGGCGCTCAAGACCCGTGAAGTACGTTCGCCTGTCCTCTTCGTCGTGGAAAGTGATCTCACGATTGGCATTCTGGGTGAGGTCTAGAAATGCGCTGTAGTTGTGCCGCCATCCGACTGCCGAGGTCTCCTGTGTTTTGCGCTTGGTTGTCGTACCAACGGGCGAACTGAAGGCCGAACGGGCCCGAGAGAGCTACATCCGTCGTTCGAAACCAGAGCTTTGCCCGTCGCGATATTCACAGGCCGGCCGGCTGCTTGACCTGTGGAGTTCAGTTGGCACGAGTCACACTGCGGGATACAGCCGGGCCCGTCGAACACGAAGACGTCGACTGGGTAGGAATCGACGATGCTCGGATTGCCGATGATGGTCTGTTCGACAACGATGCTTACCTTGCCGCAGGAGTAGGGGAGCTGAACGAAGCAACTACCAGCTCCGGTGTTCTGGTTGAAGGTGCACGAGTGGCCGACGTCGACGTTGCTGCCGTTGAGATGGATCGCGTTGCCCACGCACCGTTGCCAGAAAATCGTTTTGGAAATCGATCTCGAGATCTTGCCCGAGGAACGCCTCGTAGTCGTAGCGGTAACCCTGTGGCTTCTCGTTTGGCTGCATGCCAGTGAAGGATTCGATCCAGAGATTCCCTTGGCCTAGTAGGCGGGCGCCGCTAGACTTAGCAGAGAGAAAGCACCAGAAGAGACACGTACTGAGCTTCGGTTTCATCGCAATCCTCCGTTCGAACGGGCAGGGAGAGGGCAGATTCCGCGACAGGATTGAGAGGCGAGGCGCACCCGACGACTCTGAAGGCTCTCAGCGAGAGAGCCGATCGACACATGGGAATCGGTCATGCTGGACCCCCCTAAGTGTTCTGATCGCTCGGGATCGGTTCGGTGGAACGTTCCGCCGGATCGGTCGAGGGCGAAGTGAATTGAAACTATCGCCCCGGAATGCCGGCGGTCAAGACGAAAACGCAATAGCGTAAACAGGGTTGGTTCACGCCGAAGTGATGTCGAGCGCGGTCAGACGCTCAAACGACCCCTATTTCGGCAAGCTTACAGAATCGAAAGGGCTTACTTCGGTTCCTCTCGCAGATCATTCCCCGTCATCTCCGTCGGAGCGTCGAGGCCCATCAGGGCGAGCATCGTCGGTGCGACGTCCGAGAGGGTGCCCTTCTCGCGAAGCCGGCCCTTTCCGCCCCGCCAGAGGAATCATCCCGGCCAGAGCGAGGGGAGGGGGAGGAACCCCGTTTGAAGTCCGGCGCTCCTCGAAAGGGGTCCCTCGTCGCTCCGCTCCTCGGGATGACAAGGATCCGCCCCTACTTCCGCAGATCGTTCCCCGTCATCTCCCTCGGAACCTCGAGGCCCATCGGGCCGAGAACCGTCGGCGCGACGTCCGAGAGCGTGCCCTTCTCGCGGAGCCGGCCCTTCCCGCCCCGCCAGAGGAAGGGCACCGGATTGGTCGTGTGCGCCGTGAACGGCTGGCCGGTGTCGGGATCCAGCATCTGCTCCGCGTTGCCGTGGTCGGCCGTCATCAGGAGGGTCGCGCCGGCCTCGTCGCAGGCCGCCTCGAGAGTGCCGAAGCAGCCGTCCAGCGTCTCGATCGCGCGGATCGTCTCGGGCAGCTTGCCGGTGTGGCCGACCATGTCCGCGTTGGCGAAGTTGACCACGAGCGCGTCGAAGCGCTTCTCGCGCAGCGCGCCCACGGCCTCCTCCGTGATCTCCGCGGCGCTCATCTGCGGGTGGAGGTCGTAGGTCGCGCCCTTCCACGACGGGACCAGGATCCGCTCCTCGCCCGCGAACGCCTCTTCCACGCCGCCGTTGAAGAAGTAGGTGACGTGCGCGTACTTCTCGGTCTCGGCGAGGCGGAGGTTCGTGAGCCCGGCCTCGGCCCAGACCTGCGCCAGGATGTGCGTCAGCGTCTCCGGCGCGAACCCGACCGGCAGGCCGAACTCCGGCTTGTACTCGGTGAACGTGACGAAGTGGAGCTTCGGGGGCGTGGGCCTCGGGAACTCCGCGAAGTCCGTTTCGGTGAAGGCGCGCGTGAGTTGCCGCGCGCGGTCCGCGCGGAAGTTGAAGAAGATCACGGCGTCGCCGTCCTGGACCGGACCGACCGGCTCCCCGTCCTCGGTGATCACCGTGGGCTGGAGGAACTCGTCGGTCTCGCCCCGCCCGTACGACTCCCGCACCGCGTCCTCGGCGCTGCCCGCATGGAGGCCGGAGGAGGACACGAGCGCGTGGTAGGCGCGCGCGACGCGGTCCCAGCGCTTGTCGCGATCCATCGCGTAGTAGCGGCCGGAGACGGTCGCGATCTTCGCCTTCGCGCGCGCGAGGGGCTTCTCGAGCGCCGCGAGGAAGCGCAGCGCCGACTTGGGCGACGTGTCCCGGCCGTCCGTGAAGGCGTGCAGGCGGACCCGCGGGACCTCGAGCCGCGCGGCCATCTCGAGGAGCCCGGCGAGGTGGCGCAGGTGCGAGTGCACGCCGCCGTCGGACACGAGCCCCATCAGGTGCAGGCGGGCGCCCCTGCGCCGCGCGTGCTGCATCGCCTGCGTGAGCACGGGGTTCTCGAAGAACGACCCGTCCCGCAGGGCGAGGTCGATGCGCAGGAGATCCTGGGGAACCATCCGCCCGGCGCCGAGCGTCAGGTGGCCGACCTCCGAGTTGCCCATCACGCCCGCCGGGAGCCCCACCGCCTCCCCGGAGGCGTCGAGCAGAGTCCAGGGAGACTCCGCGATCCACCGGTCGTAGACCGGCGTGCGCGCGAGCGCGATGGCGTTGCCCTCGGAGGGCGGGGCATGACCCCACCCGTCGCAGATCAGCAGGAGGACCGGCGCGTCCTTCAAGCGGTCAGGCTCTCGGGCTTCTCTCGGGCGTCCGCGCTACGCCGGCATCGGCGCCGCGGGACGCCGCGCCCCCGCCGCTTCGTCCGCCGTCCGGCCCCTACGCGGCAGCCGCCGCTCGAGGTCCGAGAGCACGTGCACGTACGCGATGTACGCCTCGTACGGGGATTCGTAGGGCGAGAAGTAGGCGTGGACCTCCGCGTCGGCGGCCGACATCCCCCGGCCCTGCGAGCCGCTGCTCGCGGTTGCCATGTAGTAGAAGTGGTCGGAGGTCGAGAGCCGCCGGAAGTCGCGCCGCAGGTCCTCCGAGCCGGATTCCTTCACGCGGGTCTCGAGCGCGAAGAGCCGCCGCAGCGCGTCCGTCTGGAGGTCGTTGCCCTGCCAGGCCGAGAGGTCGCGCGCCTCGTCCGCCCACGAGATCGGGCGCGGCGCCGACAGGGTCTCGCGCCGGGGGAGATGCGCGATCGCCTGCGACGGCGTCCAGAACGTCCCGCCGCGCGCCGCCGTCCGATCGACCCACTCCTCGAAGAACTCGAAGATGCCGGTCTCCCGCCACTGGTGCTCGCCGAAGGTCTCGAAATCCATGAACAGCGACAGGATCTCGCCGGAGAGCGCGGAGATCCAGCGGTCGTACTTCTCGGCCGTCAGCGGCCACTCGCTCCAGCCGTGCTGCGAGAAGCGGAAGGCGATGTCGTCCGAGAGGCGCGGGTCCCGGAGCAGGAGGGGCAGGCCCCCGGGGGTGGCCGCGCGGTAGAGATGGTGCGGGTTCGGCGCCCCGGCGTCGAGAAGGGGACGCACGCCGTCGGCGAGCACCCCCGCGAAACCGTGCGCCTCCAGCCAGAGCGCGAGGGCATCGGAGTAGATGAGCTCGGTGTTGCGGAACACGCGGGGAGCCGCGGCTCCGGCTACGGGGAGTCCGAGGGCCTCGCCGAGGAGCACGCGGTGGGCGTCGACCTGCGCGGCGAACTCGTCGCGCGATGCCAGCCACGCGAGCGAGTGGTGCGAGGTCTCGGCGAGGATCTCGACGCGGCCGCCGGACTTCTCTAGCATGTTACGAAGAGCCGCGAGGGTGTCCGGATCCCACTCCGCGAGCTGCTCGAGGAGGCAGCCCGAGAGCGAAAACGCGACGGCGAAGCCCGGGTGGCGCTCGAGCAGGCGCGCGAGCATCTCCGTCGCGGGGCGGTAGCACTTGCGCGCGGCGCGGCGCAGCAGCTCGGCGTTGGCGGCGTCGTCGAAATAGCGGTGCTCGCGCCCGACGTCGAAGTAGTTGTAGCGCCGCAGCCGGTACGGCTGGTGCACCTGGAAGTACAGGCAGATCGGAATCATGGCGTCCGGTTTCGTCGTGCGTTTCCCGGCTCCGATTCTCCCACCAATTCGCGGTATACGCTGAGGCAGCGCCACGCGGACTCGCGCCAGGACATCCGCTCGACCTCGGCGCGTCCCCGCGCGCCGAGCGTGCCGCGAAGCGGCGGATACATGAGGACCGAGAGGACGTGGCTGGCGAGCCCCTCCACGTCGCCGAAGTCGACCCGCAGGAGATTGCGCACCACCTCGCCGACCCCCGCTGTCTTCGACACGATCACGGGCGTCCCGTGCTGGAGCGCCTCGAGCGCGGTCAGCCCGAACGGCTCGGAGACCGAGGGCATCACGTAGAGGTCGGCGCGCGCGTAGAGGCGGTCGAGCTGCTCCGGCGGGAGGTAGCCCGTGAAGAGGAACCGCTCCGACAGCCCGAGCGCGGCGACGCGCTCTCGCATGGCGTGGAGCCGATCCCCGGATCCCGCCACGGCGAACTTGACCGAGGGAAGTTCGGCGGCGACGCGGGCGGCCGCGTCGACGAAGTACTCGGGGCCCTTCTGCGAGGTGATGCGCCCCGCGAAGAGCACCAGCGGCTCGCGCTCCTCGACCGACCAGACGCGCGCCGGCGCGCGCGCGTCGATCGCGTTGTGCACGACGCGGAGGCGCTCGGGCGAAACGCCGTAACGCCGCGCCACGACCTCCGCGGTGTAGCCCGACACCGCGACGACGCGGTCCGCCGCGCCCATTCCGGCGCGCTCGATTCCCGCGACGAACGGGTTTCCCTCCCCGTCGGTCCGGTCGAACTCGGTCGCATGGACGTGGAGCACCAGGGGACGGCCGCTGACGCGGCGCGCCTCGAGCCCCGCGAGGAAGGTCATCCAGTCGTGCGCATGAATGACGTCGAAGCGCTCTCTCCGGGCGATCGCCCGTGCGGCGGCCGAGAAGCGGAGCACCTCGCTCGCGAGGTCTGGCCCGTACAGCGACGCGGAGCGACCGGGTTCGGGCCGCGCCGCCTCGAGCTCCTGCCACTCGTCGACGTAGGCCTGTGCCGTCTGGTAGGGCGCGAGGAGGCTGCGGACGCGCCGGAGGCGCAGCCGAAGCCGCGGAGTGCGCGCCTCGTCCTTCTTCGCCGGCGGAGGAGCGGAGACGACCCGCAGGAGGGACGGCGCCGTCGGACCCGAAGAGGCGTTGAAGGGGACCACCAGCGTGACCGGGGTCTCGAGCTCGAGGAGCCCGCGCACGAGTCCCTCGCAGGCCACGCCCAGGCCGCCGCTGACGCGGGGCGGGAACTCCCAGCCGAACATGAGGACCCTCATTGGGGATTGTGATTGTCGATTGTCGATTGTCGATTGGGATCCTCAATCGCCAATCGTCAATCTCCTCACTCCTCGCCCAGGAGGTGCGTATACAACACCCTCGCCACCTCGGCGACGCTCCACGCCTGCGCGATGCAGCCCCGGGGCGCGTGCGGTGAGTCGCCATCGAACATCTCGGAGATCGAGCCCAGCCCGGCTTCGCGGACGTGCGCGCGCAGGGGCGCGAGGAGCGCGCGCATGGTCCGCCGCGACTCGGCGGTGCCTCCGAAGAGCCGGAAGTGCGCGTCGGCGAACGGGCCCATGAGCCACGGCCAGACCGTGCCCTGGTGCGCCGCCGCGAGGCGGGCGCGCTCGTCGCCCTCGCAGCGGCCGCGGTAGCGCGGGTCGTCGGGGTCGAGCGTGCGCAGGCCGAACGGAGTCAGGAGCCGTCGGCGGACCGTCCAGTACACCGAGCGCGCGCGGTGGGGCGGCAGGAGGTCTCCGGTCAGGGACACCGCGAGAATCTGGTTGGGACGCAGGCTGGCGTCCGGCCCGCCGTCGCCGATGACGTCGTAGAGGTAGCCCTTCTCGCCGTACCAGAACGTCTCGTTGAACCGGCGGCCCACGTGCCACGCCTCCGACTCGAGCTCGCGCGCGCGGCCGGTCTCGCCGGCCTGGCGCTCGAGGCGCGCCGTGCTCTTGAGCGCGGCGTGCCAGAGCGCGTTGACCTCGACCGCGCGCCCGGGACGCGGGGTCACCGGCGAGCCGTCGACGACGGCGTCCATCCACGTGAGCGCCCGTCCGGGGGAGTTGGCGACGAGCAGCCCATCCGGCCCGACGCCGATGTTCCATCGCGTGCCGCGCCGGTACGCGGCGATGACCGCGCGCACGGCGCCGAGGAGCGGCGACGGCTCGCCGGGGGTCCGGCGCAGGCGTCCCAGCCATTCGACCGCGAGAACGAACCAGAGCGAGGCGTCGGCGGAGTCGAACTCGGCCTCGCCCTCCTCGCCCGAGAAGTGGTTCGGGATCAGTCCGTCCCGGCGCGCCGCCGCGAAGGTGTTGAGCGCCCGCGCCACGTGTCCGGCCCGTCCCGTCGCGAGCGCGAGCCCCGGCGCGGCGACCATGGCCTGGCGTCCCGAGTCCGCGAGCCACGGGAATCCGGCCAGGATGGAGGCGTCGCGGTGGTCGTTCTCGACCAGGAAGCACTCGGCGCGGCTGGCGAGCTCGTCGAAGACGGGGTCGCGCGTGCGCGCAAATTTCTGGCGGCGCCGGCGCTCCTCGTCGAGGAACGGGTCCGGGTCCCCGGCGTTCTCGTGGAGCGAGAACAGGAGGAACGCGCGCGAGTCGGGCCGCAGGCTCCACGTCCACTCGAGCGGGCTCCAGAGGTCCTCCTCCGCGTCGTAGCCCCGCGCGGTCTCCTCCGGGTAGCGGAAGTGGCGATACCACTGCGGGTCGAGGCGCGTCTCGCCGAAGACGGCGCGGAGATAGAGGCGCGGCAGGTACGGCAGCGGGCGCACCGAGCTCGTTTCGCCCCGGGCCTCCGTCTCGGCGTTCCAGTCGGCGATCTCGTGCTGGAGGCGGTGGGAGCTGCGGAACGCCAGGAGCGGCCGGACCCGCAGCGTGATTTCGGTCGCGCCGCGGTTGACGTACTGGACCACCGTGAGGGAGCGGTCGCGCACCATGCACAGCGACCGCTCGAGGCTGAACGTTCCGGTCTCGTGGCGCCAGGTCGGAAACGGCTCCATCCGAAAGCGGACCAGGTTGCGCGAGCCCTCGGGGTGGGTGGCGCTCTTGTAGATCTGCGTGGAGATTCCGGTCGTGACGCCCCGCGCGGTGACGAACTCCTCGCAGCCGGAGACCATCATCCAGCGGCGCCGCGGGCTCGGAATCGCCGGGACGTACCAGCCGTGGTAGCGGCGCGTTCGGGCCCCCGCGACGGTCCCGCACGCGTAGCCGCCCAATCCGTCGGTCTCGAGCCACTCGAGCGTCAGCGCGCGCTCCTGCAGCTCCGATCCGCTCCACTCCAGGGGTTTGCGGGACCCCCGGGGCAGGACGACGGCTTCCTTCGTAGTCTGGCTCAGCGAGACCTCTCCGGGCGATTGTCTATCAGAAGATCGAGGCCGAAGGGATCCGGACGTTCGTGAGGGCTTCATCCCGGCTGCATGCGAGATTGGTCGGCGAGCCGCGTAATAAGATGCGAGACGGGAGGTCCAACCGCTTGAGCACCCCCGCGCGCGAGTCGCTTGCGCCGAAAATCGACGAGCTGTGCATCAACACGATCCGCACGCTCTCGATCGACGCGGTTCAGAAGGCCAACTCCGGGCACCCCGGCCTGCCGCTCGGCGCGGCGCCGATGGCCTACGTGCTCTGGCAGCGCTATCTCCGCCACAACCCGCGGGACCCGAACTGGCCGGACCGCGACCGCTTCGTGCTGTCGGCGGGTCACGGCTGCATGCTGCTCTACAGCCTGCTCCACCTGACCGGCTACGACCTCACGCTCGACGACCTCAAGGCCTTCCGGCAGTGGGGGAGCAAGACCCCCGGTCACCCGGAGTGGCACGACACGCCCGGCGTCGAGGCGACCACCGGGCCGCTCGGTCAGGGCACGGCGAACGCGGTGGGCATGGCCATGGCCGAGCGCTGGCTCGCGCACCGCTTCAACCGGCCCGGCCACACGGTCGTCGACCACCGCACGTTCTGCCTGGTGGGCGACGGCGATCTGATGGAGGGCATCTCCTCGGAGGCGGGCTCCCTCGCGGGGCACCTGAAGCTCGGGAAGCTCACCTACCTCTACGACGACAACCACGTCTCGCTCGACGGGCCCACCACCTGGAGCTTCACCGAGAACGTGCTCGAGCGCTACGAGGCCTACGGCTGGCAGGTCCTGCGGGTCGAGAACGGGAACGAGGACCTCACGGCGATCGACGAGGCGATCCGCACCGCGGTCTCGCAGGAGGAGCGGCCCACCTTCATCGCGGTCCGCACCACCATCGGCTACGGCTCGCCGCACAAGGCCGGCACCAGCGCCGCGCACGGCAGCCCCCTCGGCGTCGAGGAGGTCGCGTTGACGAAGAAGGCGCTCGGGTGGGAGTGGGAGGACGCGTTCCACATTCCCGAGGAGTCGCTCCGGCACTTCCGGACCGCCGTCGCCAGGGGAATCGAGGGACAGGCGAAGTGGGAGCGACGCTTCGAGGCCTTCGCGAAGGAGTATCCCGACCTCGCCCAGCTGTGGCGGACCCAGGCGAAGGGCGCGCTACCCGCGGGCTGGGACTCCGAGCTCCCGAAGTGGAAGACGGGCGAGTCGCTGGCGACGCGCGTCGCGTCGGGCAAGGCGATCAACGCGATCGCGAAGAAGGTGCCGTGGCTGCTGGGCGGCGACGCGGACCTCTCGGAGTCCACGAAGACCAAGATCGAGGGTCAGGCGGACTTCGACGGGCAGACCGGCGCCGGCAACAACGTCCACTACGGCGTCCGCGAGCACGCGATGGCGGCGATGGCCAACGGGATGTCGTATCACGGCGGCGTGCGTCCCTTCGTGGCGACCTTCTTCTGCTTCTCGGACTACATGCGCCCCTCGGTCCGGCTGTCCGCCGTCAGCCACCTGCCGACGATCTTCGTCTGGACCCACGACTCGATCGGCCTCGGCGAGGACGGCCCGACGCACCAGGCCGTCGAGCAGCTGATGTCGCTGCGACTGATGCCGCACTTCACGATCCTGCGTCCCGGCGACGCGAACGAAACGGCGGAGGCCTGGCGGGCCGCGATGGAGCACCACGAGGGCCCGGTGGGGATGGTGCTGTGTCGCCAGAATCTCCCGGTGCTGGACCGCTCGGGGGCGAAGGGCGACGTCTCACGCGGCGCATACATCCTGGCGGAGGCGAGCGGCGGCAAGCCGCGGCTGATCCTGATCGGCACGGGCTCGGAGCTCCAGCTCGCCGTGGGCGGGCGGGAGCAGCTCGAGAAGGAGGGAATCCCGACGCGCGTCGTGTCGATGCCGTGCTGGCAGTTCTTCGACAAGCAGCCGCATGCGTACCGTGACGAAATCCTGCCGCCGTCGGTTCACGCGCGCCTCTCGATCGAGGCCGGCGTGACGCTCGGATGGCAGAAGTACGTCGGAGACCGCGGAGGCTCGGTCGGCGTGGACCGCTTCGGCGCGTCCGCGCCCGGCGAGATCGTCCTGAAGAAGCTGGGCTTCACCGTCGAGCACGTGGTCGAGCGGGCGAAGGGGCTCCTGAAGTGAAGCTCGCGGTCGGCTGCGATCACGCCGGGTTTCCGCTCAAGCAGGAGGTCATCGACCTGGCCGGACGGCTCGGCCACACCATCGAGGACTTCGGCACCTTCTCGACCGAGCCCGCCGACTATCCGGTCTTCGCGCGCAAGGTCGCCGAGGCCGTGGTCTCCGGCCGGTGCGACCGCGGCATCGTCCTCTGCGGCAGCGGGGTCGGCGCCTCGGTGGCGGCGAGCAAGGTTCCCGGTGCGCGCGCGGCGATGTGCCACGACACCTTCTCCGCCCGCCAGGGCGTCGAGGACGACGACATGAACGTCTTGTGCCTGGGGGCGCGCGTCATCGGGCCGCTCCTGGCCTGCGAGTGCGTCCGGGCGTTTCTGGCGGCGAAGTTTTCGGGGGCGGAGCGCCACGTCCGCCGCCTCGGGGAGATCCACGCGATCGAGGAGGACGCCCGCAACGGCGCCTTCGATCAAACTCAAGGGAGGCGAACATGAGTCCGAATCCGCTTCAGCGGCTGGGCGCGCTCGGCCAGAGCGTCTGGTACGACTTCATCCGCCGCGACCTCTATCAGGGGCCCGAGTTGAAGCGCCTGATCGAGCAGGACGGGCTGCGGGGAATGACGTCGAACCCGACGATCTTCCAGAAGGCCATCGCGGAGTCGCCGCTCTACGACGACGACATCCGGAGCGCCGGCGAGGCGGGCAAGGACCCGGCCGCGATCTTCGAGTCGCTGGCCGTGGCCGACGTCCGCGCGGCGGCCGACATCTTCCGGCCCGTCTACGACGCGACCGGCGGCGAGGACGGCTTCGTCTCGATCGAGGTCGGGCCGCGCCTCGCGCGCGACACGCAGGGAACGATCGTGGAGGCGCGGCGGCTGTGGAGCTCCTGCGGCCGGCCCAACGTGATGGTCAAGATCCCGGGAACGGCCGAGGGCGTGCCGGCGATCCGCCAGTGCCTCTCGGAGGGGATCAACATCAACATCACGCTGCTCTTCTCGGTGCCGCGCTACCGCGAGGTCATGGACGCGTACCTTTCGGCGCTCGAGGACCGCGTCCGGCGCAAGGAGAAGATCGACCGGATCCGCTCGGTCGCGAGCTTCTTCGTCTCCCGGGTGGACACCAACGTCGACAAGAAGCTGGACGCGCTCCTGAAGAGCGGCACCTCGAAAGCGGCCTCCATCCGCGCGAAGCTCGGCGTCGCCAACGCGCGCCTCGCGTACCAGGCGTTCCAGGAGGTCTTCGCCGGACCGCGGTTCGCCGCGCTGAAGGGGGAGGCGGCGACGCTCCAGCGGCCGCTGTGGGCCTCGACGTCGACGAAGGACCCGTCCCTGCCCGATCTCTACTACGTCGAGGCGCTCATCGCGGCGACCTCGGTCGACACCATGCCGCCCGAGACGTTCGAGGCGTACAAGGACCACGGCAATCCCAAGATCCGGATCGCCGACGACCTCCCGGGAGCGCACGGCGCCTTCGCGACGCTCTCGGAGCTCGGCATCGACTTCGGCACCGTGGCGCGCGAGCTCGAGGACGAAGGGGTCAAGAAGTTCTCCGACTCGTTCGACGCGCTGCTGAAGGCGATCGCCCAGAAGGAACAGGCGATGAGGGTCGCGTGAATCTCCTGCCCGACGGCGCCGCCTCTCGCTGCCGGAAGGCGGTGGCCGGCCTCGAGGCCGAGCGCGCGGTCTCGCGAGTCTGGTCGGGTGACGCGTCGTTCTGGAAGGCCGAGGCCGTCGCGCGCAAGCAGATCGAGGGCGCCCTCGGGTGGCTGACGATCCCCGACCGGATCGCGCCGACCCTTTCGGAGCTGCAGGCGTTCGTGGAGCAGGCGCGCGCGGGAACCGACCGCGTCGTGGTGCTCGGCATGGGCGGCTCCAGCCTCGCCCCCTTCGTCTTCAGCCGCACCTTCGGCGCGAAGCCGGGGTATCCCCAGGTCGAGGTCCTCGACTCGACGGAGCCCTCCGCGGTCGAGGCGACGGCCGCCCGCTGCGATCCGAGCCGCACGCTCTTCGTCGTCTCCTCGAAGTCGGGCACCACGCTCGAACCCAACATCTTCTTCGACTTCTTCTTCGACCATGCCACGCGCGAGCTGGCGGGACGGGCCGGCGAGCGGTTCGTGGTGATCACGGATCCGGGCTCGGCGCTCGAAAGGGAAGCCACGTCACGAAGGGTCCGCCGGATCTTTCCGGGAGATCCGCAGATCGGCGGGCGCTATTCCGCTCTGTCGAACTTCGGGCTGGTGCCGGCGGCGTTCCTGGGCGTGGACGTGGCCGAGCTCGTCGGCCGCGCGCGGACGATGGCGGAGGCCTGCCGCGCGGCGGGCCCCCAGAATCCCGGCCTGCTCCTGGGCGCGGCGATCGGCGCCGAGGCGCTGGCCGGCCGGGACAAGCTGACCTTCTCGATCGGGCCGCCCGCGGACCGCTTCGGCATGTGGCTCGAGCAGCTCATCGCGGAGTCGACCGGGAAGGAAGGCAAGGGCATCCTGCCGGTCGAGGGCGAGGCCCTCGGGAAGCCCGAGGTCTACGCCGGAGACCGGTTCTTCGTCCGCTACGACACGCGCGGGCGCGAGGACGCCGCGACGGGCGCCCGGATGAGCGATTTCGCGGAGCACGGCCACACGGTCGCCTCGATGATCCTGGCGGATCCGCTGGACCTGGGTGCGGAGATGTTCCGCTGGGAGTTCGCGACGGCGATCGCCGGCCGGCTCCTGGGCATCAACCCCTTCGACCAGCCCAACGTCCAGGAAGCGAAGGACCGGACGAGCGCCATCCTCTCCGGCGCGGCCCGGCCGGCCTCCGGTTCTTCCAGCCCGTCCGGGATCGACGAGGAGGAGCTGTCGCAGCTGCTCGCGTCGATCCGGCCGGGCGACTACTTCGCGATCACCGCCTACCTCGACGACACACCCGATACGGAGGCGGCCCTTCAATCCCTCCGCCTCCAGGTCCGCAATACGAAGCGCGTGGCGACCACGATCGGGTACGGGCCGCGCTTCCTGCACTCGACCGGTCAGCTGCACAAGGGCGGGCCGGCGACCGGCGTGTTCCTCCAGATCACGCGCGAGCCCGCGGCGCAGGCGCCCATCCCGGGCAAGCCCTGGGACTTCGCTCAGGTCATCGCCGCGCAGGCGGAGGGCGACCTCGCCTCGCTCCAGTCCCGGGGACGGCGGGTGCTGCGCGCCTCCCTGGGCCGCGACGTGGAGGCCGGTCTCCAGGAGCTTGCCGGCGCGGTGCATCGCGCGCTGCGCGCATGAGCATCACGTCCCCCGAGCTCGCTCAGTCCCGCCGGACGGAGGAGACGACGCGTCCCCCGTGCACGCTGGTCATCTTCGGCGCCTCGGGCGACCTGACGCGGCGCCTCCTCGCTCCCGCGATCGCGCACCTGAATCGCGACGGCGCCATCTCCTCCGACTTCGCGATCATCGGCATCGGGCGCACGCAATACTCCGACGACGAGTTCCGCGCGCGGCTCGAGAGCGGCGCGCGGGAGTTCACGCCGCCGACGCAGGGGAGGGCCGGCGACTTCCCGGCGGCCGTCACGTACATCGTGGGCGAGTTCCATGACCCGAAGCTCTACGCCGACCTGAAGGCGGTCCTGGAGCGGATCGAGGGACGGCGGGGCGGGCCGCGCAACCGGATCTTCTACTTCGCCACGCCGCCGGAGGCCGACGAGGCCATCGTCGAGAGGATCCGCGCGGAGGGGCTCGCGAAGGCCGAGAACGGGTGGGCGCGCGCGGTCGTGGAGAAGCCCTTCGGCCACGACCTGGCATCGGGGCGGCACCTGAACGGCGTCCTCCTGTCCGCCTTCAAGGAGAACCAGATCTATCGGATCGACCACTATCTCGGCAAGGAAACCGTTCAGAACATCTTCGTCCTGCGCTTCGCCAACGGCGTCTTCGAGCCGCTCTGGAACAACCGCTACGTCGACCACGTCCAGATCTCGGTGGCCGAATCGGTCGGGGTGGGCCACCGCGCCGGCTTCTACGAGCGCGCGGGCGTGGTCCGCGACATGTTCCAGAACCACCTCATGCAGCTCCTGACGCTGACGGCGATGGAGCCCCCGGCGCGGTACGAGGCCGACGCCATCCGCGCCGAGAAGGTGAAGGTGCTGGAGTCGATCCGGCCGCTGCCCGAGGACGCGATCGACGACTGGGCCGTGCGCGGACAGTACGGGCCGGGAGTCGTGGACGGGCGCCGCGTCCCCGGCTACCGGGACGAGCCCGACGTGAAGCCCGACTCCTCCACGCCGACCTACGCGGCGGTCCGGATCGCGATCGAGAACTGGCGGTGGGCCGGCGTGCCGTTCTACCTGCGCTCCGGCAAGCGCCTGGGCAAACGCGTCACCGAGATCGCGATCGAGTTCAAGACCGTGCCGCAC
This sequence comes from uncultured Acidobacteriota bacterium, assembly GCA_963773905.1. Taxonomy (GTDB): domain Bacteria; phylum Acidobacteriota; class Thermoanaerobaculia; order UBA5066; family Gp7-AA6; genus DAHUXD01. The sequence continues at coordinate 853,849 of CAVZDB010000008.1, forward strand.
CGGTTCTTCGACAAGGCGTCGGGTGACGTCCTGCCGAACGTGCTCCGTCTCCACATCCAGCCGGACGAAGGCGTCTCGCTCAAGTTCGGCGTCAAGATCCCCGGCTCGGTGCTCCAGATCCAGTCCGTCTACATGGACTTCCCGTACTCCAAGCTCGGCGCGCCGATCGCCGGCGGCTACGAACGCCTGCTCCTCGACGTCACGCATGGCGACCAGACGCTCTTCATCCGAGGAGACGAGGCGGAGCACGCCTGGGAGGTCCTGACCCCGCTGCTCAACGCGTGGGAGCGCACGCCGCCGCCCGACTTCCCCAACTACGCGGCGGGCACCTTCGGGCCCGAGTCGGCCGACAAGTTTCTCGAGCGCGACGGGAGGCGCTGGAGAACGCTCTGAGTCTGCCGCCGCCCTCACATCGCAGCGCGTCCGCCGACGCCTATGCCTCTGCGTATGTCTGCGTGGCGGTGGCCGCCGCCGCCGTGGCGTGCCTCGCGTTCGTCGCGGGATACCCCACGGTCATCTACGATTCGTGGGGCTATCACTACCTGAGCGAGGTCCTTCGCACGAAGGGCCTCTTCGCCTGGCCGACCGATCTCCGCACCTACGGGTATCCGGCCTTTCTCGTGCTCCTCTCGGGCTTCCGCGGCCTCCCCGCGGAGGAGCTGCGCCTGGTCGCGTTCGTCGTCCAGCTCGCGGCGCACCTCGGCGCCTGCGCCTTCGTCGCCGGGCGGCTTCGCCGGATCTACCGCTCCGCGTCCGTCGGGCTGTGGGCGTTCGCGGTGGGCGCCCTCAATCCCGCGCTCCTGATCCACACGAGCGAGGTGCTCTCGGACCTGCTGTCCGCGGTGCTCGTCCAGCTCGCGGTGGCGCTCTGCTGGAAGCTGCCGGTCGCGGACGGCGCCTCGCGATGGCGTCTGAGTCCGGCCGCGAGCGCGTTCCTCTCGTTCCTGTGCGCGGGCGCGGCCGTCGCGGTCCGCCCGGCGAACGCGATCGTCGCCGTGGCGCTGGCCGCGGTCTGGCTCCTGCGGGGTCTGTTCTGGAAACTCTCCCTCCGTGAGGTCCTCGCCGGCGCGCTGGGACTCCTCCTGCCGCTCATCCCGCAGCTCGCGCTCAACTGGAAGCTCTTCCACCGCGTCACTCCGCTGATCGTCCACAGCCTCTACCGGATGCAGACGCAGTGGGGCATGGGCGCGCTCAAGTACGGTACCGTCGTGATCCCGGGACGCTCGCCCTTCCTGGTCTACGCCAACCCGTTCTATCGGGGCGACCTGACGCCGGCGGCGTTCTTCCAGAACCATCCGCTCGACTACCTCGCGACGCTCCTCCTCCACGTCTTCGCGATGCTGGACTTCGACTATCCGTTCACCTTCATCACGAGCCTCCACCTCCCGTATCGGTGGCCGCTCGCGGCCGTGAACTTCGGGCTGCTCGCCCTGGCGCTCGCGGGCTGCGGGCTCGCGGCCGCGCGCCTCCTGCGGAGCCGCGGGAATCCGATCGACGAGGCCGCGTTCGCGCAGTGGAGCTCGATCCTCGTGGGCGGCGCGTACCTCGCGATCTACGCGCCGGTGGAGGTCGAGAACCGCTTCGGGCTGACTCCGGAGGCGCTGATGACGCCGCTCATCGTCGCGGTGCTCGTCTGGTTCTTTGTCGAGAGCGCGGGCCGTTTGCGCGCCCACGTCCTCGCCGGTTGGGCGGTGGTGGCCGCAGTCGCGGCGGCGATGCTCCTCTCGGCGTGGATCTCGACGAAGCAGACGAACACGATTCAGCCGTCTCCCGCCAACGCGTTCGTGCTGAATCCCACGCGCGCACGGACGCCGACGCCGAGGGCCGGCCCCTAGCTTCCGGCGGCCCGGCCCCTTACGCTTCCTTCGCCTCGCCGCCCTTGCCCGCCTTGGACTGGGCGATGACCTTCTCCTGCAGGGAGTGCGGCACCTCGGCGTAGTGGGAGAACTCGAGGTGGAAGGAGCCCCGCCCCTGCGTGATCGAGCGCAGCTGCGCGCCGTAGGTCAAAAGCTCGGCCATCGGGACCTGCGCCTTGATGACGGTGTCCTCGTCGGCGGCGTCCATGCCCTCGACCTTGCCGCGCCGCGAGGAGAGGTCGCCCATCAGGTCGCCGACGTACTCGTTGGGCGCGCTGATCTCGACGTTCATCACCGGCTCGAGCAGAGTCGGCCTGGCCTGCGCCATCGCCTCCTTGTAGGCCAGGGCGCCGGCGAGCTTGAACGCGAGCTCCGAGGAGTCGACGTCGTGGTACTGGCCGTCGTAGAGCGTGACGCGAAAGTCCACCATCGGGAAGCCCGCGAGGTAGCCCTTGCGCCGGACCTCCTGGATCCCCTTCTCGACGGCCGGGATGAAGTTGCGCGGGATCGCGCCGCCGTAGATGTCGTCGACGAACTCGAAGTCCTTGCCGCGCGGCAGGGGCTCGACCCGGATGCGGCAGTCGGCGAACTGGCCGTGGCCTCCGGTCTGCTTCTTGTGCCGGCCGTGGGCCTCGGCCTTGCGCGTGATCGTCTCGCGGTATGGGACCTTGGGCGGATGGAGGATGACCTCGACGCCGTAGCGCTTCTTCAGGCGCGCGACGGCGATCTCGACGTGGAGCTGCGACGCGCCGGCGAGGTGGAACTCCTTGGTCTCCTCGTCCCGCTGGAACGCGAGCGACGGGTCCTCCTCGATGAGCTTGTGCAGCGCCGTGCCGATCTTGTCCTCGTCCGCCTTGGCCTTGGCCTCGATGGCGTAGGCGATCGACGCCTCCGGCACGGAGAGCCTCGGGACGACGGCGGGGAAGTCCTTCGTCGTGAGCGTGTCGCCGGTCAGGGTGTCCTTGAGCTTCGCGACCGCGACGACGTCGCCCGCCCGTCCCTCGGCGACGCTGACGTGTTCCTTGCCCTGGGGCAGGAAGAGGCCCGAGAACCGCTCGGGCGCGCCCTTCGTGGAGTTCCAGTACGTGCCGTCGGACTGGAAATGCCCCGAGAGGATGCGCAGGTAGCTGATCCTTCCCGCGAAGGGGTCCGAGACCGTCTTGAAGACCTGAGCGACCGCGGGGTCCTTCTCGTTCGTGAAGATCGCCGTGGGCTTTCCGTCCTTGCCGGTCGCGTCGGTCTTGCGCGACTCGGGCGAGGGGAGCAGAGCGACGCAGGCGTCGAGGATCCGCAGGACGCCGATCCCCTGCGCCGAGGAGGCGCAGAAGACGGGGAACACCTTGCGCTCGACGATCTCGCGCTTCAAACCCGGCAGGATGTCCTGCGCCTCGAGGGTGCCCTGCGCGAAGAACTTCTCCATGAGGTCGTCCTCGCCCTCGGCCACGGTCTCGACCAGCTTCTCGTGCTCGGCCTTGGCACGCTCGGCGAGGTCGGCGGAGATCGGGCCGTCCACGCGCTTGCCGCCCTCCTGCATGTGAGCCTCCATGCGCACGAGGTCCACGGTCCCGTGGAACGCCTTCTCCTCTCCGACCGGGATCTGCAGGGAAATGACGCCGCGCCCGAACTTCTTCTGCAGCGCCTCGACGACCCGGTCGAAGGAGGCCCGCTCGCGATCCATCCGGTTGACCACGAAGAGGACCGGGCGGTTGAACTCCGACGCGAACTTCCAGACGCGCTCCGTCTGGACCTCGACGCCGGAGACTGCGTCGAGGACGATGATCGCGGAGTCGGCCGCGTTGACGGCGGCGCGGGCCTCGGGCGCGAAGATGCCGTAGCCCGGCGCATCGAGGAAATTGATCCGGGTGTCGCGGTGAGTGGCGTGGGCGCAGGCGAGGTTGATCGAGATCTTGCGGTCGATCTCCTCGGCGTCGAAGTCGGTCGTGCAGGTGCCGTCCTCGATCTTTCCGGGCCGCGTGGTCGCGCCCGCCGCGAAGAGCAGCGCGGAGACCAGGGTGGTCTTGCCGACGGTGTTGTGGCCGACGACGGCGACGTTGCGGATCTGGGGTGCGGAGAGTGGTTTCATGGGGCCGAATTAAATCACGCGCATGCTCGGGCGAGGACCACCCAGAGGAACAGGCCGACCCCAACCAGGACCAATCCCGCGAGCATGAGCGCGGCCACAACGGCCTTGCGGCTGTTCAGTCTCTCCTGCCCCTCCCCGGGAGAGGAACCCCTTGCGACTTCCCCTCTCATCACGGTTGACCCGCACAGCGGGCCGCCAGGAGTCCGAGCCTCATAATCCCCGCATGACCGCGATCTCGTGCGTGGTGATCGGGATCGCCTTCCTGCTGGCGGTCTCGCTCCTGATCTTCGCCGGCGTGCTGATCGGTTGGGTCATCCCCTGGATCCTGGAGGACTCGCGACGGCGGCGCTCCGAACGCGATCGTCCCCCGAATAGAGATTGAATCCGCCCCCGCGCAGGAATCCCGCGAGCGCCATGTTGGACTCGCGCGCGAGGTCGATCGCGAGGCTCGACGGCGCCGACACGGCGGCGACGATCGGGATGCCGGCGGCGAGCGCCTTCTGGACGATCTCGAACGACGTGCGGCCGGAGACGCAGAGGATCGTCTGGGAGAGCGGGAGGCGCCCCTCGCGGAACAGCGAGCCGACGACCTTGTCGACGGCGTTGTGCCGGCCCACGTCCTCGCGCGCGGCCAGGAGCTCGCCCGAGAGGGAGAACACGCCGGCGGCATGCAGTCCCCCCGTCCGCCCGAACGTCGTCTGCGCGCGGCGCAACGCGTCGGGCAGCGCGAGCAGAACCTCCGGGGAGGTGGCGGCGGCGCCGCCGATGGCCGTGAACCGGCCGTGGATCGACTCGATCGACCCCTTGCCGCAGAGCCCGCACGAGGAGCTCGTCAGGAGAAGCCTCCGGGCGCGGTCGAGCGCGTCTCCGGACTGCGCGGTGATCCGCGCGATCACGACGTTGCCCTCCTCCTCGGGGGAGCGGGTCTCGCGGCAATGCTCGAGCCGAACGAGCTCCTCCGGCCGCGAGACGATGCCCTCGGTGACGAGCCACCCCGCCGCCAGGTCGTGATCGTGGCCGGGCGTGCGCATGGTGACCGCGAGCGTCTGCGCCCCCACGCGAATCTCGAGGGGCTCCTCGACCGTGACCCAGTCCTCTCGGGCCGCGGCGTTCCCTCCCTCGTATCGGGTGATCGAGGCCCTCTGGCTGGCCTCTGCGGGGGTCCTGGGGGGCTCCATGCACGGGAGGATATCGCCGGGCGGAAGGACGGCACCCCCGGTGCCGCCAACCTGCTAGACTTTGCGGGATCCGGTATCCCTAGTGGAGTTCTGTCTCGACGGGGACCGGCTGGGAGGGACTCGTTCCGAAGCGATGCCCGACAAGGTAGGGGCGGCAGCCCGCTTGGGCAAGCTGGGCCGTTACGAGGTCCTGAACGAGCTCGGCAAGGGCGCGATGGGGATCGTGTACCTGGCCAAGGACCCCGTCATCGGGCGGATGGTGGCGATCAAGACGATCCGCACCTCGCAGGGCGACGACGACGACTCCGAGTCCCGCGAGTTTCGCGAGCGCTTCGTCCGCGAGGCCCAGACCGCGGGGATCCTCTCGCACCCCAACATCGTCACGATCCACGACATCGGCGAGGACCCCGAGAGTCGCACCTCGTTCATCGCGATGGAGTACATCGAGGGGCGCAACCTCAAGTCGCTCCTCACCGACAAGAAGAAGTTCAACTGGGACGAGATCGCGGACCTGATCGCGCAGATCTCGGAGGCGCTGGATTACGCCCACCGCAAGGGCATCATCCATCGCGACATCAAGCCGGCCAACATCATCCTGACCACCGACGGCAAGATCAAGATCACCGACTTCGGGATCGCCAAGATCGCGTCCTCGAATCTGACGACCACCGGGCAGTTCCTCGGGACGCCCAATTACATGTCGCCGGAGCAGGTCTCGGGCGCGCCGGTCGACGGCCGCAGCGACATCTTCTCCCTGGGGGTGGTCCTCTACGAGCTGCTGACCAATCGCAAGCCCTTCCTGGGCGACAACCTGACCGCGATCTCGTACAAGATCGTCCACGAGGACTTCACGCCGCCGGCGGATCTCTCGACCGATGTGCCGCCGGAGTTCAACGCGATCGTCGCCCGCGCGATGGCCAAGGATCCCTGGAACCGCTACCAGCGCGGCAAGGATCTCGCCCTCGCGCTCTACCAGCTCAAGGCGCACCTCGAGGAGCAGAAGGCGCTCGAGGATCTGGGCACGATGGTGTCGGCCGCGGAGAATCTGCCGACGCTCAAGCTCTCGAATCTCCACGAGCTCGCGGCCAGCGGCGCGCCCGGAGTACGAGGCGACGCCACCGCGGCGGTGCCCGGCGGGCCGCAGAAGACGCCGCCGCCCATGCCGAGGCCCGGCGCCGAGCCGACGCAGCCGCGCGCCGGGCGTCCCGCGTCCTCCGCGCCCAGTGTGACGCCGCGTCCGACGACGGGGACGACTCCGGTTCCCGCTCCGACGAGCGCGTCGAGCCCCGACCTGACGCCCCGCGACACGCCGCCGCTCGGCATCCCGCCGCTGCGCGACACGCCGCCGCTCGGGACGCCTTCCGCTTCCGCATCCGACTCGGCCTCCGCCGCCGCCTCCTTTGCCGAGACGCCCGAGACGCCGTCGGCGTCGTCGTTCGGGGCGGACCTGCCGACGGTCGCCGACAAGGCGGCCTACGAGTCGTTCGCTGCTGGGACGATGGAGTCGGAGACGGTGGCGGACGCGTCGGGATCGTCCGAGGCCGAGCCGGCGTCCTCCTGGGAGATGCCGCCTCTGCCGCCACCGCCGGCCCTGCCGGCGACTCCTCCGCAGGACTGGAAGAAGCTCGCGAAGGCGGAGGTCAACCCGCGCTGGTTCTGGACCGTGAGTCTGGCGGCGCTCGGCGTCGTCCTTCTGCTGGTCGGATTCTTCGTGATGCGGGCGCGGTCCGCGGCGCGGCCGACCGTCGAGCACGACGCGGTGCTCGAGCAGGAAGTGAAGGACCGCAAGCAGGCCCTGGAGGAGGGCAAGAAGCTCTTCGACGCGGGCAAGTACGAGGAGAGCCTCGCCCACTTCCGCCAGGTCCTCTCGCGCAGCCCCAACAACCAGGAGGCGCGCCAGTACGCGCAGATGGCGGAGAACGCGGTCACCGGCAAGCAGCAGGAGCAGGCGCGAATCCAGCAGGCCGCGCAGCTCGTGGAGGGCGCGAAGGCGGCGCTCACCGACGGAAAGCTCGAGCAGGCGCGCGCCAAGGCCGAAGAGATCCTGGCGCTCGACGCCAGCAACGCCGATGCGATTGCGATCCGCGACGAGGCGGACAAGAAGCTCGGGGAGCAACGGGCCGCCGCGGAGGCCGCCCGGAAGAAGGCGGCCAAGACCAGGGAACAACCGCCGCCGCAGGTCGCGGCGAAGAAGGCCCCGGCCGGTCCGGCTCAGCCGGGGACAGCCGCCGCCGGCACCGCGTCGACCCAGGGCCCGGCGTCCGCGCCCGTCCCGGGCAACGCGACCCTCCGGCTCACGTTCGCCTCGCCGATTCCGGAGGGCCACCTCATGGTGGCCGTCAACGACCAGATCCTCCTGCGCAAGCCGTTCTCGTTCAAGAAGGGCGAGGGCCGCACGGTCGCGGCGACGCTGACGGTCTCCTCGGGCCCCGCCGCCATCAAGGCCTGGTTCTCCGGGCCCAACATGCCCTCCGTCCTCGCCACCGCCAACACCTCGCTGAACGGCGGGGACTCGCGCGCGCTCGTCATCGACTACGCCGGGGGCGGGCTGAGCCTCAAGATCCAGTAGGGCGAGCCGCCGCCACGCGGAGGACAGTCCGCCATGAGCGAACCCGACCGGCCGCCCCTGCCTCCCTTCTCGCTCGAGAGCGCGCGCGCCAAGGTCCAGGCCGCGGAGGACGCGTGGAACTCGCGCGACCCGGACCGCGTCGTGATGGCCTACACGCCCGATACCGTCTGGCGCAACCGCGCGGAGTTCCTGAACGGACGCGAGGAGGTCCGCGCGTTCCTCCGGCGCAAGTGGGCGAAGGAGCTCGACTACCGGCTCAAGAAGGAGCTCTGGTGCTTCGCGGGCAACCGGATCGCCGTGCGGTTCGAGTACGAGTGGCACGACGACGCGGGCTCCTGGTTCCGCGCGCACGGCAACGAGATGTGGGAGTTCGCCGACAACGGCCAGATGCGCCGCCGCGAGGCCAGCATCAACGACGTCCCGATCCGCGAGGAAGACCGCAAGTTCCGTTGGGAACGCAAGGCGTAACCACGGGCTCCCTCGTCGCTTCGCTCCTCGGGACGACGCCCGGCGACCGCCGGTCTACGGGCGTCGCTTTGCAGAAACTCGCGGAATCGCGTATAAAGCGCCTTCCCTCGGGGCGTAGCGCAGCCTGGTAGCGCACTCGGTTCGGGACCGAGTGGTCGGAGGTTCAAATCCTCTCGCCCCGACCAGTCCTCTCCGTCGCTTGCGACAGACCCACCCGGTCCTCGAGCTCGTCAGCCTCTCGGTCCGCCTGAGCGCCTCCCGAGGCCGGCCGCCGGGCGTCGTCGACGGGATCGGGTGAGACCCACGCTCCGGACGTCGCCCTGGGAATTCTGCCCCTAGGTTCCACTTGAAAAGCCCCTAGGTCCCACTGGAGAGGGGGAGTCGGGCCGAATAGAGTCCCGGCCAAGGCACCCCGGAGGGCAAGCGCCATGTCGCAATTCATCTGCTGCCTGTGGTGGTTCGTGTTCGGCGTTTTCGTGGGCTGGCTGCTGTCGTGGCTGCTCAACCGGATCTTCGGACGCTCCCGGTCCAGCAGGTTTCCGCGCCCGCTCCGCCTCCGCCGGCGGCCGCCGCGCCTCGCGCGGAGGACCTCACGAAGATCGAGGGCATCGGCCCCAAGATCGCCGAGCTCCTGCGCGGCAACGGGATCGACTCGTTCGCGACGCTGTCCCGCACCGACGTCGCGAAGCTGTGGTCCATCCTCGACAAGGGGGGCGCGCGCTTCCGGCTCGCCAATCCCGGGACCTGGCCGGCGCAGGCCGAATACGCCGTGCGGGGCGACTGGGCCGGCCTGAAGAGCTATCAGGACAAGCTCTACGTCGGCATCCAGCTCTATGGGGACATCCCGGCGGAGGTCGTCATCGACATCGCGGCGGCGAAGGCGGCGGGCTTCGACCTGAAAGGGCCGGACGACCTGGAGGCCGTCGAGGGCATCGGGCCGAAGATCGCCCCGCTCCTGCGCCAACACGGCATCGCCACGTTCTTCGAGCTCGCGTCGGCGTCTCCCGCCGAGATCTCGGCCATCCTCCAGAGGGGCGGCCCCGACTTCCGCATCGCGAATCCCGGCACCTGGCCGGAGCAGGCGGGCTACTGCGTGCGCAACGACTGGGCCGGCCTGAAGAAACTCCAGGATCGCCTCACCGCCGGCCGGGAGTGAGGGGGCGCGCCATGCAGCGACAACATAACGGCCGCACGCCCGAGCAGTGGGCGGCCTATGACCGGGCGAAGCTGATCGGCGCCGTGGTGCTCGGGCTGCTCCTCGTCGTCCTGTCTCTCGCCGGTTACGGACCGGCGCAGCGCCGGCGGCTGCTGCGCTCCGCCGGCCGCGGCGGCGGTCGTGCCGCCCGGGCCCCGACACCCGACAACGGCTGCGCCGACGAGCTCGAGAGCGACGTGCTCTTCGCCACGGACAGCGCGGAGTTGACGCCCGAGGGCCGCGTCACGCTCGACCGGCTCGCCCCGTGCTGGAGCCATGGGCGCTTCGAGATCGAGGGCCACACGGACAACACCGGGACCGATGCCATCAACCAGCCGCTCTCCGAACGCCGGGCGCAGGCCATCGTGGACGAGCTCGTCAAGGACGGGATCGACGCGTCCGCCCTGACCGCGAAGGGCTACGGCTCGAGCAAGCCGATTGCCGACAATGCGACGCCCGAGGGCCGGGCCCACAACCGCCGGGTGGAGTTCCGCAAACAGTAGCGGCGCGCGGTCTCACGGCCGTTCCCGGTTTCGATTCCCCCAAACTCGGGCGCCGGCCGGGTTCACGGCGGACTTCCTGCTCCACAACGTGAGGCACGCCGATTGCACTGCCCAATGGTGCGGCGGATGGGCATCACGAGGGCGCAGGGCATCGGTACCGCGGGAAGCAAATTCCAAGGAGGGATTCATGAGGGTCAAGATCGGATTGGGAATTCTGTGTCTGGCGGGAGGCGCTCTCGCGTTGTCCGCGCAGTCGGCGCAATCGACTCAGTCGCCGCCCGGATCGTCGCAGATGAGCACCACGCCGCGTCCAGGCGGTACGACGTCGTCCGTCGACACGTCTATGTCCACGCGGTCGGGAACGAACGGTACGGCGTCGAGCACGCAGGCGCCGGCGATGGCTTCGGACTGCACGAACGACGGATGGCGCGGCTACAACACCCCGAAGTTCAAGAGCGAGAAGGCCTGCCAGTCGTACGTCAAGAAGCACACGAAGAAGGGGTCGACGGGCGAGACCAACGCGCCCAAGGGCGACATGAGCAGCGGGACCGCTTCGAACACCGGCACATCCGGCACTTCGACCGGCAGCCAGCCGCGGCCCACGCCGCACCCGTAGGGTTTCCGAGAATCCAGGCTTCGCGCGGAGCGCCGCGGCCATCGCCGGTCGCGGCGCTCTCTTCGTTCTTGGCCGCGGCCGCGCGTCGGTCGCATCCGCCGTCGGAGGACCGGACGGCCGATCCGCGCGGCCGACGGTGAGTCAGTTCCCGCAGCCGTCGGTGTCCGTGCAGGTCAGCGAGATGTAGGAGCCGTCCTGGGTGCCGGCGGACAGAACATTGACGTAGCCCTCGATCGTCGTGCCCGCCGGCGAGTTGACCACGTCGGCGACGACCATGGCGCTCGTCACGCCGGTCGGAATGTGCGCGGCCGAGAAGACGTCGTTGATCTGCCGGACCTCGCCGGTCTGCAGCCCGTTCATCGCGAGCCCCTGTCCGACGGGGAGCCCGAAGGTGGGGGAGCTCTCGGTCGTGTCGACGAACGTGATGGACACGTTGACCGGACCGGCGAGGTTGATGTCCGTGTTGGTGATGCCCAGGTTGGTGCGAAGCGCCCCTTCGGAGGTGGGATTGTTCCGCGTGTCGCGTACGACACCGACCAGCTCGTGGCCCGCGGACGCGGAGTAATCGGTACCCGGATACGCGATCGCGAGGGTTCCGAGGCTGGCGTCCGTCGCACTGTAGTTGCTGTAGGTACGCCCCGACAGCGTCGCTTCCCAACCGTGTTGCGAGGGCAGATGGGAGAAGAACGCGAAGAGCGTTCCGAAGGACGAGGACGCGGCCGAGGCGGGGATGAGGCCGTTGGTTCCGAAGAGGTCCACGACGTCCGCGGTGTGAAAGGTCGAGAACGCGGGCAGGGTGAGGTTGAACGAGTCGCTGCAGCCCGCGAAGACGCCGCCGGAGCTGTAGCAGTACTGGAGCTCGGCCGGTACCGCGACGTTGGTGTTGTTGCTGACGTCCACCGCCGTCCGGAAGAACGCCGATCCCTGAACCCGGGTGACGATGTTCAGTTGAGCGATGGCCGCGAGGTTCGGGCCCCCCGCGATGGGGTGGACGTTCTGGGCTCGGCGTAGCAAGTTTCCGTTGGCGGCGATCCCGGGAGCGGATGCGAGCAAGAGGACGAATCCGACGGCGAGCGCGGCGGGACGTTGGGCGTTCATCGAGGCCTCCACGGTTGTGCGTTTCGACTCTCGTGACGGGGTTGGGCGGAGGTTACGTCCGCTCCGGCGTTCACGCAACCTCCTCTGGGCAGGCGGGCCGCGCTGCGAGTCCGTACGCGGCGCGCCGACCATCGAGCGCGGTGCGGCGTTCGAGCGAGAAGTGAAGGGTCGAAGGCAGGCTCGGGAGGAGGCGAGCGGCTCTTCGACGAGCACGAGTGCGAGAAGCGCAGTCACGGAATGGAACGCGAGGTTGAGAACCCGGGCGGTCGTTTAGCCTGCGTTTAGGTTCGACGCGCGGGTCGCGAGCGGACGCGGCGCACCGCGCGCTCCAGAGAGGAAAGTCGATGTACGATATTTCGGGAGGCGAGATGCGCTCGGCGCGTTTCGTTCGTGCGATGGCATTCTTTCTCGTTGCGGGGGCCACGATGTTGGCCGCGGGAAAGCCCTGCAGCATCCATCCGAAGAAGGGGGCCACCAAGAGCGAGCTCGCTGGCATCGCCAGGATCACACAGGAGGAAGCTCAGAAAGCGGCGCTGGCCAGCCTCAAGGATTCGCCCAAGGCGACGGTCAGGGAGGCGGAGCTGGAGGCGGAGCACGGCTGCCTCGTCTACTCGTTCGACATCGCCGTCGAGGGCAAGGCCGGGGTTCAGGAGGTCCAGGTGGACGCCGGAGACGGCAGAGTCCTCTCCTCCGTCCACGAGAGCCCGAAAGCCGAAGCGGACGAGAAGGCGAAGGACCGCCCGAAACCGCCGAGTTCTCCATAGTCTGGCGGTCGTGGTGAAGGCGGTCCGCCGGGCTCCGCTCTCGCCGAATGCTCGGGCCGTCGATTCGCGGGAGACGCGTTGAACTACGCGGGGCTGCTTCGTTCCGCCCTGGTGGCGCTTCTTCGCAACAAGATGCGAAGCCTCCTGACCGTGCTCGGAATCATGATCGGGATCGGGGCGGTCATCTGCGTCGTGGCGATCGGCAAGGCCGGGCAGGCCCGCGTCGAGCAGCAGCTCAACAACCTTGGCGACAACTTCGTCTGGATCGAGGCCGGAGGTCGGGCCATCAACGGCGTGCGGACCGGCAACCACGACACGACGACCCTGACGGTCTCCGACGCGGCGGCGATCAAGAATCAGGTCTCCCTGATCAAGAGCGTGTCTCCCAACGTGGATGACCCGGTCCAGGTGATCTACGGAAACCAGAACTGGCACACCTCCTACAGGGGAGTGTCACCCGAGTACTTCGACATCAAGCGTTGGGTCGTGGATCAGGGCGCCGTGTTTTCCCAGGACGACGTGGACCGCGCGGCCGAGGTCTGCGTAATCGGCCGCTCCGTGCGCGACCAGCTCTTTGGCCTCGAGGATCCCATCGGCAAGGTGGTTCGGGTCAATCACGTGCCCTGCAAAGTGGTGGCGACGCTTCACCCCAAGGGCCTCTCCCTCTCCGGGCAGGACCAGGACGACACGATCATCCTGCCGTACTCGACTGCCCAGAAGAAGCTCAAGGGGGTCAACTGGCTGGACGACATTCTCTGTTCCGCCGTCTCGGCCGAGGCCGTCAAGGGCGCGGGCCAGGAGGCGGCAGCGATCCTCCGCGATCGGCACCATCTGCGCGCCGAGGAGGAAGACGACTTCAACATCCGCAACCCCGAGGACATCATCCAGGCTCAGCTGGACGCCAGCAGGACGCTGACGATTCTCCTGATCGCCGTGGCTTCGATCTCCCTGCTCGTGGGCGGAATCGGGATCATGAACGTGATGTTGGTCTCCGTCACGGAGCGCACGCGCGAGATCGGAGTCCGGGTCGCCGTCGGCGCGACCGACGAGGCCATCCAGCTGCAGTTCCTGGGAGAGTCGGTCGTGCTCAGCCTGGTTGGCGGTGCGGCGGGCGTGCTCCTCGGGATCGCCGGCTCGTATCTCGTCGGCCGGACGCTGCGCTGGCCCCTGGAGGTGTCGCCCGCGGCCGTGCTGATCGCGGGCGCGTTCTCCGTGGCCGTGGGCGTGTTCTTCGGGTATTACCCGGCCCGGAAGGCGTCTCGGCTGGACCCGATCGAAGCGTTGAGATACGAGTGACGCCACGCTGGGCCGCTCTCCGCGCCGAGATCAGCCGGCGACGGCGCTGGCTCGTGCCCGCGGGCGCCGTGCTGGCGGTGGGCCTCTACCTGGCGATCAGCCGGAGCCAGCACGCCGGCGCTCAGCACTTCACGGCCCGCGCGGAGCGCGGCGACGTCGACGACGTCGTGGAGGCCACGGGGGTCATCAACGCGGTCGTCACGGTGCAGGTCGGGTCCCAGGTCTCCGGGTCCATCGCGAAGCTGAACGTCGACTTCAACTCCCGCGTCCACAAGGGCGACGTCATCGCCCTGATCGATCCCGCGCTCTTCCAGGGCGCGGTGTCGCAGGCCGCCGCGGACCTCGACAACGCCCGGGCCAACGTGATTGCGGCCCGCGCCAACCTGGACCGGGCGCGCGCGATCGCGCTCCAGGCGAAGGCCGACTACGACCGCACGGCGGATCTCGCCAGAGAGCGGCTCGCGAGCCCTCAGCAGCTGGATCTCGCGAAGGCGACCTCGGATTCGCAGGCGTCGGCGGTGGGGGCGGCGGAGGCGAACGTCACCCAGGCGGAGGCCCAAGCCAGCCAGAAGGCCGCGGCCCTCGCCGTCGCGCAGACGAACTTGAACTACACGGTGATTCGCTCCCCGATCGACGGCACCGTGGTGGCGCGCAACGTCGAGCTCGGTCAGACCGTCGCCGCGTCCCTGCAGGCCCCGACGATCTTCACGATCGCACAGGATTTGACCAAGATGCTCGTGTACACGAAGACGGACGAATCCGACGTCGGCAACATCAAGGTGGGGAAGCCGGTCACCTTCAAGGTCGACGCCTTTCCGAAGGATACTTTTCACGGGATCGTCCGCCAGGTGCGGATGAACCCCACGATCGTTCAAAACGTGGTCACGTACGACACGATCATCGAGTTCGCGAACGACGACCTGAGGCTCTTCCCGGGAATGACGGCCTACGTGACGATTCCTGTCGCCGGCGTGCGTGACGTTCTGAAGCTGCCGAACACGGCGCTGCGATACAAGCCGCCGATGTCGCTGGAAGAAGTGCGCGCGTTGTACGCGAAATACGGGATCGAAGGGGGATCCGCGCTTCCCAAGGGGGAGGAGGCCGGAGCGGCCAGACCCGCGGGAGCCGAGAAGGCGTCGGTGCGCGCGACCGGCGGCGATCGGGCCGTCGTATGGAAGCTGAAGCCGGGGGGCGGCGCGATGGAGCCGGTCCAGGTCTCGCTCGGGATCACCGACCACGCGTACACCCAGGTGAGGGGAGTGCTGAAGGGATCCTTGAAGGAAGGCGACGAGCTCGTCATCCGAACTACCCTGTCCAAGGCGCAGGCGCCGGGCGGGATCCGGCGCTAGCGCGGCCCGAGAGCCCACTGATCGTGTCGAACGCTCCCGCGGAAGACCCGGTCATTCGCGTCGAGGACGTCCACAAGTACTACGACCTGGGCGAGACCCGCGTCCACGCGCTGCGTGGCGTGAGCGTTGCGATCCGCCACGGGGAATTCGTGGCCGTCATGGGCGCCAGCGGAAGCGGGAAGTCGACCTTCATGAACATCCTGGGGTGCCTCGACCGTCCGAGCGCGGGCCGATATCTGCTCGAGGGCGTCGATGTGGAGAAGAACGACAAGCGGGAGCTCGCGTTGATCCGAAATCGGAAGCTCGGCTTCGTGTTCCAGGGATTCAACCTCCTGGCGCGCACGACCGCTCTCGAGAACGTGGAGCTGCCGACGCTGTACACGAAGATCCTTCGCGCCGAGCGCGACGCGCGGGCCGCGGAGGCGCTGGCCCTGGTCGGTCTCGCCGACCGGGCGCAGCACTTCCCGTCCCAAATGTCCGGAGGACAGCAGCAGCGCGTGGCCATCGCGCGCGCGCTCGTGAACCGCCCGGCGATCCTGCTCGCGGATGAGCCGACCGGCAACCTGGACAGCCGGACGTCGGTGGAGATCATGCAGATCTTCCAGGAGCTGAACGACCAGGGGCTGACGATCGTTCTGGTCACGCACGAGCACGACATCGCGCAGTTCGCAGGACGGGTGCTCGTCTTCAAGGACGGCCGGATCCGGAAGGACGAGCCCATCCGGGACCGGCCGCGCGCGGACGAGGTGCTGAGAACCCTGCCGACGCTCGAAGATTGACGGGGCGACAGCGCCCGACAAAGAGACTCGTCGGGCGTCAGCGTCCGACCACGAGGATCGCGAACGTCCCCGGGACCTGGCTCGGCCGCGGATGCGGCTGATCGGCGGTCGGGGGGGGCGGAGGACCGAACTCGGCGGTCACGAGAAAGATCCGATGCGTCTTCTCGTCGACGGCCATCGTCCGGGCGCCTCGCTGCGTCGGGACGTTCGCGAGCACCCGGAGCGTTCCCGTGGGATCCTCCTTCGCGACCGTCAGCGTGCCCTCGCCGTTGGAGCTGAACGCGAGCCCGGTGCCGGGATCGAAGCCGTTGGCGTCCACGCCGCTCCCGATGGGCGCCGTCGCGATCACCTTGCCGGTCGCCGCGTCCACCATCGCCATCGTCTTGTTGTCGCATCCGATGAACAGGCGCCCGTGCGCCCGGTCGATCGCCATCCCGGAAGGCTCTTCGCACGGGGCGAGCGGCCAGCGGTGCTCGACGCTCAGCTTGCGGGGGTCGAGGGCGAGGACCTCGCTCTTGTCCTCCACGTTGACGTAGACGTGGCCGGCGAGATCGGTCGTCGCGAACTCCGGCTTGCCGCCGAGCGGGATCGTCCCCACGACCTTGCCCGACGCGGCGTCGAGGACGGTGGCGTCGGCGCTGCGGCCGTTGAAGGCGAAGACCCGCTTCGTCGGCGGGTCGTAGAGGATCGCGTCCGGGTTCTGGCCCTCGATCTTGACCTCCTCGATCGTGGCGAGGGTCTTCAGGTCGAAGATCGTGATCGAGCCGGCGCGGCCGTTGCTCGCGAACCCGCGTGAGAGCTCGGGCGCGAGCGCCACGCCGTGCACGCCGCTCGTGTTCGGGATCTCTCCGACGGGCTTGAGCGAGTCGGCGTCGAAGACCATCACTCGCGTGCCACGGGTCACGTAGAGACGGCGCGCCGCGGGGTCCACGACGAGGTAGTCCCACCCGCCGTCGCCTCCCACCGTCATCTTCTGAACGACTTTGTAGTCCGCGTCGGCTCGCCCGAAGAGCGGCGCGCACAGCGAAAGAGACATGACGAGCACGCTGGCTAAACGACAGCTAAACGGCATGGCCGGACCTCCGCCGGATCCTACACCGGCCGATGGCCGCGACACGGATCGTCAGACTCGCCGCACCGCGCGCCGTCCTCGGCGCGATCGTCTCCCTGGCTTTCTCCCTCGGCGCGCCGCCGGCGGCGTCGGGCCAGGCTGCGCTCTCTCTCGAGGAGGCTCTGGGGGAGGCTCGGGCCGCGAACGCACGCCTGCCGCTGTCCGACCTCGACGTCTCCGTGGCCCGCGAGAGGCTTGGCCAGGCGCAGGCAGAGCGCTGGCTTCGCGTCGCCCTGGAGGGGGACTTCCTCTACGCGCCGGCCAGCGGATACGACCCCGTGCTGACGAATCGGGGTGACGCGCGTGGCCAGATCGTGGCGCGCCAGCCGATCTATGCGGGAGGCGCGCTGAAGGCGGGCGTCGCGCGCGCGGACGCGGAGATCGCAGCGGCCGGCGCGCGCTATCGGATCGCCGTGCGCGACCTCGAGCTCGAGGTGCGAAGCCGCTACGCCGAGCTCCTCGCCGCGGAGTCGGAGGCGGCGGCGCGGCGGGAGGGCATCGAGCGGCTCACGACGTACCGCAGCTCGCTCCAGAGCCGACAGGCGGCGGGACAGGGGGTGGCGGCGGACGTGCTGAAGACGGCGGTGCGGCTTGCGCTGGAGGAGGCCTCGATCGCGGACGCGGAGCAACGCGCGGACGAGGCGCGCCTCGCGCTCAACCAGAGAATGGGCCGCGAGCCCGGCGGCGCACTCGTGATCGCTCCGCTCCCGGCGCCCGAGCCGCCGGCGCCCGGCGAGGCCTCGCCGTGGGAGCGCGCGCCGGAGATCGAGGCCGCACAGGCACAGGCGCGGTCCGCGGAGGCCCAGCTCACCATCGCCCGGGCCGAGCGTCTGCCGCACGTCTCGCTCAACGCCGACACCGGCTTCTGGGTCTCCGACACGACGCACTTGAACGGCGACTTCTGGGACCGCTTCTGGGGCGCCAAGGGCTACTCGCTGTCGCTGACGGTCGCGTGGCCCCTGTGGGACCGCGGCGGCCTGCGCGCGAGGATCGCGGAGGCCGACCTCGGCCTGCGCTCGGCTCAAACGAAGCTCGAGGTGGAGCGCCGCGACGCGCGGCTCGCCTGGGCCCAGGCGCGTGCGGCGCAGGAGCACCTGTTCCGGCAGATCGAGATCCTCTCGCGGGCGACGCCCGACGCGCGCGACTCCTACCTGCAGATCGAGAGCCGCTACCGCGGCGGCGCCGCGTCGGCCCTGGAGGTGCTGGACGCGTACGCGGCCGCGGTCGACGCGCAGGTGCGGCTGAACGAAGTCACCGCGCGGTACCGCATCGCGCAGGCCGTTTCGCGCCGCTGGAGCGAGCCATGAGGCGAGGCGCGGCGGTGGTCCTCCTCGGCCTCGCGCTCTCCTGCCGGGCGCGCGACGAGCCGGCCGGGGCGAAGGCCGCGGACGCGAAGCCGGCCCCGGAGGCGACCGTCCCGGTCCAGACCGCGCGCGCGACCGTCGCCACGCTCGACCGGACGATCGACGCGCCGGGCCACACCGTCGCCCTCGTGCAGCAGAAGGTCCGCGCGCCCTTTGCCGGCACGCTGGTCTCGCTCGGAGTCATCGACGGAGACCGGGTCCGCCGCGGCGCCGTGGTGGGATCCGTGATCTCCCGCGACAGCGAGGCGGCGCTGGCCGGAGCCCGCGAGATGGAGCGGGAGGCGAAGACTCCCGCCGAGCAGGAGGACGCGCGGCGGGCCGTCACACTCGCCGAGCGGAACTCGGTCCAGGCCAGTCTGCACGCCCCCGTCGACGGCGTCGTGCTCGCGCACGCGGCGGCGGCGGGAGACCGCGTCACCGACGACCAGGAGATCCTGACGCTCGCCGACCTGGGAGCGCTCGTGTTCGTGGCCGACGTGCCGCAGAGCGCGCTCGCGCAGATCCGGCCCGGGCAGGCGGCCTCCGTCGCACTCGGCGGCCAGCCGCGGCCGGCCTCGGGCGTGGTGCACGACGTGTTGCCCCAGGCGAATTCCGCGGACTTCACGGCGCCCGTCCGCATCGATTTCGCGAGGGGAGGGGCGCCCTCCGCGGTCGGGCTGTTCGGGACCGCGCACATCGTGGTCGCCCAGAAGGCGAACGCGGTCGTCGTCCCGGACGCCGCGCTCCTGCGTGACGACGTCAGCGGCAAGTCCCGCATCGCGCTCGTGGAGGGCGGCCACGCCCGGTGGCACGACGCGGTGGCCGGGATCCGAGGGAGCGCGGCGGACGGAGCTCCTCGAGCCCTCGCTGAAGCCGGGCGACGTCGTCATCGTCGCCGGCCAGGTCGGGCTCCCGGAAGGCGCGGCCGTCGCGGCCTCGCCCCGCGCGCCGTGAGCCCGTCGAGACGGACGGGTCCGGCGCGATGAGCGGGACGGGTCTCGTCCGGAATCTGCCGCGCCGGGCGGCGGCCGTGTTCCTGCTCCTGCTGGTTCTGATCGCCGCGGGCGTCTGGACCGCCCTCCGCCTGCCGTCCGCGATCTTTCCTTCCGTCACGTTCCCTCGGATCAAGGTCATCGCGGAGACCGCGGAAGAGCCCGCCGCCCAGATGATCCCCGCCGTCACCCGTCCCCTCGAGGAGGCGGTCCTGCGCGTGCCCGGCATCGCGCGGGTGACCTCCACGACGACGCGGGGAGCGGTGGAGCTCGGGGCCGAGTTCGCGTGGAGCACCGACATGCGGGTCGCGCTGACGCGGGTCCAGGCCGAGATCGAGCGGATCAAGGCGGATCTGCCGGCGGAGGCGCGGGTGGACGCGGAGTGGATGAACACCGCGATCTTCCCGATCCTGGGATACGCGCTGACCTCGGACTCGCGCTCGCCCGCGCAGCTGCGCGAGCTCGCGGACTACACGCTCAAGCCCGAGCTCAATCAGATCCCGGGAGTCTCCCAGGTCCAGGTGCAGGGAGGCACGCGCCGCGAGTTTCAGGTCCGCCTCGACCCGGACCGCTTGGCGGGGCGGAAGATCCCGCCGTCCGCCGTCGTGGAGGCGATCCGCAAGAACGACACGGTGCTCTCCGCCGGCGTCGTCGAGTCGAACCACGAGCTCTACCTTGCGCTCGTCACGGGCAAGCCCCGCGGCCTCGACGATCTCTCGCGCATCGCGGTCCCCGTGGCGGGAGGAGTGCCGGTGGCGCTCGGAGACCTCGGGACGGTCCAGACGGCTGACGCGGTCACCTACATCCACACGACTGCGGACCGGAAGCCCGCGGTCCTGATCAACATCGTGCGCCAGCCCGACGCCAGCACGCTGGCCGTGGCCGCGGCGGTCGACCGCCTCCTGCGGGAGAAGCCCGACCTGCTGCCGAAGGACGTCCGATGGACGACGTTCTACGACCAGGCCGAGTTCGTCCGCGCCTCGGTCGGCGGCGTCCGCGACGCGATCCTCATCGGGGTCGTGCTGGCCGCGCTGGTCCTGCTGCTCTTCCTGCGCGACTGGAAGATCGCCGCGATCGCCGTCGCCACGATTCCGGTGACGGTCGCGATCGTGCTCTTCGGTCTCGGCCTCGCCGGCCAGACCCTGAATCTGATGACGCTCGGCGGCATCGCGGCGGCGATCGGACTCGTGGCCGACGACGCCATCGTCGTCGTCGAGAACATCGCGCGACACGCGGAGGAGCGCGTCTCCGACGACCCCTCCTTCTCGGGGCTCGCCGAGGTCCTCCCGGGCCTGACCGGCTCGAGCCTCTCGACGATCGTGATCTTCGTGCCGTTCGCGCTGCTCTCGGGCGTCGCGGGGGCGTTCTTCCGGCCGCTCGCCCTGACGATGGGCATCGCCCTCGCCGTCTCGTATCTCGTGTCCGCCCTCGCGGTGCCTCTCGCCGCCTCCCGGATGCGGGTCGGCCGCAAGGCGCGCGTCGCGCGGGCGCCGCGGCCACCGCGGATCGCCCGGTTCTTCATCGCCCATCCGTCGATCGCCCTCGCGGTGGTCGTCGCGCTGCTCGTCGGGGGCGTGCTCCTGTACGGGGCGATCGGGTCCGACTTCCTCCCGCGGATGGACGAGGGCTCGATCGTCCTGGACTACTGGACTCCGCCCGGGACCTCGCTCACGGACACGAACCAGATCCTCGACCAGGTCGAGAAAATCATCGCCGCGCTTCCCGACGTCGCAACCTACTCGCGCCGCACCGGCACCGAGCTCGGATTCTTCGTGACGGAGCCCAACCGCGGCGACTACGTGATCCGGCTCAAGCCGCGCGGATCGCGCCGGCCGGTCGAGAACGTGATGGACGACCTGCGCGCGCGCATCCCCGCGGCGGAGCCCTCGCTCCGCGTGGAGTTCGGTCAGGTGCTGGAGGACGTTCTGGGAGACCTGACCGGGGGAGAGCCCCAGCCGATCGACGTCCGAATCTACGGGGAGGACCAGGCTGCGCTCCAGCAGAAGGCGCGGGTCGCGGCGAAGATCGTCGGAGGCGTATCCGGCGTCGAGGACGTCTTCGACGGCATCACGATCGCGGGCCCGAACCTGACCGTGACCGGCCGTCCGGAGGCGCTCGCGCGGTTCGGTCTGACCGCCGAGGCGCTGCACGCCGAGGTCGAGCCGGCGCTGATGGGAACGGTGGCCGGCAACCTGCGGATCGGGGAGCGCCTCTACGACGTCCGCGTGTTCTCGCGGCCGCGCGCCGACCTCTCGGGGCTCGCGCAGCTGACGATCCCGGTCTCGGGCGGCGCCCTCGTCCCCCTCTCCGAGCTCGCGACGGTCGCGACCGGAGCCCCCGAGGCCGAGATCCATCGCGAGAACCTGCGCACCTACGTCGGCGTCACGGGCCGTCTTTCCGGGCGGAGCCTGGGCGGCGCGATCGCCGAGATCCGGAGCCGCCTCGCCGGCGGGCTGCCGCTGCCGGCCGGGATGTCGCTCCGCTACGCGGGCCTCTACGAGCAGCAGCAGACCTCGTTCAAGGGACTGCTCGGGGTCCTGTTCGGCGGGCTCCTGCTCGTCGCGATCATCCTGCTCTTCGAGTTCGGCGATTGGAGGGCGCCGCTCCTGACGGTCGTCGTGGCGCTCGCGGTGCTGACCAGCGTCCTCGCCTCGCTCCTCATGACCGGGATGACGCTGTCCGTTTCGAGCTTCGTGGGCGCGATCATGATGGTCGGGATCGTCGGCGAGAAGGCGGTGTTCCTGATCCAGGACGCGCGCGAGGAGCTCCGCCGCGGCCTCCCGGTCCCCGAGGCGTGGGCCGAGGCCTCCCGCAAGCGGCTGCGCGCCGTGCTGATGACCATCTTCGCGACGGCCTTCGCGCTCGCTCCGCTCGCGCTGGCCCTCGGCGAGGGCTCTCAGCTCCAGCAGCCGCTGGCGATCGCCGTGATCGGCGGGTTCATCCTCTCGAGCCCGCTCGTGCTCCTGATCCTGCCGTCGCTCTACTGCTGGATGGATCCGCGCGGGGAACTGGCGGGCTAGGGGATGCGGGCCTCCGCCGCCAGGGCCTCGGACGGCGGCGCCATCGCGGGAAGCTCCACGACGAAGACGTTGCCCCGCGGCGACCGCGGCTCGACGTGGACTCGTCCCCCGTGGAGTCCGACGGCCCACTCGACGATCGCGAGTCCCAGGCCGCTGCCGGGGGCGCCGTCGTCGCGCGCCTCGGGGGTCCGGTAGAAGCGATCGAAGACGCGCTCGCGGTCATCCGCGGACAGCGTGGGGGCATCGTCCGCGAAGCGGACCTCGAGGCGCCCCGGGGACTCCGAGATCCCGATGTCCACGCGGCCTCCGGGCGGGGAAAACTTCACGGCGTTCTCGGCCAGGTTCAGGAACGTCTGGCGCAGCAGCCGCTCGTCCCCGCGGTACTCCACGCACCCGGCGGCGTCGATCTCGAGCCGCACGCCGCGCCCGGTGGCGACGGGCCGGAGCGAGCGCCGGACCTCGTGGGCGAGCTCGCTCAGGTCCACGAGCCTCCGCTCGAGCGGGTGCGTGAGCGTCTGCCCCTCCGCCAGGAGAGTCAGGTCGCCGACGAGCTGAGAGAGTTGCGCGCTCTCGGCGGCGATCGCGGCCAGTGACTCCCGGTACTCCTGCGCCGAGCGCGGAGTCGACAGCGTCAGCTCGGCCTCCGCGCGCACGATCGCGACCGGGGTCTTCAGCTCGTGTGCCGTGTCCGCGATGAAGCGCTTGAGCTGGTCATTGGCCGACTCGAGCCGCTCGAGGAGCCGATTGAACGTGGCGGCGAGGCGGCCGAGCTCGTCGTCGGGATTGAGGATACGCAGCCGGTGCGTTCCGCCCGCGTCGGAGGCCTCGGCCATCCCACCGGCCTGGGCCGTGAGCGTTGCGATCGGGCGCAGCGCGCGCGTCGCGAGCCAGTAGCCGCCGAGGAGGGCCAGCGCGAGCCCCGCGGCGCCGACCTCGAGCAGGGAGACGCGGATCTCCCCGAGCGTTCCCTCGACGCGAGCGGTGCGATCGGCGATCGCGACCGTGAGGAGCGGCAGCTCGGGCGAGGGCCGGAAGCGGCGCACGGCCGCGCGGCGGGCGGAGTCGACCGAGGCGATCGCGGCGCCGTCCGCGCTCGCGAGCCTCGCCCACTCCTCTCCGCCGAAGAGCGTTCCTCTCGGCGAGAGGTCGCCGCTGCGGGCCAGCGGGGTCTCGGCGCGCACGCCCGCGCGAATCTCGGCGAACAGGCCGCTCAGCTCGAACTCTTCCAGCGTGGTCTGCGACGCGCGGCGGACGATCTCGATCGCGCGGGCCGAGTCCGCCGGCGAGGACGCCGCGCTCTCCTGGGCGGCCTCGCGAACCTCCTCGCGGAGCGCTCCCTCGACCCCGTCGAGGCTGCCGAGCAGGCCGGCATCGAAGGCCTTCCACGCCGCGGCGCGGTAGCGCGCGTAGGCGGCGGCGGACACGAGCACGAGGATCGCGCCCAGGACGGCGCCGTACCAGAGGGTGAGCCTCCAGCGGATGGGTACTGCGCTCAGCGCGGACTCCTGGACGCGGATCCGGAGTCGGAGGCGTCCTCCACGAGGTACCCCTCGCCCCGGCGCGTCGTCAGAAAGGAGCGCTCGCCCCGCGGCAGGAGTCCGTCGACCTTCTGTCGAAGCCGCCCGACGTAGACGTCGATCAGATTGGAGCCCGGAGCGTAAGACTCGTCCCACACGTGCTCCGCGATCTCCTGTCGGCTCACCATGCGTCCGCGGTTCAAAAGGAGGTACTCGAGCAGCGCGTACTCCCGCGCCGTCAGCTCGACGACCGTGCCGCGCACCTGGACGGAGCGGCGCGTTCGGTCCAGCCGGATGCGGCCCACCGTCAGCGCGATCTGCTGCGGCAGCGTGCGGCGGCGCAGCAGCGCGGCCACTCGCGCGCGCAGCTCCGCCACGGCGAAGGGCTTCGGCAGGTAATCGTCCGCCCCGAGCTCGAGCCCCCGGACCCGGTCGGCGATCTCGGAGCGGGCCGAGAGGATCAGGATCGGAGTCGACGACGAGGCCGCGCGCAGCTTCTGACACACCGTGAACCCGTCGATTCCCGGGAGAAGGATGTCGAGGACCACCAGGTCGTACGCTCCGGCCGAACCTCGCTGCGCCGCCGTGATTCCGTCGGGAGCGACGTCGACCGCGTACCCGGACTCGCGCAGAACGCGCGAGAGCAGGCTCGCCATGCGCGCGTCGTCCTCGACGACCAGGATCCGCACGCCTCAATGTACAACGTGCAGGGGCCGGATTCGGGGCGGTTCGGGAATGGCGTCGCACCCCCCGTTCGGTTCACAATGAGGCATGCGCCGGGCAACGCGAACTCGAATCCGAACCCGAACTCGAACTCGAATCCGAACCGCCGCCTTGCTGGCGCTCCTGGGGCTGGGGTCCGTGACCGTCGGAACGGCCGCCGCCCTCTCGATGTCCTGCTGCTCGGCCGCCTGCGAGAGCTGCCCGGCGTCGTTCTGCAAGGACTCGGACGCCGACAAGGCGCCCAAGGCAGCGGTTCCGGCGCTCGTGGCGGCCGCCCCGTCGATCCGGGCGCCGGACCCGATCCTGCGCCTCGAGCCCGACGCGGTCGTGGGCGTCCGGATCCTACCGAGCGGGTTCGTCCGGCCGATGCGGCGCTGATCCTCTTCTCGGTCGTCGAGGCATTCCCGTTTTAAACCAGAAGAGGAGCCTTCCATGAAACGTCTCATGACCCTATCGATCGTCTTTCTCCTCGCGGCCTCGGCTCTCGCCACGACCGCATCGAAGGCGTCGAGCCTCGTCTGCGAGAAGACCGGCGTGGTGGTCGATTCGTGCTGCTGCGTCGTTCAGGACGGCCAGATGATCTGCACGCTCACGGGCGAGCCGGTCGCGTCCTGCTGCTGCTCCGGAAGCTGAGTCTCTCGGGCGCCGGCCCGTGCGGTCGGCGCCCTCTTTGCCCCGAGGGGAAGACGCCCCTCCGCCGCACCCATGCTGGCTTCGGATCCGAGAAAGGCCGGCGAGGCTCCCCGCGCGATGAAGGCGCTTCTCAAGTTTCTGAAGGCGACGCTCGTGGGCGGGGTGTTCGCACTGACGCCCGCCGCCGGCACGGTCTTCCTCCTCCCGGTCGAACGCGTGCGGCGCCCGGACGTCCCGGTCGCCGACGCCTCGAAGGTGATCCTGCGCATCGCGGTCGGGTCGCAGTCTCTCCTCGAGAAGGGCATGACTTCGCCTCTGGCCGGTCCGGCCGGGTCGGAAGCCTCGCGAACGAGGCCTGACGACCTCTCGGCTTCGCGGCGCAAGTCCCCGCCGGCCCGAGGTTTAGGTCTCCCGCCCTTGACCCTCGTCTCGGGAACTTATGAGAGAATCCTTGGCCATATTCATTTGGTTCGAAAAGAAGGAGGAAGACCATGCGGAGGCTCGTCAGGGGTATTTCGGTTTTCATCGGGCTTGCCGTGCTCCTCGGGGGGATCGCCCTCGCCCAGGAGCAGGACGTGCGCACCATGATCGAGAACGGGAAGGTCGTCTACGTCGCTCCGGGGACGCTGGCCATTCGCGACAAGAACGGCGTTCGCATCTTCACCAAGGCGGAGTGGAAGGACATCAAGGTCGAGAAGGACGGGCGGGCCATCGAGCCGGATCAACTCCACAAGGGCGACATCGTGACCGGGATGGTCGTCACGACCAGGGAGCCGATGGCGCCCACGTCCGAGCAGATGACGTCTTACGGGATCGCCGAGGAGGCGGGCTCGGGCACGATGACCACCGAGCGGATCATCTGGACCGAGATCAAGAAGGGCAAGGTCCGCATGGTTTCCCCGACGGACCTGCTCATCAAGACCGAGACCGGGATCAAGAGGTTCACCAAGGACGACTGGAAGGAAACGAAGATCTGGAAGGACGGACAGGCGATTCGCCCGGACCAGCTGCACGTGGGTGACGTCGTGACCGCGACCTTCATCACGAAGGCGATGCCGGCCGAGGTCCCCGAGGCCCAGGTCGCGACCTACGAGTCGAAGCCCGCGCCTCCGCCGCCTGCGCCCAAGCCGGCCGCCAAGCCCGCTCCGGCGCCCGCCCCCGCTCCCGTCGCCGCGCCCGCTCCGGCTCCGGCTCCGGCTCCCGCCGTGGAGCACAAGAAGCTCCCGAAGACGGCGAGCTCGTTGCCGAACGTCGGACTGGCGGGTCTCGCGTGCCTCGGGCTGGGTCTGGCTCTGACGGTGTCGCGTCGGATGAAGCGCGCCTAGAGCGGCTGACGCGTCGAACAGGGATACGGGAAACCGGCGGCCGGGAAGCCTCGGCCGCCGGTTTTCTCTTTTTCGGCGCGAGCACAGCGACGACGGCTCACCGGTGGCGGGCCCGCCGCCGTGGTCCCAACGTCTCGACTCCGCCCGCGTAGACGACGACCCAGAAGAGCCCGACGAGGACTCCCGCGAGCGTGTCCGTCGCCCAGTGAGCGCCGAGATACACGCGGCTGACGGCCACCGCCAGCGCGCAAGCCGCCGCTCCGGTGGCGGCCACGATCCGCGCGCTCCCGCCCGGATACAGGTGGAAAACGACGGCGACGAGGCCGCCAAAGAAAACCGTCGACATGGCCGCGTGTCCGCTCGGGAAGCTGTATGTCGTCTCCTTCACGAGCGCCGGCCAGGCTTCCGGCCGCGCGCGCGCGAAGGCCAGCTTGAGCGCGCTGTTGAGGGCGAACCCTCCCGCGACGCTGCCGGCGAACAGGAGAGCCGAGATCCGGTGCTCGCGAAGCACGAGGCCGGCGCAGACCACCGCGGTGCCGACGAGCAGGAAGGCGGGGTGCCCCAGGAACGTGATCGCCTGCATGAGCGCGGTCGTCCGCGGCGATCGGAGTCCATAGAGAAATCCTCCTGCGGCGGAGTCGAAGGAGCCGGGCGAGGCCGCCGACGCGAAGACCTCGTGCGCGAGAACTCCGAACGCGACGCCCAGAGCGCCGCAGGCGAGCAGGCTCAGCGTGAAGTAGAGGCCGACGGCCTCCTCTCGGGAGAAGCGGCGGCGCACGAACGCGCGGATCGAGGCGGTATCCATGGGTCGCGCGAACCATAAACCGCGCCCGGGTCGGTCCATTCCTATACGATGAGGGGACCAACATTGAAGGAGGAAAACATGAAGAGACGGATCCTCGCGGCGGCGGCATTGGCCGCGCTGACCGCAACGGCGGCGCTGCGCGCCCAGTCCGCGGCCGCGGGCACGAGCGCGGTCCAGACGCAGGCGACCCAGGCGGAGATGAGCCCTGCGAAGGCAATCACGCTTCTGAAGGAGGGCAACGCGCGGTTCGTCGCCGGGAAGAACACGGCGCGGAACTACGCGGCGCAGGTTCATGCGACTGCCGGTGGTCAATACCCCTTCGCGGCGATCGTCAGTTGCATGGATTCACGCGCCCCGGTCGAGATCGTCTGCGACCAGGGCCTCGGCGACATCTTCAGCCTTCGAGAGGCTGGCAACGTCGTCGACGTCGACACGCTCGGGGGCCTCGAGTACGCGGCGAAGGTCGTCGGCGTGAAGCTCATCCTGGTGATGGGCCACTCGCACTGCGGCGCGGTGAAAGGAGTCGTCGACGGCGTGCAGCTCGGGAACCTGACAGAGCTTCTCGAGAAGATCCAGCCGGCGATGACGCAGCCGGTCCCGGCGGCCAAGTCGAAGGACGAGGCCTACGTCCAGAAGGTGGCCGAGGCCAACGTCCGGCTCCAGATGAAGGTGATCCAGGACAAGAGCCCGGTCATCCGGGAGCTCGTCCAGTCGGGAAAGCTGGGGATTGCTGGCGCGATGTACGACATCGAGTCCGGAAAGGTCACAGTCTTTTCGGACTGAGGCCATCGGAGCTCACCTCGATTGAGGGGTTGACTTGCGCCTCTTTTGCGCCTACATTCTGCGTGCAAGGCCGATGGGCCGCCCGGTCAGGCCTCCCGGGCGGCCGCGGTGGTTCCCTCGGCCTTATTAAATTCTGAGAAGAACAAACTTCGCTTTATTTAATTAGGCAAAAGATGAATCTCACAAAGCGTCAGAAGGAAATCCTGGATTTCATCCGAAATTACAGGCACGCCCATGGGATCTCCCCGACGCAGCGCGAGATCCGCGAGACCTTCCACCTCTCCTCCTTCGGCACCGTTCAGAAGCACCTGAAGCGCCTGGAGGAGAAGGGGGCCCTCTCGCGGGAGTGGAATCGCAGCCGCGGCATCTCGCCCCGCGAGGACGGCGACGGCGCCCGGGGCGTCCCGCTCCTGGGCGCGGTCGCCGCCGGCCGGCCGATCGAGCCCTTTCCCAGCGAGGAGTCGATCGAGGTGCCCGCATCGATGCTCGGGAAGGGCGAACACTTCGTGTTGCGGGTGCGCGGTGAATCGATGATCGACGACGGGATCCTCGACGGCGACTACGTCGTCGTCGCGCGCCGCGAGAAGGCGGAGAGCGGCCAGACCGTGGTCGCGCTGATCCGCGGAGAGGCAACCCTGAAGAGGTACTACGCGGAGGGCGCGCGGGTGCGCCTCCAGCCGGCCAACGCCGCGATGAAACCTCTGACGGTGGACGCGCGGGACGTCACGATCCAGGGCGTCGTGACCGGCCTCATCCGCGACTATTCGAGGGCGCTCCGCTGAGGGTCGAGGGCGCTCCGCTGAGGGTCGAGGGCGCTCCGCTGAGAGCCGTACGAGAACCGGGGACCGGAGAGGAATCAGCGGCCCCGAACCCCGCGCGGAGCATGGGGATCCGCAGGCCCTTGCCCGAGCGGTTCGTCTCCAGCCGCCCTGCGGGAACAGGGACGGGCGTTGACCGAATCCCCTGGTCGCTGCGGTAGAATTCGCCGGGTTACGACGGCGACGTACCCAAGTGGTTAAGGGAGAGGTCTGCAAAACCTTTATGCGGCGGTTCGAATCCGCCCGTCGCCTCCAACGAGACGCAAACCGTGAACCCGCTCAACAGACTCGAGTTTCAGAGCACGCCCCGGCTGCGCCGGAGTGGCGAAATGGGCAGACGCACGGGACTTAAAATCCCGAGGGCCGCAAGGCCCGTGCCGGTTCGACTCCGGCCTCCGGCACCATCTTCCCTGTCATGAGCGGCGCGCCGGCCGAAGCCGTTTCCGACTTCGAGCAGAAGCTCGGGTACTCCTTCCGCCAGCGGGAGTTGCTCGAGCGCGCCCTGACGCACAAGTCCTTCAGCAACGAGAACCGGGACGTCCGCGCGCCGAACAACGAGCGGCTGGAGTTCCTCGGAGACGCCGTGCTGGGATTCGTCGTGGGAGAGATGATCTATCGGTCGTTCCCGAACCTGCAGGAGGGAGCGCTTTCGAAGATCAAGGCCCACCTCGTCTCCTCGAACATGCTCGGTGCCAAGGGACGTGCGCTCGAGATCGGGCGGTACCTGCGCATGGGCGCGGGTGAGGCGCGCTCGGGCGGCGCGGAGAAGGTCTCGCTCCTGGCCGACGCATTCGAGGCCGTCGTCGCGGCGATCTACATGGACGGGGGCGTCCCGGCCACGGAAGCGTTCTGCCGGCGCGTCTTCGGTCCCGAGATCGACGGCATCAACATCGGCGACCTCTCCTTCCACGACTACAAGACGACGCTCCAGGAGACCGCCCAGGGCCTGGGGCTGCCGCTGCCCGAGTACCGGGTCGTCGAAGAGTCCGGGCCCGACCACGAGAAGGCGTTCCTGGTCGAGCTGTTGTGGGACGGCGACGCCTTTTCGCAGGGGAGCGGCCCCTCCAAACGAGAGGCGCAGCGGAAGGCCGCGAAGGAAGCGTTGAAGAAGCTGGGCCGCCTTCCGGGATAGTCGACGCGTTCTCGGCTCCCGAAACCCTCTCCAGGCACCTTTATCGAGTCTGGCTGCGGTGCGTCCGCATCGCGACTCGACCACCGAAGGCCGACCCCGGCAGTAGGGAACGTCGCGCGAGGCGCCGCGGTCATAGTCTCGCGACCGAAGGGAGGGAGGAGGTTCGCGGTGCGGGAGCCGGAGCGGAGCGAGAGGTCGGCCGGGCGGTCGAGCCGAGCCTGGCGAGCCGCCCGGGGGTGCCGTTCGGCAGACCTGGACGAAGCGGAGGCGACGCTTAAGGTGCGCGCTCGAGCCGCTTCAGGAACTCCCCCGGCTCCTCGAATCCCACCAGCCGGAGCTCCCGGCGCTCCTTGCCCGACCCGTCGAGGAAGATGACGGTCGGGACTCCGAGGATCCCGTACTGTTGGGCGAGCGCGATCGTCTCCTCGGCGCGGGCCTGCGTCATGTCCGCCTTGAAGAGCCCGCGTCGGGCCAGCGCTTCGCGGACCCGAGGGTCGCTGAAGGTCTTGCGGTCGAGCTCGAGGCAGGGCAGGCACCAGGACGCCGAGAAGTCCACGACGGCCGGGCGCCCCGCCGCGGTGATCCGTGCCGGATCGTAGGGAGCCCAGGGCGGCCCCTCCGCCTCGGCCCGCGGGGCGAAGAAGAAGGCGACGGCCACGAAGAGCACCGCGACGGCCGCTCGTACCGGAAGCCGCAGGTTCGCGTGGAGAAACAGGAGCGCCGCGGCGCCGACGGCGAGCACGGCGGGCAGCAACCACACGCCCGCGCGGGGCGGCAGCACGGTCCGCAGGAAGTACGCGGCCATCGCGAGGAGGACCCAGCCGAAGATCTTCTTGACGCCCTCCATCCAGGCGCCGGCTCGGGGCAGCGCGGCGATCCGGCCGGAGAAGGCGGCGAGGAAGAGAAAAGGCAGCCCGAGACCGAGCGAGAGGACGAAGAAGAAGAGGAACCCGAGCGCGGCATTCTGCGTGGCGGCCACGAAGGTCAGCAGACCCAGCACGACCGGGCCCACGCAGGGCGCGGCGACGACGCCGACGAGCAGTCCCATCCCATACGCTCCGGCGAGACCCTGGCGCGCACCGGCCTTCTGCATGAGCGCGGTCGGCATCCGGATGTCGTAGAGCCCGAACATCGACAGCGCGAGCAGCACGAGAACGAGGGCGATCGCGCCCACGACCCACGGGGATTGCAGCGCGACGCCGAACAGCCGGCCCGAGAGCGCGGCGGCGACGCCCAGAGACGAGTAGGTCGTCGCCATGCCGAGCACGTAGATGGCCGCGAGCAGGAACGTCTTTCGGCTCTGGCCCTGCGCCTGGCCGCCGAAGAAGCTGACGGTCAGCGGAATGACGGGGTAGACGCAGGGCGTCAGGTTCAACGCGAGCCCCCATCCGAAGAGGAGGACCAGCACCGCGAGGAGTCCCCGCGTCTGCAGAAGCCTGCCGAAGTCCGTGGTCGAGCCCGAGGCCGGGGCGGTCGCGGCGGGCTGCAGGCGCCGGGCCTCCGAGAGGGGGATGGCGCCGCCGGTGAGGGATCCCGAGGCCGGGGGAGACTGCGCCGTCGCTCCCGCCGCGGTCGCTCCGGTCGTCCGGAACGCCACCTCCGCCGGCGCCAGGCACTGCGAGTCGCTGCAGGCCTGGTACTTCACGACGCCGGAGAGATCGGGAGGCGACGCTCCCTTCCAGGAGACCGGCACCCGGACCGTGAAGGACCCGGCGTACACGGAGAGCGGCTTGTCGGAGAAAGCGAACTTCGTCTCCTTGCCCTCCGGATAGTCCGGCGGGCTGATCGTGGCGCCCTGCGCCGGAGCGACCACGACCTCGGTCGGGATGAGGTACTCCTCCGAAGGCGTGTGGCTGTTGACGTGCCAACCGTTC
This sequence comes from uncultured Acidobacteriota bacterium, assembly GCA_963773905.1. Lineage (GTDB taxonomy): Bacteria > Acidobacteriota > Thermoanaerobaculia > UBA5066 > Gp7-AA6 > DAHUXD01. The sequence goes on from CAVZDB010000008.1 coordinate 885,679, forward strand.
GCGATCTCGCACGGCACGACGAGGGTCCCCTGGACCGATCCGGTCTGCTCGAGCCGCGCCGACGTCTTCAGGAGCGTCTTCGGGTCGGGCGGCCCCGCCGCGAAGGCGACGGCGCTCGTCAGGGCCAGCGCCGCGAAGACGGCCGAAGGCGCACGGCGGACTCTCTGGATTCTCGTCACTTGGGAGCCTCGCCCGTCTCGAGGCGCGTGATGAGCCCGCGGACCTGCTCCTTGTACTTCGACTGGGGATGGTCCTTCTCGAACTTCTTGTACAGGCGCAGCGCCTCCTCGGGCTGGTTCTGCGAGAGAGGGATCTGCGCGCGGAAGAGCTCGGCCCTCTCCTTCACCTCCGGGTCCTTCGTCGTCGCGATGAGGCCGTCGATCGTCTTGCGCGCCGTCGCCGGATCCTTGAGCTGGAGCTGTGCGGCGGCGAGGCCCTCCTTCGCCGCGTCGCGGATGGCGGGGGTCGCATCGGGCGCCACGCTCGCGCGCTCGAAGCGCGAGCGGGCCTCCGCGAAGTCGAATCGCGCGAACAGCTGGCGTCCGGACTGGTACGCCTCCGCCGCGCCGAGCGAGGAGACGTCCTGCGCGTCGATCGTCTTGGCCCAGGCGCGATACGTGTCGAGGCTCTTGCGGACGTGCGCGAAGAAGTCGCCCTGGGTCTTGAAGCCCTGCACGAGGAAGACGAGGCGGCCAGTCGGGGTGGCGATGGCCACGGACGGCGTGTCCTTGATCGAGTAGAGCTCCGAGAGCTCCATCCCGGCCTTCGACACGAGATCGACGCGGACGGGGACCATGCCGATCAGCAGGGCCTCGAAGTCGAACGCCGGATAGAGGAGACTCTCCATCCGCCCGCACTCGCCGCAGCTCTGACTGGCGAACTCGTAGTAGACGAGCTTGTGCTGCGCCGCGGCGCGGCTGCGGGCCTCCTCGACGCTCGTCGCCCATTCGGCGTTGCCGGGACTCTTGACCGGACGATTGGACGGCGCGGCCGCGCGGGGCTCCGCGGCGGGCGTCGGCTCCGCAGCCGGCGTCGCCTGCTGGGCCGCCGCCAGCGGCGCGCGCGCGGCGGAGGCTGCGGTGAGGAGGACGGCGAAAGCCGCCGCTCGGGATGTCAGGGATTTCATCGGCCGAATAACCGCCGCGATTCTCTCAGAATTCCCTTTCCCGCGCCGACGCCCTATGATGCGCTGGCGTGAGTCGAAGAACGGGTCTCCTCGCCGTCCACCTCGCGCTCGCCGCGCTCGCCTTTGCCTCGTCTCCCGCGCCGCTGGCCGCGCAGAGCCTCGCCTGGGCGCAGTGGGGCCGCACCCCCCAGCACCTCGGCGCTTCGCCCGCTACGGCCCAGCCGGCGCAGGCGATCCTGGCCGAGGTCCTCTACGACCCCTTCGTCGAGGCGATGAAGGCGGAGAACGATGACGAGCTTCTGGCGCATTATGCCGTTCCCCTCATCGACGACTCGGGAAACATCTACATGGTGTTCAAGACGGGCCAATACCAGGGCTTCGGCGTCTGGGACTCGATCATCTGGACGGTCCGCAAGCTGCGGCGCAGAGACACCGGATTCGAGACCGCCTGGACCTTCGTCAGCGACTGGAAGCCCGAGCCGCTCGACCTCACCGGCTGGGAGTCCGTGTTCCAGCCGGCGCTCTCGGGTCACGACATCTACGTCCCGGGGCTCGGCGGGACGGTCTTTCGCGTGGACACGCTGACGGGCGACTCCGAGGCGCGCGTGAACCCGTTCTCGAGCATCGAACCCAACCGCTACGTCGCGGGCGGCCTCGCGGTCGCCCCGGACGGCTCCGTGGTCTACAACGTGCTCGGCCTCGACGACTCGAATCCGATCGACACGACCGGCGGCTGGCTCGTGCGCGTGGAGCCCGAGGGAGGAGCGACGCGCGTGGACTACGCGGCGCTCGTCTCCGGCGCGCCGTCGTCGACGGACGCGTGCGAAGGCGTCTTCGCGCGAAGCCAGCGGCCCTGGCCCCCCACTCCCTCCGCGATGCCTCCATCGTTCCCGTGCGGCACACAGCGTCCCGGGATCAACACCGTGCCCGCGATCGCGGAGGACGGCACGATCTACACGCTCAGCCGGGCCCACTTCAACGACCGCTATGGATATCTCGTCGCGGCGCATCCCGACCTCACGCCGGCCTGGAGCGCGTCGCTGCGCAGTATCCTGAACGACGGCTGCGGCGTGATCGTCCCCATCGACGATTCGCTCGGGGGCTGTCGCGCGGGTGCCCACGCCGGTGTCGACCCCGCGACCAACGACCGGCCGGCCGGCCGCGTCAGCGACCAGGGAACGTCGTCGCCCGTCGTGCTGCCGGACGGCACGATCCTCGTCGGGACCCAGACCGGCTACAACTACTCCCGCGGCCACCTCATCCGGTTCGACGCCGGCGGCGCGGCGCTCGCGACGTACGATTTCGGGTGGGACATCACGCCGGCGGTCTTCGCGCACGGCGGGACCTACTCGATCCTCATCAAGGACAACCACTACTTCGGTCCGACCGGGACGAGCGGGCGCTACGAGATCACGTCCCTCTCGCCCGATCTCGAGCCGGAGTGGTTCTTCCCGTCGACGGAGACGCTCGACTGCGCGCGCGACCTCGCCGGGACGATGGTGTGCGTGGACGACGGCGTGCATCCCGAGGGGTTCGAGTGGTGCGTCAACCAGCCGGCGGTCGACGCGAACGGCGTCGCGTTCGCCGGGTCGGAGGACGGCTTTCTCTACGCGATCGACGCGACGGGAGCGCAGCGCAAGGCGCTCTTCCTCGACACGGCCCTCGGCGCGGCCTACACCCCGGTCTCGATCGCCCCGGATGGGGTGGTCTACGTCCAGAACAACGGAATCCTCTTCGCGCTGGGGGTGAAGCCGTTCGCGCCCTCGCCTCGGCTCTCGCCCGCCTTGCCCGCCGAGAGCCCGGCGAGCGCCCGGACGGTCGTGCGGTAAGCACGCGAAGAGTCGTGCGGTAAGCACGCGAAGACGCGTGCGGTAAGCACGCGAAGGGTCGTGCGGTAAGCACGCGAAGACGCGTGCGGTAAGCACGCGAAGAGTCGTGCGGTAAGCGCGCGACGAGCCGTCCGGTAAGCACGCGACGAGCCGTCCGGTAAGCACGCGAAGAGTCGCGCGGCAAGCATGCGAAGACGCGTGCGGCAAGCACGCGAGGAGGTGTCCGGTCCGAACGCACCGGTCTCGCACCGAGGGTCTCCTGACCGCTTTGCCGTAGGGGGTCGATTCGGCTAGACTCCGCGCTCCGGTTTTCCGGGGCCCAGGTAGCTCAGTCGGTAGAGCAAGGGACTGAAAATCCCTGTGTCGGCGGTTCAATTCCGTCCCTGGGCACCACCTTTCGCCACGACGAGTTCATCGCCCGCATGATCCTCAAAGTCGCCAAGCTCGGAGTGAAGACCCTCCGATCGGTCTCGCAGGACGTCGACCCCAAGGCGGTGAGCCGGGGCGACTACGAGGCCTTCCTCTCGGATCTCGAGGACACGATGCGGGAGTACGACGGGACCGGCATCGCGGCGCCGCAGGTGTTCACGCCGCTGCGGGTGTTCCTCTACGAGGTCCATCCGGAGACGCGCAAGCGCAAGGAGCCCGACGTCCCGCTGACCGCGCTCTTCAACGCGCACTACGAGGCCGTCGGGGACGCGACCGAGGAAGATTCCGAGGGCTGCCTCTCGGTTCCCTTCCTGTTGGGCCGCGTCGTCCCGCGCTTCGCGACGATTCGCGTGCGGGGCATCGACCGGGCGGGGAAGAAGGTCGGCTTCGAGGCCTCCGGCTATCATGCCCGGGTACTCCAGCACGAGATCGATCACTTAAACGGCATCGTCTATCTGGATCGCATGAAGGACATGAAGACCCTGCTCTACACGGTCAACCTCGGCTGATCCACAGGACCGGCCGCTCTCGACGGCGTCCGAGCCGTTTGAAATAGAATCGGCCCATGGCGAAGACGCTGCCCGTCCACTCCCCGGCCGGAGGCGGCGGAAGCTCCGGGGCCGACTTCTTCGTGACCCGTCTGGAGGAGATGGTGGGGTGGGCGCGGAAGAACTCCCTCTGGCCGCTCCCGTTCGGGACGGCCTGCTGCGGGATCGAGTTCATGTCGGTCGTCTCGTCGCACTACGACATCTCCCGCTTCGGGGCGGAGGTCGTGCGCTTCTCGCCCCGCCAGGCCGACCTCCTGATCGTCGCCGGAACCGTCACGGACAAGATGGCGCCGGTGCTGCGGAAGATCTACGACCAGATGCCCGAGCCCGAAGTGGGTGATCTCGATGGGCGTCTGCGCGTCCTCGGGCGGCTTCTACAGGGCGTACCACGTCGACGCAGGGGATCGACGAGATCATCCCGGTGGACGTCTACGTTCCGGGCTGCCCGCCGACGCCGGAGGAGCTGATGTACGGCATCATGCAGCTTCAGAAGAAGATCCCGCCGGGCGAGAAGTCCCGCGACGGCCGCTCGGCGCGCTTCGCGGCGGGCCACCTCGTCCAGACGCGTTGAGCGACACCGCCGTCTCCGCCCTGTCTGGCCGCCGCCGAGAGGATCCGCGAAGGATCGCGGAGTCCCCGGTGGCGAGCGGTCCTCCGTCGCGGACCTCGACCTGCCGACGGTCGAGATCGGCGCCGCAGGACTGGCCCGCCGTCGCGCGCTTCCTGCGCGACGATCCCGAGCTGCGATTCGACCTGTTGCTCGATCTCGCGGGAGTCGACAATCTCCGCCGCGCCGGGCCGGCCGACGCGATTCGAGGCCGTCGTCGCACTTCTACTCGACGTGCCGCGCAACGAGCATTTGCGCGCTCAAGTCGCGATCCTCGACTCCGAGAGACCCGGCCTGCCGACCGTCGTCGAGGTCTGGCCCGCGGCGAACTGGTTCGAGCGCGAGGCGTTCGACCTCCTCGGGTTCGAGTTCTCCGGCCACCCCAACCTTCGCCGGATCCTCTGCCACGAGGCGTTCGTGGGCCACGCGCTGCGGAAGGACTACGCGCCGGGCCAGCGATGGATGTTCACGGAAGAGGACCTGCGCATGCCGGCGTCGTCGAAGCGACACCGAGGAGCGCGCGACCAGTTCGAGACGCAGACGATCTCGATCGGGCCGTCGCATCCCGCGACGCACGGGACCATCCGCCTCGTCGCGCGGCTCGACGGGGAACAGATCATCGAGCGCCGAGTCGAAGATCGGCTACCTGCACCGCTGCTTCGAGAAGATGTCGGAGACGCACACTGGAACCAGGTCATCCCGTACACGCGACCGCCTCAACTACTGCTCGTCGTTCATCAACAACGTCGGCTACTGCCGGACGGTCGAGAGGATGCTCGGCATCGAGGTCCCGGAGCGGGGCGCGCTCGGTCCGCACGATCCTCTCCGAGTTCTCGCGCATCATGGACCACTGCGTCTGCATCGGCGCGAACCTCGTGGACACGGCGCGCTGACGAATTTCATGGTACCTCTTCCAGAACCGCGGAGAAGATCTACGCCCTGATCGAGGCGTGCTGCGGGGCGCGGCTGACCGTCTCCTACGGGCGGATCGGCGGCCTTCGCCGCGACGTGCCGGACGATTTCGTCGAGCGCTGCCGCCGCTGCTCGAGTCGATCCCCCCGTTCCTCGACGACGTCGAGAGGCTCGTCGAAGAAGAACCGGATCGTCCGCAACCGGCTTCGGGGCGTCGGGCGTCGTCACGCGCGAGCAGGCGATCGCCTGGGGCCTGACCGGGCCGATGCTGCGCGCCTCCGGCGTCGCCTACGACGTGCGCCGAGCCCGTCCGTACGACTTCTACGACACGCTTCGACTGGGACGTCCCGGTGCCTCGCGACGGCGACAACTACTCCCGCTACCTCGTCCGCATGGAGGAGATGCGGCAGTCTCTCAAGATCATCCGCCAGGCGCTCGAGATCTTCCCGGCGTCCGGGCCCGGTCAACGTCGGACGACTGGCACGTCGTCCTGCCGCCGAAGGACGCCGTCTACCACGACATGGAATCGCTCATCTATCACTTCAAGCTCGGTCATGGAGGGCATCCAGGTGCCGCCGGGCGAGCGCTACGAGTGGATCGAGGGGGCCAACGGCGAGCTCGGCTTCTACGCGGTCTCCGACGGCGCGGCGGGCCCTACCGCCTCAAGGTCCGGCCGCCGTGCTTCCCGATCATGGCGGCGTTCGAGAAGATCGTCGTCGGCGGCACCGTCTCCGACGCGGTCGCGACGCTCGGCACCCTCAACGTGATCGCGGGGGAGCTCGACCGATGAGCGGCGTCATCGACGTCTCCCGCCGCAACCCGGAGAAGCTGACCCTCCTGCAGCGGCTCTACATCCCCGAGATCCTCCGCGGCATGTCCGTGACGATCCGCCACCTCGTGCGCAACCTCGCGAACATGAAGGGGATGCCGACCATCCTCTATCCCGAGAAGCGGCGGAACTACTCCGGGCGCTTTCGCGGCAAGCACATCCTGAAGACGCGCGAGGACGGCACGCTCAAGTGCGTCGCGTGCTACATGTGCCAGCAGGCCTGCCCGGCCGAGTGCATCACGATCGTCGCCGGCGAGCACCCCAAGATCGCCTACGAGAAGTATCCCGTCGTCTTCGACATCGACATGATGCGCTGCGTCTTCTGCGGGTTCTGCGTCGATGCGTGCCCCAAGGACGCGATCTGGATGACGCGCAACTACGAGATGGCGTTCTTCAACCGCGAGGACGCAATCTATTCCATCGACCGGCTCCGAGAGACGGAGGCCGAGATCCAGACGCATGGCTACGGCTACCGTCCGTACTATCCCGGCGACGGAACGACGCCTCCCACCGACGCCTCGAGGCTTCCCGTGCTGCCGGGGAGCGGGGAACGCGACCGGATGCGGGAGGAGAAGATCGCGCTCGGTGAGCGCGACCTCGGCCCCGGTCCGCTGAATGCGCCGAGCCAGGCGGCGCGACAGGGCGTGCTGCCCCCGCCGGCGCGCGAGAACGCGTCGGTCCCGGCGGCGCGCGAGAAGAGTTAGCCCCCGAGTCCGCTCCGTGATCGCGCGAGACTCCGATCCGGGTTCCCGCACCGCCTCCGCCGAGCGGCCGTCGTCGGAGTACCGGTCGATCTTCGACGCGCGCGGCGGCCGCTACAACCACGCCAACCGTTTGTTTCCCGAGGCCCGCGCCGAGGAGGGCGACCGCATGCTCGCGCACCTCGAGCTCCCCGAGGGCGTCCGGTGGCTGGACGTGGGCGCGGGAGGAGGATTCCTCGCCGAGCGCGCGGCCGTCGCCGGACGCGGGGGCGAGCCGGTCGCCTGCGACGCCTCGGCGGTGTTCCTCTCCGAGGCGCGGGGCTACGCGCTCCGCACGGCCGGAGACTACGAGCGCCTTCCGTTCCCAGATCACGCCTTCGCCGCGGCCGGCTGCCTCGCCGTGCTGCACCACGCCGAGGCCCCGGACAGGGTGGTCTCGGAGATACTCCGCGTGACGGCGCCGGGAGGCCGCGTCGCGTTCGGCGACGTCGCCGCCGGCTCCCGCGCGGAACGCTTCCTGAACGGCTTCGTCGACACGCACACGGAGCAGGGACACGCGGGCCGGTTTCGCGGCGCGCCGGAGGCCGGGCGGCTGTTCGAGCACGGCGGAGGGCACGATGTCCGCGCCGAGGCCGTCCGGGTCTTCTGGCGGTTTCCGTCCCGCGCCGATGCGCGCCTCTTCTTCCGCGAGCTCTTCGGCCTGCGCGAGGACACGGAGGACGCGGACCTGGACGCCGCGATCGGCTGGTTGGGACTCCTCGAGCTCGGGGAGGGCTGCCGCCTGCCCTGGGACATGGTGTTCGCCTCGGCGGCCGCCTGATGCCGCTTCCGCCGAGCGCGCTCACCGCCCGGCTCGCCGCGTTGAAGCCGGTCCTCCGCGAGAGCGAGATCGCCGCGTGGACCGGACTCTCCTCGCAGCGCTGGCGGCAGCTCGCGGCCCGCTTCCCGGGTCTGCCGCGGATGCCGGGACTCCGAGCGGCCCGGTCGCGCCGCCGCATCGGGGAGCTCGCCGGACGCGCCCTGGCGGGCGGGGCCTGGGACCCTCTGTGGGAGGGCCCGGAGCCGCCGCGCGGGCCCGCGGTCTACGTCACGGCCCACCTCGGGTCCCTGCTCGCGCTGCGCTACACCCTGCGCGCGCGCGGCGTGGCCGTCGCCTCCGTGATCGCCCCGTACAACTTCGAGCGGGCGGATCCCGCCGCCAAGGATGCCGTGTTCGACCGCCGCTTCCCGATGGTGTTTCCGCACGTCGTCTCGTCGGCGCACACGCACCGGCTGCGCGGCCTGCTGAAGCGGGGGAGCCTGATCCTCGCCGCGGACCTGCCGGCGAAACCGCCGGACTCGGAAGCGTTCGAGGCGCGCGTGCTCGGCGGGACGGCGGATCTCGATCCCCGCCCCTTCCGCCTGGCTCGCCTGGCAGGCGTTCCGTGCCTGGCCGTGTTCCTGACGCTTCCGCGCCGGCGGTGGACGGTCACACTCAGTCGCCCGCTCCCGGCAGACGAGAACGGCGAGTGCGAGGCCCTTGCCCTTGCCCGCTTCGCCCGCGCCCTCGCCGAGGCCGCGGCGCGGGCGCCGTGGGACCTCGACGGGCCGGTCTACTGGAACCGCTACTGCGGATCGACGGAGGCTTCCTGAGCCTGCTGTCACGGCTCGAGAACGTTGCGCGCGAGGACCCGCGCCGCGCGGCCGTCACCGCGGGCGAGGAGCGCGCGACCTACGGCGAGCTGCTCGCCCGGATCGCGCGCCGGGCCGGAGAGCTCCAGGCATCCCGTCCTCCGTACCTGGCCGTCGACGGGTCTCGTCCGATCGATTTTCTCGTCGACTTCTTCGCCGCCCGCGCGCTGGGCCGCCCGGTGCTCTCGCATCCGCGCGAGCTCCCTCCCGCGCTGCGCGCGATGCGGGAGGAGGCCGTCGGCGCATCGGGCGGCGGCCGGAACGCGGCGGCGATCTTCTATTCGTCCGGCAGCGTCGGACCGGCGAAGGCGGTGCCGCTCTCGGACGAGGGCCTCGAGGCCGCCGCGACGGCCTTCGCGGAGTGGGGAGACGTGCACGCGGGCGACCGGCTGGCGATCGGCCTCTCGCCCGCGCAGATTTTCGGCTTCGTTCGGGGGGCGTTGAACGCGCTCCTGTTCGGGGCGGAGGTCGTCTTCTACCGGCCTCTGCGGGATCCGCTGGCCGAGGCCGAGCGGCTCGGCGCGGGCGCGGTCCTGCTGCCGAGCGCCCTGGTGCCTCTCTGCGCGCGACACGCCTCGCCCGTCCGCGTCCGCGTCCTGCGCTGCGGCGGGGGACTCGTGGCGGAGGCCGACGCGGCCGCGATCGAGTCCGTGCGAGGCGTGCTCGTGCGGGGCGGCTACGGCCTGACCGAGACGTGCGGCCTCGGCAGCCGGCAGCGGGGCGACCGGCCCCGCCGGCCGGGCGCGAGCGGAGCGGTCGCGCCCGGGATGGACGTCGCGATCGTCCGCGAGGACGGGCAACTCTGCGGCGCGGGCGAGATCGGCGAGATCCGCCTGCGCGGGCCCGCGGTCTTCGGCGGCTACCTCGCGCCCGAGGATCCGGACCCCTTCGATGCGGAGGGGCGCCTGCGCTCGGGGGACGCGGGCTTCCTCGACGAGGCCGGCGAGCTCTGCGTCCGCGGCCGGCTCGCGTTCGCGCTGCGCTCCGGCGACCGGATTCTCTGCGCCGAGGAGGTCGAGGCCGCGATCGCCGAGCACCCGGGCGTGGCGGAGGCCGCGGCGGCGCCGTGCGACCTCTCCTTCGGCGTCCTCCTCGTCGTGCGGGACGCGTCCGAGGGGCTGCTCGAGGAGATCCGGGAGCACGCGCGCCTTCGGCTTCCGGTCTTCGCGCGGCCGAAGAGGATGCTGCCGGTCCCGGCGATTCCCCGCACACCATCGGGGAAGGTCGACCGGTCGGCGGCGACGGAATGGCTGAGCCGAGCTCCCTCAGAGCAGTCGCGCTGACGCGGGCGGCGGAGCGGCTGGCCCGGGGGCGGGCGACGCCGTTCTATCTCTTCGACCGCGAGGCCGCGCGCGCGTCGCTGCGCCGGTGGCGGAAGGCCGCCGGGGCGGGCGCGGGCGCCGCCTCACCCGCCTCGCCCGTCTCGCTTTTCTATCCCTGGAAGTGCAATCGGCACGAAGCGCTGGTCGAGCTCGCGCGGGAGGAAGGCTTCGGCGCCGAAGTCACGGCCGCGGAGGACCTCGCGGCCGCGCTGTCGCGCTCCGCCGGCCAACCGGAACGGCCCGGGCGTGCTCTTCCAGGGACCGGCGAAGTCCCCGGCCGCCCTCGACGCCGCACTCTTGGCGCGCGCGTGGCTCGTGGCCGACTCCGTGGAGGACGCGGAGGCGATTCTCGAGCGGTCGCGGGCGCTCGGCCCTTCCCCTTCTCTTGCCCCGCGCTACCTCCTCCGGTTTCGCTCCGCGTCGTCGGAGCCGTCTCAGCGCGGCTTCGGATTGACGGCGGGCGGCGTCGCGGCCTTCGCCGCTCGCGTCGTGCGGGAGGCCGCGCCCCCGCCGGAGGGGCTGGCCTTCCACCTGGGGACCGGGCTCGCGTCGCCCGCCCCCTACGTCGCGGCGATCCGGGAGGCCGGGCGCCTGGCGGAGGTCCTGGGCGGCCTCGGCGTCGCCGTGAGGGTCCTGGATGCGGGCGGCGGCTTCGCGGCCCGGCGGGAGGCCCGCCGCGACGCCCGCGGCCGGGTCCGGGGCCGCGCCGCCACGCCGGAGGCCTTTCTCCGCGCGATCCGGGCCGCCGCGCGGCGGAGCGTCCCCCTGCAGGGTGTTCGCCTCTTCGTGGAGCCGGGCCGGGCGATCGCGTCCGACGCCTTCCACCTGGTCACGCGGGTCTTGCGGAGGACCGAGCGCCGGGTGTACGTCGATGCCTCGCGGATGGCGCACGCCTTCTTCGTGCCGCGCGGCCGGCACGCGTTCCGGCCGGTGCCGCGCCGCCCGGGGCGCGGTGACGTCGAGGTGCGCGGGCCGCTGCCGACGAACCTCGACCTCTTCGCGGCGCGCGTGGCGATCGGCCGCCCGCGCGCGGGGGACCTCCTCGTGATCGAGTCGGTCGGCGCCTACAACCTCATCGCGGCGAACGCCTGGTCCGGCGGCGTCCCGGAGGTCGTGGAGCGCGACGGTTAGTCGCTAGGTCGCCGGATGGCCGTCGGTTCGGTGCACGGACTCGACGGTGTTCTTGATCTCGGCGTCCGAGAGGCCCTTCTCCTTGAGCAGCGCGGCGAGGCGGGCCTCGGAGAGGCAGATGCCGCAGCCGGCCGCGTGCAGGTCGGTGAAGCAGGTGAGGAGCGTCTTGTGCCGGTACATCGGGCTCTCGGCGCACTCGCAGAAGCAGTGGATCGCGTCGAGCGTCGCCGGGTACCGCAGGGCGATCGCGTAGCCCTGCGCCACCTCGGGCTCCTTGGCGAACTTCTCGGGAGGCAGGGTCGGCCGGCGCTCCTTGCAGGAGGCGCAGGCGTTCGTCGTCGCGGGCGTGGGCTTCGGCTTCGAAACGGGCGCCGAGGCGGCGACGAGGGCAGACGCGGCGAGAGCCAGGGCGAGGCGCTCGAAGCTCACTTGAGGCTTTCCATGATCGCGTCGAGCGTCGCCTTCGGCGGCCGCAGACGCGCGTCCGGCAGCTCGACCAGGGGCGTCGGTCCGACGCCCGAGAGCTCGAGGAAGTCCTTCTTGGCGGGCTCGGCGTAGATCAAGCCCGTCAGGAACTCGGTCTTCTCCTGCGCCTCCTGGCAGAGCGCCAGCGCGCCGCGCTTGTCGGTGGCGTCGTAGTCGGCGCGCAGCTTGCGGAGGCGGATGCGAGAGCCGTCGTGGAGCGTGATCTCCTGGGTCGTGCCCGGATCGTACTCGACGGTAATGTCCTCGAAGTAGGGGATGAAGCCGATCTCCTGGATCGGAATCTCGTGCTCCTTGGCCCACTTGTACGACTTGGTGGAGGACTCGTGGTTGTTGAACGTGACGCACGGCGAGATCACGTCGAGCAGCGCGGTGCCGCGGTGCGCGAGCGCGCCCTTGAGGAGTCCCACGAGCTGCTTCATGTCGCCCGAGAACGAGCGCGCCACGTACCCGCAGCCGAGCTCGATGGCGATCGCGCAGAGGTCGATCGCCGGCAGGTCGTTCACGACGCCCGTCTTGAGCCTGGAGCCGGCGTCGGCCGTGGCCGAGAACTGCCCCTTGGTCAGTCCGTAGACGCCGTTGTTCTCGACGATGTAGACCATCGGCACGTTGCGGCGCAGCAGGTGGACGAACTGGCCGGCCCCGATCGACGCCGTGTCGCCGTCGCCCGAGACCGAGACCGAGACGAGCGAGGGGTTGACCATCATCGCGCCCGTGGCCACCGAGGGCATGCGTCCGTGCACGGCGTTGAACCCATGGCCGCGGTCGGCGAAGTAAGCGGTGGTCTTGGAGGAGCAGCCGATGCCCGACATCTTCGCGATCTTGTAGGGCGGGATCGACATCTCGTAGATCGCCTGCGTGATCTGGCGGGTGATGACGTCGTGGCCGCAGCCCACACAGAGCGTGGACTTCAGGCCGCCGTACTCCTTGACGGTCAGGCCGACGCGGTTCGTCGGGGCCGGGGCGGCCGCCGTTGGAGTCGGAGTCGGGGCGCTGGTTTCCTTCGTGCTGGACATTACTTCTTCTCCCCGGCCTCGATCCCTTCGATCACCGTCTCGGCGTCGAGGGGAAAGCCGTCGTAGTGGCGGATGGAGCGCAGGCGCCCGCACTCGGAGTCCATCTCCAGTCGCAGCAGGTCGTACATCTGGCCGTCGCGGTTCTGGTCGACCACGTACACGCGATCGTGCTCCCGGATGAAGGCCAGCGCCTCGGGCGCCGCCGGGAGCGCGCGCAGCCGGAGGTAATCGAGCGCCAGGCCCTTCCTGGCCAGGATCGCGCGGGCCTCCTCCACCGCGAAGTCGGAGGAGCCGTAGGCGATGATGCCGACGCGCGAGCCCGAGCCCGAGACGATCGGCCGCGGGACGACCCTGCGCGCCGTCTCGAACTTCCGCGCGAGACGGTCCATGTTGTTCTTGTAGTCGTCCGGGCGCTCCGTGTACGTGGCGCGGTCGGTATGGCCCGAGCCGCGCGTGAAGTATGCGGCGGCGGGGTTGTCCACGAAGCCCGGGAGCGTGCGGTACGGGATCCCGTCTCCGTCGACGTCGCGGTACCGCGCGAACTCCTTGAACTTGGCGACGTGCGCCTCGAACTCCTCTTTCGTGCGGAGGACCTTGCCCCGGTCGAGAGGCTTGTCCGGATACGGGAACGGGTCCGCCATCCAGTTGTTCATTCCGAGGTCCAGGTCCGTCATGAGGAAGACCGGCGTCTGGAAGCGCTCGGCCAGGTCGAAGGCGTCCATCGCCATCGCGTAGCACTCCTCGACGGAGGCGGGCAGCAGCAGGATGTGCCTGGCGTCGCCGTGTCCCAGGTAGTAGGTGGACGTGATGTCGCCCTGCATCGTGCGCGTCGGCAGCCCGGTGGAGGGCCCGACGCGCTGCACGTCGACGATGACGGCGGGCACCTCGGCGTAGTAGCCGAGTCCCGTGAACTCCGACATGAGCGAGATCCCCGGCCCGGAGGTCGTCGTCATCGCGCGCGCCCCCGCCCAGGCGGCGCCCAGCACCATCCCGAGCGCGGCGAGCTCGTCCTCGGCCTGGACCACCGAGAGCGTGGGCTCCCCGGTCTCCGGATCCACGCGGTGCTTCGCCGCGTAGTCGATCAGGGACTCGGCGAGCGAGGACGACGGCGTGATCGGATACCACGACAGGAACTGGACGCCGGCCATCATGCAGCCGATCGCGCTCGCGGCGTTTCCCTCGATGATGATCTTGCCGGCGGTCTTGTTCATGCGTTCGAGGCGGAAGGGGTCGCGCTTCGTCAGGTTCTTCTGCGCCCACTCGAGCCCGCCGCGGATCGCCTTCATGTTGATCTCGACGGCGGCCGCCTTGCTCTTGAACTGCTTCGCCACGGCCTTCTCGATCTCGGCCATGTCGATGTCGAGCAGCCATGCCGCGACGCCCACGTAGATCATGTTGACGGCGAGGCGCCGCAGCTTGCCGTCCGACACCAGCTCGAGGACCAGCTTCTGGAACGGCACGGCGTAGAAGTGCAAGTCGTCGCGCAGCCCGTCGAGCTTCAGGCTCTCCTCGAAGATCACGGCGGCGCCGGGCGCCACGGTCCGCACGTCCTCGTGCGCCGTCTCCGGGTTCATGCAGATCAGGATGCCGACGTCCCGGCGGCGGGCGATGAAGCCGTCCTTCGAGGCGCGGATCGTGAACCAGGTGGGCAGCCCCTGGATGTTGGAGGGGAAGAGGTTCTTCCCCGAGACGGGAATGCCCATCTGGAAAATCGAGCGCATGAGGATGCTGTTGGAGGACTGGCTCCCCGAGCCGTTGGCGGTCGCCACGTGGATCGAGAAGTCGTTGATGACGGGAGACCTGCGGGCGGCCTCCGCATGCTGTTCTTCGAGAACGGCTGTCGACATGAGTCTCCTTTGGCGGGTCCGCCCCGCGGGTTTCGAATGATACCAAAGCGATTCCGTGCGTTCCGTGATCCGGCGCCGGTAGAATCCGCCGCCGGAGGATCCGATGCGCCGTTGGACGATGGGTCTGTGTGTCCTGCTCGCTTCTTCGGCGACGCTCGGCGGGGAGACGGGGCGTCCCCTGCGTTTCGAAGAGATGGTCAGGTTGGGCCGTCTGGGCGGCTTCTCCGTTTCGCCGGACGGCGGCCGCGTCGCCTATGCCGTCGGCGTCCCGGACGTCGACGCCAACGCCACGCGTTCCCAGATCTGGCTGGTTTCCGCCGCCGGCGGCGCCGCGCCGCGCCGGCTCACCGACGGCGAGAAGGACTCGGATCCGAGCTTCTCGCCGGACGGACGGCGCCTCGCGTTCCTCTCCAACCGCGAGGGCGGACAGCAGATCTGGGTCCTCGACCCCTCCGGGGGGGCCCCCGTCCGCGCCACGGCGTTTCCGACCGGCGTCGACGCGTTCACATGGACTCCCGACGGCGCGTCGTTCCTGATCCAGTCCGACGTCTTCCCCGAGTGCGCGGACACGGCGTGTCTCGAGCGGATCGTGAAGGCGCGCGCCGCGGCGAAGGTCAAGGGAAGGGTCGCGGAGCGCCTCCTCTTCCGCCACTGGGACAGCTGGAAGGACGGGACGCGGCAGCACATCTGGCGGGTGCCCGCCGCGGCGTCGGGCGCTCCGGCGGTGGATCTGACTCCGGGGGACCGCGACGCGCCGAATTTCGAGATCGGCGGCGGAGTCTCCTGGAGCGCCTCGCCCGACGGCAAGGAGCTCGTCTATCCCTCCAACCCCGACAAGGTCGAGGCGCTCTCGACCAACGCCGATCTCTTCATCGTGCCGCTCGCCGGCGCGTCCGGCGGCCCGAGGAACCTGACGGCGGCCAACCCCGCGTTCGACGGTTCCCCGCGCTTCTCTCCCGACGGGAAGTGGATCGCCTACCGCGCGCAGAGGCGTCCGGGCTTCGAGTCGGACCGCTTCCGCCTGATGCTCCTCGAGAGGGCCACCGGCGCGGTCGTGCCGCTGACCGAGTCCTTCGACGCCTGGGTCGGCGAGTTTCGCTGGACGCCGGACTCGAAGTCCCTCGTCTTCACCGCGCAGGCCGGAGGCCGCGAGGCGCTCTACAAGATCGGCGTCGTGGGCGACGCGGTGGGGATTGGAGGCGCCGGCGCCGGCGGCGGCGCGCCCACGGTCCTGTGGAAAGGCGGAGCGATCCCCGCGCTCGAGATCGCGGGGTCGAGGATCTTTTTCGCCGCGAGCGCGCTGAAGCACCCGGCGGAGATCTGGAGCGTCGGGCTCGACGGGGCCTCGCCCTCCGCCGTCACGCACGTCAACGACGCGCGGCTGGCCGAGGTCGCGATGGGCGAGGTGTCGGAGCGTTTCACCGACTCCTCCGACGGGAAGAAGCTCCAGGCGTGGATGGTCAAGCCGCCGTCCTTCGACCCCTCGCGCAAGTACCCGGCGGTCTTCTTCATCCATGGCGGGCCGCAGGGCGCGTGGGAGGACGGCTGGTCGACCCGATGGAACCCCGAAGTCTGGGCGGCCTACGGCTACGTGGTCTACGCCGCGAACCCGCGGGGCTCGACCGGCTTCGGCCAGGACTTCCTGGACGCGATCAGCGGCGACTGGGGCGGCCAGGTCTACGACGACCTGATGCGGCAGGCCGACGACCTCGCGTCGCTCCCCTTCGTGGACAAGGCCCG
This sequence comes from uncultured Acidobacteriota bacterium, assembly GCA_963773905.1. Classification (GTDB taxonomy): domain Bacteria; phylum Acidobacteriota; class Thermoanaerobaculia; order UBA5066; family Gp7-AA6; genus DAHUXD01. The sequence goes on from CAVZDB010000008.1 coordinate 901,870, forward strand.
GATCGGCGCGGCCGGCGCCTCGTACGGCGGCTACATGATCAACTGGATCGCCACCCACACCCAGCGTTTCGCGGTGCTCGTCTCGCACGACGGAAACTACGACCTCGCCGGGTCGAACCTCGAGACCGAGGAGCTCTGGTTTCCGACCTGGGAGCTCAAGGGCTGGCCCTGGAATTCGGATCTGTACCGGAAGTGGAGCCCTTCGACCTATGCCGAGCATCTCAAGACGCCGATGCTCGTCATTACGAGCGAGAAGGACTTCCGCGTTCCCTTCGGCCAGGGCCTGCAGCTCTTCACCGCGCTCCAGGTCCAGGGCGTGCCGTCGAAGCTGCTGACCTTCCCGGACGAGGGCCACTGGGTGCTGAAGCCGGGCAACTCGTGCCTCTGGCACAACACGATCATGGACTGGCTGCACACGTACCTCGGGGGAGCCGAGGCGGATCCGAAGGGGCTCGCGCTGGCGTACAGCGTGACGAAGTAGCCCGGCTCAGTCTTTCTTCCGGCCCCTCGCGCGGAAGGCGTCGCCCGCGCGCAGCGCCCGGTCGGTCAGGCTTCCGGGCCGCACCTTCATCGAGCCGCGGCGGACCTCGCCGATCGTGGTCTCCAGCGTGAGCTCGAGGCCCGCGGACTTCGAGAAGCCGAGCTTCTGGCTCGCATAGACGCTCCGGTGCCCCACGATGAGATAGGCGGTCGACGCGCAGAGGGCCGCGTAGATCCCGACGGGGCCGGGGATCAACTCGATCCCCATGATGGCCGCGGCGATCGGCGTGTTGGCGGCCGCCGCCAGCACCGCGACGAAGCCGAAGGCGGCGAAGGCGCCGACCGGCAGCCCCGCGGCGTGCGCGATCGCCGCTCCTCCGGCCGCCCCGATGAAGAAGAGCGGGGTCACGATGCCGCCGCTGCCGCCCGTCTCGAGGGTGACGGCCGTGGCGACGATCTTCCAGAGGAAGGCGAGGAGCGCGAAGTGTACGACGCCGGTCAGGGCCTCGTTGATCGTCGCGCTGCCCAGGCCGGCAAACCGATCGCCGACGACGCGATAGAACACGGCGAGAAAGAGCCCGCCGGCGGCCGCCACCGCATACGGGCGGGCCTCGAAGCGGCGCACGAAGCGCTCGGTCGCGCGCAGCGCCTCGATCAGCAGCAGGGCCATCAGGCCGAAGACGACGCCGAAGAGGAGGGCGAGGAAAACCAGCGGGGTCGACCCCAGTGTTCCGAGCGTCTCGTGAAGCGCCGGGACGGGCGGGCCCACGCCGCAGACGAGGTGGGACACGATGCCGGCGACGAGGCAGGGGAAGAGCACCGGGTACTCGATGCGTCCGAGGGCAAGGACCTCGATCCCGAAGAGGGCCCCCGAGACCGGCGTGCCGAACACCGCCGCGAACCCCGCGCCGATCCCGCAGATGACGAGGCGGCGCCGATCCTCGTCGCCGAGCCGGAGGACGTCCGCGAAGAAGCTCGTGATCGCCGCGCCGATCTGCGCGCACGGCCCCTCCTTGCCGACGGAGCCGCCAAAGGCGAGCGTGATGACCGTCGCGAGGAGCTTGATCGGAGCGACCTGCCAGTCGATTCTCCCCGAGCGGGTGTGCACCGCGGCGATGACCGCCTCGGTGCCGTGGCCGCGGGCGTCGGGCGCGAAGCGCCGGACGAGCCAGACGGCCACGGGCAGCGCGAGCGGCAGGAGCACCGAGGATCCCACGGGGAGCGAGGCGAAGGCGCGTCCGACGGCGGCGTCCGACGCGGCGAGGGCCGCGAGAAAGAAGCGGGTGCCGAGGCCGACGCACACGCCTGCGACGGCGCCGAGGAGGGCCCACTTCGTCGTGGAGATGAGGAGCGCGGTGTGTTCGGCATACCAGCGGCCCTCGTCCGCTAGGCGGGGCCGGGGGAGCCCGGTGCCCAGATCCGGCGGAGACGAATCCTCGGTCACGAGGCGTCCGAGATTCGCTCGCCCCGAGAGGGGCCGCGCTCCCGGACGTTCTCCTCTTCCATCAGCCGGTGTCGGGCCGAGAGGATGCCCGACCGCCCCAGATACCCGACGAGCTTCGTCGGATCCGCCCGGTCGACGACCGGCAGGCGGCCGATGTCGTTCTCGAGCATGCGCTCGACGGCGTCGCGGATGAGCTCGTCCTCGTACGCGATGATGAGGCGGCGCGAGCCGGCCTCCAGCACCGCCGTGTCGCCCTTCGCGTTCTTCTCCAGGCCGCGCATGAGGTCGCTTCGCGTGATGATGCCCGCGAGCCTACCGCCGGCGTCGACGATGGGCGTGCCCTGGCGGCGCGCCAGATCCGAATCCCGGCGCAGGCGCTCGGCGAGCTCGCGCAGGCTCGTCGCCGTGGAGATCGCGATCACGTGGCGATCCATGACCTCGCCCACGCGGTGCACGTCGAAGGGGTCGACGGTGTACTCGCGAAAGATGTGGTGGCCCCGGCGCGCGACCTTCTCGGTCAGGATGGAGCGGCGCATCAGGAGCACGGTCACGGCGTGCGCGCAGGTGCACGCGACCAGCAGCGTCGGCAGGAGGTTCCAGTCGCGGGTCAGCTCGGCGGTGAAGAGCATCGCGGTCAGGGGCGAGCGCATGGTGCCGCCCATGATCGCGGCCATGCCGACGGTGGCCCACAGTCCGGTGCCGACGTGGGGGAGCAGCGACGAGAACACGGCGCCGAGCGAGCCTCCCATCATGAGCAGGGGAGCGAGGACGCCGCCGGACGTGCCCGAGCCGAGCGCGAAGGACCACACGACCGCCTTCGTCACGGCCAGACGCGCCGCGGGACCCGCCGGGACCGAGCCCGCGAGCAGGCCGTGGATCGACTCGTACCCGACGCCGAGGACGCGCGGGTCGATCAGGCCGCCGATGCCGATGCCGAGGCCGCCGATGGCCGGCCACCACATCCAGTGGATCCGGAGCTTGAGGAACAGGTCCTCGCATCCGTAGACGAGCGCCGTGAGGAGCCCGGACGCGAGTCCCGCGACGAGGCCGAGCCCGGCGGCCGCCAGGAGAACGAAGCCGGGCTGCATCGCATGGCCCGGCACCGGGAAGACCGGACCCGCGCCGAGGAGGGGGACGCGGGCGACCGACGCGGTCGCCGACGCCAGCGCCACCGGGATGAAGCTGCGGGGCTTCCATTCGAAGAGCAGGAGCTCGACCGCGAGCAGCGTCGCCGCGACCGGAGAGGCGAAGATCGCCGACATTCCGGCCGCAGCGCCTGCGACCAGCAGCGTCTTGCGCTCGGCGGAGGAGAGGTGGAAGAGTTGAGCGAAGAGCGAGCCGAACGCTCCGCCCGTCATGATGATCGGACCTTCCGCTCCGAACGGGCCTCCGGTTCCGATCGAGATCGCCGAGGAAACCGGCTTCAGGATCGCGACCTTCGCGTCCAGGCGGCTGCGGCCGATCAGGATGGCTTCCAGGGCCTCCGGGATGCCGTGGCCCCGGATGCGATCCGAGCCCCAACGGGCCATCGCGCCGATGACGAGGCCGCCGGCGATCGGTATGAAGATGCTCCAGGTCGCGAGCGGCTGCGAGCCGGGCGACACGAAGCTCGAGGAGAAGCGGCCGAAGTAGGCCAGGTTCGTGATGACCGCGATCAGGCACACGAGGACCCAGGCCACCCCGGCGGCGATCGCCCCGACGGCGATCGCCATCCCGGAGAGGATCCAGACGCGCCGGTCGGTGGAGTAGTCGCCGAGGCGTTCACGCGCGCCGCTCACGCCCGCGGTCGCCGCGAGCGGGATGCCAGCCGGGGCCCCGAGGGAACCGCCCGTCGAAAGCCCGCGAGCTCGCGCAGGTGCAGGGAAACCAGCCTCGAGAGTGTCCGTGTGCCCTTCGCGGTCAGCGCGACCCGGACGCGGCGGCCATCCTCGGCGTCGGGATGGCGCGCCACGAGCCCGGCGCGCTCGCAGCGGTCGATCAGGCCGACCGCGCTCTGGTGCCGGACCTGCAGCTTCTCGGCCACTTCCGCGACGATCGGAGGATTGTCGCCGAAGCTGCGGATGAAGAGAAGCAGCTGATACTGCCCGGGGGAGATCCCGGCCTCCCGCGCGGCATCCTCCGAGAAGCGCAGGAACCGGCGGAGGGCGTAGCGGAAGCGCGCGAGGCGCTGATAGTCCAATTCCTTGAGGCCGTTCCTCGAGTGCGCCACCAACGGATCATATCGCAATGCGATAGAAAGAAAAGTGGAAATATATCGTGCCGCGATGGAGTTTCCCGGCACACAGAGGAGGAGGAATATTCCGATGAACAGAATGCGTCCCATTTTGGCCGGCGTGGCCCTGACACTCACCGTAGGCGTCCTGGGTCTGGCAGGGTGCGCCAAGAAACGACCGACCACGGCGGCGGAGGCGCGCCCGGCCGCGTCACAGGAGCCGGCCGCGACGGCCGTCGCCCCACCGAGATCCGCCGCGCCGGTCCACGATGTCGAGGCGGACGTCCTGTCGCAGGACCTGGCGACCCTCAACAAGAAGGGCTACTTGTCGGATGCCTTCTTCGACTACGACGCGGCCGCCCTGCGCGACGACGCCCGGGGAAACCTCGCGAAGGACTCCTCCTGGCTCAAGAAGTTCCCGTCCGTCCACGTCCTGCTCGAGGGCCACTGCGACGACCGGGGCACGGAGGCCTACAACCTGGCTCTCGGCGAGCGCAGGGCCGAGGCGGCGCGCGAGTACCTGATCTCGATGGGGGTGCCGGACGACCGGATCCGCACCGTGTCGTACGGCGAAGGAGCGTCCGTTCTGCGAGTCCAACGGCGAGAGCTGCTGGCAGGAGAACCGCCGCGACCACTTCGTCGTCACGGCCAAGTAAGGGCCAGCGCATGAAGCGGAAGGGCGCCTGGCGCTGGAGTTGCGACTCTCTCGACCGGTCCATGCGCCCGCAGCTCATGCGCTTCTCCTGAGCGCGACAGGGGCTCGCGGCCGAGCTCGCTTTCCGGGGCGTCAGGGACCGCCGGGGGAGGAATCGGCCGCGGAGACGCAGCGCCCCGCGGCCCAGGCGCGCAGCGCCGCGATCTCCTCGGCGCGGAGCACGGAGAGCGGGCGCGTGGACCGGATCGACACGAGCAGCGCGGCCGCGTCGAGCGGGTAGCCTCCCGCCCGCGCCTCGTAGAGCGCCGAGACGACCACCTGCTCGATCTCCGCGCCCGAGAAGCCGGCGGAGGCCTGGCCCAGCGCCGCCGTGTCGAAGCGGGCCGGGTCCTCGCCCCGCCGCGCGAGGTGCAGCCTGAAGATCTCCGCCCGCGCGGCCGCGTTGGGCAGGTCGATGAAGAAGACTTCGTCGACGCGGCCCTTTCGCATGATCTCCGGCGGCAGCTGTTTGACCGCGTTCGCCGTGGCCACGAAGAAGACCCGCGAAGCGCGCTCCTGCATCCACGTCAGGAGCGTGCCGATGAGCCGCTTCGAGACGCCGCCGTCGGACTCCGACGACTCGGACGACGCGAACGCCTTCTCGATCTCGTCGATCCAGAGCACGCAGGGCGCCATGCGCTCGACGCGACGCAGGGCGTCGCGGAGGTTGCGCTCGGACTCGCCCACGAACGGCGCGAGCAAACGGCCGGCGTCGAGCGCCAGGAGCGGCAGGCCCCAGGTCGCCGCGATCGACTTGGCGGCCAGGCTCTTGCCGCAGCCCTGAACCCCCAGAAGCAGGATCCCCTTGGGCGGATCGAGCGGCTTCGCGCCGTCCTGGGTCGTCGGGAGGACGCCCACCTTGCGCGTCGCGATCCACTTCTTGAGCTTCTCGAGGCCCCCGACCTGATCGAGCCCCTCCGGCGCCGGGATGAACTCGAGGAGGCCGCCCCCCTCGACCAGGACCTTCTTGGACTCGCGAATGCGGGAGCGGTCCGCTCCGGTCAGCCCGTTGTCCTCGACGATGGCCCGGGCGAGCGCCCGCTCGGCCTCGAACATGGTCAGGCCCTGTAGATCCGAGACGATGCCCTCGGCATCGTCGCGCGAGAGTGAGACTCGCGCGCGCGGATTCTCGCGGGGGAGCCGGCTAACCACGCGCTCGAGGAGGTCGCGCAGCTCGTCCGGTCCGGGCAGGGCGAAGTCGAACCGGACCGCGATGTCCTCCAGCTCGGGCTTCGCGGGGATCGCCGGCGCGACGAGCACGATCGTGCGGGAGGAGCCCGCGAACTCCTGCGAAGTCTCGCGCAGCAGCCGCAGGGTCGCCGCCTGCTCCAGCTGCGCGACCGGGTCCTTGAGGAGCCAGGTGCCGTCGCCCCTCGTGCCGCGGATGGTCCGCAGCGCGAAGGCGAGCTCCACGGACTTCTCCGAGTCGACCGGATGCGACGGCAGGAGGCCGCTCGCCGCGCTCCAGGTCCAGAGCGGGAGCGTCAGGTCGCCCGAGACGGCGCGCACGAGCGCCTCGAAGCGCTGCTCCTCGACCGTCTCGCAGACCACCAGCGGATGGCGCGAGCGGAACAGGAGGGCGAGATCGCGAGCGGTGATGTCCAAGTCGGTATAGTCTACCGAGTCGCCCTCACCGGCCCGAACCTGCGCGATGCGAGGAATCGAAGGACAACGCACGAGTCGAGCGCCTCGGAACGCGCGGCGCGGCGGGCGCCAGTGACGCCGTCGAGGGTGGTGTCGCTGTGTCCCTCGATCACCGAGACGATCGTGGCGATCGGAGGCCTCCGACGCCTCGCCGGAGTCACCCGCTACTGCACGCGGCCGAGCGGGATGCTCTGGGGGCTGCCGCGCGTGGGCGGCACCAAGAGCCCCGACATCGCCCGGATCCTGGACCTGAAGCCCGATCTCGTTTTCGCGAATGCCGAGGAGAACCGCCGCGAGGACGTCCAGGCGCTGCGCGATGCCGGCATCGAGGTCGACGTCACGCTGCCGAAGACCGTCGCGGAGGTTCCCGAGACGATCCGCCGGTGGGGCCGCCTTCTCGGCACGGCGGACGAGGCCGAGCCGCTCGCCGCCCGGATCGAGGAAACGGCCGCCGCGCTCTCCGCGCGGAAGGGAGACGGGACCTTCCGCTACGCCTACTGGATCTGGAAGGACCCATGGATGACGGTGTCCGACGACACGTATGTGGCCGACCTCCTGTCGCTCGCGGGCGGGAAGAACGTCTACGGCGCGGACCCGGTCCGCTACCCGACGACGACCCCGTCGGAGGCGCTGGCGCGCGATGCGAAGGTCCAGATCTTCGCGAGCGAGCCCTATCCGTTCAGCGAGGAAAAGCACGGCGAGCTCACCGCCCGGCTCTTCGGAGCGACGTCCCATCGCGTGTTCGTGGACGGGGACGACTATTGCTGGCACGGCGTCCGAACGCTCGAGGGGTTGAAGGCCGTTAAGAGCCTAATTACATTAGGTAATTAGTATGTATAGCCTAATTTGATTCGGACCTCTCGGAGAGTCTCCGAGGCTCCAGGCGCCACCGGGTGGCAGTCGCATTGCAAGGACGCGCGCTGTAGAGCGTAAAGGGGGGCATCCATGAGTGGTCGACGTCTTCTGCTCGGGCTGGCGGTGGCGGGAATCGCGCTGTTCCTCTACTACTCGCAGACCCAGGTCAACCCGGTCACGGGGGAGAAGCAGCACATCGCGATGAGCGTCGACCAGGAGAAGGCCCTGGGCCTCCAGTCGGCGCCCGAGATGGCGGCGCAGATGGGCGGCGAGGTCGACCCATCGGATCCGGACGCGGCGCGCGTGAAGGCCGTCGGCCGGCGCCTCGTCGAGCGGAGCAACGCCGGGCGCAGCCCCTACGCGGACTCGTTCCAGTACCACCTCCTCCGGGACCCCGAGACCGTCAACGCGTTCGCGCTGCCCGGCGGCCAGATCTTCATCACCGAGGGCCTGCTGCGGCGGCTGCAGTCCGAGGATCAGCTCGCGGGCGTCCTGGGGCACGAGACCGGACACGTGGTGCACCGCCACTCGGCCGAGCAGATGGCCAAGGGCCAGCTCGGCGCGCTCCTGGGCGCCGCCGCCGGAGTGGCGACGGACGATGGCAGCGGGCGCGGCCGGAACGCGCAGGTGATCGCGGCCACGGTGAACCAGATGATGCAGCTGCGCTACAGCCGCCAGGACGAGTCCGAGGCGGACCGCTACGGCGTCGACGCGATGGCCGAGGCCGGATACCAGCCGCGGGCGATGCTCGAGGTCCTGGAGATCCTGAAGCAGGCGAGCACCGGTCCCCGGCCGCCGGAGATGCTCTCGAGCCACCCGCTGCCGGAGACGCGGATCGCCGAGCTCGAGGCGTACCTGAAGGAGAAGGGGAAGTAGCGAGTATCGTAGGGGCGGCTCTCGTGGCCGCCCGGGCGGGGGCAAGGCCCGCCCCTACCTCAATACTGGACGGGAGGACGATGCATGCGAGTCTCTCGCCTGACGGCTCTCACCTTTCTTATCGCCGCGTCGACCACGACTTCACGAGCCCAGGCTCCGCCCCCCGAGACCGTGACGGTCATCCGGGCCGGGACGCTGATCGACGGGACCTCGGCCGCGCCCCGACGCAATCAGGCGATCGTGATCCGCGCCGGCCGGATCGAGAGCGTGTCGGACTGGTCCGACGGCCGCGTGCCGCCGGGCGCGAGGGTGATCGACCTCTCTTCCGCGACGGTCCTTCCGGGGATGATCGACGCGCACACGCACGTCTTCCTGCAGGGCGAGGTCCCCGACGAGGGCGGATACGACGCCGAGCTGCTCAAGCAGGGACTGGCCCTTCGGGCCGCCCGCGCGACCGTGTCCGCGCGCCGGGCGCTCGAGCAGGGCTTCACGACGATTCGCGACGTGGAGACCGAGGGCGCGGGGTACGGCGACGTCGGAATCAAGCAGGCGATCGAGCGCGGCTACATCCCGGGTCCGCGGATGTTCGTCGTGACGCGGGCGATCTCGACGACCGGCGGCTATCCGCTGGAGGACTACGCGCCCGAGCTCGACATGCCCAAGGGCGCGCAGCTCGTCGACGGACCGGTCGAGGCGCGGAAGGCCGCGCGCGAGCAGCTCTCGCACGGCGCGGACTGGCTCAAGGTCTACATGACGCATCGCTCGTGGGTCGACGCGCAGGGCAAGCTCGTGTCGCAGCCCACGCTGACGGTCGAGGAGCTCAAGGCCGTCGTGGACGAGGCGCACGGCTGGGGGCGCAAGGTCGCCTGCCACGCCTACGGCGGCATCGGGCTGCACCGCGCGCTGGACGGCGGATGCGACTCGATCGAGCACGGCCTCGACTTAGACGACGCCGCGGTCGCCCAGATGGTTCGCCAGGGGACCTGGTTCTGCCCGACGATGAGCGTCTACTACAAGGAGTGGTCGCCGGAGGGCACGCCCGCCGGGATCCGCGACCGTGCGCGGGCGGCCGTGCACGGACCCTCCCTGCGCAAGGCGTGGAAGGCCGGGGTCAAGATCGTCTTCGGCACCGACGTCGGCGGGTTCCCGTGGAGCGAGCCCATCGCCGACGAGTTCGCGCGGATGGTCGAGTTCGGCATGCCGCCGATGGCCGCGATCCAGGCCGCGACCTCGAAGGCGGCCGAGATGCTCGACATGAGCGGCAAGCTCGGCGTGCTGGCGCCGGGCGCCTACGCGGACGTGGTGGCCGTCCGGGGAGATCCGCTGGCGGACGTCTCGATCTTGAAGAACGTCTCCTTCGTCATGAAGGACGGGCAGGTCTACAAGGAGTAGCCCGCGGGCGGGGGCAAGCCCCGCCCCTACACTTGAATTCTCCCGGGTCCTCGCCTACGTCGTGCGCCGATTCAGGAGGGTGAGGAACTCCTCGCGCACCGACTGCGTGTTGAAGATTCCCCGAATCGCCGAGGTGACGGTCAGCGCCCCGGGCTTCTTGATGCCGCGCATTTCGACGCACAGATGCCGCGCCTCGATGACGACCATGACGCCCTGCGGATCCAGCTTCTCGGCCATGTAGCTCGCGATCTGCTCGGTCAGCCGTTCCTGCAGCTGCGGGCGGCGGGCGTAGAACTCGACGATCCGGGCCATCTTCGAGAGCCCCACGATCGCCTCGTTCGGGATGTAGGCGACGTGCGCGTGCCCGTAGAACGGGACGAAGTGGTGGGAGCACAGCGAGTAGAACGGGATGTCGCGCTCCATCACCATCGAGGTGTACCGCTCGTCGTTGGGGAAGAAGGTCACCTTCGGCTCGGCGCCCTCGGACAGCCCCTGGAAGAGCTCGAGATACATCTTGGCCACGCGCTCGGGCGTCTCGGTCAGGTTCGGGTCGTTCAGGTCGAGCCCGAGGAGGGTGATGATCTGGCGGAAGCGCTCCGCGATCGCGTCGATGCGCTCGGTGTCGTCGAGCGCCGGCACGTGGAACGCCTCGTTCGCCGGAGCGGGGCCCTCGCTCCGCCGCGGCTTCGCAGGCCAGTCCGTGGGGGACTTCGCCATGCCTTGTCCTCAGGGCCTCACGCCGTGCGCGCCTTCTCGATCAGCGCACGAATGTCCCTGGCGACCGGGATGTCGCTCGCCACGACGTCCTTGATCTTGCCGTCCTTGCCGATGATGAAGGCCGTGCGTGCGGAGATGCCCTTCTCGGGCAGGAAGACCCCGTACTTCTCGGCGACGGCGCCGCGGGGCTGGAAGTCGGCGAGCAGGGGATAGGAGATGCCCTGCTGCGCCGCGAAGGCCTTGTGCGCCCAGAGCGAGTCGACGGAGATGCCCAGGATCTCGAGACCGTCGCCGCCGTCGGTCGGCAGCAGCTTCGCGCACGCCATGGTCTCGCCGGAGCAGACGGGGGAGAAGTCGAGGGGATAGAACAGCAGGATCACGTTCTTCTTGCCCCGATAGTCGGACAGGGTCACCTTTTCGCCGACCGTCGAGGGCAGCGTGAAGTCGGGCGCGGGGTCGCCGGGCTGGAGGGCCATGCGGTGGGCTCCTTGGCGTTGGCCGCGGCTCCATCGCCGCGGGCGGGATTCTATCCCGGCGCCGCCGGACGCCCTGAGGCGGCCGCCCTCAGGAGGAGCCGGCGTCCCGCGATTCCGGGAGGGGTCCTCCGCGCCGCCTCTCGAGCCAGGCGGCGAAGTCGTCCGCGCCGCGCGCATTCAGGACGGAGCGTGGCTCCAGCCAGGCCTTCCGGGCCATCCCGACCCCGTAGGCCGTGTCGCCGAGGCCCCTCACCGAGTGCGCGTCGGGATCGATGGCGAGCAGGGCCCCGCGGGCGGCCGCGGCCCGGGCCTCCCGCCAGCCGAGGTCCAGGCGGTTCGGCGAGCCGTTGATCTCGAGCGCGCATCCCGAGGCGGCCGCGGCGTCGCAGACGGCCTCCAGGTCCGCCTTGAGGCCCTCCCGCTCCAGGAGCAGGCGGCCCGTGGGATGCCCCAGCACGGAGACGAGCGGGTTCGACACGGCGCGGATCAGGCGCGCCGTCTGCTCGCCGGCGGACAAACCGAAGCGGGAGTGCACCGATGCCACGACGAAGTCGAAATGAGCCAGGAACTCGTCCCCGTAGTCGATCGAGCCGTCGGCAAGGATGTCGGCCTCGGTTCCGTGGAAGATCCGCAGGTCCGAGACGCGCCGGCGCAGCGCCCGGATCTCGTCGCGCTGCGCCAGCACGCGCTCCTCGCTCAAGCCGCCGGCATAACCGGCGGACCGGCTGTGGTCCGTGAAGGCGACGTAGCGATAGCCCGCGTCGCGCGCGGCGAGCGCCATCGTCTCGAGGGAGTCGCGGCCGTCCGACGCCGTCGTGTGGACGTGCAGGACGCCCTGGAGGTCGCGGTCGGAGACCAGGCGCGGCAGGACGCCCTTCTCGGCGGCCTCGATCTCTCCGGCGTTCTCGCGCAGCTCGGGCTCGATCCAGGCGAGGCCCAGGGCCCGGTAGATCGCGTCCTCCGAGTCGAGGGGCAGCCGTTCCCGGCTCTCCTTGCCGCGCTCGCGAAAGAGGCCGTACTCGTTCAGAAGGAGTCCCATGCGCTTCGCGCGGCCGCGCAGCGCCGTGTTGTGCTCCTTCGAGCCCGTGAAGTACAGCAGGGCCGCCGGGAACGCCTCCTCCGAGACAACGCGCAGGTCGGCGGCGAGGCCGTCGAAGAACCGCACGGAGGTCTTGGTCTCCCCGGAGCCGATGACCTCCTGGACGTCGCCCAGAGTGCGGAACCACGCCGACAGCTCCGCGCCCCTCGCGGAGGCGGCCACGAGGTCCACGTCCTTCACGATCTCGAGGCGGCGGCGCAGGCTTCCGGCCACCTCCACGCGCGTGGCCAGCCCGGTCGCGACGAGGGCGGCGGCGACCGCGTGCGCCCGGGCGCTCGCGGTCGCGTAGAGGAACCGCCCGGCGGCCCCACGGACGAAGGCGATGCCCTTCAGGATGTGCTGCGCGCTCCTGGGCCCGAAGCCGCGGATCCCGGCCAGCCTCCCGTCGAGACAGGCCCGCTCGAGCGCGTCGAGGGAGTCGACGCCCAGAGCGTCGAACAGCGTCTTGACCTTCTTCGCGCCGAGCCGGGGAACCCGCAGGCACTCGCGCAACCCGGCCGGAAACGTCGCGCGCAGCTCGTCGTACACCGGCAGGTCGCCGGTCGTCAGCAGGGTCGCCACGTTGCCGAAGATCGTCGCGCCGATCCCGGGGACGTTTCGGAGATCCCCGGACCGCACGCCCTCCGCGAGGTCGCCCTCGTAGGTCAGGACGGCCCGGGCCGCGTTCTCGTACGCGCGGATCTTGAACGTGTTCGCGCCCGCGAGCTCCAGCATGCCCGCGACCTCGTGCAGGACCCGGGCGATCTCCTTTCGGTCCACGGAGCGATTCTAGGTCTGCGCATCCACGCGATGCGGATAGGATGCCGCCGATGAAGGTCGACCTCCATTCCCACTCGACCGTGTCGGACGGCACCGACAGTCCCACGGAGCTCGTCGGGCGGATGGCGGAGGCGGGCATCACCACGCTCGCGCTGACCGATCACGACACCCTGGCCGGCCTGCCGGAGGCGCGCGACGAGGCGCAGCGGCGCGGGATCGAGCTGATCTCGGGCGCCGAGATCTCGGCCGAATGGGGAGGCCAGGACGACATTCACATCGTCGCCCTCTTCGTGGACGAGCAGAACGCGCTCTTCAACGCCGCCCTCGCCGGGAGGCAGGAGGAGCGCCGGACGCGAGGCGAGCGCATGGCGAAGAAGCTGGTCGAGGCGGGCTACGCGATCGACCTCGACGCCATCCGGGCCGACGTCGGCGACGGCGTCTGGGGCCGGCCGCACCTGGCGCGCGCGCTGATCCGGGCGGGCTACGCGGCCAGCAACGACGAAGCCTTCGACCGCTTCCTCGGCCGGGAACACCCCTGGTACGTGCCCTACGAGAAGTGGAAGGCGGAGGACGTCGTCGCCGCCATCGCGTCGGCGGGCGGGCTCTCGTCGCTGGCGCACGCCGTCTGGTACAAGGACGTGGACCGGCTCATCCGCGAGCTCGCGACGACCGGGCTCGACGCCCTGGAGGTTCACCACCCGGACCACGATCTCGCGTTCGAGGAGCGCCTGTCGGCGCTGGCGGGCGAGCTCTCTCTCGCGACGACCGCCGGCAGCGACTTCCACGGCGCGCCGGAAGGGCGGAAGAGGCCGGGGGGCGTCTTCGGTGATGAAGCCATGCTGGGCCGCCTGCGAGAGCGCCGCGGCTCCGGCAATCCAAAATCCAAAATCTAAAATCTAAAATCCGCCCCTCGGACATCACTTGTCCCACTCCGCGGTCCTCAATGGGCTGTTGAAAAGGGTGGCGTTGCGGAAAAGAAATTTTTTTCTCCGCACGCGCCGACGGAGTGACCCGGAATGCGCATGCGGAAATCGTGGAGCCGATTGACAGCCGCGGAGCTTGAGAGAAGAATCCCCGAAAGCTCCGTGATGCTTCAAGAATCGACTGCCGAGAGAATTCTGCCGCAAAATCTGGAGGCGGAGCGCTCCGTCCTGGGCGCCATTCTCCTCGATCCGGCGTCGATCTACCTGGTCGTTCCGATCCTCGAGCAGGACGACTTCTTTCCCGATACGCACCGCCGGATCTACGCCGCGATGATCGATCTCTCCAATCGCGCGACCGAGATCGACGTGCTCACGCTGAAGGAGGAGCTCGACCGCAAGGGCGCGATCGAGAAGGTCGGCGGCGCGGCGTACCTGACGAGCCTGCTCGACGGCGTGCCCGACGTCGGGAACGTCGAGCAATACGCCCGGATCGTCAAGGAGAAGTCGACGCTCCGCCGCCTGATCCGGGCCGGGCAGCGGATCACCCGGGACGGGCTCGCCGGCGATCGGGACGCGGAGGCGCTGCTCTCCGAGGCGACCGGCGAGATCTTCGACATCGCCGAAGGGGCCGTCCGGGCCGGCTTCGAGGCGATCGGCCCGATCGTCAAGCACAACCTGGAGATCATCGAGGACGCCCGCGGCCGGCAGGGGATGCTCTCGGGGCTGGCCACGGGGTTCCAGGAGCTCGACCGGATGACCTCCGGCCTCCAGGGGACCGACCTCATCATCGTCGCCGCCCGCCCGTCCGTCGGGAAGACCTCCTTCGCCCTGAACCTGGCGCAGCACGTGGCCTTTCGCGAGGGACGATCGGTCGGTTTCTTCTCGCTCGAGATGTCGAAGGAGCAGATCGGCTTCCGGGTGCTCTGCTCGGAGGCCGACGTCGACGCGAAGAAGGTCCGCGACGGCTACGCCTCGAAGGAGGCGGCCGTGCGGCTCGTCACCGCCCAGGCCAAGATCTCGGGAGCGAGCTTCTACATCGACGACAGCGCCGCGCTGAACGTCCCGGAGATGAGGGCGAAGGCGCAGCGGCTCAAGCGGGAGAAGGGCCTCGACCTGCTCATCGTCGACTACATGCAGTTGATGGCGGGGCACGGCCGGTTCGACAACCGCACCCAGGAAGTCTCGATGATCTCGCGCGGCCTGAAGCTGCTCGCGAAGGAGCTGCGTGTTCCGATCATCGCGCTGTCGCAGCTCTCGCGGCAGCCCGAGCAGCGCAAGGGCGAGATGCGCAAGCCCCAGCTCGCCGACCTGCGCGACTCCGGGTCGATCGAGCAGGACGCCGACGTCGTGATTTTCCTCTACCGCGAGGAGCTCTACGACAAGGAGACCGAGCGCAAGGGGATCGCGGACGTCATCATCGCCAAGCAGCGCAACGGCCCCACCGGGGACTTCCCGCTCGTCTTCCTGGGAGATCACATGACCTTCGCGAACTACGCCGGCCCCGTCGGGGGCATTCAGCCCGAAGGGCAGCCGTTCTAGCCGAGCCGCTCGTCGGTTCTCCTCTTCGCGGGTTTGTCGCTAGCGATCAGGCGGGAGAGAATCCGTCCGCGGCAACCCGCGAACGCATGACCACCAACGACCGAGGACCCACGACCCGCGCCGTCATCGATCTCGACGCGATCGCGCGCAACTATCGCGCGCTTCGGGATCGGGTGGCGCCGCGGCCGGTTTTCGCGGTCGTCAAGGCCGATGCCTACGGCCACGGCGCCGCCGCGGTGGCGCGCCGGCTCGAGCGCGAGGGCGCGGATCGCTTCGCCGTCGCCAACACGGACGAGGGCGTGGCGCTCCGCCGCGCGGGCGTCGACGGAGAGGTGCTTCTGCTCTCCTGCGCCGAGCCGGAGGATCTCCCGCGGCAGCACGCCTACGGGCTGACGCCGACGCTCTACGACGTCGCTCAGGCCGAGGCGGTCGTCTCCGCCGCGGGACGGCTCTCCGGCGCTCTTCGCGTCCACCTCGAGCTCGACACGGGCATGGGACGTGCAGGGGTCCGGCCCGAGGAGCTCGACCCCATTCTCGACCTATTCCGACGAAGCCGGCGCGCACAGATTGCCGGCACCTTCGCGAGTCTCTCGAGCGCGGACGATCCCGCCTCGCCCGCGACCGCGCGGCAGGTCGAAACCCTGCGCGGCTGCGTGGCGCGGATGCGGGACGCTGGCGTCGGGCCGGGCGTGGTCCACCTCGCCAACTCGGCCGGAGTGCTGGCGCATCCCGAGACCTGGTTCGACGCCGTGCGGCCGGGTCTCGCCCTGTATGGCGTGACTCCCTCCGGCGCCGCGGCCCCGGAGCTGACGCCGGCGATGACCGTCGTGTCGCGCGTCGTCGGCGTGCACCGCGTTCCGACGGGCACGCCGCTCGGATACGGCGGCCATTTCGTGGCCGCGCGGCCGACCACCGTGGCGGTGCTGCCGATCGGCTATCATGACGGCTTCCGCCGATCCTTCTCCGGCACGGTGACGGTTCTGCTGCGAGGGAGAAAAGCGCCAGTCGTGGGGTCGATCAGCATGGACGTGACCCTCGTCGACGCCACCGAGACGGGCGCGGAGCGCGGCGACGTTGTGACCTGTCTCGGACGAGAGGGCGACGCCGAGGTCTCGGCCTGGGACCTCGCCCGCGCGGCCGGAACGATTCCCTACGAGATCCTGTGCGCGTTCGGACCGCGCGTGCGGCGGACCTACGAGGGGGAGGGCGCCGGCGCGTGATTCAGCGCATCCTCGAGCCCATCGGCAACCTCATCCTCCGCCTGCTCGAGGAGACCGGCCGCTTCTTCATCATGCTCGGCCGGATCCTCTTCTGGACCGTACGGCCTCCCTTCGACGTGCGCGAGCACTTCAAGCAGATGCAGCGCGTCGGCGTCGACTCGATCCCGGTCGTGTTCCTGACGATGCTCTTCACGGGGATGGTGCTGTCGCTGCAGGCCTACAACGGCTTCGCGCGCTTCAACGCGACCAGCCTCGTCGGCAGCGTCGTCACGCTGTCACTGATGCGCGAGCTCTCGCCGGTGCTCTCCGCGCTGATGGTCACGGGCCGAGTCGGCAGCAGCATGGCCGCCGAGATCGGCTCGATGCGGGTGACCGAGCAGATCGACGCGCTCGAGGCGCTGGCGACGGAGCCCGTGCAGTACCTCTTCGTGCCGCGCGTGTTCGCCTCGATCCTGATGATGCCGCTCCTGGTCGTGATGGGCGACGTCATCGGAATGGCCGGCGGCTACTTCGTCGCCGTGAAGCTTCTCGGCACGAACTCCGTGACGTACTACGAGAGCCAGTTCAACTACGTCGACATGGTCGACTTCACCTCCGGCATCATCAAGGCGGCGGTGTTCGGCCTGATCCTCTCGGTCGTGGCTGCGTGCGCGGCTTCTACACCGCGGGCGGAGCCGAGGGCGTGGGCCGCTCCACGACCCGGGCCGTCGTCGTCGCGAGCCTGACGATCCTGCTGGTCGACTTCTTCCTGACGAGGCTGCTGTTTTGAGCCGCGAGACCGGGCAGGCCTATCCCGTGAGCTCGGAGGCGAAGATCCGGGTCGAGGACCTCCACAAGTCCTTCGGGCAACACGTCGTCCTCGACGGAATAACCTTCTCGGTGGCAACCGGCGAGGCGCTGGTGCTCGTGGGCCCGTCCGGCACGGGAAAGAGCGTGTTGCTGAAGCACCTGATCGGCCTGCTGCGGCCGGATTCGGGGCGCGTCATCGTGGACGGCCGCGACCTGTGGTCGATGGACCACCTCGAGCGCGTGAGCTTTCGGAAGAAGTTCGGCATGTCGTTCCAGGAGGGCGCCCTCTTCGACTCGATGACGGTGTACGACAACATCGCGTTTCCGCTGAAGCGATCGGGCCGCAAGCCGGCCCAGATCCGGGCGCGCGTCGAGGAGTGCCTGGAGCTCGTTCAGCTTCCCGACATCGCCTCGAAGCGGCCGTCCGAGCTCTCGGGCGGCATGCGCCGGCGCGTCGGGTTCGCGCGGGCGATCGCGCACAAGCCGGAGATCCTGCTCTTCGACGAGCCCAATACCGGGCTCGATCCGATCATGACCGACATCATCGCCGAGGTGATCCTGGGCATCCGCAAGCAGCTGCGCGCGACGATCGTGACGATCACCCACCACATCCCGAGCGCGCGCAAGATCGGCGACCGGCTCGCCCTGTTGTCGAGGGGGCACATCCTGTTCCAGGGGTCTCCGGATGAGTTCATGAAGAGCCACGACCCGGCCGTGCGCCAGTTCGTCGAAGGACGGGCGACCGGACCGCTCACGGGGGAGTTCGAAAAGGGGCTGCATCGGACGATCGGGGAGGCACGATGACGACCGCGGCGAAGGTGGGAGCATTTTTTCTGCTGGCCCTGGCCCTGACGGGGATCCTGATCTGGAATATCGAGGACCTCAAGCTGGGCCGCAAGCTGGGCAAGAACGTGTCGGTCCAGTTCGCAGACGTCGCCGGCCTGAAGGAGAAGGCCGACGTGAGGGTCGCCGGCGTGCTCGTCGGCCGGGTGGCGAAGATCCGGCTGGTGGGCGGCCGCGCGGTGGTCGACCTCGAGCTCGAGAAGGACGTCGAGCTGCACCAGGGAGCCGGGGCGGACGTCGCGACCTTGGGCATGCTCGGCGACAACTACGTCGAGCTGATCCCCGGGCCTTCGACGGCGCCGAGGCTGCCGGAGGGGACGGTCCTGAAGGGGCGGGAGGGCGTCTCGCTCGACCAGGTCAGTCGCCTCGCCCGGGACATCGAGACCGACCTGCGCGACGTGACGGGAAACCTGACGAAGTCGCTGGGCGGCGCGCGCGGACAGGAGCGCATCGAGGCGGTCGTCGACAACATGGTCAAGCTGTCCGATTCGCTGCGCCAGCTGGTCGAGACCAACCGGGCCGGCATCGACGCAACCACCAACAACTTCCGCGAGTTCTCGTCGAACATGACGACCCTCGTCGAGCGGATCGACCGGCTCGTCGTCGCGAACCAGGGCAACGTCACCGACACGCTCTCGAACGCCAAGGAGCTGACGGCCAAGCTTCAGGCGTCGGCCGACAACATGAACGCGATTACCGCGAAGATCAACTCGGGGCAGGGCAGCGTCGGACAGCTGGTGACGAACGATCAGACCACCCGGAACCTCAACGACGCCCTCGTCGCCGTCAAGGAGGGCGTCAACAGCGTCACCGGCGCGCTCACGGAAGTCAAGAAGCTCAACTTCGACCTCGGCATCCGGGAGGAGTACCTGACGGGTCCCGGAAAGGGGAAGGGCTACCTGACCCTGGACGTCCAGCCGGTGGGCAAACCTCGCTTCTACCGCTTCGAGCTCTCGAGCCAGCCGCTGGGCTTCCGCCAGGAGGAGACCGACATCACCAAGACGACCTACCCGGACGGGCACACCGAGATCACCCGCAACGACGTCACGACCTACAAGCAGAGGCCGGCGATCTCCGCGGAGGTCGGCTACCGGCTGGGAAACTGGGTGGGGCGCGCCGGCGTCATCGAGAGCACGGGCGGAGCCGGCATCGACTACCTCACTCTCAAGGATCGCCTGCGCTTCTCGGCCGAGATGTTCGATTTCGGCCGCGAGAGCTACAACCCCCACGGCAAGCTGACGGCCCGCTACTACTTCTCGCCGTCCGTCTTCATCACGGGCGGCTGGGACGACTTCCTCAACACCAAGAGCAACTCGGACTCGGTCTTCGTCGGCGCCGGCGTGCGCTGGGGAGACGACGCCATCAAGTACCTCGCCGGCGCCGCCGCCTCGGCGGCGCACTGACGGAGATCTCGAGGAGCATGGCGCGCTCGGCCACCGTCTTCGCCTGCCAGACCTGCGGCGCCCAGTCATCGAAGTGGCTGGGACGCTGCCCCGAGTGCGGGCAGTGGAACTCCTACGTCGAGGAGGTCCGCGCGGAGCCGGTCCGCCCCGCGCCGGCCGCCGGAACGGCCGCCGCGGCCGTCCCGCTTCTGATCGCCCAGACACCGCCGGGGGAAAACGAGGAGAGGCCGCGCCTCTCGACGGGTCTCCCCGGGCTCGACCGCGTGCTCGGGGGCGGGTTGGTCCCCGGGTCCGTCGTGCTGCTCGGCGGCGAGCCCGGCATCGGCAAGTCGACGCTCCTCCTCCAGGCCGGCCGCGGCCTCGCGCGGCAGGCGCGCGGCGTCGACGTTCTGTATGCGAGCGCGGAGGAGTCCGTGCACCAGGTGCGGCTGCGCGGGGAACGGCTGGGCATCCACGAGGAGCATCTGCTCGTCCTCTCCGAGACCGACGTCTTGCGCGTCCTGGCGGAGGCGGAGGCGCGCCCTCCGGCGGTCCTGGTCGTCGACTCCATCCAGGCCGTCCATCAGCCGGAGCTCTCGTCGGCACCGGGCACCGTCTCGCAGGTCCGCGCGGCGGCGGGGGAGCTGACGCGGTACGCCAAGCGTCGGGGGGTCCCGGTCCTGCTCGTCGGCCACGTCACGAAGGACGGGTCGCTCGCCGGGCCGAAGTCGCTCGAGCACCTCGTGGACGCGGTCGTCTCGATCGAGGGCGACCGCAACTCGGCGCGGCGCCTGCTGCGCGTGACGAAGAACCGCTTCGGGCCGGTCGACGAGATCGCCCTCTACGAGATGACGAGCGAGGGGCTGTCGGAGCTGCCGAACGCCTCGGCCACGCTCCTGGCCGAGCGGCGCCCGGGCCTGCCCGGCAGCGCCGTGACCGCCGCCCGCGAGGGCTCACGCTCGCTGCTCGTCGAGATCCAGGCCCTGGTCGGCCCCGCGACCGCCGGCTCGCCGCGCCGCGTGGCGATCGGCGTCGACGGCGGACGGCTCGCGCTCCTGCTCGCCGTGCTCGAGGGCGCGGGCATTGCGCTCTCGTCGCGCGAGGTCTTCGTCTCGTGCACGGGCGGGATCGAGGTGTCCGAGCCGGCGGCCGACCTCGCCATCGTCGGCGCGCTGCTCTCCTCGGCCCGCGGAACGCCTCTGCCCGACGCGAGCGTCTTCTTCGGGGAGATCGGTCTGCTCGGCGAGGTGCGCCGCGTCCCGTCGGCGGTGTCTCGTCTCAAGGAGGCGGCGGCCCTGGGATTCCGCGCCGTGTTCCTGCCCTCCGGGAACGCTGCCGATGGAGCGGGGTTTCCCGATCTAGAGATTCATCCCGTAGACCGCGTGGCGGAGCTCGTCAGCAGAGGGACGAAGCGAAGAAGTTAGATTCCAAGTTTAGATTTTAGATTTGGGACCAAGTCGGTTCTCTCAATCCAAAACCCAAAATCCAAAATCCAAAATCGCTTCACCCCTCCAGGTGCTCCGGCAGCGACTCCGTCAGCTTCCGATACGCGTCGAGATACTTCTCGCGCGTCGTCCGCACGACTCCCTCGGGCAGCTTCGGTGCGGGGGGGCGCTTGTCCCACCCGGTCGACTCGAGCCAGTCGCGGACGAACTGCTTGTCGAACGACGGCTGGCTGCGTCCCGGCGCGTAGTGCGACGCATCCCAGTACCGCGAGGAGTCCGGCGTGAAGGCCTCGTCGATCCAGACGATGCGCCCGTCGAGCCGGCCGAACTCGAGCTTGGTGTCGGCGAGGATGAGCCCCCGGGACGACGCGTAGTCGCGGGCCCGGGCGTAGAGCGATAGCGTCAGGTCCCGCAGGTGTTCGGCCTCCCCCTCGGGGAGCGCCTTCGCCATCGTGTCGAAGGAGACGTTCTCGTCGTGTCCATGCTCGGCCTTCGTCGCCGGCGTGAAGATGGGCTCGGCCAGGTGGTCCGCCTCGCGCAGGCCCTTGGGCAGCGGAATCCCGCAGACGGCCCCGGTCTTCTTGTAGTCGGACCAGCCCGACCCGACGATGTAGCCGCGCGCCACGCACTCGAAGGGGATGACCTCGCACTTGCGCACCAGCACCGACCGCCCGGCGAGGAGCGGCAGGTCCGCCTGGAGTGCCTCGGGAAACTTCGCGACGTCCGTCTCGAGGATGTGATTCTCGACGTCCGCGAACTTGCGGAACCAGAAGTTGGAGAGCTGGGTGAGGATCTTGCCCTTGTCGGGGATTCCGGGGGAGAGCACCACGTCGAACGCCGAGATGCGATCGCTCGCGACAAGAAGAAGTGAGTCGCCGAGGTCGTAGAGCTCGCGAACCTTCCCGCGGCGAGAGAGGGTCGCCGCCGAAAGATGGGTCTCGGTGATGGTCGTCATGGGGGGGTGAAGTTAGCACAAGTCCCCGCGGCAATCGTTGTATCGTTGCGCGCCAGGTACGAGGTCGCCCTATGCGAATCCGTTTGACACAGGCTTCTCCCGGCGGCGCGTCCGCACGGATCGCGCTCCTGCACGAGGGCCGGGATCCGGCGGCGGGGGTCCGCGCCTCGGCTCGCGGTGCGTTGCGCCAGGCGGTGCGCTCGGCCCGCTTCCGCGGCGAGGACAAGGAGGTCGTCTCCTCGGGCGATTGGACGCTCGTGGGTCTGGGAAAGGCCCCCGCGTCGGCGGGCCGCTTGCGCCTGGCGCTGCGCAAGGCGCTCAAGGACTCCCGCAAGGCGCGCCGGACGGCGATCGTCTTCGACGAGGGAGTCTCGGCCGAGACCCTGCGCGGTCTCCTCCCGCAGATTGCCACGGCGGATTACCGCTTCGAGCGCTACAAGAGCCGCCCGAAGGCGAGAAAGTCGGAACGGAATTCGGCGGAGCCCGTCGTCGACGTCGTGACGCCCCCCGGCGTCGACGCGAAGGCCCTCACGGATGCCGGGGTTTTGGGGCGGGCCAGCGTCCTGGCGCAGGCGTCGGCCTGGGCACGCGACCTCGGGAACACGCCGGGCAACGACCTGGGGCCGCGCGAGTTCGCTCGGGAGGCGGCCGCGCTCGCGAGGCGGCACGGGCTGCGCTTTCGGGTGCTCGAGAAACCCGCCATCGAGCGCGAGAAGATGGGCGGCCTGCTCGGCGTCAATGCGGGCAGCGCGCGCCCGCCGGTGTTCCTGATCGGCGAGTACATACCGAAGCCGAAGCCGAAGCCGAAGGCGGCTCGCGGCACCGTGGTCCTGGTCGGCAAGGGCATCACCTTCGACAGCGGCGGCATCTCGCTGAAGCCCGCGGCCTCGATGGGGGAGATGAAGTACGACATGATGGGCGCCGCCACGGTCTTCGCCTGTCTCGCGGCGGCCCGGGACCTCGCGCTCCCCGTGCGGGTCGTGGCGCTCGCGCCCGTGACCGAGAACATGCCGGGCGGCAGCGCGACGCGGCCTGGCGACATCCTCCGCATGCGCAACGGCAAGACGGTCGAGGTGGACAACACCGACGCCGAGGGACGGCTCATTCTCGGCGACGCGCTGTCGTACGCCGAGAACTTCCGTCCCGACGTGATGATCGATTTCGCGACGCTGACGGGCGCGGTGCTGATCGCTCTCGGGAGCGAGTGCGCCGGCCTGATGAGCACCGACGAGCGGCTCGCCCGCGAGCTGACGGAGGCGGGCGAGGCGACGGGCGAGCGGGTGTGGCGGCTGCCGCTCTGGAGCGAGTACCGCGAGAACCTGAAGTCCGAGTGGGCCGACATGCGCAACACGGGCGGCCGATCCGCGGGGACGATCAACGCCGGCGTCTTCCTGAAGGAGTTTGTCCCCTCCGGCGTGGCCTGGGCGCACGTCGACATCGCCGGCGTCGCCCACTTCGAGCGGGAGCAGGGAGGTTGGCCGGCCGGCGCCACAGGGTTCGGCGTCGCGCTGACGATCGAGTTTCTCGAGCGGCGTTTCGGCGCCTCCGGCGCCGCGCGCGTACCACGCTCGTGACCGGACGGCCCCAACCGGTCGCCATCGTGACCGCGGCGAGCCGCGGCATCGGTGCGGCCTGTGCGCGGACCCTCGCGCAGCACGGCTACCGCGTCTCGCTGCTCGCCCGCTCCGACGCGGTCCTCGCGCTGGCGGAGGAGCTCTCCGGGCTCGCGACCACGGGCTCCGTGGAGGAACCGGCGGACCTGTCCGCGGCGGTCGAGCGCACGCTCTCCGCCTGGGGCCGGATCGACGCCGTCGTGAACAACACCGGGCACCCCGCGAAAGGGGATCTCCTGAGTATCGACGATGCCGGATGGTCGCAGGGTTTCGCGCTGATTCTCCAGAACGTGGTCCGCATGGCGCGCCTCGTCACGCCGGTCTTTCAAAAACAGGGAGGCGGGGCGATCGTCAACGTCTCCTCGCTGTGGGCGGTCGAGCCGCACCTCGACGCGCCGGTCTCGTCGACTCTGCGAGCCGCGCTCTCGAGCTTCACGAAGCTCTATGCGGATCGCTACGCGGCGGACCGCATCCGGATGAACTGCGTGCTCGCGGGCTTCGTCGACACCTACCCGGTGGCCGAGCGGTTTCAACAGGCGATCCCCATGCGGCGCGTCGCGGGTCCGGAGGAGGTCGCGCGCGTCGCGGCGTTCCTGCTCTCCGACGACGCGTCCTACGTCACGGGCCAGAGCGTGCGCGCGGACGGGGGTCTCACCCGGTCGTTCTGAGCGGGCCCTCGACGCGCCCGACGACAGAGGGGAAGTCTCGAAGGCGGCAGCGTCCCAGGCCATGGGCCTTTTGACTCTCCGGGATTCGTTTGTTAGCGTCCGCCCACCATGCCGCTGCGCGAGTTCTCGATCGGGCCCATCGGGGAGGAGCTCTTCCCGAGGTTCGTCGCCGGACTCGCGGAGGCCTTCGACGACCCCGCGCGCGACCGCAACGTCGTCGTCCGCGACGCACTCGCGCAGCTGTACCTCGGGCGCGAGATCGCCCACGACGAGATCGCCCGCGATCCGCGCACGCCCCCGGCCATCCGCGTCCTCGTCGCGTCGTTCGATCCGCGCAACGCCACGCTCGAGGCGGAGTACTACCGCGAGATCGACCTCGAGAAGTGGGCGAGGGTCAAGCCGCTCCTGTGGTTCTGGCAGATGTTCGACCACTCGCCGGTCGGCCGCAACGTCCGGCTGGGGACTCAGATGCGGTTCATGCTGGCGAAGCGAGTCTTCAAGAAGTGCGGCGAGAAGGTCCGCATCTTCCACGACGTCGAGCTCTCCTTCGGTTACAACCTCTCGGTCGGCAACGGCGTGACCATCCACCGCAACGTCCTGATCGACGACCGCGGCGAGGTGGTGATCGGAGACGAGGCCTCGATCTCGGATTACGTCAACATCTATTCGCACGCGCATGCGGTCGAGGACATCCACGACATCAAGCTGCACAAGACCGAGATCGGGGCGCGGGCCCGCGTGACGTACCACGCGGTCGTGCTGTCGGGCGTGAAGATCGGCCCCGACGCGATCGTCGGCTCGATGGGCGTGGCGTCCAAGCCGGTCGAGCCGGGCTGGATCGTCGGCGGAATCCCCGCCAAGCAGATCGCGACGAAGAGTGTGAAGTAGCTCACAGCTCGCGGCTTTCGGCCAGATCCATCGAGGCGTCCTCTGGCTGTGAGCTGTAAGCTGTCAGCTGTAAGCTTCTTTTCGTGCTGCGCCGGTTGCGGATCAAGAACCTCGCCATCGTCGAAGATGTGGAGCTCGAGCTCGGCGAGGGCCTGACGGTCGTCACGGGCGAGACGGGCGCGGGCAAGTCCATCCTGGTCGACGCGCTGGCCCTGCTCGCGGGCGGCCGCGGGTCGTCCGAGCTGATCCGCGAGGGCGCCGAGCGGCTGACGGTGTCCGGGGAGTTCGACGCCGATGCGGCCGTCCGGTCCGTGCTCGCCCAGGCGGGACTCCCGGAGTCGGATCCGGTCCTGCTGCGGCGCGAGCTCGCCCCCGACGGCCGAGGACGGGCCTTCGTCGAGGACGAGCCGGCGGCCGTCCGCACCCTCGCCCGCGTGGGCGAGGCGCTCCTCGCCATCCATGGCCAGAACGCGGAGCTCGAGCTGGTCGCGGCGGGCGCGCCGCTCGAGCTGCTGGACGCCTTCGCGAAGGCCCACGCGGAGCGCGACGCGGTCGTGGCGGCCGCGGCCCGCTGGACCGAGGCGCGGGCGCGGCTCGAGGCGCTCGAGGGCTCCCGGCGCGAGCGGGAGGCGCGGCTCGAGATGCTGGAATTCCAGATCCGCGAGATCGACGCGGTCGCGCCGGTCGAGGCGGACGAGCACGAGCTGCCGGCCGAGCGCGACCGGCTCCTGCATGCCGACCGGATCCGCCAGTTCGGCGAGGCGGCCCTGCGGGCGCTCTCCGAAGACGAGGGCTCCGCCGCGGACCGGCTGGGCGAGGCCGCGCGAGCGTTCGAGCAGCTCGCGGCGATCGACCCCCGCGACGCCCCGCACCGCGACGAGGCGGAGGAGCTCAAGCGCCGCGTGGCCGACCTCGCCGCCGCGGCGCGCGACGCCGCCGGAGCGATCGAGGCGAACCCGGAGCGCCTGACCGCGCTCGAGACCCGTGTCGGCGAGATCGCGCGCCTCGAGCGAAAGTACGGCGGTTCGGTCGCCGAGGTCCTGCGCCGGGCGGACGCGCTCCGCGCGGAGGCGGCAGACCTCTCCCACGTCGAGGAGGCCCTGGATCGCCGGCAGCGCGAGGAGGCCTCCGCCGCGAAGGACTTTGCCGCGGTCGCGGCGGCCCTGACCGCGAAACGCCAGGAGGCCGCGCCGCGGTTCGCGTCGGCGGTGGAGAAGGAGCTCCGGGGGCTCGCGCTCGAGAAGGCCAGGCTGCGCGTCGCGCTCGATCCTCTCGACGACGTTTCGGCCGGCGCCGCCGGAGTCCCCCGCCCGGGCGGGCTCGAGTCCGCGACCCTCTTCTTCGCGCCCAACCCGGGCGAGCCGGAGAAGCCGCTCGAGCGGATCGCGTCGGGCGGCGAGCTCTCCCGGGTCCAGCTCGCGATCCGGACGGTCTCCGCCGGGCGAGGCCGGAGGGGGCGGACGCTGGTCTTCGACGAGGTCGACGCGGGCATCGGCGGCCGCGTCGCGGAGGTCGTCGGCAAGAAGCTGCGGGCGCTCGCCCAGGCGGACCAGGTCCTCTGCGTGACCCATGTCCCGCAGATCGCCGCGCTGGCGGACCGCCACTTCCTGGCGGAGAAACGCAACGTGCGAGGCCGCACCGTCGCCTCGGTGCGGCGCCTCGACGGCCGGGAGCGAATCGAGGAAATCGCGCGCATGCTGGCGGGAGAGACGGTCCCGGAGACCGCGCTGAAGCATGCGCGCACGCTCCTGGAGGCCGCTCTGCGATGAGCCCGATGAGTCCGATGGCCGACGCCGGCCGCCACTCGCGGTCGATCCTGTTCCCGGGCATCGGCGCCGCGGGCCAGGAGCGGATCGGCCGGACCGCGGTCGTCTTCGTCGGCGTGGGCGCCGTCGGGGCCGCCGCGGCGGAGATCGCGGTGCGGGCGGGCTTCTCCCGCGTCACGATCCTCGACCGCGACGTCGTCGAGGCGTCGAATCTCTCGCGGCAGTTCCTCTTCGACGCCGCCGACGCGGAGGCGGTGCGCCCCAAGGCGGAGGCCGCCGCGGCGCGCCTGTCCGCGATCGACCCGTCGGTCTCCGTGCGGCCGGTCGTCGCGGACCTCGAGCCGTCCAACGCGCGCGAGATCCTCGCGGGCCACGACCTCGTCTTCGACGGGTCCGACAACTTCGAGACGCGGCTGCTCGTCTCGGACGCGTCGCGCGCGCTCGGGCTCTCGTCGGTGTACGCGGCATGCGTGGGC
Source organism: uncultured Acidobacteriota bacterium (assembly GCA_963773905.1). Classification (GTDB taxonomy): domain Bacteria; phylum Acidobacteriota; class Thermoanaerobaculia; order UBA5066; family Gp7-AA6; genus DAHUXD01. The sequence continues at coordinate 929,025 of CAVZDB010000008.1, forward strand.
GAGGAGGGCCGCGTCGCCCTCTCGATCCCGGGCGTGACGCCGTGCCTGCGCTGCTACCTCGAGGCGCTGCCGCCGCCGGGCTCCGGCCCGACGTGCGACACGGCGGGCGTCGTCCCGAGCCTGCCCCCGCTCGTCGCTGCGATCGGCATGGGCGAGGCGATCCGGTGGGCGGCGGGGGAGGCCCCGACCCCGGGGCTGCTGTCGCTCTCCGTGTGGACCGGCGGCTTCCGTTCACGGCGGCTCTTCGAGGGCGCGCGCCCCTCCGCGGCCTGCCCGGTCTGCGCCGAGGGACGGTTCCCCGCGCTCGACGCCGGCGCGTCCGACACGGTCAAGCTCTGCGGGCGCCGGTCCGTCCAGATCACGCCCGCGCGGCGCGTCCGGCCCGACTTCGAGGCGCTCGAGAGCCGGCTCGCGCGCCTGGGGCGCGTGCGCCGTTCTCCGCAGCTGCTCAACGCCGACGTCGAGGGCGAGGGCCTGAGCCTCTCGATCTTCTCGGACGGCCGGGTCGTCGTGCGCGGAACCGACGATCCGGTGCGCGCGCGCGTCACCTACGACCGCTACGTCGGAGGCTGAGCCTGAGGCGCGTCCGGCTCGAACAGATCCTCGCGTCGCCGTCGGAGGCCTCGGCCCTCGCCGCCGTGCTGCGGGGCGGCGGGGTCGCGGCCGTGCCGACGGAGACGTTCTACGGTCTCGCGGCGGATCCGCTGTCCGAGCGGGGAGTGGGCCGGATCCTGAAGCTGAAGGGGCGGCCCGAGGGGAAGCCGCTCCTCGTCCTGTTCGGCGCGCGGAGTCAGCTCGCGCCGCTCGGCGTCACGTCGAGTCGAGAGTCGCTGGACCGCTATTTCCGCGTCTGGCCCGCGCCGCTGACCGTCGTCCTGCCGCTCGCGGCGCCGTTGCCCGCGTCCCTCGGCGCGCGGTCGCTCGCCGTCCGTCTCCCCGCGCACGCCGCGCTCGCGGCGCTGCTCGAGCGCATCGGGCCCGTCACAGGAACGAGCGCGAACCGCTCGGGCGAGCCGCCGTGCCATCGCGCCGACGCCGTCGAGGAGCTCCTGGGCGGCGAGCTCGACGTGATCGTGGACGGCGGAACGACCCCGGGTGGTCTCGCCTCGACGCTGCTGGACGCCACGGTGGATCCGCCCCGCGTCCTGCGCGAGGGCGCGTTCCGCTGGCGCCGCTCGCCGTGATCCCGCGCGCCCGCGTCTTCCGCGGGCGGCGAGCCCGCGTCTTCCATGTTAGATTGCGCGTTTTCATGGGCATCCTCCGCGAATACGCCGGGAAGACTCCCCAGCTGGGGGCGCGCGTCTACCTCGCCGAGACGGCGGCGGTGATCGGCGACGTCGTGCTCGGCGACGACGTGTCGGTCTGGTACAACTCGGTGGTTCGGGGCGACTGCAACTTCATCCGCGTCGGAGCGCGCTCCAACATCCAGGACAACTGCACTCTCCACGTGACCGTGAAGACGCACCCCACGATCCTCGAGGAGGAGGTGACGCTCGGCCACGGCGCGATCGTTCACGGCGCCGTCGTCCGGAAGGGCGCCCTGATCGGGATCCGGGCGACCGTGATGGACGGCGCCGACGTCGGCGCGTCGGCCCTGATCGGCGCGGGCGCCCTCGTCACGCCCAGGACCGTCGTCCCCCCGCGCACGCTGTGGCTGGGCGCTCCGGCGAAACAGGCTCGCGTACTCTCGGACGCCGAGGTGGAGGACCTTCGCCGCTACCACCTCAACTACCTCGGCTACAAGGAGGAGTACTTCCGGGTCGACGGGACGTGGGCGCGGTGAGCGAGCGGATCCGCGCGCCCAAGGGAACGCACGACCTCCTCCCTCCGGTCAGCGAAAAGTTCGCCGCGGTCGAGGACACGGCGCGGCGCGTGTTCGGCTCGTTCGGCTATGCCGAGATCCGCACCCCGATCTTCGAGAGCACGGAGCTCTTCGCCCGGTCGGTCGGCGACACGACCGACATCGTGCACAAGGAGATGTACACGTTCGCGGACCGCAAGGGGCGATCCCTGACCCTCCGCCCGGAGAACACGGCCGGCGTCGTGCGTGCGCTGGTGGAGAAGGGCCTCCAGGACATGCCCCGCCCGATCCGCCTCTGGTACGCGGGCCCGCAGTTCCGCTACGAGCAGCCCCAGGCGGGCCGCTACCGCGAGTTCCGCCAGATCGGCCTCGAGCTCGTGGGCGCGCCGTCGGCGGCGGGCGACGCGGAGGTCCTCACCGCGCTCTTCCGCTTCCTGGAGGCGCTCGGCCTGACGGATCTGATCGCGACCCTCAACTGCATTCCGGCGGGGAAGGCCCGCGAGGACTTCTCGAAGGCGCTGCAGGAGCACGTCCGTCCGCACGCCGGCCGGCTCGGCCCCGAGGACGCGCGGCGGCTCGCGGAGAACCCGCTCCGGCTCTTCGACTCGAAGGATCCCGAGGCGCGGGAGATCTTGAAGGGCGCGCCCGCGACGCTCGACTTCCTGGACGACGCGGCGCGCGCGCATCACGAGGAGCTCAAGCGGCTGCTCGCCGCCGCGAGCGTCCGGTTCGTCGAGAGCCCGGCCATCGTGCGCGGGCTCGACTACTACACGCTGACGGTCTTCGAAGTCTCGTCCGAGCGGCTCGGGGCGCAGAACGCGATCCTGGGCGGCGGCCGCTACGACCATCTCGTCCGAGAGCTCGGCGGCCCGCCGACGCCCGCCGTGGGCTTCGCGATCGGAGAGGACCGGCTGGTGGATGTCCTCCCCGCGGACGTGCGGGCGGCCCGCTCCGTCTTCTTCGTGATCCCGGCCTCGGACGCCGAGGTCTCTTATGCACTCTCGCTTGCCGAGGAGATCCGGCGGTCCTCGGACGGCGCCGTCGTCGAGACGGACCTGTCCGGGCGCGGGCTCGTGCGTGGCCTGTCCCGCGCGGGGAGCGTCCTGGAGGGCGGCGGCGCCGAGTATGCGTTCCGCGTCCGCAGCGTGGCCGCCGTGCTCGTGGGCGGCCGCGAGCGCGAGGAGAACCTGGTGACCCTGAAGGACCTCGCCACGAAGTCGCAGCAGAGCTTCCCGCGGGCCGAGCTGGCAGGCCGCCTCGGCGCGGCGAGGGAGCGATGAAAATGCCGATGAAGAAACGACAGCCCGCCGGCGAGCTGCGCGCGAAGGACGCCGGGCAAAGCGTCCTGCTCAAGGGCTGGGTCGCGCGGCGGCGGGACCTCGGCGACCTGATCTTCCTGACGGTGCGCGACCGGAGCGGCTTCGTGCAGGCGGTCTTCGACAAGCAGCGCTGCCCCGCGGAGGCGGTCGCGGCGGCCGCCGAGGCGCGGAGCGAGGACGTCGTCGCGATCGAGGGCGAGGTCGTGCGGCGCGCGGAGGGGCAGCGCAACGCCGAGCTCCCGACGGGCGAGATCGAGGTCGTCGCTGCGCGGCTCGAGTTTCTCTCGCGCGCCGAGACGCCGCCCTTCGTCGTCGACGACCGCACGAACGCCACCGAGGAGCTGCGCCTGGAGTATCGCTACCTGGACCTGCGGCGGCCCGTCATGCAGCGGAACTTCGTGCTGCGCGACGAGATCGCGTTCCGCGTGCGCCGCGTCCTGCACGAGCGCGGGTTTCTCGAGGTCGAGACGCCGATGCTCACGCGCTCGACGCCCGAGGGGGCGCGCGACTTCCTGGTGCCGTCCCGCGTGCACCGCGGGCAGTGGTACGCGCTGCCGCAGTCGCCGCAGCTCTTCAAGCAGATCCTGATGGTCTCGGGGTTCGAGCGCTATTTCCAGATCGCCCGCTGTTTCCGCGACGAGGATCTGCGCGCCGACCGGCAGTTCGAGTTCACGCAGATCGACCTCGAGATCTCCTTCCCGACCGAGGAGGACGTCTTCGACACGGTCGAGGCCTTCCTCGTCGAGGCGTTTGCGGCGGCCGGGATCGAGGCGAAGCGGCCATTCCCGCGCCTGACGTACCGCCAGGCGATGGACGCCTACGGCACCGACCGGCCGGACCTGCGGTACGAGCTTCCGCTGTGCGACCTTTCGGCGGAGGCCGCGGGGACCGGATTCGTGCCCTTCGAGAAGGCGCTCGCCGTCGGCGGAACCGTCCGCGGCCTGCGGGTACCGGGCGGCGCGGCGCTCTCCCGCAAGCGCCTCGACGAGTGGACCGAAAAGGCGCGCGAGCACGGCGCGGCCGGGCTCCTGTGGGTCAAGACGGCCGGAGGCGAGGTCAGCTCTCCGGCGAAGAAGGGACTCCCGCCGGAAACGCCGGCGAAGCTGCTCGAGAAGAGCCGCGCCGCCGACGGAGACCTGCTCCTGCTCGTGGCCGACTCCGAGAAGGCGGCTCTCGCCGCGCTCGCCGCGCTGCGGGCGGAGGCCGCGCGGGAGCTGAAGCTCGTCGACGAGTCCCGGTACGCCTTCTGCTGGGTGACCGAGTTTCCGCTGCTCGGCCAGGACGAGCACGGAAACTGGTTCCCCATGAACCACCCGTTCACGGCGCCGCGCGAGGAGGACCTGGAGCGTCTGGAGTCCGACCCCGGGAGCGTGCGCGCCCGCGCCTACGACGTGGTCGTCAACGGCTGGGAGCTCGGGTCCGGCTCGATCCGCATCCACCGCGCCGACCTGCAGGAGCGCGTCTTCCGGCGGCTCGGCATCGGCGAGGAGGAGGGCCGCGAGCGGTTCGGGTTCCTGCTCGAGGCGCTTCGCTACGGGGCGCCGCCGCACGGCGGCATCGCGCTCGGCCTCGACCGCATCTGCGCGATCGCGGCCGGCGCTTCGTCGCTGCGCGACGTGATCGCCTTCCCCAAGACGACCTCGGGAATCGACCTGATGACGAAGGCTCCGGCGCGGGTCTTTCCCGAGCAGCTCGCGGAGCTGGGGTTCGAGCCGCCCAAGAAGACCGGGGCGTGAGCCCCTCCGGGGCGGCGGGCGCCGGGAACGAACCGGAGCGCATCGCCGTCGGCGGCGCTGAAAATGACGCCCCGAGCACGATCTGGGTCGGCTCCGGATTGCTCGACGCCGCGGGCCGATACCTCGCGTCGCCCTCCGGCCGCTTCCTCCTGATCAGCGCCGCCTCCGCGCGGCCCTGGGCCGAACGGATCCGCGCGTCCCTGCCATCCCCGCCGCTGCTCGACCTCACGATCCCCGACGGCGAGACCGCCAAGACGCTCGCCGCGGTCGAGGCGATCGCGGATGCGGCGTTCGCGGCGGGCGTGCGCCGGGACGACGCCATCGTGGCGGTCGGCGGGGGAGTCGCCACCGACGTCGCGGGGTTCGCGGCGGCCATCCTCCTGCGCGGCGTCGCCTGGAACGCCGTCCCCACGACCACCGCGGGGATGGCCGACGCGGCCATCGGAGGCAAGACGGCGGTCAACCACGCTCGCGGCAAGAACCTGCTGGGCGCGTTCCATCCGCCCAGGGCGATCCTCATCGATCCGACGTGCCTGAGCTCCTTGCCGGACCGGGACTACCGGGCGGGCCTGATCGAGGCCTACAAGGCCGCCTGGATCGCCGACGCGGCGCTCGCGGCGCGTGCGGCGGCGGCCCTTCCGGCGATTTGCGCGCGCGAGGCGGATCCGTTGCGCGAGCTGCTCGCCGGGGCCGCGCGCGTCAAGGCGCGGCTCGTCTCGGAGGATTTCCGGGACGCGGGGCCGCGCCGCCTGCTCAACTTCGGGCACACGCTCGGCCACGCCCTGGAGGCGGCGGGTGGGTACGGTGCGCTGCGACACGGCGAGGCGGTCGCCTGGGGAGTCGCGGCCGCGCTCGAGATCTCTCGCCGCCGCGCCGGGCTTTCCGACTCCGACGCCGACGCCGTGCGCGCGGTGCTGCGCGCGCTGGGGCCGTTCCCGGAACCCGCGCGCGATCCCGCGCTCCTGCGGCCGCTCCTCGAGCGCGACAAGAAGGCGACCGCGCGCGGAGTGGCGGGGATTCTGCTCGAGAGAATCGGCGCGGCGCGTGTCGAAGAATCGGTGCCGCCGGAGGAATGGCTCGAAGCAGCCGCTATAATGTCGTTATCGTGACCGGCAGCGCCACGCGGCGGCGTCGCATCCGCCTGTTCGTGCTCCTGTCGGGCGCGCTCATCCTCGCTTCTCTGGTCCCGCTCCTCGTGGCGGAGGCCGTCCTGATCCGGCGCAACCGCCGGACCCTCGAGACGCTGGAGGAGAAGTACCTGACCCGGTCCTCGGCGGCGATCGCCGACCACATCGCCGCCTTCTACCAGGCGGCCGGTCAGCAGCTGACCAAGGCCGTCGACGCGATCCGCCTGGCGGCGCACCTGACCGGCAAGGACCCGTTCGGCTCCGCGGAGGGGCCGGAGATCCTCGGGACCGTCCTGCGGGCGCCGGGCCAGCTGGCCGCGATCCGGGGCGTCAACCTGAGCGGGGAGGGGAGCTTCGTCGGGCCTGACCTGCACTCCAAGGAGATGGACTTCGAGTTCCGGCGCGGCTTCGAATCGGCGCGGGACGGCGCGAGTTACACGGGCGATCCCTTCGTCGTCCAGGATCTCGGCACCGTCGCGGTCCTGGCCGCGCCCGTCACCGACGAGAAGGACAACCGGATCGGCGTCGTGGAGGGCCTCGTGTCCTGGCAACCCATCGTCCGCGAGTTCCAGGACGAGCTGCGGCGCGACGCCAAGGCCACGCTGGTCGACGCCCACGGCCACGTCCTCTATCCGCCGGCCACCGGCGGCGCCGGGAGCGCACACCAGTCTTCGCTGGTGACGGACTTCGTCCGCTTTCCGGCCCGGGTCACGCGGTCCGAGAAGACGCCGTCCGGCGTCGTGCTCGCGTCCATCGCCCCGGTCGGCGAGCCGCCCTGGGGCGTGCTCGTCGAGCGCGACCGCGACCTCGCCTTCGCCTCGGTCGAGCGGATGGTGCGCGACACGGTGATCTGGAGCGCGATCTGCCTGGCGGGCGCCCTCCTCCTCGGAGTCCTCTTCGCCAGGCAGCTGTCGCGTCCCATCACCCAGCTCGCGGACTCGACGCGCGCGGTGAGCGAGGGGCAGTACGGGACCCGCGTCGAGGTGACCGGCACCGCCGAGATCGCGGACCTCTCCGAGAACTTCAACCGGATGAGCGAGTCGATCAAGGACGCGTTCGAGCGGGTGCAGCAGGCGGCCCGGGAGAACCAGGAGCTGTTCCTCTCCTCGATCCGCGCGCTGGCCGCGGCGATCGACGCCAAGGATCCGTACACCCGCGGCCACTCCGAGCGCGTGGCCCGGTACGCGTCGATGATCGCCAAGGAGATGGACCTCTCGCCCGACGAAGTGCGCAAGACGCGGCTCTCCGCGCTGCTGCACGACGTCGGCAAGATCGGCGTCGACGACCGGATCATCCGCAAGCCGACCGCCCTCACCGACGAGGAGTTCGAACTGATGAAGGCGCACCCATCGAAGGGCGCCGCGATCATGGAGGCGATCCCGCAGCTCGCCGATATCATTCCGGGGATGAAATGGCACCACGAGAAGTGGGAGGGCGGGGGCTATCCCGACGGCCTGAAGGGCGAGCAGATCCCGGTCCAGGCGCGTATCGTGGCGGTGGCCGACGCCTTCGATGCCATGACGACGACGCGTCCCTATCAGAAGGCCATGGAGGTAACCTACGTGCTCGAACGACTCCGCGAGATGTCTCACAAGCGATTCCACTACGACGCCGTCGAGGCGCTCGTGCGCTGCTACTCCAAGGGCGAGCTGATCCCGCGCGAGCGTTCCGCTGCGCCGGCCGCGCCGCCGGCCTCCCAGGCCGTCCCGCTCCGGGGAACCGGGACGGGAGGCTCGTGAGGCGCCCGGAGCATTGCTTCGCGCCCGTTGGCGCCGCCGCCCTGGCGGCGATCCTCGTCGCGACCGGCGGCTGCCACAAGCTCACCAAGCCGAAGACCTCCTCGGAGCTCCTGCTGACGGAGCGGATGGCCCAGGTCCTCCTGCGGGACAACCAGCCCGTCGACGCCGAGCGGGCCTTCCGCGAGGTGCTGAGGTACGACTCCAAGAACGCCGAGGCGCTCGACGGCCTGGGCAACGCGCTCATCATGCAGGGGCGCTACAAGGAGGCGATGACCTACCTCGACAAGGCGGTCTCGCTCGAGCCGATGAATGGATCGTTCCGCAACAACCGGGGCGTGGCGCGCATGGAGCAGGGCGAATACAAGGAGGCCACCGAGGACTTCGACGCCGCCGAGAGCTCTTCGAATCCCGACGATCGGATCTCCGCGAACATCAATCGGGGACGGCTTCGCCAGCGGCAGGGCGACTTCGCGGCGGCCGAGCACGAGTTCAGCATGGCGCTCGCCCGCGACCCCAAGTCCTTCGCGGCGACGCTGGGCCGGGCGGTGGCGCGCGAGTCGAAGGGCGACCTCGAGGGCGCCGCCGAGGACTACCTGGGCTGCGTCAAGATCGACTCGATGAACGCGGAGGCCAACCTGCGTCTGGGCGTCTGCCTCGTGTCGCTCAAGAAGGCCGAGCTCGGCCGCCGGTACCTCCAGCGCGCCGTCGACCTGGATCCCCAGGGCGACACCGGTGCGAAGGCCCGGATCATCCTGCAGGGGTCGAGCCCGCCGCCCTCCTAGTCCCGCCTCGGAAGGCGCCGTTTCGGCTGATATCTTCCTCCTCCGCCATGGCCGACGACCGTCCGGATCCCGCTCCCCCTGCTCCCGCGCGCGAGCGCGGAGGCTTCTTCGCCAAGGTGAAGCGGGGCCTCTTCATGACCCACACCGAGATCCTCGAGAAGCTCGGCACGGCGGTCAAGAAGGGGCTCGGGATCGACGAGTCGGTCCTCGAGTCGCTCGAGGAGGCGCTCCTGTCCTCCGACGTCGGTGCGGCCACCGCCGCCGCCCTGGCCGAGCGGGTCCGCGAGCGCTCGAGCGGGTCCGAGCGCAAGGACCTCGCCGGGCTGCGCGAGATGCTGCGCAGCGAGATCGAGGGCATCCTCGCCACGGCGCCGCGGGCCGCGGCGCGGGCCGACGTGCCGCTGCACGTGACCTTCCTGGTGGGAGTGAACGGTTCGGGCAAGACGACGACCGCGGCGAAGCTCGCGGCGCGGGAGAAGGAGGCGGGGCGGCGGGTCCTGCTGGCCGCGGCCGACACGTTTCGCGCCGGAGCCATCGACCAGCTCCAGACCTGGGCCGACCGGCTCGCCGTCCCGGTCGTGCGCCACAGCGAGGGAGCCGATCCCTCGGCGGTCCTCTTCGACGCGCTCGCCGCCGCGAAGGCGCGCCAGGTCCAGTCGCTGATCGTCGACACGGCTGGCCGGCTCCACACGAAGAAGAACCTGATGGAGGAGCTCGCGAAGATGCGCCGGATTGCCGCGCGCGAGGTCCCCGGCGCGCCCCACCGGACGCTGCTCGTTCTCGACGCGACCACCGGCGTCAACGGCCTCGAGCAGGCGCGCCGGTTCGTGGAGGCCGCCGGTGCGGACGGCGTCGTGCTGACGAAGCTCGACGGGAGCGCGCGCGGCGGCATCGTGCTGGCCATCTACCGCGAGCTCAAGCTGCCGGTGCTCTACGTCGGCGTCGGCGAGACCGTCGAGGACCTCGTCCCGTTCGACCCGTCGGAGTACGCCAGGGCGCTGCTCGGGGATTCCACGGAGACGGTGTCGGCGCCGGCGCCGGCGTGACGGGTTGAAGCGCACCGGCCTCGACCTCTCCTACCTCGACCGCGCGCTCGGGCTGGCGGAGCGCGGGCGCTACGGCGTGCCCCCGAATCCCATGGTGGGAGCGGTGGTGGTGCGGCGGGGCCGGGTGGTCGGCGAGGCGTACCACCGCCGTGCGGGTGGCGACCACGCGGAGATCGCCGCGCTCGCGCGGGCGGGTTCCCGGGCGCGCGGCGCGGACCTCTACCTGACACTCGAGCCGTGCGTCCACCACGGCCGCACGCCCCCGTGCGCACCGCGCGTGATCGCCTCCGGAGTCCGCAGGGTCGTGGTGGGCGCGACCGATCCCAACCCGCTCGTCTCGGGCCGCGGCGTGCGGGCGCTCCGCAGGGCCGGCGTCGAGGTCGTCCTCGCTCCCGGACCCTGGCGCCGCCGGGCCGAGGAGCAGAACGCGAAGTTTCGCGCGTTCATGGAAAAAGGGCGCCCGCTCGTGCTCGCGAAGTGGGCATCGACGCTGGACGGCCGCATCGCCTCGGCGAAGGGCGAGAGCCGCTGGATCACGGGGGAGGCCGCGCGCCGGAGGGCCCTGCTCCTGCGCGAGGAGTACGACGCGGTCCTCGTGGGCGCCGGGACCGTGCGCGCCGACGATCCTCGGCTCACCCGGCGGCTGCGGAGGACGGGGCGGCGCACGCACTGGCGAATCGTGCTGGACGGCCGGCTGCGCCTGCCCGAAACCGCGCGCGTCCTGCGCGGCCCGGGCGAGCGGGTCGTCGCAACCGCGGCGCCGGCCTCGCATCCGAAGGCCCGGCGCCTCGCCGCCCGCGGGATCCGCGTCTGGAGCCTGCCGGCCTCGGCTTCGACTTCACGGAGTCCGGGGCGACGGGTCGACCTCTCGCGTCTTCTCGGGACGCTCGCCCGCCACGGCGTCACGAGCCTGATGGTCGAGGGGGGATCCGAGACGCTGGGAGAGTTCTTCCGCGCCGGCCTCGTGGATCGCGTCGCAGTGTTCCTGGCGCCGCGCCTTCTGGGCGGCGAGCGGGCGACGGGCGCGGTCGGCGGCGCGGGCTTCCGCCTCGGCGAGGCGCCCGGGCTGTCGGACATGTGCGTGGAGCGCGTCGGCGGGGATCTGCTCGTGACCGGCCGTCTCGACAAGTAGTCCAATAGACTCCCGCCATGTTCACGGGCATCGTGGCCGGTCTCGGGACGGTGGCGGAGCGCAAGCCGCGGCGCGGCGGCGGCGCGCGCCTGAGGATCCGCCCGCCGGCGCGGCAGCGCCGCTTCGCCTCCGGCGAGAGCGTCTGCGTCTCCGGGGTCTGCCTGACCGCCGTGCGCGGCGGCCGCGATCTCGTGGCCGATCTCTCGCCGAAACGCTGAGGCGCTCGACCCTCGGACGCCTCGTTTCCGGCGCGAGGGTCAACGTGGAGCGCGCGCTCCGCTGGGGAGACCCGCTTTCGGGCCACTTCGTCATGGGGCACGTGGACGGGATCTCTCGGGTGCGGTCGGTCGTCGCGTCCGGCAATTCCTGGACGGTCTCCTTCTCGATCCCCCGCGGTCTCTCGCGGTTCGTCGTGCCGAAGGGCTCGGTCTGCGTGGACGGAGTGAGCCTGACCGTCGCCACCCGGGGCCGAGGGCGGTTCGAGCGTAGCGGTCATCCCGGAGACGCACCGGCGAACGACGCTCGGGCGGATCGCGGAGGGCGACGCCGTCAACTTCGAGGCCGACGTCTTCGCCCGGTACGGTCGCGGCGCCTTACGCCGCGCGAAAAGAAGCCGACGAGCGCTCGCGCGCGTTCGCCCCGAGGGGCGGCGCCGGTGATCGTCTTCGAGACTTCGCCGCAACCCGCGGTTCGGGCCGGCGAGGAGGAGATCGGCGGCCGCCGCGTCGCCGGCCGGCTCCTGCCCTACGGCGCCGAGCCGGAGCCCGGAATCCTGCGCTTCGACCCGATCACGCGGAGGTTTCCGCGGCGGCGCGCGGAAACGACCGTGCTCGTGGGGCCGGCGAGCGAGGAAGGCTGGCGCGAGGCGGCGCTGCGGTTGCCGTCCGGTCCGGTCCTCGTGGGCCCGGGCTCGCGCGCCGAGGAGGTGCGCGGGGCGTACCGGGCGGCGGCGGAGGGGGCGCTCGCCGCGGGCCGCGCGGTCTACCTGCTCGACCCGCCGGAGGCCGGCCTCCCGCGGGAGTCGGCCGCTCCCGGGATGGTCGCCCTCTGCTCCTACGCGGCGGGCTCCTCGACGGCGTTCCCGGCGCTGCGGGCGGCGCGGGCGCACGGCCTCGTCTGCGGCGTGCTCTTCCCGCTGATCCCGGGGTGGACGGCGGAGCCCGCCGCGATCGAGGCGCTGGTCGCGGAGGCGGCCGCATCCGGAGCGCGGGCCGCGACGCCGCTCGTCCCGGAGGCCGACGGCGAGGCGCGCCGCGCGATCGTCGAGGCGCGGTCGCTCGGCGGCGAGGCCGCCGAGGCGGATGCCTTCTTCGACGTCATCCACCACCGCGAGTGGGTCGCGGGCATGGCCGAACGGCTGCCGGCGGTGCGCAGCCGGTGCGCCGCACGGGGCCTCGGGCTCCTGCCGCCCCGGCCGACCGGCCCCCGGGAGCCGCCGGGCAATGCGGCCGCGTCGGCCCGGCTCGAGGAGCGGGCGGAGCTCGACACGCTGCCCGAGCACCGCGCGGCGGCCCTGCGGGCGGCGGTGCGATGGATCGACGAGTCGGGGCGGGATCTCGCCGCGGTCGCGCGGGAGGGCAACTTCCGGCGCGTGTTTCCCTTCGGCGGCGACGTCGCCGCCGAGGCGGAGGCGGCGCTGCGGAACGCGCCATGAACGCGATGAGCTCCTTCCCGGGCCTCTACGTCCACCTGCCGTACTGCGCCTCGCGCTGCGGCTACTGCGCGTTCGTCGTGACGACGGACGGCTCCTCGCGGGGCGCTTACATGGATGCTCTGGAGCGGGAGACTTCCCTTCTCGCACGCGAGGCGGACGGCGCGCGGTTCGACGCGATCTACCTGGGCGGAGGAACTCCCTCGCTCCTTCCGCCTCCGTCCCTTGCCCGGTTGCTCGAGGTCCTGGGGTCGCGATTCGCGATCGCCGAGGGCGCCGAGGTGACGCTCGAGGCCAACCCGGAGGACGTGAACGCCGACGTCGTCCGGGCCTGGAGGGGAGCCGGTGTCAACCGGATCTCCATCGGCGTCCAGTCGCTCGAGGACGTGGAGCTGGCGGCGGTCGGCCGGCGGCATGACGCCGTGAGGGCGCGGGCGGCGCTGGACACCGTCACGGGAGCTGAGCTTTCGGCCTCGGGCGATCTCATTCTGGGTCTGCCCGAGCAAACGAGGGAGAGTTTCCGCCGCAGCCTCGCGGGCCTCCTCGACGCGGGCGTCGGGCACGTTTCAGTCTACTTGCTGGAATCGGAGAAGACGAAGACGATGGAGGAGGACCGGCGCGCCCACCCGGACCGCTACCTCTCGGATGACGAGCAGGCGGATGCGTGGCTGGAGATGGGGGAGGCGCTCGCCGCGCGCGGATTCCGGCACTACGAGATCTCCAACTGGGCGCGGCCGGGCCGGGAGGCGCGCCACAACGTGAAGTACTGGACGCGGACGCCGACGCTCGGCCTCGGCGTGTCGGCACACGAGCTCTGGGCGGGCCGGCGGCGCGCGAACGTCTCCAACCTCGAGTCGTACCTGAGCCAGCTGCAGGCGGGGCGCCGCCCGATCGCCGCGGATGAGCCGGTCACGGCGGAGCAGGCCTCACGCGAGGAGGTCTTCCTGGGGCTGCGGCTGGCCGAAGGCGTTCCCGCGGCGCGAATCGAGGCGCTCGTGACGGCGGGCGAGGACGTCCGACTCTGGAACGACTACGAGGGATGGCTGTCGGAGGGAGTGCTCGAGCACCGCGCGGACCGCGTGGCGTTCACCGAGCGCGGGTTCCTCGTCTCGAACGAGGTGCTGTCGAGATTCGTGTAACGTCGCCTCCGCTCCGTTCGGGGTCTGCCCTTTGGGCACCGGCGGGCGGCTCGCCCAAAGGGGCTCGACCGCCCGCCTGACCCCTCACTGCGCTGCGGCTCCCGCGGCGCGAGGCGTCCTCCGCTACGCTCGCGGAGATTCCTCGCGCCGCGAGCTCTAGCGAGAGTGCCGCTCGTCGAGCGATCTCACGCACATGCTTGTGCGTGGATCTGTTCGGTCGAGGCGCTGTTGCTGTCGTCCGCGGCGCGCGAAGTCTCCGCGAGGGCAGCGGAGGAGGCGCGCGCCGCGGGAGCCGGAGCGGAGCGAGGGGGCGAGGCGAACGGTCGAGGCCCTTTGGCCGAGCCGTTCGCCGGTGGCCCGTAGGCCACGCCCCCTCGCGTAGCGGAGGCGACGTCAGATGAACAGCGGCGCGAGCACCAGCGTGATCGTCGCGAGCAGCTTGATGAGCACGTGCAGCGACGGGCCCGCGGTGTCCTTGAACGGGTCGCCGACGGTGTCGCCGACCACCGCCGCCTTGTGGGTGGGGGAGCCCTTCCCGCCGTAGGCGCCGGTCTCGATGTACTTCTTGGCGTTGTCCCACGCGCCGCCGCCGTTGTTCAGGAAGGTCGCCATGATGATGCCCGCGATGGTGCCCACCATCAGCAGGGCGGCGACGGCCTCCGCACCCACGCCGAACTGCTTGAAGATCAGGCCCACGACGATCGGCGTGCCGACCGCGACCAGCCCCGGCGCGATCATCTGCCGGAGGGCGCCGCGCGTGACGATGTCGACCGTGCGGCCGTAGTCCGGCTTCTCGGTGCCCTGCATGATGCCGGGATGCTCCTGGAACTGGGCGCGGACGTCCTGGATGACGACGTACGCCGCCTTGCCCACGGCCTTGATCGCGAGGCCCGAGAAGAAGAACACGAGCATGGCGCCGATCAGGCCGCCGACGAAGACCTCGGGCTTGGCGAGATTGACCGAGGTCAGCTCCGCGCCGTAGTTCTTGAGCTCGTCGAGGTACGCCGAGAACAGGAGGAAGGCCGCGAGCGCGGCCGAGCCGATGGCGTAGCCCTTCGTCAGGGCCTTGGTCGTGTTGCCGACGGCGTCCAGCCGGTCCGTCTTCTTGCGGATCTCCTCGGGCTGCTTGGACATCTCGACGATGCCGCCCGCGTTGTCGGTGATCGGGCCGAAGGTGTCCATCGCGAGGATGTAGGCCGCCGTGCCCAGCATCCCCATCGTCGCGACCGCGGTGCCGAAGAGGCCGCCGCCCGGCAGGGCGTGCGAGCCGATCTTGTACGAGGAGAGGATCGCGACGGAGATCGCGATGACCGGCGGGAGCGTGCATTCCAGGCCGACCGCGATGCCGGCGATGACGTTCGTCGCGGGCCCCGTCTGGGAGGCCTCCGCGATCTCGCGCACCGGCCGGTACTTGTACTCCGTGTAGTACTGGGTGATGAAGACGAAGACGATCGAGGTCAGGACCCCGATCATCCCGCAGAAGAAGTACATCCACCAGGCGTCGGGCCGCGCGGGGTTGTAGAGGAGCCACTTCGTCGCCACGAAGAAGCCGGCGATCGCGAGCGCCGAGGTGATGTAGTAGCCGCGGTTCAGGGCCGCCATCGGGTCCGCGTCCTCGCGCGTCTTCACGCAGAGGATGCCGACGATCGAGGCGAGCAGGCCGAACGCGCGGGCCACCAGGGGGAAGAGCATCACGCCGACGATGCCGGCGGAGAAGGCCATGTTCTGCTTCTCGAGCATCGCCGCGAGCGTGGCGCCCAGGATCATCGCGCCGATGTTCTCCGCCGCGGTCGACTCGAACAGGTCGGCCCCGCGCCCGGCGCAGTCGCCGACGTTGTCGCCGACGAGGTCCGCGATCACCGCGGGGTTGCGCGGGTCGTCCTCCGGGATGCCGGCCTCGACCTTGCCCACGAGATCGGCGCCGACGTCCGCGGCCTTCGTGTAGATGCCCCCTCCGAGCTGGGCGAAGAGCGCCACGAACGAGGCGCCGAAGCCGTAGCCCACGATCAGGAGGGGGATCTGAGCGGCCGGCACCTCGGTGAAGTGGCTGACGAGCCAGTAGAGGCCGCCCACTCCGAAGAGCGACATCGCGACGACGAAGAGACCCGAGACGGCGCCTCCGCGCAGGGCGATTCGCAGCGCGTCGTTCAGGGACGTGCGGGCCGCGGAGGCGGTCCGGATGTTGGTGCGAATCGAGACCCACATGCCGATGTACCCGGCGATGACCGAGCAGGCCGCGCCGAGGACGAAGGAGAGGGTCGTCCAGAAGGCCAGGCGCAGGGGGGTGCTGACCGGGTCGAAGTCGTGGTGCGCGCGGACGAAGCCGTAGAGCAGGAAGATCACGGCGGCCAGCAGGACCGCCAGCATCCCGATCGTCCGATTCTGCCGCCGGAGGAAGGCCTCGGCGCCCTCCTTGATGGCGTTGGAGATCGCCTGCATGGCCGAGGTGCCCGTGTCCTTCTTGAGGACCCAGGACGCCAGCCAGCCCGCCACGAAGAGCGAGCCGATCGAGAACACCAGGATCAACGGCAGAGCAAGCTCGAAAGACATTCCCACTCCTGTTTTGCTTGATTCGGCGGCTAGCCGGAGATCCGGCCAACCGGCCGGGGAGGATATCAGGAGAAGGTCGTGGGTGGTAGGTCGTAGGGTTTCCCCATGACCTATCTCCTGAGACCTACGACCTCGTCGGGCTACTGCCCGACCGGCACGGTCTCCATCACGATGCCGATGTTCTTGGCCCCGGAGTTTCGGCAGAGGTCCATCACCTTGACGACCTCGCCGTAGTTCGCGGCGTCGTCGCCCGAGAAGAACACCGTCTTGTTGGCGCGATTCTTCAGGATCTCGGTCAGACGCAGGGAGAGCGTCTGCGGGTTGACCTCGTCTTTGTTGAGGTAGTACTTGTTGGTCGGGGTGAGCGACACGATGATCAGGTCCGTCGGGCGGCGGACCCGTGTCGTCCTGGTTCTTCGGCGGGACCTTGACGTCGTAGCCCATCTGCAGGAGCGGCGTGATGACCATGAAGATGATCAGGAGCACCAGCACCACGTCTACGAGAGGCGTGATGTTGATGTCGCTCTTGTAGTCACCCGCTCCGCCGCCGACTCCCATTGCCATCGATCGAGTCTCCTTGATGGTCGAGCGGCTACCCGCCGCCCCTTTGCTTCTTTTCCGCGATCAGGCCGACGTCCTGGAAACCGGCGTCCTTCGTCATCTTGAAGACTTCCTTGACGTCTCCGTACTTGAGGCGCTGGTCGGCCTTGATCACGATCTCCGCGCTCGGGTTGCGCTGGTAGAGCTCGTCGAGGGCCGTCTGAAACTCCGCCTTCGACATCTGCTTCGAGTCCATGTGGTACGCCGGAGGCGAGGCGTATTGCACGACGATCATCTTCTGTTTGCTGCTCTCGGGCTTCTTGTCCGGGTTGTCGGTCTGGGGAATCTGGACGCTGACGCCATTCTGGAGGAGAGGCGTGACGACCATGAAGATGATGAGCAGAACGAGGCACACGTCCACGAGAGGCGTGACGTTGATGTCGCTCTGAATCTTGTTGCGGCCTCCGCCGCCCCCCATGGCCATGGAATGACTCCTTTACTTTACGCTCGCCTAGGCGCTCAGCTGCGCGCCCGCGCCGCGCCGCTTGATGAAATAGTCGATGAGCTCGTTCGACGAGTTCGACATCTCGACCTGGAACCGCTCGATGTTGTTCATGAAGATGTTGAACATCCACACGGCCGGGATGGCCACGAACAGCCCGAGCGCCGTCGTGACGAGAGCCTCGGAGATTCCCGCCGAGACCGCCGCGATGCCGCCGGAGCCGGTCAGCGCCATGCCGCGGAACGCGTTGATGATGCCGATGACCGTTCCGAAGAGGCCGATGAAGGGGGCGGTCGTCCCGATCGTCGCCAGGCCGGAGAGGCCCTTCTTCATGTCGGCGGTGGTGACCAGCGCCTCGCGCTCGATGGCGCGCTCGGCGGCCTCGATCATGTCGTGGCCCTTCACCGAGCCACCCCCGCTCTTGATGTCGTGGGAGAACTCGTAAAGCCCCGCCGAGAGCACTCGCGCGACGTGGCTGTTCTTGAACTTCTTCGAGGCGTCGATCGCCTCCTGCAGCTTGTCCTGCTTGAGGAAGCCGGTCACCAGCTTCGCGTAGGCGACGGACTGGTTGCGCGCCTTGCGGTAGTAGAGGAACCGCTCGAAGGCGATCGTCAGGGAGTAGATCGACATGATGATCAAGACGACGACGACGCCCTGCGCGACAATCGTCATCTTGCCCCACAGCTCAATCGGATTGAAACTCATGCAGCGCTCCTTCTGAGTATTCATTCGCCTGCCATCTGCCAATCCTAGTTCAACCGGAACGTCACGGTCACGGTCAGGTAAACCCGGACGGCCCGGCCATTGAGGGTCGCCGGCTTGTACTTCCACTGCTGGACGGCCCGCACGGCCGAGGCGTCGAGCAGGGGATTGACGGACTTCAAGACCCGGACGTCCTCGACGCTGCCCTGGTCGGTGATGATCGCCTCCAGGATGACCACCCCCTCCATCCGGGCCTTGCGGGCGGCCTCCGGGTACTGGGGCTCGATGCGCGAGGACAGCACGGGGGCCTTGACGTCGCCGCCCACCCGCAGTGGCTCGGCGCCCATTCCGGCTCCGGTCCCGCCGGGCACGCCTCCCGCGACCCCGCCGGCGACGCCGCCCTCGACTCCGCCTTCGACGCCGCCCTCCACTCCCGAGGACTCGGCGACCGGCTCGGGTGCGGCCAGGCTGAGGCACCGTCTCGGGAATCACCATCGGCTGGGTCATCTCGACGGGCTTGACGGGAACGGGTTTGGGGGCGTCGGGTGCCTTGGGCGCAGCCTTGGGAGCCGCGGGCGGGGGAGGCGGCGGCGGCGGGGCGGCCGCGTAGAACGTGACGGGGATCGGGGGCTCGGGGACGTCTCCGACGAACCAGATCGAAGCGCCCAGCACGCCGCCAATCACGAGCGCATGAATCAGAATCGAGACCGGAAGGGAGACGGCCTTCTTGGCCTGGTCCTTCTGGTGGGTCGATTCGATCAGCGATTGTTCGAACATGCGTTCACCCCCGTCTCACTGAGACACCGGCATCACTTCGCCGGTTCCGGCGTAGGCGCTCCGCCGGCCGCGGCGGCCTCGGCCTTCGCCTTCTCCTGAGCGGCCTTGCGCATCTCGAGCGCCTGTTGGAGGTATTTGTTGGCAGTGTCGAGGTATTCCTGCTTCTTGGCGGGATCCGTCTCCATCTTCGCCTTCTCCCGGTAGAGCAGGTTGATGTAGGTGATGGCCTCGAAGTAGTCGGGCTTGATCTCGACGGCCTTGTTGAGGGACTGCAGCCCGTCGTCCACGATCTTCGCGCGCAGGGCCGGGTCGAGGTCCGGATAGTTGTAGGAGCGGTCCCAGGCCTGGACGCCGATCAGGTAGTAGACCTCGGGGTTGTTGCCCTCGATCTCCAGCCGCTTCTTGAGCCAAAGCACGCCGTTGTCGAAGTCGCCCTTCTTGAAGTACAGCATGGCCACCGACTGCATCGCCTTGCTGTCCTTGGGGTCGCGCTTGAGGATCTCGTTCTGGTAGAAGGCGATCGCGTCGTCGTAGCGGTCGGTGTTCAAGTACATCGAGACGAGGTACTCGAGGACCTTCTTGTCTTCGGGGAAGTGCTCGACGTAGGTCTTCAGGTGCTCGATCGCCTTCGACGCGTACTCGAGGTCCTTCGGGTGCTTCGAGCCCGGCTGGTAGAGACCCATGTAGGCGATCCCGATGTGCTTGTTGAGCTTCGTCTCGCCCGGGTCGAGCCGCAGCGCTTCCTGGTAGGCCGCGAGCGCGCTCTGATACTGCGCGGCCTTCAGGTACTCGTTGCCGCGTTGATTTCCTGCTTGGACTTGATCTTGTTGCAGCCGGAGAGCAGGGTGACGGCGAGGAGGAAAAAGGCGGCCGCGGCCGCACGTTGCCGATGGCGTGCCATGCTTCGCTTCGCTCCTTCGCTCTTTCGCTCAACCACCCGGGCACGACTCGGCCCGCCCCAGAGGGGGGAATTCTGTTGAATTCCTTTCAACAAAGCAACAGAGTTTTTTCGGGGATTTCTGGAGATTCGCCGGCCATCCGCGGAGAACGCTCCCGGGCCTCGCGGACGAAGGCGTCGGTGCGGATGACGAAGCGCCGTCGCGCCAGCGCGCCGCCGCAGGGGGGAATAATGACGCCGTCCACAACGCTTTGCGCGTTCAGGAGGACTCCTTGAAAGGACTCACCGCGAGATTTCCGGTCTGGATCGCCGCGGTGTGCGCCGCGAGCCTGCTCTGCGATGGCGCCGACGCGCCGGCGCTGCGGGCCCAACAGCCTCCGGCTCCCGCTCCCGCCCAGGCCGCTCCGGCGGCGAAGCCGCCGCAGCAGTCGCAGCCTCAGCAGCCGCCGCCGGCGCCTCCGGAGAAGGCCTTCCCGCCGGTGGTCGAATCGGTGGACGTCTCGATCACGAGCGTGGACGTCGTGGTCACCGACTCCAAGGGCCACCGCGTGCCCGACCTGAAGGCGGAGGACTTCGAGGTCAGGCAGGACAGCATTCCGCAGAAGATCACGAACTTCTACGCCGTTTCCGGCGGCAAGATCCTCCTGGAGGACGGCAAGTCCATTCCGTTGGACCAGCCCGAGACGGCCCAGGAGGTCCCTCCGGAGCTCAAGGCGCACTACATCTTCTACATCGACAACCTGAACATCCAGCCGAACAACCGCAACCGGATGTTCAAGCGCCTGAAGGAATTCATCCCGCAGGCCATCGGGCCCAACGCCGAGGGGATGGTGGTGACCTACAACCGCTCGCTCAAGGTGCGGCGGCCCTTCACCTCCGACGCGAACGACCTCGTCGGCGCCATCGGGGACATCGAGATGGACACGGGCGGCGGCACGACGCAGGTCGGCGAGCGCAACGACGCGATCCGCCGCGTCGACGACTCCAAGTCGGTGACCGAGGCGACGGGCATCGCGCGCTCCTACGCCCAGTCGCTGCGCAACGACCTCGAGTTCACCGTGGACTCGATCAAGTCCACGCTCGACTCCCTGGCGGGCGTGCCCGGCCGGAAGAACTTCCTGTACGTCTCAGAGGGCCTGCCGGCGACGGCGGGATTCGAGATCTACGAGGCGATCCGCGAGAAGTACTCGCAGACGGCGACGACGATCGAGCAGCTGGACTACGACATGAACAGCAAGTACGCCCAGATCATCCAGGCCGCGAACGCCAACGGCGTCACGATCTACACGCTGGACGCGTCGGGGCTCACCACCTCGGAGCTCAACTCCGCCGAGAACTCGGGCACCAAGACCGTTCACCTGAACGACTTCATGGTGCGTCAGAACATGCAGGGACCGATCCGGACCATGGCCGAGGAGACCGGCGGGATCGCGTCGGTCAACAGCAACGACTGGAAGTCGAGCCTCGACCAGATCGCGGCGGACTTCTCCAACTTCTACTCGCTCGGATACCGGACCGCGCGGGGGCGCGGTGGACCGCCCGCACCGTGTCGAGGTGACCGTCAAGCGCAAGGGCCTGACCGTGCGCAACCGGCGAAGCTACGTGGAGAAGTCGGTCGAGACCCGCACGGCCGAGGCCGTGGTGGCCAGCCTGAGCTACCCGCGCTCCGACAATCCGCTCAAGTGCGGGCTGTCGGTGGGCGATCCCAAGCCCTACGACCGGCAGAACTACCTGCTGCCCGTGCGCATCGCCGTTCCGATCGCGAGCTGGGGCTCGTCCCGTCGGGCGACCAGTACGAGGGCCAGTTCTTCGTCTATTTCGTCATCCTCGACGCCTCGGGCAAGCAGTCGGACCTTCAGGTCCAGAGGCAGGAGGTGAAGATCCCGTCGAAGGACTTCACCCTGGCGCAGGGCAAGGACTTCTATTACGACGCGAAGCTGATCGTCGTGCCGGGCGGCCAGAAGCTGTCGGTCGGGGTGCGGGACGCGGTCTCGAACCTCACCTCGTATCTTCAGAAGAACGTCTTCGTCTCGGTGCTTCCGAAGGAATCCAAGGAGCCCAAGACCGAGCCCGCAAAGCCGGGAACGAACTAGAGGAATTTTGGATTTTGGATTTTGGATTTTGGATTTTGGATTGAGAAGGGGTCCACGGGATCTTCGTTTCCAAAATCCAAAATCCAAAATCCAAAATTGGCATTGCCCGCCTCGACAGTGAATGCGGCGCAGCAGTGAATGCGGCGCCGCGTCATAATGTTTCGTCGATGCCCCTTCCGCAGCTCCTCCTGTTCGCGCGCGAGCCCGGCCGCATCGAGACACGCCTCGCCGGCCGGCTGACCGACGCGGGCATCGCCAGAGCAGGAGCCGCGTCGTGATCCCGGTACTCGATGCGAGGAGGATGCGCGCCGCGGACGCCGAGGCGATCCGGCGCGGAGCGGACCCCGAGGACCTGATGGAGGCCGCGGCGGAGGCCCTGTGCCGCGACCTGCACGCCGCCCTTCCCGGCGCCCGCCGAATCGCCGTCGTCTGCGGCCCCGGCAAGAACGGCGGCGACGGGCTTGCGGCGGCCCGCCTGCTCGCGCTCGGCGGCGCGTCGCCGGCCGTCTTCACCCTGCGCGACCCCGGGCTCTATGCCGGCGAGTCCGCGGCCAACGCGGCGCGCGCGCGAGGCGTCGGGCTCGGAGTCCGCGCCCTCTCCGACGCGGGCGGCGCCTCCGCCCTGCGGCGCGCGCTGGCCGACGCCGACGTCGTCGTGGACGCGCTCTTCGGCACCGGTCTCTCCCGGGCGCTCGAGGGGGCCGGACGGCGCGCGGTCGCGGCGATCAACGCCTCCGGCCGCCGGGTGATTGCCGCCGACCTTCCCTCGGGGCTCTCGGCCGACCGCGGCGCGCTTCTCGGCGCGGCCGTCCGCGCGTGGAGGACCGTCGCGTTCGCCGCGCCCAAGCTCTGTCATGTTTTGCCGCCGGCGAGCGGGTTGTGCGGCCGCGTCGCGGTCGCCGACATCGGGATCGCGCGGAGGACGCTCGCCCGGCAAGCCCGGCGGCTCTGGCAGACGGAGGCGGCGGACGTCGCCGCGCGGCTGCCCGCGCGGCCGCTCGACTCGCACAAGGGCGACTTCGGCCGTGTCGCGATCCTGGCCGGATCCCGCGGCAAGCCCGGGGCCGCCATCCTCGCGGCGCGCGGCGCTCTGCGCGGCGGAGCCGGGCTCGTCACCGTGTTCTGCGCCGAGTCGATCGCCGCGGGGATCGTGTCGGCGCTGCCCGAGGCGATGACCGAGCCGCTGCCGGAGAAAAGGGGCTCGCTCTCCCGCGGGGGGGCGGACGGCCTCGCGCGCGCGTGGAGGGATTTCGATTCCGCGGTGGCCGGGCCCGGTCTCGGCACCTCGCAGGAGACGGTGGCTGTGCTCGAGACGGCCCTGCGGTCCGCGCGCGTCCCGCTCGTCGCCGACGCGGACGCGCTCAACGCGTTCGCCGGACGACCCGGGTTCTTCGCGAAGCGGCGGGCAGCGACGGTCCTGACCCCGCACCCCGGCGAGGCCGGGCGTCTCCTGCGCAAGTCCACGCGCGCGGTGCAGGCCGATCGCCCGGGCGCGGTCCGGGCGCTCGCGCGAGCGAGCCGCGCGGTCGTCGTGCTGAAGGGCGCCCACAGCCTCATCGGAACGCCCGACGGCGAGATCGTCGTCAACCCGACGGGGACGCCGCTCCTCGCGACGGCCGGGTCGGGCGACGTGCTGTCGGGCGTGATCGGCGCCTTGCTCGCGGGCGGCCTGTCGGCGCGCGACGCCGCGGTGACGGGCGCCTGGCTTCACGGCGCGGCGGCACAGCGGCTCGAGGCGGTGCTGGGCGACGCGGGTCTCCTGGCGCACGAGATCGCGGACGCGATCCCGCGGGTCCGCCTCGCGCTGCGCCGCGAGGCCGACGGCGCGGGCGCTTCCGATGCCTGAGCGGGAAACCGCGGCCGAGGCCCGGACCCTCACCGCCGAGGAGACCGAGGCGGCCGGGGAGCGTCTCGCCGCGACGCTCTCGCGCTCGGACGTCGTCTACCTCGTTGGGGACCTGGGCGCCGGCAAGACGACGCTCGCGCGCGGGTTGGCGCGCGGCCTCGGCGCGCAGACACGCGAGGTCGCCTCGCCCACGTTCGCCTTGCTGAACGAGTACGCCGCCGCGGGCGCCGGAAGGACACGTATCGTCCTGCGGCACCTGGATCTCTATCGCCTCGCCGACGACCCGAAGGACCTGGCCGTGCTCGGCCTGCCCGAAGCGGTCGCGGACGCGCCCGTCTGCGTCGAGTGGCCCGGGGAGGCGATCCGGCGGCTGCTGCCGCCGACGGTCGAGATCACGATCGTTCCGGACGGCGACGCGCGCCGGATCCGCGTGCGGAGGATCAAAACCGGGCCGGGGCCGATCGGCTGATTCGCGGCGCGGCCGGCGTTCTCAGAACGCGAAGACGAATCCGCCCGTGGTCGTGACGTTCGGCAGCCACTCGCGGCTGTTGCAGAAGCCGCCGGTGTCGCACAGGACGTGCGAGTGGTCGCCGAGCCAGGTCTCGTAGAGACGCCCGTCGAAGCGGAAGCCGAACCAGGGGCAGACGAAGACCTTGACTCCGCCACCCACGGCCGTCGTGAATCGGACCTCGGACGTCGACAGCGTGCCGGCGACGTTGGGAACGAGGTTCGCGGCCCCCGCCCCGATCGTGAAGAACGGGACGACCCGGCGGTGCCCGAAATTGAAGGTCGCGTAGCTCATGAAGTAGTCCAGCTTCAGGTCGCCCAGGGTCTGGTCCGGAGCGTTGCTCAGCCGGAGAACGAAGTTCGTGTCGGTGTGCGAGTACTCGCCCTCGAGTTGGAACAGGCTCGTGAAGTTGTAGCCGATGCGGCCGCCGTACGCGGCGTCGTCCGAGACGTCCACGTGGGTGTGGCGGTCGAGCTCGTCGAAGTTGTTGACATGTGCGATCTCGCCGCCGAAGAGCCAGCCGCCGAAGCCGTTGATCTCGACGGTGCCCGACCGTAGCTGTGCCGAGGCGGTGGCGGCGAAGACGAGGAGGGACGCGGGTAACAGGAGAGCGATACGGGATTTCATGGCCGGCCTCCAGAGATGACAGACGCCGGGCGGCGTCCCCGGTTTACTTCTTAGCCCGCAGGTGTTTCTCCAGGATTTTCTTCCAGCGGTCTTCGACGCTGGGGGCGTACCCGACCTGTCGGTCCAACAGTGTTCGATCGGCGGAGAGCAGGAAGGTCGAGGGGATTCCGCTCGCCGTCAGAGGGCCGGCGTCCTCGGGTGCCGCGAAATAGACGGGGACGGAGATGTTGAATTGCTTCATGAAGGCGGGGACGCGCTTGCGGTCGGCGTCCACGTTGACGGCGACCACGACGAAGTTGCGATCGCTGTAGTTGTCGTACATCCTCTGCACCACCGGGAGCTCCATCTTGCAAGGCCCGCACCACGTCGCCCAGACGTTGACGAGCACGACATTGCCCTTGAGCTCCGAGAGCCGCACGCTCCCGCCCTCCTGCCCGACGAATTCGAGATCGGGGAAGAGGGGCGGCTGCTGCGAGGACTGTTGAGCGGAGGCGCCGGCGGCGCAGGCGATGCTCAGGACTGTGGCCGTCGCGGCGAGAATGGTCGTGCGCATCCTGCTCAGCGAACGGCCGTGGTCCGCGGATTATTCCGTCGCATCGGCCCCTTCAGGATAACCGATTCGGCCTTCGCGAGAGGGCAGGGATAATGGTCCTCGATGACGAAGGCCCCACCGGTTCTGGCGCGGGTGTTCCGTGGCCCTCGCGTGGAATCGGCGCACCGTGGCTGTGCGGCGGTGGTCGACGAGCGGGGCGCGCTGCTGGCCTCCTGCGGGGACGCCGAGTTGGCGGTCTACGCCCGGTCGGCCGCGAAGCCGTTCCAGGCGATGCCCCTCCTGCTGGCGGGAGGCGAGAAACGCTTCCGGCTCGGGGACGCCGAGATCGCGCTCCTCTGCGCGTCGCACGGCGGCGAGCCACGGCACACCGCCCTCGCGGCCCGGCTGCTCCGCAAGGGCGGCTTCACGGCCGCAGACCTCGAGTGCGGCGCGCATCTGCCGATGCACGAGGCCTCCGCGAGGGCGCTCCTGCGCGCGGGCAAGCCGCCGAGCGCGCTGCACAACAACTGCTCGGGCAAGCATGCCGGGATGCTGCTCGCGTGCCGCCTGCTCGAGCTCGAGCACGCCGGATACACCGACCCGGGACATCCGCTGCAGCGCCGGATCCGTTCGCTCCTCGCCCGATACGCGGGCGTGCCGGAGTCCGAGATCGGCGTCGCGATCGACGGCTGCAATGCTCCCGTCTTTCGTCTTCCGCTGTCCGCGCTCGCGCTTGCTTATGCCCGGCTGTCCGCGCGGGCCGTGCCGGGGGAGGACCGCGCGTCGGCGGCCGTGAGGGCGCGCATCGTGCGGGCGATGATTCGCCGGCCCGAGATGGTCGCCGGTGCGGGACGGTTCACGACCGACTTCCTGAGCGCCGGGCGCGGAAGGTGGATCGGCAAGGAGGGGGCCGAGGGCGTCTACGCCCTGGCGCTCTCGCCGGACCGGCGCGGGCGAGCCATCGGCATCGCCTTCAAGATCGAGGACGGCTCCTCCCGGGCGCGCGACGCGGTGACGCTCGCGGTCATGTCCAGGCTGAGCGTCCTGCCCGACGACGCGCGGCGCGCGCTCGCCGCTTACGCCGAGCCCGCGCTGCACAACGCGCGGGGGCTCGACGTGGGCCGCATCGAGGCGGACGTCCCCCTCGTGCGCTCGCGGTCCGCGGCCCGGCCGAGCCGCGCGCGGGCGCGCACGAAGCGATAGGGTAGGGATCGCGTGGCGTACGCCAACCTGTCGGAATTCCTCGAGGCCCTCGAGAGAGACGGCGACCTGGTGCGGATTTCCGCGCGGGTCTCGCCGCGCCTCGAGATCGCGGAGATCGCGGACCGCGCAGTGAAGTCCGGGGGTCCCGCGCTCCTCTTCGAGAACGTGGAGGGCTCCGCGATCCCGGTCGTGATCAACGCGTTCGCCTCGCGCCGGCGGATGCTCCGGGCCCTGGAGATCGCGACCTGGGAGGAGTGGGACGAGCGTCTCGACTTCTTCCTCGACCCGAAGCCCCCGGAGGGGATCCTCGGGAAGCTCAAGGCGATCCCCAAGGTCTCCGAGCTCGCGGCGGTGTTCCCGAAGACCGTCCGCTCCGCGGCGTGCCAGGAGATCGTGCTGACCGGCGACGCGGTCGATCTCTCCGCGCTTCCCGTGCTGACGTGCTGGCCGCAGGACGCCGGGCCGTTCGTGACGATGCCGCTCGTCATCACGCGGGATCCGGCGAGCGGCAAGACCAACGTCGGCATGTACCGGATGCAGGTGTACGACCGCCGCACGACCGGAATGCACTGGCAGAAGCACAAGGACGGCGCGGGGCAGGCGCGTGGCTACGCGCGCGAGGGTCGCCGCATGGAGGTCGCCGTCGCGATCGGCTGCGATCCCGCGACCGTCTTCTCGGCCGTGGCGCCGCTGCCGCCGGGCGTCTCGGAGCTGCTCTTCGCGGGATTTCTCCGCGGAGCGGGGGTGCCAATGGCCGCCGCGAAGACCGTCGACCTGCAGGTCCCCGCGGAGGCCGAGATCGTGCTCGAGGGCTACGTCGATCCGAAGGAGCGCCGACGCGAGGGACCGTTCGGGGACCACACCGGGTTCTACTCGCTGGAGGACGACTTCCCCGTGTTCCACGTGACGGCGCTGACCCGCCGCGCGTCGCCGGTCTACCTGACGACGATCGTCGGACGGCCTCCGATGGAGGACGGCTTCCTGGGCGAGGCGGTCGAGCGCCTCTTCCTGCCGCTCGTGAAGAAGACGATCCCGGAGATCGTGGACATGCATCTGCCCGTCGAGGGCATCTTCCACAACCTCATGCTCGTCGCGATCGACAAGCGCTACCCGGGCCACGCGCGCAAGACGATGCACGCGATCTGGGGGACGGGGCAGATGATGTTTACCAAGGTGATCGTGGTCGTCGACGCCGACGTGGACGTGCGCGGCGGGCCCGAGGTCCTGTGGCGGGCGCTGACCGCGATCGACCCCGAGCGGGACCTCGAGATCGTCCACGGGCCGGTCGACGAGCTCGACTTCGCGTCGCGCCTGCCGTGCTACGGGAGCAAGATCGGCTTCGACGCCACCCGCAAGTGGAAGGAAGAGGGCTTCGAGCGCCCGTGGCCGGATCCGATCGTCATGTCCCCGGACGTGAAGCGCAAGATCGACGCCCTCTGGCCGTCCCTCGGCATCCGGCCGAGACGAGACGGCTGAGCTCCTCGACCCCTCCCGGCGCGCATCGCGGCACGCATCCTGCTAGAATTTCCAGCCTGGTATGAAGGTCCTCTGCGTCGACCCGAACGACGAATCGCGCGACGCCCTGCGGCGCTCTCTGTCGTCGCTCGGCTACTCGGTCCGCGGCTTCGCGACGGTCGCCGAGGGCGCGCGGGCGCTGGAGGCCGGCGACTTCGGGCCGTCGCTCCTGCTTCTGATCGTCGCGCTCGACGCAACCGACGGCGACCCGGGCGAGCTCTTGAGCAGCGCGCGGGCGAGGGTCCCGCGTCTCCTGACCCTGGCGCTCGTGGATCGGGCGAACCTGGACGGCGCGGTCGACGCCATGGCGCGGGGCGCGCACGACTTCCTGTGGCGGCCGCTCTCGGAAGCCCGGCTGGCCCAGGTCATCGCCTCCGCGGCGATGCGCCGCGAGCGCGAGGCCGACGCGGAGGCGACGCGCCTGCGGCTGGCGCGCGCCGAGTTGCGCGACGCGCTTCCCGGACGCTCGCCCCGTTGGATCTCCGCCCTCGCGTCGCTCGAGCGCGCCGCCGAGGCTCCGGGATCGGTCCTGCTCACGGGAGAGCCGGGCACCGAGAAGGACGACGCCGCGCTCGCGCTCCATCGCCTCTCCCCGCGCGGATCCGGACGGTTCGCCTTCATCTCCGAGGGCGAGTCGCTCGATCTCGCGACGCTCCAGACGGAGAACGGAACGCTCTTCCTCGAGAACGTCGAGGCGACCTCGGCCGGCTTCCAGGAGCAGCTCCTGGCGCACATGCGGGGGCCGTGGCGCGCGCGGTTCGTCGTGTCGATCGACGAGGATCCGCGGGACGCGCGGGAGGCGCGCCGACTGCTCCCGGTCCTCGAGGAGTCGCTCTCGGGAAACACCGTCCACCTGCCTCCACTGCGCGAGCGCGCCGGCGACGTGTCGCTGCTCGCGCGGCGCTTCCTGGAGGACCTGAATCCGGCGCTGACGCTGACGCCCGAGGCCGCCGACGCCCTCGCCGCTCACCAGTGGCCGGGCAACACGCACGAGCTGCGCGAAGTGGTCCGCCGGGCGGCGCGCCTCTGCGAGTCGACGATCGGTCCGACCGTCGTGCGCTCCGTGCTGGGCCGGCAGTTCGCGCGCTCGCGCGTCCGCCGCCAGAAGGCCCCGGTCGTCCGGATCGCGGTCGGCGACTCGCTCGCCGACGTCGAGCGCCGGCTCATCTCGAAGACCCTCGAGTTCGCCCGCGGCAACAAGAAGAAGACCGCGGAGCTCCTGAAGCTCTCGCTCAAGACGATCTACAACAAGATCAAGGAATACGGCCTAGAGCACTGAGCCGGGCTTCCGTTTCGCGTTTCGCGTTTCGCGTTTCGCGATTCCGTCAGGGCGCCTTTCGGAAGTCCGTGACCCAGTTGGTCTCCCAGGTCTTGCCCCCGTCGGGGGAGAACGCCTGTTCCCAATGCGCCGACGCCGAGGTCATCCCCGACCAGAGGTACCGGACCTTGATCGGCTTGCCGTTGAACGTGTCGTCCGCGAGGAAAGTCCCGACGCCGTTCACGAACCGGCCGCGGACGGGCGGGTCGATGTCGCTCGACGGCTGTCGTCCGTTGAACCACCAGATCGACCAGACTCCGGTCTTCGGGTCGTAGGTGCGCACGCTGACGCCCCGGAACGCGCCGCCGGGCCTGTCGAAGAAGTTGTCGTCGGCGTTGCCGTAGCCCCCCAGCGTCAGCCAGCAGGTCTGGGTGCCGTCGTATTCGATCCACTCGTGGCTGTTGGCGAGACGCTCCTTCAGGACTTTGTGATGCGCCGTCCAGTTGCCCACGCGCGTGTCGAAGGCGTGCAGGCCGCTCAGGTCTTCCGGCGGTGACGGTTTCGTCTGGGCCCGCGCGAAGGACCATGCGACCGCGAGCGCGATGGCGGTGAAGAGGGAACGCTTCATCCCACAAGGCTAGGCCCAGAGCCGCGCTGGCGCCATGGCCACTTCTCGCAACGAACGTGTGGCCACTGCGGAGGGTTCGAGTGGTGCCGGAGGCCGGACTCGAACCGGCATGCCCTTGCGAGCGGGGGATTTTGAGTCCCCTGCGTCTGCCATTCCGCCACTCCGGCAGCGTTTGCGAATGATAGCCCGAGCCCGCTAAGCCTTGAGTCGTAGAATCCGCGCAGCGGGTGATTCGATAACACTGTCCGCCGGAACTCGCCTCGGCCCCTACGAGATCCTGTCGCCGCTCGGCGCGGGCGGGATGGGGGAGGTGTACCGCGCGCGGGACTCGAAGCTCGACCGGGACGTTGCGGTCAAGGTCTTGCCGCAGTTGCTCTCGACTGATGCGGCCGCGCTGGCTCGGTTCGAGAGGGAAGCCAAGGCCGTCGCGGCGCTCTCGCATCCGAACATCCTTGCGATCTTCGACTTCGGTACTCACGAAGGGACGGCCTACGCCGTCATGGAGCTTCTGGAGGGCGAGACGCTGCGGCAGCGGCTGCTTTCCGAAGGGGCAATTCCACCGCGCAAGGCAGCCGAAATTGCGCAGGCTGTCGGCCTCGGTCTGGCTGCCGCGCATGACAGGGGCATCGTCCACCGAGACCTGAAGCCCGAGAACCTCTTTCTCACCAAGGACGGCCGGGCCAAGATCCTCGACTTCGGGCTCGCGCGGGAGATGTCGCTACCGTCCTCCGAGGATACGCATTCGCCCACGATCGCTCCGGCGACAGAGCCTGGCACCGTGCTCGGTACGGTCGGCTACATGTCGCCGGAGCAGGTCCGAGGACAAAGCGCCGACCACCGCTCCGACATCTTTTCTCTTGGTGCGGTTCTGTACGAAATGCTTTCGGGAAATCGAGCCTTCCGTGGCGAGACCGCGGTCGAGACGATGAATGCCATCCTCAAGGAGGACCCCCCTGGGCTGTCGCAATCGGGCCAGCACGTTTCGCCGGGGCTCGAGCGGATCGTTTCGCATTGTCTGGAGAAGAAGGCGGGTGAGCGCTTCCAGTCGGCGCGCGATCTCGCGTTCGACCTCGGGTCGTTGACAGCCGGAAAGCGGAGCTCAACCGGCGGAGGGGTCACCAATCGGCCGCGTCGCCGCCTCGCCAGGATTCTCGCCGCCACGGGTGCGCTCGCGGCAGTGGCCTTGCTGGGAACGCTGGTCGGCCGCAGAACGGCGCCTCGACCCGAGCCTCCTCGATACGAACGGCTGACTTTCCGCCGGGGTTCCATCATGGGAGCGCGGTTCACGCCCGACGGTCAGTCGGTGGTTTACAGCGCCGCGTGGGGCGAGGCTCCCGCCGAGCTCTATGTGACCCGGATAGGTCAGCCGGAGGCGCGTCCGCTCGGCATCCGCAACGCGAATCTTCTCTCCGTCTCACGCAGCGGAGAAGTTGCCATTCTGCTCAGCAAGAAGGACCTTTACGGCGGTGAGTTCATCGCCGGGATGCTCGCACGAGCGGCGATCGAAGGCGGAGTCCCGCGGGAGGTCGCCGGCAGCATCAACGAGGCAGACATTTCGCCCGACGGCTCCGAGTTTGCCGTCGGGCGATTCCGCGGCGCCCGGGCTGAGCTGGAGTTCCCGATCGGCCATTTGGTCGCCGAGAGTCCGGACGTTGTCCGTTTCGACCCTCGAATCTCCCCGGACGGGCGTTCCGTGGCCTTCGCCTTCTACCAGAGCGGCCGCGCTTCGATCCGCACGGCCGACCGAACGGGGAAGCCCCGAACCCTCGCCGAAGGATTCGCGAAGATCGATCATCTCTGCTGGCATCCGAGCGGCCGCGAGGTCTGGTTCAACGAGACGGACGCGAAGGGCCGCAATGGAATCGATGCCGTCACGCTCGAAGGACGAGTGCGCACCGTCGCGACCGGAGCCGGACTCTATCTGCGTGACATCGCGCCCGATGGGAGGGTGCTCCTTTCTTCCCTCTCGACGCAGCTGAGCATCCTGTTCGGCCGCACGGGAAATGGCGAGAAGCCGCGGGACCTCTCCTGGCTGGACGGATCGGGCTGGCCCAGCCTCTCGGCCGACGGCGCGCGAATGGTCTTCACCGAGGTGGGAGAGTCCGAGGGGCTTCTCGGTGGATCGATCTACGTACGCAACACCGACGGTGGCCCCGCGGTCCGTCTGGGACGGGGCTTCGCCGACGACATCTCGCCCGACGGACAGTGGGTTCTCGGTCGTGTCCACGATTCCTCGGGTGATCACGTATCGCTCATCCCGGTCGGAGCGGGATCGCCGAAGATTGTCGCGGCCGGTCCGATTCGCCTGCTGGCCTCCGGGTTCTTTCCCGACGGGCGAACGATCCTCGCCCCCGGGGTGGACACGAATGGGAAGGTCCACGCCTATGTGCTCGACCCGGATGGCGGGTCCCCGCGGGACGTGACGGGAGTCACCCACGGAGAAGGCATGGGGATCACGAACTCCAACTGCCTGCCGTCGCCTGACGGCCGCGACGTCGCCTGCGGCGGGGGCGGCGCGATGCTGACCATTTTCCATCTGGGCGGTTCCGCGCACGAGCTTCCGGAACTGAGCGAAGGCTATATCCCGATTCAGTGGCTCTCCGACGGGAGGTCGCTGCTGGTTTGGAGACCAGAGGAGTTCCCAGCTCGCGTCATCCTCTACGACCTCGTCACCGGCGAGCAACGTCTTTGGAAGGAGCTTGCTCCGCCCGATCTAACGGGCTTCAAGGCGATCACCAACGTCTGTGTTTCGCGCGACGGCTCCGCTTACGCCTTCAGCTACCTCCACGCCCTGAGTCAGAGCTTGTACCTCGCCGAGGGGATGCGCTAGAGGACCGTCCTGGGGCCCGGCCGGCGCCTCGAGCCCCCGGCTAAGGGGGGGTGCCATCTGGTGTGCCATTTCAAACCGATGCTATTCGGTGCAAAACAGAACAAAACAGCACCAAACAGAACAACGAAAAAATGGGAGACGCATCGGCAGAATGCCTGTTCTCGGGCTTTTGTGCTACCGACCGGAGCAGGGTT
>CAVZDB010000009.1:0-310180 GCA_963773905.1 uncultured Acidobacteriota bacterium
ACGCATCCGCTCGCGGGATCGCCTCAGATCGGCGAGGGCCATCTGCTCTATGCGCTCGAGGGCATCTACGACAACGGGCCGTGGGACGAGGGCGACAACTACCGGAAGGTCAACGGCGTTTTGCGATACAGCGTGGGCGACGCACGCAATGGGTTCGCGATCACGGGCATGGGTTACCACGGCGAGTGGGATTCGACCGACCAGATCGCCGCGCGTGCGGTCGACGACGGGCTCATCGACCGCTTCGGCACGCTGAATCCGACCGACGGCGGCGAGACGCACCGTTACAGTCTCTCGGCGGAGTGGCAGCGCTCCGACGCGACCTCCGTCACGCGCGCCGTCGTCTACGGCGTCGACTCCAAGCTCGACCTCTTCTCCGACTTCACGTACTTCCTCGACCACCCGGACACGGAAGATCAGTTCGAGCAGCTCGACGACCGCGACGTCTATGGCGCCAAGGTCACGCGCCGCTGGTTCGCTCGCTGGTTCGGCGTCGACGCGGAGAACGAGGTCGGGATCCAGGGACGCTTCGACGACATCCACTCGGTCGGGCTCTTCCAGACGGAGGATCGCGTGCGCCTGTCGACGACGCGGCTCGACAGGGTGCGGCAGGCGAGCGGCGCGCTCTTCGCGCAGACCGACATTCCCTGGACGAGCAGGTTTCGGACGATTCTGGGAGTGCGGGGCGACGTCTACCACTTCGACGTCACGGGTCTCTCGGATCCGGAGAACGGGGGAGTTGTGACGCGCGGAATCTTCTCGCCCAAGCTTTCGATGATCTTCGGCCCCTTCGGACAGACGGAGCTCTACGCCAACGCCGGGTACGGCTTTCACTCCAACGACGCCCGCGGCGCCACGATCACCGTCGACCCCTCGACCGGAGAGCCGGCGCAGGCCGTCACGCCGCTCGCGCGCGCGAAGGCGGCCGAGCTCGGGGTGCGGAGCCTCCCGCTGCCGGGCTGGCAGACGACGGTGGCGCTCTGGGGCCTCGACCTCGCCTCCGAGCTCGTCTTCGCGGGCGACGCGGGGACGACCGAGCCGTCGCGGCCCAGCCGTCGATACGGCGTCGAGTGGTCGAACTTCTTCCGCGTCCGCCCCTGGCTGACGCTCGACGCGGATCTGTCGCTCTCGAAGGCGCGGTTCCGCGACGACGATCCCGCCGGGCCGTTCATTCCCGGTGCGGTAGAGAACGTGGTCTCGGCCGGCGCCTCGGTCGACCGCCTCGGCGATTTCTTCGGAAGCCTGCACGTGCGCTACTTCGGGCCCCGGCCCCTCATCGAGGACGACAGCGTGCGCTCGAAGGCGTCGACTACGGTCAACGCGCTGCTCGGCTACGAGATCGTGCGCGGGCTGCGCGCCCAGGTCGAGATCCTGAACCTCCTCGACGCGAAGGTCTCGGACGTCGACTACTTCTACGCCTCGCGCCTCCCGGGGGAGCCCGCGGGCGGGGTCGACGACGTCCACTTCCACCCCGCGGCGCCGCGTTCGGCGCGCGTGGCGATCACGTACGAGTTCTAGCTCGTTGTAGTCACCAGAGCGTCGTAGGGGCGGGGCTCGTCCCCGCCCGGTCGGCCGCGAGGGCCGCCCCTACACGTTGGGGAGTCTAGAAGCGGAGCGACAGGCAGGAGAGCCCGCCGTCCATCTTCTGGAACTCGGACACCGGCAGCACGCGGAGGCGGTACCCGCGGTCGCGCAGCGCGCGCTCGAGAAGCGGAAGCCCTCGGCGAAGAAGACGGCGTCGTTGACCAGGACGCAGTTCGCCGCGTACTCCTCGCCGGGTGAGACCACGATCCGGTCCCAGCCGTCGAAGACCGGATCGGGAGCGCGGCTGCCGATCAGGACGAGCGTCTTCCCGCCGAGCCAGCGCAATTCCACTCTTGAGGTGCAGGATCTCGTCGCTGCCGCGGATATCGACCAGGCTGGAGGTGTATCCGTCCGCCGCGAGGAATCGCGCGAGCTGGCGCGCGCCGGACTCGTTGGTGCGCCGGGAGACGCTGATGAAGAAGTGCTCCCCCGCCTCGCAGACGTCGCCGCCGTCCACCGTGCCGGGCGCCTCGATGCGGCGCAGGTTTCGGAACCGCGCCGCGAGCGCGTCCTCGGTGGCGGCCGCTTCGCCCTCGCGGCTCGGGGCCCCGGGCCGCGTCAGCACCGCGCCGCGGGCCGTGATCACCGCCGTGTCTTCGACGAAGGTCGAGTCGGGAACCGGGAATCGGCGGGAAGCCGCGTGAGCGCCAGGCCGCAGTCCTCGAGCGCGCGGCAGTAGGCCTCGTGCTGCGCGAGCGCGGTCGGGACGTCCGGGCCGTCCGAGATCGACGGTGGTCAGCCCCTCCGCAAAGTTGGCGGCGGCGGCCGGACGATGGCGTGCGTGAAGGTCACGAGACGCCTAGACGTTGAACTTGAAGAGCATCACGTCGCCGTCCTGGACGACGTATTCCTTGCCCTCGATGCGCGCATGCCGGCCCTTCTCGCGCGCGGCGGCCACGAGCCCGAGGCCACGAGGTCGTCGTAGGACACGATCTCGGCCTTGATGAATCCCCTCTCGAAGTCGGAGTGGATCACGCCGGCGGCCTGCGGCGCCTTGTCGCCCGCGTGGATCGTCCAGGCGCGCGCTTCCTTCTCGCCGGCGGTGAGGTAGGTGCGCAGGCCGAGCAGATGATAGGCGGCGCGGATGAGCGCGAGACGCCGGAGTCCGTCCACGCCCAGGTCCTTGAGAAACTCGCGCGCCTCCGCGTCGGGCAGCTCCGCGAGCTCGGCCTCGATCGCGCGGAGATCGACGACGGCCTCGGTGCCGAGGTGCGTCTTGCGCGAACTGCCGCGACCTGCGATGCACGTGCGGAGGATGCTCGGCGGTCGCGAGCTCGTCCTCCGCCACGTTGCAGGCGAAGAGCGATGGGCTTGGACGTGAGCAGGAAGAGCCGCGCGGCGATCGCCTTCTCGTCCTCGGGCAGGGGTCGCGGAGAGCGCGCGGCTTGCCGGAGTCGAGGTGCGGAGGAGCTTGTCCACGACGCCGAGCCTCCTTCGCGTCTTGGCTTCCTTGTCGCCGCCGCTTGGCGTTCTTCTCGAACTTGTCGCGCGCCCGCGTCGACGGTCTCGATGTCGGCGAGGACGAGTTCGGTCTTGATGGTCTCGATGTCGCGAGACCGGATCCACGGTGTCCGACACGTGAACGATGTCCTCGTCCTCGAAGCAGCGCACGACCTGCGACGATCGCGTCGACCTCGCGGATGTGGCTGCAGGAACTTGTTGCCGAGGCCCTCGCCCTTCGACGCGCCGTTGACGAGCCCGGCGATGTCCACGAACTCGATCGTCGCCGGGACGATGCGCTCGGACGCGGAGATCTTCGCGAGCACGTCGAGCCGCGCGTCCGGCACGGTGACGACGCCGACGTTGGGCTCGATCGTGCAGAACGGGTAGTTCGCCGCCTCCGCCTTCCGCGTGCGCGTGAGCGCGTTGAAGAGCGTGGATTTCCCGACGTTGGGCAGACCGACGATACCGGCGCGGAGCATGGAGCGCGGGAGTATACCCAACCCTTCCGTCTTCCCGAGGAGCTCAGCGACGAGGGGTCCCGTCGTCCATCGCCAACGCCGAGCGCTGGACGGGATCCCTGACTCCTCGCCGCGCTCGGGATGACGACGAATCATCTAGAATGCGCGCATCCTGAGCTCCTCCTCGCCGTCCTCCCCGACCCTCCTGCGCGCGGTCTCGCGCTGGTCGATCGTCGCGCTCGCGCTGAACGACGTCATCGGCAGCGGCGTGTACCTGAGCAATCCCAAGGAGGCGGCGGAGCTGCTGGGGCCGGCGAGCATCTGGGCGATCCTGGCGGCGGGCGTCGCCGTGTTGCTGCTGGTGCTCTGCTTCGCCGAGGCGGGAAGCCTCTTCGACACCCCCGGCAGCGGCTACGTGTACACGCGCGCGGCCTTCGGAGATTTCGTCGGGTTCGAGGTGGGATGGATGACCTGGGTCGCGCGCATCACCTCGGTCGCGGGGCTGTCGGTGGGCTTCGCCCGCGTGGTCGGGTTCTTCTGGGAGGGCGCGCGGTCCGGTTTCGGCCGCAGCCTCATGATCGTCGTGCCGGTGCTCGTGCTGACGTGGATCAACATCGTCGGCATCCGCTCCGGCGCGCGCACGGCGGTGATCCTGACGTGGGGCAAGGTCCTCCCGCTCGTCCTGCTCGTCGGCGTCGGGCTCTTCTTCGTGAGCTGGCCGCGGATCTTCCCGGTCCCCGTCCCTCCGGCGGGCAGCCTGGGGGCCGCGGCGCTGGTGGTGCTCTTCGCGTACTCGGGCTTCGAGAACACGGCCGCGCCGGCGGGGGAGTTCAAGAACCCCAA
Organism: uncultured Acidobacteriota bacterium; assembly: GCA_963773905.1. Taxonomy (GTDB): domain Bacteria; phylum Acidobacteriota; class Thermoanaerobaculia; order UBA5066; family Gp7-AA6; genus DAHUXD01. The sequence goes on from CAVZDB010000009.1 coordinate 4,329, forward strand.
GCGCGACGTGCCGTTCGCGCTGATCACGCAGATCGCGATCGTCACGGCGATCTACACGCTGGTCCAGCTGGTCGCGATCGGGCTCATCCCGAATCTCGGATCTTCGGACACGCCGCTGGCCGACGCCGCGCGCGGGATCATGGGCCCGATCGGCGGCTGGATCCTGACCATCGGCGCGGCGCTGTCGGTGCTCGGGACCAACAACAACACGATCCTCGCCGGCCCGCGCTACCTCTACGCGCTCGCGCAGACGGGCCGTCTGCCGCGGGTCCTGGCGCGCGTCCACCCGACGTACCGGACGCCGTACGTCGCGATCCTGACACAGACCCTGATCGCGCTTCCGCTCGCCCTGACCGGCACCTTCCGCCAGCTGGTCGAGCTCTCCGTGATCGCCCGTCTGGCGACCTACATCGGCACCGCGGCGTCGGTTCCGGTGCTGCGCCGCAAGATGCCCGGGACGGAACGCTCGTTTCGGCTGCCGGGCGGCGCCCTGATACCGTGCCTCGCGCTCCTGATGTGCTTCTACTTCCTGTCGCAGGCGACGTCCAAGCAACTGCTCTCCGGCGCGCTGGCCCTGGCCGTCGGCGCGCTCATCTACTTTTCCCGGCGCGGGGCGGCCGCCGCTCCCGCCGAGACGATGGAGTGAACCCATGCGGAAGGTCCTGATCCTCGCGGCGATCGTGTGTGCGTTGTCGGCAGGCGGCGCCGGGGCGCAAACGAACCCGGTCCCGTCGCCGGCGGCGGCTCCGCCTGCGCCGGTCACCGTCCTCAAGGCGGCGCGGATCTTCGACGGCAAGTCCGACGCCGCGGTCTCGGGCGGCATGGTCGTCGTGCAGGGATCGAAGATCGTCGCGGCGGGCGCGAACCTCGCGGTCCCGGCCGGCGCCACGGTCATCGACCTGGGCGACGCGACGCTCCTGCCCGGGTTCATCGACTCGCACACGCACGTCACGGACCAGTCCGGCGACAACTACTACCTCGACTTCTTCAACGGGCTGCGCCGGCCGGTGACCGAGCAGGCACTCCTCGCGTCGACCTACGCCCGGAAGCTGCTCGACGCCGGCTTCACGACGATCCGGGACGTCGGGAGCCAGAAGGACCTCGACGTCGGGCTGCGCAACGCGATCGCCAACGGCTGGACCCCCGGCCCGCGCATGCTCGTGGCGCGCTACGCTCTCGGCTCGACGGGCGGGCACTGCGACAACACCGGGTTTCCGCCGGGAACCTTCGGCGGCGGCGAGCCGGGCGTCGAGAGGGGCATCCTTCACGGCGCGGACGAGGGACGGCAGGCCGTCCGGCTCAACGTCAAGTACGGCGCCGACGTGATCAAGATGTGCGCGTCGGGCGGGGTGCTGTCGCTCGCCGACGACGTGGCGACTCCCCAGCTGACCGACGAGGAGCTGACCGCGATCATCGACGAGGCGCACCGCCTGAAGCGCAAGACCGCGGCGCACGCGCACGGCGACCTCGCGGCGCGGGCGGCGGTGAAGGCGGGCGTCGACTCGATCGAGCACGGATCCTTCGTGACCGACGAGACGTTCGCGCTGATGAAGACGAAGGGGACGTTCCTGGTGCCGACGCTCCTGGCGGGCGAGTGGACCGGCCACAAGGCCGAGAAGTTCCCGCCGGCGATCGCCGCGAAGGCGAAGGCCGCGCTCGCGGCGCGATCCGACATGTTCCGCCGCGCGCTGAAGAGCGGAATCAAGATCGCGTTCGGCACGGACTCGGCCGTATCGCCGCACGGCCTCAACGCGCAGGAGTTCGGGCTGATGGTCGACCTCGGCATGTCTCCTGCCGCGGCCCTGCGTTCGGCCGGCCCGATGGCGGCCGAGCTCCTCGGCCTCACGGGCGAGATCGGCACGCTCGAGAAAGGCAAGGAGGCCGACGTGGTTGCCGTGCCGGGCGACCCGCTCACGGACGTCCACGCCACGGAGAAGGTCCTCTTCGTGATGAAGGGCGGGCAGGTCGTCAAGCGTCCGGCGCACTAGAGAGTAGACTCGCGTTGGATTGCGCCTCAGTCCCCTCTTCGTAGGGGCGGCCCTTGCGGCCGCCCGCGCCCTCGCCGCGGAGGATTGCCCCGCGCCCGCGCTGAAGATCGAATCCTCCGCGCAGTCCCCGCGGCAGGGCGGGATCGCGGTCGTAACGCTCCGGAGCAGCGTCCCGTTGTCGCGCGCGGTCCTCTCCGACGGGAAACACCAGGCGGCGATGGAGCCCGACCCGGCGAGCGGCGGTCGCGTCCTCCGCGCGCTCTGGGGCATCGACTTCGAGACCGCGGTCGGCGCGAAGAGCGTAGAGCTCGAGGCCTTCGGACGCTGCGGCGACGACCACCCGGATTCCTGGAAGTTCCGCGTCGCCTCCGGCAACTTCCCGCAGCAGAAGCTGTCCGTGAACCCCGCGTACGTCGAGCCGCCGGAGTCCGAGAAGGAGCGGATCGCGCGCGACCGCGAGAAGGTGGCCGCGGTCTGGGCCGCGCCGCCGGCGCCTCGGGTCTGGGATCGGGCATTCGTCCTCCCGGTCGAGGCGACGCCGGGCGGGAACTTCGGGGCGCGCCGCGTCTTCAACGGCAAGACCCAGTCGCGCCACGCCGGCGCGGACCTGGTCGCCGCGGCCGGGACCCCGATCAAGGCGCCGGCGGCGGGCACCGTGCGCCTCGCCGAGGACCTCTACTTCTCGGGCGGCACGGTGATCGTCGACCACGGCGGCGATCTCTTCACGACCTACTTCCACATGTCGCGGATCGACGTGAAACCCGGCGATCGCCTCAAGACCGGGGACGTCCTGGGGGCAGTCGGCGCCACGGGGCGAGTGACTGGCCCGCACCTGCACTGGGGAGCCCGGCTGCACGGCGCGCGCGTCAACCCGCTCGGCCTTCTGAAGTTGCCGCCGTGGAGCGCTCCGTCGTAAGCCCTCGACGAATTCTGCGGCGCTGATCCCCTCTCGCGACAATAGAGAAGTAAGAGATTGACTCGCTAACGGTCGGGCGATACGTTTCGCCCAACGATCCATCCCTGAATCGATCCCGGAGCCCAGGCACGCGAGAGGAGACGTTATGTGGCGTTTCCGAGGTGTCTACGGGTGGCGCAGGCGGGCGGCCTGTGGGGGCGGCGCCCTGCTCCTCGGTCTGCTCTTGTCGTGCGGGCGGCTGGTCGCGGCCGATCAGTCGCTGATCAAGTCCGTCTCGGTCTCGAAGCCCTTCTTCAACCCGACCGTCGGCCAGAAGATCACGGTCGACCTCGACGTCGGCCGGCGGGGTCTGGTGACGGTGCTCGTGCTCGATCGGGACGGCTATCTCGTCCGAACTCTCGTCTCGAGCCAGAAGATCCAGGCCGGCCGGGTCGGATTCGGCTGGGACGGCCGCGACGATCAGGGAAGGATCGTGGCCGACGAGGCGTATTCGCTGAAAATCGGCTTCGACTCGGATGGGATGCTGTCCGAGTACTTTCCCGGCAACGGTCCGGGCGAGGCAGTCTCCCCGACGACCAACTACTACGACAAGCGCGGGGCCGTTCTCTCGTATCGATTGCCGAAGCCTTCACGGGTCCACATCCAGGCCGGCGTGGCCCGCCGGGACGCGAAGACGGGGCAGACCGAGGGCCCGGTCCTCAAGACGCTCGTCAACCGCGAGCCGCGTCCCGCGGGAGCCGTCGTCGAGAACTGGAACGGGTTCGATGAGAGCGGAGCGTTCTTCGTTCCCGATCTCCCGAATTTCGTCGTCTCCATCGCCGCGACGAGCCTTCCCGAGAATTCGATCATCGTGTACGGCAATCGGGAGTCCCGGTTTCTCGATACGGTGGCCTCGCGCGCCGGCGAATCCTTGTTCACCTATTCCGTCGAGGAGCATGCCCATCACAAGGGGCTGCGTTCCCTGGACGACGCGGCTCCCCGTCTGAAGGCGGCGGTCGCGGACGCGGTGTGGTCGCCGACCGATCGGTTCTGGAGGTTGAAGGGACCGGAGCTGGAGTTCGCGGTCTCGATCGACGGGCCGACGGCCACGGCCTTCGGGAAGCACCCGGCTCGACTGAAGGTCTTCGTCGACGGAGAGGTGGTCCAGGACCTGGAGAATCCGAGCTCCGGAATGCAGGTGCGCGTGAAGGCTCCGAAGAACGCCTCGGGCGTCCACATGGTGGCGGTCAACTGGGCGAGCAACTTCGGGCCGGTGGCGGTCGATGCGTTTCGCGTCGTATGGGACGGCGGCGAACCCGCGCGGGTCGCGTCGGCCGGGTCCGGTCAGTGAGGCGGCAGATGAGAATCCTGGCACGATCTTCACGGGTTCTGATCGCCCTCGGCCTCCTGTCGATTGCCGGCCGGGCCGCCGCCGACACGCCCGTCGGCGGAACGATCTCCACGAACACGACCTGGCTCAAGGTCAACAGCCCGTATCTGTTGACGAGCACCGTCTTCGTGGAGGGGGCCGCGGCCCCGACGCTGACGATCGAGGCGGGCGTCACGGTGAAGATCCCGTCCAGCATGTCCCTCTATATCGGCAACACCGGGGCCGGCAGCCTCGTCGCGGTCGGAACCTCGGCGAATCGGATCACGTTCACGAGCACGGGCGCGACGACGCCGGGCTCGTGGGAGGCGGTCCGTCTCATGACCCACGCAGGCGCCACGTCGCACCTCTCCTTCGTGACCGTGCAGTACGGCGGACAGAACACGAGCGCCGGCATCTACATCGACACGTCCTCTCCGGCGATCGACAACTGCACGATTCAGAACAACGCCAACGCGGGGGTGCTCATGCAGGGCGCCGCATCCCCGGCGTTGAGCACCTCGACGATCTCGAACAACGCGACCGGCCTGAAGATCCTCGCCCCGGCCGCCCCGAGCCTGACGACCCTGACCCTCTCGAACAACACGGGATTCGCGATGTCGATGGACTCCAAGGTCACGCTCCCCACCGTCTCGGGCATCACCGCGACGGGCAACGGGACCAACGGGGTCCAGGTCAACGGCAACGCGGACGTGACGACGACCTGGAAGAACTTCGGCCTGGTCTATTACCCGTCGTCCTACGTGTACGTCACGGGGTCCACGACGCCGATCCTGACGGTCAGCGCGGGAATCACCGTGAAGTTTCCCTCCGGCAATTCGTTCATCGTCGGGCTCGGACAGCCGGGGAACCTGCAGCTCGCAGGGACTTCGGCCTCGCCGATCACGCTGACGACGAGCTCGGCTTCTCCGGCGCCGGGCCAGTGGGAAGGAATCCGGTTCTACAACCTGACGAGCTCGGCCTCGACGATCTCCCATACGACCGTGAGTTATGCCGGCCAGAACGGTTTCGGCGCGATCTACGTCGAGAGCTGCTCGCCCACCATTCAGAACTCCACGGTGCAGTACAGCTCCGTGCAGGGGATCCGCATCACGGGGACCGCGTCGCCGACCATCGCCAACTCGACGATCGCGAACAATCAGACCGGCATCGCCATCGCCACCCCGGCGACGCCGACGCTGACGACGCTGACGATCTCGAACAACACCGGCTTTCCGATCTCGATGGACGCGAAGATCACCCTGCCGTCGGTCTCGGGAATCACGGTGACGGGCAACGGGACCAACGGCGTGCAGCTCAACGGGAACGTGGACGTCAACACGACGTGGAAGAACTTCGGACTGGCGTACTACCCCGCGTCCTACGTGTACGTGAGCGGCGCCTCGACTCCGATCCTGACCCTCGCCGCCGGGATCACCGTGAAGTTCGGGAACAGCAACTCGTTCATCGTCGGGAGCGGCCAGCCCGGCAACCTGCAGGCCGTGGGAACCTCGGCGTCGCGAATCACCCTGACGTCGAGCGCGGCCTCGCCGGTGCCCGGATCGTGGGAAGGAATCCGGTTCTACAACCTGGCCGCGGCGGCCTCCCTGGTGCAGTACGTCACGATGACCTACGCCGGCCAGAACGGATTCGGCGGGATCTACGTCGACACCTGTTCGCCCTCCGTCCAGAACACGACCATCCAAAACGGCTCCTCGGCGGGCGTCCGGATCGTCGGGGTCGCGTCCCCGACGATCGGCACCTCGACGATCTCCAGCAACGCGCTTGGCGTCCAGGTCACTGCCGGGGCGACGCCCAACCTGACCTCGCTGACGATCTCGAACAACACCGGATACGCGATGTCGATGGACGCGAACATCACGCTCGGGACGGTCTCGAGCATCACGGCGACGGGCAACGGGACCAACGGCGTCCAGCTCGTCGGCAACATCGACAAGAACACGACCTGGAAGAAGTTCGGGCTGCCGTACTACCCGACGTCCTACGTCTACGTCTCTGGCACGGCGACGCCCATCCTGACGATCGCCGCCGGCGTCACCGTCAAGATGCCGGGGAGCAACTCCTTCATCATCGGGAGCGGCCAGCCGGGTAACCTCCAGGCGGTCGGGACTGCGGCCGCACCGATCATCCTGACCACGCCGCGGCGACGCCGGTCCCGGGCTCCTGGGAGGGGATCCGCTTCTACAACCTCGCGGCGACCGCGTCGAAGGTCACGTACACAACCCTCTCGTACGCCGGACAGAACGGTTTCGGCGGGATCTACATCAACCTCACCTCGCCGACGATCGACCACGTCACGCTGCTCAACAACGCGACTGCGGGAATTCGGACGGAGGGCGGAAGTCCCACGATCAAGAACTGCAACTTCACGGGGAATGCCACCGGTCTCACGAACACGACGCCCGCCTCGCCCATCATGGCGAGGCTGAACTACTGGAACTCTCTGGACGGGCCCTTCGGCACCGGCGGACAGGCCGTCTCGGCGGGCGTCACCTACGACCCGTGGCTCGGGACCGCGTCGTCGTCCCCCCAGTTCTTCAGCGCGTTCACGTTGGGAAACACCAAGTTCAACCCGACGCTCTCGATCTTCGCGAACTTCAGTTTCACGACGCCGCAGAGCGGGAACTGGAGCCTCAAGGTCTACAACGGTTCGAGCACGCTGGTCCGCACGATCACGGGGACCGGAACCACGGGCGCGCCGGTCTGGGACGGAAAGAACGACTCGGGCGCGATACAGCCGGACGGCGCGTACACGTATCAGGTGGACAGCACGGCCGGAGCCAACGTCGCGGCGCCGGTGCGCGGCAAGACGACGATCGACTCGACGCTCCAGCTCGTGCTCAGCAACGTCGCGATCGCACCTCCGTTCTTCAGCCCCAACGGCGACGGCGTTCAGGACACCGCGACGCTGACGGCCGGCTGCACCTTCGACGGCGCGAGCTGGACGGTCACCATCAAGAAGTCCAACGGGACGACGGTCCGAACCGCGACGGGAAAGTCGACGGCGAACCTCGTCTCCTACGCGTGGGACGGGAAGAACGGTTCCGGCGTCGTCCAGGCGGACGGGGTCTACACGTTCAACCTCGCGGTCACCGACGGAACCGCGTCGGCAAACGCCGCGCCCACGGTCACCCTCGACAACACGCCGCCCGTCGCGACGCTCACGGCGCCCGTGGACGGGGCCACGGTCTCGAACGTCTATTCCAACGGCTCGACCGACTTTCCCGTGACCGGAACCGCGTCGGATGCGAACTTCAGCAACTGGCTCACGGAGTGGGGAGTCGGGGCCAACCCCGGGAGCTACACCGCGATCGCGTCCGGCACGACGCCCGTGACCAGCGGATCCCTGGGGACGTGGGCGACCGTGACGCTCACGAATGGGCTCTACACGATCCGGCTCACGGCCTACGACAAGGCCGGCAACAAGACCGTCACCACGGTCAAGCCCAACCTCGGCAATTTCTCGCTCCTGCCGAACGTAAACCAGCTCAACTCGGCGGCCGGCGAGAGCGCCACCCTGACTTCGATCGTCCCTTTCAACCTGACGGAAACGATCGTCCTGAAGAACGGAGCGGGAGCGACCGGCCGAACGCTGATCACCAATGTCAACCGCAACGCGGGCACGTACAACGACGTCTGGAATGACAAGAACGACGGCGGAACCGCGCTGGCGGACGGGCCCTACTTCAGCGTCGCCACGGTCACCGACGGCACCCACACGCTCGTGTACGACATCTCGAACACGCTCTTCATCAACGACGGATATCAGTACGGAGTCACGACAGGGTCTGACATCGATTTCTTCAACAACAAGCCTCTTACCCTGACCTACAACTTCGGCCGGCCGGGCCGGGTGTCCGTTGGGCTCGCGACCGGAGGGGACCCGCATACGGGATGTCCTCCGCCCGAGTACTGCGTTCTTCTCGACAAGTACGAGGAGTCGGGGAGCCACACGATCTCCTGGGGCGGTGCCGATTCGACCGGCCGCTACATTGGCGGTCCGATGGACCACACCGCGGCCTGGTCCCTGCGGAGCAACTTCGCGAAGAACGCCATCGTGCTCTACGGGACGAAGCCGGTGATCACGAACATGCTCCTCGATCCCGCGATGTACGGGCCGGATAACGGCGATCAGAACGTCGAGTTCGACCTGGCCACTTACCAGAGCCAGCACGTCACCGTGACGGTCACCCTCACGAATCAGGGATCGCTGTCCGTCCTGCGGACGGTGACCGTGACGAATCAAGCGGCGGGGCACGTCGTCGTGCCCTGGGACGGCACGGCCGACAATGGAATGTGGGTGGCCCCGGGCTTCTACACCGTGACTCTGACCGTAACGGACCCGCTCGGCAACAGCGTGAGCCGGCAGCTCCTCACGACGATTTTGTACTGAGGGACCGATGACAAAGCTCAAGGGCAATCTGCTGTTCCTGACGCTGGCCGCCGCGCTTGTGGGGGTCTGGTGCCTACCGGCGATCGGCTTCGCGGGCGACCCGACCCAGTGGTGCGGACCGCCGCTGCCGCCGAAGACTCCGACCCCGGTGCCGACGCCGCCGCCCAAGTGCCAGCCGAAGGATGACTGCAAGAACTGCTCGAACTCGCCGTGCTACGTGTCCACGGGGACTTACGTCGACTGAAGCCAAGGATCTCTCCGTAAGAACAGTCGGTTTTCCGCTAGAGTCGTCTCGGACCTACCGAAGCACCCACGGCATCGACGGGCCCATGGGGTTCGGCTGGAGCTCCAGCGTCACTCCGCGGCTCTACTACGCGCTTTACCTGTATTCGGCACCTAGCACTTATCAAAAACAGGCCTACGTGATCATGCCCGATGGCGGGCGATTTCTTTATACCGACAACGGTTCCGGAGTCTTCACGCCTCCCGTCGGCCGCTACGACACACTGGTTCGAAATGCCGACGGCACCTTCGATCTCAAGATTCAAAGGACAATGGCCGTCCTTCACTTCGGCGCCGACGGTGGTCTCGCCTCCATGACCGACGACTACGGCAACAAGCTCACCTGGACGTACGACGCAAATGGCCGCGTTCAGACGGTCGCCGACTCGGCCGGGTCGGGGACGATATCTCAACGTCACCTGGGGCCCGGATGGGCGTATCAGCAATATTCAGGATTCGTCAGGCCGGAACTTGCAATACGCCTACAACGTTCAGGGGGCACTGGAGACGTACACGGATGCGGCGAATCGCGTCACGACCTATAGTTACGTTCAGGGGCGCTTCGCTCCGCTCCTGAGCCAAATCACAGACAACTGGAATCGGGTGATTACTGACGTCACGTACGACTCGACGGACCGAGTTCACAGCTATACGGAAAACGGCGAGACCTACACATACACTTACGGTTATGGCGGAAACAACTCAGAAACAGCGAAGACCGACTCGCAAGGCAACCTATCGCTGTATCCATTTGCTGGCGAGGGGTTCGTGTCCGACACCATTCCGCCGGCGGGAGGCCCAACACACACCGATCGATACCCTGATGGTTCGATCCAGCAGCTAATCGACCCCGTTGGCGTCAAGACGTATTTCACGTATACAGCGGACGGCAACCCCCTTGCGGTGACGCGCGACTATCAGGGTCCAAATGCGATTCGCGTCGACTACGCCTACGATCCGAACTTTGCGTCGAGGGTCGTCTCGATCACACCTCGTGACCCAGCCACCAACCAGGCCAATCCCGACTGGGAGAGCTGGCAGTACGACTATTACCAGTCTGGTAGCCCTGCGCCGGGTGCCCTGTTCCACGTCTATCGAATACGGAGCGACGGCGTTACGCGCGACACGTTGGCGACATACATTTACAACGCGCACGGTCAGGTCACCCGGCATACGACAGCGACCGGTGGTGCAACCGATTACGGATATGACGCCCAGCTTAATCTCCGAACGCTCACGCTTCCAGCGAACAACGATTCCGGGACTCGACCCGTAATTACGTATGGATACGACGCCCTCGGGCGAGTAACGTCGGTGACTGACGCCCTGACTCACCAGACAACCTATCAGTACGATAATCTGGACCGAGCCACCGTCGCCACACTTCCAAAGCCTTCGGCGAGCTCGACCCTGAACTTCACGACGACGTACGTGTACGACAACTTCGACTCCTCCTCCGGCCTTCTGTTTCTCGAAGTCACGGATCCGAACGCGCGGGTTGCGAAGCGAGGGTACGACCAGTTCGGGCAGGTCCGGCAGGAAGCCGATGAGGCTGGCAACTTGGCGCAGTACAGCTATACCAAGGGCCTGCTCGTCTCCGTTACGGACGCCAACAACAACGTCACGACCTACGGATACGATGCTGCGCGCCGCCTTCACACGACGACGTTTCCGGACGGGGCTGTGGAGACCTACAACTACACGGCGGATAGCCTTTTGGACACCAAGAAGACCGCAAGAATCAGGTCACCAACTACGATTACGATGCGTTCAAGAGACTAAAGCTCAGGAGCTATCCGACGGGAGCGTCGGTTACGTTCACCTACCAGGGCCAGAAGCTTAGCCAGGTAGTCGATACGAGCGTAACCCCTACGGAGACTCATCTACTCGGGTACGACTCCTCCTACCGGGTGTCGACGAACACGCAGGCCTCGCGAGGGACGTTGAACTATCTCTACAACCCGGACGATACGGTCCACAGCTACACGGTCCAAAGCGGTCCGTCGACGACCTACACGTATTACCCGGATGGGAGGCCGAACACAATCGTCTGGAGTCCGGTGGCCGGTAGCTTCAAGTATCGCTACACGCTGACCGGGCGGTATCAGTCGGTGACCTTCCCGAACGGCGCGACGCGGAACTACAGTTACGACAATCAGGAGCGCGTGACGAATCTCACGAACCTGGCTTCCGGAGGGACAAATCGGGCGACGTACGCCTATGCCTACGACCACAACTGGACGACGGGCCTCGACACGAGGCTAGGACAACGAACGAGCCTGACAGCGACTGTACCGAGCCAGAGTCTGAGCAACAGCCTGTTCAGGTTCGAGTACGACTCTCTGTACCGGCTCGCGAAGGTGACCTATCCCAATGTGGCGCCGTGGTCGGGGGAGGTCGACTCCTGGACCTACGACGCTCTCGGGAACCGAACGAGTCAGACAGTCAACGGGGTGACGATCAACTACGCGTATCAGAAGATCGGGAGCAACCCTCTCGACTGGCAGCGGCTGACCTCGGACGGCGTGAACGCTTACGGGTACGACGCGAACGGGAACACGCTGACGAAGGGGTCGACGGCCTTTTCGTGGAACTACGACGATCGGATGACAGGAATCACGGGGACGTCGAGCTACACCTACGACTATCGGGGAAGGCGGTCCGGCAAGACTGTAGGCACGACTAGTAACTATCTTTACAAGGGCGTGAACCTCATCCAGGAGTCCGGGGCCACCTCAGGGGATTATCTGTTCGGACCCGGGGTTGATGAGCCACTGGCGATGAGTCGCGGCGGGTCAATCTACTACTACGCCGTGGACGGCCTGGGCTCGGTAACCCTTGTGGCTAATTCGAGCTTCGTCGTTCAGAACAAGTATCTCTACGACGCGTGGGGTCAGACGAGGAGTTCAACGACGCCGGTCGGAAACCCGTTTGTTTTTACCGGCCGGGAGGTCGGTGAAGCGGGGACGCTGTTCTATCGGGCGAGGTATTACCAGCCAGGAGTTGGGCGGTTCCTTAGCGAGGATCCCCTGCGCAGTCTCCTTATCTTGGCGAATAGTATCGGCGCACAGGGTCAGCCTTCCCAATCTTCGCCTTCTGCCACACCGAGTGACGGGATCGGCGACTACAGATACGCAAGTGGCCAGCCAACCGTATTGACGGATCCCTTAGGGCTTTGTAGCGCTGAAGGCGAAGCGAGTTGTAGGGCAGGCTGTCTTGCCAGAGGCGCTGGCTACGGTTGGTGCGAGTGCGTTCTCTGCTGCTGGCCGGTTTTCGAAATACATATCTGCCACTGCTCGGTCCGGCCCGAGATGCCCGAAGACTGTAGGAAGCAGGTCTTGGAATGCATGCGGTTTGCCGGCGACGACGAAGTGCAAATCGCCAAGTGCCTAATTCTTCTGAGGGAATGCCTGGAGCGACACGGGCTATAAGATGAGTGATCGTTCGGATCGGTTAAGAGGAGGCCCGAAAGGTTGTCGCAAGAGAACGACGAATTCGCGTCGCGACTGCAGGCTGGACGGCGCTTGGCGAGAACGGGGCGGCACGCAGACGCGCTAGCCGAATTTCTGTGGTGCTTCGACCACGGCTCTGTCAGGAGCGAAGGGTTCGATGCGGTGCGGCTATCCTTTTTGTTGAACGATATCTCCAGCCTAGGAAAGGTGCACCCTGAAGCGCTAAAAGCCCTTGCAAGAAGGCGGGATGAGCTCAAGGCACGCGTGGCCGGCGGAGATGTCGGAGCAACTCGCTCGTACGCCGCATTGAGCCGGGCACTGAGCGATGATGGTGCTAACGTTGCGATGTTCAACAGCCTTACCGAAGGCGGGGCAGGCGACGATCAGCTCCGCGAGATCGTACCGTTCATAGCAGGCCAGCTTTTGGCGGCGCATCGGGGGAAGGATGTGCTGCGAGGAGTTGGCGACGTTGGTGCGTTCGCGAGGCGCGCTATCAATGTAATTCGCTTGCGGGAAACAGCCACCGCGGCCGCCGAGGGACTCGAACCCCATAGAGCAGCAGTACAGGCCTTCTTGCGTGACGAGGGTGTCGGAGACCTGGCAAAGTATTTCGAGGCGCTCTTGGAGGTGGGACGTACCGCAGAGGCGGACGACTTGGCGAAGGAGGTAGTCGCGTTTGATTCTGGGAGACAGACTTTCGAGGTTCTGATCCGATGCGCACTAAGGGCCAACGCCGTAGAATCTGCTCGGTCGCTGGTTGCGCTCGGACTCGGCAACCTGTCTCCAGAGGAGCAGGCGGCAATTCGAAAACTTTTTCCGCCGGAGTGATCCTGCCGCCGGCGGGGCCACGACGGCGCGAAGAGGCTCTGCTTTAAGAAGTTGTTGTGTGATGTGACCGGTCAGTCAGATAACCCAACCTTTCCTTCTCAAAACAAAGGGATTACAGTCCTCAGTTGTGCCGAGGCGACGGAGAAATCAGGCGGCTGATTCAGCGAAGGTTCAGCTTCGCCTGAGGGTCAACGGCGAGGCGGCGAGGTCGCGTTCGCCCCGCACAAGACGCTGCTCGAGGTGCTGCGCGAGGACCTCGGGCTCACCGGCACCAAGCACGGCTGCGAGCTGGGCGAGTGCGGCACGTGCGCGGTGCTCGTCGACGGGGAGCCGGTGCTCTCCTGTCTCGTACTCGGGCTCGAGTGCGAGGGCCGCGACGGTCAGACGGTGGAGGGGATGGCGCGGGCCGGACGGCTCCATCCGCTGCAGAAGGCGTTCGCGGAGCTGGGCGCCGCGCAGTGCGGCTACTGCACGCCGGGCTTCCTGCTGACGGCGAAGGCGCTGCTCGACGAGAACCCGAAGCCGACGCGCGACGAGATCAAGGAGGCGCTCGCCGGCAACCTCTGCCGCTGCACGGGCTACATCAAGATCTACGAGGCGGTCGAGCTGGCGGCGGCGCGGATGCGGGGCGAGGCGGCCGAGCCGCGCAGGAAGCGCTCTACGGATACGACGTCGACGAGAGCGGACTGCTTCCGGTGCTGACGTGAAGCGCATCCGCGTCGTCGGGCGGCCGTACCGAAGGTGGACGGGCCGCGCCAAGGTCACCGGCCAGACCATCTTCGCCGACGAATCGTGCTGCCGCGGATGCTCTACTGCAAGCTGCTGCGCGCGCACGTCCCGCACGCGCGCATCGTCTCGATCGACGTCTCGCGGGCGCTCGCGATGCCCGGCGTCGTCGGCGATCCTCACCGGCGCGGACCTGCCCGATGCCGTTCGGCATCCTGCCGGTCAGCCAGGACGAGCACGCGCTCTGCACCGACGGCGTGCGCTTCATCGGCGACCCGGTGGCGGCCGTCGCCGCGCTCGACGAGGACGACCGCGCTCGAGGCGCTCGACGCGATCGAGGTCGAGTACGAGCCGCTGCCGGCGATCGCCTCGATCGACGAGCGGCTCGCGCCGCCCGAGCCGCGCATCCACGACTACGCCGACCCGGCAACATCCACAAGGAGGTCAAGCTCGAGTTCGGCGACGTCGACGCGGGCTTCGCGCGGCGCCGACCGTGCTCGAGGACCTCTTCTTCTACGAGGGCAACACCCACCTGCCGATCGAGCAGCACGCCGCGGTCGCGCGACTCGGCCCGACGGCAAGCTCACGCTGTGGTCCTCGACGCAGACCCCGCACTACGTCCACCGCGCGCTCGCGAAGGTCCTCGAGATGCCGGCCGCGCGCATCCGCGTCATCGCGACGCCCGAACGGCGGCGGCTTCGGCGGCAAGAGCGACCCGTTCAACCACGAGATCGTGGTCGCGCAAGCTCGCGATGATGACCGGCCGGCCCGGTGAAGATCTGCCTCACGCGCGAGGAGGTCTTCTACTGCCATCGCGGCCGGCACCCGGTGCTGATGCAGGTGACGCACCGGCGTCAAGAAGGACGGCGCGATCACCGCGCATGGACTTCGCAGACGTCCCTCGACGGCGGCGCGCTACGGCTCCTACGGGGTGGCGACCACCTACTACACGGGCGCGCTGCAGACGGTGACCTACGAGGTGCCGGCGTACCGCTTCGACGGCGCGCGCGTCTTCACCAACAAGCCGCCGTGCGGCCCCAAGCGCGGACACGGCACGCCGCAGCCGCGCTTCGCGCTCGAGGTGCAGCTCGACAAGATCGCCGAGCGAGCTCGGCATCGATCCGGCCGAGCATCCGGCTGCGCACCTCGCAGCCGCCGAACTCGCTCACCGCCAACTGGCTGCGCTCGGCTCGATGGGCCTCGGCGAGTGCATCGACAAGGTGGTCGAAGGCGTCGCGGCTGGAAGGAAGCGCCGCGGCAAGCTGCCGTACGGCCGGGGGCTCGGGCTCGCCTGCTCCTCCTACATCACCGGCGCCGGCCTGCCGATCTACTGGAACGAGATGCCGCAGTCCGGGCGTGCAGCTCAAGCTCGATCGCGGCGGCGGGGTCACCGTCTTCTGCGGCTCGACCGACATCGGCCAGGGCTCGGACTCGATCCTCGCCTAGATCGTCGCCGAGGTGCTGGGGGTCGACCCGTGCGACATCCGGGTGGTCACCGCCGACACCGACCTGACGCCGGTGGACCTCGGCACCTACTCCTCGCGCGTGACGCTGATGACCGGCAACGCGGCGATCCAGGCGGCGCGAGCGCGCGCGCGGAGCTGCTCGTCGCCGCCGTCGGCCGCGAAGCTCGAGATCCCCGAGGAGCGCGTCGTGCTTCGCCGAGCGGGCGCGTGTTCGACGCCGAGGACCCCGAGCGCGGGATGTCCTTCGCCGAGGCGGTGGTGGTGGCCGAGTCGAAGGTCGGCACGATCGGCACGGTCGGGCTCGTACACGCCGCCGCGGTCGCCGGGGCGCTACCGCGGCGCGGGCGTGGGCCCCTCGCCCGCGTACACCTACTCGCGCGGCCGTGGTCGAGGTGGAGGTCGATCCGGAGACCGGCATCTGCCGGTCGCCGAAGATCTGGATCGCGCACGACATCGGCCAGTGCATCAACCCGGCGCTGGTCGATGGGCCAGGTCGAGGGCTGCGTGTACATGGGACTGGGCGAGGCGATGATGGAGGAGATGGCGTACCGCCGGACGCAACCGGAACGTCGTGCACAAGTGCCCGTCCCTGCTCGAGTACAAGAGCCCGACGACGCAGGAGATGTGCGAGGTCGAGACCTACCTCATCGAGGACCCGGATCCCAACGGGCCCTTCGGCGCCAAGGAGGTCGGGCAGGGCCCGCTCCTGCCGATCCTGCCCGCGGTGGCCAACGCGGTCTTCGACGCCGTGGGCGTGCGCATCGACGAGATGCCGATGACGCCCGAGAAGATCGCGCGCGCCCTGAAGGCGAAGGCGCAGGGCAAGCCGGCGCGCGTCGGGCCGGAGCGCTTCCCGAACGTCCCGTATCCGGAGCCCGATCCATGTCCCGACGCCCGCCGAGGGCGGCGACGGGCGGGCCGCGGAGCGGCGGCGACGGGAGTCGGACGGGAGCCGCGGTGCGGGCTCAGCCGATGAGCACTTCGATGGATCCCGATGCGAGATCGCTGGTCATCTGGCGGTCGAAGGACTCTGCCTTGGGCTATCGGCTGACCCATGATGCGCCTCCCGAAGTTCCGCTACTACGCGCCGACGACCGTGAAGGAGGCGCTGCGGATCAAATCCGGCGAGGGCGTCGAGAGCGCCTTCGTCGCCGGCGGGACGGACCTCTACCCCAACATGAAGCGCCGGCAGCAGACGCCGGCGGTCGTGATCGGTCTCTCGCGGATCTCGGCGCTCCGCCGCCTGCGCGCGGGCGCCGAGGGCGCCGTGATCGGGGCCTGTGTGCCGCTTTCTCAGATCGAGCACCACGGCCGCATTCGCCGCAGGTATCCCGGCCTCGCGCACGCGATCGCGGAGATCTCGACGCCGCCGCTGCGCAACATGGGAACGCTGGGCGGCAATCTCCTGCTCGACACGCGCTGCAACTATTACGACCAGAACTACGAGTGGCGGAAGGCGATCGACTTCTGCATGAAGAAGGACGGGACCATCTGCTGGGTCGCGCCCGCCTCGTCCCGGTGCCTGGCCGTGCAGTCCGCGGACTCGGTTCCGGTCCTGATCGCGCTCGGCGCGACGGCGGTGCTCGCCTCGCCGGAGGATACGCGCGAGGTGCCGGTCGAGGCGCTCTACCGGAACGACGGGATCCACTACCTCTCGAAGCGGCCCGGCGAGCTCCTGACCCAGATCCGCGTCCCGGCGCCCAACGGCTGGGAGGCGAGCTACAAGAAGCTCCGGCGCCGCGGCGCGTTCGACTTCCCGGTCCTCTCGGTCGGGGCCGCCGTGCGCCGCGAGGGCGACACGGTGGTCGAGGCGCGGATCGTCCTGGGAGCGGTCGCGTCCGCGCCCGTGCGCGCGGCGGAGGCCGAGCGCCTCCTCGCCGGGCGGGTCCTCGACGAGGAAGCGATCGCGGCGGCGGCCGAGGCCGCGGCGGGGCCGTCCCGGCCCATGGACAACACCGATTTCTCGTTCCTCTGGCGCAAGGACATGACGAAGAAGTGGGTCGCGGCGGCACTCCGTCAGCTGGCGAGGACAGGGCGGAGGGCGGCTTAAGGCCTCCTTAAGACCCGTTTGCGGCCCACGGGGCCCCTTGCTATACTGCGCTCCTTCTCGTATCGCTGGCCTTCCTGCACGCATCTGCGGTCGCTGGACTCCGACGATCCCAACGGGAAGTCGGTTCCTCCGAGCGGCGCGGCGGATCCGGTAAGGCAACGCCGGATAGGACTCTGTTTCGATGAAGCTCTACGTTGGTAACCTTCCCTACAATACGACCGAGGACGACCTGCGGACCCTGTTCGCCCAGTACGGAGCCGTCAACTCCGTCGCGATCATCACCGATCGCGATACCGGGCGATCGAAAGGGTTCGGGTTCGTCGAGTTCGGCAACGACGACGAGGCGCGCAACGCGATCTCGGCGCTCTCCGGCCAGGAGTATGGCGGCCGGGCCTTGACGGTGAACGAGGCTCGTCCGAAGACCCAGAGCGGCGGCGGAGGAGGCCGGGGGCGCTACTAAGTCATACATCCAGAGATTTCTCGAAAGGGGGCTGCGGCCCCCTTTTCTTTTTGTCGAAATTGGGACGCCGGAGTCGGAAGTAGACTTTCCCCGCATGGCCGACGTCCGACTCGAGCGGTGGCGCGCGGGCGACGGGCCGCTGACCGAGAAGCGCATGATGCGGCTGCTCGAGCTCGAGGGCTACGACGTCCTGGTCTACACCTACCGGCCGGGCACCGTGTTCCCCCAGCACCAGCACGCGCAGGACAAGTGCGACGGCGTCCTGTCCGGCACTCTGCGCATCACGGTCGGAGATGCGGCGTTCGATCTCGGGCCCGGCGACCGTCTCTACGTTCCCGCCGGGACGAGCCACGCGGCCGCGGTCCTGGGAGAGAAGACCGTCGTTTCGCTGGACGGAACGCTGTGGTGAGTTTCGCTCGACGGAGCGATGGGTTGAGTCTCGCTGGACGGCACTTTGTGGTGAGGAGGAGACGATGAGCTACGACGCAGCCCAACGCGAGGCCTTCATCCGCCGGTACGAGGACGGACCGCGCAAATTGCGCGCCGCGCTGGCGAAGGTCCCGGCGAGGCCATGAAGTGGCGGCCGGGCGAGAACAAGTGGTCGGCGCACGAGGTCGCGGTGCACTGCGCCGACTCGGAGACCAACGCGGCCGCCCGCATCCGGTTCCTCGCGACGGAACAGGACGCGCTCATCCAGGGCTACGACGAGGCCGACTGGGCGCGCAAGCTCGACTACCACGCGCTCCCGATCGAGCCCGCGCTCGCGGCCGTGGACGCCGTCCGCGCGAACACCGCCGCCCTCCTGCGGCGCCTGCCCGAGTCCGTGTGGTCGAGCGATGGGCCGCCACACCCACTCGGGGACGTTCTCCGCGGAGCGCTGGCTCGAGGTCTACGCCGAGCACCTCGAGAAGCACTCGCGACAGGTCGAGCGGAATCTCGAGGCCTGGAAGGAACGTCGCCCTCACGACTCGCGCTGACGCGCTCGATCGCTGCGGGCTCCCGCATCGCGAACCTCCTCCCTCCTTCGTCGGGAGACTATTCGCGATGCGACGGGGCCCGGAAGACAGGTGCGTGAGGTTCGTTCGGCGGTAATGGCGGCTCGCGCTGACGCGCTCGACCGCTCGAGTGTCTCCGCAAAATGCTAGGCCTCGACGAGCGCGCGCCCGACCCGCTCCGCCTCGTCGAGCAGCGCCGCAGGTCCTCCTCGGTCGTCCGGAAGTTGATGATCGCGACGCGCATCGCGGTGCGGCCCTTGAGCAGCGTCGGGGCGAGGAAGAAGACGCCGCTGCCGACGAGCCGGTTGACGATCGGCGGTTGATGCGCGCGAGCGCGTCGTCGGAGAGCGGGCGGCCGGCCGGGCGGTAGCGGAAGCCGTGATCGAGAGCGGCGGGCTCGGCGAGGAGCTCGAAGTCGCGGTCGCCGGTCGACCTCGTCGGCGAGGAAGCGCGCCATCGCGAGTCGTTCGCGACTGCGGCGCGTACCCCGGCGGCCGTGGCGCTTCAGCCCCATCCACACCTTGAGGGCCTTGAACCCGCGCGAAAGCTCCACGCCGCGCTCGTCGAACGAGACCGGCCCGGGGAACGGGCTGTCGGGATCCGATACGAGGTACGGCGCGGGAACTTGCGGAAGGCGGCGGCGAGCCGGCCCGGCTCGCGCACGAGCGTGGCGCCGGCCTCGTAGGGCACGTAGAGCCACTTGTGCGGATCGGCCGCGATCGAGTCGGCGCGCTCGATGCCGGCGAAGAGCGGCGCTGAGCGCGGGCAGATCGAGGCGAGCGCACCGTACGCGCCGTCGACGTGAACCAGAGCGCCTCCCGGCGCAGAAGTCGGCGAGCTCGTCGAGCGGATCGACGCGCCCGTGTTGACCGTACCCGCGTTGCCCACGACGATCGCGGGGATCAAGCCCGCGCGCCGGTCGGCGGCGACGGCCGCCTCGAGCCGGCATGCGGATGCGGAAGCGCTCGTCGGTCGCGATCTTCCGCAGCTGCTTCGTGCCGATGCCGAGCAGGTCGACGGCCTTGTCGACGCAGGCGTGGACCTGGTCGGAGGCGTAGACCATGAGCGGCGGGGCGTCCGCCCGGCGAACCCGTCCTCGCGGACGCCCCGGCGTCATCGCGCGCCCGCGCGGTCGCGATCGCGGTGAAGTTCGCCATCGAGCCGCCCGCGACGAGAATTCCCTCGGCGCGACCGGAAAGCCGAGCATCTCGGCCAGCCAGCGCAGCGCGAGCTGCTCGACGTGGACCGCCGCCTGGTCGCCGCCCCAGCAGTTGTTGTTCATTCCGGCCGCGAGGAAGTCGGCCATGGTCCCGACGGGATCCGCGCTCGACTGGATGAACCCGAAGAAGCGCGGGTGGGAGTTTCCGATGGCGTAGGGCAGGATGTGCTCGCGCGCGAACGCGAGGACCTCCTCGAAGGGCCGGCCCTCCTCGGGCAGCTTCTCCTCGAAGAGCGCCGCGCGGGATCCGAGCTTGCCGAACACGGGCCGGTCGAAGAGATCCGCGCGATGCGAGGCGACCGCGTCGGCGGTCAGCTCGCCGAGCCGGCGCAGCTCGTCCGGAGGGAGATCAAAGGTCGGCTTGGTCATTTCTTCCCTAAACCAAAAACGTAGGGGCGGGGGTTAGCGCCGGCGAACCCGGCGCTTGTCGCGGCCCGCGGCCGCTCGGTGCGCCCCCGCCCTGCAGCGGGCGGCCTCAAGGGCCGCCCCTACGCCGGGAACGAATCCCCTACTGCACCACTCCGCAGCCGAATCTCCCGCCGGCGTTGCCGGTCGGCTGGGTCTTCAGGTCGTCGGCCTTCTCGTGGAAGACCACCGCCCTGCCGACGACCGAGTTCGGCCCGGGCTTGACGGTCAGCAGATCGGACGTGATCACGAGGTGTCCCTTGCCGTCCGCGCCGACCTCGATGTTCCCGAGGTCTCCGTTGTGGTGTTTCGCGTCCGTCGGGGCCGCGTGCGGGTTTCCGGCGGCGTTGAAGTGGCCGCCGGCCGACGTGCCGTCGGGCGCCGAGCAGTCGCCCTTCTCGTGGATGTGCAGCCCGTGCGTGCCGGGGGTCGCGTTCTCGATCCAGATCTCCGCCTTCACGCCTCCGGAGGCCAGTTCCGTGAATACGGCGTGGCCGGTCACCCTGGACCCGCTCTTCGACTCGATCGTGGCCTTGGCCATGGGCGGCGGGGCGCTGCTGGAAGCCGTCGACGAGCACGAAACCACGAGGGCTCCGGCCGCCAGGGCCGCCCCGGCCAGGAATCCGAGTTTCTTCATCGCATCCTCCTTATTCTTAAGGCGGAGATAATACCCGGAGGGAGCCTCTATGATTCCGGCCGTGGAACCCATCCCGGTATCGCGACCGCTTCTCTTCGGCCTCGTGGCCGTCGGGGCGGTCGTCGCGGCCACGACGGCGCCGCCCACCGCGTCCTTCGCGGCGGGGTTCGCGGCCGGCGCCGGCACGGTCTTCGTCATCTCCTTCATGCGCGGGAGGGGGGGTCCGGGCGGCGCGGCCGGGCCGGGGAACGGGAGCGAGCCGTGAAGGTCCTCGTCGTCGAGGACGAGCAGCGCATCGCCCAGTTCCTGAAGAAGGGGCTGGCGGAGAAGGGCTACGTCGTCGACGCCGTGGGCAACGCGGACGCGGCGCTCGAGCTGCTCTCGGGCTCGCCGCCGGACCTGATCATCCTCGACCTGATGATCCCGGGATCTCGCGACGGGCTGGAGCTCTGCCGGGAGCTGCGGTCGCGGGGCGTGCGCTCGAAGATCCTGATGCTGACCGCCCGCGACACCGTGCAGAACAAGATCGAGGGCCTCGACGCGGGGGCCGACGACTACCTGGTCAAGCCCTTCTCGTTCCGGGAGCTGCTGGCGCGCATCCGGGCCCTCCTGCGGCGCACCGAGATCGTCGAGCCGGGGCCGCTGGTCTTCCAGGACCTGAGCTACGAGCCCGAGTCGCGCGAGGTCGTGCGGGGCGAGGAGACAGTGCGCCTGACGGTGCGCGAGGGCGCGCTCTTCGAGCTGCTGCTGCGCCGGCGCGGGAAGGTCGTTTCGCGCTCGGAGATCCAGGCGCGCATCTGGGAGGACTCCTTCGACCTCTCGACCAACATCATCGACGTCTACATCAACGCCCTCCGCAAGAAGATCGACGGCGGCGATCGCGAGAAGCTGATCCAGACCGTGCGAGGCGTCGGCTACCGCGTGCGGGAGCCGGACGCCCCCGCGTAGACCTTGCGCGACGTGCTGTCCCGGCTCTTCAAGACGGCGCCGGCCCCCGCCGGACGATCCATGGCCGTATCCGAATCCGCACCCTCCCCGATCGAGATTCTGACGAAACGGCTCGAGGAGTCGCTCGTCCGTCCGCTGTTGCGGATCCCGGCGGAGGATCTGCCCGAGGAGATTCGCGCGCTCGTGGCGGGGCTCAACGCGCGCCTCGACGCGCTCGCCGCGGCCGAGAAGGAGCAGCAGCAGTTCATCGCGGACGTCTCCCACGAGCTGCGGACGCCGCTGACGATCCTGCGCGGTTCGCTCGAGGTGGCGCTCGAGGAGGAGCGGCCGGCCGAGGAGTATCGCGAGGCGATCGGCAACGCGCTGCTCGAGGTCCGGCACGTGACCCGGCTGTCCCAGAACCTCCTGTTCCTGACCCGCGGCGAGAGCGGCCGCGTGACGCTCTCCTTCGCGAACCTCGACCTCGTCAAGTTCGCGGCCGACGTCGTGAAGGACCTCGCGCTCGCTTCCGCCGACCGCGGGCTCGACCTGGCGGTCGAGACGCCGCAGAAGCCGATCTACGTCTTCGCCGACGCGGGCCGCCTCCAGCAGGTCATGCATAACCTGCTCGAGAACGCGATGCGCTACACCGAGGCGGGAGGCCGGGTCACCGTGAGGGTCGAGGCCGCGCCGGGAGAGGCCCTGCTCTCGGTCTCCGACACCGGCGTCGGCATTCCCGAGGCGGACCTTCCCTACGTGTTCGAGCGCTTCTTCCGCAGCAAGGGCTCGCGCGCCACGAACCCCGGGGGATCGGGGCTCGGGCTCTCGATCGTCCGCTGGATCGTGGAGGCCCACAAGGGCCGGGTCACCGTCGAGAGCCAGCTGGGCAGGGGATCGACGTTCACGGTGCGGCTGCCGGTGATTTGACAGGTGAAGTCGAGGATAGGTCGGCGGCTCGGTCAGTCTTGCACCCTGAGCGAGCGAATTGTGTCACTCCCGTCACCTCGACGCCTTCATCTATAACCGCGTCCCCATGCGCCCGGTCTACGTCCTCTCCGCCGCCCGCACTCCCGTCGGCAAGTTCGGCGGCGCGTTCGCCTCGCTGTCTCCGGCCGACCTCGGCGAGGTCGCCGCGAAGGCGGCCCTCCTGCGCTCGGGCCTGCCGCCGGCGGCCGTGGACGAGACGATCTTCGGACACGCCCGCCAGGCGGGCGGCGGCCCGAACACGGCGCGCCAGGTGTCCCACCGCGCCGGCGTTCCGGACGCCGTCCCGGCCTTCACCGTCAACAAGGCTTGCGCGTCGAGCCTCAAGGCGATCACGCTCGGCGCGCTCTCGATCGCGGCCGGCGAGAGCGACGTCGTGCTCGCCGGCGGAACGGAGTGCATGTCGGCGACGCCGTATCTGCTGCCGCGCGTGCGATTCGGGATGCGGATGGGCCACGCCGAGGTCGTCGACGCCATGTACAAGGACGGGTTCCTGTGCCCGCTCTGCGGCCAGCTCATGGGCGAGACGGCCGAGACGCTCGTCCGCGAGTACGGCATCCTGCGCGCCGAGCAGGATGCGTACGCCGTCGAGTCGCAGCGGCGGGCGGGGCGCGCGATCGCGGAGGGGCGCTTCGCCGACGAGATCGCGCCCGTCACCGTCGCCGGCAAGAAGGGCGCTCTCGAGGTCACGCGCGACGAGCATCCCCGGCCCGACTCCACGGTCGAGGCGCTCGCGCGGCTGGAGCCCGTCTTCGACCCGAAGGGGACCGTCCACGCGGGGAACTCCTCCGGCGTGACCGACGGCGCCGCGGCGCTGGTTCTCGCGACCGAGGAGGAGGCGCGCAAGGCCGGCGTCGAGCCGCTCGCGCGCGTCGTTGCATGGACGAGCGCCGGCGTCGATCCCGCGCGCATGGGGATCGGCCCGGTGCCGGCGATCCGGTCGCTGCTCGCGAAGACGGGCCTGTCGCTCGCCGACATCGACCTGATCGAGCTCAACGAGGCCTTCGCGGCGCAGGTCATCGCGTGCGTCCGGGACCTGGCGCTCGATCCTGCGCGTCTCAACGTCAACGGGGGAGCGATCGCGCTGGGGCATCCGATCGGAGCCACGGGCGCGCGGATCGCCACGACCCTCCTCCACGAGATGCGGCGGCGCAACGCGAAGCGAGGCATCGCGACGCTCTGCGTTTCCGGCGGCATGGGGATGGCCGTGCTCTTCGAGAGGTGACAGGTGATGGGTGACAGGTGATAGGGGAAGAAGACGATTGCCCCTGTCACCTAACACCTATCACCTGTAACCTTTCCTCATGCGCATCGCTCTGACACTGGACCGGGACGCCGACCCCGAGGCCAACGACTACGTCCGCTCCCTCGTCGCCGCGGGCGTGCCGCTCTCCGCCATCGCGATCGTCACGCCGCTCTCGGCCGAGAGGCCGGACGGCGACTTCGACGCGCTCGTGCTGGGCGGAGGCGTGGACGTGGATCCGGCGCGCTACGGGACCTCCGTCCTTCCGGACGGCAACGTCGAGGTCGACGCCGAGCGCGACGCGATCGACTTCGCACTGCTGGAGGAGGCCCTCCGCGCGAAGCGCCCGGTCCTCGGGATCTGCCGCGGCCTGCAGGTCATCAACGTGGCCCTCGGCGGCACGCTCGTCCAGGACCTGCCCATCGAGCGGCAGTCCCCCGTCGTCCACCAGAACGCGGACGACCCGCCGCAGAAGACCAGGCTCGACCATACGGTCTCGATCGCGCCCGGAACGCGCCTCGCGTCGATCGCGGGCACGCCCGAGCTCGCCGTGAATAGCCGCCACCACCAGGCGATCGCGCGCGTCGCGCCGGACCTCGCGGTGTCGGCGACGGCCGAGGACGGCGTTCCCGAGGCGGTCGAGTCCTCCGCCTCCCGAGAGGGTTGGCTGATGGCCGTCCAGTGGCATCCCGAGAATCTCGCCGGCGACGCGGCGTCGGCGCGGCTCTTCGCGGAGTTTGTCGCGGCGGTTCGCCGCGCGGAACAGGACGCCGCGGTACGCCGCGGGGAGCAGGACGCCGCGGCTCGCCGCGGCTGACGCCGTGCGGGAATTCCGAGCCGCCGCCAGCGTTGTGGACGCGGACCCGGAACGATACAGTCGGAGGATGAGGGTGAAGATGCGGATGAGAATCGGAGTGATGCAAAGACGCGCGGGAATCCTGGCTCCACTCCTTGCGGCCGTCGCCGCCGCCGCCCTGGTCGCGCCGGCTCGCGGTCAGGAGAAAGAGAAGAAGCCGGCGGCCGAACAGGTCGCCGACGGCGTCTGGGCAATGACGCCGTCCAACGGCGCCAACGCCGGGTGGTTCCTGCTCGGGGACGGGGTCGTCGCCGTCGACTCGGGCGGCGACGCGAAGAGCGGGAAGGAAATCCTGGATCAGATCGCGCAGACCACCGGGAACAAGCCGGTGCGGGCGTTGATCCTCACGCACGTCCACGGCGACCACATGGGCGGCGCCCGCGCCTTTGCGGCCGCGGGCGCGCGGATCGTCTGCCAGGAGGCGGTGAACGGCGTGGTCCTCGCATTTCTCCAGCAGGCGTCGGCGGATCCCGCCGACCCGCTCGCGGGGAAGACGAGCTTCAAGCCGGTGATCGAGTCCATCTCGGAGCGGGAGATCCTCGTGGACGGTATCCACAACATTCAGGTCTACCACCTCGGTCCGGCGCACACGAAGGGCGACCTGATCATCTACCTGCCGGCGGAGAAGGTGCTCTTCTCGGGCGACGTGGCGTTGAACGGGCTCTACCCGTACATGCAGTCGCCCGACATGGATCCCATCGGCTGGGAGCGCGTGCTCACCGCGATCCGGCGCGTGGATCCCCAGAAGCTGGTTCCGGGGCACGGGCCCATCGGCCCGCCGTCGGGCGTCTCCGACTCGCTCAGCTACATCCAGAAGACGGTGGCGCTCGCGAAGAAGATCGTCGACAACGGGATCCGGGACGAGATGATCGATGCCGAGATCCGCGCGCCGGAGAACGCGATGCAGCGGGTGACGCTGACGGAGACGCACATCGCCAACGTCAAGGCCGTCGTCAAGAACCTGCGCGCGAGAGCGCAGAAGAAGCCGGCCACGGCGCCCGGCGCGGCGCCGCCTGCCGCAGCCGCATCGCCCGCGGCTGCGGCGACTCCCGCGAAGCCCTGAGCCCGTGAGCCCGTCTCCGGCGGGAATCCGGCTCGACCGCTCGCGCGACGGAGCGCGCGCGGACCTGCGGATCGCGATCCCGCCGGCCAACGTGTTGGGCCTCGCCGCGCTCGCGGACCTGGCGCGCGCGGTCGCGTCCGCGAAGGACGCGCGCGTGCTCGTGCTCTCGGGGCTGCCGAAGGCGTTCTCGGCCGGCGTCGACGTGGCCGATCATGTGCCCGAGCCCGAGCCCATCCGCCGCATGCTGACGGCCATGCGGGAGGTCCTCGAGGCCCTGGTCGCGACGCCCGCGATCACACTCGCGTCGGTCTCGGGGGCGTGCCTGGGCGGGGGAGCTGAGATCGCCGCGGCCTGCGACCTCGCCCTCGCCTCCGAGGACGCGCGGATCGGGTTCCCCGAGATCACGCTGGCGTGCTTCCCTCCCGGCGGGATCGTCCTTCTCCCGGGCCTGGTCGGCGAAGCCCGCGCCGCGGAGTGGATCCTCTCCGGGCGGATCGTCTCGGGCCGCGAGGCGGAGCAGGCGGGATTCGTGTCGCGGTCGGTCTCTCCGGATCGCCTCGAGGAGGAGGTCGACCGGCTGGCGGCCCGGCTCGCCGGGCACGCCCGCGGCGGTCTCGGCGCCGCGCGGGACCTGCTGCGCGCCCGTCGGCGCGAGGCGCTCGCGACGCGTCTGGCCGCGGCGGAGGAGGCATACCGCGGCCTCGCCGGCGACGCCGACCTCGCGAAGGCCGTGCGGGAGTTCGGCCGACGCAAGTAGCCGTCATCCCGAGCGCAGCGAGGGACCCCTTTCGAAGTCACGGTGCCGCTTGGAAAGGGGTCCCTCGTCCCCCTCGCTGCGCTCGGGGTCCTCGGGATGACATACCATTTCCGGCCATGAGCGTTCTCTACGTCGACGGGAGATTCGTGGATGAGCGGGAAGCCGCCATTTCGCCGCTCGACCGGGGCTTCCTCTTCGCCGACGCGATTTACGAGGTCGTGCGCTACGACCGCGGCCGCCCCTACCGGCTCGCCGAGCACCTCGACCGCATGCGCGATGGCCTGGATGCCATCGCGATCGCCTCGACTCCGGACTTCTTCCCGTCGGTCGCCGAGCGGCTGCTGACGGAGAACGGACTCGCCGAGGAGGACGCGTTCGTCTACGCGCAGGTCTCGCGGGGCGCGGGGCCGCGCTACCACGCCTTTCCTCCGGAGGGCACGCGCCCGACGGTGTTCGCGTTCGCGCGCAAGACCGATCCGCCGCTGCCCGCGGAGGGAAGCCGCGCCATCCTGCTGACCGATGAGCGGTGGGGCCGCTGCGACATCAAGAGCGTGATGCTGCTGCCCAACGTCCTCGCCGCGCAGAAGGCGAAGCAGGCCGGCGCGATCGACGCGATCCTGGTCCGCGATGGGTTCGCGCTCGAGGGCACCAAGGCCAACCTCTTCAGCGTCGCGAAGGGCGTCGTGCGCACCGCGCCCAACGGGCCGCGGATCCTCCCCGGCGTCACGCGGGGGGCGGCGATCGACGCGGCGCGCCGCATCGGGCTCTCCGTCGAGGAGCGCGCGTTCACGGTCGAGGAGATGTTCGCCGCCCAGGAGGTCTTTCTCGCCTCGACGACGCTGTGGACGCAGGCGCTCGTCACCATCGAGGGCCGCACGATCGGGAACGGGAAGCCGGGCCCGGCGACCCGGATGATCCGGGAGGCTCTCTACGACGAGTTTCGGGGCGTTTCCGTACCGGCCGGCAGGGGATCGGAAGAGGCTGGCCGAGGATAACTCGCTTCGATCGTCGAAGAGATCCCGCCACGGGACGAGAAGGTCCCCGTGATCGTCATCCGCTTGGGCCGGCACGCGGCGACGCAGTCCTCGAGGATTCGGTTGACCGCGTTCTCGTAGAAGATGCCGACGTTGCGATACGCCACGATGTACAGCTTGAGCGACTTGAGCTCGAGACAGAGACGGTCCGGGACGTAGCGGATCGTGAGGTGCCCGAAGTCGGGCAGCTCCGTCTTCGGGCAGATCGCGTTGTACTCGGGGATCTCCACCGCGATCTCGTAGTCGGCGTACTGGTTGGGCCAGGTCTCGATGGCCGGCAGGGCCGCGTCGATGCCGGAGCGGGCGTGCGCGTCGGTGTATTCGGGCATGTCGGGAGAAATCCTATCCGAGCCGGCCGCGGGGCTCATGAGGCCGGCGACCTGTTAGCATGCGGCGACTTCATGGAGTGGTTCAAGCAGCTCTTCCACCAGCTGACCGACGTCGAGACGCTGGTTCGGGTCGGCGGCGTCACGGCGATGACGATCATCGTCTTCGCGGAGACGGGCCTGCTCGTCGGGTTCTTCCTCCCGGGCGATTCCCTCCTCGTGACGGCGGGCGTCTTCGCCGGGACCGGCCAGCTGAACATCGTGCAACTGAACCTGATCCTGATCGCAGCCGCCATCCTGGGCGACACCGTCGGGTACTGGTTCGGGCGCAAGGCCGGCCCGGCGCTCTTCAATCGGCCGAAGTCGCTCTTCTTCAACCCGGCGCACCTCCGGCGCGCGCACGACTTCTACGAGAAGCACGGCGGCAAGACGATCGTGCTCGCGCGCTTCATGCCGATCGTCCGAACGTTCGCGCCGATCGTGGCGGGCATGGGGAAGATGGAGTACCGCCGCTTCCTCTCCTTCAACGTCTTCGGCGGCGGGCTCTGGGTGCTTTCGATGACCCTGATCGGCTACTTCCTCGGACAGATCCCGGGCGTCAAGGAGCACATCGAGATCGTGATCATCACCGTGGTCTTTCTCTCGATACTCCCGGGGATCATCGCGGCCGCACGCGAGTGGATGAAGGCCCGTAAGTCCGCGCAGAACGCTTGAGGGAGAGGGACCGACAGAGACTTCCCCTCTTCTGTCGGTTGGGCCGCGCAGCGGCCCGCTAAGAATCTAAGCTACGGCCGAGGTCGGACCAGGACAGCGGCTCGCCGCCTGCCCGCGCACGATCGCGAGGATGTCGGCGACGTCGGATCCGTGGGAGCGGTCGTGCTCCGCCATCAGGCGCAGGATGTCCGCGAGCGTGACGCGCCCGACGCCCTCCTGCGAGCCCGAGCGCTTCCAGTCCGAGCGCCGCAGGCGACGGAGCGCCTCGAGGTTCTGCGCGCGAGCGCGCGCGAAGAGGGCGAGTCCACGGTCGACGTCGTTGTCCTGGTAGTTGCGCTCGCGCGCGACCCGGTCGCCGTCGAAGTTCGCAAGCGCGGGGTTCTCCTCGGCGAGGATGCGGCGAATGCGGAGGCCGAAGCCCTCGCGCTCGAGATCCGCGAGATGCCACACGTTCTCGACGAACGAGAAGCACTTCTCGCCGGGGCGCCGGCGGGCCTCCGACGGGGAGAGGACGGCGGCGGCTCGGGCGAGCAGCGCGGGTGTCGACTCCAGTGTGAGAAGAAACGTCTCGAAATCCCTGCGTCTCATCATGGCCTCGCTAACCAATACGCCGGTGGCCGGGAAAGGTTTCCGACGAATACAACCCGGAGAACATAGACTGGGTTGCATGGGATTCCAGTCCATTCGCCATTTCTTCACATCGAAATTGTCCTCGAACGACGCGGAGCACCACGCGCCGGACGCGGTCGCGATCGCGGCGTGCGCGCTGCTGCTCGAGATCGCGCACGCCGACGACGTGTTCACGGAGGAGGAGCGCCAACGGATCTTGCGCGCCGTTCGGGAAGATCTTGGTGTCCCCGCCGAGGACGTCGACGAGGTCGTGCGTCTTGCCGAAGAGGAGCGGCGCGAGAGCGTGGACCTCTACCAGTTCACCCGACTGCTGGCCGACAAGTTCTCGCGGGATCAGCGGCTGCGCCTGATCGAGGTGATCTGGGGCATCGTGTACTCGGACGGGAAGCTGACCGCCGCCGAGAATCAGCTCGCGCGCCGCATCGCGGAGCTACTGGGGTTTCAGCATCCCGAGGTCCAGCAGGTGAGGGAACGAGTGAAGGGGAGTCTCTGAGGAATCCCCGAATCCAAAATCCAAAATCCAAAATCCAAAATCGCTACGGTTCCGTCAGCAGATACACCGCGAACGACGCGAGCCAGTGCTCGCCCTCGTAGTTCCCGGAGGAGACGCGCGCGAGGCCAGCGGCCGCGTGCGCGTCGGCGGCCTTCTGCAGGATCACTCTCCGGGAGTCCTTCGGCGGGAGCCCCGACGCGATCCCGCGCAGCATCCAGGCGCGCGAGAGGTTCAGACCGTCGAGGTGCACGAGCTTGGGGTCCGTGGGGTCGGTCACGACCGCGGGCGTCAGGCGCGGCGCCTTGCTCTTCGAGAGCTGCGGGAGAAAGCCGTGGAGCCAGCGCGCGAATTCGCGCGGCGGCAGCACGCGGCGCATGAGGTCCGCCTCGGCGAGGCAGGGCGAGAAGAAGTCCTCGCCCGAGGGCTCGTACGCCAGAGGGCAGGCGCGGTCCTCGCCGTAGTAGAAGTGGCTGCGCGAGAGCAGGACCCGCTCGAAGTCCTTGCGGCCGGCGGCGCGCGCGTAGTCGAGGGCCTGCGCCAGCGCGAAGGCCGTGTTCGGGTGAACGCCCGTGCGGATCGGGTGCGTGAGCTTGGGCAGGTACGCCACGTACCGCTCGACGAGGCCGTCCTCGAGGGGCCGGAACCGTTCGCGCCACGCCCGCGCCTGCGGGTCGTCGGCCGACGCGGCGGACAGCGCCGCGAGGTCGGCCGCGAGACGCAGCGCCCACGCCCAGCCGTACGGCCGCTCGAACGCGCGATTGGCCTTCTGATCCAGGTAGCGCGTCTCCGCCGCGATCGCCTCCGGGGTGAAGTGGGCGTCGAGGACCGCGCGGGCGCGGGCGGCGGAGGGGATCTCCGGGTGCGTCTTCAGAAGCCGCGCCAGAAGCCAGTGGCCGTGGACCGACGAGTGCCAGTCGTAGCAGCCGAAGAACGCCGGGTGGAACTGCTTCGGCGCGCGGATCTCGTCGGCGGTCTCGATCACCTGCTCGGGCTTGTTGGGGAACTCGCGGTCCACGCAGTCGAGCGCGAGCGCCGCGAATCGCTCCGCGGTGGCGGAGTCGAGCGGCGACGGAGGGGCCGCCGCGAGCCGGGATGCCGCGAAGACTGCCGCGAGCGCGGCGGCTACCGCCGTCCGCAGCGCCGACCCGCTCAATCCGGCTCCTGCGCGCGCGCGGCCTCGGGGATCCGCTCCAGCGTCTCGGGCGCCTCGGCCAGCACGTAGGCCGCGGCCGCGAGGGCCGCCGTCGAGCGGTCCAGGGTCGCGGGATCGATCTTGTCCAGCGTGTCGTTGGCCGAGTGGTGCAGGTCGAAGTAGGTCGACGCATCGAGCAGCAGGCCGAGGTTCGGCACCCCCGACGGGATCAGCGTGCTGATGTCGGCGCCGCCGGACTTCGCGGTCTTGAGCTGGCCGGCGGCGAGCGCGCCCGTGAGCCCCGCGATCGCCTTGAGCATGGGCTCCGCCGACGGGCCGGCGTTCCACGAGAAACCGAGCGGCGGCCCGTCTCCCAGGTCGGCCTCGAACGCGGCGACGTGGCGCGCGAGCTCCGCGGCGTGCGCCTTGGCGTAGGCCTTGCCGCCGGCGAGGCCGTTCTCCTCGTTGGCGAAGAGGACCACCCGGATCGTGCGCCGCGGGTGCGGCGACAGGGCCGCGATCTGGCGCGCCGCCTCGATCACGATGCCGCAGCCCGCGCCGTCGTCGATCGCTCCCGTGCCGAGGTCCCAGGAATCGAGGTGCGCGCCGAGGAGCACGATCTCGTCGGGCTTCTCGCGGCCGACGACCTCGCCCACGACGCTCGCGGAAGGCGCATCCGGTTTCTTGCCGCACGTCAGCTCGAAACGCACCCGCACGGGGCCGCCGCGGCGGACGAGGCGCGTCAGAAGCTCGGCGTCGGGAACCGAGACCGCCGCCGCCGGGATCCGGGGCGCGTCCTTCGCGTACGTGAGGCTCCCGGTGTGGGGAAGCCGGTTGCGGTCCGTGCCGATCGAGCGGATGAGGACGCCGGCCGCGCCGAGCCGCGCCGCGCGCGAGGCGCCATCCGAACGTGCGGGCACGGCGTCGCCGTAGCCGGAGCCGTCCGACGCGCGCGCCATGCGGCGGTCGATGAAGACGATCTTGCCGCGGCACGCCGACGCGTCGAGCTGGTCGAGCTCCTCGAGCGTCGAGACGCGCACGATCTCCGCCTCGAGGCCGCCCGCCGGCGTCGGCTCGCTGCCGCCGAGCGCGGTCAGCGCGAGCCACTGGGACACGGGGGAGACGACCTCGCCGACCTCGGCGCCTCGCTGCCACACCGGAACGGTGACGGGCTCGGCGCGCACGTTGGCGAAACCCTGCGCCTTCAGGATCGAGAGGGCCGCCTCCACCGCGGCGCGGTCGCCGGGGGAGCCGGCCAGCCTCGGACCGGCCCGGTCCACGATCTCGCGCACCCAGTCGTAGGCCTTCGATCCCGCGGCGATGCGATCGCGCAGGGCCTCGGCGCTCCGCCGGATCTCGGGAGGGAGGCGGGCGGGCTCGACGGCCGTAGGCACAGGCCCGGGCGCGGCCGCCCCCATCCCGGTGAGCCCGAGGGCCGCGAGCAGGGCCAGGCGCCGCAAGTCTTTGATCGGGCTTCGCAAGAGTCGCGGAATGGTATCAGGCCGTCGCAAAAGCACTAAAATCCCCCTCCCATGTCCACTCGCACGCCGTCCGACGTCGACGCCTCCGAGGAGCTCGTCTCGGAGTTCGGAGCGAACGCCAGCTACGTCTCGGACCTCCTGAACCGTTACCGCGCAAACCCCGCCTCCGTCGACGACGAGTGGCGCCGGTTCTTCCACGAGCGGTTCGGCCCCGGCGGCGCCCTCGGGGAGGCCGAGCCGTCGCGCGCGCCGGAGGCATCCGCCGCGCCCGCGCCGCGCGAGGCGCCGCCGACAGCGCCCGTGGCGGCCCCCGCCGGGCGCCCTGTTGCGGCGTCCGCCGGGCGGCCCGTTCCCGCCGCGCCGATCGACGGGGAGCGCCTGCCCATCCGCGGCGCGGCCGCCCGGATCGCCGAGAACATGGAGCGCAGCCTCGAGGTCCCGACGGCGACGACGCAGCGGCAGATCCCGATCAAGCTGCTCGACGAGAACCGCCGGCTGATCAACGCCGAGCGCGCCGCCGCGGAGCTGCCCAAGGTCTCCTTCACGCACCTGATCTCGTGGGCCGTGATCCAGGCGCTCGAGGCCTTCCCCGGCATGAACGACGCCTACGACGACGCCGCCGGCGAGCCCACGCGCGTCCGCCGCCCGCACATCCGGTTCGGTCTCGCGGTGGACGTGCCGAAGGCGGACGGCTCGCGGACGCTGCTCGTGCCCAACGTCCCCGGCGCGGAGGCCATGCGGTTCTCGGAGTTCCTCGCCGCGGCGGACGACGTCGTCGGACGCGCGCGCAGCGGCAAGCTCAAGGTCTCGGACTTCGAGGGCACGACCCTCTCCTTGACCAACCCGGGCACGCTCGGCACGACGGCGTCGGTGCCGCGGCTCCTGCCGGGCCAGGGTGCGATCATCGCGACGGGCGCGATCGAGTACCCCGCGGAGTTCTCCGCGATGGCGCCGGCGACGCTGTCCCACCTCGCGATCTCGAAGGTCATCACCTTCACCTCGACCTACGACCACCGCATCATCCAGGGCGCGGAGTCCGGCGCCTTCCTGGCGCGCGTCGAGCAGCTCCTGCTCGGCCAGCACGGCTTCTACGACGAGGTCTTCGCGGATCTGGGGATGCGGTTCCAGCCGTTCCGCTGGGAGGTGGACAAGCACCCGGCATTCGCGGACGGCCACTCCGAGCGGATCGCGACGCAGGCGCGGGTCCTCGAGCTGATCAACGCGTACCGCGTCCGCGGCCACCTCCTCGCGGACATCGACCCGCTGCGCACGCGCCGGACGGAGGCCCACCCCGAGCTCGAGCTCGAGACCTACGGGCTCACCATTTGGGACCTGGACCGCGAGTTCTGGACGGGCGGGCTCAAGGGCGGGGACTACCTGCCGCTGCGCGAGATCGTGAATACGATGCGGCGCGTCTACTGCGGCAAGATCGGCACCGAATACCGGCACATCTCGAGCCCGACCGAGAAGTACTGGGTCCGCGAGCGCATCGCCGCGGCGACGGCCGCGAAGCCGCCGCTGCCGCCTGCGCTCCGCAAGGCGCTGCTCGGGAAGCTCATCGCCGCCGAGGACTTCGAGCGCTTCCTCGGCACCAAGTTCCTGGGCCAGCGCCGCTACTCCGTGGAGGGTGTCGACGCCACGATCCCGCTCCTCGATCGCCTGGTCGAGCGCGCCGCGAGCCTCGCCATCGACGAGGTCGTGATCGGCATGTCGCATCGCGGCCGCCTCAACATCCTGGCCAACGTCGTCGGCAACTCGGCCGAGCGCATCTTCTCGGGCTTCGAGGGCGTCGTCCACCCCGACTTCCCGGCCGACGAGGGCGACGTCAAGTATCACCAGGGCGCACGCACGGTCCGGCAGGCCGAGGCGGGCCGCAAGATCACGATCCAGGTGGAGTCCAACCCGTCGCACCTCGAGGCCGTCGACCCGGTCGTGGAGGGCGTCGTGCGCGCGAAGCAGGAGCGGCTGGCCGGCCACGGCCCCGACGCCTGGAAGCGCGTGCTGCCCGTCCTGCTGCACGGCGACGCGGCGTTCGCCGGGCAGGGGATGGTCGCGGAAGTCTTCAACCTCGCGCAGCTGCCGGGGTACCGCACCGGGGGAACCATCCATCTCGTCGTCAACAACCAGATCGGCTTCACGACGCCGCCGAGCAAGGGCCGCTCGTCGGTCTACTCGACGGACGTCGCGAAGATCAACCAGGTCCCCATCTTTCACGTCAACGCGGACGACCCGGAGGCGGCCTACCGCGTGCTCGAGATCGCGCTCGACTACCGGCAGGAGTTCCACAAGGACGTCGTGGTCGACCTGATCGGGTTCCGCCGCCACGGCCACAACGAGGGCGACGAGCCGACGTACACGCAGCCCCTGATGTACCGCGCGATCGAGGCCCATCCCGGCGTCAAGACCCTCTACGCGCGCCGCCTGATCCGGGAGGGCGTGGTCAGCGCGGACGAGGTCGCCGCGATGGAGGCGGCGCAGCTCGCCGAGTACGAGAAGGCCCTCGCCGCGGCGAAGGACGCCGCCAAGCGGCCGCGCCACGAGACCGCGGCCGCTCAACGGCCGCCGGGGGAAGCCGAGCAGGTCCAGATCGTCGAGCTCGACACCGCGGTCTCGCGGGAGACCCTCGCGCGGATCGGCCGCGTGCTCACGACGGTCCCCGCGGGCTTCCACCTCAACCCCAAGATGGTCCAGCAGCTGGCGCGCCGCGGGAAGATGGCGGAGGGCGCCGCGCCGCTCGACTGGGGCACCGCGGAGGCGCTGGCGTTCGGCACGCTGCTGCTCGAGGGCACGCCGATCCGCATCAGCGGACAGGACTCGAGCCGCGGCACCTTCTCGCAGCGGCACGCCACGCTCGTCGACACCGCGACGGGCGAGGCCTGGACTCCCCTCGCGACTCTCGATCCCGGCCAGGCGCCGTTCGAGGCGTGCGACAGCCCGCTCTCCGAGTTCGCGGTGCTCGGCTTCGACTATGGCTACAGCGTCGAGTGGCCGGAGGCGCTCGTGCTCTGGGAGGCCCAGTTCGGGGACTTCGCCAACGGCGCGCAGGTCATCATCGATCAGTTCATCGCGTCGGCCGAGGACAAGTGGCGGCAGACGACGCGCATGGGGATGCTGCTGCCGCACGGCTCCGAGGGGCAGGGCCCCGAGCACTCGAGCGCGCGGCTCGAGCGCTACCTGCAGCTCTGCGCCGACGGGAACATGCAGGTCGTCAACGCCACGACGCCCGCGCAGTACTTCCACCTGCTGCGCCGCCAGATGCGCCAGCCGCGGCCCCGGCCGCTCATCCTCTTCACGCCGAAGAGCCTCCTGCGCCTGCCGGCGGCCGCGTCGCCGCTCGAGGCGCTGACGGAGGGCGGCTTCCGCGTCTGCCTCGAGGATCCCGAGGTCTCCGACCGTTCCCGCGTCGAGCGGCTCCAGCTCTGCAGCGGCAAGGTCTATTACGACCTGCGCGCGGAGAGGGAGAAGCGCAAGGACGCCCAGACCGCGATCGTGCGGATCGAGCAGCTGTATCCGTTCCCCGGCGAGCGTCTCCGCGCGATCGTCGCGGGATACCCGAACACGAAGCGCGCGCTCTGGGTCCAGGAGGAGCCACGGAACATGGGGGCCTGGAGCTTCGTGAAGGAGCGCGCCGCGGAGTTCCTCCCGCCGGCGCTCGACCTCACCTACGTCGGCCGCCCCGCCTCACCGTCGCCCGCGACGGGAAACGCGGCGGTGCACAAGCGCGAGCTCGAGACGTTCCTGGCGGAGGCATTCGGGTTCGGGTAGTCGGGAGGGTCGGCCGGGCTCAGCTATAGTAATCATTACTATAGCGCGCGCCGATGAGCTCCTCGATTCGTTCACGAAAATCCGCGCGCGCGAGTCCTCAGCGGCCGGGCAGCTTGGCCGCGAGGACGTCGACCTTCTCGATGATGGGCGGCGAAGCCAGCAGCTCCGGAGCCTTGGCCATCAGCGCGGCCGCAACGCGCCCGGACAGGTGCGCCTGGCGTCCGGCCTCGTCGGGGAAGGCGTCGAAGATCCCGAAGGTCGACGCGTCGATACGAATCGCGAACCACGCGACGGTGGCCGGCTCCTCGTTCACGATCGCGAGCCCGCCCTTCAGGAAGGCCTCGACGTCCTTTTCCTTTCCCGGTTTCGCCTTGAGCACGACGTGCAGCGCGACGTTCACCATTTCGACCTCCTGAGGTGCGAACCTATCCCTTTTTCGGTTTCATCGCGTCGAACGCGGCCTTGAGCCGTTCGCGCGGCAGCCGCCGGTAGTCCGAGAACTCACCGGCGCCCGCGATCCACTCTCCGCCGTCCATCGTCACGCAGTCGCCGGTCTGGTACGGACAGAGGTCCGAGAGCAGGAACGTCGCGAGGTTCGCGACCTCCTCGGGACGGCCGAAGCGCCCGAGCGGGATCCTTCCGAGCGCGTTCTGCCGGGCCTCGGGACTGGCGAGCAGCCGCGAGAACGCGCCCTCGGTCGGGATCGGGCCCGGAGCGATCGCGTTGAGCCGGATGCCGGCGTGGCCCCACTCGGCGGCCAGCGACCGGGTCATCGCGAGCACGCCGGACTTGGCGCAGGCGGAGGGCAGCGCATAGGCCGTGCCGCTGTGCACGTAGGTGGCGACGATGGAGACGACGGCCCCGCCGCTCTTGCGCGACAGCAGGTGTCGCCCGAGCGCGAGCGTGCAGTTCACGCTGCCATACAGGACCGTCCGCACCACGGCGTCGAACCCGTTCGGCGTGAGCTCCTCCGAGAGCGCCAGGAAGTTGCCCGCGGCGTTGTTGACGAGGCCGTCGACTCCGCCGAAGCGCTCGGCCGCGTGCCCGATCAGGGCCTCGGCCTGCGCGGCGTCGCGGACGTCGGCTGGAAAGATCGCGACCGCGCCGGACTTCCCCTGGCCGGCGTCTGCGCCGGCGCGGGCCGCCGCCTCGATCTCGCCCGCGGCCGCCTCCAGCCGTTCGCGCCGGCGGCCGGCGATCGTGACGCGCGCGCCGTAGCCCGCGAAGCACTTCGCCATGGCGAGGCCGAGCCCCGAGCCGCCGCCCGTGACGACGAGGGAACGGTCGGCGAGGATGCGGGGGGAGAACATCAGGGTGACGGTATCAGTTCGCTCGCGAGTCCGGGATCCTTCGGGCCTTCGGCCCTCAGGATGACCGGCCGCGGCGCGTACGCGCGCGGCCGGTCATTTCAAATACTTGTCGAACCACGCCACGGACCGCTTCAGGATGTCGAGGCGGTGCTCCGGCTGACGGATGTCGTGCCCCTCGTTGCTGTAGATGACCAGCTGGGTCGGCACGTCGAGCGACTTCAGCGCGTGCCAGAACTCGTAGCCCTGCGGCGTCGGGACCTCGGAGTCGCGGTCGCCGTGGAGGACGAGCGTCGGCGTCTTCACGTTCAGGATGAACTCGATCGGCGAGGACTTCGCGTAGACCTTGGGATCCTCGTAGACGGACTTCCCGAAGAACGGCAGCATCCAGGTGTCGATCTTGTTCTGGCCGTAGTAGCTCTGCCAGCTCACGATGCCCGCGCCCGCGACGGCGGCCTTGAAGCGCTGCGTCTGGGTCACGCCCCACATCGTCATGTAGCCGCCGTAGCTCCAGCCCGTGAGGCCGAGACGCTCGCCGTCGATGGGCGCCGCCTTGATCGCCGCGTCCACGCCGGTCATCACGTCGCGCCAGTCCCCGCCGCCGAAGTCCTTGACGTTGCCCGCCGTGAAGGCCTCGCCGAATCCGTAGCTGCCGCGGGGATTGGGGAGGAAGACGTAGTAGCCCTGCGAGGGGAGGATCGCATTCCAGCGCGTCGGCCAGCCGATGCCCTGCATGGACGACGGGCCGCCGTGCACGATGACGACCATCGGATAGCGGCGCGAGGGATCGACCGTCTTCGGAGCGAGGAGCCAGCCCTGGATCGTCTGGCCGTCGCTCTCCCAGTGGAGGCTCTTCGCCTCGCCCCAGAAGCGCTCGGCCTTCGCGTTGAGCGACGTCAGCGGCTTCCACTTTCCGGTGGTGCCTGCGTACACCTCCGGCGGGCTCGTGAACGAGTCCTTGACGGCCACGGAGTAGGGCCCGTCCGAGATCCCGAAGTCGTGGAGCGATTCGGGGCCCGTCCAGAGCGTGATCACCTTGCCGGTGGCGCGGTCGACCGCGGCGAGGCCCTCCTGCCCGTCCACCTTCTCGGTGAACAGGATCTGGTCCGCGGAGCGCCAGAAGAGCGCGGTCGCGGAGGCCTTCATCCCGGGCGTCAAATTCTTGGCGTCGCCGCCGGCGGTGGGCACGCTCCAGACGTCGCCGCCGGTCGAGCCCTCGTCGCTCATGATGCCGTGGATGACGGCGATCGTCTTTCCGTCGTGCGCGAAGCGGGGACAGGCGATCTGCAGCGGCGGCTTCCAGATCGAGCGCGCCTTTCCGCTCGCCGCCTCGACCGTGTAGAGCTCCGCGATCCAGTAGTTGTCGGTGCCGGAACCCTTCGCGGCCTCGGCCGCGAAGAGCCGTCCGTCCGAGGACCAGTCGTAGTCGTACACGTAGAGGTCGGGCGGAGACA
Organism: uncultured Acidobacteriota bacterium; assembly: GCA_963773905.1. GTDB lineage: Bacteria > Acidobacteriota > Thermoanaerobaculia > UBA5066 > Gp7-AA6 > DAHUXD01. The sequence goes on from CAVZDB010000009.1 coordinate 43,678, forward strand.
CCTGCCGCACGTTTCCCGTCCGCACATCGATGACGGCGATGCGCTGCTCCTCGAGCGTCTCGTGGACGACTCCGGAGTCGGGCTTGTACGCGACGAGGGCCCCCGGCTCCTGGGTCGAGCCCTCGATGAAGAGGGCCGCGATCGACCGGCCGTCGGGCGACCAGCGCAGGTGATGGAGCTGGCCCGTGACCTTCGTGAGCTGCCGCGGCGCTCCGCCCGGGACGCGCGCGATCCAGACCTGGGCCTGCTTCGGCTGCACCGCGTCCGAGAGAAACGCGACGGTCTGGCCGTCGGGCGAGAAGACGGCGCCGAGCTCCCGGTGCGCCTTGCCGTCCTTCGCGGCGGTCAGGCGGCGCGGGGTTCCCGACGGCAGCTCGGCGACGTAGATCAGGCCGAGCCGCTCGGGGCCGTCCGCCTCGCGCGCCCGGACCGACCAGGCCGCGCGTTTCCCGTCCTCGGAGATCGCGGCGTCGTGGAAGTGCCGGACGCGTTCGAGCGACTCGGAAACCGCTTCGACGGAACCCGGCGCGGGCGGCGAGCCCGACGCGTTGGGCAAGGCGAGAAGCGAGGCCAGGGCAAGGCTCAGGTGCGCCACGGTCCCTCCGATCGTCGAATCCCGGAATGCGAAACGCGAAACGACTCGCGACCTACGTCAGGTCGATCCAGATGCTCTTCACCTGCGCGTATTCCTGCAGCGCGTAGTGGCCGCGCTCGCGGCCGAAGCCGGACTCCTTGTACCCGCCGAACGGCAGGCCGGGATCGTAGAAGTTGTACGCGTTGACCCACACCGTTCCGGCCTTCAGGGCCTTGGCCGTCCGCAGCGCCTTCTTGACGTCCCGCGACCAGACGGCCGCCGCGAGGCCGTAGATCGTCGCGTTGCCGATCGCCACGGCCTCCGATTCGTCCTTGAACGTCAGCGTCGAGAGGACCGGTCCGAAGATCTCCTCGCGCGCGATCGTCATGTTCGGCGTGACGCCGTCGAAGACCGTGGCCTCGAAGAACGCGCCCTTGCCCCCGACGGCCGCGCGCTTCCCGCCGGCGACCAGCTTCGCGCCCTCGCGCGATCCCGTCTCGACGTAGCGTTCCACGTTGTCGCGCTGCTTCTCGGAGACGAGCGAGCCGAGCCGCGTCTTCGGGTCGAGCGGATCCCCCGGCGCCATCTTCCGGGCGCGCTCGACGACCTTCTCCATCAGCGCGTCGTGGGCGGACTCCTCGACGAGCAGCCGCGAGCCGGCCGAGCAGAGCTCGCCCTTGCCGTAGAAGATGCCGTTGATCGCGCCCTTGGCGGCCGCGTCCAGGTCCGCGTCGGCGAAGACGACGTTGGGCGACTTGCCGCCGAGCTCCATCGAGACGCGCTTGACGGTCCCCGCGGCGGCGCGGAGGATCGACTTGCCGGTCTCGGTCTCGCCGGTGAAGGAGATCTTGTCGATGCCCGGGTGCTCGGCCATGGCCTGGCCGACGACCGCGCCGGGGCCCGGCACGACGTTGAAGGCTCCGGCGGGCAGGCCGGCCTCCGCCAGCAGCTCGGCGAAGAGGAGCGCGGTCAGGGGAGTCGCGGACGCGGGCTTCAGGACCACGGTGTTGCCGAGCGCCAGCGCGGGCGCGATCTTCCACATCGCCTGGAGGAGCGGGAAGTTCCACGGCGTGATGGCGCCGACGACACCGACGGGCTCGCGCAGCGTCAGGAGGAACGCGTCCGGCCGCCCGGGGAACGTGTCGCCGTAGAGCTTGTCCGCGTATTCGCCGAAGTACGCCAGGCACTCCGCAGCCGCGGGCATGTCGATCTTGGCGGCCTCGAAGATCGGCTTGCCGTTGTCGAGCGTCTCGACGCGGCCGAACGCGTCGGCGCGCGCGAGCAGCAGCTCGGCCGCGCGCATCAGGATCCGGCCCCGCTGGCGCGGCTTCATCGCGGCCCACGGCCCGGACTCGAACGCCTTGCGGGCGGCGGCCACGGCGCGGTCGAGATCCTCGGAGGAGGCCTCGGCGACCTCCGCGAGCGTCTCGCCCGTGGCGGGGTTGACCGTGGCGAAGCGCTTTCCGGACGCCGGCGGCGCGAAGGCGCCGTCGATGAAGAGGTCGGTTTTCAGGTTGAGAGCCGGGGCGGTCTCCGTCGCCATCTTCGCGCGCTACCTGCCCTTGAACTTGGGCACGCGCTTCTCCTGGTTCGCGGCGATGCCCTCCTTGGCGTCCTCGCTCTGGAAGAGCAGCTGCTGCAGCTCGCGCTCGACCGCCAGCGCGGACTCCGTCGGCAGGTCCCAGCCCGTCTGGACGGCGCGCTTGATCCGGCCGACGGCCTTCGAGGCCTTGTTGGGCGGCACGAACTGGCGCGCGTAGTCCATGACCTGCTCCCACCACTCCTCGGCCGTCGCGTCGATGACCTGGTTGACCAGGCCCAACTCGTGCGCCTCCTCGAAGGAGAAGGTGTTGCCGGTGACCATGAGCTCGATCGCCTTCGACTTTCCGATCATCTTCGCGAGGCGCGTCGTGCCGCCCGTGCCGGGCAGGACGCCGAGCGTGACCTCGGGAAGGCCGATCTTGCCGGCGTCCTTGCGCGCGATGCGCAGGTCCGCGGCCATCGCGATCTCGAGCCCGCCGCCGACCGTGTGCCCGTTCAGCGCGGCGATCACGAGCTTGGGCGTGTGCTCGAGGCGCAGGAGCGTCTCGTTGGCGTGCAGGCAGAAGAAGTACTTGAAGCCGGGGGTGACGGCATTCAGCATGCCGATGTTGGCGCCGGCCGAGAAGAACCGGTCGCCCTTGCCCCGGATCACGATGACGTGGACGTCGTCGTCGAAGCGCGCCTTCAGGATCGCCTCGTCGAGCTGCCGGTTCAGCGCGTACGTGTAGGTGTTCGCGGGCGGATCGTCCATCTCGATGACCGCGATGCCGTCGGCGGCCCGGTAGTTGATGACGGAGTGGTCGAGCTCCGGGCTCGTCCAGTCGCGGGTCTTTGCGGGTGTGCTCACAAGTCCTCCCTGGTCGTTTTCGAGCCGGAGATCGTATCAAGAAAGCGGCCGCCGTCCGGGCGCGCGGAGGTAGACTCCGGACGATGAGCGAGGGCCTGGACCGGCGCCGGCTACTCGGCGCGGCGGCAGGGGCGTTCGTGGCAGGCCTGCCCGCCCGCGACCTCCGCCGCCGGCTGATCCAGATGAACGGCTATCCGATCGACGCGGAAACGCCGCTCGACCTGCTCACGACCTATCTCACTCCGAACGACGTCTTCTTCGTGCGCCACCACTGGAACCCGACCTTCCCGGACGCCTCGACGTGGAGGCTCACGGTGGACGGCGAGGTGGAACGGCCCCTGTCGCTTTCCCTTTCCGAGCTGAAGGCGATGCCGCGCGCCTCGGCGACCTGCGTCCTGCAGTGCGCCGGGAACGGGCGGGCATTTCACCGGCCGGTCGTCCCCGGGGTGCAGTGGAAGTACGGCGCCGTCGGCAACGCGAACTGGACGGGCGTGCGCGTCCGCGACGTCCTGGAGAAGGCGGGGCTGAAGGCGGGCGCCCGCCATCTTCACACCTTCGGGACCGACAAGCCGCCCGAGAAGGTGCCGCCGTTCCACCGGAGCCTCGAGCTCGAGAAGATCCGCGAGGACGGCCTGGTCGCCTTCGAGATGAACGGCGCGCCGCTGCCGCAGCTCCACGGCGGGCCGGCGCGGCTCGTCGTCCCCGGCTGGGCGGGAGACCACTGGATGAAGTGGCTCGACCGGCTGAGCGCGCAGCCGGCGCCCCAGACGGGGTTCTACATGGACACGGCGTATCGGTACCCGAAGACTCCCGGCGAGCCCGGAGTCGCGTTCAAGCCGGACGAGATGGATCCCGTCACCGAGCTCTTCGTCAAGTCCAACATCACCGAGGCGCCCGCGACCGCGCGCGTCGGGCGATCCGCGACGATTCGGGGCATCGCGTTCTCCGGAGCGCCGGACGTCGCGAAGGTGGAGGTGACCGACGACGGGGGCGCGACGTGGTCGCCGGCCGCGCTCGACAAGGAGCACGACCCGCACGCCTGGCGTCTCTGGTCCCTGGCGTACACGCCCCGGAGGGCGGGAAAGGCGACCCTCCACGCGCGCGCCACCGACAGCCGCGGCAGCGTGCAGCCGAAGGACGCCGTCTGGAATCAGAGCGGGTACCTCTACAACGCGTGGCCTTCCGTCGAGATCGAGGCGAGCGCTTGATGCGCGCGGGCGGCGTCACGGCGGCCGTCGCCGTCCTTCTCGCGGGCGGCGCCCTTCTCCTGTCGGGGCAATCCGCACCCGCGCCTCGTCCGCCGGAAGAGCTTCCCGTCGTCGGGGCGCAGCTCGGGGAGTTCCCGGACGGACCGATGAAGGCGGTCGCCGATCAGGCGTGCCTGCGCTGCCACTCCGCCGACATGGTCCGCCAACAGAGATTGACCGAGAAGCAATGGACCGCGGAGCTCACCAAGATGACCGGGTGGGGCGCCGCCGTTCCCGAGGAGCAGAAGGCCGCGTTGATCGCCTACTTCGTGGAGCACTTTGGGCCCGACAACGACCGATTCCAGCCGGTCGTGGCGCGTCCCGCGCCGTAGATCGGATCCTGGATTAAGGCTCGCCTTCGAATCCAAAATCCAAAATCCAAAATCCAAAATCGCTACAGTCCCAGGAAGCTCTTCGCGATCGTGAAGTAGATGATCAGACCCGTCGCGTCCACGAGGGTCGCGATCAGGGGCGCCGACATCACAGTCGGGTCGATCTTGAACATCGTGGCGAGCATGGGGATCATCGAGCCCACGGTATTGGCCCAGGCGCAGATCGCCAGGATCGACACGCCGACGGTCATCGCCAGCGGCACGGTCGAGCCCCAGAGCAGCGCCCGCCCGAAGCCCACGATCCCCAGCATGAGGCCCAGCACGATGCCGCTGCCGGCCTCGCGAAACAGCACCCGCCCGAAGTCGCGCATCCGGATGTCGCCGACCGCGAGGCCGCGGACGATGGTCGTGACCGTCTGCGAGCCGGAGTTGCCGCCGGTGCCGATCAGGAGCGGGATGAAGAAGGAGAGCGCGACGACCTTGGCGAGCTCGCTCTCGTAGTGCCGGAGCACCGTCCCCGTGAACGTCTCGGTCACGAACATGAGGAGCAGCCAGTTGAAGCGCAGCCGCACGTTGCGGATGGGTTTGGTGGCGAAATAGCCCTGCTCGACGGTCTCCTCGGTCGCGGAGACACCGCCCATGTGCAGGGCGTCCTCCGTCTGCTCCTCGACCAGGATGTCGATGGCGTCGTCGACCGTCACGATGCCGAGCAGCCGGTTGTTTTCGTCGATGACCGGGATCGCGTGGACGTCGTACTTGGAGATCATGCGCGCGACTTCGGCCTGCGGCGTGTCGGTGTGCACGCTGAGCAGGCGCCGCTCCATCATGTCGGCGATCCGGCGGTCCGGCGGCGCGGGGAAGAGCCGCCGCAGCGCCACGTAACCGACCAGCCGTCCGTCCTCGTCCACGGCGTAGAGGCTCTGGATCGTCTCGACCTCGGGGTCGATGCGCTTCAGGTGCTCCATCGTCTCGGCCACGGTCCAGCCCGGACGGATCGTCGCGACCTTCTCCGTCATGAGGCGGCCCGCCGTGCGCGGCGGATAACGCAGGAGCCGCTGGACCTCGGCCGCGTCGCGCGGCGACATCTTCTCGAGGATCGCCTCGCGCTGCCGCTGGCTCAGGTGCTCGAGGAGGAAGGTGACCTCGTCGGCGGGCAGCAGGTCGAGCTCCGCGCCGAGCTTCGCGGGAGAGGCGCGGTGGAGGACCAGCCGCAGCGTCTCGCCCTTCAGCTCCGAGAGCACGGCGGCTCCCTGCTCCGCCGGCAGCGCCTCGAAGAGCGTCAGGCGATCCTCGCTCGGGAGATCGTCGAGCAGCTCCGCGAGATCCGCCGGGTGGATGCTCGCGACCGCCGCCGGGAGCTCGGGCGAGTTCTCGCGGATGAGCTCCGCGATGTCGGGGCCGATGACTTTCGCGAGGGACATGCGGGGGGATTCTATGAGGTGGCAGGTGACAGGTGATAGGTGATAGGTGATAGCCGGATTTCCCTGTCACCTATCTCCTGTCACCTCTCACCTTCTTGTCGGATCCACCCAGTCGCTCGAGCCGTCCGGATGGAACTCCTTCTTCCAGATCGGCACCGTCGTCTTGATCCGGTCGATCGCGGCTCGGCAGGCGGCGAACGCCTCGGCGCGATGCGGCGAGGTCGCCACGATCGCCACCGACGCGTCCCCGACCGAGAGCCGCCCGAGGCGGTGGCGCACCACCAGGTGCGCCGTCGGAAACTCCCGGCCAAGCTGCGCGGCGATCCGGGCGATCTGCTCCTCCGCCATCGGCCCATAGGCCTCGTATTCGATCGCCGTGGTCGGGCGCCCCTCGTTCTGATCGCGCACGACGCCCACGAAGAGACAAAGCGCTCCGTCCGAGGCCCGCGCCTCCTTGAGAAGGGAGGCGACGTCGAGGGGAGCGTCGGTCAGGAACATTTTGGATTTTGGATTTTGGATTTTGGATTCCCGGGCCGTGTCCGATCCTCCGATTCGAAATCGAGAATCACTCTTAGCCACCCGCGACCGGAGGAAGGAACGCGACTTCATCCCCGTCCTTCAGCGTCGTCTGACCCCCCGCGTATTCGCGATTGACCGCGGCCGGCGGCATGGCCGGGAAGCGGGCGAAATAGGGGACCTGGCGCACGAGCGCTCCCCAGAGGTCGGCCACCGTGGAGTGGTCGGCAAGCTCCCGGGTCTCCCCGTCCTTTCCCACGGCGTCGCGAAATGCTGCGAAATAGAGGACTTGGACCCGCATCGCCCCTGAGTCTAAGCGCTTCATGAGAAAAAGGACCTCCGCCTTGCACCTGACTGACCGGTCGGTTAGTATCTGCCCATGCCGCGAGCCGCTCACCTCACCGAGGCCGAACGACGCCTGGCCCTTCTGAAGGCCGCGTTCCGGGAGGTCTCCGAAAAAGGATTCTCGGAGGTCACCCTCGACGACATCGCCCGGCGTGCCGGGGTCTCGAAGGGCATCACGCTCTACTACTTCGATTCGAAGGAGGACCTCTACCGGCAGCTCTTCGTCTGGCTGACCGACTCGATCCACGCGCGGATGCGCGAGGCGGTCGCCGCCGAGAAGGAGCCGGTGGCCAAGGTGCGCGCGCTCGTCGCGCTGATCTTCCCCTCGCCCTCGAAGAACCGGGCGTTCTTCCGCGCGTTCCTCGACTTCTGCGGCCTCGCCGCTCGCCGCGACGGCTTCCGCGAGGTCAACGAGCGCTTCTACGCGGGTTGCCGCGACATCGACGCCGGGATCGTCGAGGAGGGGATGCGCCAGGGGGTCTTCCTGGTCCGCGACCGGCTGGAGGCGGGCTCGACGATGCGCGCCATCTTCGACGGCCTCATGATGCAGTGGCTTTCCGAGAAGGATCCGGACTCCACGTTCGCCGGGTACCGCGAGCGCTGCGAGCGGGAGATCCTGCACTACCTGACGGGCCGCGGCGCTCGCGGCGGAGAGGCTGGCCGCGCGGAACGCGGCAGGGAGGAACGATGAACCACCCCAACGACGATTCTCGGACGCCGCGCGTCTGCCGGAACGAGAACTGCGTCCGGCCGGTGGAGCCGGGCGAGGGGTACTGCGCGACCTGCGGTCTCGAGCTCTCCCTCTTCGTTCGCGACCTGCGGCCGCTGCGGACCGGCGGCCTGCCGCGGCGTCCGCACGAAGCACCGCGGGCATAGAATCGGCGGCTCGACGATGAACCTTCCGGAAACCCCACTCGCCGTCCCGGATCTGAAGCGCATCCTGCTGGCTGCTCCGCGCGGCTTCTGCGCCGGCGTCGTGCGGGCCGTCGAGATCGTGGACCTCGCCCTCGACTGCTTCGACGGACCGGTCTTCGTGCGGCGCGAGATCGTCCACAACCGGCACGTCGTCCGGGACTTCGAGGCGCGCGGCGTGAGGTTCGTCCAGGAGCTCGACGAGGTCCCGGACGGCGCGACCGCGGTCTTCTCGGCCCACGGCGTCTCGCCCCAGGTCCGCGAGCAGGCGGTGCGCCGCGGCCTGCGCGTCATCGACGCCACCTGCCCGCTCGTCACGAAGGTGCACCTCGAGGCCGTGCGCTTCGCGAAGATGGGGTTCGAGATCCTGCTCGTCGGGCACGCGGGCCACGAGGAGGTCGAGGGGACGATGGGCGAGGCGGCGGCGCAGATCCGCCTCGTCTCCTCGGTCGAGGACGCGGAGCGCATCCACGTGCGGGACGCGCAGCGGGTAGCCCTCATCACCCAGACGACCCTCTCGATGGAGGACACGCGTCCCATCGTCGAGACGCTGCGCCGGCGGTTCCCCGCCATCCACGTTCCGGCGAAGGACGACATCTGCTACGCGACACAGAACCGCCAGGTGGCGGTGCGCGCGCTCGCGAAACAGGCTCCCGTGATCCTCGTCGTCGGCTCGCGCAACTCCTCGAACTCGAATCGCCTCGTCGAGGAGGCGCAGCTCGCGGGCGCCCGCTCCTACCTCGTCGACGACGTCTCGCAGATCGATCCCTCCTGGCTCGCGGGCGTTGAAACGGTCGGGATCACCTCGGGCGCGTCGGCGCCGGAGTTCCTGGTCGCGGAGATCGTGCGGCGCCTGAGCGGCGACGGTTCCGTCGAGGTCGAGGAGGTCGTGACCGTGGCCGAGGACGTGCACTTCCCGCTGCCTCCCGAGGTCTCGGGCGTGGCGCCTCGCCCTGGAGAGGGCGTCACTTCTCGCCCGGCCGAAGGTTCCCGCCGGCTGCCGACCCGCTCCTGATATCGGTCGATGGCAGGATCCGGCCGGCTGAGCGGAAAGGTCGCGTTCGTGACCGGAGCCTCGCGCGGCATCGGCGAGGCCATCGCGCGGCGCTTCGGCGACGAGGGCGCGCGGGTCGTCCTCGCGGCGCGGGACACGGAGGCCTGCGAGCGCCACGCCGCGCAGATGCGGGCGCGCGGGCAGGAGGCGCTGGCGGTCTCCTGCGACGTCACGGACCGTCCGTCGGTCGCGCGGGCGGTCGCCGCGGCCGTCGAGCGCTTCGGCCGGATCGACGTCGTCGTCAACGACGCCGGCGCCGGCGGCCCGACGCCGCTCGATGACCCGGACGAGTCGCGGTGGGACACGATCCTCGCGACGAACCTGACCGGCGCCTTCCGAGTGATTCGCGAGGCGTCGCCGCACCTCTCCTCCGGCGGGCGAGTCCTCAACATGTCCTCGGTCCTGGGCCGCTTCGGGGTCCCGGGCCACTCCGCGTACGCCGCCTCGAAGCACGGCGTCATCGGACTGACCCGGTCTCTCGCCCTGGAGCTCGCGCCGCGCGGGATCACGGTCAATGCCCTCTGTCCCGGATGGGTCGAGACGGAGATGGCGCGCGCGGGGTTCCGCCGCATGGGCAGCGAGGAGGAGGGGAGGGCCAGGGCCGCGAAGATGGCGCCTCTCGGGCGCGTGCTCGAGCCCGAGGAGATCGCTTCGCTCGCCGTTTACCTCGCCTCGGACGAGGCGCGCTCGGTCACCGGCCAGGCCATCGTGATCGACGGCGGGCAGGTGATGCCGTAAACGTCCCGCTCGGACTCCGAGCGGGCCGCTGCGCGGCCCAACCGAAGGGAGAGGGGAAGTCTCGACGGCACCCTCTCCCTCGAAAGGGCGCCGTGCGCGGCACCGTGACCGCGGGGATCGAGCAGCGAAAGTCGCACCTTGCGAATGCGGAGTGGCATGGAACGGTTGTAAACTTCCGACCCTCGACACCGGGATTCTCGATTAGCTAAGGAGTGGACATGACACGAGAAGAGTTCCTGACCGCCCTGGACGCGATCATCGGCGAGCGGCACCTCTTGAAGCACCCCTTCTACCAGCTGTGGTCGCAGGGCAAGTTGACGCTGGAGAATCTGCGCGAGTACGCGATCTCCTATTACCCGCACGTAGCTGCGTTCCCGATGTACGTGTCGGGCGTGCACTCCGGCTGCGAGGACGCCGCTCTCCGGCAGGAGCTTCTCGAGAACCTGATCGAGGAGGAGCGCGGGGCCGAGAATCATCCGGCTCTCTGGCGCCGCTTCGCGGCGTCTCTCGGCGCCTCCGAAGAGAGCCTGACGCCGTCGCCGCGCACTCCGGAAGTCGCCGACGCGATCGCCGAGTTCCGCCGCACCACCCGGGAGGGGTCGGTCGCGGAAGGGCTCGCGGCCCTCTATGCCTACGAGTCGCAGATCCCCGAGGTCTCGAAGACCAAGCGCGAGGGTCTGGCCGCGTTCTACGGCGTGCGCGACGAGGACGCCACCCGGTTCTTCTCGGTCCACGAGAAGGCCGACGTGTGGCACCGAGAAGTGGAGCGCGAGGCGCTCGCCCGAGTGGCCGACACGGCGGAGGGCCGCGAGGCCGCGCTGGCGGCGGCCCGCCGATGCTGCGACGCGCTGAATCGCGCGCTCGACGGCGTGATGCGGGAGAACGCGCTCGTCTGCTGATCCGGTGATCTCGGTTCGGGCCGTCTTCTTCGACGCCGGGGCCACGCTGCTCCATCCCGACCCTCCCGTGGAGGAGGTCTACGCCCGCGTCTTCTCCGAGGACGGCGCGCGGTTTGGCGGGGGAGACCTGCGCGAGGCGCTCGCCGCGACGTGGGCCGCGGTCCAGTCCGAGGAGACGAGCGGCGCGGACCGCTACGGGGGCGTGCGCGGCGAGGCCGAATTCTGGCGCGCCTTCCTGACGCGCGTTCGGGGCCAGCTCGACGGCGGCGTCGTCTCCCCGGCGGCGTTCGAGAGGCTCGCCGTGCACTTCCGCAGCCGGGAGGCGTGGAGGGTCTATCCCGACGTCTTCCCGATCCTCGAGCAATTGACGGCGGCCGGCGTCGCGCTCGCCGTCGTCTCCAACTGGGACTCGTTTCTCCCGCACCTGCTCGAGGGCCACGGGCTGTCGCCGTTCTTCCGGACGGTGTCCGTCTCGGCGATCGAGGGAACCGGGAAGCCCGAGGCGGAGATCTTCCGCCGGACCTGCGCGCGGCTCGCCGTGGCGCCCGGCGCGGTCCTGCACGTCGGGGATTCGCCCCGCGACGACTACGAGGGGGCCCTCGGCGCGGGACTCCGCGCCGTCCTGCTGGACCGGGACGACCGCCATCCCCACGTCGCCGAGCGGATCCGCAGCCTGGCGGAGATCGCCGGGAGGTTGAGCGCGGGCGATCTGATACTCTCCGCGCCGAAATCCTGAACCGATGAACAAGCTCTTCCGGACCAAGTCCCTCGACCGGATCCTGGCCGACGCCGACGAGCCGGAGCACCAGATGAAGCGGGCGCTCGGCCCGATTCAGCTCATCGCGCTCGGCATCGGCGCGATCATCGGCGCGGGGATCTTCGCGGTCATCGGCTCGGCGGCGGCCGGCGGCGCGAGCCACGACGGCGCCGGACCGGCACTCGTCATCTCGATCCTGATCACCGCAGTCGGCTGCGGCTTCTGCGCGCTCTGCTACGCGGAGTTCGCGTCGCTGGTGCCGATCTCCGGCAGCGCGTATACGTACTCCTACGCGACGCTCGGCGAGTTCATCGCGTGGATCATCGGCTGGGACCTGATCATCGAGTACGCGATGGGCAACGTCGCGGTGGCGGTCTCGTGGTCGGGCTACTTCGTGGAGCTGCTGAAGGGCTTCGGCATCACGTTCCCGGCCTGGCTGTCGACGGACCTCGCGACGGCGCTGAAGACGCCGGGGTTCATGGACGCCGCGCCGCACCTGTTCGGGATCCCCATCGTGTGCAACTTCCCCGCGTTCGCGATCACGGCCCTCGTGACCTGGGTCCTGGTCATCGGCATCAAGGAGTCCGCCAACTTCAACACCGGCATGGTGGTGTTGAAGCTGATCATCCTCGTGTTCTTCATCGTCGTCGGCGCGTACTTCGTCAAGCCCGCGAACTGGCACCCGTTCTCGCCCAACGGCTGGGCCGGGGTCCAGACCGGCGCGGCGCTGATCTTCTTCGCGTACATCGGATTCGACGCCGTCTCGACGGCCGCCGAGGAGTGCCGCAATCCCCAGAAGGACATGCCGATCGGGATGATCGGCTCGCTCGCGATCTGCACGGTTCTCTACGTCGCGACCTCGCTCGTGCTGACCGGCATGATCCCGATCGAGCAGATCCGCGGCTCCTCGGAGCCGCTGGCCAAGGCCTTCTCGCTGCTCGGCATGAACTGGGCGGCCGGGATCGTGGCCTTCGGCGCGGTGGTCGCGACGACGGCGGTGCTGCTCGTCTTCCAGTACGGCCAGGCCCGGATCTTTTTCTCGATGGCCCGCGACGGGCTGCTCTCGCCCTCGTTCGCGAAGATCCACCCCAAGTACAAGACGCCGCACGTCACGACGATCTGGATCGGCGTGGCGGTGGGGTTGCTGGCGGCGTTCGCGAACCTGGACGTGTTCGTCGAGCTGACGAACATCGGGACGCTCTTCGCGTTCGTCCTGGTCTGCGCGGGCATCATGGTGCTGCGCAAGAGGGATCCGCACCGCAAGCGGGCCTTCCGCACGCCGTTGGTGCCGTTCGTGCCGATCGCCGGCATCGTGGTCTGCGTCTACCTTATGCGCGGCCTCCCGACGCCGACCTGGATCCGGTTCGGGGTCTGGCTCGCGATCGGCCTGGTCATCTACTTCCTCTACGGCTACCGCAAGAGCCGGCTCGCGCAAGAACAGGCGTCCCGGGCTTCGTAGAGGCGGGGCTCGTCCCCGCCCGGGCGGCCGCCGTCCCCCACGGCACGCGTCCTGCTACACTCCAAGAGACTCCGCGCCGGGACGTCCGGCGTCGCGAGAGTCGCGCTTTTTTTTGCGTTTCAGGAGGTGGGAATGAGAGCTCGTAGGGTCTTGGGGGCGGCGTGCGTGGCGGCGGCTGTCCTCGCGGCATTCGTGTCGCCGGCGTCGGGACAGGCCGCGACGAAGAAGTATGACTGGCACCCCGAGAATGGGGCCCAGGACATCGACGTGGCGGACGGGAAGGTCGTCGTCAGCAACGTCCTCTGGGACATGGGCGGGACGATGAAGGGAACGCCGCTGCGCAAGTCGAGCGCCAACGTCCGCGTCCGCATCGACAACAACGGAAACCAGGATGCGGAGGTCGGGGTCGCCGTCGTCGTCTTTGATGCAGAGGGCAACGTCGTCGCCGCCGGCAGCAACGGAACCAAGTGGGGGTTCTTGAACAAGGGCGATCGGACCTACTACAGCATCGACTTTCCGTACGTGTACCGGCGCCTCGACCAGGCGGCGAACTTCATCGTCACGATCGAGACGCGAGTGAAGGGCTCGGGGAAGTCCGCCCCCGCCAAGAAGTGGACGCCGCCGCCGTCGTCGTCTTCGTCCTCCGTCGAGACCGAGCCGATCCCGACGCCGAATCCGTAACCGCCGGGAGCCCTGGGATCGGGAGAGCCTTGCCGATGCGAACGCTCGCCGCCGCGATGGGTCTTGCGGGTCTTGCCGGTTTCGCCGGTTTCGGCCTCGCCCAGCCGGCGGCGCCCGCGTTCCAGCAGATCTCCCAGAAGTTCGACTACAAGCCGGTCAAGCAGATCCAGGCGATCCAGCTCGCGCTGGAGAAGATCCAGGTCCGCCAGATCGTCTTCGCCCCCGCGAGCGAGGCGGGCGGCAAGCAGCGCCACTCGGTGCCGGAGGCCGTGCTGAGCATCGACAACGGCGGTCCGACCACCGCGGCGATCGGCGTCGCGATCGCGATCTTCGACGGCGACGGCAACCTCCTGGCGGCGGGGTCCGGCGGCGCGCGACAGGGCTTCCTCGCGGCCGGGGAGCGGGGAACGGCGTCGATCCGCTTCCCCTTCGTGTACCGAAACCTGGACAAGGCGAAGACGTTCCTGCTGACGCTCGAGGTCCAGCCCCGGCCGGCGAAGGGCGAGAACGAATCGGCGTCGGCGCCGCCCTAGGGCGCCGAGAAGCCCGGCACGTCGCGGCCGGCATAGCCGGTCATCTCCACGTACGCGCGGCCGCCGATCGGGCGGCCCGCGCGTGAGCCTTCGACCTTGCAGGCACCCTCCCAGTACGTGACGCCGGTCGACTCCGCGGTCGACAGCTCCTGGTCCGCGAGCAGGGGAGTGATCGCGACCTCGAGCGAAAGCGGCGCGACGGTGAGCGACCAGACCGCTGGGTATCGGGCCCTGGAGTGCGGCGAAGTCCAGGACGTGCGCGGCTCGAGGCGAACGTCCTTCCAGGCGATGGGCCGCGGAGCGCCCGAGGCCGGGACGAACGTGCCGGCGGAAAACGGCGAGGCGCCGCCTCCCTCCGTCCGCATGCGGTAGAGCATCAGCTCGGAGCCGTCCGAGAGCTGGAGCGCGAACCAGTCCCATCCCTGCGTCCCCGCGGGGAGCCCGCCGGGTCCCCACTCGTGGTCGAACCAGGCTGTGCCGTGGAGGGCGCGGCTGCGGCCGTCCGTGGTCCAGGTTCCGGATGCCGACAGCCGCGTGATCGAGACGTAGTGCGAGTAGTCGTCGGCGCCCGGGCCCTTGCGCGAGATGCCGGCCTCGCCGTGAAGGACGGGCGTCTTCTCCGGCGTGAGAGTCAGGGAGAGCTCGCCGTTGTCCTTCCGGTTGCGGGCGTGGAGGAGCTGCTTCCCGTCGACTTCACGCGCAAACCAGTCCTCGTTGGATACGTCCAGACGCGATGCGGAGGCGCCCGCGATTCCAGGAAGACCGAGGTGCGTCTTCTGGGCGAAGGCGAAGCTCCCGCCTCCGATGTCCGACCAGGCGAAGTGCGCGAGGTAGAGGTCGCGGAGGCGGAAGAATGTCAATTGGAAGCCGAAGGCGTGGCCGCCGTCGTCCTGGAGGTGCCCGGTCCAGTACCACCACTCCAGTGTCGCGTCCGGATGCGACCCGTGATCGCGGGGGAACGTAGGGGCGGGGCTCGTCCCCGCCCGGGCGGCCGCAAGGGCCGCCCCTACGAAGATAAATGCAGCCACGCGTGCCGGACGGGCGAATACGAGAGCGAGCCTGCCCATCATTCCTCCTGCAGCGCCGCGGCCGGATCCACGGCGGAGGCGATCCTCCCCGGCACGATGCCCGCGAGCACGGAGGCGGCGAGGACGAGCGCGGCGGCGGCCGCGAGCGTCGCGCCCGGCACGTCGAGGGCGACCGTCCAGCCGAAGGACTGCGGATTGATCACCGAGAGCAGGAGCCATGCGAAGGCGGCGCCGGCGCCCAGGGCCGCCACGGTGCCCGTCGCTCCGGTGAGGAACGCCTCGAGGAGCGTGGCCCATCGGATCTGGCTCGCCGACGCGCCCATCGCGCGGAGCAGCCCGAACGCGCGCCGCCGCTCCACGGCGGAGGCGACCAGGGCATTCGCGATGCCGAGCACGGCGACCGCGATTGCGATGGCCTCGAGCGCGCGGGTCACGGCGAAGGTGCGGTCGAAGATCCGGAGCACCTCGGTGCGGAGCTCCCGGTTCGTCGCGACGTGGAGCGCGTAGCGCCCCTCGGTGGCCGACAGGATGCGGCGGCGCAGCGCGCCGACGTCCTCGCCCGGCGCCGCGAGGACCGCGAGGCTCGTGATCCGGGGATCGTCGAAGATCTTCAGGTAGAGCGCGCGGTCCAGCACGACCGTGCCGCGGTCGTTGGAGTAGTCGCGGTACACGCCCGCGACGCGGAACTCCCGCGGACCCGCCGGAGTCGCGAGGGTGACCGTTGCGCCGGGCGCCGCGCCGAAGCGGCGCGCGAAGGGCTCGGAGACGAGGACCTCGCCGCGTTCGCGCGCCCCGCGGGCCACCTCCCGCGAGTCCCGGCCGTCGAGCAGCGGAGCGCCGCCGGTGCGCGCCACGACGCGGAAGTCTCCCGACGCGAGCGTGAAGGGCCGCCCCCGCGCGTCCACGGCGTCGCGCGCGCGGAACGGATCCACCGCCTCGACTCCCGGGATCCCGCGGATCAGGGGGATGAGCTCCTCGGGCAGGTCTCCGAGGATCCCGGAGCGTCCGCCGGCGTCGGCCTTGATCCAGAGGTCCGACGTCAGCGTCGACGAGACCCAGACCCTCACCGTCTCGCGGATCGACGCGACCGTCACGATCATGGCGAGCGTCATGCCGAGCGCCATCGCGAGCGCGGCGACGGCGGTGCCGTTGCGCGCCGACGCGCCGCCGAAGAACCCCGCGGCGAGGCGGCCCTCGGCCCCGAGCGAACGGCCCAGGATCCGCCGCGGGAGGGCCGCTGCGAGCCGCACGGCGAGCGGCGCGGCGAAGGCGAGGGCGGCCACGACCAGCGCCACAGCCGCGAAGCCGAACAGCGGGAATCCGTCGATCGCGGGCGCTTGGGACGCTGCTCCCGCCGCCGCGAGCGAAGCCGCCGCGAGCGCCGCGCGCCCCGCGAGGCCTCGCCGGACGACCGCCTCGATCGAGCCGGGCCGCAACGCCGGCGCCGGCTCGACGCGCGTGGCCTCCCACGCCGGGAGGAGGGTCGCGAGGAGCGAAACGGCGAGGCCCACCGCCGCGGACAGGACCACCGCGCCGCCGTACGCCGCGCCCGCGATGTGCGCCGCCGGGAGGTAGATGCCGGACACGGTTCCGGCCACCGCCGCCAGCGCCGCGCGCGACGCGAAGAGTCCCAGGACCTCGCCGAGCGCCGTGCCGAGGATCCCGATCGCGAGGCCCTCGGCGCAGAACGCCGCGAAGATCGCGGCTCGGCCGCAGCCGATCGCGCGGAGCGCCGAGATCTCGGGGCGACGCCGCAGGACCGCGATCGAGACCGCGTTCGCGATCAGGAAGGCGCCGACGAGCAGGGTCAGCGACCCGAGCGCGTTGAGGTTGAAGCGGAAGGCGCGGACCATCCGATCCGCCGTCGCGGCGGCCCGCCCCGGGGGCTCGAGCGTCAGGCCGGGCGGGAGCCGCGCGGCGATCGTCTTCGCGGCCTCCACGCGCGGCACGCCCGGGTCCAGGACGACGTCCACGCGGTCGACTCGGCCCTCCTTGCCGAGGAGACGCTGCGCGGTGAAGAGGTCGGTGACGAGGACGTCGCCGCCGGCGGCGCGCGCCACGCCCGTGAGCTCGAGAATCCCGGCGACGGTGACGCGCCGCGGCGCGCCGCCCGCCACGATCGAGAGCGCGCTCCCCGGCGAGAGGCCGAGGCGCCGCGCCAGGGGCTCCGGGACGAGGACGGCGTTTCCCGAGAGGAGCCGGCGTCCTGCGGTGCCCGCGGTGCCCGCGGTGCCCGCCGAGCCCGCCGTGCCCGCCGAGGGGCCCGGGGCCGCGATCAGCCGGATGTCCCGGACGGCCGAGTCGCCGCCCCAGTCGATGCCGAGGACCTGCAGGACCTCCTTCGGCGCGCCCCGTGGAACGCTCTCTTTCTGCGCGCCTTCCGGCTGAAGGATCGCCGTTCCGGTCACCGCCGGCGCGAGGGATCCGATCTTCCACACGAAGGCGAGGGCCGCGAGATCGCCGACCGGAACGCCGGCGGCCCCCGTCACGACGAAGTCCGTTCGGCCCGCGACCGCGTCGGCGGCCTCGCGGAACGACGCGGTGACGCTGTCGTTGGCGTGGTGGATCGCCGCCGCCGCGGCGACTCCGATCGCGACCCCCACGACGGGCAGCACGACGCGCGCGGGCCGTCGCCTCGCGGGCCCCGTAACCAGCGCGCGCAGGACCAGGCGGAAGCCCTTCACGCGGCGACGAGCCTTCCGTCGCGCATCGTCGCGACGCGGTCGGCGCCCGCGGCGGCCGCCGCGGAGTGCGTGGCGAGCAGCAGCGTGACGCCGCGCTCGCGGCGGATCTCGGCGAGGAGGCGGAGGACCTCGGCGCCGTTCCTGCTGTCGAGGTTGCCGGTCGGCTCATCGGCCAGCAGCAGCCGCGCGCCGGTCACGAGCGCCCGCGCCACGGCGATCCGCTGCATCTCGCCGCCGGAAAGCTCGTACGGGTGGGCGCCCGCGCGGTGCGCGAGGCCGACGCGATCCAGCAGCGCGACGGCCCGCGCTCCGGCGTCGGCGTCGCCCGTGGCGCCGTCCAGCCGGCGCGGCAGCTCGACGTTTTCCTGGACGGTCAGGTGCGGCAGGAGGTTGAAGAACTGGAAGACCAGTCCGACCTCCCGCCGCCGGTAGAGCACGAGCTCCCGCTCCGGGAGCGCGCCGAGGTCGCGCCCGCCGACTTCGATCCGGCCCTCCGTCGGGCGATCGATGCCGCCCAGCAGATGCAGCAGCGTCGATTTGCCGCTGCCCGATTCGCCGACGAGGGCGAGGAACTGGCCGGCCGGCACCTCGAGATCGAGATGGTCGAGGGCGACCACTTGTCGGGCCTGGCCGCCTGCGTAGACTTTGGTGAGCCCGCGGCAGGAAACGGCGGGGGGAGACGATGCCGGTGGCGACACGATGGGAGAATACCGGGGATTGACGATTGGAGACTGTCCATTGACGGCCCGGGGCTCCCGCCGGAGCCCGAGATCGTGAACATTTTCTCGCCGCTGAAACGCATCGTCGCGCAGCGCGCGTTGATCCGCGCCCTCGTGCGGCGCGAGCTCTCGGCGCGCTACCGCGGCGGCGCGCTCGGATTCCTCTGGTCGTTCGCCAACCCGCTCCTGCTCCTCCTCGTGTACGCGACCGTCTTCCGCTTCGTCTTCGCGCCGCGTGCCGACGTGCGCCCCTACGCGCTCTTCCTCTTCGGCGGCGTGCTCGTGTGGGGCTTCGTCTCCTCGGCGCTGCTCGACGCGGTCGACGCGTTCCGGACCAACGGACCGCTGCTCCGCAAGACCACGGTGGCGCCCGAGGTCTTCCCGGCGGCGGCCGTGGGCGCGCGGCTCGCGCATCTCCTGCTGGCGCTGCCGGTTCTCGCGGCGGCGATCGTCTTCGCCGCGGCGCGCGGAAGCATCCGTCCGGGCCCGGAGCTCCTCGCCTTCCCGCTCGTGCTCGCGCTCCTCGTCGTGGCGGTGCTCGGCGCGTCGCTCCTGTGCTCGGCCCTCGCGGTCTCCTTCGGCGACGTCCGCGACGTCGTGGCCAACCTGCTGACGCTCGCGTTTTTCGTCACGCCCGTCCTCTATCCCGTGGAGGCCGTGCCTGCGCGCTGGCGCTGGCTCCTGTGGCTCAATCCGTTCGCGCCGTTTTTTTCGGGAGTCCACGACTCGCTCTTCTTCTTCCGGCCGATCGCCGCCGCCGACTGGATGCGGATGGCGGGGTGGGCCGCGGTCTCGGCGGCCCTCGGCGGCGCGGTCTTCGAGCGGCTGCGCGACTCGATCGCGGAGGAGGCCTGAGCGCATGAGCGCGACGCCCGCGGTCCTTCCCGCCGTCTCCGTGTCGGGCGTCTCCAAGATGTTCCGCCGCTACGCGCGCCGCGGGCGCGGGTCGGGGTCCCTGAAGTCGGCGCTTCTCTCGGGTCTCGGCCCGTCCGCCGCCGGCGTCCCCGCGCTCTCGGACGTCTCCTTCGAGGTCGCGCCGGGCGAGACGCTGGGCGTCATCGGCCCCAACGGCTCGGGCAAGTCCACGCTGCTCAAGCTGCTCGCCGGGATCCTGCGCCCGACGCGGGGCCGGGTCGAGGTCCGGGGGAGGCTCGCGGCGCTGCTCGAGCTCGGCGCGGGATTCCACCCCGAGATCTCGGGCCGCGAGAACGTCGAGATCACGGGACTCCTCCTCGGCCTGACGCGCGCGCAGATCGCGGAGCGCTTCGACGCGATCGTGCGCTTCGCCGGCGTCGAGGAGTTCCTCGAAGCGCCGCTCAAGACCTACTCCTCGGGCATGGCCGTGCGGCTCGGCTTCGCGATCGCGGCGGCGAGCGATCCGGACGTCTTCCTGGTGGACGAGGTCCTGGCCGTGGGCGACGAGGCCTTCGCGCACCGCGCGCTGGAGCGCTTCGCCGACTTCGAGAGGGCCGGCAAGACCCTGATCTTCGTCTCGCACGACCTCTCCCTGGTGACGGACCGCTGCCGTCGCGCGATCTGGCTCGAGGGCGGCCGGGTGGCCGCCGACGGGCCGGCCGCGGACACCGTGGCGAGGTACCGCGAGCACGTCGCGACGGCGGAGGGCCGGCGGCGGCTGCGCGAGGCGGGCGCCGGCGGGCGCGTCGGCTCAGGCGCCGCCACGATCGAGAGCGTGCGCATCCTCGACCGCGACGGGCGTCCCGCCGGCCGGCTGCGGCGCGGCGAGCCGGCGACGATCGAGATGGCGGTGCGGGCGGGGGAGCCGCTCGCGGACTTCGTCTTCGGGTTCCAGATCTCCACCGTCGCCGGAGCCGTCGTCTTCGGCTCGAACACGCTGCTCGACGGCCACGCGCCGGACTCCTTCTCCGGCGGAGCCACGGTCTCGCTCGCGATTCCGTCGGTGGATCTGGCGCCGGGCGTCTACGCGCTGGACGCCGCCGTTCACGCCCGCTCCGGCGCGCCCTACGACTACTGGCGCGACGCCCTGCGCTTCGAGGTGACGGCCGACGCCGCATCCGCGGGCGTCTGGAGCCCGCCGCGCCGCTGGAGCGCCTCGGGATCGGTGCGCTTCCGGACGTGACCGTGACCCCGAGTCGGGACGAGCGCGCGCGGTACACTTTCGCCGTCCCATGAGAGTGTCCGTCGTCGTCCCCGTCTACAACGAGGAGGGCAACCTCCCCGAGCTCCTGCCGAGGCTCGCGTCGGTGATGGACGCGACCGGCCATTCGTACGAGCTCGTCTTCGTGGACGACGGCAGCTCCGACGGCTCGCTCGCCTTCCTGCGGGACGCGGCGCGGCGGCGTCCCGACCGCGTGCGGGTGCTCGAGCTCGCCCGCAACTTCGGCCAGCACCAGGCGATCCTCGCCGCGTTCCAGAACGTCACCGGCGACGTCGTGGTGACGCTCGACGCGGACCTGCAGAACCCTCCGGAGGAGATCCCGAAGCTGCTGGCGAAGGTCGCGGAGGGCTACGACGTGGTGGGGGGCGTCCGCCTCGACCGCCAGGACTCCGCCCTGCGGCGGCTGGCCTCGGCGCTCGTCAACCGCGTGACGGTGGCGATCACCCGCCTGCGGCTGACCGACTTCGGCTGCATGCTGCGCGCGTACTCGCGCGAGGTCGTGGAGGAGATCAACCGCTGCGACGAGGGGTCGACGTTCATCCCCGCGCTCGCCCAGAGCTTCGCGCGCAAGCCGACCGAGGTCGAGGTCGCGCACGCGGCGCGCCGGCACGGCGAGTCGGCGTACTCGCTCTACCGCCTGATCCGGCTCAACTTCGATCTCATGACGGGCTTCTCCCTGGTTCCCCTCCAGGCGTTCGGCCTGCTCGGCACGCTCGTGGCGTTCGGCGGCATCGCCTTCGGCCTCTTCCTCTTCGTGCGCCGGCTGATCCACGGCGCCGAAGTGGAGGGCGTCTTCACGCTGTTCGCGATCCTCTTCACCCTGCTCGGCGTGGCCATGGCCGGGCTCGGCATCGTCGGGGAGTACGTGGGCCGCATCTACCAGCAGGTGCGCGGCCGGCCCCGCTTCCGCATCCGCCGCGTGTACGGCCTGGGCGAGAGCGAGACGGCGGCCCCGGTCTCCGACTTCCGGCTTCCGACGTCCGACTCCCGACGGTCGTCATGACCCGCCTCGCCGTCTTCGCCTACTCGGACACCGGGCACGCGTGTCTGCAGCACCTGCTCGAGCGCGGTGAGCGCGTCGTCTTCCTCGCGACGCACCGCGACCATCCCGACGAGGCGCGCTGGTTCCCGAGCGTCGCCGAGCTCGCGAAGTCTCACGGCATCGAGCCGTTCATCATGGAGAATCCGCTCGACGCCCAGGCGATCGTGCGGCTGCGCGTGGCGCGTCCGGACCTGCTCTTCTCCTTCTACTACCGTCGCGATCCTTCCAGACGAGATGCTGGGCGAGCCGCCGCTCGGGGCGTTCAACATGCACGGATCGCTCCTGCCCCGGTTACCGCGGCCGGGCGCCCGTCAACTGGGCGGTCGCCAAGGGCGAGACGGAGACGGGCGCCACGCTGCACCGGATGCGCAAGCGCGCCGACACCGGCGAGATCGTGGACCAGGAGGAGGTCCCGATCGGACCCGACGACACCGCGATCGAGGTGCAGGCGCGCGTGACCGCGGCGGCGGTGGAGGTGCTCGCGCGCCGCCTCGAGGAGCTCAAGGCCGGGACCGCGCCGGCGGCGCCTCAGGACGAGTCGAAGGCGACCCGCTTCGGCCGGCGGCGCCCCGAGGACGGCCGCATCGACTGGAGCCGGCCCGCGCGCGAGGTGCACGACCTGGTGCGCGCGGTGACCCATCCGTTCCCGGGAGCCTTCACCGACCTCTTCGAGGGAAAGACCTTCGTGTGGCGCACCCGTCTCCCGGGCCTCGCGGCGCACGACACGTTTCCCGGCCAGGTGCGCGCCGAGGAGAACCGCCTCCTCGTCGCCTGCGGCGACGACCGCTACGTCGAGCTCGTGACGGTCCAGCCCGACGGATGCCCCGAGATGGACGGCGCGGCCTTCGCGGCCGAGAGGGGCCGCTGATGCGCGTCCTCATCCTCGGCGTCAACGGCTTCATCGGCAACGCCCTGACGGAGCGGATCCTCGAGACGACCGACTGGCACGTGTCGGGCCTCGACGTCGGGAGCGACAAGATCGCGCCCTTCCTCGACAACTCGCGCTTCACCTTCCTGGAAGGCGACATCGCGATCAACAAGGAGTGGATCGAGTACCACATCAAGAAGTGCGACGTCGTCCTGCCGCTCGTGGCGATCGCCACGCCGGCGGCCTATGTGCGGCAACCCCTCGCCGTCTTCGAGCTCGACTTCGAGGAGAACCTCCGGATCGTCAAGCAGGCCGTCCGCTACCGGAAGCGGGTCGTGTTCCCGTCGACCTCCGAGGTGTACGGGATGTGCCCGGACCCCGAGTTCGACGAGGACGCGTCGCCGCTGGTCTACGGGCCGATCCGCAAGCAGCGGTGGATCTACTCGTGCAGCAAGCAGCTCCTCGACCGCGTGATCTGGGCGTACGGCGCAGCAGGGGCTGCAGTTCACGCTGTTTCGCCCCTTCAACTGGTTCGGTCCGCACCTCGACGACATCGACTCGCCCAAGGAGGGCTCGAGCCGCGCGTCCTGACGCAGTTCCTCCACAACATCCTGTACGGCGAGCCGATCAAGCTCGTCGACGGCGGCACGCAGCGGCGCTCCTTCACGTACATCTCGGACGGGATCGACGCGCTGATGGCGATCCTCAGAACCAGGGCGGCGCGGCCGACGGCGGGATCTTCAACATCGGCAATCCCGCCAACGACCTCGTCGATCGGAGAGCTCGCCGAGCGGATCGATCGCGGCGGTCGCGGCGTACCCGGGGTTCGCGGACGCGGGCGCGCGACGCGCGGATCGTGGACGTCTCCTCGGCCGACTACTACGGCAAGCGGCTACCAGGACATCCTGACGCGCGTCCCGTCCGTCCGGCGGGCGACGCGAGGTCCTCGGCTGGGAGCCGCGGGTTCGCTCGACGAGGGGATCCGCCGTACGCTCGACTTCTATCTGAAGGGTAAGGTTCGTCGAGCGACTCGATAGGAGACGCTTGGCCCGCGTCGCGCTGAAGGTCGACTGCGACACGTTCCTCGGAACGCGGGACGGCATCCCGCGGCTCCTCGAGATCCTCGCGAAACGCGGGATCCGCGCCACGTTCTTCTTCACGCTGGGACCGGACCGGTCGGGCGTGGCCATCCGGCGCGTGTTTACGCGCAAGGGCTTCCTCCGAAAGATGATCCGTTCCCGTGCGCCGGCGCTCTACCCGCTGCGGACGATGCTCTCGGGCACACTGCTTCCGGCGCCCCGCATCGGCGAGGGGTGCGCGGCGCAGATCCGCGCGGTCGGCCAGGCCGGACACGAGACCGGCGTGCACGGCTGGGACCACGTCCGCTGGCAGGACGGCCTGGAGCGCATGACCCTGGAGGCGATTCGCGGCGACTACGGGCGTGCCCACGCCGAATACCTCCGCCTCTTCGGCCACACCGCGCGGACGAGCGCCGCTCCCGGCTGGGCGGCGAACGCGCGCTCGCTCGAGATCCAGGAGGAGCGCGCGCTGCTCTTCACCTCGGACACGCGCGGCGGCGCGCCGTTCTTTCCGGCGGCGGGCGGCCGCGTCTATCGCACGCTCGAGATCCCCACGACGCTCCCGACGCTCGACGAAATGCTGGCGTGGCCGCACATCGGCAACGACGACGCGAGGCTCTGGTTCTACCGCAAGGCGATGCGCGACACCGAGGTCCACACGATCCACACCGAGGTCGAGGGCGGCCCGTACGCCGCGCTGTTCGAACGGCTCCTGGACGACTGGCGGGCGGACGGCGTCGCGTTCGTCACGCTGACCGAGATCGCCCGCGACGTCCTCGGAAGCCACGCTCCCGTCCCCGAGCGCCCGCTCGCGACGACGCGGCTGCCGGGCCGGGGAGGCCGCGTCGCGACGGGCTGGCCGGACGAGGGCCGCACGGGCTGACGCGCGGCGTTCTCGGTTATCCTCATTCGCAGTGACTCAAGCGCGACGCGCCGCCGTACGGCCGGAGATCGGACTGGCGTTCGCGGCCGTCGCGAGCTCCTTCCTGGTCTACTGGCCCTTTCTCCGCGACATGAGCACCGTCTACCGGTTCTGGGACGGGCCGAACTACATGACGGTGGCGCGCGGCCTCTATCGCATCTCTCCGGAGAACCCGCTTCTGTCCTACGTCTACACGCCGGTCTTCTTCGCCAGCTATCTCCCGTTCTATCCGTTCTGCGTCCGCGTGCTCGCCTTCGTCGGCTACGAGCGCGCGCTCCTGCTGGCCACGCTGCTGGCCACGGTCGCCGCCGTTCTGATCTTCTACCGGCTGGCCCGCGACGTCTGGAAGCTGCCTTCGCCCGGATTTCTCGCGCTCGTCTTCCTGTTTCTGCCGCCGCGATGGGTGCTCTATCGCAGCGTCGGCGCGTCCGAGGCGGTCTATATCGCGTGCACGCTGGCCTCGGTCTGGTTCTTCGAGAAGGGACGCGTCGGGCGCGCGTCCGCCGCGGGCGGCCTGGCCGCGCTGACGCGGATCTCCGGTCTCATGATCGCGCCGGCGTACGCCGCGTTGCTGATCCGGGAGAGGCGGTATCGCCAGCTCCTCTGGCTCGGGCTGATCCCCCTCGGGCTCTTCGGCTACTTCGTGTTCTGCGCGTACCGCTTCGGGGATTTCTTCGCCTACTTTCGCGCGCATGGCGAGAAGCTCGTCCGGCTCGTGCCGTTCGGGTTCCTGCCGGTGCTGTTCGAGAAGGGCCTGTATCACCAGGTCGAGTTCCACATCCTGCTGGCGCTGGTCTACGCCGTGGGGATCTCGCGCCTGCGGCCCTATCCCGTCCTGTTCTCCTATTGCGTGTTCGAGTTCGCGCTCCACCTGATCCTCTCGACCGAGGACTGGAGCCGCTACTTCCTCTCCATGGCGCCATTCGCGCTGATCGTGGGGTACCGCGAGCTCATCGACACGCGCTTCTTCCGGTGGGCGCTGCCGGTGCTCGCGGGGCTCTCCATCTACTACGCGTGGGGCGTCCTGCCGCTGAACGGGTGCCGGCCGGACATCTATTTGCGCCTCCTCGCGCACCTCGGCCTGCTGCCCGAGGGGCTCGCGGCGCCCTAGACCCTCAGGTCGTTCGAGAACGGAAGGACGCGGCGGCGGCCGCGATCAGCGCCGCGGCCTGGAGCGCGACGCCCGCGCGAAACGGCGCGTGGTCGTAGCGGATCTCGACGCGGTGGCGTCCCGCCGGAACCGGGACGGCGAGGTCGCGCCCGTTCGCCACGAGGACCGGTGCGGAGGCGCCGTCGACGCGGGCCTTCCACGCCGGAAAGAACGTGCGCGAGAAGAGGACGTAGCCCGGGCCGTCCGCGTCGACGTCGGCCGCCGCCGACGCGGGGCTGACGGAGACGCTCGCGAGGAGCCCCGAGGAGCCGGGACCCGCCGGGGCCGCGTCGGCCGCGCCGCGCAGGGCGACGTCGGTCTCCGGCGCGAAGGCCTCCGAGCGGACGAGGTCGAGGAGTCCCGAGAGCGAGCGGCGGCGCCATTCGCGGCCGGCCCAGCGCAGCTCCTGCAGCGGATGGGCGTCCTCGAAGAGCACGAGCCGCTCCTCGCCGATTGAGAGCCCCGTCTTCGGGTGGAAGAGCGGATGCTCGCCTCCTCCCTCCGGGGCCAACGCGAAGCGCGCGCCGTACAGGCGGAGGAGCCGGTCCCGCTCGAGCGGGTTCGACGCCGCGGCGGCCTCGCTCGCGACGCGGTTGTAGAAGCCGTAGGAGCCGTCGGGATCCGTCTCGAAGAGGGACGCGACGCCGAAGGGCGACCCGGTCGCCGGGTAGAGGTACTGGATCTGCATTCGCGCGACCTTGGCGGCGCGCGGCAGCCGCCGCGGATACTCCGGCTCGAGGGAGCGCAGGCTCGGCGCGGGAGAATCGGGCGCGTAGAGCCGTCCCTCGCCCGCGACGATCCGCGCCAGCGCGGGTTTGCGGCCGAGCTCCTCCGACGGGCCCGTCACGAACAGCGGGAGCCCCCAGAGGAGGGCCGCGAAGAGCGTCAGCATGCCGAAGACGTAGCCGGCGTCGACCGAAGAGGGAGAGGCCGGACGCAGTCGCAGCAGGAGCGCGACGAGGGCCACCGACACGAGCCCCGCGATCGCGTCGCCGCGCACGCCGATCCGAAACGCCTCCGCGAACGGCTCCCGGGAATCGCCGAGGCGCGCGAGGAGAAGACGGCCGACGGATCCGCCCGGAGCGGAGAGCACCCACGCGGCCGCGAACGCCGCGAGGAGGGCCGCGCAGAGCAGCAGCTCGCGCCGCCCGGCGCGGCGGCGGGTCAGCCAATCCGCCGCCAAGCCCGCAAGGAGTCCCACGCAGAGGCTGGTGATCAGGTAGAACTTGATCGGGTAGCGCAGCCGCCGCAGCGGCGCGATCGCGTAGAGGAGCCGGTAGAGGGGGAACGCGAAGCCGAAGGAGAGCAGGAGGGTGCCGAGCGCCGCCGCGGAGAGTCCCGCCGCCTTGCGGCTCCAGAAGCCGCGCCGCATCGCCGCGGCGGCGACGAGCAGGAGCGGGATCACGCCGAGCGTCACGCTCCAGACGTAGACGAGGAGCGGTCCCTCCCCGAGCCAGCGCGGCTCCATGCCGACGATGCTCGGGTTGCCCGACAGGCTCGGGAAGAGCCATTCGAGCAGGCGGGCCGGCGTGAGCGGCACCGCGCCGAAGGCCTCCTTCGAATAAAGATGCTGTCCGCGGTACGTCATCGGCAGGACCTGGCGCAGCGGGAGGAGCAGCGGCGCGGCGAGGGCCAGCGCGAGAGCGCCGGACGCGGCGAGCGCGGCGGCGAGGGACACGAGGCGGATCGGCGGGCGGGGCGGCTCGCTTCCCGGTGGGCGCTTCGCGCCGAGGGCCTCGAGGGGCCTCGCGAAGAACGCCATGCCCGCCGCGAACAGCACCGTCAGGAGCGAGAGCGCGGGCTCGCCGGCCAGGAGCTGCAGGCCGAGCGCGAGGCCGAGCGCGGCCCCGGAGCGCCGGCGCTGTGCAGCGGTCGACGCGCCGGGCCAGGTCCAGCGCCGCGGCCGCGCACCAGGGGAGCCAGGCCGCGGCGGCCGACGAGTTCATGAATGCCGAGCCGAACGAGAGCATCGTGCCCGAGAACGCGAACGCGACGCCGGAGACGAACGCGGCGCCGTCGGAGACTCCCAGCCTGCGCGCCAGGGCGCGGGCTCCGAAGAACGCCCAGAGCACGTGCAGCAGGTAATGGAGGTTGAACGCGGACTCCGGCGGGAGCACCCGCTCGAGCAGGAAGGTCGGGTAGAGCAGGACCGCGTTGGGGTTGGCGAGCAGCGGCTCGCCGCCGGACGAGCGCGCGTCGACGAACGGGACCTCTCCGGCCTTCAGCATCTCGACCGCCGCGCGCCGCCATGGCCAGTGGGTGATCAGCGCGTCCCGGAAGATCAGCCGCCGCGAGCCGACGATCTCGGGAAGCAGCGGGAGCGCGAACAGGACGACGACGGCGAGGCCCGTCAGAATCTCCCGTGAGCGGCGGGACATTGTGAGGAGTCTACAGGGACACTCTCCAGTTATCATCCGATCCACGTGAAACGCGCGCTGATCACCGGGATCACGGGTCAGGACGGCTCCTACCTGGCCGAGCTCCTGCTCGAGAAGGGCTACGAGGTGCACGGCGTCATCCGCCGCTCGTCCTCCTTCAACACCGGCCGCATCGATCACCTCTATCAGGATCCCCACGTCGCCGATCGCCGGCTGTTCCTCCACTATGGCGACCTGAACGACGCGTCGTCGCTGAACCGCACGCTCCGATTGGTGGACCCGAGCGAGATCTACAACCTCGGCGCGCAGAGCCACGTCAAGGTCTCGTTCGACATGCCCGAGTACACGGGCGAGGTCACCGGGCTCGGGTCCGTGCGGCTGCTCGAGGCGATCCGTGAGCTGCGCATCCGTCCGCGGATCTACCAGGCTTCGTCCTCCGAGATGTTCGGCGCGGCGCCGGAGGTGCCCCAGAACGAGGGGACGCACTTCCGGCCGCGAAGCCCGTACGGCGCCGCCAAGGTCTACGCATTCTGGATGACGGTCAACTACCGCGAGGCATACGGGCTGTTCGCCGTCAACGGCATCCTCTTCAATCACGAATCGCCGCGCCGGGGCGAGACCTTCGTCGTCGCGCAAGATCACGCGCGCGGTCGGCCGCATCCGGCACGGCCTCCAGGACCGCCTCTACCTCGGCAATCTCGGCGCACGGCGCGACTGGGGATACGCCGGGGACTACGTCGAGGCGATGTGGCGGATGCTGCAGCGCGAAACTCCCGACGACTACGTGATTGCCACGGGGGTGAGCCACACCGTGCGGGAGTTCTGCGATCGCGCCTTCGGGCGCGCGGGATGGGAGCTGGAGTGGCGGGGAGAGGGCACGGAAGAGAAGGGGATCGACCGCCGCTCGGGCCGCGTCCTCGTGGAGATCGATCCGGCCTACTTCCGTCCGACGGAGGTCGACCACCTTCTGGGCGACTCCTCGCGCGCCCGCGAGCGGCTGGGCTGGGCGCCGACGGTCGACTTCGACGGCCTCGTGGCGCTGATGACCGACGCCGACCTCCAGCTCGCGGCGCGGGAGCTCGCGGCGCGGGAGCACGCCGCGGGGGAGGCGGCCGCCGGCCGGCTCGGCGGTCCGGGCCCGGGCCGCGCGAGCCCGGGCCGTGCGAGTTAGCCCGTGAGCTTCTGGGAGAGCCGCCGCGTGCTCGTCACCGGCGGCGGCGGCTTCCTGGGCCGGCACCTCGTCCAGAGGCTCGACCGCGAGGGGCCGGCGGGGATCGCCGCGCCGCGCGCCCGCGATTACGACCTGCGCCGCCAGGAGGACGTCGCGCGCTGCCTGCGGGACACCCGCCCGCAGGTGGTGATCCACGCCGCCGCCTCCGTCGGAGGGATCGGAGCGAACCGGACGCATCCCGGGAAGTTCTTCTACGACAACGCCGCGATGGGCATCGAGCTCATCGAGCAGTCGCGCCTCCAGGGAGTCGAGAAGCTCGTCTGCCTGGGGACGATCTGCGCGTATCCCGCCGAGACGCCGGTCCCCTTCCGCGAGGAGGACCTCTGGAACGGCTACCCCGAGGTCACCAACGCGCCGTACGGGCTCGCGAAGAAGATGCTGCTGGTCCAGCTCCAGGCCTACCGCCAGGAGTACGGCTTCCGCGGATCTACCTTCTCCCGGTCAACCTCTATGGGCCCGGCGACAACTTCGACCCGGAGTCGAGCCACGTCATCCCCGCGCTCATCCGCAAGTTCCGCGAGGCGCAGGAGGCGGGACGCGCCGAGGTCGAGCTGTGGGGCGACGGCTCCCCGACACGGGAGTTCCTCCACGTGCGCGATGCGGTCGACGGCATCCTGCTCGCCGCGGAGCGCTACGACGGCGGCGAGCCGGTCAACCTCGGCGCCGGGTTCGAGATCTCGATCCGCGAGCTCGCCGAGAAGATCGCCGCGCTGACGGGCTTCCGCGGAAGGATCCGGTGGGATCCGTCGCGGCCCAACGGACAGATGCGCCGCCGGCTCGACACGTCGCGGGCGCGCGCTCTGTTCGGCTTCACGGCGCGCGTCGGCTTCGACGAGGGGCTGCGCGAGACGATCGCGTGGTGGGATTCGGCGCGGGCGAAGGGCGCCTGAGCTGGTGAATGGCGAGGCGGAGGCCGCGCGGGCGCGCCGGCTAAGAGGCGTCCGGTGGACGCTCGCGGCGTTCGCCGCGGTCTCGGTCCTCTTCTCCGGAGCGTTCCCGCCCTTCGGCAATCCCAACGAGCTCTCCCGCTACGAGGCGGTCGTCGCCGCCTGGGACCACGGGACCTTCGCGATCGACTCGGTGATCCCGGTCCTGGGAAACCACGAGGACAAGGCCCTCTCCGGCGGAAGGACCTACTCCAACAAGGCGCCGGGACTCGCGTTCGCGGCGATCTGCCGGTGTACGCGCTGCTGCGGATCGCGCTGCCGTCGCCGGCGGACGCCGCGGCCCCGATCTTCTGGATCCTTCGCGCTCCTCACCGTGACGCTCGTCTGCGGCGTCGCGCTCGCGCGGCTGGCGCGCCGGCTCGCCGCGGGCCCGCAGCCCGAGACCGCTCCGCTCGTGGTCGCGGCCGTCGCCTTCGGCACGCCGTATCTCTTCTTCGCCCGCACGTTCTTCGCGCACGCCTGGACGGCGGCGCTGCTCTTCCTGGCCTGGGACGCGGTCCGCGCGAGCGAGGAGGAGGATGCGGGTGCCCATCGCCGGCGCCGCGCCGTGCTCCTCGCGGCGGGGGCGGGGTTCCTCGCCGCGTGGGCGGCCATCTCCGAATACACGGTCGCTCCCGTCGCGGTCCTGCTCGCGCTGCGCGTGCTGGCCGGGAGGCGCCGGGCCTCGCCGCGCGACTCTCCGCATGCGGCGGATTTGCCGCGGGCGCCGTAGTCCCCCTCGCGAAGCTCGCGTCTACGACACCGTGTGCTTCGGCTCGCCGTGGGTGCTCTCGTCGGCGCGCGAGGCCTTTCCTCGTCTACAGCCGCCTGGCCAGCACGGGGCTCTTCGGCTTCAGGGTCCCGAGCCCCCCGTCGCGGCGGACTACCTGTTTCATCCCGCGCGCGGCGCTCTTCCTCTTCTCGCCGTTCTTGATCTGGGCGATCCCCGGATTCCTCCGCTGGTGGAGGTCGAGCGCCGGCGACGACGACGGGCACGGGACGTCACGTGCGGACGCCTGTTCGCGCTCGCGGCGACCGGCGGCTTTTTCGTCCTCATGTGCGGCTACCCGAACTGGCACGGCGGATGGTCCCTCGGGGACCGCTACCTCGTTCCGGTCCTCTTCTTCCCGGCGCTCGCGATCCCGTACGCACTCGTCTCGCCCCGCTCCCGCGGCCTCTTCGGCGCGGCGGTCGTGCTCTCGGTCGCCACGCACCTGCTCCTCACGGCGAGCTGGCCCTACGTTCCGGCCAACGCGCCGTGGCCGGCGGCCACGGCTTCGCGCTGGTTCCTCGCGCGCGGCTGGACCGCACCGAGCCTGCTGGATCCGATCCCGGGCGGCGGATGGGCGGCGCTCGCGCTGTCGTGGACGGCGGTCGCGGTCTGCGTGGGGCTGGCGCTTCGGGCGCTTCGCGACACGCCGCCGCGGGCGTCCGGCCCCGCGCCGTCGCTTCCGATCCTCGCGCTCTTGGGACTCTTCCCCCTCGCGGCGCTCGTCCTCTCCGCCCCGGAGCTCGACTTCGGCGGGCGGCTGTGGCGGGCATCCGTGTTCGGCGCGTACTCGGGTCGCGATCCGGAGCGCCGCGAGCTGCGCGCGGTCGTGGAGTCGGCCGCGACGCCGCAGGAGCAGCGGATGGCGATGGGAGCCTGGCGGGTGTACGGTCCGAAGTAGCCGCGGGTTGTCATCCCGAGGCGCGGCGCGCCGAGGGACCCTTTGGGATCGAAGCCGCGGTTTCCAAGGGTCCCTCCCCTCGCGCTCGGGGCCGGGATGACAGGCTGGTCTAGTCGGCGATCTCGAAGACCTTCCAGACCGCGACCCAGCGGTCGCCGTGGCGTATCGCACTCTGCGAGTGAAAGAGCAGCTTCACGCCCGCGACGGGCTCGACGGCCACGGGGAGACCCGGCACCTCCGCGCCCTTGCCGTCGAACTCGTAGAGGCGGGCCTGCATCGTCCGGAAGTAGGCGGGGGTGAGCGAGCGGTCCGAGCTCCCCGAAGCGCCCGCGACGAGCGGCGGCTTCCCGAGGTACGACGCGTAGTCGTTGAGCCGCGGCGTCAGGTCGGTCGTCAGGATCCAGCGCGCGCGCCGGCGCCTGGCGAGCGCGAGCGCCTCCGTCTCGGATTCGGCGAGGAAGAAGTGGATCGAGTCGAGGAAGCCGTAGCCGAAGTTGTTGGCCACGACCGGCCGCTCTGCCTCGTAGAGGATCCAGTGCCCCGCGGACCACGGCGCGAGAACGGCCTGCGCCCGCTCGAGCGCCGGCGGATACGGAGGCGGCCCGAGGAGGCGGGGATTATAGGCGTCGGCCTCGACGGCCTCGGGCGTCGCCGCGCGCAGGCGCGCGAGCGTGTCGAAGAAGTCGGAGCCCGGGACGTAGCGCGTGCGGAGCTCGTCCGCGATCCCGCCCGCCATCGGCCACGCGAGGAGGAGCCCGGCGCCGACGGCGGCGAGCGCGGCGCGCCGCGGCCGCGGCGCGACGCGGGCTGCCACAAACCGCGCGGCCTCGATCAGCGCAAGCGCGGCGAGCGGCGCGGCGTAGTAGACGTCGAGGCGCTGCGAGAGCGCCAGGAAGAGCGTCACGCATCCCCAGACCGCGAGCGCGATGTGGACGCCCGGACGCTCGCCCCGAACGGCCCGCGCGATCCAAGCGAGGACCGCGACGGGCGCCAGGAAGAACGCGGCCGAGAGCTGCCTCCACGCGAGCCCGGGCCCGTCCGCGAGGAGCGGGCGCGCCTCGAAGATTCCGTGCAACCAGTTCTTCGGGTACGAGAGATAGCCCATCGTGCTCGCCCCGGAGACCTCCTGCGTCGTCCCGGCGGAATAGAGGACGCCGTTGAGCGTGGCGGCCACGAGCTCCCGGGCGAAGGGGAGCGTGGCAAGAAGCGACCCCGCCAACACGAGCACGGAAATCAGGCGGCGCGCCTCTTCGCGCGGTTCCCTTCGCAACGCCCCCATCGCGAGGTCCGCGGCCGCGACGCCGCCCGCCATCGCCGCGAGAAAGAGCGGCTGGAAGAACCCGAACGAGACGTACGTCAGGGGAGGGTGGAATCCCGACCACCAGAATGCCGTCGCGAGGCCGGTCAGCGCGGCGGGAAAGGCGAGCATCCAGGCCGCCTCGCGCGCCACCGTCTTTCCCGTGCGAAGCCTCTCGAGAACGAGCGACAGCGCGACGATCGCGCCCCAGTAGATCGCGCCCTGCCACGTCAGGACCGCGATGGCGAGGAGAAGCCCGACGGCGATCGCGCGCCGTCCCCCACCCTCGGCGGGAGCGTCCGTCGCGGCTCTTCACGTACGCGAGGAGGACCGCGAGGCCGCAGGCGGACTCCGCCACGTGCTGATCGGTGTGCGCGTACTGCGACCACAGGACATGCCCCGGACAGACCGCGAGGAAGAGCGCGGCGGCGGCGCCGGCGGCCGGCCCGTAGAGCGCGCGGCCGAGGAGGCCCGCGAGAACGATCGCGACGGCGGCAAGAGCCACGGGCACTCCCGCCGCGCCGCGCGCGACGGCGTCCCCGGACGCGTGGGCCCCGTGCGCCAGGCGCGCGGGGGCCGCCAGCGCGAGATCGAAGAGCGGCGGCCAGATCGCGACGCCGCCGGACGGAAAGTTCATGAGCGGGTCGAAGAGGATCGTCCGCGGAAAGTTCGCGGCGGCGAACCGCGCGCGGCGCATGTGGTACGCGGAGTCGGAGTCGAGCGGCTCCACGGTGTCGCCCCGAATCGCCGAAGGGCGCGTGTGCAGCCGCAGCGCGGTGCCCAGGAGGATCGCGGCGGTCAGTCCCACGAGGAAGACCGCTCGCGACTTCATCGGCACCATTATGCGTCGAGCGGCAAAACCCGTATCATCGGCGAAACGTCGTGAAGCTCTCCGTCCTGATCCCCGTCTACAACGAGGTCCGCACCATCGACGACATCCTGAGGCTCGTCGTGGCCGAGAAGACGGAGAAGGAGATCATCGTCGTCGACGACGGCTCGACCGACGGCACGCGCGAGAGGCTGGCGGCCTGGGACGGCAGGGACGGCGTCCGGGTGATCCTCCACGAGAAGAACGCGGGGAAGGGGCGCGCGGTGCGCACGGCGATGGAGGCGGCACGCGGGGAGATCCTGGTGATCCAGGACGCGGACCTCGAATA
This sequence comes from uncultured Acidobacteriota bacterium, assembly GCA_963773905.1. Lineage (GTDB taxonomy): Bacteria > Acidobacteriota > Thermoanaerobaculia > UBA5066 > Gp7-AA6 > DAHUXD01. Next base: position 77,823 of record CAVZDB010000009.1, read on the forward strand.
CGACCCGACCGACTACGCCTCGCTCCTGCGGCCGATCGAGGCCGGGCGCGCCGACGTGGTGTTCGGGTCCCGGTTCGCGGGCAGCCAGGAGCACCGCGTGCAGCACTTCTGGCACGTCCAGGGAAACCGCCTCCTGACCATGATCTCGAACGTCGTCACGGGCCTGAACGTGAGCGACATGGCGACGTGCTACAAGGCGTTTCACCGCCGCGTCGTCCCGGCGCTGCGTCTCGAGAGCAAGGGCTTCGGCATAGACGCCGAGATCACCGCCAAGGTGGCGCGCGGCCACTTCCACGTCTTCGAGGTGCCCGTCTCGTACTTCGGACGGTCCAAGGCGGACGGCAAGAAGATCCGCCTGAAGGACGGCTTCGCGTCGCTGGCGGCGCTGGTGCGGCACACCTACTTCCCGGGCCCGCGTTGAACGGTTCGAGGGGAATCGCCACCGCCGCGTGCGTCGTGCTCGTCGCCGCGTCGGTCTGGGCGGTGCATGACCACACGCGCCAGGACTCCCTTTCCGCGGACGAGCCCATCCACATTCTCTCGGGCTACTTCGCGGTCGCGTCGCGCTCGGCGATCGTGAACATCGAGCACCCGCCGCTCCTGAAGGCGCTCTCGGGCCTCGCCCTGGCGACGCTGCCGCTGCGGCCGCCGCCGCCGCGCGTCCCCATGGGCAACCTCTTCGTCGACTACGGCCCGGACTTCTTCTACGCGAACACCGTGCCGGCGGACACGATCGTCGCCGCGGCGCGGGCGCCCTTCCTCGCGGTGCTGGCCGCGTTGCTCGCGCTGGTGTTCTTCGCGGCCCGGAGCCGCTACGGCGCGGCGGCGGCGCTCTTCGCGGCGGCGCTCTGCGCCTTCGATCCGAACCTCGTGGCCCACGCCGGCATCGTCCACACCGACGTCGGCGCGGCGCTCGGATTCCTGGCGTCCGTCCTCTCGTGGGAGGCGGCGCGGCGGCGGCCCACCGCGGCGCGCCTCGCGCTCGCGGGCGTCTGCCTGGGTCTCGCGCTCACGGCGAAGTTCTCCGCCGTCTACCTCCTGCCCATCCTGCTGCTCCAGACGCTCATCGCAACCGCCGTCTCCGCCCGCGCGCCCGAGGCCCGCCGCGGTCCCGACGCCCGGCGGATCGGCGTCGAGCTCGTGCGGCTGTTCGCCGTCTACGCCGTGGCGCTGCTGGTCGTCGTCGCCGTCTATGCGCCCGTCACCTCCCGGATGGACCCCGACGACCAGGCCGCGGTCCTACGCGAGAAGGTCGGCGCGATCGGCCAGGCGCCGCAGCTGGCGGAGCGGATCGTCTCCCTCGCGCGCTTCTCCCGCCCGCTCGCGCACTACGTCGGCGGCGTCGCGTCGGTCGCCCGCCAGAACGCGGTCGGCGGCGGCGTCACGTTTCTGAACGGGAAGATCTCGACGCAGGGATTCCCGCAGTACTTCTTCGTCGCGTTCGGCGTGAAGTCGACGCTCGCCTTCCTCGCGCTCACCGCGGCGATCGGCGTCGCGCTGTTGCGGAGGAGATCCGGGGTGGCGGCCGCGAGCCACGCGCCCGGATATGGCGAGGAGGCCCGTCTGTTCCTCCTGCCCGTGGTCGTGCTCTTTCTCGCGTCGATCGGGACGACCTACAACATCGGCATCCGGCATCTGCTGCCGGTCTACCCGTTCCTCGCCCTCTTCGGCGCGGCCCTGTTCGCCCGCGTCTGGGAGAACCGGCACGCTTCGGGCCGTGCGCGCGCCGCGGCCGCCGTCTGGATGCTGCTGCCGGCCGTGTCCGCGGCCGAGCTCGCGCGGATCCACCCGCACGAGCTCTCCTACTTCAATCCGCTCGCGGGCGGTCCCGCGGCGGGCGCCCGCATCCTCTCCGACTCCAACGTCGACTGGGGGCTGGACCTGATCCGGCTCGCCGCCGAGCTCAAGCGCCGGGGCGTTTCGAATCCCACCGTCGCCTACTTCGGGGGCGACCGCGTGGACTACCGGGTCGGCGTGCCGTCGTTCCAGGCGGTCCCGATCGTGCGGGGGCGGCTGGTCGCGATCTCGGTGTTCCTCCGGACCGCGGGCCCCGAGTTTTATGCGTATCATGGCGCGACGGACCTGGCGGAGGCGTTGCGGTCGCTGCAGCGAAGGCTCGCGTCAGGCCGCGACGCGGGGCGGATCGGCTATTCGATCGACCTCGTCGAGCTGCCGGCGGGAGACAACCCTTGAAGCTTTCGGTCGTGATGCCGGTCTACAACGAGGCCGGGACGGTGCGGGAAATCGTGCGGCGCGTGGGCGAGGTTCCCCTCGAGAAGGAGATCCTCATCGTCGACGACGGCTCGACCGACGGCACGCGCGAGATCCTGCGCGAGCTGGACGGCCGGGACGGCGTGCGCGTCTACCTCCAGCCGGTCAACCAGGGCAAGGGCGCGGCCGTCGCGGTCGGGTTCCGCTACGCCACGGGCGACGTCGTCGTCGTGCAGGACGCCGACCTCGAGTACGACCCGATGGAGTATCTGAAGCTCCTCGCGCCGATCACACAGGGGCACGCCGACGTCGTGTACGGCTCGCGGTTCCTGGGCGGGGGTGCGCGGCGGGTCCTCTACTTCTGGCACACGGTGGGGAACCGGTTCCTGACGCTCACCTCGAACATGTTCACGAACCTGAACCTGACGGACATGGAGACCTGCTACAAGATGTTCCGGCGCGAGGTCGTCCAGTCCATGCGGATCGAGTCCCGGCGCTTCGGCATCGAGCCGGAGATCACGGCCAAGATCGCGCGGCGGGGCTACCGCGTCTTCGAGGTGCCCATCTCGTACTACGGGCGCACGTACGAGGAGGGCAAGAAGATCGGCGTCAAGGACGCCTTCTCCGCGCTCTGGACGATCGTCCGCCACTCTCTGCGCGAGGCCGAGGACCCCAAGAACGTGGGGCACGTGACGCTGATGCGCATGGCGAAGCTCGAGCCCTACAACCGATGGCTCGCGGAGCGCTTCGCTCCCGCCGTGGGGAGCCGCGTGCTCGAGGTCGGTGCCGGGTTCGGCAACATGACGCGGCACCTGCTGCCGCGCGAGCTCGTCGTGGCGTCGGACCTCGATCCCGTCGCGCTGGAGCACATCCGCGGGGTGTTCCGCGACGAGGCGTCCGTGCGGGTCGCGTCCTACCGGTTCCCGCTCTCGCCGGAGGCGCTCGACGAGGTTCGCGGGCTGCGCTTCGACACGGTCGTGTGCCTCAACGTGCTCGAGCACATCGAGCAGGACACCGCGACCCTCGCGGACCTCTTCCAGGCGCTCGCGCCGGGCGGCCGGCTGGTCCTGATCGTGCCGGCTCTCGCCCGGCTCTACGGGAGCCTGGACGAACACCTGCGGCACTTCCGGCGCTACGAGAAGCCGGAGCTCGAGAAGAAGATCCGCGACGCGGGCTTCGTCCTGGAGGACTGCCGGTTCCTGAACCGTCCGGGGATCGTGGGCTGGTACCTGAACGGGCGGATCCTGCGCCGGCGCGTCCTGCCCCGCGGCCAGCTCGCCGCGTTCAAGCTGCTGATGCCGATGCTCAAGCGCGAGGAGACGAACCCGCCCTCGGTGGGGATGTCGCTTCTCGCGATCGCGCGCAAGCCGTCCTGAGGGGCGGCGCTCGCCGGCTGCGAGCTACGGCATCGAAGGCCGCCGCGGCGTCCAGAGCGTGACGGCGGCGTCGCGCGAGCGGATGAGCGGGCGGACCTCGCCGCCGGCGTCCGAGAGCACCCGGTTCACTCCCTCCGTCTGGTAGGGAGGCGGCAGGACGAGGAACAGACGCGTTCCCGGCGGCACCGCGGCGAGAGTCGCCGCGAGGAGCTCCTCCTCGGCGCGTCCCGGCAGCGCCGGCACGAACCAGCCCGGGTGGGCGGACAGCTCCGCGGGCAGCGCGCGCACGTTCGCGGGGAGCAGCCCGCGCTCGGAGGCGAGGCGCGCGGGGAGGTAGAAAGACGCCGCCGCGAGGACGGCGTCGCCCGGCTCCGCGGCGCGCGAGAGGCTCTCGGCCACGGCCGCCGACGGCGAGAGCGGGTGGGCCTGGCGTGCGAGCCCGAACGTCGCGACGAGCCCCAGCGCCGCCGCGCCGCCGCCCGCCACGCGCAGCGCGCGGCTCCCGCGGGCCGCCGAGGCGAGCCCCCAGATCCACACCGGCAGGACTGCCATCTCGGTGCGGCCGGGGAAGAGGATCGGGCGGAGGAGTCCGGCCGCCGCGACTCCGGCGAGCACCAGCACGACGAAGGCGGCGGATTCCGCCGCGTCGCGGTCACGCCGCGCCGCGAGCAGGAGGAGCGCCAGGCACGCCGCGCCGACCGCCATGCTCCCGAAGTGCAGAGCCGGCGAGGGAAGAATCCCGAACGGTCTCGGAACGCGGCCCACTCCGCCCAGCGCCGACAGGACGCCGGCGGCCGACGCGCGAAGCGGCTCGCGGATCCAGGCGACGGCGGCGGCAGGCTGCGCGCGGAGGATCGGGAGCCACGGCAGGAAGGCGGCGACGCCGGCGAGCAGAGCCGCGCACGAACGCCACCGTCGCGCGCGCGCGGCCAGGACGAGGAGCGCGGCGACGACGAACAGAGCGAGGTAGTGCGTGAAGAGCGCGAGCGCCGCGACGGCGGCCGTCGCCGCGAGACGCCGGAGAGTCGGCTCGCCTCGCAGCGCGAGCACGAAGAGCGCCAGCGCGAGAAGCGCCAGGAGAGCGTACGCCCGCGCCTCCCCCGCGTACAGATTGACGAGGGTGGAGCTCGAGACGAGCAGCACGAAGAACGCGCGCGCGATTCCCGACGGAAGCGTCCGCGCGCCCCAGAGGAGACCGAGCCCCGCGAGAAACGACGGCGCGCGAAGCCACGCGTCGCCGCTCTTCACCCGGTCCGCGAGGAGCGCGAACGGCTTCTCGAGCAGATAGAAGCCCGGCGGGCCCGAGTCGAAGCGCAGCGCGTCAAGCAGACCGCGAAGCGGAAGCCGCGCCGCCCAGAACGTGAAGAGCTCGTCGAACCAGAGCGGACGCGCGCGCAGGATCTGGAGACGAAGGACAACGGAGAGGACGGCGACGAAAACCAGCAGGACGACACCGATCGTTGCGCATGACCGGCCTTGCACTTCCCGCTCGATGCCGTATCCTAACTCTTAGTGGCCGATTCCGTCGATTCGAATCCGACGCTGCGATCGTCCATCGCCCCGGCGCTCCCGTCCGGCCTCTCCCTGGCCCTCGCGTTCGCCCTGCTCGTCGCCGTCGTCTGGTCCGATCCGCTGTTTCTCCACCGCAGCTTCGCGGGCCGCGACCTCATCGCCTACAACCTGCCGATGGAGAAGGCGATCCACGACGCGTACGCGCGGGGACACTTTCCGCTGTGGGTCGAGGAGATCTCGGGTGGACGGCCGCTTCTGCCCAACCCGAACGCCGGGGCGATGTACCCGGTGCGGATCCTCCTCGCGCCCCTGCCGTTCCCGTTCGCGGCGAAGCTCTTTCCCGTTCTCCACTGGGCGCTCGCGGGACTGGGCGCGCTCGCTCTCGCGCGCCGCCTCGGTGTCTCGCGCGCCGGCGCCTGGATCGCCGGCGTCACGTACGCGTTTTCGGGCGTCGTCGTCTCGGACGTGTTCTTCCCGCACGTCCTTCCCGGGGTGGCGCTCCTGCCGTGGGTGATCTGGGTCCTGGCGGGCAGCGGCTCGCGTTCGTTCGCCGCGCAGGCGTTTTCGCTCTCGCTGCTGTTTGCGCTCTCGATCCTGTCGGGCGACCCCTTCACCTTCGGCATGGCTCTCCTCGCGGCGGCCGGCTGGATCGCGTTCGCGGCTCCGCGTCCGGAACGCGTTGCGCTCGCGCGCCTGGTTGCGCTGGCGGTCGGGCTCGCGGCGCTCGCCGGTCTGCCGCAGATCCTGGCGACGGCGCTCTGGATCCCGGAGACGCACCGCGCCGTCACGGGCGTGACCTGGCGCGAGGCGCTCCAGTTCTCGGTCTCGCCCTGGCGGCTCCTGGAACTCGTCGTCCCGTACCCGTTCGGAGCGGTCTGGACCAACGACCTCCGCGCGAGCTGGGGCTGGTCGCTCTTCTCCGGGAAGATGATGGGACTCTTCCTGACGCTCTACGCGGGCTCGCTCTCGGCGATCGCGCTCGTCGTCACCTGGCCACTGCGCACGCCGGTCGTCCGGTTCGGACGGTTCCTCGCCGCGGCTTCGGTCGTGCTGTCGGCGTCGTGGTTTCTGATTCCGGCCTCGTGGCGCGAGCAGGCGGCGCCGCTGGCCCTCCGGAATCCCGAGAAGTTCGCGCTGCTGCTCCCGTTCGGCCTCGCGCTCCTCTCCGGCGCGGCGCTCGACGCGCTCGCGGCGCGGCCAAGGCTGCCGCGCTGGATCCTCGGCACCGGCATCGGCCTGGCGGCGGCGGCGGTCGCGGCCGTGCTCTGGCCGCGCGCGGCGGCTCGTCTCGCCCTGGCCGCGACGACGGCCGCCGCGGCCGTTGCCACGACGACGGCGACGCGCTCCGACCTGGTCGACGTCGCGGCGCGGGAGATTCCGCTCGCCCTGACCGAAGGGGCGTTGCTCTGGATCCTGACGGCGCTCGGGCTCGACTGGGCGCGCTCGCGGGGGCGCTCGAAGCGGGGAGCCGCGTGGGCCGGGCTCGCGCTCCTGACGCTCGTCCCGATCGCCGCGACGCACCGCATCGGCTGGACGTTCCGGGAGGAGGAGGTGTTCGCGCCGCCGCCCGCCGTCCGCTGGATGCGGAAGCTCGATCCCGAGGGCCGCTACCGCACGCTCGGCGAGATGGCCTACCGGCCCCCGCAGGCGCTCGAGACCGCGGAGTCGGGCTACGACCTCGGCTTCCTCGAGATCGTCCGCCGCAACTTCGACACGCATGCGCCGGTCCTCTGGGGGCGCGGCGCGGTCCTGAACGCGGACTTCGACAACGGCGATCTCTCGCGCGTCGAGAGCGTCCGGAAGCTGTCCGGGATGGAGGACCGCTTCCGCGACCTCGGCGCGCTCTTCGGAAGCCTCGCGCTGCGCTTCGGCGTGCGGTACCGCGACCAGCTGCCTCCCGTCGCGGGATTCGCGCCGGTCCGAACCGTCGGCAACGACGCCTGGGACGAGAACCCCGCCGCGCTGCCCGACATCCGGCTCGCGGCCGCCTGGAAAGAGGAGCCCGACGCGCTCTCGGCCCTGCGCGATCTCCAGGGCCTCGGTCCGGGAGCGATCGTCGTGGAGTCGGGACGTTCGGCGGGAACCGCAGGCGTCTCCGCGCCTGCCGGCGCGGCGGGAACCGCAGGCCTCTCCGCGCCTGCCGGCGCGGCGGGAACCGCAGGCGTCCGGATCCTCGCGCGGACGCCCGAGCGGCTCGTCGTCGAGACCGACTCCGCGGCGCCGGGCTGGCTCTTCGTGCTGCGGGGATTCTGGCGACACCGCATCGTGCGCGTCGACGGCGTCGAGACGGAGGTCGTTCCCGCGCAGCTCGCGTACTCGGCGATCGCTGTTCCCGCCGGGCGGCACCGCGTCGAATGGGAGGAGTCGTTTCCGGGAGCGACGGTGTCCCGCTTCGGCCCGGTCCTCTACGGCCTCGCGGTCGCGGGACTCTTCGTGAGGGCGCGCGCGCACCGCGCCCCGCGATCGCGCCAACGCCGCCCGGAGGGGAGCTGACGTGTCGGCCGTGCCATCGGCTTCCGCGGCGTCCGCGACGTCCGCGAAGCGCTCGAGAGAGCGGGACGCGCTCCTCGTCGCCCTCTGGCTGCTGCTGGTCCTCGCGGCCTACGCCGATCCGCTCCTGACGCGCCGCACCTTCATCGGGCGCGACATCGTGCCCTACGTCCTCCCGCTCGAGCAGGCCGTGCACGGCGCGTGGGCGCGCGGGACGGTGCCCGTGTGGTGGGACGGAGTCTCCGGCGGCCGGCCGCTCCTGCCGAATCCGAACGCCGGCGTCTTCTATCCGCTGCGCGTCGCGCTCGCCGCCCTGCCGTTTCCCGCGGCCATGCGCGTTTTTCCCATCGCGCACTGGTTCCTCGCGGGCTGGGGGATGCTGCGCCTGATGCGCGTCGCGGGCGGCTCTCGCGCCGGGGCATGGATCGCCGCCGTCAGCTTCGCCTTCTCCGGCGTCGTGGTCTCCGAGATCTTCTATTACGCGTTCCTGCCGGGCGTCGCGCTCCTGCCGTGGTCGTTGTGGGCGCTCGCGCGTCCGGGGAGAGGCCGGGTCCCCCGGCTGGTCCCGATCGCGCTCGTCTACGGCTTGATGCTCCTCGCCGGCGACGCGTTCTCGGTCGCGATCGCCGTGCTCTCGGGCGTGCTCTGGATTCTGCTCGAGACGCCGCGCGCGGAGCGTCCCGGCCAGGCCCTGCGGCTCGGCACCGGGCTTCTCCTCGGGGGTCTCCTCGCGCTGCCGCAGGTCGTGGCGACCGCTCTCGTCGCGCCGGAGACGCGGCGCGCCGTCACGGGTATCCGGCTGCGCGAGGTGTTTCAGTTCTCGATCCCGCCCGCGCGGCTGCTCGAGCTCGCGGTCCCGTATCCGTTCGGCCCGGCCTGGTCGATGGATCCCTCCCTCGACTGGGGCGCGGGAGCGTTCCGGAGGTTCTTCGCGAGCCTGTTCGTCGGCCCGATCGCGGTCTACGGCCTCCTGAGCCGGTTCCGCGAGTCGCCGCCCGGCACGCGCTTCGCGCGGGCCCTCACGGGGATCTGCCTGGCGCTCGCACTCGCGGGGAATCTGGTTCCGCACGCGTGGGCGGAGTGGACCTCTCCCATTCCCCTCCGCTACCCCGAGAAGCTCATGCTCGGCGCGGCGCTCGGGCTCTCGGTCGCCGCCGGCACCGCGGTCGACCGGCTGAGGCGGCGGGGCGCGACACGGGGAGTGCTCGGCCGGCGCCCTGGCGCTCGCGGTCGCGGCGGTCGCGGCCTGGCTCCTTCCGTCGGCGGCTGGCGCGCTCGTTTCGGCCTCCGTCGGCGCGTCCACGGCGGCGCGGGAGCTCGCAGGACGGGAGCTGTCCGGTGCGCTCGCGGACGCGGGGCTGTTGTGGGCCGCCACCGCGATCGCGATCGTCCTCCTCGCGGTCGAGGACCGGGCACGCCTCGGCGCCGCGCTCGCGCTCCTGACCGCGGTGCCTCTCGCCGCCGGCCGCCCGATCGCGCAGACGCAGAGCGACGACGCGGTGTACCCTCCGACGGCGTTCGCCCGGGCGGTCGCGCGCCGGGACCCGGACGGCGCCTTCCGCGGGATCGACGAATCCCCCTACGAGACGACGCGGCTGCGCGCGGTGGCCGAGCGCGGCGACTGGGGCGGCACGGCCCACTATCGCGAGTCGCTGGCTCTACTACACGTCCGCGCTCTGGGGCCGCTCCGCGGTCTTCAACGGCGACCTCGACGTGGGAGACTTCTCGCGCCTCGAGAGCCTGCGGCAGATCTCGAACCTCGCGGCCCTTCGGACGGACTCCGCACCCTTCTTCGGCTCGCTGTCGCTCCGCCACGGGGTCCGCTTCCGCGACCAGGAGCCGATCGCCGGATTTCGCGCGTTCGGCGGCGACGCGCTGCGCCTCTTCGACGAGAACCCCGCCGCGCTGCCGGCGATTCGGCTGCTCGAAGGCTGGCGTGAGGAGGCGGGCCCCGTGCAGGCGCTCGCCGCGCTGCCGCACCTCTCCGCGCAGCAGGTCGTGATCGAGACCGGGCGCGAGGCCGCCGGCACCGCGAGGCCGGGAACACTGCGCGTTCTCGCGCGGACTCCCGAGAGGCTGAGCCTCGCGACGGCCGCTCCGGATCCGACGTGGCTCTTCGTCCTCCGCGGCGATTGGGACTTCCGGGCGGTGAGCGTGGATGGCCGCGCCGTTCCGGTCCACACGGCCCAGCTGGCCTTCAGCGCGGTGCGGATTCCGGCGGGAGCGCATCGCGTCGAGTGGCGCGAGGAGGCGCCGGGGCTCGACGTCTCGCGCTGGGGCCCGGTCGCGGCCCTGTTGATCCTGGGCCTCTCCTCGGTGCGCGCCGGACGAGTGATCGGGGAGGCGCGGTGAGCGCCGTGCGCCCGAGCGCGCTCCCGGCCGCGGCGACGGAGCGTTTCTCCGTCGGGAAGCCGGCGCTGCTCTTCGTCGGCCTCATGCTCGTCCTCTACGCCGACCCGCTGTTCGTGCGCCGCAACTTCGCAGGCCGCGATCTGAACGCCTACAACCTTCCGATGGAAAAGAGCGTCCACGACGCGTGGGCGCGGGGGCAGTGGCCGGTGTGGAGCCCGGAGGTCTCGGGCGGCCGGCCGCTCCTCCCCAACCCGAATGCCGGGGCGACGTATCCCATCCGGATCCTCGTTTCGCAACTGGCTTTCCCGCTGGCGTTCCGGGTGTATCCGGTCCTCCACTGGATCGCGGCCGGGCTCGGCATGCTCGCCCTCTGCCGCGCGATCGGACGGTCGGCCGCGGCGTCGTGGGTGGCGGCGGTGACCTACGCGTTCTCCGGCGTGGGGGTCGGCGAGCTGTTCTACCCGCACATCCATCCCGGAATGGCGCTGCTCCCGTGGATCGTCTGGGCCGCGGCGCGTCGATCGGGAACCCGGGGCTCGCGCTTCCTCGTCCTGGCCGTGCTGTTCGCGCTCGATCTCCTCGCCGGCGACGTCTTCACCGCCTCCCTGGCCATCGTGTGCGCCGCGGGCTGGATCGCGCTCGAGGATCCTCCGCGCGAGCCGCTGCGCGCGGCGGGCGGGCTCGCCCTCGCGGTCGGCCTCGGCGCGCTGGCGGCCGCGCCGCAGATCGTCGCCACCATGGCGTGGATCCCGCTCACGAACCGCGGCATCCTCGGCATGAAGCTGGGGGACGTGCTGCTGTTCACGATCCACCCCTGGCGCCTCCTCGAGCTCGTCGTCCCGTATCCCTTCGGTCCGGCGTGGCACATCTCGAGCGGCGACATGTGGGGCTCCGCGATTTTCCATGGACGCGCCATGGGGCTCTTCCCGACGCTCTACGCCGGCGCCTTCGCGGTGATGGCGGTTCCGATCGCCTGGAGATCCGCCGAACGCGGCGCCCGCTTCGCGCGGGTCGTGCTCGCCGGCGGCCTCGCGTCCTCCGTCCTGCCGAGCCTCCTGCCGGCGAGCTGGGCGACCTGGTCGTCGCCGCTGCCGCTGCGCAACCCGGAGAAATTCGCCGTCGCGGTCATTCTCGCGCTCGCGCTCTTCGCCGCGCTCGCGGTGGACGGCTGGCGCCGGCGTCCGGGGCGCATGCGCTGGCCGCTCGCCGCCGGCGCGGTCCTCGCCGCCGCCGCCGCCGCCTGCGCCTGGAACCCCGATGGGGCCGGCCGAGCCGCGTTGCGCGCCGTGGGCGGCTCCCAGGAAATGGCGCAACGCGCCAGCCCCTATCTCGCGTCCGCGTTCGCCGAGGCGGGCCTCCTCTGGATGGCGACGGTGATCGCCCTCGGGCTCCTCGCCTACCGCGGCGGCCGCGGGGGAATCGCCGGCGCCCTCGTCCTGTTGACCGCCGTGCCCGTGGTGGCGAACCGGAGAATCGCGCGGTCGTTTCGCGGAGGAGGACGTGTTCGCCCCGACGGCGTTCGCGCGCTACCTTCGCCGGGCCGATCCGGAGGGCGCCTACCGGACTCTGGACGAGACGCTCTACCTGCCGACCTCGCGGGGCGCGGTTGCGCAGTTCGAGGCGGCGCTCTCGGAGGCGGAATTCTCGCGCCGAACCTGGTTCGACCAGTCGCCGGTGCTCTTCGGACGGGGAACGGTCTTCAACGAGGACTTCGATGCGGGAGACCTCTCGCGGGTCGAGAGCCTGCGCCGCGTCTCGGCCCTGGCGAGCCGATTCCGCGATTCGGACGCCTTCTTCGGATCCTTCGCGCTGAAGTGGGGAATCCGCTACAGCGACCAGGAGCCGCTCGCCGGCTACGCTCCCGTCGGCGGCGACGCGCTCCAGGTCTGGGACGAGCATCCCGGGCGCGTATCCGGACATCCGGCTCGTCGAGAGCTGGCGAGAGGTTCCCTCCGCACTGGACGGACTCAAGACGCTCCGGTCTCTCGGGCGGGGGGAGATCGTCCTGGAGACCGGATCTGCGCGGCCGGGGAGCGCGCGGCCCGGGACGGCGCGCGTCGTCGAGCGCCGACCCGAGAGGCTCGAGATCGACGTCGACTCGCCCGACGGCGGCTGGCTCTTCGTGCTGCGTGGGTTCTGGCCGTATCGCTCGATCCTCCTCGACGGCAAACCCGTCGAAGCGGTGCCCGCGCAGCTCGCGTTCAGTGCGGTGCCGGTTCCTCCCGGCAGGCACCGCGTCCGCTGGGTCGAGGAGGTCCCGGGCTTGTCGACCTCGCGGTTTGGTCCGATCCTGTTCATCGTCGTCGTGGCGGGCGTGGCCGTAGCCGATCGGGCCGCACGACGTCGGGGAGGGCCTCGATGAAGCGTCTCTTGTGTATGCGGGTGCGGATACGGATTGTCGCGGGACTTTCCATTCTTGCGACGCTTTCGATCGCCGGGTGCAGGAAGGAGTCCGCTGACGCCGCCCGAAGGCCCCGACGTGCGGCGCCCCGCCGCGGAGTGGCTGCGCGAGGAGCCGATTCGGCTGCTGAGGGACTACGTCCGGATCGACACGACGAATCCGTCGCCGGGCGAGGGCGAGGGGGCCCGGTTCCTGAAGGAGTTCTTCGACTGCGCCGGAATCGCGAACGAGATCGTCTGTCCGGCGCCCGGACGGTGCAACCTGCTCGCGCGGCTTCCCGGCAGGAGACGGCAGGGCGCGATCCTGCTTCTCAACCACATCGACGTGGTGGAGGCATACCCGAAGTTCTGGGTGGAGGCGACGCCCTTCGGAGGGGACATCAAGAACGGCTTCCTCTACGGCCGGGGCGTCTATGACATGAAGTCTCTGGGGATCGCCGAGGCGTTGGCCATGCGCCGGCTCAAGGAGCGCGGCATCGTGCCCGACGCCGACATCCTCTTCCTGGGAGAGGCCGACGAGGAGGTCGAGCAGCGTTGGGGCTCCCGCTGGCTGCTCGAGCATCGCCCGGAGTGGTTCGAGGGCGTCACCAACGTGCTGAACGAGGGCGGCAGCAACGAGATGATCCTCCGAACCGTCCGCTACTGGGGGATCGAGACGATCCAGGCCGGCTACGCTCTCGCCGAGCTCGAGTCGGAGTCGCCGCCGGCGCTCGAGGCGCTCGAGAAGCGTTTCCCGACCGTGGACGGTCCGATCGTGGAGCCCCATCCCGACGTCGTCATCGGCTTCAACATGCTGGCCGACCACCTCGCGAGCCCGCTGACGGACCCGATGCGGCACCTCGACCGGGTCCGCCGGGACAAGGCCGAGCTCGCGATCCTTCCGGACCGCTACGGATCCTTCCTGCAGGCGCGGCTCCACTGGATCGGGCCCTACGCCTACCCCCCGGCGAAGCCGACAGGCTCCCGCGCCTACGTGGTCATCTCGGTCCCGCCCGGCCTCGACCCCCGGCCCTACCTCGCACCGATCCTCGACGCAATTCCTCCGGGGGTCCGCGTCGTCCGCACCTCGATCGGGGGACCGGCCGGCGCGAGCCCCTACCCGACGCCGCTGACCGACGTCTTGAAGCGGGTCACCGAGGCCTACTCGCCGGGCACGCCGTTCGGGCCGATGCCGACGTTCGGCGGCTTCACGACCTCGATTCTTTTTCGCCAGCGGGGCTTCCCGACCTACGGGTACTCGCCGATCGCGATGAACATCACGGATTCTGCCCGTCGGCACGGCAACGACGAGCGCGTCTTTCTCCGGGACTACCTGATCGGCTGCGCGATCTATGCGGACGCCTCGAGGAGTTCGTGACGGAGCGGCGTCGCCGCCAGAAGTGTCAGTGGCACCGCCTCAAATTGACAAATACTCGACAGGACAGGATGTGGACACTTTCGTTAAGTCACTGAATCGATGGAGTCGTACAGCAGGTCTTCGCCCATGGCCCCATGCTCTGTTGACATAGGCGAGCGGAGAGACCGAAGAAAGAGACCACTAGGAGGGAAGATGAAGAAGCGGGAATCCGGTTTTACCCTGATCGAGCTGCTGATCGTTATCGCGATCATCGGCATCCTGGCGGCGATTGCGATTCCGAACCTGTTGAATGCGGTGCAGCGCGGTAAGCAGAAGCGGTCCATGAGCGACATGCGCGCTCTGGCGACGGCGGTCGAGGCGTACGCCGTCGACAACAACCAGTTACCCGGCGGCGACCTGCGCGGCGGCGTGTTCACCGGCGGGACGTCCGCCACGCTGGTCGAAAACTTCACGAACCTGTCGCCGACCTACATCGCGGATCCGCCGCCGCAAGCGACGGCTGGCAGCGGTTCTACGACTACGCCCTGATCCACGGACAGCCAGGCGTACGCGATCCGAGCCGCGGCCGCGACAGGCAACGTGTCGACGATCCCCTGCGGTACCACGACGAACTTCAACGACGACATCATCTACGCAACGGCACGTTCCTGCAGTGGCCTGAGGGAAGCCCAGAACTAACCCCTCGTCCAAAATCGGTAAACAAGCGGCCCCGAGAAATCGGGGCCGCTCTGTTAAGGAGCCTCGGATGAGGAAGCGGGAGTCCGGTTTCACCCTGATCGAGCTGCTGATCGTCATCGCGATCATCGGTATCCTGGCCGCGATCGCGATTCCGAACCTGCTGAACGCGGTGCAGCGGGGCAAGCAGAAGCGCTCGATGAGCGACATGCGCGCGCTGGCGACCGCGGTCGAATCGTACGCGGTCGACAACAACTCGTATCCGGCGGCGGCCTGCCCGAGCGGCGCGTTCACGGGCGGGAGCTTCAGCGATCTGACCTCCGCGAGTTTCTCGAACCTCTCGCCGACGTACATCGCCACGGCCATCCGCAAGGACGGCTGGGGACGCTTCATGGCCTATGCCCTGTCCTCGGACAGCGAGCAGTACGCGATCCGCTGCAACGGACGCAACGGGACCCCGCAGGGAACCTTCGTCTGCGGGACCACCACCAACTTCAACGACGACATCCTCTTCTCCAACGGCACGTTCGTTCAATGGCCGGAGGGCGTTCAAAATTGACGCGCGAGCCGGCCACCAGCGGCAGGCCCCCGGCAGTAGGCAACGCCTCGCGAAGAGCGAGGCGTTTACCGAAGCCGTCGCGCGTCATCCTGAGGAGCGAAGCGACGAAGGATCCCGTCCTACTCAACTCTTCGCGCGTCATCCTGGACGGGAGCGACGAAGGTCCCGATGTCTGATCAACTCGCGGCTCCTCGAGCCTGGGGTCTCTCGATTCGGTAGGAAAGACGGTTTCGCCGGGATTCGGAAGGGTTCGCATGCTGCGGCTCCGAGCGATCGGAGCCGCTTCGGTTTCCGGAGCCGTCCCGCCACGCTAAAATGGGTCGTGCGACTGCTCCGCCGGCTGGGATCGTGGATCTCCGTGTGCGCGGCGGTCGCACCCGCCGTCCTCTGGCTCTGGCCCGCGCTGGCACAGCGCCGGGCGCCGACGTTTTCGGGACCAGGGCGACTTCTTCTTCCCCCTCAAGCTCTACACCGCGGACCGCATCCGCTCCGGCGAGATCCCGCTGTGGAATCCGCTCTCCGGGGCGGGCGAGCCCTGGCTCGCCAACGGCCAGTCCGGCGTCTTCTATCCGCCGAGCCTGCTCTTCCTCCTTGCTTCGCCGGCGCTGGGCGCGGCGCTCTTCCTGCTGCTGCACTACGCGATCGCCGTCTGGGGGGCCCGGAGGTTCCTGAAGGAGGAGAACGTCTCGGACGCGGGGGCCCTGTTCGGCGCCGCGGCCTTCGCGGCGGGCGGCTACGCCGCCTCGCTGTCGACGTACTGGAATCACTTCGGTGCATTCGCGTATCTCCCGGGAATCGCCGCGGTGGCGCGGGGCGGGCTGCGCACGCGCGGCGGGATGCTGGGCCTCGCCGCGCTCGTGGGCCTGCAGGCGATGGCCGGCAGCCCCGAGATGTCGCTCGCCTCGGTCGCCCTGGCCATCGCGCTGGCGCTCGCGCCGCGGCGCGAGTTTCCGGATCCTCTCGTCGCGCTCCCGCGCTCGGTCTCGCTCCGGCGCCTGGCGGCGGGCATCGGGCTCGGGCTCGCTCTCGCGGCGTGGGTGCTCGTGCCGATGGGGGAGCTCGGGCTGCGGTCCGACCGGCGCCATCCGCTGCCGGCGGCCGTCCGCGACTTCGGCGACCTCGGCGCGAGCGCCGCGCTCTCGGCGGCCGGCTTCGGAGGACCCGCCGGCGCCGGAGGCTATCTCGAGTCGCTCTACGCGGGGCCCCTCATCCTCCTCGCGGCGCTGGTGGCCTTCGCGGAGGACCACCGGCGCCGGCTCGCGGGGATCCTGGCCGCGTTCGCGCTCGCCGGCATCGTGCTCGCGATGCACGGTCCGCCCGGAAGCTGGATCCGATCCCTGCCTCCGTTCGACCGTGTGCGCTATCCCGCCAAGTGGCTCGTCTGGACGGTCTTCGGGACGGCGATGCTCGCCGGGCTGGGCGTCGACAGCCTGCGCTTCGCCGGCCCCGCGGGTCCGCGGCGGGTGCGGCTCGCCGCGGCGGCGGCGCTTCTCCTCGGAACCGCCGTGTGTGCGGTCTCGCCGCAGCCGCCTCCGGTTCGCCTGGCGTCGGCGGCGGGGTGCGCCGCGCTCGCGCTCCTGGCGCTCTTCGCGCCGGCGTCGAAGGGCGCCGCGCTCGGGGCCGTGCTGGCGGGCGCCGCCGCGGCCGGGCTCGCCGTCTCGCTCGCTCTGGCCTCCGCGGGACTGCCGCGCTTCGCCCCGGAGGAGGCGCTGCGGCGCTGCCCGACGGTGATCGAGCCGCTCTCGCACATTCCGGGCCGTGTGGTCACTCCGCCGATGGATACGCTGTGGGGCTGGGTGCTGCGCGACGGCCGCTTCGACGAGGCGCTGCTGCGCCGGCAGCGCGAGGCCCTGCTGGGCTACACCAACCTGACGTGCCGCGTCCCCACGCTGAGGACGGCGGCCCCGCTCAAGACGGCCGGCGCCGCGGCGATCGAGGAGTCCGTCGGGCCCGCCGAGGACGCACAGCCGGCCGGCGCCGCGGGCGCGCGTGTGCTCTGGACGCCGGTGCCGCCGGCCCGGCTCCCGTCGCGGCACATGGAGGAGTTCTACCGCGCGCCGCTCGCGCCGTACCGACCGCGTCTGTCGTTTTTGAGCGGCTATCGCATCGAGCCCGACGCGGAGCGCGCATGGCAGCGCGTCGCGGCCGGGGAGGTCGACCCGACGGCGGAGGTCCTTCTCGACCGGCGCCCGGATCCGGATCCGCGGGGCGGGCGCGGCAAGCCGCTGATCCTGGCGCGCCTGGCCGAGGACGCGCCGGAGCGCGTCGTCGCGGAGGTCACGACCGCGAACCCGGGCCTGCTCGTCGTGACGGACCTTCACTACCCGGGCTGGATCGCCGAGGAGGAGGGTCGGAGGCTGCCGCTGCTGCGCGCGGACGGGTACTTCCGCGCCGTCGCGCTGCCCGCGGGGACGCATCGCGTCGTGTTCCGCTACCGGCCGATCGCGTTCTACGCGGGCGCCGCGGTGTCGGTCCTGTCGCTCCTGACGATGCTGGCGCTCTGGAACGCGGGCGAGCCGGTGCCCGCGCGGAGGCGCCCCCGGTGAACGTCCCGAACGTGCCTCTTCAGGACCTCGGCGCGTTCGGCGCGGTCATCGCGGCGCTCGTGGGGCTCTTGATCGGCAGCTTCCTGAACGTCGTCGCGCACCGCATGCCCCGCGACCTCTCGATCGTCTCGCCGCCCTCCCACTGCCCCTCCTGCGGCGCGGCGGTCGCCGCCCGCGACAACGTCCCGGTCCTCTCGTGGATCCTGCTCGGGGGGCGCTGCCGTTCGTGCAAGGCGCGAATCTCCATCCGCTATCCCGCGATCGAGCTCGCGAACGGAGTCCTGTGGGTCCTCGCGTACTGGAGGGCGCCGAGCTGGGGCGACTTCTTCTCCGGCGCCCTCCTGTGCTCGTCCGGCCTGGCGCTGCTCGCGATCGACGCCGAGTTCCAGATCCTGCCGGATCTCATCACGCTGCCCGGCATCGCGGTCGGCCTCGGACTCTCGTTTCTCTCGGTCCTGCGGACGCCGGTGGGCGCGGCGCTCGGCGCCGCGATCGGCGCGGGCGCGCTCTGGCTGCTGGCCTTCGCCTACGAGAAGATCGCGAAGCAGGAGGGCATGGGGCTCGGGGACGTCAAGATGCTCGGGATGATCGGGGCGTTTCTGGGACCGGCCGGAGTGCTGATCACGGTGCTCCTCGCGTCGCTGTCGGGCAGCGTGGTCGGCATCGCGCTGATCCTCGCGAAGGGCGGAACCGGGAAGACGAAGCTTCCCTTCGGCGTCTTCCTCGCGCTCGGGGCGATCGCCGCGTGGTTCTTCGGCGCGCCGATCGTGGCGCGCTACCGGAGTCTCTGGCCGTGAGGGCGGCGGCATCGTGAATCGCGTGAAGCGCGAGGCGCAGGGCTCGAACGTCCCGAGATCGTTCCGCCGGGAGTCGCGGTGGTTCCTCTGGATCGCCCTGCTGCTGATCCTGTTCCTGAACTTCCTGACGCTCCTCTTCTTCCGCGACGCGGTCGCTTGGGGGAACCAGGAGACCGAGCGGCGCGCGGACTCCATCCTCCGCCAGGTGGCGCTCTCCACCGCCCGCGTGGACGGGGGAGAGGAGGCCACGCAGATCGGAGTGCTCGAGCCGGACGTCATCGCGCTCGCGATCTACAACGCGCGCGGACACCGGACCCAGGCCTTCGGCCGCGGCTCCTCCGAGATGCCGCTGCTGCTTCCGGGCACGCGCCCCGCGCCGGGCCAGGTCGCGCACGAGTGGTCCCCGCAGGGGTCGGTGCGCGCGACCGTCGCCGTCGGCGAGCGGTTCTTCGTCCTGACGCTGGATTCCGGGGCGGGCCAGGCGCTGCGCGACTACGCCCAAAAGCTGTCTCTGTTCGTGCCGCTCGCGGCGGCGGCGCTCGTGGTGCTCGCGGGTTTCTACCTGCGCTCGCTGCTCGCCCCGTACGAGCGCCTGCTCGAGGCCGCGGGGGACGCGCCGGCGAACTTCGACGATCTGAAGCACGGCGACGAGCGCGACTTCCTGATCGCTCGCTTCGAGAGCTCGATCGCCGCGCTGCGCGAAAAGGAGAAGGAGCTCGAGCGAATGGCCCGGCGCGAGAAGGAGCGGGCCGACGACCTGGAGACGGCGGCGCGGACGCTGTCCCGGAACCTGCCGACGGGTCTTTTGTCGGTGGACCCCGACGGCCGCGTCGTCGAGCTGAACGAGGCGGGCCGCGAGATTCTGCGCCTCTCGCGAGACGCGCGCGGCGAGACCTTCCGCGAGGCCCTGTCGGAGGCGCCGGACTTCCGCTTGCTGCTCACCGAGGTCCTCGAGCAGCGCGTGGTCGCCGGCCGGCGCGAGGTCCACTGGAGCCATCCTCCCGAGCCGGAACGGATCATCGGCGTGACGGCGACGCCCGCACAGGGCGCCGACGGCCGCTTCCTGGGGGCGGTCGCGCTCTTCTCCGACCTCACCGAGATCCGCCGGCTCGAGGGCCGCGTCGCGCTGGTGCGGCACCTCGCCGACCTGGGCCAGGTGTCGGCCGGCGCCGCGCACGAGTTCCGCAACGCCGCCGCGGCCATCGACGGGTTCGCGGACCTCGCCCTGCGCTCCTCCGATCCGGTGCGCGCGGCCGAGTACGTGCGCGCGATCCGTCAGGAGGCGCAGGAGATGAGCCGGGTCACCAACGACTTCCTGCTCTTCGCGAAGCCCGAGGGCTTCGTGCCCGAGCCGGTGGATCTCGGAGCGGTCGCGGAGGCGGCCGCCTCGGAGACCGAACGGTCCTACCCCGGCGTGGCCGTGGCCCGCTCGGGCGAGCTGTCGTCGGAGGTCTCGGGCTCCGCCCTGCTGCTGCGGCGCGCGATCGTCAACCTGCTGCGCAACGCCGTCGAGGCCACGCCCGCCGCGAAGCGCGGCGCGGCCGACGCCGTCGCGCTCTGGGGAAGCCGCGGGCCCAAGGAGGTCAAGCTGTCCATCGGCGACCGCGGCGCCGGCGTGGCTCCCGCCGAGCGCGAGAAGATCTTCCTGCCGTTCTTCTCCTCGAAGCCCGGCGGCTCGGGATTCGGCCTGGCGATCGTGGCCCGCATCGCGGAGCTCCACGGCGGGACCGTGGACGTGACCGAGCGGGAAGGCGGCGGGGCGGTGTTCACGCTGCGGCTGCCGGCGGGAGGGGATCGAGCCCGCGGCTAGAACTCGGCGTGCAGCCGCGCGCCCAGGACGTGGGCCGGCCCGCGGTCGCGGTTGTACGCGGGACGCGCAATGAACTGATAGCCGAGCGCGAGCCAGAGGTGCTGGATCAGCACGGCCTGGTAATAGAGCTCGGCGATCGTCTCCGGGCCGTAGGACAGCCGGCCGTCCCCGATCATGAAGCCGTAACCCCCCGCCTCGAGGTAGTCCCGATGGTCGCTCGAGAGGCCGTCGAGGACGAACGCGATTCCGGCGTCGTCGTCGGGGCGGCAGGGGATCGGCGCCTTCCACAGTCCTCCGAAGGTCAGGGAGCGCTCGATCTCCGCGTAGGCCCACGCCTCGTTGTGCCCGTCGTTCCAGCTTCCGCGCAGGAACAGCCCCCACGCGGACCCGACCGCCTGCTCGAGGTTGACGACGAAGCCCCACTTGGCGCGCCCGACGCGGCGCGTCGCCGTGACGTCGGGAGGCCCTCCGTCGGCCTGCGCGATCGCCTCCCGGTAGTTGCCCATGTCCGCCCGGTTGTAGAAGAGGAGCAGCCGCGCCGCGCCGTCCCGTCCTCCAAGCCGGTAGCGGCGCTCGAGCTCGGCGGTGAGCGCGTAGGCGTGGAGCAGGTCCGTGTCGATCTGGAGGCCGTTTGCGACCTCCGGCTCCGCCGTGGCGCCGAAGCGCGCCGACCAGGCCGGTCCGTCGCGCTCGATCACGAAGCCCCAGGTGTAGCCGCGCGTGTCCGCCGAGTAGTCCCAGGCGCCGGCCGTCCAGTCGGCCCAGTTCAGGAACTGGGTCCTCGGGTCGTGTGAGTAGGTGTTGCCATCGAAGAAATCGCCGATTCCGAACTTGCCGACCGTCAGGGTCCACCGCGATACGGGCCGGCGGCCGCCGAGCTGGTTCGCGTCCTCCTCGACGGATTCGGTCTCGGATCCCACCGCCAGGGTCTGCCGCAGCATGAGCCGCGCGAGGTAGATGCGCGGCTGGGCGTCTCCCACGCGAAACGCCTCGCCGTTGGGAAAGCCCGCGACGCCGAGCGTGTGGCTCAGGCCGCTGCCCCCCGAGAGCTCCGGATTGACGTAGACCTCGGCGCCCTTCCAGAGCCGGGCGCCGAGGAACAGCGTCGAGGTGACCGTCGTCTCGTGCTCGGCGTCGGGGCTCAGGCTGTTCTTTCCGGAGTAGGCGGCGTCGAAGCCCGGGTGGTATTGCGTCACGGTCGTGAGCTGAAAGTGCAGGTCAAAGCGGGGCGGCGCGGCTCCGCCCGAGGATTCCGGCTCCTGGGCGGCGATGCCGCCGACCAGGGCAAGGCTCAGAACCACCGAGAGCATCAGCGTGCGCAGCATCTTTCGTCTCTCCCCTGTCTCTGCGGCCGGGCCCTACGGGCCCTGATCGTCCTGGTCGTGCCCGGTGTGCAGCGAGAGCCCGTCGGCGGTCGCGTCGTTGTGGAAGAGTCAGCTCCACAGCGAAGCGCGAAGGGGGGCCCTTCGCACCGAGTTAGCGGGCGGCGAGGCGCCGGCGTTACTTCCTCTGCGAGCCGAGAAACATCTTGAAGCTCTCCTTGTCGATCGCGCGCTCCAGGGCCTCGTCGTGCTCGACGACGCCGTTCTTGACGAGCTCCGTCAGCGACTGATCCATCGAGATCATCCCCTTGCTCTTGCCCGTCTGGATCTGGTTGTTGATGTTGGAGGTCTTGCCCTCGCGGATCGAGTTGGAGAGCGCCGTCGACCCGAGCAGGATCTCGAAAGCCGGGACTCGCCCGCCGCCCTTCTTGCGGAGGAGCTGCTGCGCGACGACCCCGCGGAGCACCTCCGACAGGACGATGCGGACCTGCTCCTGCTCCTGCGCCGGGAAGGCGTCGATGATCCGGTCCACGGCCTTGGCCGCCGAGTTGGTGTGCACCGTGGCGTAGACCGCCAGGCCCGTCTCCGCGGCGGTCAGCGCCATGCGCATCGTCTCGAGGTCGCGCATCTCGCCCACGAGCAGGGCGTCGGGGTCCTCGCGGATGGCGGCCTTGACCCCCTCGGCGAAGCTCGGGACGTCCGGGCCGATCTCGCGCTGCGTGAAGATCGCCTTGTCGTTGGTGTGAATGAACTCGATCGGGTCCTCGATCGTGATCACGTGGTGCGCGAGGCGCTTGTTCATGCGGTCGAGGACCGCCGCGAGCGTCGTGGACTTGCCGCTGCCGGTCGGACCGGAGACGAGGATCATCCCGCGCTGGACCGCGTAGAGCGCCGCGACCGGCACCGGCAGGTTCAGGTCCTCGGCGGTGGGGACCCGCGACGGGATCAGACGGAAGACGGCTGCGGAGCCGCGCTCCTGGCGAAGGAGGTTGACGCGGAAGCGCGCCTCCTCGCCCATCTGGTAGGCGTAGTCCACGTCGCCGGTCTCCTGGAAGGTCTTCCACGTCTGGGGCGGCGTGATGGGGCCGACCAGGTTGTAGAAGTCGCCCTCGGAGAGCACGCGGTAGCGCATGCGCTCGAGCTCTCCGTCGAGACGGATGATCGGCGGCGAGCCGACCGAGAGGTGCAGATCCGAGCCCGAGCGCTTGGGGAGGATCGTGAGGAACCGGTCGATGCGGTTGCCCCCGGACGCCGCGGGGGAAGGGCCCGCCGGCGCGGGGGCGGGTGCGTTCTCGGGGCGGGGGCCCGCCGGAGCGGGGGTGCTCATGCCGTCGCCCCTTCCTCCGCCTGGAGGAACGGCTCGATCTGCTCCTTGCGCGTCGCGCGGTCGTAGGCCACGCGCGGATCGATCGTGCCGTCCTGCACGAGCTGGAGGAGGGCGCCGTCCATCAGGATCATCCCGGAGGCGGAGCCGGTCTGGATCGCGGTCGGGATCTGGAACGTCTTCGCGTCGCGGATGAGGCCGCCGACGTTCGGGGTGTTGCGGAGGATCTCGTACGCCGCCACGCGGCCCTGGCCGTCGCGGCGGGGCAGGAGCGTCTGCGAGATGACGGCCTTCAGAGAGTCCGAGATCATCATGCGGATCTGGCCCTGCTGATCCGGCGGGAACGCGTTGATGATGCGGTCGACCGTCGAGGAGGCCGTCGTCGTGTGCAGCGTCGCCAGCACGAGGTGGCCGGTCTCCGAGGCCGTGATGGCGAGCGAGATCGTCTCGAGGTCGCGCATCTCGCCGACGAGGATCACGTCCGGGTCCTCGCGCAGCGACTGCCGGAGCGCCTTCGCGAACGAGCGCGTGTGCGACGGGACCTCGCGCTGGTTGACGAGCGACTCCTTGTTCGTGTGAACGTATTCGATCGGGTCCTCGACCGTCAGGATGTGGCCGCGCTGCGTCTCGTTGATGCGATCCACCAGCGCCGCGAGCGTCGTGGTCTTCCCACAGCCGGCGGGCCCGGTGACCAGGATCAGGCCCTGGGAGTAGGTCGTGATCTCCCAGAGGCTCTCGGGCAGCCGGATGTCGGACAGGTTCGGGATCTCGTAGGGAACGAGCCGGAACACGGCGGCCGGGCCCTTGCGCTGGTGGAAGAGGTTGGTCCGGAACCGGCCGAGCTCGCCGTCCTTGTGGCAGAAGTCGAGCTGGCGCTTCTCGCGGAGCCTCTCCCGGCGCCCCTCGGCGAGGAGGGGATCGATCCACTCCTCGACCTGCTCCTGGGAGGCGGGCGGCATGGGCAGCGGGCCGAGACGGCCATAGACCCGCATCTGAGGAACGGTCCCGGTGGCGATGTGCACGTCCGACGCGTTGACCGCCCGGGCGTGCCGGAGGATCTCGGTCAGGGTCGGCTTCGGGTTCGCCGCGAAGTCGTGCGGCGCGAACACTCTTCCGCCCTGCGCCTCCGCGCCGGCCTTGCCCGTGCGCTGCGCCGCGATCTGGGCGGCCTTCTCCTTCACGAGCGGATCGGGATCCTTCTCGGCGATGCTGGCGAGGAGCGAGGGGACGCGCGGGTCCTCGATCTTTCCGAAGGCGTCGAGGAGCTCCAGCCGCAGCTCCTTCTGCGTCTTCGCCTGCTTGTACGCCTCGAGCAGGCCCGGCAGCGCCTTCGGCGATCCCCAGATCCCCAGCGCCGCGGCGGCCGACAGGGACGACTCGGGGTTCTGCAGCATCTTGAGGAGGTGGGGGAGCGCGATCTCGTGCTTGATCTCGGCGAGCGCCAGGGCGGCGCGGTCGCGAAGCCACCAGTCCTCGTCGGAGAGGAACTGGATGCAGTGGGGCACGGCCTCCTCTGAGCGGATCGTGACCGCGATCGAGACGGCCAGCGCCTTCTCGACCGGGTCGTCCGAGTGCGCGCGGTCGAGGAAGGCCCGGATGAACTCGGGACCGAGCTCCCGCAGCGCGTCCACCGCCCGGTCCTTGGCCGGCCCGTACGTCGTGCGGAAGGTCCGCAGGAACGATTCGGCGATCTTGTGCGGCTCCTGCGTCCCGATGATCCGCGAGGCGAGCGAGCGCACCTTGGGGTTCGCGTCGGACAGGAGGGGCAGGACCTCGTCGTTCCAGCTGTTGCTCGCCGCGAGCAGCGGCCCGAGGGCCGCAATGGCCGCGTCCTGGATGCGATGGGAGTCGTTGCGGCAGTGGCGCAGGAGCGGCGCGACGTGCATTTCGTTGGGCCGCTTCATCAGGACCTGGATCGCGCGGAATCGCAGCTCCTCGTCGTCGTCGTCGAGCGTCAGGAGGGCCATCGCCCCGACCCTCGGGGCGTCGGTGGCCTCGACGATCGCGAAGGCCTTCTTGCGCACCGGGACCGCGTTGTTGGGTGTGAGCGCCTTGGCGATCCATTGCAGCGCCTTCTCGTTCGGGGAACGCTTCAGGTAGTCGAGCGCCGCGTGCACCACGACCGGGTCCGGGTGATCGAGGAAGTCCTTGATCCGGTCGATGAAGTTGCCGCCGGCCAGCTGCTCGAGCGCCTGCATCGTCTGGCGCCGGACGGCCTCGGTCTTGGACGCGAGGAAGGGAAAGAGGGCCGGCGAGGCCTCCTCGTAGGGAAACTTCTTGAGCATGGCGAGGCCGCCCTGACGCAGGGCGACGTCCGACTCCACGGCGAGCCAGGCGACGTCCTCGGCCGCGAGGTCCTGGAGCGCGGCGAGCGAGCGCAGGATCTCGTCGCGCTCGGCGTCGGACCTCCATTTGCGGGCGCGCAACGCGGCGAGGAAGCCTTCGGCCGCGAGCGCCCTTCGCTTAACGGGCCACATGGGTGATCAACGTGGATTCAGTGTAGGGATCGAAGCGTCGAGACGGAAGCCGGAAGTTGAAGTTCGCGAATCGCGGATCGCTCATCGCTTATCGCTTATCGCTTATCGCTTATCGGAAGCCCGACCCGGAGTCGAAAGTGTGAGGCAGATCACGGCCGGCGGCCGAGCGGACAGAGCGAGAACGGAAACAGTCGACAGGACGGCGTTGCGGGTCTAAAATTGGGGCATCGAAATCCAAGCGATGGTTCGGCAGAGCCCCGCAAAACGGGGTGTTTCGTCTGTTACCGCGGGTAACGAAATGCCCGCGGTGTTTCCTTTTGGGACGGAGGAGCGAAGTTGCTAAACCACCATTTCAAAAAGACTTCCGATCCGGGGCACCCTCCGGGCACGGGAATCGCTTTAGGACGCTCCTCAATGGTCCAGTCTACGTCTCTGCTCCGAAGCCGCGGCTTCACCATGCTCGAGCTGCTGATCGTGCTCGCGATCATGGGGATTCTCGCGGCCTTCGGCATTCCGTGGTTCATGAAGCTCATGCAGCGCCAGGCGTTGAAGAGCGCGGCGCACGAGATTCAGACCACGCTCGCCGCGGCGCGCATGACGGCGGTCAAGCAGAACGCGCCGGTCTCGGTCGCGATCCTTTCGGTCACGCCGCCGATCCAGTTCCAGGTGATCGAGGCTCCGCCCCCGGCGCCGACTCCGACGCTGCCTCCGAGAATCCTGAGCCTCGACGCGAATGCCGTCCGCTTCGTCAGGACCCCCTTGAGCACGAACGGCGCGATCATCTTCGGCGGAGACGGGAGACTGATCGTCACGCCGCCGCTGACGGTGTTGACGCCGTCCCTGCAGATGATCGTCGAGGGCCCCGCGAACGGACCCGTCCGCAACCAGATCCAGATCAACACCAACGCCGCGGGCGCGGTGAAGATCGTCACTCCGACGGACTGGCAATGAGCGCGCTCCAACTCGCCGGCCCCCACCCCAGCCGCCGCCGCGAGGCGGGCGTGACGCTCGTCGAGCTCTTGATCGCGACGTTCCTGCTCGCGCTCATCCTGCTCGCGATCGCGCCGCTGTTCATCACGAGCGTGAAGTCGAACTACGCCGCCAACGAGTACACCAGCATCCACAACATCGCGCGCGACCGGCTCGAGCAGCTGATGAGCCTGCCGTTCAACGATGCGCAGCTGGCGCCGGGGGCCGGCGGGACCAACGACCTGCCGCCGAACCTGCCGGATCCGACGACCGGCGTTCCGTCGGCGACTTCGCCGAAGAACACGCTCTCCGTGACCTACACGGTCCAGCTCTTCCAGGAGACCCCGCCCGTCACGGCCGGCGACAAGTGGGTCTTCACCCCGGTGGCGGCCGGCTCCGGCTGGGACTTCAAGCGGGTCGACGTGACGGTCACGTCGAGCTCCTTCAACACCCCGACGGGGCTGGGCATCGGGGCCCGGACCGCCCGCGTGAGCGGGTTCATCCGCAACCCGAGCCCGGGGCTGCCATGAGCACGAACGTGTCGAGAGCCCTCGCGATTCGCCGCTCCTCGGAGCGCGGCTTCACGCGCCGCGGTCAACGCGGCTTCACGCGCCGCGGCAACGCGGCTTCACCTGGTCGAGATGATCGTCGTGACGCTTCTCCTGCTCATCGCGATGCTCGGGCTGCTCGCCGTGTTCGACGCGAGCGCCCGGATCAACAAGAGCGAGACCGACGTGGCCGATGCCCAGGGCGCGGTGCGCTACGGCATCTACCAGATGACGAGCACGATCCGCATGGCCGGCGCCGGCGGGCTCTTCGTGACCGAGGCGGTGGTGAACGCCAAGCCGTCGGGCGCGACGGGAATCACGGTCGCCGGGGGCAACTCCTACAACAACGTCGCCGCGGGGACGAAGATCACCGACTCCGCCACCGGCACCGACATCCTCGTCCGGCCGGGAACCGACATGATCCAGATCCGCGGGGTCATCCGCTCCCCGCTGCTCGCGTTCGACCACCAGAGCGGCTGCTCGGCGGGCTGCGTGTCGGCCGGCGAGACGATCCTGGTCCTGCCGGTCGCCGGCGACACGACGATCGGTCAGGTCGTCAACGACGACGTCGCGCAGCGGCCGCAGTTCTCCGCGATCGACGCGTACACCTCCAGCATCACGGGGGCCGCCAACTCGATGTTCGTGATCATGGCCGACGGCGTCACGGACTTGCACGTCGGCTGCTCCGATCCGAATCCCCAGGGCGTGCAGCGCTACCCGCAGCCGCTCTACAACGTCGGGCGCCTGGTCGCTCCGACCCAGCTCTCGAACCCGGGCGGGCCGCCGCTGGACGCGCGGCTCTTCAGCGCCGCGGCGGACTTCACCGACGGCCAGGCCGAGCGGATCAACGCGGAACTGCCCTCCGACGGGCCGCTGCCGCCGACCGCCATCCAGACCGCGCACCGCGTGGGCGTCCTGGACGACATCATCTACTTCATCGGGATGCTGCCGACCGCGCAGGACCCCCAGGGTCTGCACCCGTATCTCGCCCAGGGCATCCGCCGCGGCGACAAGTTCGAGGTCACGCCTCTCGCCGACGACGTCGAGGACCTCCAGGTCGCCTACGGCGTGGACCTGGACGGCGACAACAAGGTGACGCGGACGGGCGCGCCGAACCCGCCGTACGACACCGACACGAACTCCTCGATCACGGCCGGCGGCGACGAGTGGCGCCCAAACGCCGCCGGAGAGACGCCGTTCACCGACGGCGAGTTCCAGACCGCGCCGACTCCGCTCGGCGGCCACAGCGGCGTGCCGCCCGCGGCGCACTGCCCGCGGCTCCACGCCGTGATGCTCTCGCTGCTCGCCAAGGCGCACGACTCCGATCCGACCTACAAGGGACCGGCGGCCTCGGGTTACGTCCTGATGGACGTGCCGCTCTCCGCCGGGGCTCCGATCACGGCCGTGCCGGGACGGTACCGCCGGCGGGTCCAGACCCTGCGTATCAATCTGCGCAACTACGCGTTCCAGGGATGACGTCCTCAGGGGTGATGCCGATGCGAGACCGCCGCAACGAACGAGGAGCCGCGCTGGTGCTGGCGATTCTGGTGCTGTCGATTCTGACGGTCATCGGCATCGCGCTGATGCTGATCACCTCGACCGAGTCGCGCATCGCGGCCAACGAGTGGTCCGTCAACCGCGGCTTCTACTCGGCGGACGCGGGCGTCCGCTGGGGGACGGTCCAGTTGAACAATCCGCAGGCCTTCCTGACGCGCGCCGAGTTCGTTCCCCTGGGCGGCGGCGTCAATTTGTTCGGCAACGTCCTGTTCGGCATGTCGGGCAATCGTTTCCAGCAGGGCATCGGGTTCCTGACCGCCGACGACATCACGGTTCGCGTCACCAACCCCGGGCGGCTGGGACGGCGTCCCTACCGCGGAGGCGTCATCAACGAGGAGGGCTCGCGCGCGCAGTACATGTACTCGTACGAAGTGCGCGCGGCGGGCTCCTCGGATCTGAATTTCGTCGCCTACTCGAAGGCCCTCGTGGCCGACGTGGAGGTCGGGCCGCTACCGGCCCGGCTGCCCTACTGAGGCCTAGGTTTAGGAGAGTCCCGTCATGACACCAGGATCAGCAACCGCACCCGCACCCAGACCGAGCTCGCGAGGACTCGTGGGATGGGCGAGCCGCCACCGGGCGGCCGTCACCTTCCTGCTGATGTACCTCACGGCCGCGCCGGCCCTGCCGGACGACCGGCAGCTGCTGCAGGCCAACGCGGGCGCGAAGGCGTGGGTCCTCCTGATCCTGGACTCCTCGACGTCCATGAACGACGAGTTCTCCGACACCTACCGCCTCCCGGCGTACATGGACGACTTCGTCTACGTCGAGAACTCCGCGGCGGTCGGCCCGGTCTCCTACGGCTCCAAGCTCGGCATCGCGAAGAGCGTGCTGCGCGACGTCATCGCGAAGTCCGCCACGGGCTCGGGCATCAATTGGGCGTTCTCCTATTACCGCAACCCGAAGCAGGCTCTCGGCCCGTCCAACCAGGACTCCAACCTCGACCCGATCGGCGGCGCGACCAAGACGGGCGACGCGCTGGAGAACGGCGGTCTCGAGTGGCTGTACCTGTCGCAGTGCGTCTCGAACGTCGTGGGCGCATGCAACGGCAATACGGTCGCCAGCGCCGGGTATCCGGCGGACCAGTACCCGGATCTGCAGGAGGGGCGGTTCCTGCAGTTCGGCCACAAGGTCATGCACAACTACTTCCTGGACTCGCGGCCGCCTTTCGTCGACAACAATCCCAACACGGGCTCCTGGCGCGGCGCCTTCGGCCCGCACGGGCTCTCCGGCACCAACCGGGGCACGGTCATCTACCGCAATACCAACGCGTCCGACGGGAGCGGCAACCCGTTCGAAGTCCGGATGAACGTCGTCGCCGGCAACTACGGTGACAACTTCCTGGTCGTCAAGCTCGAGAAGTGGGGACCGCCGGCGGTTCCCACGGCGACGATCACGGCGACTCCGACGGTCACGGCGACGGCCACGGTCACGCAGACCCCGACCATCACCAGGACCGCCACGCAGACCAAGACCACGACCCCGACCAAGACGATCACGCCGACGAAGACGCTCACGCTGACGCCGGTGAACACGAACACACCCAC
Source organism: uncultured Acidobacteriota bacterium (assembly GCA_963773905.1). Lineage (GTDB taxonomy): Bacteria > Acidobacteriota > Thermoanaerobaculia > UBA5066 > Gp7-AA6 > DAHUXD01. Next base: position 107,649 of record CAVZDB010000009.1, read on the forward strand.
CCTCACGCCGACCGCCAGCAAGACCGCGACCATCACCAACACGCCGACGATCACGCTGACGGCGACGATTACGCGAACCGCCACGACCACTCAGACGGTCACCAAGACGCTGACGCCCACGAAGACGGCCACGGCGTCGCCGAGCACCACGCCCACCCAGTCGTTCACGCCGAGCAACACGAAGACGCCGACGATCACGCTGACGCCGACGAAGACGGCGACGGTCACGCAGACGCCGACGAAGACGCTGACGCCGACGATCACGCAGACGCCGACGAAGACGTTGACGCCGACGGTCACCCAGACGCCGTCGAAGACGAATACGCCGACGCAGACGTTCACGCCGAGCAACACCAACACGGCGACGCCGACCAAGACCATCACGCAGACCCCGACGATCACTCAGACGCCGACCAAGACCTCCACGCCGACGAAAACGCAGACGCCGTCCAAGACGAACACGCCGACGAAGACGTCGACCGTCACGAACACGCCGATTCCGCCGACGGCGACCAATACGAAGACCAACACGCCGATTCCGCCGACGAAGACCAACACGCCGATTCCGCCGACGGCGACCAACACGCCGATTCCGCCGACGTCGACCAAGACCAAGACGCCGACCAAGACGCCGACGAACACTCCGATTCCGCCGACGAAGACGAGCACGCCGACCGTCACCCGGACCTTCACGATCACGAACACGCCGGGGCCGATCACCCCGACTCCGACGCCGACGGATCAGCCGGAAGGGATGATGCCGGCCAGGAGCCTCCTCCCGGCGATCGCGAACTGGTACGCCCCGGCGATTCGCGGCCTGCTCGCGATGGCCCCGCCGCCGCCGCTCCCGCCAACCGGACCGTGCCCGGGCATCTCCGGCCCGGCGGGCACGAAGGCGAGCTGCGCCCCGTGCCAGTACGACCCGACCCAGCTCTGCGCGTTCTTCGACGCGAACGGCAACGGCGCGAAGGATCCGGGCGAGGTGGGCCCGGGAGATGCTCCGCCGCCCGGCTTCGACTTCTACACGCTGCCGGCCAACCTGCGCGGATTCGACAACCCGCAGGCGGATCCGGATCCGACCTACGTCAACCTGAACCAGACAATCCGCGTCAAGTATCAGCGCGCCGACCTCTATCCGCTGCCCTACGCGGACGGCTCCCACGCCTACGACACCAACAACAACGGCAACCCGCCGTGGGGCTCGTGCATGACGTTGACCGCCCGCGGCTGCCCGGTCGTACCGGACGGGGACGCCGACCAGATCGCGGACGCGCTGCCCGACCGGCACAACAAGGGCATGTATGCCGCCGTGCAGGACAAGCAGCCCGTGGGCTACCGCCCGAACCAGCAGTTCCCGCTGGACGCGTTTGCGGGCAAGTCCTGCCCGCTCGATACGGTGGGTTGCGATCCGTACGTCACCGGGGACGACTGCGGCGGCTACGCGCACTACGACAGCTTCACGTCCAACAACGGCACGGGCTACGCCGGCGCGGCGCCCCAGGGGATCCAGCTCGGCCTCACCACCACGAGCGGCGTCCAGTCTCCCTATCAGCAGGACATTCCGCCGGCTTCGGACAAGTGGCCGGTCGTCCCCTTCGCGCGCGACTGGCCGCCGTACGACGCCGGCACCGGCGCCGACTACGCGAGCCCGGGCCCGAGCTCGCCCGAGGCCATCCGTCGGCTCCTGCGGTTCGTCTCCTCGATCGTCACGTACGACTCGAGCGCCCCGGTGACCTCCGCGTACAGGCTGGCCGAGTACTCCACCGAGGTCGTGGCGACGGCGCCGACGACGCCGCTGGCCGGCGCGCTGGAGGATGCCTACGAGTACTTCGAGCAGAGCGTCTTCAAGCCCAACCCGAGCGCGATTCAGGATCCGGCGATCGACTGCCGCAACTACATCGTCGTCTACATCACCGACGGCAAGGACGAGTGCAACTCGGATCCCTGCACGGGCGGCCGCACGGGCGGCGGCGCCGCCGGAGACCTCGGCCGGATCACGCTGCCGGAGAGCGTGGCCGGGGCCCGGCAGAACGCGCACGACCACGACGCGAGCATTCGCGTCACGGGCATCCCGATCAAGATCGTCGCGATGGCCAACGAGAGCTCGCCGTTCTACGGGACCCTGAACTGCATCGCGGCGGCGGATCCCGAGGGACAGGGAGAGGTGTTCCTGGCGTCCAACCGCGACCAGTTGGAGTCGGCGCTCGAGACCATCCTGAACTTCAAGCGCGACGCCAACTCCTTCGTCGCTCCGGCCGTTCCGGCCTTCGCCTCGGCCAGCGGCGGGCAGACCGCTGCCATCGGCGCCGTCATCCCGAGCCACGAGAACGCGGGCGGCGTGCTCTCGTCCTGGTCGATCTGGAGCGGCTCGCTCAAGACCTTCAAGCTCGACAGCAACGGCTTGATCCCCGTCGTCACCGCGCTCCCCGACACGCCGACGGCGGTCCCGACTTCCGGAGGTCCGACGCCGATCCCGATGACGCCGACGCCGGCCGCTGGCCCCATTCAGTACCCCGAGGAGTCGAATCCCGACGACGCGGACGAGATGCTGCGCAAGCCGATCTGGAACGCCTCACGCGTCCTGGGCTACACGGACCCCGTGAAGACGCTGAGCGGCGGCGCCAACGCGGTCGCGGCGGGCGGTGGGGCCGGAATCATCCAGGTCTGGCCGGGCCGGAAGATGGTCTTCACGCGGGACACCGCGGGAACGGGCACCGTGCCGATGACCCGCGAGAACTTCGTCCCGAACACGGGCACGTGCACGGGCGTTCCCTCGGGCTGTTTCGGTGACCTGATGGGCTACATGGGCTTCGCGGGGACCAGCGGCCCCGAGGTGAAGACCGCCACCCTGACCGTCAAGTTCCTCCGCGGAGGCGAAACCAGCACGGGCTCCTCCAACGGCATCGGACGCGACGAGATCTTGAACCAGGTCAAGCCGGGCACGATCCCGAAGATCGACCCGGTGACGAACCCGCAGTTCTCGTACTACTACCAGGACGACATCCCGCTGCCCGGCAACCCGCCGCAGCTGGGGAATCCGACCGACGGCGGTTCGTCGCCTCCGGGCTACCCCCACCGGCTGGGCGACATCTTCCACTCCGAGGCGATCGTGGTGGAGCCGCCGCGGTACTTCCAGTACCTCTCCGGGAACCTCACGCCGACGGGGACGACGACGCCCCAGCCGTACCTCGACTTCGCGGCTCGCCATGCCAAGCGCCGCCGCGTGATCTACGTGGGCTCGAACGACGGCTTCCTCCATGCGTTCGACGCGGGAGTCTTCAACGGCGACACGACCAATCTGCCCGGCAGCTTCGACCTCGGTTCGGGCCGCGAGATCTTCGCCTACACGCCGCGCGCGTCGTTCGGCGGCGGCAAGTTCCAGTCGCTGCTCGACTTCTCGCCGCAGCCGCAGTACTTCGTGGACGGCTCGATGGCCCACGCGGACGTGTTCATCGACCCGGAGTTCGACGGAGCGTCCGGACCCGATCCGACCGAGCGGGTCTGGAGAACGGTCCTCGTAGGCGGTCTGCGCCAGGGCGGCGCGGGCTACTACGCGCTGGACGTCACGCAGCCGGACGACATCGACGAAACCACGACCGATCCGACCTACGGCGAGATGACCGGCCCGAAGACGAGCGCCCCGGGCTGCCTCGACGGGACCGGCGCGAGCTGCAGGGCCGGCGCGACGAGCAACCGCCAGTACCCGGCCGTCATGTGGGAGTTCGCCGATCCGCCGAAGCTCGGCACGATCGCCCCCTGCAGCGACGGCTGCGGCGCCGGCCCGGGCGGCCTGTCGGCCCCGGCCCTCGGCGAGACGTGGTCTCGTCCCGTGATCGGACGGGTCAAGGTCATCACGGACCCCATCTTGAACACCTTCGAGGACCGCTACGTGGCGTTCTTCGGCGGCGGGTTCGACCCGAGCCTCGATGTGGCCGACGACCCCGTCGACACGACGGTCGGCCGCGCCTTCTACATGGTCGACGTCGAAACCGGCAAGATCCTGTTCAAGACTTCGGAGGGCGTGGACGGCGACGGCAACGTCATCAGCTTCGGGCCGATGCCCGCGGCGCCGGCGGCCGCCGACTACAACGACGACGGCTACATCGACGTGGTCTACATCGGCGACACGCGGGGCCACATGTGGCGCATCGACGTCACTCCGGACACCTCCGCGCCGCGCGGCCTGCTCGATCCGGGCGACGGACAGCTCCATGGCTACGTGCCCTTCGAGCTGTTCGACACGTGCCGCGACGTGAGCAACGCGTTCCAGAAGACGCCGCCGAAGACCGGCAAGAACTGCGTGCAGCCCATCTTCTACGAGCCGGGCATCGTGTATCTGGGCGGCGCGAGCGCTCCGCCGGCGCTGGGAATCGCGTTCGGGACGGGCGACCGTTCGTCGCTGACGCGGTCGGCTCCGACCGACGGCGCGACTCCTCCCAACTCCGAGAAGAACGGCTTCTACTACATCATCGACGGCGGCTCGGTCGCGACCACCATGGGACGCAACGACCTGATCGACCTCTCGGGCGGTGCGAATCCCTGCCAGCCTTACGACCCGACCATCTGCGGCCTCACGGGCTTCGTCCTCGACTACGAGACCGACCGGGAGAAGACAACGACGACGGTCTTCTCGACCCTGGGTGAGCTGTCGGTCTTGACGTACACCCCCGACTCGACCAGCCCCTGCGACACCAACGGAAGCTCTTTCCGGTACCGGTTCTTCTACCTGACCGGCCAGCCGGGCTATACGACGCCGGACTACCACGGCTACCGGCAGACGGTCAGCGACAAGTTCGCGTCGGCCGGCCAGTCGGTGGCCCCCAACGGCGATATAATCGACACCACCTTGTACTCGCAGGGAATCCACCAGGACGTGACTCCGGCCAGCCTCCAGACCATCCAGAACAACTGGAAGGAACAGCAATGATGCGTCTCCGCATGGGCCTCGCCGCCGCGCTCCTGGCGATCTCGGCGGCGGTGGCCCTCGCGGCCGACGGCGACGTGGTCGTTCTCAAGGGCGGGAGCGTCATCCCGCTCCGGGAGCCGTGGGTCCGCCGGGGCAACACGGCGTACTTGACGAAGCCGGACGGCACGATCCTCTCGGTCTCCGTTTCGGAAATCGATCGCGACGCGACCGACGCCGCGCGGGCCAAGCGGGCGGCGCCGAAGCCCGCGGAGCCGCAGGCGGAGACCGCCCCCGCCACCCCGGCGGACGCGGTCCGCTCCAAGGAGGACACGCCCAAGGCTCGCGTCCGGATCACCGACTCCGACGTGTCCCACCCGATGGATCTGTCCGATCCGTCGGTGGTGGCCGGCAAGGACGACAAGGACAAGAAAGACCTGGCTCCCGGCTCCGCGCGGGTCGAGATCTCGACCTACGACCAGAAGAAGGAAGGCGATGGGCTGATCGTGTCCGGCAAGCTGCGCAACCCGACCCAGGAGCTCGCCGAGAACGTCAGCCTCCGGGTGACCGTCCTCGACGGGAAGGGCGAGCAGATCGAGTCCGGGGTGGCTTCGCTTTCCAATGGGGAGATCGACCCGGGAAGCGAGGTGGATTTCAAGGTCAAGATTCCGGTTGGCGACAAGACGCCGGGGTCGCTCCGGTTCGCGCCCACGTGGGCCGGTCCCAAGCCAGCCGCGCCGGCGAAGGGCGCGAAACCCCCGCGGACGCAGGCGCCCAGTCAGGCGACGGCCTCGAATCCCTGAGCCGCAGCGCCCGGCGGCCCCTTTTCGCGGCCCGCCCGTTTCAATCCCAAATCCCAAATCTAAAATCTAAAATTACGTCATGCCGCGCATCCTGATCGTCGAGGACAAGGGCTCCCTGCGCGTGGTGCTCGAGGAGATGCTCAAGGCGGAGGGCCTCGAGGTCACCGGCGTCGAGACGGGCTCGCAGGGGGTGGAGCGGCTCCGCGCGGGCGAGCGTTTCGACCTGGTGCTGACCGACTGGAAGCTGCCGGGAGCGAACGGGCTCGCGGTCCTCGACGCCGCAATCGAGTCCGATCCCACGCTGCCGGTGCTCATGATGACGGCGTTCGGCTCGATCGAGACCGCGGTCGAGGCGATGAAGCACGGCGCCGAGGACTTCATCACGAAGCCCGTCGATCCCGACCTCCTGCGCCTGATGGTTCGCCGCTGCATCGAGCGGCGCAGCCGGTCCCGCCAGTCGCTGCTCTTCGCGGAGGCGCAGTCGCGCTTCCTGCCGCCGATCGTCGGGGACTCGCCGGCGATTCGCATCGTCCGGGCCGAGACCGAGCGGGTCGCCGCCACCGACGCGACCGTCCTCCTCGAGGGCGAGAGCGGAACCGGCAAGGAGCTCTTCGCGCGGGCCATCCACGCGCTCTCTTCGCGCCGCGCCGCGCCGTTCATCGCCATCAACTGCGCGGCGATCCCCGAGACGCTGCTCGAGAGCGAGCTGTTCGGCCACGAGCGGGGCGCGTTCACCGGCGCGTCCGCCGCCGGCTCGGCAAGTTCGAGCTCGGCGGACACGGGCACGCTCTTCCTCGACGAGATCGGCGAGCTCTCGCCCGCGACGCAGGGAAAGCTGCTGCGCGTGCTCCAGGAGAGGTCCTTCCACCGCGTCGGCGGCGCGGTGCCCATCACCGTCGACATCCGGATCATCGCCGCGTCCAACCGGCCGCTCGAGAAGCTCGTGGCCCAGGGCGCGTTTCGGGAAGACCTCTACTATCGCGTCCGGGTCTTTCCGATCCGGATTCCGGCGCTGCGCCAGCGGCCCGAGGACGTCGATCCCCTCATCGACTGGTACCTGGAACACCTGCCCGCGGAGCTCGGCAAGAAGCCGGTCCGCCTGACCGACGCCGCCCGCCAGCGGCTGCGGGCCTACGACTGGCCGGGCAACGTCCGGGAGCTGCGCAACTGCCTCGAGCGGGCGATCATCCTCTCCGACGAGGAGGGGATCGCCGAGCGGCACCTGCGGCTCGGTCCCGACACCGGGGTCCCCACCGAGGCATCGCGGGAAGAGACCCTGGGCCAGGCGCGCGAGCGCGGGGGCCAGGCCGCGGAGCGGCTCTGGCTGGTGCGCCTCATCGAGAAGGCGCGCGGGGACCGGACCGCGGCCGCCGCCGCCGCGGGGCTCTCGGCCCGCCGATTCGAGGCCAAGCTCCGGGAGCACGGCCTCGAGGAGCTCTAGGGAGGCCCGCGCGAACCCCTATTCGGGCTGGATGTTGGGGGTGACGCCGGGCGGGAAAGTGTAGGTCGGCTGCGGCGTCGGGTAGTGGTACGTGATGTGGGGCCGCGTCCCCTTCTTCCCGGTGGCCGGCTCCTCCTTCTTCTTGCACGCGGTCGAGCGCCAGGCGAAGAGGAGGAGCAGCAGGGCAAGCGGCCAGAGCGCCCGCACGGTCCGCAGGCGCGGCTTGGAATGGTCCGGCATCGGCGCGATTATCGCACGCGGACAGTGCGTCGGGCCGTCAACGCGCCACCGCGGCACGCCTCAAGCGCTCGAGGCGGCGGAGCCCGGGGCGGTCAGGGCGGCGAGGGCCGCCGCGACGAACACATCCTCCTCGGGAAGGATGGACCGCAGATCGAGGAGCACCCGGCCGCGTTCCACCCGGCCGACGACCGGCGGCGACGCCTCGCGCAGGAGCACCGCGAGCGCATCGGCCGAGCGCGCTGAGCTCTCGAGGGCGAGCGCGCGCGACGGGAAGAGCTTCTCCGGGCTCGTCCCTCCGCCGAACGCGGCGAGCGAGGGACGGAGCTCCGCCGCGAGATTCTCCGAACCCGAACCCGAACCCGACGCGGGCAGGCGCTGGAGGAGCCGCTGGCCGCGTTCCTCGAGCTCGGCGAGGGAAGCGGAGGCGGCGCGATAGATCGGAAACTCGCGCCACGCTCCGGTCTTCCACGCTCGCAGCGTCGCGCCCAGCGCCGCCAGCGCGAGCTTGTCGGGCCGCACCGCGCGGGCCACGGGATGCACGGCGGCGCGCGCCAACAGGTCCCGGCTGCCGACGAGCAGGCCCGCCTGCGGCCCCGAGAGGAGCTTGTCGCACGAGAAGGTGACGAGGTCGGCGCCCGCCGCCAGGCACTGCGCCACCGTCGCCTCCTCGGGGACTCCGAACTCGTCGAGCGGAACGACGCATCCCGTGCCCTGGTCGTGGACCCACGGAACGCCGGCTTCGCGCGCGAGCGTGCAGAGCTCGGCGCCGGAGGGGCGGCGCACGTAGCCTCGGATCTCGTAGTTGGAGGGATGCACCGAGAGGATCAGGGCGACGCCGGGGCCGAGGGCGCGCCGGTAGTCCTCGATGGTCGTGCGATTGGTCGTTCCGACCTCGCGCAGCTTCGCGCCGGAGGCCTCGAGGATCTCCGGGATCTGGAAGGACCCGCCGATCGCGACGAGCTCGCCTCGCGAGACCAGGACCTCGCGTCCGCGCGCGAGCGCCGCGAGCGCGAGGAGGACGGCCGAGGCGTTGTTGTTGACCGCGAGCGCCTCCTCGCAGCCGAAGACGTCCCGGGCCAGGAACCGGACGTGGTCCTGCCGCCGTCCCCGCCCGCCCTCCGAGGGATCGAACTCGAGCGTGCTGTAGCCTTCCGCGACGGCGTCGACGGCGGCGCGGGCCTGTGCCGGCAGCGGTGCGCGCCCCAGGTTGGTGTGCAGCAGCACGCCGGTGGCGTTGACGACGCGGACCAGGGACGGGGAGAAACGCTCCGCGAGCGCCGCGCCCGCGGCCTCGATCAGCCAGGCGGGATCGGTCCGGCCGCTGGAGATCGCGCGGCGGAGCTCTTCCTTGAGGGCCTCGCGGCCGAAATGCCGCAGCAAGGGGGCGGCGGCCGGCTCGTGCAGCAGCGTGTCCATCGACGGAGGATGCAGAGGCGGGGCCGGCGGCGTCACGGTTCCTTTACTATACGGGGAGGCCATGGAGAATCGGCTTCACCGCGGGGCGGCGCGCCGGGCGCCGGAGGTCGCGGCGGTGAGCCGCGCGCCGGAGGTTGCCTGAGCAGCTCCAATCTCGATCGCGATCTCCGAATGCTCGAGGACGCCCTCCGGCGGCTCAACGCCGACTACGACGCCTTTCTGTACGGGTCCTCGACCAAGCCGCCGATCCAGGGCCGGAAGGCCGTGGAAGAGATGTTCCGCCGCCTCAATGCCCTGGACTCGCTGCCCGCCGCGGAGCGCTATCGCTTCACCACGCTGCAGGGGCGATACGCAATCCTCATCGAGCGCTGGGACCGCCTCCAGGGCGAGAAGGAGTCCGGGCGCCGGCCTGGACTGTACGGGCACTTCGGAGAGGGCGGGACGGCCCGATCCGCGTCGGCGGGGGCCAACGTCGGGCGGCCCGGCTCCGTACAAGGAGAGCGCGGAGCCGCCTCTGCGGATCCCGTTCGACAGGACACGGAACGGGAGCTCTTCGAGCGGTACGTGGCCGCGAAAAAATCCCGGGGGGAGGACGTGAGCGGGTATCGTCTGGAGGGGTTCCTCGAAGGCCTCGAGCGGGAGCGGCGCAAGGTCCGCGAGCGCCTGGGCGAGGGGGACATCGTGTTCGACGTGGCCGAGCGCGACGGCCGTGTGCGGCTGGTCGCGAAGAAGAAACCAAAGGGGAATCCATGACCGTTCGGATTTGGCTGCGGGTCGTCGGTGCCGCGCTGCTTTCGTTCGCCGCCGGCGCGTCGCAGAGTCCCGCCGCGTCCGCGGATGAGAAGAAGCCTACCGCGCCGTTCTATCGGAAGTACCTCACGCCGGGAAACAAGCTCGACGACCAGATCCTCGAGCAGGAGCAGCGGATCGCGGACGCGCCCAACGACGCCGCGCTGCACAACGACATGGGGAATCTCCTGGCCGCGCGGCACTTCGCGCACGAGGCCGCCGAACAGTACGAGCTGGCCGCGAAACTGGACAAGACCAATTTCGTCGCGCTGTACAACCTGGGGCTGCTGCGGGAGGCCGAGGGCAAGTTCAGCGCGGCGACGTCGGCGTACCACCGGGCCGTCGAACGCAAGCACGGCTTCCCTCCGGCGCACTTCCGGCTGGGCCGGATGTACGAGAAGGCCGAGCGCAACGACGAGGCGATCGCGGAATACGCCGCGGCCCTCCGGATCGATCCGTCGATGCGCGATCCGAAGCGCAATCCCCTCATCATCGATTCGGAGCTGATCTACCGGGCGTCGCTCGCCAACTACGAGCGGGACGTCGCCTCGGCGACGATGGGCAAGGACTCGGTCTATATCGAGGAGGTCCGATTCCGCGCGGTGCCCGTCGACCGTCCCGTCAGCTCCCAGGAGGCCTCGGGCGAGGAGCCCGACGCCGCGGCCGAGCCGCGCAACGTCGGTCCCTCGGATGCGGCCGGCGTTGCGGGCACGGAGTCGGCGCCCACGGGTCCGGGGCCCGGCCGAGGCCACCCCGCCGCGCGTCCGGCGCCGCGCGCGCAGCCGGCACGCGGGCGCACCGCAACCGCACCGCGCGGCGGAACACCGCTCGTGGCGGCGCCGCCGGGATCGACCGTGCCGCCGCCACCGCCGCCGGTCGAGCTCACGCCGCCGCCCAGCGGGGAGCCGGAATCGCCGCCGCAGGAGTCGATGCCCGAGCCGACCCCGGCGACTCCGGTGGAGGAAGAGCCTTCCTAGGGTCGCTCGCCCCACGTCCGGGCGGCCGCGACCCGACCCCCGACCCGACCACCGAAGGCAAGCCCTCTCTTGTAGGGAACGCTGCGCGGAACGCAGCGTTTACGCAGACCCCCGTCAGCCGGAAACGAGGCGCGCAGCGCGGCGGTATCGCCGCCTCTACGACTCGAAGCGCGTCCTCTCGATCAGCAGCGTCGGCGACCCGACCGGGAACGGCAACGCGAAGAACGCGGGGTCCTGGGCGGCGCCGGCGATGCGCCGCAGCAGCTCCGTGACGCGTCCGGTTGCCCTCGCGCCGCCGACCTCGCCCTGGGCCCGTCCATCGATCACCGAAATTCCGGTGAACTCGACCTCGTAGCGGTCGACCTCGAGGTCGACCCGGACGGGCGCCGTCACGGCGGAGGCGAAGAGTCCGCGCTTCACGCGCGCGAGCAGCGCGGCCGCCGAAGACGGATCCGCCGCCTCGAAGAAGAGGCGGCGCGGCGCGGCGCGCGGAGGCGTACGAAACGACGATCGCACCCCGTGCCCCGTCGGCCGGCGTCCCGAGCGCTTGGCCGAGCGCAGATCCTCGAGGCGCCCCGTCCACTCGCCGCCGTCGAAGAGGACGATCCTCCGGCTGGGCACGCCCTCTCCGTCGTAGGGCGCGTCGCCGGTGGCATCGTCGGCGATGCGCGCGGCCATCGACCCCGGTCCCGCTCCCGCCGGGCGCGGAGGTCTCCTCGCGCGCAGCGCCGGAGCGAGGGCCGCCAGCAACGCCGCCGCGACCGCGGGGTCGAGGAGCCACTGTCCGCTCGCGAACGGGGTCGGGCGGTCCGACAGCGGCAGCGTCGCCGCATCGGCCAGGCGGCGGGCGAGCGCGTCCACGTCCGGGTCCGAGGAGGCGTCCCAGCGGAACGGCAGCCGCGTTTCATGCGCGCGCGCGCCGCGGCGCGCGGACGCCGTCGCGAGCCCGTCCATGAACGCCTGGGACTGGGCGACGTCGAGGCCGGCCGCGTTCCCGATGCGCTCTTCGACGCGGCCGCGGCGCACGGAGAGCCCGGCCAGCCTCGCCTCCGCGCGCGAGGCGGAGGAGAGCGCATTCGCGAGCTCGTCGAAGAGCTCGGGAGGCTCGGCGGGAGAAGGCGCCGTCACGGGTCCGGCCACGGCCGGGGGCGGTTGGCCAGGCCAGTCCGGCGACTCCTCCGGCGCCGCCGGAATCGACGCCGCCTCGTCCAGGGCGAGCCGGAGCTCCTCCGGGCTGGTCGCGGCGGCGAATCTCAGGCTGCCGCTCTCCGACCAGCGCGCGGCCCAGCCCTCTTCGCGGCGCGAGGCACGGCGGCGCAGCGCGGCCGTCGCGTCGAGCTCGCGGGAATCCGCGGACTTGCGGTAGAGCTCCCATGCCCCGGGCGCCCTGTGCTCGAGGTCGCCGCGCAGAGCGTCGAAGGCGTCGAGCGTGTCCGGGGCCGTCACAGCCCGGGCCTGACCGCGACCCGGCGGATGAGGACGTCGGGCGACTCGCCCTGGACCGGCACGACCTGGCCCTCGCGCGCGCACCACCCGAGGGCGCGGCAGATCCGGACGCGGCGCGACACGACGGGCTCGATGCGGCGCAGCGTGTCGACCAGGGCGCCGCCGATCCAGCCCGGCCCGAGCTCGTCCGACAGGGCGCCCCTCCGCACCCGGCGCGCGCGAGGGAAGTGCAGGCGGAAGCTGCCCGCAGCGAGATCGACGGAGCCGCCGCGGAACTCCTCGATCCAGAGGCCCGTGTGCAGCCGGCGCACCATCTCGTCCGGCGTCGCCGAGCCTCCCGCCACCACGACGTTCGATCCGCGGGGGAGCGGCGGCTCGGAGGCGCCGGCGCGCCGTCCGTGTCCCGTGGAGCCGGAGGCGCCGCCGTGCGCGCGGTCCGTCAGCCGTCCTCCGAGCACGCCCGCGTGCACGAGGCGCACCGCGCGCGGAGGCGTCCCCTCGTCGTCGACTTCATACCCGCCGAAGAGGTCGAGGCGGCGCGGATCGTCGGACACGTCGAGCTCCGCGGCCGACACGCGCGCGCCGGCGAGGGCGTCGAGCGGCGAACCGCCGCCCGCCTCCATCGGATGGGAGAGGATCTCGTGGAACAGCATCGCGGCGCAGCCTTCCGCGAGGACCACGTCGTGCTCGCCCTCGGGCACCGTCGCGCGGCGGTCCCGGGGGGCCGCGGCCGCGGAGAGCGCGGCGCGCAGCTCGTCGGCCGTCGTCGCCGAGTCGGGGGCGTGGAACGCGAAGGCGCGCTCCTCGTCGTCCGGCCGCGACGCCGCCGTGAAGGTGCCCTCGACGGAGATCAGGCGTCTCCACGAGACGGCGCTCGCGCGTCCCGGGGAGACCACGCGGCGCTCGGTCGTGCGCAGGCGGAACCGGAACCGGTGGCGGGGTGCGTGCCGCGAGAAGGCGCCGAGCAGGCGGCGGACCCACCGGTCGGCGTCGGCCGCGGCGGGCTCCTCCTCGCCGTCGCCGCCGCGCGACGCCCGGATCGGGAGCGCCGACCGGCCCGCGGCGGCGCGCAGGGAGCGCACGGCGTCGCGGACGGAGGCCTCTCCGACGCCCGGAGCGAAGACGAAGCGCTCCTCGGAGCCGGACCGCCAGCGCGCGCCGACGCCATGCTCCCGGCGCACCGCCAGCTCGCGGACCTCGCCGTCGCGCCACGAGAGCGAGGTCTCCCGGAGGGATTCTCCGAAGACCTCGGCCAGCTCGCCGGGGCGCGAGGCGAGCGGCTCCAGCCAGCGCGAGATACCCGCTTCGTCCCAATGCACTCGGATGCAGTGTAATAACATCCGCACCGATCATGGGCCTCGCCGACACGCGGAAGGACTTTGTCGCCGGCAAGACCGCGCGCGGTCTCGCCGCGCGCAAGCTGTTCTCCGAGAAGGCGCCGGGCGCCCTGCGGGCCGCGGTGCTCGCCACCCTCGAGGCGGAATCCGAGAAGGAGCGCACGCTCGACGAGGAGGCCCGCCGCATGATGGACGGGGCGCGTCAGGAGATCGCGGCGGGACGCGTGGACGGGCACGAGCTCTTCCGGCGGATCCGCCGCAAGCTCGCGGAGCAGCGGGGGATCGTACTGTGAGAGGTGACAGGTGAGAGGTGTCAGGTGATAGGGAGAAGGCCTCTGTCCTATCACCTGTCGCCTAGCACCTGTCACCTTCCTCTATGACCCTCGAGAAGCGGATTGCCGACCTCGAGGCCTTGCGGGAGACGCGTCTCGAGGGCGGCGGGCCCGAGCGCATCGCGCGGCAGCACGCCGAGGGCAAGCTCACCGCGCGCGAGCGCGTCGACCTGCTGCTCGACCCCGGATCGTTCGTCGAGCTCGACCCGCTTCGTCGTGCACCGCTGCCGCGACTTCGGGATGGAGGAGCAGACGATCCCCGGCGACGGCGTCGTCTGCGGCATCGGGCACGATCGACGGGCCGCCGGTCTACGTCTTCGCGCAGGACTTCACCGTCTTCGGCGGCTCGCTCTCGGAGACCAACGCGGAGAAGATCTGCAAGGTCATGGACCTGGCGGTCGAGAACGGCGCGCCGATCATCGGCCTCAACGACTCCGGCGGCGCCCGCATCCAGGAGGGCGTCGTCTCGCTCGGCGGCTACGCCGAGATCTTCCTGCGCAACACGCTCGCCTCGGGGGTCGTGCCGCAGATCTCGGCCATCCTCGGGCCGTGCGCCGGCGGCGCCGTCTACTCGCCGGCGATCACCGACTTCATCTTCATGGTCGAGGAGACGTGCTACATGTTCGTCACCGGCCCCGACGTGATCAAGACCGTGACCCACGAGGAGGTCGACCAAGGAGGAGCTCGGCGGCGCGCGGACGCATGCCGCCGTCTCGCGGCGTGGCGCACTTCGTGCGTCGGCGAACGACGCGCGCCGTGCCTCGCGGGCGATCCGCGAGCTGCTGTCGTACCTGCCGTCGAACAACCTCGACGAGCCGCCGCGCGCGCGAGCCCGCGAGCCGCCGACCGCGAGGAGCGCGGACCTCGAACGGGCTCGTCCCGGAGGAGCCGAACAGGCCCTACGACATGCAGAGCTCGTGCGGCGCGTCGTCGACGAGGGCGTCGTTCTTCGAGGTGCACGCGCGACTTCGCGCGCAACATCGTCGTCGGCTTCGCGCGCCTCGGCCGGCCAGGCGTCGGCGTCGTCGCGAACCAGCCGGTGCACCTCGCCGGGGTGCTCGACATCGACGCCTCGGTCAAGGGGGCGCGCTTCGTGCGCTTCTGCGACGCGTTCAACATCCCGCTCGTCGACCTTCGAGGACGTGCCCGGCTTCCTCCCGGGCACGCAGCAGGAGTACGGCGGCATCATCCGCCACGGCGCGAAGCTGCTCTTCGCCTTCGCCGAGGCGACCGTGCCGAAGATCACCGTGATCACCCGCAAGGCCTACGGCGGCGCCTACTGCGTGATGTCTCGCAAGCACATCGCGCACCGACTTCAACTTCGCCTATCCGACGGCGGAGATCGCCGTCATGGGGCCGGAGGGCGCCGTCAACATCCTCTACCGCCGCGAGCTCGCCGCGGCCGCCGACCCGAGGCCGCGCGCGGCAGAAGGTGGCCGAGTACGGCGAGAACTTCGCGAACCCCTACATCGCGGCGCGGGCGCGGCTTCGTCGACGACGTCATCGAGCCGTCGCGAGACGCGGCGCGCGCTCATCGCCGCGCTCGCGAGCCTGCTCGGGCAAGCGGACAGCATGCCGCCGAAGAAGCACGGCAACATCCCGCTGTAGTCGAGCGCCGACCTGTCCGTCGATCCTCGTCGCCAACCGCGGCGAGATCGCCGTGCGCGATCTTCCGCGCGTGCCGCGAGCTCGGGATCGAGACCGTCGCGGTCTTCTCCGACGCCGATCGCGAGGCGCCCCACGTCGCCCAGGCGGACTACGCCGTGCGCCTGGGCCCGGCGCCCGCGCGCGAGAGCTACCTCGTCGATCGCCGCGCTCCTCGACGCCGCGCAGCAGACCGGCGCCGACGCCTGATCCATCCCGGCTACGGATTCCTCGCCGAGAACGCGGCCTTCGCACGGGCCGTGGCGGAAGCGGGGTCGATCTTCGTGGGCCCGTCCCCCGAGGCCATCGCCGCGATGGGCGTCAAGACCGGCAGCCGCGCGGCTCATGGAGAAGGCGGGGGTGCCGGTGGTCCCGGGCACGGCGAAGGCCGCCGGCGGCGCCGCGGAGCTCGCGGAGTTCGCGGCGCGCAGCGGCTATCCCGTCCTGTTGAAGGCCTCCGCGGGCGGCGGCGGGAAGGGCATGCGTACGGTCGAGCGGCGCCGAGGACCTCGAGGCCGCCTTCGCGCGCGCGAGCGCCGAGGCGCAGTCCGCCTTCGGCGATGGCGCGGTCTACGTCGAGAAGCGTATCGAGCGGCCGCGCCACATCGAGGTGCAGGTGCTGGGACGACCCGCGCGGGGAGTCTTCGCCATCGGCGAGCGCGAGTGCTGCATTCAGCGCCGCCACCAGAAAGTCGTCGAGGAGTGTCCGTCTCCCGTGGTCGACGAGGCCCTCCGCGGGCGCCTGTTCGCCGCCGCGGTCGCCGCCGCGCGCGCCGTCGGCTACACCTCCTGCGGCACCGTCGAGTTCCTGCTCGCTCCCGACGGGTCCTTCTACTTCCTCGAGATGAACACGCGCCTGCAGGTCGAGCACCCCGTCACCGAGGAGGTCCGGGGAGTCGACCTGGCCGCGGCCATGATCCGCATCGCGCTGCGGCGAGCCGATGCCCTTCGACCCCCGGCGGCTCTCGCCGCGCGGCCACGCGATCGAGTGCCGCATCTACGCGGAGGACGCGCGGCGCGGGTTCGCGCCTTCCCCGGGCCGGATCGCCGCGCTCCGGCTGCCGCAGGGGCCCGGAATCCGCAATGACGTCGGCGTCGAGGCCGGCTCCGTGGTGCCCATCGACTACGACCCGATGCTCGGAAAGCTCATCGTCCACGGTCCGGACCGGGCGACCACGCTCACGCGGCTGCGGCGCGCGCTTGCCGACTACGAGGTCGCCGGGGTCGACACGACCCTGCCGCTCTTCCGTGCGCTGTGCGACGACGCCGACTTCACGCGCGGCGCGTTCGACGTGCAGTGGCTCGACCGGCGGCTCGCCGGCGGGCTCCTCGGAAGAGAGCTCGAGTCTTCCGACGAGGTCCGCCTGGCGGCCGCCGCGCTCGCGCTGGCCGAGGCGAGCGAGGCCCCGGCGTCGGTATCGCCCCACGGGTCCGGCCAGACCTCGCCGTGGCGGCAGGCCGCGCGGCGCGAGGCGCTCGGGGACTGACGAGCCGATGCGCCGCTTCCGCTTCATCCACCGCGGGGCCGACGCCGCCGCCGACGGCGGCAAGGAGAGCCCGGAGGAGCTCGTTCTCGAGCTCGACGGCTCGCGATGCCGCTTCATCGACCGTTCCGGCCGGGCGCAGAGCGCCGAGGCGTCGCGGCTGGCGGACGGCCGGCTCTCGCTCCTCTTCGACGACGGGCGGCAGCTCTGCGGCCGCGTGCGGCTGGGGCTTGCCGGGCCCATCCCCGGCGCGGAGGTCGAGGTCGTCACGGGATCCTCGCGCCGGAAGATCAGCCTCGCCGACCCGCTGCGCGACCGGATCGCGCACGCCCGGGAGGAACGGGCGGGGGAGGCGTCGGAGGAGGAGATTCGCGCCCTGATGCCGGGCCGCGTCGTCGAGGTGCAAACCTCCGAGGGGAAACGGGTCGAAGCCGGGGCCCTGATCCTGGTTCTCGAGGCGATGAAGATGCAGAACGAGATCCGCTGCACGAGCCCGGGCACGGTCCGACGCGTCAGCGTGAAGTCCGGCGCCGCCGTCGAGGGAGGCGCCCTGCTCGCCGTCATCGACTCCGACAAGAGCTGAGAGCGGCGGCTCGGCCTTCCTCGCATGCGCGATGACTGACTGACCGGTCGGTTATCCAATAAACCGAACTTCTATCCAAGCCGTCGGTACTTCAGAAGATCATTTCCGTCCCTCTTTTTCTGCTTTCTTCAGCCGGGCCAATTAGTTAGAGTTCGGCAAAACCTCGGCGGATCTTGGCAGTGACATTGCTTTGTGTACGGACCGACGTGAGAACACCTACAGCTACAGTGAATAAGTTCCAACATAAGGAGGAAGGGATGAAGTCAGTTTTCCGATTTAGCCTGGCGCTATCGGTCTGCCTTCTCCTGATCGCTCCGGTCGCATTCGCGCAGACGACCGGCGAGATCACGGGGACGGTAACGGGGACCGATGGTCGCCCCCTACCCGGAGTCACCGTCGAGGCCTCGAGCGCCTCACTGCAGGGGACACGCGTGAGCGTGACCGGCAACGACGGCAACTTCCGGTTCATTTCGCTGCCCCCGGGGTCCTACAAGATCAAGGGCAGCCTGTCCGGCTTCACCACGGTCGAGAAACTCGCGACCGTGAGGCTGGATTCCGCCATCGTCGTCGCGATGCAGCTCCAGGTCTCCGCGAAGGAGGAGCTGGTCGTTACGGGTGAGGCGCCGGTGGTCGACACCAGCTCGGCCGAGGGCGGCACCAACGTCCGCCAGGAAGTCGCGCAGAAGCTCCCGGTCGGCCGCAACTACTCGACGGTCGTTGCGATCCAGCCGGGCGTGAACACCGACCAGTCGGAGACGCAAGGCCGCGGCGGATCGTCGAACCCGACCGGCGGCGGCTGGACGATTTACGGGGCGACCTCGGTCGAGAACTCCTACCTGGTGGACGGCGTCAACACGACGAACGTCATCAAGGGGTTCCAGGGCAAGGCGCTCTCGCAGGAGTTCATCGAGGAAGTCCAGGTGAAGAGCTCCGGATACGAGGCCGAGTACGGCCGTTCGACGGGCGGCGTGATCAACGTCGTCACCAAGTCGGGCGGTAACGACTTCCACGGCGACGCGTTCGGATACTTCGACACGAAGGGCCTCACGTCCGACTACAAGGGCACCGTCATCATCACGCCCACCAACGACGGCGCCAACTTCGTCAACACGGGCACGGACGCCGAGTACTACGTCGACCGCAGCCAGCAGGACCGCCAGGACTACGGCGCGGACCTGGGCGGCTACCTGATGAAGGACCACCTCTGGTTCTTCGGCGCGTACAACCGCGTGACCTACAACAACAGCCAGGTCATCAACGCGGGCGCGGCCGACCTGATCCCGACGGCGGGAGAGGACAACCAGTTCGACTCGACCGCGAACATCTACTCCGGCAAGTTGACCGGCCGCTTCGGCCAGGGCACGACGATCGTCGGGACGGTCTTCGGTGATCCCGAGACGCGCACCGGCAACATCGCCAACCTGACCTCGTCCAACCCGGTCGTCCGCAACGCCATCCGCAGCGTCGGCGCGGTGGACTACGCCGGAGCGATCACGCAGCTCTTCGGCAGCTCGGCCCTGATCACGGCGCGGTATGCCAAGCACCAGGATCGCTTCGAGCTCTCGCCGACCGACCCCAATGCGTACCAGATCCGCGACACCACGACCGGCACGACGGTCGTGTCAAACGGCTTCGGATCGATCTTCGGACCCACCAACAACAACAACTCGCAGCGCGACGCGTACATGGCGAACGGGACCTTCTACGCCTCGAACCACGAGATCAAGGTCGGCGGAGACTACGAGGACAACAAGACCTTCACGACCTCGTACTACACCGGCGGAACCCGCGTGTCGATCAACGCCTGCCCGACGACCGGTACGAACCTGTGCATCGCGGGTGCGCCGATCGACGGAGCCGCCCAGGTTCCGGTCTACTACGGGCACGACTTCTACACGGGCAGCCGCACCGATCCCGTCAGCGCCATCCTTCTCGGCGGCAACGTCGCCAATCCCAAGAGCATCCGCTACAGCGCGTTCGCCCAGGACAAGTGGACCATCATCCCGGCCCTGACGCTCTCCGCCGGCATCCGCTGGGACCAGGAGGACATCAAGGACTACACGGGCGGCACGGTCTTCACACTCAAGAACGAGTGGCAGCCCCGCATCGGCCTGGCGTGGGACGTCATCGGCGACGGCACGAGCAAGCTGTCGGCCTCCTACGGCCGCTTCTACTTCGCTCTGCCGACCGACCTGAACGTCCGCGCCTACGGCGCCCAGACGACGGCCACGGTGTACAACTACAGCAACGACCCGACGGCCATCTTCCAGGATCCGGCCGCTCCCAAGCTCTTCAACGCGCAGGGCGGAGCGTCGACCGAGCCCGTCCAGCCCGGCCTCAAGGGCATCTACAACGACGAGTACAGCCTCGGCTTCGACAAGGCGATCGACCCCACCTTCGCGATCGGCGTGAAGGGAACCTACCGGCACCTGGGCCGCGCGATCGAAGATCGCTGCGACCTCGACGCCGCGTACCCCGAGGCCAACGCCAACTCCTGCGTCATCTTCAACCCGGGCTCGGATTCCCCGTACGCGACCGGCGACTTCCACGGCTGTCTCGGCTTCGATCAGCCGGGAACCTTCGACAACGTGGGCTCGCCGAACACGGCCTGCCAGAGCCAGGCGCTGACCCCGATCTCGCAGCCCCTGCCCACGAACGGCGTGTACAACACGGCCGTTCCGGCCGCGAAGCGCAACTACTGGTCGGCCGAGCTCGTCGCCAAGAAGCAGATCGGACGCAGCTTCTGGGCTCAGTTCTCCTACATCTGGTCGCAGCTGCGCGGCAACTATGACGGCGCGGCGCGTCAGGCCAACATCGGCCAGACGGATCCCGGCATCAACGCCGACTTCGACTACGGCGCGTTCCTCCACAACGCCGACGGCAAGCTCTACCTGGATCGGCCGCACTCGCTCCGCCTCGACGCCGCCTACACGGCGCCGTTCGGGCTGACCATGGGCTTCTCCGGGTTCTTCCGCTCGGGCGCACCCAAGGATCAGGTCGGCTACTTCAACAGCCAGTACGGCACCGAGCTCCTGCTCGTCCCGCGCGGCTCCTACGGGCGCCTGCCGGACGACTACGAGATCAACCTGTCGGCGGGCTATACGATCAAGATCGCCCCGGTCGACATCACCCTGTTCCTCCAGGCGTTCAACCTGCTCAACCGGCAGACCGTCATCCAGGTCGACAACGAGTACACGCAGGACCTCCCGGGCACGCCGGATGAGTTCTACGGCTCGTTCGACAAGGCGAACGCTCGCCGGGCACCGACGCAGCTGCGGTTTGGTGCGCGCATCAGCTTCTAAGCTGCCGCGCTCGACTCGGTTTCTCCGGGGGGAGGCTTCGGCCTCCCCCCTCTTTTTCGAGGGGGGGTTGCTTCCGTCGCTTCACGCGGGCGTAAGATGACGGTTCCCGGGAGGTATCCCATGGGACGGATCCAGGTACGGGTTCGGTCTCGGGTTCGGGTTCGGGTTCGGGTTCGGGTTCAGATCGTCAGGGTCTCGCCTCTCCTTCTCGTTCTCTTCTTCGCTCTCCCCGCCGTTCTTCCCGCCGCCACTCTCCCCGAGCTGTTCCAGAAGGCCAAGGAGGAGGTCAAGCTCGGCTCCTACGAACCGGCCCTGAAGACGATTCAGGATCTCGAGACGGCGAGCAGCCAGCCCGGCTTCGAGAAGGACAAGGCCGCACTGGCGCCCGTGCTCGCGTTCTACAAGGGCGTCTGTCACGCGGCGCTCGGGAAGACCGACGAGGCGCGTGCCGAGTTCTCCGCGTACCTCGCGACCTCGCCCAACGCGAGCATGGATCCGGCGATGTACCCGAAGAAGGTCGTCGTGGTCTTCGAGGAAACGCGCAAGGCTGCGGCCGCGGCGAAGAGCGAGGGCACGAGCGGAGGCGGAGGGGTGGGCATCACCGCCGCGTATCAGGGGTTCAAATTCCAACCCTCCGCTCGTCCGCCCGAGGGCGAGGACTGGGCGGACGGCCCCGCGCACCTGCTGCTGACGGTCTCCGAGGCCGACGAGTATCGCCACCTGGCGGACGCGGTCGCGCGCTCCGAGTTCATCACCAGGTTCTGGAAGTCGCGGGATCCCAAGCCGGAGACTCCGGAGAACGAGTTCCGCGACGAGTTCGAGAAGCGCGCCGCCTTCGCCGACCAGTACTTCGTCCAGGGCGAGAAGCGCGGCAGCCTGACCGATCGCGGGATGGTCTTCATCCTGCTCGGTCCGCCCGCGCGTTCGAGCCAGAAGCCGATGCAGACCGGCGACGATACGGCGGACCCGGCGGCGCTCTCGCTCTTCACCCCTGGCACCCAGCAGGAGGCGACGATCGGCGGCAAGGGAACGGGCCTGACCCGTTCCCAGACCGTGGCGAACACGGAACAGACGAGCGGCCTCGGCACGAGCATGAACTCGCCGTCCGCGAACTGGCGGGAGGTCTGGCGGTACTACCGCAAGGAGCTCAAGGGACTGCCCTACGAGTACGTCGACATTCAATTCATCACGAAACCCGGATACGGCGAGAACGTACTGCAGAGAGACCCGGCGTCCCTCGACGCCCTGGAGCGCGCCAAGGCCAACGTCCCGAAGTCGTGAGGTGAAATCCGTCGGAGGAAATTTTTTCGAATTCGCGCGAGCCCGGAGGCATCCCATGCGCCGAAATGCGAGTCTTTGGAGCGTTCCCGTTCTCTTCTGCGCCGTCGCGCTGTCGGCCGCCCAGGGCCCGAGCGCCATGACCCTTCCCGACCTGTTCCACAAGGCGAAGGAGCAGGTCAAGCTCGGTTCGTACGACGCCGCGCTCTCCACACTCGACCAGATCGACAAGGCGAGCCAGCGGCCCGGCCTCGAGAACGATCGATTGGCGCTCGCGCCCTCGCTCGCCTTCTATCGGGGCGTCTGCTATGCCGCGCGCGGGCAGGAGGACGAGGCCAGAGGGGAATTCCTGCTCTATCTCGCCTCCAGTCCCAACGCCCGTCTGGACCCGGCGATGTATCCGAAGAAGGTGATCAGCACGTTCGAGATCGCCCAGAAGACGCTGAAGGACCCGGGGGCGGCCGCGGAGGAGCCCAAGGGCAACGGCATCGCGGCGGCGTACAAGGCCTTCAAGGCGCCCGCCGAAGCCCTGCATCCCCCCGCCGAAGAGGACTGGGCGGACGGGCCCGCGCGGTTCTTGCTCACCCCGTTCGAGCTGGAGGAATTCCGGCGGATCACCGACCCGGTCGCGCGCTCCGAGTTCATCACGAAGTTCTGGAAGGATCGGGACCGGACGCCGGAGACACCGGAGAACGAGTTCCGGGACGAGTTCGAACGGCGGGTCGCCTTTGCCGATCAATACTTCGTCCAGGGCGAGATGCGGGGGAGCTACACCGACCGCGGGACCGTGTTCGTCCTGCTCGGACCGCCCGCGTACTCGATCCAGCAGCCGATGAAGACGGGAGACGACACGGCGGACCCGGCCGCGCTGTACCTCTACACGCCCGGCCAGGTCCAGATCGCGGCCGCGCCGGGCGGCAGCCGCTCGGCTCAGGTCGCGCGGGTCGACGCGGTGGCCGGCGTGGGGACGAGCATGAACTCGCCGTCCGCGAACTGGAAGGAGATCTGGCGCTACTTCCGCAGGGACCTTCCGGGCCGGCTGCCGTACGAGTTCGTGGACTTCGACTTCATCAGCAAGCCGGGGTACGGAGAAGGCGTTCTCCAGCGGGACCCGCCGTCGCTGCAGGCCATGGAGAAGGCGAGGGCGAGCTTTCCGAAGCCCTGACGCGGCACGGCCTTCGCGCGTGCGGACGGGTTAGCGTTTCTTGAGCGCGCTCGTCCGAATGCGATCTCCGCGCGCCCGGCGGATGCGGCCAAAGACCGTCGCGTGGATCGCCGCGGTCGTGTCGGGGCTGGTTCTTCTGGGGGCCGCGGCCTGCACGGCCGTCCTCTCGGGGGCCGACGTCTTCGTGCTGCCCGAGGACGACGTCCGGATGCCTCAGCTCCTCTTCAACGCGGAGGAGGGCCTGGAGCGGGGCTACTTCCCGGAGCTGCAGAAGTATCTGGAGGAGCAGCCGCGCGAGGAGCTCGAGAAGAATCCCTCGCAGCTCGCCCTCTACGGAAAGATGCTGCTCGCGCGCGGCGACTACGACCGCGCCTGGCGGCTGCTCGAGCGAGCCCGCGACATCGAGGGCAAGACCTCGAAGCGAGCCGAGATCGAATGGGCGCTCGCGCAGGGCGCCGTGTTCTGGAACGACTTCCGCTCGGGGCACGACTATGCGGAGGCCGCCGTCCGAGACGGCTACGGCCTGGTCCCGGGATTCGTGAACTTCCTGGCCGCCCTCGAGGATGTCGACGTCTATGCCGGGCCGCCGCCCGGCGAGTCGCACAGCGCCGATTTCGAGATGCGCGAGTTCGAGCTCGCCCGGGTGCCGGTCCAGGTCAACGGGAGCGCGTCTCAGGCGCTCGTGGACACGGGCGCCGTCTACACGATCGTGGGCGAATCCTTCGCGCGCCGGGCCGGCGTCCGCGAGATCCCGGACTCGAAGGCCTCCGGGCGGGGACTGCACGGGAAGGACTTCCCCGTGACCTTCGGCGTCGTCGAGAGCCTGCAATTCGGAGGCTTCCACCTGAAGGACGTTCCCGTGATGCTGATGCCCGACGACGCCCTGATCTTCGAGACCTCGCGCGGGGAGTACTCGGTGCCGGTGGTCCTCGGCCTCCACCTGCTCAAGGAATTCACGATGGACATCGACTACCGCAACCGGCGCATCCAGTGGACGCGCGCGGACTTCCGGCTGCCCAAGGAGGATCCGGATCAGAACCTCTTCGTGCACCGTGGCCGGCTCTTCGTGCGCGCCACGATCAACCGCGTCGGCTACTTCCCGTTCCTCCTCGACACGGGCAGCGAACCCACGATGATGACGTCGGTCGGCCTGACGCGCGCGCGCCTGCGGAGCTCGAACGCGCTCGCCCCGCGGAAGGTCTACGGCCTGGGGAAGTCGCGCGTGGAATGGGAGCGGATCGGCAAGATCGCGATCGGCATCGACGGTTACGGCATCCGGTTCCGCGACCTGATCGTCCAGAAGACGGACGCGGCCTTCGAGGACGGCGTCGTGGGGACGTCCTTCCTCAAGCACTTTCGGGTCCGGATGGATTTCGCGCGGATGATCCTCCGGTTGGAAGAGCCGTAAGGGCCGACGGAGCGGCCGCCTTCCCGGAAATCTGTAAGCCGGGGCGCGTGTTAAGGTTCCGTGTCCATGCCGAAAGCCGTCCTCCTCGCGTGCGGGGCCGCGCTGTGGGCCGCTTCCCTGGGCGCGCAGACGGCTCCGAGGGCTCCGGCGGCGGCGACGGCTGTGTCGCCCAACCGCGACCGCGTCCTGCAGTACTTCGGCGGCTGGTACTCGATCTGCCCGAACTCGAAGGTGACCGCCGGACCGGCTGCAGACATCGTCATCCCCGGGTTCGAGTCCTATCGCGTCAGCCGCGAATGCAGCGCGAAGAACCGCGATGAGGTCTCGATCGCGCTGGTCGACCCGGACCGCGACGAGATCTTCGTGGGACAGGTTCTGTTCGACGGCGCGCGGCACGACCGGCCGTTCGTGCCCATGTCGGACCTGCCCGTGATCCGCGCCAGCCTCCAGGAATCGTATGGGCTTCCGGTCGCGCTCCGCGTGGGGAAGGAGCCGCGCGGCTCGCTGCTCCCGCTCCTCATCACGCTCAAGCTGGCGGAGGGCGCGCTGCCGTCGATTCCCGGGTTCGTCTCCCGAGACGGCGCGGCGGTTCTCATAGGCGAATTCCACCCCTTCGGCACACCGCCCGAGCAGTGGCGCGATGCGGTGCTGGCGGAGTCTCCGGGCATCCGCACGGGCAAGGGCCAGTTCGAGGTCACCGCGTTCATCGACTTTCAGTGCGAGCGCTGCCGGGTCCGCGAGCCCCAGGTCCGGGAGTGGGTGAACGGCAAGGGCGGCGCCGTCGCGATCCGCTTCCTTCCGCTCGTCAAGATCCACGACTGGTCCTACGCCGCGGCCGAGAGCGCCGCGGCCCTCGGGGGCGTCTCGCCCGCGCTCTACGCGAAATACGAGGAGGCCGTGTTCCCGCGCGCCGGCAATCTGAACGAGGCGGCCGTACGGCAGATCGCGTCCGACGTCGCCGAGGCCGCCGGCAGCCGCGCGGCATACGAGGCCGAGCTCTCGAGCGGGCGGGCGCGCGACCGCGTCGTCGCGGACGTGTCGACCGCGCTTCGGCTTGGCCTGAACGGCACGCCGGTCTTCTTCTATCGGGGCGTCTACCTGACCTCCGAGCCGGAGCTCGTGGAGACCTACGTGCAGCCCCGCCTGACCAGCTCCTCGAAGCCGCCGGCGCCGGCCCACTCGGGCGCCTCTCCCTGATGCCGGGGGCGCGCCGCGCGAAGGAGACGAGGACCCGCGTCCTCGTTCTTCTCTTCGGCTCCCTCTGCCTCGAGAGCTGCCGGCGCGGGGTGGAAGACTCAGCCGCGGCGGCCCGGACTCCGTCGTCGCGCGCGGAGCGTCCGGCCGCAACTCCGGGTGTCGAGGCCGACGCTGCCTCGCGCACGCGGCGTCCCGCGGGCGGACGCGCTCCGATCCTGTGGCTGGGCCTCGACGGCCTGGACTGGGAGCTGCTCGACCGGCTCGACGCGGAGGGCCGGATGCCGAACTGGAAGCGGCTGACGGCCGGCGGCTGGACCGCGCGGCTCGAGAGCTTCAGCCCGCCGCTCTCGCCCATCGTCTGGACGACGATCGCGACCGGCGTCGGGCCCGAGGTCCATCGCGTCCTCGACTTCCAGGAGGTCGACCCGGTCTCCGGCGAGCGCGTCCCGATCTCCGGGCGCTCGCGCGCCGTTCCCGCGATCTGGAACATCGCGGCGTCCTCGGGCGAATCGGTCGGCGTCGTGGGCTGGTGGGCGACGCATCCGGCGGAGGAGGTGACCGGGTTCTTCGTGTCGGACCGCGCCAGCCCGATCCTGTTCGAGGGCCTCCCGCGCGCCGGCGTCGCGTACCCGGCGGCGCTCGCCCAGGGGGTGGAGCAGGTCCTCGCGCGCGACGGCGTCGTGTCCGACGAGGAGCTGGCGCGCTTCGTGGACGTGCCCGCGCCCGAGATCCATCGCATCCGCGTGGGCGGAGCGGGCCTGGAGGATCCCGTCGTCGCGCTCTCGCGCATCGTGGCCTCGACGCGCGTCCAGCAGCGGGTCGGGAGGGATCTCTACGACCGGAACCTGCCCGACCTGATGATGCTGTACTTCGAGGGGACCGACGCGATCGGCCACGTCTTCGCCCCGTACGTCGCGCCTCGCCTCGCGTGCGTCTCGGAGGCGGACTTCGCGAAGTACCGACGGGCCGCGGACGACTACTACGCGCTCGTCGACGCGCTGATCGGGCAGTGGATGCGGCGCGCGGACGAGGACGGCGCGACGCTGATCGTGAACTCGGACCACGGATTCCGCTGGGGCGCGGACCGACCCTGCGAGACCGCCGGCCTGCGCGCGGGCGGCGCGGCGTACTGGCACCGGCTCGAGGGAGTCTTCGCGGCGTACGGTGCGCGCGTGCGGCGCGGGGCGACGCGCGGCACGGCGTCGGTCTTCGACCTCGCTCCCACGGTGGCCGCGCTCGCCGGGATCCCGATCGACCGGCGCATGGGTGGCAGCGTCCTGCGGGAGGCGTTCCCCGACGCGAAGACGCCGGAGCGCAAGGATCTCTTCGACACGATCACGGTCCGCCGCGTGGCGGCCGAGCCCGCCACCCCGACGGAGGCCGGCGAGTACGCCGCGCGCCTGCGTGCCCTGGGGTACCTGAGCGGGGGCGAGGCGACCCGGCTGGCGCCGCCGGGCGGCGATCGGCCCGGTCCCACCGAGAAGGGCTGGCATAATCTCGGGCTGTACCTGCGGGACACACGAAAGGATCTTCGCGCGGCGGAGGCCGCGTTCCAGAAGGCTTTGGAGATGCAGCCGAACTCCGCCGCCGACAGGGTCGCGCTCGCGGGCGTCTACCGCGATCGGGGCGAGGACCGCCGGGCGATCGACTGGATGTTCCAGTCGCTCGAGGCGGGCCACGCCGATCCCGAGGGGACGATCCTGCGCTGGTACGTGGCCTACGACGAGGAGGGCAAGACCGCCCGCGCGCGGGAGGTGCTGGAGCGCGGGGGCCGGGCCTACCCGTCGAGCGAGGCGATCGCGCGCGAGGTCGGTTTGCTGCATTACCGTGCGCGAGACTGCCGCGGCGCCTGGGAATCCGTGGCGCGGTTCGAGCCGGCCAGTCAGACTCCCGACACGCTGAACGTGCTGGCCCTCTTCCAGGGATGCCTCGGGCGCAAGGCCGAGGCGATCGCCTTGTTCGAGCGCTCGCTGGCCATCAAGCCGGACCAGCCGGCCGTGACCCGTTCCCTCGAAGGGCTGCGGCGGCAATGAGAAGCGGAATGGTTCGCCGGCGCGAGATCAACCGGGCTCGGGTTTGGGTTCGGGTTCTCGTGCCGGCCCTGCTCCTGCTCGGGCTCCTCGGATCGGGGTGCCGGCAGGAGTCCGGCGCTGCGGCGAATGCGACGCCTCGTCCGCCCGCCGCGGCGGCGGTCCCGCCTCCGCCTCCGGGAGGCGGGGTCGAGACCGTCGACGCCGCCGCTCGGAACCGGCGGCCGGCCGGAGGACGCCCCTCGGTCCTCTGGATCGGCCTCGACGGCCTCGACTGGGATCTGCTCGATCGCCTCGTCGCGGAAGGCCGCATGCCGAACTGGAAGCGCCTGACCGAGAAGGGCTACTCCGCCCGGCTGACGAGCGTCATGCCGATCCTCTCCCCGATCGTGTGGACCACGATCGCGACCGGGGTCAGCCCGGAGATCCATCGCGTCCTCGACTTCCAGGAGGTGGACCCCGCCAGCGGGCAGAAGCTTCCGATCTCGGGCCGCTCGCGGGCCGTGCCCGCGATCTGGAACGTCGCGTCCGCCTCGGGGGCGACGGTGGGCGTGGTGGGCTGGTGGGCGACGCACCCGGCCGAGCAGGTCAACGGCTTCTTCGTGTCGGACCGGGCCTCGCCGATCATGTTCGAGGGTATGCCGCGCGCCGGCGATGCCTTCCCGTCGTCGCTCGCGCCGGGAGTCGAACAGATCCTGGGCCGCGACGGCGCCGTCTCCAGCGCCGAGCTGGCGCGGTTTTTCGACGTGCCGGAGGCCGAGATCCAGGCGTCGCGCGACGGCCACTCCGGCCTCGACAACCCCTTCGTCGCGCTGCCGCGGATCATCGGCTCGACCCGTGTCTACCACCGCATCGCGCGCGATCTCTACGACAAGAACCTGCCCGACCTGATGGCGGTCTACTACGAGGGGACCGACGCGGTCGGGCACGTCTTCGCGCCCTACGTCCCCCCGAAGATGAGCTGCGTGTCGGATGAGGATTTCCGCCGCTACCGCCGCGTCGTCGACGAGTACTACGCGCTGGTCGACAAGATGCTGGGGCAGTGGATGCGGCGCGCCGACGAGGACGGCGCGACGCTGATCGTCAACTCGGACCACGGCTTCAAGTGGGGAGCCGATCGGCCGTGCGAGCGCTCCTCGCTGAATCCGAACACGGCGGCATTCTGGCACCGTATCGACGGCGTCTTCGCGGCCTACGGCGCGGGGGTGAAGCCGAGCGCGACGCGCGGCGCGGCGTCCGTCATGGATCTGGCGCCGACGGTGTCCGCGTTGCTCGGCCTCCCGATCGACCTGCGCGAGACGGGTACGGTCCTGCGCGCCGCCTTTCCGGGCGCGGCGAACCCTCCGCGCAGAGACCTCGCCTCGTCGGTGCCCGTGCGCCGCGTGGCCGCCGAGGCGCTGTCGGAGAAGGACGCGAGCGAGTACGCCAAGGGGCTTCGCGCCCTCGGCTACCTCTCCGGCGGGGAGCCCGAGAAGCTGTCGCCCTCGGGGGCGTCCGCGTCGGCGGCGGAACGGCCGGGCGTGACCGAGGGGGGATGGAACAACCTGGGCGTGTACCTGCGCGAGAACACCAAAGATCTGAAGGGCGCGGAGGCCGCGTTCGAGAAGGCCCTGGAGCTGCGGCCCAACTATCCCTCGCCCGAGTTCAACCTGGCCGTGCTCTATCGCCTGAAGGGCGACGACCGGAGGGCCGTCGACTGGCTCTTCCGCTCGCTCTCCGCCGGCCATGCCGACCCCGAGGGGACCGTCGTCCGGTGGGCGACGGAGTACCGCGCGAAGGGCAACAAGGCCGCGGCTGGGGAAGTGCTCGAGCGGGGCCGCAAGGCGTTCCCCGAGAGCGAGGCGGTCGCCCGGGAGCTGGCGCTCCATCGGTTCCAGGCCCATGACTGTCAGGGAGCCTGGGACGCCGTGTCCGCGTTCGAGGCGACGAGCCAGCTCCCGGATACGCTCAACGCCCTGGGCCTGTTTCAGACCTGCCTGGGGCGCCGGGAGGCGGCGCTCGCGCTGTTTCACAAGTCGCTCGCGATCCGGCCGGACCAGCCGGCGGTCGTACAGTCGATACGCTTGATCGAGAATGCGCCGTCCGGAGCGAACTGAGGCGCTTGACGTTGAAAAGGGGAGAAGACGAATGAAGATTCGCGGATGGGTTCTCGGCTTCCTCGCGACGATCGGCCCGGCCGTCGGCGCGGTCTGTGCGGCGCAGACGGCCCCGGCGCCGAAGTCAGCCGCCGGCGGCATCGAGTCGCGTCTGCCCGGCTACCTCACCAACTTCCTGCCGTTCGACCCGCAGACGAAGGTCACCGTCGAGAAGGCCCCGGACAACATTCCGGGATTCCAGTCCTTCAAGATCAAGCGGACCGGCAAGTACGCGAAGCTCGCGGTCGACCGCACGGTGCACGTCAGCGACGACGGCAAGTGGTACTTCGACGGGGATGCCATGGTGAACCAGGCGCCGGCGCCGGTCCGCTCCAACGCGGACCTCGGCTGGCTGGAGGCCAAGGTCTCGAATCTCTACCACGCCCGGGCGAAGGCCACCCTGACGCCCGAGCGCGACGCGGCGGGCTACAAGGGCGTCGCGGTGGCGATCGAGACCGGATACGGGGCGGTGCGCATTCCCGGATACATCTCGCCGGACGGCAGCCGCTACCTGGGCGGCGTCCTTTGGGACTTCACCATGGATCCGCGAGAGGACCGCAAGAAGAGGATCGACCTGTCCGTGCCGCGCTTCTCCGGCAAGCCGGACGGGGCGGTCACGATGGTCGAGTACGCGGACATGGAGTGCCCCTACTGCCGCTTCCGCGGGCTGCAGATGGATGCGTTGCTCGAGGCCAACGCCAAGACCCTGTCGTACAAGCGCTACTACAAGTTCTTCGTGCTCTGGTTCAACCACGCCTGGGCGATGAAGGCGGCGTCGGCCGCCGACTGCCTCTTCCGTTTCGCGCCGGGTCCGGCGATGTTCAACTTCAAGAAGCACGTGTACGCGCAGCAGGCCGTGATGACGGTCTCCTCGATCGACGAGCTGGCCTTCACCGAGGCCGAGGCCGCCGGGATCCCGAAGCAGGATTTCGTGGCGTGCTACCTGCGGGACGAAAGCCTGGCCGACATCCGCAAGGACATCGAGGAGGGGCAGCGCCTCGGCGTGAAGTCCACCCCGACCTACTTCATCGACGGGACCGAGATCACCTGGATCGAGGACACCGTCATGGAGGACTTCCTGAGGACCAAGGATCCGGCGCTGAAGACGATCGACTACGGGCCGAAGCCCTGAGGGATAAGGGGCAGCCCTAAGGCTCGAACGGGATTGGAATCACCATCCACGTCCGCATCGCGAGCCCTTCCTTGCGGGCGGGGTCGAAGCTCCACTTGCGTACCGCGTCGACGGCGGCCTCGCTGAGGCCCCCGGCGGCGCCACGGACCACTTCGATCGTCAGCGGCGCGCCGCGCTCCGAGACCAGGACGCGCAGCACGACGATCCCGCCGATGCGCGCCTGCAGGGCGAGTGGCGGGTAGGCGGGCTTCACGATCTTCGCGATCCGCGGCGGGGTGTCGGCGTCCTCGAGCGCGATGACCATCCCCTCGTGGAGCGCGGCCACGGTCGGCGCCGCAACGGGCGCCGGCGCCGCGGCCGCGGCAGGGACCGGCGGGAGCGTGGGAGGGGCGGCGCGCTCGGTAGCGGCCGTCGCCACGCTGGGCGCGGCGGTGGGCTCGAGCGGCCTGGGAGCGGGCGGCGCAGGCGCCGGGTGGCTCGCCGAATCCGCGGCCGCCGGAGCCGCCGCGGTCGCACGGGGGCGCGGGTTCGGGATCTCGGCCGCATCGGCATTTCGCTCGCGCGGAGCGGGCCGGGCGCGCATCTGGGCCTCGAGCTTCTGCACTTCCTGGGCGAGACGGCGCGAGACTTCCTCCTGGAACTGTGCCTCCGACATCGCGTCGGTCGGCGCCGCCGGTGTCTCCAGAAACTCGGGGAGAAACGTCGGCGTCGGGACGGGAGGCTGGCCCTCCG
Organism: uncultured Acidobacteriota bacterium; assembly: GCA_963773905.1. GTDB lineage: Bacteria > Acidobacteriota > Thermoanaerobaculia > UBA5066 > Gp7-AA6 > DAHUXD01. The sequence continues at coordinate 139,423 of CAVZDB010000009.1, forward strand.
CAGCCTCGTTGAAGGGCGCCCGGGTCACCGGCGCCGGCCGCCGGGAGAGGAGCCAGTATCCGCCGGCGACCGCGGCGATGGCCGCGCCGGCGAGCACGACGACCCAGATCCACGCCCGACTCTTTGCTCCCGCACCCGTACCCGGGGCGGTGCGCGAGGCGGGAGCGGGCGGTGCAGGCGTGGGAACGGGCTCCGGCTCGGCTCGCCGCGGCGGCGCCGGCGGGCGCGGCGGGGCGATCGGCGTCGCCGGGAGAACGCCCGCGACGGACTCTCGCCGGCGCGCGCGCGTCTCCGCCTCGATCTCGTCCTTGAACAGGTCGTTCAGGAAGTAGGCCAGGTTGAAGGTCGACGGCGAATAGGGGCCCGAGAAGAGCAGCTTGCCGAGCTCCCGCCGCAGATCTCCGCTCGAGGCGTAGCGGCTCTCGGGGGGGCCCAGCGTCATGCGCAGAACCGCCTGGATCTCCGGCAGGATCGCCGGCGGCGGATGGCCCGCGGTTCCCCGCAGGACGGCCATCGGGTCGGCGGCCGGCGGGTGACCCGTCAGGAGCTCGAGCAGCATGGCGCCGACCGAGTAGACGTCGGAGTTCTTGCCGATGGACGGCTGCGCTCTCTCCTCGGGCGCCAGATAGTTCGCGACCTCGGCCGAGAGACGCGGGCGCACGAGCGAGGGCAGGACGCCGGTCGCGAGCCCGAACCCCACCAGGCGGATCTCGCCGTCGTCGGAGATCGCGACGAACCCCGGCCACACCAGCCCGTGGAGCGTCCGGTCGCCGTCGATGGTGGTGTTGTAGGCGTGGTCGAGGGCCGTCGCAACCTTCTCGGAGATCAGGAGCGCGTGCTCGACCGGGATCTTGCGAGTCGGGTTGCGGCACTTGAGCAGGAGGTTCTTGAGCGTGCGGCCGTTGACCTCGTTCCACGCGACGTAGGGGATCCCGTCCGCCGCATTCATGTCGACGCCCCGCGCCACGGCCGGGTTCTTCAGGAACTCGTGGACCTCGCCGTTCGCCTCGATCGCGTCGATCAATGCGTCCGGGTCGAGCTCCGGTGTGTCGAGGGTCCGAAGACGGACGAAGCCCCCGTCGGCGATTCGCACCGCCCGGTATTCGTGACCGAGGGCGTCCTCGCCGAGCGCCGCGGTCAGCCGGTAGGCGCCGAGGGCGCGAGGCAGCGTATCCGTCGTCATTATGAGAGCTGACCGATTGTGGGGCTCCAGTCCGAAGCGGTCAAGAAGACCGCCGTGAGGAGGGAGGGGTCGACGCGGGGCCGCCGTCCGGCGCGGGCGCCGGCGGGGGGGGCGGGGTCTCCTCGTGCTGGCGGTGCGTCGCCGCGATCGCGTCGCGGTGCTCCTCGAACGTTCGTGAGAAGTGGTGGCCGCCGGTCCCGTCCGCCACGAAGTAGAGGAAGTCCGTCGCCGCGGGCTCGCTCGCGGCCTTCAGCGCGGCGAGACCGGGGTTGCAGATCGGACCGGGCGGCAGGCCGGCGTGCAGGTAGGTGTTGTAATCGGACTCGAAGCCGTAGTCGGACCGGTAGAGCGTGCCGTTCCACTCTCCGGCGAGCTGGAGCGCGTAGGCCACGGTCGGATCGGCCTGCAGCCGCATGCCGCGGCGGAGGCGATTCCAGTAGATGCCCGCGATGATCGCCCCCTCCCGCGGGAGGGCGGTCTCCTTCTGGACGATCGAGGCGAGCGTCACAGTGTCCCGGAGCGAGAGCGCGTGGGCGTGCGCGCGCTCGCGGAGGTCGGCGGTGTAGTGCTTGCGGAAGTTCGCGAGCATGACCTCGACGATCTGCCGCGCCGAGGTCGAGCGTGTGACGGCATAGGTGTCGGGGAAGAGGAAGCCCTCGACGTCCGGCGCGCTCCCTCCGATCGATGCGATCAGCTGCGCGTTGTGGAACGCGTTGCGGAAGGCCTGCGGCCGGCTGATGCCGCGGCTCCAGAAGAGCGCGAAGGTCTCTTCCGCGGTCAGGCCCTCGGGCACGACGATGATGTGCCGCACGACGTCGCCGCGGCTCATCCGGTCGATCACGCGCGAGAGGGGAGTGGGACGGTCGAACCGGTACTCGCCGGCCTGGAGCGGCGTCGCGCTGCGCGCGATGCGGTAGTACATCTCGGCGAAGCGCGGGAGCTTCAGGACTCCCTCGCGGGCCAGGTGCGCGAAGATCTCGGCGGTCGGGGTGCCCAGGGGGATGAAGATCGTGACCTCCGAGCCGGGCGCGGCCGGGCGCGGGTACTCGAGCTGCTGATAGAGATACGCCCCGACCGCGAGGGCGAGCGCGACCAGAAGCAACCCCAGGCGGAGGACCCTCTTCGTGGCGCTCACGGGACGATCCTTACCCGTGTGGGCGTCCGAAGCGGGCGGCCGGCCCGGGAGCTGGTCTCTTTCATCGGGCGTCTCTACGCGCGCTCATCGGGCAACTTTTGGCGCGCTCACCGGGCAACTCGTGGCGCGCTCATCGGGCAACTCGTGGCGTGCTCACCGGGCAACTCGTGGCGCGCTCATCGCGCGCGCGACTCCACGCTCGAGAGGTAGTCCTCGAGGAGCACGGCGGCGGCCATGGCGTCGAGCTCCTCCCGGGCCCCCGGGCGCGGCAGGCGCCGGCTCGCCTCGTCGGAGGTCAGCGTCTCCTCGTGGAAGCGGACCGGCAGGCCCGTGCGGCGCGCGAGCTTCGCGGCGAACGAGCGGATCCGGCCCGCGAAGGCGCTCTCGACGCCGTCCGGAGACCGCGGGATGCCGAACACGACGAGCTCGATCTCCTCCTCCCGGCCGAACCGCTCGAGGGCCTCGAGCGCGGCCTCGTCGTCCCGGCGGCGGAGCGTCTTGCGCGGGGTGGCCACGGTCGCCGAGGCGTCCGAGGTCGCCAGGCCGATGCGTCTCTCGCCGAAATCCACCGCGAGGATGCGAGGCATGAGAGAAGATTAACCCGATCCCGGCGGCCCGACCGTGACGCCGGCCAGAGACGGAGAAGAACCGATGAGGATACGAATCGTTCGCCGGGTGCGCGCGACGCCTGTTGCGCTGACCGCTTCGCTGCTGCTGCTCCTCGGACTCTGGCTGTGGGGCGGGCTCGCCGCCGGATCCGCCGCCCCGGCAGCGCCTCCGGCTCCGGCACCTGCGGCGGCCTCGCCGGCGGCGACCTGCGTCTTCAGCCATCCCGCGTTCGCGGGGAAGTGCCAGGAGAACGCCGCGATCCCCGCCGGCTCGAACGAGCAGAAGACCTGCGAGTCGATCCTTCAGTGCCTGAACGACAGCCGGTGCGCCAAGACGTACTGTCAGGCGACCGAGATCCGAACGGGCTGGAAGCTCGAAAGTGCCAAACTCTCGGGTTCGCGCTGAGGCCGGGCCCCTGAACTCCCGGGCCCGGTTCGGGCGTATTTCGCCGGTGGGGGTTAGAATCCGCGCCCTATGAAAAACCTCGTCGTTCTCTCGGCGGCCCGAACGCCGATCGGCTCGTTCCTCGGAAAGCTCTCGTCGCTCACGGCTCCGGCGCTCGGGTCCGTCGCGATCCGCGCCGCGCTCGAGCGCGCCGGCGTCCCTCCCGGGGAGATCGAGCAGGTCGTCTTCGGCAACGTCCTGCAGGCGGGCGAGGGCCAGGCCCCCGCGCGCCAGGCCTCGCTCGGCGCCGGGATCCCCGACACGGTCCCCTGCGTCACGGTCCACAAGGTCTGCGGCTCGGGCATGCGCGCCGTCATGGACGTCGGCAACGCCATCCAGGCGGGGGAGTACGCGCTCGCCGTGGCCGGCGGCATGGAGTCGATGTCGAACGCTCCGTACCTCCTCGAGAAGGGGCGGACGGGCCTGCGCATGGGACACGCCGGACTCGTCGACTCGATGATCAAGGACGGGCTGTGGGACCCGTACAACGACGTCCACATGGGAACCTGCGCGGAGAAGTGCGTGGCGAAGTACCACTTCACGCGCGAGGAGCAGGACGCCTACAGCCTCGAGTCGTACAAGCGCGCGCAGAACGCGTCGAAGACCTGGCTCTTCTCGGAGGAGATCGCTCCGGTGATGGTGCCGCAGAAGAAGGGCGATCCGCTCGAGGTGGACGCCGACGAGGAGCCGTTCGCGGCGCCCCTCGAGAAGATGCCCACGCTGAAACCCTCCTTCCAGAAGGACGGCACCGTCACGGCGGCGAACTCCTCCAAGATCAACGACGGCGCGGCGGCCCTGGTGGTGGCGAGCGAGGAGCGGGCGAAGGCCGGCGGCTGGAAGCCGATCGCGCGCATCGTCGGCTACGCCGGCGTCGCCCAGGCGCCCGAGTGGTTCACGACCGCGCCGGTCGGAGCCGTGCGGAAGCTCCTGAAGCAGACCGGTCTGTCGATCTCCGACATCGACCTCTTCGAGGTCAACGAGGCCTTCGCCGCCGTCGCGATGGCGGCGATCCGCGAGCTCGAGCTGGACCCGGCGAAGGTCAACGTCCGCGGAGGCGCCGTGGCGCTCGGACACCCGATCGGCGCGTCCGGCGCGCGCATCCTGACGACGCTGATCCACGCGCTGCGCAAGGAAGGCAAGAAGCGCGGAATCGCCGCGATCTGCATCGGCGGCGGCGAGGCCACCGCGATGCTGGTCGAGGCCGCCTGAGCGCTCCGACCTTCGATCTCGCCGGCGGTGAGCCGCGCTTCGACGTCGCCGGCGTTGCGCCGCGCTTCGACCACGTCGTCGGCGGTGTCCCCCGCTTCGGCGCCGAGGCCCCGTGGGCGTGGCGCCTGGTCCGGCGCTATTCGCGCGAGCTCTCCGCGGCGCGCCGCACCGAGACGCCGGGCCGCAGCCCCCGGGTCTCCGACGCGGCCGGCGATGCGGCGATCGTGCTCGTCCAGACCGATCCCGAGGCGTACCTGCTTCCCGACGTGGCTCGCCGCCTCGTCGCGCGGCTTGCCGCGAACTCGGAGCTCGCCCTGATCGTGCCGGTGACGAACGAGCCCTCCTCCGAGGAGGCGCGCGCGACGCCGCCGTTTCTCTATGCGACGCCCACGCTCCTCTCCGAGGCGGCCGCCGCCGTCGCCGCCCGGGGCGAGCCTCTGAGGCCTGCGGCGGATCCCGCATCGGCCGTCTATGCCGTGCGGCGCGAGATCCTGCGCTCCCTGCCGGAGGATCTGCCTCTCGAGCGCGTCCCCGGTGAGGCGCGGGCGCGCGGTCTCCGGGCCGCGGTGGACCCGTGCGCGTACGTGCACCGCTACGGCCCGATGGATGCTTCGCCGCGCGAGGACCTCGCGGCGCGGGTCCCGTCCGGCGCCGCGTCCGTTCTCGACGTCGGCTGCTCCCAGGGAGCGACGGCTCCCGCGCTGCGCGCGCGCGGCGTCACGCGGATCGTCGGCATCGAGCCGGACGCCGAGGACGCGGCGCAGGCCGCGCGGGCCTACGACCGGGTCCTGTCCGCGCCGCTCGAGAGAGTCGTCGAGGACTGGCTTGGAGCGTTCGACGCGGTCCTCTTCGGCGACGTTCTGGAGCACCTCGAGGACCCGTCCGACGCGCTGGCGCGCGTTCGGCCCTGGCTCTCGCCCCGCGGCGTCGTCATCGCGTCCGTGCCCAACGCCGGCCACTGGTCGATCGTCGACGATCTTTTGCGCGGACGCTTCGACTACGTACCGTACTCGCTGCTCTCGGGCACACACGTCCGCCTCTTCACCCGCCGGACTCTGACGGACCTGTTCGAGGCCGCCGGGTATCGGGTCGAAGATCTCTCCACGACGATCCTGCCGGCGTCCCCGGCGGGACGCCCGCGGCTCGAGCGGCTGCGGTCCCTGCCCGGAGCGTCTTCGGACCTCGAGGTCTCGGAGTTTCTCGCCGTCGCCCGCGCCACCGGCTAGCGGCCGCCCGCGGGCGGGGACGAGCCCCGCCCCTACAGTCTCCCCAGGCGGAGCGGTTATCATCGCCACGGATGATGCAGAAGGTCGTGGGCGGCGGTGCCGACGCGGCGGACAAAGCTGTGGCCGACGTCGCCGACGGGTCGACCCTCGTGGTCGGCGGCTTCGGACTCTGCGGCATTCCCGAGAACCTGATCGCCGCGCTCGTCCGGCGCGGCGTCAAGAACCTCACCGTCGTGTCCAACAACTGCGGCGTCGACGACTGGGGCCTCGGTCTCCTGCTGGCGCGCCGCCAGATCCGCAAGATGATGTCGTCCTACGTGGGCGAGAACGCCGAGTTCGAGCGCCAGTTCCTGAGCGGGGAGCTCGAGGTCGAGCTCGTGCCGCAGGGCACCCTCGCGGAGCGGATGCGCGCCGGCGGCGCCGGCATCCCGGCGTTCTACACGCCCGCGGGCGCCGGCACGCTGGTGGCCGAGGGCAAGGAGACGCGCCAGTTCGACGGCCGCGACTACCTGCTGGAGCGCGGCATCGTGGGCGATTTTTCGATGGTCGCCGCGTGGAAGGGCGATCGGTTGGGCAACCTGGTGTACCGGAAGTCCGCCCGGAACTTCAATCCGATGGCCGTGACGGCCGGGCGCATTGCGATCGCCGAGGTGGAGGAGCTCGTCGAGGTCGGCGAGCTCGACCCGGAGTGCGTTCACACGCCGGGCGTCTTCGTGAACCGGCTGGTCGTGGCGCCGCGACAGAAGCGCATCGAGCGCCGTACCGTGAGGAAGGGATGAGACGGACACCGCGATGCTGACACGGGACGGCATCGTCCGCCGCGCCGTGAAGGAGCTGCGGGACGGCTACACGGTCAACCTCGGGATCGGCATGCCGACTTTGATCGCCAATGCGATTCCGTCCGGTATGGAGGTCATTCTCCAGTCCGAGAACGGCATCCTGGGCCTGGGACCGTACCCGGCCGAGGACGAAGTGGATGCCGATCTCATCAACGCGGGGAAGGAGACCGTCACGATCCGTCCCGGCGCCGCGTTCTTCTCGTCGGCGGATTCCTTCGCGATGATTCGAGGGGGCCACATCGACCTCTCGATCCTCGGCGCGATGCAGGTGGACGAGGAGGGCTCGATCGCGAACTACATGATCCCCGGGAAGATGGTCAAGGGAATGGGCGGCGCCATGGACCTGGTGGCCGGGGCGCGCCGGCTCGTCGTGACCATGGAGCACACCGCGAGATCGGGGGAGAAGAAGATCCTCCGCCGCTGCACACTGCCCCTGACCGGCCGCCGCTGCGTGCAGCGCATCATCACGGATCACTGCGTGTTCGACGTCCTCCCCGACGACGCGGGTCTCGAGCTGCGGGAGCTCGCGCCGGGAGTGAGCGTCGAAGAAATCCGGGCGAAGACGGATGCCGCATTTCGAATCGCCTCTCCGGTCCTCGCCATGGACGCGTGAGCCGCCTCCCGCTCGCCGCCGCCGTCCTGCTCCTGGTCCTCCCCGTCGCGGCGCTCGCGCAGGATCCCTACAGCCAGGTCGACCCCTTCGAGGCGCGCTTCAAGTCCCACCCCAACTTCCAGGTCAAGTTCCACGTTCCCGAGAAGGGCGGCGAGGTCCGCCTCTACACCAAGAATCCGGTGAACTTCGAGAAGGACCAGTTCTGGGAAGGGAGCGAGGACGTCGTGATCGAGTACCAGGACGTCAAGATCACGGCGGATCGGGCCCACTACGACTTTCCCACGAAGACGGCCACGCTGACGGGACACGTGATCATCGACCAGGGGCCGACGCGCCTCTCCGGCACCAAGGGCGTCTATCACCTGGAGACGAAGACCGGAGTCCTGGAGGACGCGACGGCCGACCTCGCCCCGATGTACCACATCGTCGCCCGCTCGATCGAGAAGGTGGGCGAGGCGACGTATCACGTCGATCACGGGATCTTCACGGCCTGCGACATGCCCAACCCGGAGTGGTCGTTCTCGCTCGCGGAGGCGACCGTGACCCTGAACGATTACGCCCGCATGAAGGACGTGGCGTTCCGCGCGGGATCGCTCCCCGTGCTCTTCACGCCCTACCTGATCTGGCCGACGAAGGAGGACCGAGCCTCCGGGCTCCTCGTGCCCGCCATCGGCTACAGCAACCAGCGCGGCGGCTTTCTCGGCCTGTCGTATTACTGGGTCACGGGGCGCTCGACCGACCTGACGACGCAGATCGACGGCTACTTCGACGGCACCGTGGGGATCGGCCAGGAGGCCCGCTGGCGCCCGACCGACGAATCGGCCGGGATCTTCCAGGGCTACCTCGTCCGCGACCGCGACGCGACGGTGTGCGAGCCCATCGCGCAGGTTCCCAATCCGCTCAACGGGTTCTGCTCGCTGCCCGACGGCTCGCTCGGCGCCTACGTCGTCAAGACCGAGACCCGCTGGAAGCTGCGCCTGGACCACGTCGCCGACGATCTGCCTCTGGGATTTCGCGGCGTCCTCTCGATCCGCGACTATTCCGACGAGCAGTTCCTCCAGGACTTCGAGCGCAACTTCAACCTCTCCTCCGCGCGTCAGATCTTTTCGCAGGGCTTCCTGACGCGGAACCTCGGGCCGGACTCGCTCAACATCCGCTTCGAGCGCAGCGAGACGTACTACACCTCGACCGTCATCCAGGAGCGCTACCCGACGATCGAGTTCTTCCACCGGACGGCGCCCATCGGCCACAGCCCGTTTTACCTCTCCCTCGAGTCTTCGCTCTCGGCCCTCTACGTGAACCGCGGCTTCGAACTGGCGCGGGGGACCTACGGCCGCTTCGACGTGCACCCCGTCCTCTCGTTCCCGTGGAAGGAGATCCCGTGGCTGAGCGCGACCGCGAGCGCGGGCGGCCGCTTCACCTACTACACCAAGTCGACCGACCCGCTGCAGACGGAGCTCCTCGACGAGAGCACGACGCGCTCCTACGCCGAGGCCGGGCTGTCGCTCGTCGGCCCGTCGTTCTCGCGCATCTACGAGGTCGCGATCGGCCCCTACGACAAGTTCAAGCACGTCATCGAGCCCCGCGTCGACTACAACTACGTCTCCGACGTCTCGGATCCGCTCGCGATTCCGGCCTTCGACGAGGTCGACACCGCGCTGGGGGAGAACCAGGTGCACTACGCGATCGTGAATCGCCTGCTCGGCCGGCGGGCCGGCGGGTCGGTCGGCTCATCGGAGGAGATCGCGTCGCTCGAGATCGGTCAGACGTACGCCTTCTCGCTGCCGCAGATCCCGACGTCGTCGAGTCCGGGACTGATCCAGCTCCAGAAGCTGGGCCCCGTGGAGGGAATTCTCCGGATCCAGCAGGGCGGCCTGCTGCAGCTCGACGGGCGCGTCGCCTACGACACCTTCGCGGACCAGATCACCTCGACCTCCGTGACCGCCGGCGTCAACTGGCAGTCCAACTACGCGAACCTGAGTTGGTTCGGAAGCCGGCCCGTCCTGGCGACGGTCCTGCCGCCGGGGTCCCCCTCCCTGAACTCCGATCAGCTCCGCTTGCCGCCGGCGTGGACCTCGGCAGCCTGTTCCGCCTCGACACGACGATCAGCTACGACGCGACGCAGAATCTGGTCCTGGAGGACCGCACGCTGCTGACGTACAAGGGCTCCTGCTTCACGATCTTCGTGGAGTACCGGGAGCTGCGCCTCCCGCCGCAGCCGCGCCACGACGTCCGCCTCGTCGTGAACCTGAAGGGGATCGGCACGCTCCTCGACGTCAACGGCTCGCTGGACGCGCTGGCGTCGGCGTTTCGGTAGAGCGGCCGAGCCGGCGAGCCCTCGAGCCGGAATCCTCCGTCGCTTTCGGTATGATTCCGCCTCAGTGAAGGGCCTCATCCTCTCCGGCGGCAAGGGGACGCGTCTGCGCCCCCTGACCTACACGCGCGCCAAGCAGCTGGTGCCGGTGGCCAACAAGCCGGTGCTCTTCTACGGCGTCGAGGCCATCGTCTCGGCCGGCATCAAGGAGATCGGCGTCGTCGTGGGCGACACCCGGGAGGAGATCCAGGCGGCGCTCGGCGACGGCTCGCGGTTCGGGGCCCGCATCACCTACATCGAGCAGGACGCCCCGCGGGGGCTGGCGCACGCGGTGTTGATCTCGGAGGGTTACCTGCGCGGCGAGCCCTTCGTCATGTACCTGGGCGACAACCTCATCGCCGACGGGATCACGACGCTCGTGGACGAGTACCGGCGGCTGCGGCTGCAACTCGCAGATCCTGCTCGCGAAGGTTCCGAACCCGATCGCAGTTCGGCGTGGCGGAGCTCCAGGACGGACGGCGTGGTGCGGCTGACCGAGAAGCCGAAGCAGCCCAAGTCCGACCTCGCCCTCGTCGGCGTCTACATGTTCGACGACAGCATCTGGGATGCGGTCAAGGCGATCCGGCCGAGCCCCCGCAACGAGCTCGAGATCACCGACGCGATCCAGTGGCTCGATGGACCACGGCAAGAGCGTGCACCCGCACCTCGTCTCCGGCTGGTGGAAGGACACCGGCAAGATCGAGGACATGCTGGAGGCCAACCGCATCATCCTCGACACGTTCACCGCGCGGGGCCTCGAGGCGGTCGACGGGGAGTGCCGGGTCGAGGGCAAGGTCGTCGTCGAGCCCGGCGCGAAGCTGACCCGCTGCACGGTCCGCGGCCCGGCCGTCATCGGCGCGGGCGCCGAGATCCGCGACGCGTTCGTGGGCCCGTACACGGCCGTGGGGCCGAACTGCCTGATCGACCGCTGCGAGATCGAGAACTCGATCGTGCTCGAGGACTCGCGGCTCGAGCGGATCCCGGTTCGCATCGCCGATTCGCTGATCGGCAAGAACGTGCGGATCCATCCCGGGCTGGAGCGGCCCCGGGTCCACCGGTTCCTGGTCGGGGACAACGCCGAGATCGGGATCGTATGAGGCTGCTCGTCACGGGCGGGTGCGGGTTCATCGGCTCGCACTTCGTCCGGCAGGTGCTGGAGTCGCGGGGCGCCGGCGTGTCCGTGGTCAACCTGGACAAGCTGACGTATGCCGCCAATCCGGCGAACCTGGCGGACGTCGCGGGACGGCCCGACTCCTCGTACCGCTTCGTGCGCGGCGACATCGTGGATCCGGACGTCGTCGGCGTGGCGATGGAGGGCTGCGACGCCGTCGTCAACTTCGCGGCGGAGACCCACGTCGACCGCTCCCTCCTCGGGGACGCGTCGTTCATCGAGACCGACGTGCGGGGCGTGTTCGTCCTCCTCGAGGAGGCCCGCCGCCGCGGCGTGAAGAAGTTCATCCAGGTCTCGACCGACGAGGTCTACGGCTCGATCCCCGCCGGCTCCTTCACGGAGGAGTCGCCGCTCAACCCGCGCAACCCCTACGCCGCCTCCAAGGCCGGGGGAGACCGCCTCGCGTACTCCTACTGGGCCTCGTACGGCATGCCGGTCGTCATCACGCGGGCGAGCAACAACTACGGGCCGAACCAGTATCCCGAGAAGCTCATCCCGCTCTTCGCGACCAACGCGATCGACGGCCTGCCGCTGCCGCTCTACGGCGACGGACGCAACGTGCGGGACTGGCTCTTCGTGCGGGACCACGCCGCGGCCATCGACTTCCTGCTCGACGCCGGGAAGTCCGGCGAGGTCTACAACGTCGCGGGCGGCAACGAGTGCGAGAACATCGCGATCACGCGTCGAGTCCTCGCGGAGCTCGGCAAGCCGGAGACCCTGATGCGTTTCGTGGACGACCGCCCGGGGCACGACCGGCGCTACTCGCTCGATGCCTCGAAGCTCGCCCGGCTGGGCTTCGCGCCGGCGACGCCGTTCGAGCAGGGGCTCACCGAGACGATCCGGTGGTATCGCGACCACGAGGAGTGGTGGCGCCCGATCAAGGAGCGCGACGCCGCGTATCGGGAGTTCTACCGGTCCCAGTACGGCCAGCGGCTCGCCACCTCGTCCTCGACCGCGAAGGCGCCGGGCTAGGCGTCGGCCGGGCGCGCTCATGCCGGACACGGGCGGACCCGCCCTCGAGACCGACGCGGCGGTGCTCTCCTCGCGACCCGTACCCGTTCCCCGCTCCCGCCGCCGTGTGCTGATCACCGGCGCCTCCGGGATGCTGGGCTCGGATCTCGCTCCGGTGCTGGCCGGCGCCGGCTACGAGGTGATGGCGCGGTCGAAGGCGCAGCTCGACATCGCCGACGCGGCCGCGGTCACGGGCGGGCTCGCCGCGTCGCGCCCCGACGTCCTCGTCAATTGCGCGGCGTTCACGAAGGTCGACGCCTGCGAGACGGATCCCCTGGCCTTCGCGGTCAACGCGGATGCGGTGGGCCTGCTCGCCGACGCGTGCGGGCACCGCGCGTGCCAGCTCGTCCAGATCTCCACCGACTTCGTCTTCGACGGAGCGAAGCGCGGGCCCTACGTCGAGGACGACCCGACCCGGCCCCTGTCCGGCTACGGCCGCAGCAAACGCGCCGGGGAGGAGCACGCCCTGCGGCTGCCCGGCAGCCTCGTGGTCCGGGCGTCGTGGCTGTTCGGGCGCTCGGGCTGGAACTTCATCGAGGCGATCCTGAAGCAGGTCGAATCCGGCAAGTCGCGCCTGGCGGTGGTCGCGGACCAGGTCGGGCGGCCCACCGCCACGACCGACCTCTCCGAGGCGATCCTGGCGCTCCTCGACGCCGGCGCGTCGGGCGTGTACCACTTCGCCAACCGCGGGGAGGTCTCCTGGCACGACTTCGCTTCCGAGATCCTGGCGCTCGCGGGGCGGGGCGACGTCCCGATCGATCCGATCACTTCGGAGACGCTGGCCCGCCCGGCTCCGCGCCCCGCGTACTCGACCCTCGACACCGGCAAGTACGAGCGGCTGACCGGGCGCGCGGTGCGCCACTTCCGCGATCCGCTGGCCGAGTACATCGCGCGCCGCGCCCGTCCCGAGGCGTGATTCCATTTTGGATTTTGGGTCTTGGATCGAGCCTTGATGACCGGAGGTTCCCGCGCCCGAGGGCGTTAGACTTTGGCGGCTCGACGCCGATGCAAAGGAGATCATCGATGCGGCTCCGAATGCTCGCCCTGGCTGCCCTCACCGCCGCCCCTCTCGCCGCGGCGACCCCGCCCGCTCCGGCTCCTCATCCCTTCACGCTCGACGACGCCGCGCGGATGAAACGCGTCTCGGATCCCGAGATCTCGCCGGACGGAGGCTGGGTCGCGTACACCGTCCGCTCCATCGACGCGAAGGAGGACAAGAGCGACGCGGATATCTGGATGACGCGCTGGGACGGCAAGGATTCGGTCCGGCTGACCACGAGCAAGAACTCCGAGAACACGCCGCGCTGGAGCCCGGACGGGCGCTTCCTCGCGTTTCTGTCGAGCCGCGAGGACGACAACGCGGTCTCGCAGGTGTGGCTCCTTCCGCGCGGCGGCGGCGAGGCCGAGAAGGTGACGGAGTTCGCCGGGGGAGTCGAGGACCTCGACTGGTCGCCCGACGGGAAGCGGCTCGTGCTCGTCGTGAACGATCCGGATCCGGGCGCGACGGACAAGGACAAAGACAACGACAAGGACAAGGGGAAGGAGTCCGGCAAGAAGAAGGCGAAGCCGCCGATCGTCATCGACCGCTTCCAGTTCAAGACCGACGAGTCGGGTTACCTCGGCAAGGAGCGCAGCCACCTCGTGCTGTTCGAGCTGGCGTCCCGAGACGCGGAGCCGCTGACCTCGGGCGATGCGGACGAGCTGTTGCCGGCGTGGTCGCCCGACGGCAAGACCATCGCGTTCGTCTCGAAGCGGGCCCCCGACCCCGACCGCACCGACGTCTGGCAGATCTACGCGATCGAGCCGCGCGCGGGTGCGCCCGTGCGTCAGCTCACGAACGGAGACCTGTCCGCCAACCAGTCCGACTGGGACAGCCGCCTCGCCTGGAGCCCCGACTCGAAGACGATCGCGTTCGTTCTGGGCGGACCCGACAAGCTCATCTACTACGGCCTGCACAAGCTCGCGGTGGTCCCCGCCGCGGGGGGCCCGGCCCGCGTGCTCACGCCGGAGCTCGACCGCAATGCCCAGTCGCCGCGCTTCACGGCCGACGGCGGCTCGATCCTCTTCACGCTCGAGGAGGATCAGGCGGTCTTCCTCGCGAAGATCCCGGCGGCCGGGGGAAAGATCGACCGGCTGGTCTCCTCCCGCGGCTGCGTCTCCGCCTTCTCGACGTCGCGCGGCGGCCAGATCGCGATGCTGTGGTCCGCCTCCAGCAAGCCGGCGGAGATCTATGCGCTGGGACCGGGCGCGCCGCGAGCCCTCACGCATCACAACGACGCGTGGCTCGCCGAGCTGAGGCTCGCTCCGGTCGAGGAGACGAAGTTCAAGAGCAAGGACGGGACGCCGATCAGCGGCTTTCTCGTCCGCCCCCTCGACGCGGTTCCCGGCAAGCTCTACCCGACGATCCTGCGCATCCACGGCGGGCCGGTGGGGCAGTTCGAGTGCTCGTTCGAGGAGGAGTGGCAGTGGTTCGCGGCCAACGGCTACGCGGTGGTGGCCGCCAATCCGCGCGGCAGCTCGGGAAAGGGCGAGAAGTTCCAGGCCGCGATCTTCGCGGACTGGGGCCACGTGGACGTCGAGGACGTCGTGGCCGCCGTCGACGACGCGGTGGCGCGCAAGATCGCCGACCCGGACCGGCTGGCGGTCGGCGGCTGGAGCTACGGCAGCATGCTCACGAACTACGTCATCGCGTCGACGACGCGGTTCAAGGCCGCCACGAGCGGCGCGGGCAGCTCGAACGCACTCGCGGAGTACGGCACCGACCAGTACATCCGCGAGTACGAGCAGGAGCTCGGGACGCCGTGGAAGAACCTCGACAACTATCTGAGGGTCTCGTTCCCGTTCTTCCACGCCGACCGGATCAAAACGCCGACCCTCTTCCTCTGCGGCGATGCGGACTTCAACATGCCTCTGATCAACTCCGAGCAGATGTACCAGGCCCTGCGCAGCCTCGGCGTCCCGACGCAGCTCGTCATCTACCCCGGACAGCACCACGGCATCCGCAAGCCGAGCTACGTCCGCGACCGGCTGGAGCGCTACGTCGCCTGGTACGACCGGTACGTCAAGAACGGCGCGCCGGAGGGCGGCGGCGCGAAGTCGGCCGGGGCGACTCGCTGACCGGGTCGTCTCGATGACGCGCGCGGAGTGGACGCGCAAGGCCGTTCACGCGGCCTTCGGCCTGGCCGCCTTCGCGCTCCGTTTTCTCGACTGGAAGGCCGCGGCCGCGCTCGCGTTGCTCGCCCTTCTCGGAAACCTCTTCGTGCTTCCGCGGGTGAAGGGCGCACGCTCGATCTATCGCGACGCTGCGCGGCGGCACGACGCCGGCATCGTCGCCTACCCGGCGATGGTGCTCCTCCTGATCCTGATCTTTCGAGGGCCCTACCTTCCGATCGCGGCGGCCGTGTGGGCGATGATGGCGTTCGGCGATCCCGTCGCGGCGATCGTCGGGAAGTCGGTCGGCGGTCCGACGCTGCCCTGGAACCCGCGGAAGACCTGGGTCGGCCTGCTCGCCGACTGGGCAGTCGCGGGGCCCGCTGCCGTGCTGGTGCACGGGTTCGTCAGCGGCCGGGATCTGCGGGCCGACACCGTGGCGATCCTGATGATCGGCGCCGCGATCTACGCGTTCCTGGAGTCGGTGCCGGCCGGCATCGACGACAACCTCGTGGCGGCGCTGCCCACGGCCCTCGCGATCTACCAGATGGGGCTGGTCTGGCCGGCGACGCCGGAGCTTCCCCCGCTCCCGTGGGGCCCCTGGGCGGTCGCGCTGGCCGTCAACGGGGCCGTCGCCGTCGCGATGGGCGCTCTCCGCATCGTCCGCCCGTCGGGCGCCGTCGCCGGCGGGATCGTGGGCTTCCTCATCCTGGCAGCCGGGGGCTGGGGGGCGTACGCGCTCCTTTGGGTCTTCTTCCTCCTCGGCACGCTAGCGACGTGCCTCGGCTACCGGCGCAAGCTGGCGGCCGGCACCGCGCAGTCCCACGAGGGCCGGCGGGGCGCCGGCAACGTCGTGGCGAACTGCGGCGTCGCGGCGGCGCTCCTGCTGCTCCGCGCGCCCGCGTTCGCGTTCGCGGCGGCCCTCGGGGCCGCGCTCGCGGACACCCTCGGCACCGAGGTCGGAACGCTTTACGGGAAGCGCGCGTTCTCGCCCCTGACGCTGAGGCCGGTCCCGGCCGGCACGCCCGGGGCGATCTCGGTCGCCGGCACCGTGGCGAGTCTCGCGGGAGCCGCGCTGATCGGGGTCGCGGGCACCGCCCTGGGCCTCGTCGACACGGCGCTCCTGGGCGCAACCATCACGGGCGGATTCGCGGGCGCCCTCGTCGAGAGCTTCGTCAGCTCCCTCGTCTCGCGATCCGGCGGGCGTCTCGATCACGAGTTCTCGAATGCGCTGAACACGTTCGCGGGAGCGCTGCTCGCCCTCCGACTCGGCGCGTGGGCCCTGTCGCTGTGAAGCGTTATCTCCGGCTCGCGCGGCCGTTCACGCTCCTGCCGCCGCTCCTGGGGATCGTGTCCGGCGCGATCTGCGCGTTCGGCTCCGCGCACAACCCGGATCCGGCGCGGCGCGTCACGTGGGCCGTGATCCTGACGGTCGCGATCGGCTCGCTGTGCGCGTCGCTCATGAACGCGGCCTCCAACATCGTCAACCAGATCGCGGACCTCGAGATCGACAGGAAGAACAAGCCGGACCGCCCGCTGGTGACCGGCGAGATCTCGATCCGCGGCGCGTGGCGCGTCGCCGCCGTCCTCTACGTGCTGTGCATCGTCCCGACGTGGCTCGTCGTCCCGTACCCGTACCGGTCCCTCGCGGAGCGCGCCGCCGCGCCGCTGCCCCTGCACGCCGCCTTCTTCATCTACTGTCTGGGGGCGCTCGCGACCTTCGTCTATTCGCTGCCGTCCTTCGGGCGGACCAAGCGCCACTGGTTCGGCGCCAACTTCACGATCGCCGTCACGCGCGGCGGCCTGCTCAAGGTGGCCGGGTGGTCGTTCGTCGCGACGGTCCTGTGCGCGGAGGCCTGGGCAATCGGCGGCGTCTTCGCTCTGTTCCTGCTGGGCGCGACCTCGACCAAGGACTTCTCGGACATGGAGGGCGACCGCGCGCACGGCTGCATCACGCTGCCGCTGCGCTTCGGCGTCCGCCGCGCGGCGTGGATCATCGCGCCGTTCTTCGTGGTCCCGTGGCTGCTGATCCCGCTCCTCGCGCGGATGCCGGACCCGGCGAGCGCGAGCGGCGGCGCGCTCCTGACCGGCAACCGGGCTCTCCTGACCGCGCTCGGGCTCGGGCTGGCCGCGTGGGGCTCGTACGCGGCGCGGCTCCTCCTCCGGAATCCGGACGAGCTGGCGTCCACCGAGAACCATCCGGCCTGGACGCACATGTATCTGCTGCTGATGGCCGCGCAGGCGGGGTTCGCGCTCGCGTACCTGATTTAGGCGCCCCAACCGGACGCTGGCCGCGAAGCCGCCGGACGAGCGGCGACTTAGAATGACGGCCACCCGATCATGACGCTGACGGCCGGGATGCGCCTGGGCCACTACGAGATCCTTTCGCCACTCGGGGCGGGCGGGATGGGGGAGGTCTACAGGGCACGGGACTCGAGGCTGGATCGCGAGGTCGCGGTCAAGGTGCTTCCCGAACGCCTCGCCGGCGATCCCACCGCGCTGGCTCGTTTCGAGCGCGAGGCCAAGGCCGTCGCCGCGCTCTCTCATCCGAACATCCTCGCGATCCACGACTTCAACCGGGACGGCGAAACGCACTACGTCGTCACCGAGCTCCTCGAAGGCGCGAGCCTGGACGAGCGGCTCGCGCTCGGTCCGCTTCCCTGGCGAACCGCCGCCGAGATCGCGATGGGCGTCGCGGAAGGGCTCTCGGCGGCGCACGCCAAGGGAATCATCCATCGCGACCTGAAGCCGCCGAACCTGTTCCTGACCCGCGACGGAAGAGTCAAGATCCTCGACTTCGGTCTGGCGCGTCGCGAGCCCGGGCCGGCGACGCAGAGCATGACGCACGCACTGACCCAGGACGGCACGACGCCGGGGACGATCCTGGGGACCGTCGGCTACATGTCGCCGGAGCAGGTCCGGGGCGATCCGCTGGACCTCCGGACCGACCTCTTCTCCCTGGGCTGCGTCCTGCACGAGATGCTCACGGGGCAGCGCGCCTTTCGCCGCCGGACCCCGGCCGAGACGATGGCCGCGATTCTCAACGGGGAATCGGGGGAGCTGACCGGGTCGGGCTCGGCCTTCCCGCAGGCTCTCGCTCAGGTCGCCGGCCGCTGTCTCGAGAAGAACGCGGAGAACCGGTTTCAGTCGGCCCGCGACCTGCAGTTCGCGTTGAAGCAGATCCTCGCCGGAATCGTCGAGTCGTCGAGCGGCTCGTCGGGCGGCCGCCGCGCCGCGATCGAGTCCATCGCGGTTCTGCCGTTCGCCAACGTCAGCGGCGACCCGGACGCCGAGTACCTCTCCGACGGAATCGCCGAGAGCATCATCCACAGCCTCGCGCGGCTGCCGCGCCTGCGCGTCATGGCGCGGAGCACGATCTCGCGCTTCAAGGGGCGTGAGGCCGATCCGCAGAACGTGGGCCGCGAGCTGGGCGTTCGCGCGGTGCTCGCGGGCCGCGTGTTCCACCGCGGCGACTCCCTCGTCGTCAAGGTCGAATTGGTGGACGGGCGGGATGGCTCGCAGATCTGGGGCGAAAACTACAACCGCAATTTCTCGGACATCCTGACGATCGAGCAGGAGATCGCGCGGGAGATCTCCGAGAAGCTGCGGCTCCGGCTGACCGGAGAGGAAGCGCAGGAGCTCACCCGCGCCGCCACGAAGAACACGGAGGCCTATCGGCTGTATCTCCGGGGACGCTTCTACCTCGAGAAACGGTCGGAGGACGGTCTCCGCCGCGCGATCGAGCTCTTCCAGCAGGCGATCAATGAGGATCCGGAATACGCTCTGGCCTACGCGGGCATCGCCGAGGGCTACGACTTCCTGGGCTTCTACGGCTACCGGACCCCGGCGGAATCCTTTCCGAAGGCGAAGGCCGCCGCGTCCCGGGCCCTCGAGATCGATCCGTCCCTTCCGGAGGCCCTCGCGGCCAGGGGGGTGGCCCGCTTCTATTTCAACCGGGACTGGGCGGGAGCCGAGGGGGACTTCCGCGCGGCCATCGCGGCGAGCCCGTCGTACGCCAACGCGCATCAGTACCTCGCGAATCTCCTCGCGGCCCTGGGGCGCTTCGACGAGGCGCTCTCCGAGGTCGCACGCGCCGAGGAGATCGATCCGCTCTCGCTTCTGGCGAAGACGTCCCGGGGGCTCTGCCTGTTCTACGCGAGACGCTGCCACGAAGCGGTGAAGGGCCTCGAGGCCGCGCTCGAGATGGATCCGACGTTCGCGCCGGCTCGGAACGTTCTCGCGTGGAACCTCGCCCAGGCGGGGATGCTCGAGCGCGCCATCGAAGAAGAGCGGAGGGCCGTTGACGGATCGGGACGCGGCATGTTCTACCTCGGGAGCCTCGGCCACCTCCATGCGGTCGCGGGACATCGGATCGAGGCCGAGGAGATCCGCCGCGAGCTCGAGGCCATGCGGCGGGAGCGCTACGTCTCCGCCTACATGCTCGCGCTCATCGAGGCGGCTCTCGGTGATGCCGATCGGTCATTCGAGCTCCTCGAGGAGGCCCTCCGCAATGGGGACTGGCTGATCAATCTCCTGAGGGTCGATTCCCGCGTCGATCCTCTGCGTTCCGACCCGCGGTTTTCGGACCTGATTCGCCGAGTCGGATTGGCCGGGCCTTCGGCGGTAAAATAGAGGCCACATGAGCGACAACGCGGCGGCGCCGATCCCGCCGCCGCCCCCCGAGGAAGCCGACCGGCTGAAGGCCCGCTGGAGCGGCCTTTCCCTGACCCTCGATGAGCGCACCCTGAACGCCCTGGTGCGCCGCCTCGTCGACTGGATCCCGGACCTGCAGGACCTGCGGCTCCGGGTGACGCCGGGCGAGCTCGCCGCGACCCTCGTCGTGCACCGCTTCGGCGTGCCGCTCTCGGCGCGGGCGTCGCTGTCGCAGCTGCGGCTCAAGGACGGATTCCTCGCCTTCGTGGTCGACCGGATCCAGGCGCTCGCGTTCATCCCCGTTCCCGATCAACTGGTGACCTACCTCGTCCAGAAGGCTCCCGAGGGCCTCCTCACGTACTACCCCGAGGACCGGATCATGGTCGTCAACCTGAACGACTGGATGCCGCCGGGCGTGGACCTCTCGCTCGAGCGGACCGAGTTCGAGGAGGGAGCGCTGACGATGCACTTCGCGCCGGGCTCCTACGACCTGACCGACCTCCTGAGCGGGAGCCGCGAACCGCTGGAGGACTGAGCGCTGAGGCAGAGTAGGCATCTGCCCGCGGTTCTTCTCGCCGTCGGCGGCGTTCTCCTCCTGATCTCGGGTCTCTCGCCCCACGACCGCTTCACCTGGTTTCTCGAGATCGCACCGATCCTGGTGGCGGCGCCGATCCTGATCGTGACTCGCCGTCGATTTCCTCTCACCGCGCTCGCCTACGTGCTGATCTTCGTCCACGCGTGCATCCTGATGGTGGGCGGCCACTACACCTACGCCGCGGTCCCTCTCGGTGACTGGCTGAAGGACGCGCTGCGGCTCACGCGCAATCCCTACGACCGTATCGGGCACTTCGCGCAGGGCTTCGTGCCGGCGATCCTCGCGCGCGAGATCCTGATCCGGAAGACGCCGCTGCGATCCGGAGGCTGGCTCTTTTTCCTGGTCAGCAGCGTGTGCCTCGCGATCTCCGCGTGCTACGAGCTCGTCGAATGGTGGACGGCCGTCGCGAGCGGCTCCGCGGCCGACGCGTTCCTCGGCACGCAGGGCGATCCGTGGGACACTCAATGGGACATGTTCACCTGCCTCCTGGGCGCGCTGACGGCGCAGCTGACTTTGTCCCGTTTCCACGACCGCCAGATCGCCTCGCTCTCCCGCGGCTCGGCTTAGAGCGCGAACGAGGTGAAGAGAGTCTTCCTCGTCCTCGGCGGGGCGCTCCTGGCCGCCGCGCTTCTCGCCGTCTGGGAGATCCGGCGCACGTTCCCGCGCGAGAGCGGAACGATCCACGTGCCCGGCCACGCCGGGACGATCCGCATCGACTTCGACGCGCATGGCGTCCCGACGATCCACGCGTCGTCGATTCCCGACGCGATGTTCGGCCTCGGCTACGTGCACGCGAAGGACCGTCTCTGGCAGCTCGAGTTCGAGCGGCGCGTCGGGTCCGGCCGCCTGGCGGAGATCCTCGGCCGGAGCCTGGTCGACGCCGACCGCTTCTTGCGCACCATCGGATTCCGCCGCGCCGCGGAGGCGACGTGGCGGGGGCTTTCTCCCGAGTCGCGGCTCCCGTTCGAGGCGTACGCGCGCGGCGTCAACGCCTTCGTGGCGAGCTCCGCGGCGCGGCCGATCGAGTTCCGCCTCCTGCGCGTCGATCCCGAGCCGTGGAGGCCCGAGGACAGCCTGGTCTGGGCCAAGATGATGGCCTGGGACCTCGCGGGCAACGCGAGGGACGAGATCCGGCTGGCCCGCTTCGCCGCCGCGGTCGGAGCGCAGCGCGCCGCGGAGCTCCTGCCGGTCGCCGCGACCGAGCCGTCGATCCTGACCGCGGAGGAGTGGTCGCCACCGATGGAGTCGCGCGCGCCGTCCGCCGTTTCCTCCCTCTCGCGCGGGACGCCTCGTGGCCGCGGCCGTGGCCGTGGCCCGTGGGAGTCGCTCGCCGCCCGCTTCGACACGCTGGACGCCCTGGGGTTTGGCGGCGAGACCCTCGGCAGCAACTCGTGGGTGCTCTCCGGCGCACGCACGGAGAGCGGGAAACCGATCCTGGCCAACGATCCGCACCTGGGGCTGAAGACACCGTCGGTCTGGTACCTCGCCGCGATCGACGCGCCCGGCTACGCGCTGACCGGCGCGACGCTGCCCGGGATCCCCGGCGTGATCATCGGGCACAACGACCGCATCGCGTGGGGCGTCACCTCGGTCGAGCCGGACGTCCAGGACCTGTTCGTGGAGACGGTCGACCCGGCGGATCCGAATCGGTACCGGCACCGGGGAGAGTGGAAGCCTTTCTCGGTGCGGAACGAGACGATCCGGGTGCGCGGCGCGCCGAGCGTCGCGCTCATCGTGCGCGGCTCGGTCCATGGTCCCATCGTCACCGACGTCTTCGGCGCCGCGTCGCTTGGAAGGGCGGTCGCGCTGCGCTGGACCGGCCTCGACGACGGCGACCGAACCGCCGAGGCCTTCTTCGCGCTCGGCCGCGCGCGGGACTGGGACGGGTTCCTGGCCGCCGCGGCGCTCCTGAAGGTCCCGCCGCAGAACCTCGTCTACGCGGACGTGGACGGACACGTCGGGTACGTCGCGGCGGGCGACCTGCCGATCCGGCCGCGCGCCGACGGCCGGCTTCCGGTCTCCGGCGAGGGCGACGACGACTGGACGGGCATGATCCCGTTTGCACGCCTTCCGCGCGTGCTCGACCCGGCGAAGGGCTACGTGGTCGCCGCCAACAACCACCTCGTGTCGGGGCCGGCCGGGGACGCCTTCGGCCGGAACTGGGCCGAGCCCTACCGCGCGAAACGCCTCCGCGAGGCGATCGAGGCGAAGCCGCGGTGGTCGGTCGTGGACACGGCGGCCCTCCAGCTCGACCGCGCCTCGGGTCAGGCAGACGATCTCCTGCCGCTCCTGCTCGACACAGTGCCTCTCGACGCCGGCTCGCGGGACGCGCTGGATCGGCTGCGCGGCTGGAATCGCGAGATGGCTCCCGACTCCGTCCCCGCGTCGATCTACGCGGCCTGGTACGTCGCGCTCGCGAGGATGCCCCAGGACGAGCTCGGCGTGGTCCCGCGCGGGCGCACGCGGGGGAGATTCCTGGTGCGGGCCCTGTCCGCGAGCCCCGCCTGGTGCGACGACGTGCGGACGCCGAAGGTCGAGACCTGCGCGGAATTCAAGGCGGCCGCGCTCCGCGACGCCGTGGCCGTTCTCCGCGAGACGCTCGGTCCCGATCCCTCGGCCTGGCGCTGGGAGCGCCTGCACCACGCCCGCTTCCCTCACGACCCGTTCCACTCGGTGTGGGGGCTGCGCCGCGTCTTCGACCTGAGCGCGGGGCAGGGCGGCGACGGGTCGACCGTCAACGTCGGCGCCTTCAGCCAGGACGGCTCCTTCGACATGACCGACGGACCGAGCTACCGTCAGGTGATCGACCTGTCGGATGTCGCGCGGAGCCGGTACGTCCACACGACCGGCCAGTCCGGAAACGTGTTCGACCGCCGCTACAGGGATCTGCTGCCGGAGTGGCGCGCGGGGCGGACCTTCGAGATCGGGACGGCGGCGCCGGTCACGATGCTCGTTCTCGAACCGTGAGGACGGCGTCGAGGATTCGGGCGACCAGCGGAGCGGGGTCCGGCTGCAGCGATTCGTCCGCCGGCCCTTCCTGGCGACCGTCGGCGGGCGCTCCGAGGAGCGCGCGGAGGCTGGCCTCGGCGGAGCGGGCGATCGCGTCGAGGTTGTAGCCGCCCTCGAGCGCGAGGACGACGCGGCCGCCAGCGAGCCCGAGCAGCCGCTGCGTCAGGCGGGCGTAGCCGTCCGGGGTGATCCGCATGGAGCCGAGGAGGTCGCCGTCGGCGGCGTCGTAGCCCGCCGAGACGAGCACGAGATCGGGCGCGAAGCCCCGCGCGACGGGCAGCAGGACGCGGTCGAACGCGGCGAGGTACTCGGCGTCGCCGCAGCCCGCGGGGAGGGGCACGTTCACCGTGTACCCCCGCCCGGCGCCGCCGCCGATCTCGTCGATCGCGCCGGTTCCCGGATAGAACGGGAACTGGTGGGTCGAGAAGTAGAGGACGCTCGGGTCCTCCCAGAACGAGTGCTGGGTGCCGTTCCCGTGGTGGAGGTCCCAGTCGACGATGAGGACGCGCTCGACTTCTCGATTCTGCGCGGCCTTTGCCGCGACGCCAGCGTCCTGCGCGGCCGCCCTCGCGACTCCTCGATTCTGCACCGCCTTTGCGGCGACCGCCACGTTGTTGAAGAGACAGAACCCCATGGCGCGGTCCGCCTCGGCGTGGTGGCCCGGCGGGCGCAGCAGGGCGAGGCCGTTCGAGAGCCGGCCCTCCGCGACGGCGAGGGTCAGGTCCACGAGACCGCCCGCGGCGAGGAGCGCGGCCTTCGCCGAGTCGCGGGATGCGTAGGTGTCGGGATCGAGCTGGCTGAAGTCGCGCCTTGACGTCTCCGCAATCGTTCGGAGGTGCGCGGGCGTGTGGATCCGCTCGAGCTCGGCCGCGGTGGCCTCGCGGGCCGCGACCGGCTCGCATCGGGCGAGGAGACCCTCCTCCTCGAGCCGCGCATGGATCGCCGTGAGGCGCCCCGGATGCTCCGGGTGCTCGTAGGGCGCGCGGTGGAGGAGGAAGCGCTCGTCGTAGAGGACGCCGGTCGTCATCGACCGAAGGCGAGCGCCGTGATCATGCCGTCGCCGGGGAGAGGAGCGCGGCGAGCGCCTCGGGCTCCGTGACCGGCGCCTGGCAGGCGAAGCGCTCGCAGACGTACGCGGCGGCCCTCCCGTCGCGCGTCGTCCGCGCGCGCGTCAGCGGGGCGAGCTCGGGCACCGCGGCCGCGGTTTCGACGTGCGCGACCACCCGGTTCAGGCCGGGGCTCTCGAAAACGGTGCGGCGCAGCGCCTCGAAGTCCGGCCGCCCCGGCTCTCCCGCCAGCACGACCTCGCGGGGGCCCGACGCGCGGAAGTCGAGCGCGCAAAGAAGCCGCGGGAACGCCGGAGCCGCGCGCTCGAGGAGCTCGCCGAACGCCTCGAAGATCGCGTCCGCGCGTTTCTCGTAGCGCTCGTCGCCGGTGAAGGCCGCGAGACGCAGCAGGTTCGACGCGGCGACGGAGTTGGAGGACGGCGTCGCGCCGTCGTAGGACTCCCGCGGGCGCACGATCAGCCCGTCGTGCGCCTCCGCCGAGAGGAAGTAGCCGCCGCGCGGGTCGGCGAAGTCCCCGTCGAGAACCTCCTGGAGCGACAGCGCCTCGCGGAAGTAGCGGGGCTCGAAGGTCGCCTCGTAGAGGTCGAGCAGGGCCTCGATCCCGTAGGCGTAGTCCGTGGCGAACCCCGGAATGGCGGCGCTGCCGGACTTCTCCCGGTGCAGGAGGCGCCCGTCCCGGACGCAGTTCCGCAGGATGCGATCCGCCGCGCGGCGCGCGGCCTCCTCGTAGCGCGGCTCGGCGAGCACGCGCGAGGCGAGCGCGAACGCGGAGATCGCCAGGGCCGACCAGTCCGTCAGGAGCTTGTCGTCGGTGGCGGGGGCGACGCGGGCGGCGCGCGCGGCGTACATCTTCGCGCGCGCCTCGGCGAGGAGCGAGGCGATCTCGGCCTCCGGCTTTCCGAATTCCGCGGCGAGCTCCGGCACGCTCTTCACGACCGAGAGGACCGTCTCCCGTTCCTCGAAGTTGCCCTGCGGCGTGATGCCGAAGCGCGCGGCCACGATCGGCGCGGCCTCGCGCCCGATCGCGCGCTCGAGCGAGTCGGGGTTCCAGACGTAGAAGGTGCCCTCGACGCCGCCGGAGTCGGCGTCCTGGGCGGCATAGAAGCCGCCGCCTTCGGGGGTCATCTCGCGCAGCAGGTAGTCGAGCGTGCCGCGCGCGACGGCCGCGTACTCGGGAGATCCGAACGCGCGATGGGCCAGAACGTAGAGGCGCGCGAGCATCGCGTTGTCGTACAGCATCTTCTCGAAGTGGGGAACGAGCCAGTGCGCGTCGACCGAGTAGCGGTGGAAGCCGCCGCCGACCTGGTCGTACAGGCCGCCCGCCGCCATCTTCCGGAGCGTTCGCTCGACCATCTCACGGGTCTCCGAACGACCCGCCGCGGTTCGCCGGAAGTCGCGCAGGAGCAACTCGAGGCGCATCGCCGGCGGAAACTTCGGCGCGCCGCCGAAGCCGCCCTCCACCGGATCGTACTGGCGCTCGATCGCACTCACCGCTGCCGCCAGGATCCGTGGGGCGTCGCGCGGGCCGATACGGGGCGAGCCCGGGGACGCCGGCGCGGCCTCCTCGTCGTGGCCGAGGTGGGCGAGCATCTCGCCGGCGGAGGACTCGAGCTCTTCCCGGCGCGTCTTCCAGGCGCTCGCGATCGCCTCGAGGATCGTGACGAAGCCGGGACGCCCCCACCGCGAGGCCGGGGGAAAGTAGGTGCCGCCGTAGAACGGGCGGCCGTCGGGCGTCAGGAAGAGCGAGAGCGGCCAGCCGCCGCTGCCCGTCATCATCTGGACAGCGCGCATGTAGATGTCGTCGACGTCCGGCCGCTCCTCGCGGTCCACCTTGATCGAGACGAACTCGCGGTTGAGCACGTCGGCGACCGGCTGCGTCTCGAAGGACTCGTGCTCCATGACGTGGCACCAGTGGCAGGTCGAGTACCCGATCGACAGGAAGATCGGCCGCTCCTCGGCCCGCGCCCGCGCGAAGGCCTCGTCGCCCCAGGGATACCAGTCGACGGGATTGTCCTGGTGCTGGAGGAGGTAGGGACTCTGTTCCTTCGCGAGCCGGTTCGGCACCGCGGAAGGATATCTCCTAGGGTGCGGACACGAGGCGGGCCGACACGTCTCGGAGAGTCCCGAACGCGCCTCGCCATTCCGAGGAGAAGACGACGCCGAGGATCAGGCCCCCGACCAGCCCCGCGGCGAGATCCAGGATCGTTGCCGCCGCTGACGGTGTCGCGCCTCCGCGGAGCGCGACGAACGCGAGGTAACCGAGCCAGCTCGCCGCGTACAGGAGGCGCGCGGGCCGGACCCGGTAGAGCAGGCCGATCCACGAGAGCACGGTCGCGGCGGCGACCGCGATCCAGAGAGCCTCGAGAAGCGGCGAGGGCCGCGGCCCGGGATGGTACGCGCTCCATTGCAACGAGGCGATCGAGAGGACGAGATCCGCCAGGATCAGCCGATCGAGGATCTTCGGGTTGGGATTGGCGTCGGCCATGGGCCCTCCGCTTCGTTCACGAGACGTGGAGATGGAGGAGACCCTTGCGCGGGACTGCCGTGATCGTGACCTCGCTGTCGGAGTCCTGGATCGTCACGACGTCGCCGGGTTCGAGCTCGTCCAACCGGTGCAGGATCTCGGAGGTCGAGATGGAGCGCTCCTCCGAGAGGCCCTCGATCACGCTGCGCGGCAGCCGGACGTGGACGTGCTTGTCCCAGCTGTCCTTGACGTCGATCGCGAGAATGCCCTTCTCGTCGGTCACCTCGATCTTGGAGTCGCCCTTCTCGATCACGCCCGGCTTTCCCGGCTCGCTCTTGTCGGCCGCCTCGAGGATGTCCTGGACGCTCACGTCGCCGTTGGCCCAGTTGGTCGTGAGGTGGCCGCCGCCGACGGAGTCGAGGTGCGAGAGCTTGGCGATGCGCGAGATGAGCGTGGTCGGCACCTTGAAGGAGAGCCGGCGCATCGAGTCGCCTTCCTTCTGGCGGACCTCGACCTTGAACTCCTTGATCCGCGTGAACTCCGTCGCTGGCCGGTTCCAGAACGCGAACATCATCGCGACGAGAAGGACCACGACCAGGCCCAGGACGACCGCGCGCGTTTCTTTCATGGCGAAAGTCTCTCCCATGTTCCTAACGCATTCCCAGGACGAAAGTTCGGGCCGTCCGGCGGGCGGAGGGGTACCCGGTTGTGATACCTTGCCCTCTGGATGGCCGCCTTCAAAGGGTTGCCACAGCGAGGTTTATGCCCCATTTCATCACCGACACGTGCATCGGCTGCGGCGTCTGCGAGATCAAGTGCCCGACGCACACGATCACGGGCGACAAGAGCGAGAAGTACGTCATCCACGCGGACCGCTGCATCGACTGTTCGGTCTGCGCGCGCTACTGCCCGGTCTCCTGCATCCAGGACCAGAAGGGCGAGCTGGTCGAGAAGATGCGGCCGAAGGACATTCCCAAGGCGATCGTGGACCGGGACCTCTGCACGGGCTGCGAGTTCTGCATCGACATCTGCCCCTTCGACTGCATCTACCTGATCGACGATCCCCTCCACGAGACCTTTCACAAGATCGCCGAGGTCGACGCCGGTCCCTGCGTCTCGTGCCGGCTCTGCGAGACGGTCTGCGAGAAGGACGCGATCTTCGTGCCCAACCCCATCACTCAGGCGAAGAGGTACCTCCCGGCCCTGTGAGCGAGACGCCGCGGCCCGAAGACGAAGAATTCACGGAGGAACCCCGCGGCGCCGGCCGGCTGATCGCGCGGTTCTTCCTGCTTCCGCTGCTCGTGGTCCTCGGCGCGGTCGGCATCTTCCTGGTCTTCAACTTCATGACCTTCGAGCGGCGCACCCCGCGCGACTACCTCCAGGAGGTGCGCGGCGGCGCGGCCAACCGGCGCTGGCAGGCCGCGTTCGAGCTCTCGCGCTCGCTCGGCAACCTGCCGCCCGAGGAGCGCGCGTCGCTGACCGCCGAGACCCTGCGCGTCTTCGAGACCCTGACGCCCAAGCGGGCGGACGACGTCCTGGTGCGCCGGTACCTCGTGCTCGTGCTGGGCCGCCTCGGCGAGAAGGAGGCGGTTCCGGCCCTGATCGGGGCCGCGAAGGATCCGGATCCGGATACGCGGCTCTACGCGATCTGGGCGCTCGGGAAGATCGGCGACCCGGCCGGTTTCGACACAGTGCTCGCATCGTCCCAATCGGAGGACGCGGGCGTCCGCAAGATGGCGGCCTACGTTCTGGGCCAGCTGGGCGACCCGCGGGCCATCCCGCGGCTCCAGGTGCTGGCGGAGGATCGTGTGGCGGACGTGCGCTGGAACGCCGCGATCGCGCTCGCCGAGCTCAAGGACGGCTCCGGCCTGCCCGTCCTGCGCTCGATGATCGACCGCACCGCCCTGGCGCGCCAGGCGGAGCTCTCGAGCGACCAGACGGAGGCGGCCATGGTCAACGCGCTCAAGGCACTGTCCCTTTTGCGCGACGCCGAGAGCCTGCCGCAGCTTCAGAAGCTTGCGAAGGACGATCCCAACCTGCGCGTGCGCGAGGCGGCTCGAAAGGCTCTCGAGGGGCGCCTCGACGGCGCCGGACGAGAGTAGACGGCCGAGCAGTGAACATCCCATGGCGAGGACGCCGGGACCCGTCACCTCGAGCACGCCTTGAGACGCGCACTCCGCTTTGATAGATTTCCAAGCGAATAGATGTCGACGGCCCCGAGCAGCCTGCCAACGCCTCCGCCCGACGTCACCCTCGACGGCGTAACCCGGCGTTCCACCCTGAAATGGATGACGCTCGCCTGGACGGGCTTCGCGGCCGCCACGGCGGCGGGCCTGACGGCCACCGTGCGGTTCCTCTTCCCGAACGTCCTGTTCGAGCCGCCGACGCGCTTCAAGGCGGGGGACCCGTCGAGCTACGCGCTGGGGGTGGACGAGCGCTGGAAGGAGAAGTTCGGCGTCTGGATCGTTCGCGACACCAACTCGATCTACGCGCTGGTGGCGGTGTGCGTGCACCTCGGCTGCACCCCCAACTGGCTGCAGGCCCAGAACAAGTTCAAGTGCCCCTGCCACGGCTCGGGCTATTACGTCTCCGGCATCAACTTCGAGGGGCCGGCGCCGCGGCCGCTCGAGCGCGCCGAGATCGGGCTCTCGGCGGAGGACGGCCAGATCATCGTGGACAAGGCGACCCGCTACCTCTACGAGCGGGGTCAGTGGAGCGATTCCAAGGCATTCATCAAGATGGCATGAGGGCGACCGGCGGTCCGTGCGGACGACCGGAAGGCCGGTTCGAAGCCCGTCAGCGGTTTAGCGGTTAAGCGGAGGTTCGATTGGGTTCTCGTTGGCGTGACTTTCAGCAAGCCGTCGTCTCGAGCCAGCTCTGGAAATCGGTCTTTCGCGTCGGCATCCCCAACACCAACCGCAAGCGGGTCCTGGCGATGCTCGGGAACGTCGTCCTGCACCTGCATCCGGTCAAGACGCGCAAGTCCGGCGTCAAGATGCGCTACACCTGGTGCGCCGGAGGGGTGACGTTCTTCCTGTTCCTCGTCCTGACCTTCACCGGCCTGCTCCTGATGTTCTACTACCGGCCGACGGTCGAGTACGCCTTCGTCGACATCCTGGACCTGCGCGAGCAGGTTCCCTTCGGGATCATGCGCGAGGTGCACCGCTGGGGCGCGCACGCCATGGTCATCTCGGTCTGGATCCACATGTTCCGCGTCTTCATGACCGGCTCCTACAAGCCCCCGCGCGAGTTCAACTGGGTCATCGGCGTCATCCTGCTCGTGCTGACGCTGCTCCTCTCCTTCACCGGGTACCTCCTGCCGTGGGACCAGCTCGCGATCTGGGCCATCACGGTCGGTTCGAACATGGCCTCGGCCACGCCGCTGCTCGGGATCCAGGGCCCGGGAACCGGGCTCCTCAAGATCGGCGACATCCAGCTCGTCACCTCGACCAACGACGCGCGGTTCGGCCTCCTCGGCGGCCGTTTCGTCGGCGCCGGCGCGCTCCTGCGCTTCTACGTCCTCCACTGCGTCGGGATTCCGCTCATCGCGGCCTTCCTGATGGCGGTCCACTTCTGGCGCGTCCGCAAGGACGGCGGCATCTCGGGCCCGGTCTAACCGCGACATGAATCCCGTCACCCTCCTCAAGAACGTCATCGACTTCCTGTCGGCGCCGCAGTACCTCGTCACGGCGGCGCTGATCGGCATCGTGCTCCTGATCCACTGGCGTCCCGTCTGGACGAAGAAGGGCGGGATCGTCCTCTTCGCGCTCCTCGGCGGCGGCATCGGCCTCTCGTACCTCGATCCCAACTTCAACAAGGTCGCGACGCTCCCCGACAACGTTCCGATCGTCGGCATGATCTTTCTGGTCGGCTTCTTCTTCTGGTTCGCGATGAGCCAGGCCTACGAGAACGACCGGCGCATCGCGGAGGGCCGGCCCCCGATCGAGGGCGAGGACTCGGCGCAGAAGGTCTTCTCATGGCCGGACCTCGTCTACGTCGAGCTGATCTGCCTCGTCGTGGTGATGGCCGTGATGATCGTCTGGTCGATCTACCTCAAGGCCCCGCTCGAGGAGCCCGCCAACCCGACCGACTCGCCGAACCCGGCCAAGGCGCCGTGGTACTTCCTGGGTCTCCAGGAGATGCTGGTCTACTTCGACCCCTGGCTCGCGGGCGTCGCCTTCCCGTCGATCATCATCGTCGGACTCATGGCGATCCCGTACATCGACACGAACCCCAAGGGCAACGGCTACTTCACCTTCAAGGAGCGCCGCTGGGAGATCACGATCTTCCTGACGGGATTCCTCGTGCTCTGGTGCATGCTGATCGTGCTCGGGACCTTCCTGCGCGGGCCCAACTGGAACTTCTTCGGGCCCTACGAGTTCTGGGACATCAACAAGCTGGTGCCGCTCAACAACATCAACCTCTCCGAGATCATCTGGATCCAGGTCTTCAAGCGAAGTCTGCCGAATTTCTGGCTCTTCCGGGAGATCTTCGGCCTCGCTCTGGTGGGCTTCTACGTCGCGGTGCTGCCGCTGGTGCTGTCCAAGACGCTGCTGCGCCGCTTCTTCGAGAAGATGGACACGCCGCGCTACATGATCGGAGTGTCGCTGGCGCTGATGATGCTCGCGCTGCCGATCAAGATGTACCTGCGTTGGATCTTCAACCTGAAGTACATCGTCGCGATCCCCGAGATCGCGTTCAACATTTAGCCGGCCCGAGCGAAACGACCGATGCCCCGCAAGCCGCCCGCCGAGCCGATCGATCACCACTACAACATCCCTCGGCTCAACCGTTCCTTCTTCTGGACGGCCGGAATCCTGACGTTCGTGTTCATCCTGATGATCGTCTACGACTACTCGCGCGACTGGAAGACGATCCAGCGGACGTTCATGCGCCTCGACGCGAAGCTGACGCGCGAGCAGGCCCTGGCGGCGCGGCAGAAGGCGCTGGATGAGGAGCACGCGAAGCTCATCGCGGACCTGAAGGCCTCGCGCGCCGAGATCGCGACGCGCAAGGCCGCTCTCGCGAAGCTGAACGCGACGCTCAAGGATCTCGAGCCGAAGGTCTACGCGGCGGACCAGCAGTACAAGTTCACCAAGGCGTCGTTCGACGCCGAGCGCTACCTGTACGAGGACGCGCTGGCGAACAAACCGAGCGCGGCGCCGGCCCAGAAGAAGTCGCTCGACAAGCTGACGCGGCAGCTCGACGAGCGCACGCTGCGGCTGGCCCAGCTGAAGAAGGCGCAGAGCGAGGCCCAGGCGGCGATCGACGGGATCAACGCCCGAAAGAAAGAGATCGAGACCACGATCGAGCGGCGGACGGCCGAGTTCCGGCTGGCGCGGCAGAAGTTCGGCAGTCTCAAGCAGGACACGCTGTTCGAGCTGCGCAACTCGCCGATTCTGGACATGATCAATCCGTCCCTTCGCGTGCAGCAGGTCCAGCTGCCCGACCACTTCATCAACGTCAACTTCATGCGGATCCCGCGCGTCGACCGCTGCACGACGTGCCACATCGCGGCCGACCGCAAGGGCTTCGAGGACCCGAAGATCAAGACGGTCTACCGGACGCACTCGCGGATGCACCGCATGGTCGGAAGCGAGTCGATGCATCCGGCGACGTCCTTCGGCTGCACGCCCTGCCACGGCGGCCGCGACCGCGCGACCTCGTTCTGGTCGGCGGGGCACTCGCCCGCGACGGAGGAGCAGGAGCGCGCCTGGACCAGGAAGTACGAGTGGGAGTTCGACAAGTTCAACGAGAATCCCATCCTTCCGCTGAAGTACGCCGAGTCCGGCTGCTACCGCTGCCACGCGAGCGAGGCCAACTTCCCGGAGGCCCCGACGCTCGACGCCGGCATGCGCATCGTCGAGAACCTGGGCTGCTGGGGCTGCCACCGCATCGACGGGCTCGAGAAACAGCATCTCCCGAAGGTCGGACCGTCGCTCGAGAAGGTCGCCTCCAAGGTCTCGCGCGACTGGACGACCCGCTGGGTGATGAACCCGGCGTCGTTCCGGGGCAACACGAAGATGCCGACGTTCTTCTACCAGGAGAACTTCGTGAACGTCTCCGGCCCGAGGCCGCCGACGGACGCCCAGAAGAAGATGGACGTGCAGGGTCGGATCGAGAACGACACGATGGTCAACGCCATCGTGACGTACCTCTACGACCGCGCGCGCCCGGGGCAGGTGCCGGCGGTGGCGGGCAAGGGGGATCCGACCCGCGGGGCGAAGCTGCTCTCCGATCGCGGCTGCTACGGCTGCCACCTGGTGGACCCCAACGCCCAGCGGGACCTGACCGGCACCTACCGCCAGTTCGGCCCGAACCTCTCGGGGATCGGCTCCAAGGCGTCCCGGGACTGGATCTTTCACTGGATCTCGAACCCCAAGGAGTGGAACCCCGACACGAAGATGCCGAACCTTCGTCTCAGCGCCGAGGACGCGCTGGACATCGCGGAGTACCTCTCGACGCTGAAGGCGCCCCCGGCGTTCGAGGCGGCGGCGCTTCCGAAGACCGACGAGAAGGTGCTGGAGCAGATCGCGCTGTACTTCCAGATGTCCACGAAGACGCTCTTCGACGCGAAGGCGGAGCTCGCGAACATGGACCTCCACGGCCGGGAGGTCTACGTCGGCAAGAACCTGATCGCTCACTACGGCTGCTACGCCTGCCACGCGATTCCCGGCTTCGAGGACGCCAAGCCGATCGGCACCGAGTTGACCGAGGAGGGCTCCAAGGCGGTCCACCGTCTCGACTTCGGATTCGTCCACCTGCCCCACACGCGCCAGGACTGGTTCCGTACGAAGCTGCACACGCCCCGCGTCTTCGACCGCGACCGCGCGCGCGGCTGGGAGGAGAAGCTCCGGATGCCGAACTTCCGCTTCTCGGAGCGGGAGCTCGACCAGGTCCTCACGGCCGTACTCGGGTTCCAGCAGCTCAACGCCGCGGCGAGCGTCGTCAAGGAGCTCAACCCGCGCGAGGCCGCGATCGAACGCGGGCGGCGGATCGTCAAGGACCACAACTGCCAGGGCTGCCACGTGATCGAGGGATTCGGCGGCTCGTTCCGCTCCCTGGTCGCCGACGCGTCGCTCGCGCCGCCGATCATCCAGGGCGAGGGCGCCAAGGTCCAGAGCGACTGGCTCTTCGCGTTCCTGCGGGCCCCGAAGACCGGCCAGATCCGGCCGTGGCTCGAGGTCCACATGCCGACGTTCGGCTTCAGCGACCAGGATCTGAACGACCTGACGCTCTACTTCGCCTCTCTCGACCGCTCGGCCTACCCGTTCCTGGTGCAGGACTACGTGACCAACCCCGAGAGCTGGGCGGCGGGCAAGAAGGTCTTCGAGCTGCTCAAGTGCGCGCAGTGCCATCCGCGTTCGATCGAGGACATGAACCGGCCCGGCGTCGACCGCGCGTCGCTCGCGCCGAACCTCCAGATGGCCGCGACGCGACTGCGCCACGACTGGATCGCCGACTGGATCCGCCGCCCGGACGAGTGGATGCCGGGGACGCGCATGCCCACCAACTTCCCGAAGGGCGACGATGGCCACCGCACCTCGCCGCTGACGGGCCTGCTCGACGCGCCCAACTTCGCGAAGGATCGCGACGACTTCATCCGGATGTTCGGGAGCGAGGAGGCCGTCAAGCAGTTCCTCGGCAGCCCCGAGGCGGTCACGCGGGCCCTGCGCGACTACGTCTGGTCGATCGGCGTGAACGGCGGGACGGCGCCCGTCGAGCCGAAGACGCCCCCGGTCCAGGCCGAGAGTGCGTTTGGTTCGGCCCCGGCCGCCGCCTCCCCGAAAGCCGCTGGCGGCGGCCGGTAGGCGGCCCGGCGCGAGGGCCGAGAGCCAGAGGAAGCCCGCGGCAAGATGAATCTGGACGTCGGCCTGTTCTGGGCCAGCCTGCTGCTTGCGCTTGCGGCCGTCGTCCTCTTTCTCGTCCTCATGCGCCGGCCCGCCGATAAGGGGCGGGAGCGGGAGCGGGGGCGGGACCGGCCGGCCGCGGCGCCGAAGCCGCCAGACTAACTCTCAGCTCCAGGGATCAGACTTCGGCTTCCAATCTCAGACCGCGTCGACGCGGTCTGATCTCATCCCGCGCCAGCGGGTCAGATCGCATCATCCAGCCGGAAGTTCCCCAGCATCGCCTCGCCCTTCTTCCACGCCTCGTCCCAGGTCGCGTCCGGGCTCTCGAACAGGAAGATGTAGAGGGTGTCGGTGTTGCTGTTGCCGATCGCGAGGATGTGCTCGGTGAACGCGGGCGGGTCCCGCGTCACGTGCAGGCGCACCCCGTAGAGC
Source organism: uncultured Acidobacteriota bacterium (assembly GCA_963773905.1). Classification (GTDB taxonomy): domain Bacteria; phylum Acidobacteriota; class Thermoanaerobaculia; order UBA5066; family Gp7-AA6; genus DAHUXD01. The sequence continues at coordinate 174,436 of CAVZDB010000009.1, forward strand.
TTCAGAGGCCCGTTGTCGGCCTCCCAGAGGTTCACGACGTCGCCCGCACTCGCCTGCTCCGCGACGAATTGCCGCGCGCGCGCCGGAGCGTCCTTCTTGTGTGGGAAGACGTTGATCGTGAGGCCGGTCTGGAACTTTCCGTCCTTGTCGATGCTCTCCTTCGAGATGAAGATGCCGCGGACGTCCTTCCGGAGCTCCTCCTTGAAGAACCAGCCGTCGGGCACGAGGAACGCTGCCTTGATCGACGCGACGTTCTTCCAGGCGAATCCCGCCGGCGCCTTCGGCGGGTCCTCGGCAGAGAGACGGCCGGCCGCCAGACAAAGCGCGGCGAGGCTGGACAGCGTTCGGAGGAGCGTCATGCGAAGCATTGGTTCTCCTTCGCGGCGTGTTCTTCGCGGCTATGAAGCGATGAGCTGGTCGATGCGGCTCTTGATGTCCGGGTCGGACCAGCTGACCGGCCCCTGCACCCGGTAGATCACCCGGCCGCTCTTGTTCACGATGTAGGTCTCGGGGTACTGCGAGCTCCCGAACCGATGCGCGGTCGCGGCGCCCGGATCGTGGTACAGGGGTGCCGAGCTCACGGCGTTCGGGTTCTTCTTGAGAAACGCGTCGATCGTGGGCCAGTCCTTGTCGACGGAGATCGTGAAGAGCTGGACGTTCGGGCGCGACCTGTACTGATCCCAGAAGCGCGAGAGGGCCGGGAGCTCCTCGACGCACGGCGGGCACCAGGTCGCCCAGAAATGGATGATGAAGAGGTCACCCTGGAGCTTCGAGAGGTCGACCTTCTTGCCGGCGCGGTCGTAGATGGGCAGCTCCTTGGCCGCCGACAGGAACTGCAGCGAGCCGGTGGGCGATTCGGGCGGCACGAGCGAGTGAATCCAGACCGTGCCAACCGCCGCGAGCGCGACGGCGAAGGTGAGCGTCAGGACGGATCGGGTGGTCATGCGAGAACCTCTGTCATCCCGAGGGCCTGTGGCCCGAGGGACCCCTTTGAAATCGACGTGCGGCTCGCCAAGGGGTCCCTCGCTCCGCTCGGGATGACAGCCCTTCGCCGGCGGCCGACGCGGCAGGCCTCCCGGACGGGGCAGACGGCGCACTGGCACCGCGAAATCTCGGGGGTGCAGACGTCCAGGATTCCCAGCCGGCACAGCGCATAGTCGAAGCGGACCGGATCCTCCGCGTCGAACCGGGACAGCGCGTCGGTGATCTCCCGCGCGGTCTTCCAGTCCGCGGTGGCCCGGAGGGTCAGGCCGAGACGGCGAGCGATGCGGTGCACGTGGGTGTCCGTGGGGACGACCAGGCGCCGCGTTGGGATGCCGCGCCAGAGGCCGAAGTCGAGCCGGTCGCGTCGCACCATCCAGCGCAGAAACAGGTTCCAGCGCTTGCAGGCCGAGCCGGCCGCGGGGTCCGGGAAGAAGAATCGCACGGGAGAGCGCTGCGGCAGCTCACGCTTGCCGTTGCCGAGCGCGGGCCGGTAGTCGAGGGCCGTGAGCCGCGCGACCACGCGCGAGAGCAGGGGGGCGACGTCGGCGTCCTCCGCGCGCTGCTCGCGCTCGAAGAACGCTCGCACGGAGCCGGCCTCCCGGCGCACGGAGGCAATGGCGTACAGAAGCGCCGCGGCGTCGCGGGCGCCGTGAAAACGGTGCCGGAACCCGTGAAGGGCCTCCCGCGCGAAGGACCGGAAGTCGCCGATCGCGTCGAGCCCTCGCGCCGGACGCGGGCCGAGCGCGTCGAGGAGGAATCCGACGTTGACCTGGATCGTCCGGACCTGCCCGTACGCGAACGCGCTCGCGATCCAGGCGGCCACCTCGCGGTCCTCCGCCGCGGCGTAGCGGAGCGGAAAGACGATCGGATCCGTGCGCGCGGTCTCGGGACCGTAGTGGCGGTAGAGAGCCTCGAGGCGATCCCCGAGCAAGGGTGAAATCACCCTTCAAGCATATCGGGACAATGGAAGAATGACGATTGATGATTGTGGATTGGGGTGGGACTCGGCCCTCTCGGCGCAATCGGCGATCGACAATCGGCAATCCTCAATAGAATGGTTTCGTGCGCGGCAGAGCGGCTCGAGAAAAGGTCATCCTCGTCGGGGTATCCCCCAAGGGCATTCCCCGGGCGGTGGCGGAGGACCACCTCGACGAGCTCGAGCGGCTCGTCGACACGGCCGGAGGCGAGGTCGTCGGCCGCTTCGTCCAGTTCCGGTTGGCCGCGGACCCGGCGACCTACGTCGGCAAGGGGTCCGTGGAGGGGATCGGGGATGCCGCGCGCGCCGAGAAGGCGGGGCTCGTGGTCTTCGACGACGAGCTCTCACCGGGGCAGGTGCGCAACCTCGAGGAGGCGTGGGGCGAGAACGTCCGCGTCGTCGACCGTCCCGGCCTCATCCTGGACGTCTTCGCGCTGCACGCCCGCTCGCGCGAGGCGCGCACCCAGGTCGAGCTCGCGCAGCTGCAGTACCTCCTACCGCGCCTGGCGGGCCGCTACAGCCACCTCTCGCGGCTGGGCGGCGGAATCGGAGGCCGCGGCGCCGGTGAGCAGAAGCTCGAGCTCGACCGCCGCAAGATTCGCGACCGCATCGCGCGGCTGCGGCGCGACCTGCAGAAGATCGAAGTGGCTCGGCTCGTTCGCAAACGCGGCCGCCGCCGCTCCTTTCAGGTCGCGGTGGCGGGCTACACCAACGCCGGCAAGACGACGCTCTTCAACCGGCTGACGCAGGACTCCGCCTACGCGGCCGACCGGCTCTTCGCCACGCTCGACGCGCGCGCGGCGAAGGCCTCCGCCCGCGAGCTCTCGAACGTGATCTTCGTCGACACCGTCGGCTTCGTCCGCAAGCTGCCGACCTCGCTCGTCGCGTCCTTCCGGTCGACGCTCGCCGAGATCCGCGACGCGGACCTCGTCCTGCACGTCCTCGACGCCTCCTCGCCGCGCGCCGACGAGGAGGAGCGGATCGCGTTGGAGACCTTCGAGGAGCTGGGAGTGCCGAGGGACCGAATCCTTCCGGTCTGGACCAAGGCCGACCTGGCAGGGAACGGCGGGCATCCCGCCGGGCTGCGGGTTTCCGGAACGACCGGGTCGGGGATCCCGGCGCTGATCGCCGGGATCCGCGAGCGCCTCCTGCCGGCGAGCGAGGAGTTCCGGGTCCGGATCCCCTACACGAGCCCCCGGGCCATCGCGGAGGCCCGGGCGGCATTCCGGGTGCTGGATGAAGAGGACCGCGGGGACGGGCTCTGGATGCGTCTGGCGGGGGAGCGGAGGCATCTGCGCCCCCTGCTGCGGTTCGTGGAGGCCTAGGAGGCGTTGGGGAGCGACCTAATGGACGTCGCTCTGAAGGGCGCCCTTGGAAAGGCCCTCGAGGCGTCCCGAAAACGCCCCGGCGGAGTTGGGTCCGCCACAAAAACAAGGGGGGAATCGGCCGATTCCCCCCTTACCACTATGCCGGAAAACTCCCACGCCGGCACTCTTCTTGACCGAAGGCATTATCAAGAGTCGTACCAGCGTCATCCCGGAATCCCGACCTCGACGGATCAAGGACTTGCGCGCATGGCGGCGGCGTGCTCCGCCAAACTCGGGCACGCGAAAACCGCGAAACCGACAATATTTGTCGAGGCGGCCGGCCGTCCCGGTAGAATCCGCGCACCGCCTAGGGGTGAAAGAGTGCAACGCATCAACCGATTCCGTGCCGCAGGCCTCGCTCTCATCCTGGCCGCCGCCGCCGCGACGGGGGTCGCCTGCGGCGAGCGATCGCACCGGGCCGAGCACGGACACGCGAACGTGACTCCGGAGCCCGCGCCGCCGACACCGGACACGACTCCGATCGAGGCGCTGCGGACTCCGGCGGGACTGGCTCTGAAAATCGACGCTCCCACGCCGGTCCCGTCAACGACGCCTGCGCCGACTCCCTAACCGCCCTCACGCCGTCATCCTGAGCGAAGCGAGCCGACCCCCAGCGGCAGACCAACGCCTGTAGGCAACGCCTCGCGGCGCGAGGCGTTTACGATCCCGCGCTCGATCGCGATGGAAGTGATCGAGTCCCGGATCCTTCGTCGCTTCGCTCCTCAGGATGACGGTTGGAGCCTCCGTCGTAGCGATGGGAGTGATCGAGTCCCGGCCCGCTAGGAGTCCGAGTCCAGGATCTCCCTCACCTTCCGTACCAGCGCGTCCGGCGTGAACGGCTTCTGGAGGAAGTGCGTGTCCGTTCCCAGGCGCTCCGAGCCGCGCGGCGACGCCTCGGTGTATCCGGAGACGTAGAGCACCCGCGTCGCGGGCCAGCGCGCCACCATGCGCCCCGCGAGCTCCGCTCCCGATTCTCCCGTCACATCGCGCTCACGACGGACCTCGACGCCTCGCTCGGCGCGGTGCTCGCGGACCCCGTGCAGGTCGAGCAGGTCCTCTTCAACCTGACGATCAACAGCCGCGACGCGAGAACGCGAGCAGCTGCCGAGTCAGCGAGGCGGCCCGCTCGCTGGCCCTGCGGATCTCGCCGACCTCCGCTTGCAGCGCCTCGTCGGTGGCGTGCGAGCGGAGGATCAGCTCGCTGTATCCGACGATCGTCGTGAGGAGATTGTTGAAGTCGTGCGCGATCCCGCCGGCGAGGCGGCCGATGGCCTCCATCTTCTGCGCCTGGAGGAGCTGCTCGGCGGTGCGGCGGCGCTCGGTGACGTCGCGGAAGCTCCACACGCGTCCGACCGACTGGCCGTCGATCCACTGCGGGCGGGAGTAGCGCTCGAAGGTGCGCCCGTCCTTGAACTCGAGCGTGTCGAAGCTCTCGGCCGCGGGGGTCGCGTAGAGCTCGCGGACCTTGGAGAGAAACGACTCGGGGTCGATCAGCTGATCCAGCACGAACGCGAGCGCGGCCTTGTCGTCGCGGGCGGAGAGAATCTCCGAGGGGAGCCGCCACATCGAGGCGAACTTTCCGTTGTACGTCGAGATCTTCCCGTCCCGGTCGACCACGAGGAGGCCGTCGGCCGTGGACTCGAGCGTCGCCCGAAGCAGCGAGATGAGAGGCGCGAGGTCTCCTGCATCCGGACGGGACGCCCCGGACCCGGACCCGGTCGGCTCCGACGCTCTCTCGGGCTGGCGCGGGCCGCTCAAATCGGCGCCGGGGCCCGCGCGTCCAGGATCTCCCGGACCCGGCGCGCGAGAGTCTCCGGCGTGAAGGGCTTCTGCAGGAAGGAGGCGTCGGGGTCCAGAAGGCCCTGAGAGGCCATCGCCTCGTCGGGATAGCCCGAGACGTAGAGGACACGCAGCCCCGGCCAGGAGGGCATGAGCCGGCGCGCGAGCTCGGGGCCGGAGAGGCCCGGCATGACGACGTCGGTCAGGAGCATGTCGAGGCGCCCGGGATGCCGCCGGGCGATCTCGAGGGCGGACTCGCCGTCGCTCGCCTGGAGCACGGTATAGCCCCCGTTCTCGAGAAGGCGCCGGGTCAGGTTGCGCACGGCGTCCTCGTCTTCCACGAGGAGGATCGTCTGCGCGGTCGGATGGAGCGAGACCTGCGGCAGCGCGTCCTCGGCGGCGCGCGGTGCGCCCTCGCGCGGGAGATAGACCGAGAAGAGAGCGCCGCGGCCGGGCTCGCTCGACAGGAACACCTGCCCGCCGCTCTGGCTGACGATGCCGTAGACGGTGGCGAGCCCGAGCCCGACGCCGCGCGGCCGGTCCTTGGTCGTGAAGAAGGGCTCGAAGACGCGCTTCTGCGTGTCCACATCCATGCCGACGCCGGTGTCGGCAACGCTGAAGACCGCGTAGTGCCCGGGCGCGATGCCGAAGTGCTGGCGGGACGAGGCCGCGTCGACGTCGGCGTTGTGGCTCCGGATGGTCAGGGTGCCTCCCTCCGACATCGCGTCGCGCGCGTTGACCACGAGATTCTGGAGCACCTGTTCGAGCTGGCCCGGGTCGGCACGGACGCTGCCCACGGTCGGGTCGAGTTGCGTGACGATGCGGATGTGTCCTCCGACCAGGCGCGAGAGCGTCGGGACGGCCTCGGTGACGAGCGCATTCAGGTCCACCAGCTTCGACGTGAACACCTGCTTGCGCGAGAACGCCAGCAGCTGGTGGGTCAGGCTCGCCGCCTTCTCGCCGGCGCGCTGGATCTCCTGGATCTCGGCGCGGATGGGATCCCGCTCCGAGAGCTGCCGGAGCGCCATGTCGCTGTAGCCGATGACCGTGGTCAGCAGGTTGTTGAAGTCGTGCGCGATTCCTCCCGCCAGCTGGCCGATGGCCTCCATCTTCTGGGACTGGCGCAGCTGCTCCTCGAGGAGCTTGCGCTCGGTGATGTCCGTGGCGGTGCCCTCGACGATGACCTCGCCGGCGGCCTCGTCGGCGAGCATTGCGACGTTCTGAAGGGTCCAGACGGCGCTCTCGTCCTTGCGCGCGCCCTGAAGCTCGTAGTTCGTGAGGTTGCGGAACTGGAGCAGGGCCTCCCGGAAGCTCTGCCAGTCCTCGTCGGAGGGATAGAGGCTGCGGATGTCGCAGCCGAGCAGCTCTTCCCGGGAGCCGTATCCGAAGATGCGGGCCATCGCCTCGTTGCACTCGAGGATCCGGCCGGACAGCGTCGTTCGGTAGACGCCGGCCATGTTGCGCTCGAAGAGGAGCCGGTAGCGCTCCTCGGACTCGCGGATCGCATCCTGGGCGCGCTTGCGCTCGAGGGCCACGGCGATCTGCTGGGAGACGAACGTCAACATCTCCTTCTCCGCGTTGCCGTAGCGGAATCGGGGATCGTAGCTCTGGACCACGAGGACGCCGAACGTTGAGCCGCCGCGCTTCAGGGGAACGCCGAGCCAGTCGACGGACGAAGACCCCACGAGCTCGACCTCGCCGCGCTCGAGCATGGCGTTGAAGGCGTCGTCGCTCGCGAGCAGCGGCAGGCCGGTGCGGAGGACGTACTCCGTGAGCCCCTTCCCGAGCCGCTTCGGCGCCGGCGTCGGGTCCGCCTCGTCCACGCAGTAGGGGAAGGAGAGGAGGTCGCTGCCGGGATCGTAGAGCGCGACATAGAGGTTCTTCGCGTACATCAGCTCGCCCACGATGCCGTGGATCGCGACGTAGAATTCGTCGATGTCCTCGGCGGAGCTCGCCGTGGCGGCGATGCGGTAGAGGGCCGCCTGCAGCCGCTCCGAGCGCTTGCGCGCGCTGATGTCGGTGGACACGCCGAGCACCTCGTGGCGGCCGCCGCCGGCCGGGGCGAGGGGAACCTTGATCGTCTGGAACCAGCGCGTGATCCGGGAGCGCGAGTCGGTGACCGGCTCCTCGACGATCAGCTTCGTCTTCCCGGTCTGCATGACCTCGCGGTCGTCTCTCTGGAAGCGCTCGATCTCCGCCGGGTTGACGTTGAAGTCGGCGTCGGTCTTGCCCACGAGGTTCTCGACCGTGGTGCCGTAGAGCTCGGCGACCGCGTGGTTCGCGAGCGTGAAGCGTCCGTTCCAGTCCTTGGCGAAGACGAGGTTGGGGTCGGCGTCGATCACCCGCCGCAGGAACTCGTGCTGCGACCGGACCTGCTGTTCGGTGCGCCGGCGCTCCGTCACGTCGATCGAGGAGCCGATGTAGCCGGCGAAGTTCCCGGAAGGCGTGAAGCGCGGATGCGCCGCGTCGAAGATCCACCGGTACTCGCCGTCGCGCCGGCGCAGGCGGTACTCCATCTGGAACGGCCGGAGCGAGGGCCGGGCCTCCGCCTCGACCGCCCGGATGCGCGGGAGATCGTCCGGGTGCACGCCGTCGCACCAGCCGATGCCCAGCTCGGCCTCCAGGGGCCGGCCGGTGAAGTCGAGCCAGGGCTTGCTGAAATACGTGACCTGGGCATTCTCGTCGTCGAGCCAGATCATGACGGGCGCCGCGTCGGCCATGAAGCGGAAGCGCTCCTCGCTCTCCCGCACCGCCTCCTCGGCTGTTCGCCGGTCGGTGATGTCGAGGGCCGACCCGATGAAGCCGCCGAACTCGCCGGACGCGGTGAAGCGGGGGATCGCGGTTTCCAGGATCCAGCGGTACGCTCCGTCGCGGCGCCGCAGGCGGTACTCGGTCTGGAAGGCGGCACGCGCCGCGTACGCGCGGTCGTAGGCGGTCACGAAGGCCGGGAGGTCCTCGGGATGGATCCCGTCGCGGGAGCCCTTGCCGAATTCCTGCTCGAGCGTGCGGCCCGTGAAGTCGAGCCAGGGCTTGCTGAAGTACGTGCTCATGCCCCCGGCGTCGTCCATCCAGATCATGACGGGCGCCGCGTCGGCCATGTTGCGGAAGCGCTCCTCGCTCTCTCGCAAGGCCTGCTCGGCGCGGCGGCGCTCGGTGACGTCGTGGACGAGGCCGATCACGCCGACGATCTCGCCGGCCGCGTTGCGGTGCGGGCTGTACGTGGCGACGGCGAACCCGGTGCGGCCGCCCGGGACGGCGTAGGCGACGTCCTCGGAAGTCGCGGTCTCTCCCGCGAGGGCCCGCTCGATCAGCGAGATGACGCCCTGCTGCTCGAGGAACGGGAAGCGATCGGCGGCGCGCCGGCCCAGGACCTGGTCGGCGGGCAGCCCGATCATCCGTTCCATGTAGCCGTTCCAGACGATGTAGCGCAGCTCGCGATCGTAGACGACGATGCCCTCGCCGGCGCCGGAGATGATCTCCTGCCGGAACTGGTTGGACTCCTGGAGCTCCTCGCGCGCCCGGCGGCGCTCCGTGATGTCCTCGACGGACGCCTCGTAGTGGAGGAGCCGCCCCGACGGGTCGCGCACGGGACGCGCGTTCTTGCGCACCGTGATGATCTGTCCGCCGTAGCGCTTCCACGAGAGCTCGAAGTCGTGGACCTCGCCCTCCCGGTCGAGGCGCTCGAGAAATCCGCGGCGCGACTTCGGGTCGGCATAGATCTCGCGGAGGTTCGTCGCCATGAGGCTCTCGCGCGAGGAGAACCCGAGCAGGCGAAGCAGCGCGGGGTTCGCGTCGAGGATCTGGCCCGAGAGCGTCGCGCGGTAGAGGCCGACCGGCACTCCCTCGAAGAGAGTCCGGTAGCGCGTCTCGGCCTCGTGGGCGATCCGCCTTCGGGTCGCCTCCTCGAGCGCGGAGCGGATCGCCGAGGGAAGCCGGGGGAAGTGGTGGGGATGCTTGAGGACGTAGTCGTCGAATCCCGCCTTCATGGCGGCGACCGCGAGCTCCTCGCTCCCCGTGCCCGTGCAGAGGATGACCGGCACGTACGGGTAATCCTGGCGGATCCGCTCGCGCAGGTGGAAGGCGTCGACCCAACTCGGCCGGTGATCCGCGAGGATCACGTCGAAGTGGCCCAGCGAGATCTGCGATTCGAGGTCGGCGGGATCCGCGACCTCGGTGACCTCGACGTCCCCGAGGGCGTTGCGCAGCAGGGCGCGGATCAGCTCGCGGTCCCGCGGGCTCTCGTCGACGACGAGAATCCGCAGCATTTCGCCCATTTCGCCGCCCCGCGAGGCCGAGCGGGAGGCCGTTGGATCCGGTGCCATGGTTACGTTTGTCCAACCATTATGCCACCGAGGTCCCAAGATCGGGCCGAGAATCCGCCACTCTCCCCGCGCGGACCCGCGGCTTCTCGCGGCCTTCGGCGGAAAACCCGTTCCCGGGGAATGCGTACAGAGTCCTCGAGGGGTGATTTAGCCATGACGCACGCACTTCGTTCGGCTTGCCGCGCGCTCGCGCTCGCGCTTTCGCTCGTCCTCGCGATTCTTCTCCTTCCGCATCGCGTGGAGGCGCTCGACGCGCCGCGGGGGGTGGATCCTTCCAAGATGGACGCCAGGGTTTCCCCATGCGAGGACTTCTACCTCTACGCCAGCGGGACCTGGCTCGCGAACAATCCGATCCCCTCCGACCGCGCGAGCTGGGGCGCGGGGAGCGAGCTGCAGGAGCAGAACTTCAAGATCCTCAAGCAGATTCTCGAGGACGCGGCCGCGGATCACGCCGCGGCGAACGTTTCCGTGAAGGGAAAGGTCGGCGCCTTCTACCGGATGGGCATGGACGAGGCGCGCGTCGAGAAAGACGGCGGCAAGCCGCTCGAGGCCGACTTCGCCCGCATCGCGGCGATCGGCGACGCCGACGCGCTGGCGCGGGAGATCGGCCGCCTCCACCGCGTGGGGACGGGAAGCGCGTTCTCCTTCTTCGTGGGGCAGGACGCCAAGAACAGCACGGAGCTCCTCGCCGAGGTCTACCAGGGCGGCCTCGGTCTGCCCGACCGCGACTATTACCTGAGCGACGACCCACAAAGGAAGGAGCTGCGCGCGAAGTACGAGGCGCACGTCGCGAAGATGTTCACGCTCGCCGGGGACTCGCCCGCGGCGGCGGCGAAGAACGCGCGCATCGTGATCGCCCTCGAGACGCGGCTCGCGAAGAAGTCGATGACGCCGGTCGAGCAGCGCGACCCCAACGCGCTGTACCACCGGATGTCGTCGGAGCAGCTCGCCCGCCTCGCGCCCGGATTCCGCTGGAAGGCGTACTTCGGCGGCGTCGGGCTGACGGAACCCGGCGCCCTCGCCGCGGTGAACGTCAATCAGCCGGAATTCTTCAAGGAAGTCGCCGCGATGGCGAAGGACGTTCCCCTCGATCAGTGGAAGCCGTACCTGCGCTGGGGCGTCATCCATTCTTCCGCGCCCTACCTGAGCTCGCCCTTCGTCGACGAGAACTTCGCGTTCTTCGGCAGGGAGCTGTTCGGCCAGAAGGAGCTCCGCGTCCGCTGGAAGCGTGTCCTCTCCGCGGTCGACAGCCGAGCTCGGCGAGGCGCTCGGCCAGCTCTACGTCGAGCGCGCGTTCCCGCCCGAGGCGAAGGCCGCGCGCGCTCGCGATGGTCGATGAACCTCAAGGCGGCGCTGCGCGACCGGATCCGAGCGCTCGACTGGATGAGGAGGACACGCGCGCGAGCAGGCGCTGCGCAAGCTCGACGCGATCATGGTGAAGATCGGCTACCCGGACAAGTGGCGCGACTATTCGGCGCTGAAGGTCGAGCGGCGGCTCGTACGTCGGCGAACGTGCATGCGGCGCGAGGCAGTTCGAGTTCCAGCGCAGACCTGAACAAGATCGGCAAGCCGGTCGACCGGACCGAGTGGGGCATGACGCCGCCGACGGTCAACGCGTACTACAACCCGGCCATGAACGAGATCGTGTTCCCGGCCGGCATCCTGCAGCCGCCGTTCTTCGATCCGCAGGCCGACGACGCCGTCGAACTACGGCGCGATCGGCGCGGTCATCGGCCACGAGATGACCCACGGCTTCGACGACCAGGGCCGCCAGTTCGACGCCGACGGCAATCTCGAGAACTGGTGGACGAACGAGGACGCAGGAGCTTCCACGGAGCGCGCCAAGGCGCATCGCGAAGCAGTACGACGGCTACGTCGCGGTCGACGACCTGCACATCAACGGCGAGCTGACGCTGGGCGAGAACATCGCCGACATCGGCGGCCTGAAGATCGCCTACGCCGCGCTGCAGAAGGCGCTGGCCGGCAAGCCGGCGCCCGAGAAGATCGACGGCTTCACCGCCGAGCAGCGCTTCTTCCTCGCCTTCGCGCAGGGCTGGCGGCGCAACGCCACGCCCGAGAGCCTGCGCGTCATGATCGCCACCGATCCGCATTCCCCGGCGCCGTTCCGCGTGCGCGGGCCCACGACCGACACGCCGGAGTTCAGCCACGCATTCGCCTGCGGCGGCGGCGGGAGCGGGGGAGTCACGGCCCAGATCTGGTGATCCGGCGAGGTGCCCGCCGCGGAGGAGTCGGACCAAGCGCCAGCGCGCAGCGATGGAAGCAAGCGGGGGGCACATGGCGCCCCCCGAACCCCCGGGGGACTTGGGCAAAGTCCCGAACGGCGCTCGATCACGGACCTCCTCCGCACCGGGCCTGAAGCCATAGACGCCGGCCGCCGCGCCGGGTTTACGCGGGCCGGAATACTCGCTTCGGCACCTGAGTTGTGCCGCCGAGAGGGGGTGGGTCGAATGCGCTCCGCGCGAGTCCTCCTCGGCATCGCCGCCCCGGGCTTGGCCCTCTTGACCGCGTTAGCGGCTCCGCTCCGCGCCGAGAAGCCCGACGTGAGTGTCCGGCTCATCGTCCCGGAGAGCGCCGCCGCCGGATCGCGCGTTCCCGTGGCGGTCGAGATGACCGTTGGGCCCGGCTGGCACGTCAACAGCCACACGCCCGCGGAGAAGTTCCTGATCCCGACCGACGTCGACCTGTCAGCAACGGCGGGCTCGCTTTCGCCCGTTCGGTATCCACCGCACGTCGAGCGGCGCTTCGAGTTCGCCGACGGGGTCCTGCGCGTCTACGAGGGGACCGTCCGCTTCGAGACGGAGCTCGCGCTGCCGGCCGACGCCGGCGGGCCGGTGACCCTCGCCGGCACGGTGAGGTTCCAGGCCTGCAACGAGCGGCAGTGCTTTCCGCCGTCGAAGATCCCGGTCGAGGCGAAGCTCACCGCGACAACGGCATCCGCTCGCTAGGGAGGAGCTCGAGTCACCCGTTGATGACGCCATGACCTCGCTGGAGGTCGACGCGGGAGCCAATCCGCTGGCCGCCCGCCGCCCAATCGCTCGCAACGCCAAGGTTTTCCGCGAGCGGCGATACATCGGAGCCTTGGCTCAGCGTTTGCTTTACAGAAAATCGCTGAAACACTGATGTCGAAATCCACCATGACCATGGGGTCTGCGCGTGGTCGCGTCGCGACGTTGCTCCTGATTTTCCTCGCGTTGTCCTCGACGGCCGCCTCCGTGCGCGCGCAGCAGATTCCCTCGGGTCTCAATGTCCAGTCGTTCGACGGAAAGCCCATTTCGCTCGAATCGCTCAAGGGGCGCATCGTCGTGCTCGACTTCTGGGCTTCCTGGTGCGTTCCGTGTCGGTCGAGCTTTCCGTTCTTCAACGCGCTCGTGGAGAAGTACGGCTCGCGGGGCGTGAGCGTCCTGGGTCTGACGCTCGAGGACGATACGGACGCCGTCACGAGTTTTCTCGACGGCGTGCCCGCCGTGTTCCCCATCGTCCGGGACCCGACGGGCCGCGCGGGCGAGGTCTTCGAGGTCGTCGCGATGCCCACGACCTTCCTGATCGATCGCGAGGGGCGCGTCGTCGCCCGTTTCGAGGGCAGCGAGAAGCACACGCACGAAAAGCTCGATGCGGCCGTCCAGACGCTGCTCGACCGGGGCGCGCTGCCCACGGCCGCAGGGGTCCGCGTCCCGAAGGGACTCGAAGCCACCGGTGGGCTCAAGGCCTGGGAGCGCGGTTATCTCGCCGATCCCATCATGAGTCTCGACGGCGACGTCGTCCGGCAGCTCTTCAACGAACACATCCATGCCAGCAAGGAGGGCGCGGCCGGAAACGGCGGACCGTCGGGGGGGGCTGTGGCTGCAACTGAGGAGGACGGCGAGCCTGGCCGGATGACGAGAGGGTCTCGCCGCGGCGGGCGCGAGCTGCCGTGGATCGCCGCGGGTCTCGGCATGTTCGCGGCGCGCGACGCCCAGGGGCAATCGTCGTCGGTCGACGTGCAGTTTCTCTTCTACAAGGAGTCCGGCGGCCGCACGCAGGTCCTCAACCCCGTCGTCCTCTGGAATCACGACCTCGGGCTCCGGGGGTCAGCTCGGCCTCACCCTCGGGTACGACTCGATCTCGGGCGCGTCCCCCACGGGGGCCTATCCGACCGCCGACGTGACGACGTCGGCCTCCGGAACCGTGACCGCCAGCGGCAACATCCCCCAGGCTTCGTACACGGACGCGCGCAAGTCGGCGGGCCTCTCGTGGAGCCGGCGGTTCGGCGCCAACCTTCCGACGGTCAACCTGACCTACGCGAACGAGAACGACTACACGGCCCGGAGCCTCGAGGTCTCCGACGCCTGGACGCTTCTGGGCGGGCGCGCCACCCTCCACTTCGGCTTCGCCCTGGCGCGCGACATCGTGTCGCCCGTCAAGAATCCCGAGACCAATCCCAACGGGGCCGACCTCAACCTCGCGAAGAACACGAACGGATTTTCGCTCGGGTGGACGTGGGTCTTCGGCTCGAGGGACGTCGCCGATCTCTCACTCTCGCTGATGAACCTCTCGGGGTACCTGACGGATCCCTACAAGGTCGTTCCCATCGGTTCGCCGGACTCCCTGCAGAACGTGCCCGAGATTCGTCCGACCACGCGGTCGCGGCGCGCCGCCGTCATCACGCTACAGCCACTATTTTCTGTGGGACGCCTCGGTCAACGTGCTCTACCGCTACTACAACGACGACTGGTCGATCTCGGCCCACACCCTGGACCTGACGTACAACCATCGGCTCGCCCCGGACTGGACCGTCTCTCCCGAGATTCGGATCTACACGCAGACCGGGGCGTCTTTCTTCGCCAACCGTTTCGCCGCGCCGCAGACCGAGATGTCCGCCGACTACCGTCTCTCGCCCTTCACGAGCTTCCTCGGCGGGCTCACGCTGAGCCACCGCCTCAACGAGGCGTTGAGTGCCAACGTCGGCGCGACGTTCCAGACGCAGCACAGCAACGATCCGATTCTCCTCGTCACCACGACGCCCGGCGAGCGCGGGACGGCGAGCGTCTCGGCCGCCGACATGAACGTCACGACTTTCAATTTCGGCCTGACGTACCGCTATTGACGGACACGTCGGGAAGGGTCCTCTACCGGAGACGCTTTCCCCTCATGGGCGGCGAGGGCGCCGTCGAATTCGTGGACGACCGCGGGCCCGAGAAGGCGCGGGAGATCGCGAGCGCCGTCGAGAAGGAGGCGTGCCGCATCGAGCGCAAGTTCTCGCGCTACCGCGAGACGAGCGTCGTGTCCGAGATCAATCGCTACGCGGGGCGGACGCCCGTCGCGGTGGACGAGGAGACCGAGATGCTCGTCAAGGCGGCGCTCGAGCTCGCGCGGATGACGGAGGGGCGCTTCGACCCGACGGTAGGAATCCTGCGACGGGTCTGGGACTTCCGGCAGGCACGGGTCCCCTCGGCCGAAGAGATCGCGGCGCTGCTTCCTCTCGTGCGGGCCGACGCCGTCTCGGTCCGCGACGGCACCGTGTTCCTCCGTAAGGCCGGGATGGAGATCGATCTGGGCGGCGTCGGCAAGGAGTACGCCGTCGACCGCGCGGCGGGAATCCTGCACGACGAAGGGATCCGCTCCGCGATCGTCAACTTCGCCGGCGACGTCCGCACGGTCGGGAGTCGGGGCGACGGACGTCCGTGGGCGGTCGGCGTGGCGGATCCGCGTCAGCAGGGGCGCTGCCGATTCGCCGTCCGCACCGTGAGCGACGCGGGAGTGGCGACCTCCGGGGACTACGCGCGCGGGTTCGTCCGGGACGGGATTCGATACCACCACATCCTCGACGCGCGAACGGGCTGGCCGGCGCGGGGCCTGGCCTCGGTAACGGTCGTCGCCGCTTCGGCGTTCCGCGCGGGCCTCTTCGCGACGGCCTCCTTCCTGCTCGGCGCGGAGGCCGGCCTCGCGCTGCTCGAGGGCGCCGCGGAGGTGGAGGGCGCGCTGATCACCGAAACGGGCTCGATCGTCGCGACGGCCGGTATGGCTCTGCTCTCGGATCTGCCCGGGAGTCTCTGGGCGGCCATGCCCCTCCTCTGAGACGCCGCCCCGGGCCGCGTCCCGGCTTGGCCGGCCGAATCCGCTCGTGCTATCGTGCGCCCTCTCGCGTGGGGCTGTAGCTCAGCTGGGAGAGCGCCTGAATGGCATTCAGGAGGTCGACGGTTCGATCCCGTTCAGCTCCACCATTCCTTACGACCACCCAATCGACTTAGCCTCCGAGCCTCTCGAAGCGAGGGCCGGATCGAACCGTCGACCGTGGGGGGTTCGGGGGGCGCCGTGCGCCCCCCGCACAAGAGACGCCGACGGATCCGTCACCCGAGCGCAGCGAGGCGTGACGGTTCGATCCCGTTCAGCTCCACCAACACGTCGCCCTCGCGGCTCGCGCTGACGCGCTCGACCGCTGCGGGCTCCCGCGGCGCGAACCTCCTCCCTCCTTCGTCGGGAGACTATTCGCGCCGCGAACGGTGGGAACAGCGCCTCTAAACGAGTGAGCCTGGTGGTGTGGGGGGTCGGGCCCCGGTTAGAACCTCTCGGCTGCCGGTCGCGAAGCGACTGCCGCAGCCGAAAGCCTCGATCCCGTTCAGCTCCACCAACACGTCGCCCTCGCGGCTCGCGCTGACGCGCTCGACCGCTGCGGGCTCCCGCGGCGCGAACCTCCTCCCTCCTTCGTCGGGAGACTATTCGCGCCGCGAACGGTGGGAACAGCGCCTCTAAACGAGTGAGCCTGGTGGTGTGGGGGGTCGGGCCCCGGTTAGAACCTCTCGGCTGCCGGTCGCGAAGCGACTGCCGCAGCCGAAAGCCTCGATCCCGTTCAGCTCCACCAACACGTCGCCCTCGCGGCTCGCGCTGACGCGCTCGACCGCTGCGGGCTCCCGCGGCGCGAACCTCCTCCCTCCTTCGTCGGGAGACTATTCGCGCCGCGAACGGTGGGAACAGCGCCTCTAAACGAGTGAGCCTGGTGGTGTGGGGGGTCGGGCCCCGGTTAGAACCTCTCGGCTGCCGGTCGCGAAGCGACTGCCGCAGCCGAAAGCCTCGATCCCGTTCAGCTCCACCAACACGTCGCCCTCGCGGCTCGCGCTGACGCGCTCGACCGCTGCGGGCTCCCGCGGCGCGAACCTCCTCCCTCCTTCGTCGGGAGACTATTCGCGCCGCGAACGGTGGGAACAGCGCCTCTAAACGAAGTGGATTCTTCGGAGGGCCCGCTCCCGTCGCGAATCCGGCCAGGCCGTCTCGGTCCCGGCAGACCAAGTGAAGCCCCGTTTGACGGCTCGGATGCTTCAGGCAAAGCCTTCGACCGCAACACGCCATGGGAGCGGGAGCCGAGAGAGTCTTACTTCTTGCCGGCGTGGCGCGGGTCGGTGGCGGGGTCGACATAGGTTATCGCGAATGGACCAATTCCGTGGACCTGGACCTCGGTCGGCCCGGAGAACCATGCGTAATGGTGAACGTGTGCGGGCATCGAGGCGAAGCCGCCCGGTGCGATCGTGGTGCCCTTCGACTCGTCGAGTTTGTCGCCGAGGCCGACGTGGAACGTTCCCGAGATGACCGTGACGTTCTCCGTCTTCGGATGCCAGTGGGCAGGGATTCGGTAGCCATCCCCGGCCTTCAGACGAACCGTGTACGTCGCCCCGTTCGGGTCGCCCTGGATGACCGCCATCTGGGCTCCGGCGGGGAACATCGGAGGCGCCGTCATCCACTTCATGTCGGCCGTATTGATCATGATTGCGCCTTCGGGTTTCTTTTTCGCAGGGGCGTCCTGAGCCGCCCGGACGGTGCCAATGCTGGCCATGGCGGCGATCACCGCCACGGCGCCGGGAATCCAGATTCGTTTCATCGAGCTCCTCCTTTTGGAAAATGGTTTGTGGGCAATGCCAGGTCACCGAACGCCTTCGGACTCCACGGACCGCTCGTAGAGAAAAGCGAGCCATCGTCGATCACGACCTGGCCGTCGTTGCGCACGATTCAGATGCCATACCACCTCGCCGAGCCCGAGGGCGTAGCTGTTGGGGGTGCCGGGCTTGCGGCGAGTCGGCGGCTCGAAGAGCCACGTGGGAAAACAGAAACGACGGAAGTCCGCGGGGGCGGCGGCGGCGAACCTGGTCCACGCGAGCCTCGTCTGGCGCAGAGTCGAAGGCCGCGTGATCCCATCCGGAGCGAGCTCGGTCGCAGCGGAGGGCATTCTCCTATCCGCGAGCATGAATGCCCCTCCCCAAACCGCAAACGCGAAGGCCTCCTCGATATCTCAATCGTCCGAAATTTTTTCGTAAGGATGTCTGGCCCGGCTCGGTCAGACCTCCGCCGTCGGGTCTGGCGCGCCCGGCGCTCTACGCGCGGGTTTTTTTGGGTCCGCCGGATTTCCCGGACTCGGATCCGCCCTGCCCGCGGTGCTCGGCCGGACCGCCGCTGCAGTGAATGTTGCGGGCCGTATTGATGAGCCCGACGTGGGAGTAAGCCTGCGGAAAATTGCCAAGCTGGCGACGCGCGCGGGGATCGAACTCCTCGGCGAGGAGACCGACATCGTTGCGGAAGGAAAGCAGGTGCTCGAAGATCTCCGATGCCTTGTTGCGCTTATTCTGGAGGGCGAGCACGTCGGCCAGCCAAAATGTGCACAGCAGGAATGCGCCCTCTCCGGCCTCGAGTCCGTCGGCGTCGGGGCCGGTTCGATAGCGCGCGAGCAGGCCGTCGAACTCCAGCTCCCGACGAATCCAGTCGACTGTCCCCGTGACCTTCGGGTCGTCGGCATCGAGGAAGCCGACGAGAGGCAGCATCAGAAGACTCGCGTCGGCCTCCCGGGAGTCATAGGATCGGATGAAGGCGCCGAGTTTCCGGTCGAAGCCTCTTTCCAGAACCTCGGCGCGGATTGCCTCGCGGCTCGCCCGCCAGCGCTCGACCGGCCCGGACAACCCGAAGTTTTCGACGGCCGCGATCGCGCGATCGAACGCCACCCAAGCCATGACCTTGGAATGCGTGAAATGCCTCGGATCGCCGCGCGTCTCCCAGATGCCGCAGTCCGGTTCCTTCCAGGCATGCTCCAGGAACCTCAGGATCGCGCACTCCACGCGCCACGCGTTTTCCGACGGCGGCAGGCCGATGCGGCGGGTCAGGTGCAGGGCGTCGACGACCTCGCCGTAAATGTCGATCTGGAACTGGCGATAGGCCGCGTTGCCGATCCGGACGGGGCGTGAGTTCTCGTAGCCCGGAAGCCAGGGGAGCTCGACCTCGTCGAGACGCCGCTCGCCGGCGATCCCGTAGAGGATCTGCAGCTCGTCGGGATTTCCGGCCACGGCGTTGACGAGCCACTCGCGCCAGGCCAGCGCTTCTTCCGTGTAGCCGCCCACGTGCAACGCATACAGCGAAAACGTGGCGTCGCGCAGCCAGCAGTAGCGGTAGTCCCAGTTTCGTATGCCACCGACCCGTTCCGGCAGCGAGGCGGTGGCCGCGGCCACGAGGCCGCCCGTGGGCCGGTATGTCAATGCCTTCAGCGTGATCAGCGAGCGCATGACGGCATCGCGCCAGGGACCGTCGTAGGTACATCGCGCAGACCATTCCCTCCAGTAGTCTTCGGTCTGCCGGAGTCTCTCGTACGGGTCCTGCACAGTCACGTCCGGTCCGTAGGTCTTCGCCCAGATCATGTCGAAAGCGATCTTCCGGCCCGCGGCGACGTCGAACTCCGCGACCGTGGACATGCCCTCGCCTCGCATTGGGATCTCGGACAAGCAGTAGAGCGTGTCCGGTCCGGCGACGGCCCGTATGCCGCCGTCGATCGCGAGCACCCAGGGCACGATGGAGCCGTAGTCGAAGCGGATGATGAGGTCCATGCGCATCGGGACGGTTCCCTCGAGGCCCTCCACGATCCGGACGGCGTCCACGGCCTCGGTGCGAATCGGCATGAAGTCGACGATTCGGATGCGGCCGCCGTCGCACGTGAGCTCGGTTTCGAGAATGAGCGATTCGCCGCGGTAGCGCCGGCGCACCGAGCGCACCCCGACGGCCGGCGCGATTTTCCAGCAGCCCGATTCGGACGTGCCGATCAGCGCTGCGAAGCACGCTGGAGAATCGAAGCGAGGCGCGCAGAGCCAGTCGATCGAGCCGTCGCGCCCGACGAGCGCGCAGGTTTGCAGATCGCCAATCAGCGCGTAGTCCTCGATTCGCAGAGCCATGGTCACTGGAAAGCGAGGCAGTGACACCGGTCCCGGTCGGTCTGCCGACCGGCCGGCGCCGACATGGGGAGGCCTGCCGACGCGATCCCGATCGGCTTCACCCTTTCCCGACTGCCAGCAGAGGCCGATGAGGAAGACCTGGCGGTAGGAAATCGGAGTCAGGGGGACCGACGGCGAGTCGCGATCGGGCTGGAGGCGCCGACGAGCCCCGGTGCGGTCTCGAGCATCCGGTCGCGCCAGTCCTTCGGCGACACTCCGAACCGGACCACCGCGTCAGCCAGCGAGAGAGGAAGCGGGACCGGGTCATAACCGGCATCCTGAGTCGTTCGCAGAGAACCTCCTCACGGCCCGGTTTGGTGCAAGTAACGAGCCACCCGTTTTGGATTTGAAGGCAGGTTAGCCGGGTTCAACGGGTCGCGGCGGCGCCTCAGCCCGAACGACTTGCCCCCGACAAGCTCGGTGACGAGGACGGGCCGTCGCCTCCATCGCCCGGCGATTCCAATAAGCTCCGGGGCCTCCCATGCAGAGCCTTTTCGAGCCCCCCGCGAAGTCCGAGATCCTCCGGCGGCTCTCCGACCTCTTGCCGGCGCGGTGCGTCAATGGGGAAAGAGGAGCCCGTCGCAGATGCTGGCACACTGCGCGGTGGCGCTGGAGTCCGGGCCGGCGACATCGCCCTCGTGGAGAGTTCTGGGGATTCGGCGAGATCACTTCATTCACCCGGGCCGGAGAAGGGTCCGCCGGTTAGCGGAACCGGGATGAACGCCCAGGCCCATGAATCGGCTTTCATGCGGCCCTGGGCGCGCAGCGAGCGGCCTTCAAGCGGAGGGGACCTCGCCTGCTTCCCGGCGCAAGGCCTGGTACGTCTCTGAAGTCGCCATCGCGATGATCTGATCTCCCGCCGACAACCGCGTCGCGCCGGTCGGAACCGTCATTTCCTGGCCGTGGAGAATCGCGACGGCGATCGTCTTGGGAAGAGGTCCGAATGCCTCGGCGACCGACGCTCCGTCGAGAGGCGCGCCCGTGGCGATTCGAACGGCGACGAGAACGCCCGCGGAATCGGTCACTCGGACGGGATGGCCGAATTGAAGGAGGCTGACCAGCCTCGGCAGGGTCAGCTCCGTCATGTCGACGTTGCCGCCCTCGAGCATCTCGAGGGCACGGCGTACGAACACGCCGCGGTGGGCCGGCGAGTCCTCGCGAGTCGGAACTTGCGCCTCGTACAGAGTCGGATAGCGCCGGCCATGGGTCAGCGAGCGCTGCACGATGAAGGAGGAGATGTTGGACAGCATCGCCGGAACGATCAGGCCGTAGCCTCCCGTCATCTCGGCCACCATGATGAGCGTCGAGATGGGGGTCCGCGCCGCGCCCGAGAAAACGGAAGCCATTCCGACCACGACGAACGCGGCGGGCACGACACCCAGTTTCGGGGAGAGGGAGGCGAGCGAGAGCCCGATGATTCCTCCGAGGAGCGCTCCCATGGTCACGGTCGGCGCGAACACGCCGCCGGATCCGCCGGAGCCGATCGTCAATCCCATTGCCGGCGCCTTCAGGAGCAGGATCACGGCGAGCGTGACGATCGAGAGCTTGCCCGCGATCGCCAGCTCCACCCAGCCGTAGCCGGTTCCCAGAATCTCCGGGATGGCCAGGCCCATCAACCGACGATCAGACCCCCGATCGCAGGCTTGAAATGCCGCGGAATCGGAATGCGGCGGAACAGGTCGCGGATGCCGTAGAAGACGGTCGGGAGAATCGCGCCCAACACGCCGGAGAGGACGCCGAGGATGCCGAAGCCCACGAGAGCGAGCGGGCTATGAAAGCTCATCCCGGAGGGAATGACGAAGATCGGCGACCAGCCCACGAAGAATCCATGAATGGCGTAGGCGGTGACGGCGGAGATGACGGTATAGATCAGCGCCTCGGATTCGAAGACCATGCCGGAATAGAGGATCTCCACCGAGAAGATGGCCATGCCCAACGGCGCGCGGAAGACGGCGGCCAGGCCGGCCGACATGGACGCGAGGAGCAGGATCCGGCGTTCCTGGCCGCGCAATCGCAGGAAGGTCGAGAGGATCGCGCCGAGCCCGACGGAGATCTGCGCGGTGGGGCCCTCGCGACCTGCCACTCCTCCGGAGCCGATCGTGAGCGCGGAGGCGACTCCCTTGATGAAGGGAATCCGCGGACGCACCTCGGCGCCCTTCTGGTGGTAAGTCTCCACGGCCGCGTCGGTGCCATGCCCCTCCGCCTCGGGCGCCAGGCTGTAGACCAGGACTCCCGAGAGCAGCCCTCCGAGCGTGGTGGAGATCGGGATCCACCAGTGGATGGTCCAGGAATGGACGTAGGGTGTCCCGTAGATGACTCCGGGGCTGGGCGGGACGAATCCGCCCAGCCTTTCCAGCATCAGCCGTTGCGCGAGGTTCACCGCGGCATCGAAGCCGAGGGCCGCCGCCGCCCCGAGCGCGCCGATGAGGAAGCAGTAGCTGATGAGCCGGTACGTCGGCGGGAAGAGCGCGCGGGAGACTTCCTCCTGCTTCAGCTCTCGGACCGGGATCAGGCTGCTCACCGGGCCAAGGCTCGACGCGTTCCGCTCTCGGCCCTCATTCGAGGGCATCTTATCCAATGCGGCTCCCGGCTATTCGTCGATCCGCCGGCCTTCAGACGCCAGCGCCATGGCGAACGTGCCGCGATCCTCCATCCAGGACCTCGCGTTGAATCGCTTCTTGAGCTCGGCGGCCTCGTGAAAGAGACGCTGCGCGTGGTCCTTTTGGCCGAACCACCAGAGGACCTCCGAGGTGGAACTTCGCGGCATGCACGTCGGCGGCGTTCTCCTCGCCCGTCTCCGCGCGAATCGTCCACTTGCGGCTGAGGATGTAGTTGATGCGGCCCTGCCAGGGAAGCCGACGGATCCGTCACCCGAGCGCTGCGAGGCGCGACGGTTCGATCCCGTTCAGCTCCACCAACGTCGCCTTCGCTGCGCGAGAGGTCTGCCCTGCGGGCACCGGCGGGCGGCTCGCCCAAACGGTCTCGACCGCCCGCCTGACCGCTCGCTTCGCTGCGGCTCCCGCGGCGCGAGGCGTCCTCCGCTGCCCCCGCGGAGATTCCTCGCGCCGCGAACGAAGTGGAGATGGCCGCGTGAACCGGTTGCTGCTCTGTCGGGCCCTGAGCCGCGAGTCTGACGAAGCCAGTCTCATCACAAAGAGTGACGTCTCGTTAGTGAGCTGACGTCTCCTCCTCGGCTTCAAAAGATCGGCGCGATGTGCGACGCATTGCTCCAGGGCGACTCCGGGTCACGGTCCGTGTGCCCGACTGGTCAGGTTGACTTGCGCCTCGCGCCGGTCGCATTAAGACGACATCAAGGTTTCCTTCGGCGGGCTCCGGCCTTTCCGGGGCGTTTTGAGGAGGAGGTCTTTATGCGTATCCCGTGTGGGCCGGGGCCGCGGCTCCCGACACCGCCGCTTTCACCGAGTCGGCGATTCCCATAAGCTCTCGGGGTCCCATGCAGAGCCTTTTCGAGCCCCCGGCGAAGTCCGAGATTCTCCAGCGGCTGTCCGCCCTGACGAGCGCCGCGGAGCGCCAGTGGGGGAAGATGAGCGCATCCCAGATGCTGGCGCACTGCGCGGTGGCGCTGGAGGCCGGGACCGGAGACAAGCCGCGCCCCCAGGCGCTCATCGGCAAGCTCTTCGGACCCTTCGTCCGCAAGGGCCTCCTCGGCGAGAAGCCGTTCTCGAAGGGCTCCCCCACGGACCCGACGTTCGTCGTGAAGGACGAGCGCGACTTCGCGCGCGAGAAGGAGCGGCTCGTCGGGCTCGTGGAGAAGTTCTGTGCGCGCGGGCGCGACCAGGCGGGCCGTCAGACGCACTCGTTCTTCGGGCGGATGACCGGAGACGAGTGGGGCCGGCTCATGTACAAGCACATCGACCACCACCTCCGGCAGTTCGGAGGCTGAGGGGCGAACAGCGCGACATCGCCGATCGGCTCGAGCCATTGGATCGTCTCTTCGCCTAGGCCAACTTGATGAACGCCTCCGGATCCGTCCATTGCCCGCGCTCGTACAGGAACCGAACGGCCTTGTCGACCACGATCTGGCCGTCCTCGGGGGAGATCGAGATCTCGGCGCGCTCCAGAGGCCGTGGCGTCGGGCCCTCGAAGTTGATTCCGGAGACGTAATACCCCGATCCGTGGCAGGGACACTTGAACTTGTTCTGCGCCGGCAGCCAGTTCGGTGTGCAGCCGAGATGCGTGCAGACGGCCACGAGAGCGTAGATCGAGGTGCTGTTGCGCACGATCCAGACTCCGAACTTCTCCTTCCAGCGCTCGTCGACGCCCAGGCCATAGCCGGAGGGGTCGCCCGCCTTGAAGCGGGTGGGCGGCTCGAACAGCACGTTGGGGAACAGGAAGCGCAGGGAGGCCGTGAGGCCGGCGGCGGTGGCTGCGGCGAAGGCCATCCAAGCCAGCGTCATCCATTTCAAGGTGGAGCGCCGCGTGACGCCGTCCACGTCCAGGCCGTGCGGCGGAGCCGAGGCATTGACGTCGAGCCGAGCCGTGGCCGGTCTCCCCGGAATCGAAGGCATGAACCGCTCCCAGAGATCTCAACGCCTGGACGGCCGGGAAATTTCCCCGCTCGCGCCAGGAACCGGAATACATATCGTATTGCGATAGTTTTTGGAGCGATGGAGGAGGCCCAAAATGGCGAGGCTGCGAGCCGTTCCGATGGCATTGGCGATGGGGCTGTGCTGGGGACTGGGAATCATGCTCATGGGCTGGTTGTCTGCGACGGGTTGGGGATCCCGGTTCGTCGGCGTCTTTTCGAGTGTTTACGTCGGATACGCCTCCACGTTCCTGGGCGGATTGATCGGCGGCCTGTGGGCGTTCGGCGATGCATTCCTCTGCGGTCTTGTTCTGGTGGCCTGCTATAACGCGTTCGCCGGCGAGAAGCGCTCGACGTCGACCCGGCTCTTCAGCCAGACCGAGCAACCGGCGCACTAGATCCCGCCGGTCGACGGCCCGCCTCTCGATGTCGAGCGCTACGGCTTCGTCGCCTCCACGAAGAGGTTGAGGCCGAAGTCGCGCAGGTCCAGGAAGCGCAGCTCGGGGTGGGACGAGCGGTTCCATCGGACCCGCCGGACCGAGAAGCCAAGCGCCTCGAGGATCTCCCGCAGACGCGTACCGTCGTAGACGAACCGGTGCTCGCCGTTCATGCGCAGGTGCATGTTGAGCGCCTCGCAGGGACCGTCCGCCGAGAGCCGCGCGGCGCACCAGCGCAGGTGGCGCGGATCGCGCCGCTCGTAGACGGAGCGGATCAGCCGCTCGAGGTCCGGCGTGAGGAGGCGGAGCACTCCGCCGGGCCTCAGGATGCGGAAGCACTCCGCGAGCAGCGTCTTCCCGCTCGCGAGGTCGAGGTGCTCGAGCAGGTCCTCACAGTGGATGAACGCCGCGGCGCCGTCGCGGAACGGGAGCGGGCGCGCGCAGTCCGCGCGCACGTCGACGGCGGCGGAGCCGAGGACGTCGACGTTCGTCCAGCCCTCCAGCCGGTGATCGCCGGCGCCGAGGTGGACGCGCGGACCCCGCGGAGGCTCGGGGTGCCGCAGCCGCTCGACGCCGCGCGCCTCGGCGAGGACCCGGAGGTACTGGGGGATGACCGCGGCCTCGTTCGACGCGTCCTCGTAGTACGCGTCGTGCAGCTCGCGGAGCCGCTTCTCGAGCCGGCGGAGCCGGGCCCGCGACTCGCGTCCGGATCTCATCGGCGGCGGCTCGGCGTCGCTTAGCGGATCGCGAATTCGCAGCGCCGGCAGAGGAAGTCGTCGGGCGCTTCCTCGACCCCGTAGGTCCAGCGCCTCAGCCTCGCCATCGTGTCGCCGCCCAGGATCTCGGCGACGGTCTGCGTCTTGACGTTCCCGACCGTGAGCTTCTCGTAGTAATCCTGGCAGCAGAGCACCGCGGTTCCGGTCGCGGTCACGTGGAGATGCTCGAAGGGGCGCGAGCCGATGAGCTCGCAGCCGCGCAGGTTCTTGATCGGGGGCGGCTCGACGACGTAGGTGCCGCTGTCGGGCCGGCTGCGGATCTTGAACGGCTTGACGATCCAGCCCTTAGGCTCGAAGTGGGCGCGTAGCTCCTCGACGTCGCGCTGATGCTCCTCGCCCTCGTCGCCCAACGCCACGATGGCGGTCTCCTCGGAGATCTCGCGTGCGTGCATCGCGTCCATGTTCGCGACGACGCGCGCCAGGTCGCGCGTGCCGTGGAGCTTCTCGTAGCGGTCCGGCCGCAGCGTCGGCAGGTTGACGCCGATGTAACGAAAGCGTCCGAGGCTCTCGAAGAGATCGCAGCGCTCCGGCGTGAAACCGGAGGCGTTGGTCAGGATGCTGACGGCGAGCCTGCGCGCGAACAGGTAACGAACGCGGTCCTCGAACAGGGGGTCGAAGGTCGGCTCGTTGTAGTTGTTGAGGAAGACGACGATCCGCTCGCCCCCGGCCTCGACGGCCTGGTCGACGACGCGCTCGAAGAGCTCCTGGCTCATGACCTCCCGGTCGCGCGGCTCGATCGAAACCGGACAAAACGGGCAACGGTGGTTGCAGACGGTGCAGGTCTCGAGGGAGAGGTAGAGCAGGTGCGTCCGCCGGGATTCCTTCTCGATGTCGTCGATGAGGAACCTCTCGGCCCGAAGATGCGTGAGAACGACCGGGTCGACGGCGTCGGCGCGGCCCTCTCCGGCGTTCGTGAGGGCCTGGAATCGGGGGTCGGTCTTCGCGATCTCGACGCCGCTCAGAGGGTTATAGACGGACTCCCCCCGGTCGTGGAGGAATGGGGAGACCGTCCCGCTGGACGGAGTCTCGAGCGCGACGGCGGAGGAAGTGCTGTTCCGAGGGGATTCGCTCATACTTTCTTGCTTCGAACAACCTTGATTCTACTCAATTTAGGAAGGTCCATCGGGGGGTCCGAATGAGGCCAGGGACGATTCTGCGACTCGCGCTCCCGGCGGCCGTGCTGTGCCTGGCCGCTCGCGT
Organism: uncultured Acidobacteriota bacterium; assembly: GCA_963773905.1. Classification (GTDB taxonomy): domain Bacteria; phylum Acidobacteriota; class Thermoanaerobaculia; order UBA5066; family Gp7-AA6; genus DAHUXD01. The sequence continues at coordinate 201,058 of CAVZDB010000009.1, forward strand.
CGCGGGTACGGCGCCCGGCGCGCCCCGGAACGACTCAGGGACGACGGCCTTTCTCCATGCGAGCGTCGTGCCGATGGACACGGAGCGCCTCCTCGCGGACCAGACCGTCGTCGTCTCGGGAAGCCGCATCCTCACGATGGGCCCCTCCCCGCGCACCCCAGTCCCCCCGGCCGCGCACCGGATCGACGCGCGCGGGCTCTTCCTGATGCCGGGTCTCGCGGACATGCACGTCCATGTCTACGTTCCCGAGGAGCTGACCCTCTACGCCGCGAGCGGCGTCACGACCGTCTTCAACCTGGACGGCCGGCCCGCGCACCTCCTCTGGCGCCGCCGCGTCGCCAGCGGCGAGCTGTTCCCCCGCCGGGGGGAGAGGGGATTAGGCGCGAGAGACGCTCCGGCTCCTCAGTGTTCCGGCTCCTCCACGCGCGTGTAGCGCCCCGCGGGCGGCGCGGGCATCGTCTGCACGGTGCCGGACGGCCAGCGGATCTCGAGGCGGCGCGCGGTCGAGGCGCCGAGGCCGAAGTGGACGCGCGGATCCGACGAGGAGAGGTAGCTCTCGCCGGCGCGCGTCTCGCGCACCTGCCGTCCCGCGTCGGTCGTCAGCGTCACCCGCGCTCCGACTCCCTGGCGGTTCGAGCGCCGTCCGACGAGCGTGAGCCCCAGCCAGCCGCCGTGGCGTCCCGCGTTCTCGAGCAGCTCGAGCGGCCCTCCGGAGTTGGACACCGCGATGTCGAGGTCGCCGTCGTTGTCGAAGTCCGCCGTCGCGGATCCGCGGCTCACGACGGCCTTCCGAAAGGGCTCGCCGCAGCCGCGCTCGACGAACCGGCCTTTGCCGTCGTTCCAGTAGAGCTGCGGCCGCTCGGCATAGGTCACGCCCTGCTGGTGCGGGACCTCGAGGACGTGCCCGTTCGCGACGAACGCGTCGAGCCGGCCGGCGTTGGCGACGTCGAGCAGATCGAGACCGAACCCCGAAAACGCGAACGCGGGCGCGCCGAAGCCGGAGGGCGTCGACAGGTCCTCGAAGATGCCGCCCCCGACGTTACGGTAGTAGCTGTTGGGCTCCGCCTCGAAGTTGGCGACGACGAGATCGGGCAGGCCGTCGCCGTCGAGGTCCCCGGCGTTGACGCCCATTCCGCCGAAGGGCCGCCCGAAGACGCTCAGGCCGGCCCCGGAGAGGAGCGACACGTCCTCGAACTTCATGTCGCCGAGGTTGTGGAAGAGGAAGTTCATCGTCGTGTCGTTCGCGACGTAGATGTCCGGCCGCCCGTCGCCGTCGAGGTCCGAGACGACCACGCCCAGGCCCTTACCGAGCGCGGCGGCGATGCCGGAGGACTCGGTGATGTCGGTGAAGGTGCCGTCGCGGTTGTTGCGATAGAGGAGGTTCCCGATCGGCGGATACAGGCTCGGATGGCAGTACTCGCGCGTCCCCTTCTCCACGTTGCCGCAGAAGAAGTTCTTCTCGACGCGGTAGTCGAGGTAGCGCACGACGAAGAGGTCGAGCCACCCGTCGCCGTCGAAGTCGGCGAAGGCGGCCGAGGTGGACCAGCCCGAGCCGCGTACGCCGGCCTTCGCCGCGACGTCGGTGAACGTGCCGTCGCCGTTGTTGCGGTAGAGGATGTTGCCCTCGAAGTTCGTGACGAAGAGATCCGTGCGGCCGTCGTTGTCGAAATCGGCGGCGACGGCGCCCATGCCGTAGGCGGTGTCCGCGATCCCGGCCTTCTCGGTGACGTCCTCGAAGGTCCCGTCGCCGCGGTTGCGGTACAGGCGGTCCCGCGCGCGGACGCTGCCGTCCGGGGGGAACGGGCCGGATTGCACGACGTAGAGGTCCATCCACCCGTCGCCGTCGTAGTCGAGCCAGGCGACGCCGGATCCCATCGTCTCGGGCAGCTGGTGCTCGGGCGTCGCGCCGCGCTCGTGCATGAACGCAAGGCCGCGCGCGGCCGCGACGTCGCGGAAGAACGTCGGGCAGGGAGCCGCCGGCGGGATTTTGTGCTGCGTCTTCGGCTGCGGAGACGCCGCCGAGAACGCGACGGCGGCCCCGGCGAGCAACAGGAGAGCTGCCGCGCGTCTCACGGGGACTCCCCGGCGCGCGCGCGCGCGAGCGCCCATTGAATGCGCGGGTCCGACGGCGAGAGTGTGGCGGCCCGTTCGAACGACTCTCGCGCCTCCTCGCGCCTCCCCAGAACTAGAAGCGCCTCGCCGCGTCCGCGCAGCGCCTCCGGGTCGTTGCCGAGGCCGGAGAACGCGGCGATGGCGCCCTCGGCGTCCTTCGCCTCGAGCCGCGTCCAGCCGAGGGAGAGCTGGGCGCGCCGCGCTCCATTGCGTTGACGGGCCGCCTGCGACGCCGCGAATGCGGTCTGGTACTGCGCGATCTCGGACTTGGCCTCGTCGGCGCGGCCGCTGCGGGCGAGGAGTGTGCCGAGCGCATAGTGCGCCGCGGCGAAGGACGGATCGAGACGCAGCGCCTCGCGGTACTCGGCCTCCGCGGCCGCCGCGTCTCCCGCCCGCTCCAGCGCGCGGCCGTAGTCGACCCGGAGGGACGCATTCGCGGGATCACGCTTCGCGGCGATCGCGAGCTCCGCGCGCGCGCCGGCGTCGTCGCCCTGCAGCAGCCGGAGGCGCCCGAGTCCGGCGTGCGGTTCCGCCTGGTCCGGGGCGGCGGCAATGGCGCGGCTCCAGATCCGCGCGGACTCCGGGAATCGGCCGGTCTCCAGGAGCGCGCTCGCCCAGAGGCCCAGGCGCTCCGCGCCGCATGCGGCTGACGTGGAGCCGCACGCTCGGGAGAGCTGCGAGGACGCGTCCACGAATCGGTTCTGCTGCATCAACGCCTCCCCGTAGCGCCCTCGCAGCTGGGCGTCAGACGGGGAGCGCGCGAGCACCCGCTCCATCTCCGCATTGCCCGCCTCGTCGCGGTGCTTCCTCCAGAGGTACTCCACATGATCGACTCGCAGCGCCGAGTCTCCGGGAGACGCTTTCAGCGCCCGCTGGAACGCCGCCTCGGTGCGCGGATCGTCGACCGACGCGTACGCGGAGGCGAGCGCGCCCAGGGCCGCCGGAGAAGGAGCCGACGCGGCCGCGCGCTCGAGAGCGGTGATCCGCTCGGAGATTCCGCCGCTCGCCGCGGCGGCCTGAAGGGCGATCCAGCCGGCCGCGGCGGAGGCGAAGAGCCACACGTCGGGATTCTAGTCTCCGGCGCGTCGGGAAACGGGAACGCCTCTTGCACTTCACCTCCGACAGGAGAACCACAACCTATGGACGAGAAGCGCAATCGCGAAGGAGACGCACCGGAGGCCAAGGTTCCCAATCCGCGGGACGCTCAGGGCTTCAAGGAGAACCCCGCGCCGCAAGGGCTGAAGACGCCGCCGACCGTCGAGCAGGGAGAAGACTCGGGCGAGTGGGCGCGCGGCGGCGGAACGGATCCGAACGAGCAGGCTCCGAAGAAAAGGAATAGCTCGGAGTCGGCCGGTCCGCGTTCCGGTCCATAATCCGCCCGGAAGCGCACGGGGTCCGGTGACCCTCGCGGACTTCAAATCCGTCGGCGTCGCGGCCTCGTGCCGGGACGGGTGGGTTCGACTCCCACACGCTTCCGCCAATCCGTTCGACTGGGTGTCGCCGCAGACCAACCTGCGGCATTTCCTATCCGTCGGTGAGCGCGCCGGATCCGGCCAGGAGGCCGTTAGCGGCGAGCAGGTCGCTGACAATCTCGCCGACAGTTCGACGTCATCTCTCAGCTGACGATAGAGAGGGCGATGAGAGGTACGAGGTTGAATAGAAGGATTCCGATTTTGAAGATGCTCATTCCAGCGTAGTGGAGGGCGTCGAACTGCTCGCGGGACAGCCGGAACCATCTGCCGTGGAGTCGAAACATCCAATCGTGCGCGAGAGCGAAAGCGAGGAACCAGACCAGCAACGCGCCGTAATCCATGACGGTACACCACAGAAGAAACTGGCGGGCGACGTGGGTGGTCATCGTCTCCTCCCTTCGACGGCCTGCGTGCGGCTATTGCGGCGGTTCGGTGCTACGTAGCGGAACCGAACGAGATAGACGTTTTCGCCTCGACCGTGCTTGGCTGTCTTGAGAAGGTCAACCACACCCTGGAAGCCCGATTCCCGCGCCAACTCCGGAGTGATGTCCGCCAGCGTCATGGGCAGGACAGATACGACCTCGATCTCTCCCTCGTCCATGCGGTAGCGGTTGCCCACCTTGACGTTGGGCCGCATCCATATTCGCACGCTGCAAGTGATCGTGCCTCTGCGAACGCCATCACGCAGACGCTTCGTAAAGATCACCGGAGGATCCTACGCCGGTGCGGGACTCCGATGGCTCCTGCCGTGGCTGGCCCAACCTGCCCAACGGGCGGCATCCCGGCCGTGTGGTGCGTTTGCATCAGGACAGCGCCTCGGGCGTCATGGGAGCATCTTTGTCATGACGACATATCAGAGCAACGACAAGCCATCCGAGATGAGGGACGCGACATCGCACTTTCAGTGGAAACGCCCGTCGGGAGGCGCGGGGTCCGAGTCGGCCGCTACCATTCCGCCCGCTCCCATGGCGAGTGTCGCCAGACTCGCGGCGCTAAACGCCAGGATTGACGCCTACAACAGAAGCCACGCCGGTAGAGATGGCTTCATGGCCCAGGTGCGGCTCGGTCATTGCGCTGAGACGAAAGGCGGGATCAATTAGTTGCGACAGAGGCTCCCGGTCCGACGTTCGCCTCGCCGAGAGGGACGGCCTACAGCTGCGGAGACGCGGCGCAAAATAACCGAGCGAGAGAGCAGGCGAGATCAAATCCAGAACGAGCTTGACTGCTGGCGCGAGGCGCGAGCGAAGGATGAGAGCACCTATCAGAGCCTGGTCGATGAGGCAATGACGAGAGATCCGACTGGCCGCAGCAGAGACACTTATCGGACGATGCATGCGCAGTGCGACCGGGTGTGGGCTGAACGTATTCAAATGAAGAAGGCGGAGTTGGCGGCCTTGATGAATGCTCCGTCGCTTCGCTGACAAACGATCCCGGACGCTGTCAAAGGCGCGGAATTCCCACAGCTTTGGTCCACTTCCGAGTAGATTCGACTCCCACACGCTTCCGCCAATTTCTTTCAGCGCGGCTTTTGAGCCGCCGCCACGAGCTCGAGGAGCTTCTCCCAGGGCGTCGGATCGCTGTGCATGGCGAAGACCGTCCGGACCTGCAGGTGCTCGCGCCGCGCGACCTCGGCCACCTCCCACGCGTACTCGGGAGGCCCACCGCGGCCCGCCTGAAAGAGATCACTCGCGTAGAGGAGGCCGGACTCGGGCAGGAAGGCGAGCATCATCCGCTCTGCGGACTCGGTGCGCGCGGGGAGCAGCTCGATTCGGTTCGGACCCTCGCCGAGGACGATGCGCCCGGAGACGGCACGGAGGATCGGCTTGCGGGGCGTCCGCGCCAGAGCGTCGGGGTGAAACTGATGTGGGCTCTCGAGCGCTCGACGGATCTGCGCGACGTTGTGATCCAGCAGGTACACGGGGATTCCGCGGGCCGCGTACTCGCGGATGCCGCCGATGTGGGGCCACGAGTCCGAAGTCGTGACGACCGCCTTGACCGGTACGCCGGGGAAGCGGCGCTTCGCCTCTTCGAGCACGCGGGCCGAGTAGCCGGCCGAGATGGGCGCCTCGAGCACCACGACGCCGTCGCTCTGGCGGACGAGCGTCACGCCCCAGGAGCCCGGAACGTAGACGACACCCGGCGAGAGCTCCACGGCGGGACGCGAGGGGTTCCCGAACTCCGGATTCTCCAACGAATGCTTCGATCGCGCGGCGAACGCCTCCTTCGCGGAGTCCGGGATGACGAAGGCGTCGCCTGCGGTGCCGGCGCCGGGCTCGAGCTTCGTGATCGTGAGCGAGCGCCAGGGTCGACCCCCGCGCTCGACGTCCCATTGCAGAGGATAGAAGAGGCCGCCCGGGCGGATGTCCCAGTACGAATACGCGACGCGGGTGGTCACATCGCCCCAGACCTGCCAGTACAGGCTCTCCGGATACGCCCGCCGGATCTCGACGGCGGTGAGGAAGCCGGTCTCTGTGCTCAGAAAGATCCGCCGCTGGTCCTCGCCCGAGCCGAACGCGACGGCGTGGTGGGGAACGCCCTGCAGGGTCATGTCGGGCTCCCGACGCAGATCGGGGGCCGCGGCGGCGTCGAGGAGGAGCTGCTGCGGCGAGAGCGCCATCCACTCCTGCGCCTCGACGATGTCGGCCCTGCCGGCGGGCCCCCACGTCTCCCCGAATCGCCGCGCGGCCGCTCCGCCGGCGACGATCGTCCGAATCGAGTAGGTGTCGTCGGCGGCCGTCGCCTCGGTCGTCTCGTCCCACCGCCCGCCCGGGACGTCCCAGATCTCCACGGTCCGCTCGATCTGGGGGATCCAGGGGCCCTCCGGCCGCTCGGACTGCTCGAGCAGATTGCGATAGCCGATCGTTTCGAGACGCAGGGTCGAGAGGGAGGAGAGCGCCGCCGGGCCGCCCATGCGCTCGATGGCGGTTGCGACCCATTGGCGCGCGGATGTGTCGGTTTGGACCGTCGCAGCCGACGCGTGTGCCGCGAGAAGAAGGGCGTTCAGCATGGGATCGTTCTCCTTCGGATGCCTACGGAGCCCGCGGCGCCAAGTTCTGCCGAGGCGGAGCGCTCAGCGAACTCTAGGCCGACGCCCACACGCTTGCGCCAACAAAATTCCCACGCGCTTCCGCCCTTCATGCCGTTCTAAGAATCTCACTTGTCTCGTCGACATCCGCCGTTAAGGGCGCATGAAACGGAAAACGGCGGCGTCCCCGGCACAGTAGCCTGCGTCGCCCGATGGACGACGGGCGAATGATCTCTTGGAAAGGGGAAACGTTCATGGCGATCGATCAGGTGAGGTTCGACGAATTCCTGGGTCGCGCGGTCAACGACATGGGGGCCGCGATGAGCGGCCTGCTGGTGGTCGTGGGGGACCGGTTGGGTCTGTACAAGGCGATGGCGGACGCGGGACCGATGACGCCGGCCGAGCTCGCGAAGAAGACCGGCACGAGCGAGCGGCAGGTTCGCGAGTGGCTCAATGCGCAGGCGTCGTGCGGGTATGTGACATACGACGCGCCGTCCCAGACCTACACGCTGCCGGAGGAGCAGGCCCTCTGCTTCGCCGACGAGAACAGCCCCGCATTCCTGCCGGGGTTCTTCGAGCTGGCGATGGCCTGCTACAAGAACGAGCCGAAGATCGCCCAGGCCTTTCGCAGCGGCAAGGGCATGGGGTGGCACGAACACCATCCGGACCTCTTCGCGGGCACGTTCCGGTTCTTCCGGCCCGGCTACAACGCGAATCTCGTGTCCTCGTGGATTCCGGCGCTGGACGGCCTCGAAGCCAAGCTGAAGGCGGGCGCGCGCGTTGCGGACGTCGGCTGCGGCCACGGCTCGTCGACCGTGATCCTGGCGAAGGCGTACCCGAAGTCGACTTTCGTGGGCTTCGACTACCACGCGCCGTCGATCGAAGCGGCTCGCAAGCACGCAGTGGCGGAGGGCGTGGCGGACCGCGTGACATTCGAAGTGACACGTGCGCAGGACTACCCGGGAAAAAACTACGACGCCGTCTTCTTCTTCGATTGCCTCCACGACATGGGAGACCCGCTCGGCGCCGCGCGCCACGTTCGCGAGACTCTGAGACCCGACGGAACGTGGATGCTCGTCGAGCCCTTCGCCAACGACAAGGTGGAAGACAATCTCAATCCGGTCGGGCGCATCTTCTACTCGGCGTCGACGGTCATCTGCACGCCGGCGTCGCTCTCGCAGGACGGCGCGGCCGGTCTGGGAGCGCAGGCCGGCGAAACCCGGCTGCGCGAGGTGGCGACGAGGGCCGGGTTCAAGCGGTTCCAGCGTGCGACGGAGACGCCCTTCAACCTGATCTTCGAGGGCCGCCCGTAAACAGGGCCGCCGCGAGTCGGCGTGAACTGCTTTCTGGCCTTCCGGACTATCAATTCTCATCAGGTTCTTCCCACTCGTGGCGGCTCCCTCTCCCGGCGGGAGTGGGTTGGGGTGAGGGGCAACCAACGCTGAGGCGTCACGTGGACTCCGCTTGCTACGAGCGCTTCCCCCCTCACCCTGCCCTCTCCCCCGTGGGGGAGAGGGGAATTCAGGTGCCCTCGTAGCCTTCAACAGTGAACAACTTGCCGAGACGCGATAACTCGCGCTCATGGCTTCCCAAACCCGGAGCGGCTGAGGGCGCCGACGATTCGAGTCAGTGGACCGACGAGCTCGCGCCGGAGCTCGAGGCACGAACCCTCGAACTCTGGAAGCGGTCCGGGGCGGCGCGGGGCTGACTCGCCCTCGGCCCCGCGGGAGTCAGCAGCTCCCGCAGCCGCCGGACTCCCTCGGCGATCTCGGCGGCATCGGTTCCGCCGTAGCCGAGAAGCAGGCCCTGCCGGGCCGCGTGCCCCAGGTAGCGCTCCGAGAGAGGAGCGACCCACAGCCGCTCGCGCGCGGCCCGAAGGGCGATCTCGCGGTCGCGCTGCGGGCCGGAGAGCCCCACCGTCAGGTACATGCCCGCCGGATCGCCGAGGATGGCGACGTCCGGGCCCAGCTCGGCGCGGAGCGCGTCGACCATCGCGGCCCGGCGCTCCCCGCAGACGACCCGCGTGCGCCGGACGTGTCGGGCGAAGTGACCCTCCTCGATGAAGTCGGTCAGCGCCGCCTGGGTGAGCGTCGGTGAGAACTTGTCCGTGGCGCGGCGCACCGCGACGAAGGTCCGGAGGAGGTCCGTCGGGAGAACCAGGTACCCGATGCGGAGCGCCGGGAACATGATCTTCGAGAAGGTGCCGACGTAGATCACGCGCGCATCGCGATCCAGACCCTGGAGCGAGGTGATCGGGAGCTGCCCATAGCGGTACTCGCTGTCGTAGTCGTCCTCGATGATCCAGGCTCCGGTGCTCTGGGCCCAGTCGAGCAGCTGGAGACGCCGTGAGGCGCTCATCGTCACGCCGAGCGGGAACTGATGCGACGGCGTCACGTAGATCGCGCGCGCCCGGGGGGATCGCGCGATGCCTTCGGAGACGACGAGGCCCTCGTCGTCGACCGGCACCGGAACCGTGCGCGCCCCCGCCAGGCGCAGCAGGTTGTGCACACCGTAGCAGCCGGGGTCCTCGACCCAGACCGGGCTGCCCGCGTCGAGAAGCACACGCGCCGACAGCTCGAGCGCCTGCTGCGCCCCGCCGACGATCATGACCTGGGACGCCTCGCAGCGCACGCCGCGGGCCGTTCGGAGGTACTCGGCGACGGCCTCGCGCAGCGGCCCGAAACCCATCACGGGGGAATAGTGCACGAGCTCGGGGTCGCGGCTGCGCGCGCGCCGACCCACCAGCTTCGACCAGAGATCCATGGGGAACTGGTCTACGGGCGGCTGACCCACCGAGAAGGCTCCGGCGCCCTTGAACCACGGTCCGATCTCCTGACACAGCATCGCGGCGTGCCGTCCGACGAGGCGCGGTCCGCTTCGGGGCGGACGCGGGAGCGCGGCTGTTCCCGGCTTCGGCGCCGAGAGGTCGTCGGGCACGCTGCTTGCCACGAACGTGCCCGAGCCCGCCCGGCTCTCGAAGTAGCCCTCCGCGAGGAGCTGCTCGAACGCGTTGAGAACCGGAAGGCGGGATACGCGAAGCTCCGCGGCGAGGCTCCGGCTCGGCGGGATGCGCTGACCCGAGCGAAGCTGGCGCCCGACGATCGCGTCGCGATAGCCCTCGTAGATCTGCCGGTTCAGCGGCTTGTCGCAGTCGCGGTCGATCTCGATCAGGGGGAGGATTCCGGGCGGCGTCTTCTTCATCCCAGGATCCTAGCGGCGATCAGGGGTTCTCGGGCAGCGGCTCAGAAAAGACTCATGCTGTACGAGGCAAGCACTCCCTGGCCGAGCGGCAAGACCAGTTCACCGATTGCGGGCATAGCCACTTTTCAGGGCCGCATCCCCATCCGTCCAGCAAGCGCCGGCACGAGCCCGGCTCGGCGGGGGAGCGAAGTGGTCATGTCCGCCGACCGGGATTCGTTCGTTGCGGCTCGCCAGGCGGTCATGCCGACTGTTGACGATCTGGTTATTGCCGCAGACCGCTTGCGGCGTGCAGACTCGATTCGTGAACGTCTCCGCGCGGCCGCGCCTGGTCCCGGTTCCGATCGAGCGGATCGGGTCGGACTCCGAGCCCGAGTCTCCGTCCGAGCTCGTGCGGGGCGCGGAGGCGCTGGGCATTCCGTGGCAGCGCATCGTCCACGAGGAGATCCAGGCGGAGCAGACTCTGCGGCGATTCCTCGAGGACGTCGACGGAGACTGGCCGCTGGAGGCCGGGCTCAAGATCCTCCCGGTTTCCTTCCTCCGGTCGTGGCGGGTCCGCGACCGGCTGCACGCGCTGTGGGCGCGTTCGCGGGTCGCCTTCGACCGCAAGGCGCGGCGGCAGCTGCGCGGGGTGGTGGCGAGTCTGCTGGGGAAGGTGCCGGACGATCGGACGACCCTGGCGGAGCACCTCTGGTTCGCGTATCAGCGCGTGCTCCTCCTGCAGCGCGTCAGCCGCGCCGCCGCGCGAAGCCGCGGCGAACTCGCCGAGCGACTGACGTTCATCTGCGAGCGCGCGCGGTGCCGGCCCGACGATGCCGCCTGGGCCGCGGCGCTGGAAGACGCCCCGCGCCGCGGCCATCGCCTCGACGCGGCGGTTCGCAAGGCGCGTGAGGAGGGTTTCCAGATCCCGCGGGCCGCCACGGAGGCGCGCGCGTTCGCTGCGCTGCGGGAAATGGTCCGCGTCTCCCCGCTTCTTTCGAACGGACGTCGGCCGACGCCGTCCCCTCGGCCCAAGGTCGCACGGCGTGATTCCGACTCGGCCTCCGTTCGCCGCCTGCCGCTTTCCACCGATCTGTCCTAATCGAAAATTCACAATCCAGATTTTCCGACGCTCGTCCAAGGATGCGGTTCGGAGCGGTGCGTCGCGTTGCGCGGAGTGGAAACCGTGCATCGTGCAACTCACAGAGTCGCGGCGCGTTCCTTCGCGTGACCGACTTCGGTGATCGATGGCGCTGCCATTGCTCCATGAGCGGCCCGAGTTGAGACGAACTCAACCAAAGGAGGACAGTAGTGAAGAGCATTGTTCGATTGAGCCTGGTGGTGTCGGTCTGCCTTCTCCTGATCGCTCCGGTCGCGTTCGCGCAGACGACCGGCGAGATCACGGGAACGGTCAGCGGCACGGACGGGCGTCCGCTCCCCGGAGTCACGGTCGAAGCCTCGAGTGCCTCCCTGCAGGGCACGCGCGTGAGCGTGACCGGCAACGACGGCACGTTTCGGTTCATCTCGCTGCCCCCGGGCTCCTATAAGGTCAAGGGCAGCCTGTCCGGCTTCACCACGGTCGAGAAGCTCGCGACGGTGAAGCTCGACGCGGCCGTCGCCGTCGCGATGCAGCTCCAGGTCTCCGCGAAGGAGGAGCTGGTCGTCACGGGTGAGGCGCCGGTGGTCGACACGACCTCGGCCGAATCCGGCACCAACATCCGGCAGGAGATCGCGCAGAAGCTCCCGGTCGGACGCAACTACTCCTCGGTCGTTGCGATCCAGCCCGGGGTCGGGATCGACCAGTCGGAGACCCAGGGCCGCGGTGGATCGACGAACCCGACGGGCGGCGGTTGGACGATCTACGGCGCGACCTCGGTCGAGAACTCCTACCTGGTGGACGGCGTCAACACGACGAACGTCATCAAGGGGTTCCAGGGCAAGGCGCTCTCACAGGAGTTCATCGAGGAAGTCCAGGTGAAGAGCTCCGGATACGAGGCCGAGTACGGCCGCTCGCTGGGCGGCGTGATCAACGTCGTCACGAAGTCGGGCGGTAACGAGTTCCACGGCGACGGGTTCGGCTACTTCGACACGAAGGGCCTGACGGCGGACTACAAGGGCACGTCGAACGTCCAGTTCAACGCCGATCAGTCCAACTTCACCAACAGCGGGACCGACGCGGAGTACGTGGTCGACCGCAGCCAGCAGGACCGCCAGGACTACGGCGCGGACCTGGGCGGCTACATGATGAAGGACCACCTGTGGTTCTTCGGCGCGTACAACCGCGTCACCTACAACAACAGCCAAATGATCAGCGCGGGCTCCGAGCCGATCTACGGACCCGCCGTGGCCGGCGTCGACCAGCCCTTCGACTCGACCGCAAACATCTACTCCGGCAAGCTGACCGCGCGCTTCGGCCAGGGTACGACGCTCGTCGGCACGGTCTTCGGCGATCCCGAGACGCGGACCGGCAACATCGCGAACCCGACCTCGGCGAACCCGGTCATCCGCCAGGCCGTACGCGACCTCGGTGCGACGGACTACGCCGGGTCGCTCACGCAGCTCTTCGGCAGCTCCGCCCTGGTCACGGCGCGCTACGCCCGGCACGAGGACCGCTTCGAGCTCTCGCCGCCGACCAATACGTATCAGATCCGCGACTTCACCTCGGGGTCGGCCGTCGACTCGAACGGCTTCGGCCTGATCTTCGGGCCCACCACCAACAACAACTCGAAGCGCGACGCCTACCAGGCGACCGGCACGATCTACGCCGCGAACCACGAGATCAAGGTCGGCGGCGACTACGAGGACAACAAGACGTTCACGACGTCGTACTACACGGGCGGCACCCGCGTTCAGATCCAGCCCTGCCCGACGGACCCCAACGGCGTCCAGTGCAGCGCGGGCGCTCCGATCGGGCCCAACGGCGGTCCGGTCTACTACGGCCACGAGTTCTTCACCAGCAGCGTGGACGACCCGGCGGCCGGTTTCCTGCCGGGAGGCAACGTGGCGAACCCCAAGAGCATCCGCTACAGCGCGTTCGTCCAGGACAAGTGGACGATCGTTCCGTCCCTGACGCTCTCCGCCGGCGTGCGCTGGGACCAGGAGGACATCAAGGACTACACCGGTTCCACCGTCATCAATCTCAAGAACGAATGGCAGCCGCGCATCGGCTTGGCCTGGGACGTGATCGGCGACGGCTCGAGCAAGGTCTCGGCTTCGTACGGCCGCTTCTACTACGCGATGCCGACCGACCTGAACGTCCGGGCCTACGGCGCCCAGGTGCTCGCGACGACCTTCAACTACGACGCGAACCCGGACAGCATCGTGCAGGACCCGCTCGCCCCGCGTAACGTCAACCGACAGGGCGGCGTCGTCACGGAGCCAGTCCAGTCCGACCTCAAGGGCATCTACCAGGACGAGTACACCCTCGGCTTCGACAAGGCGATCGATCCCACGTTCGCCGTCGGTGTGAAGGGGACCTACCGGCATCTCGGCCGCACGATCGAGGATCGCTGCGACCTGGATCCGGCATTCTTCGAGGCCAACGCCAATAGCTGCGTCATCTTCAACCCGGGCTCGAACAGCCCGTACTCGACCGGCGACTTCCACGGCTGCGAGGGCCCCGACTTCGGCACGTTCAACAATCCCGACGTTCCCGACGTCTTCAACCCGAACGACCCCACGAAGCTGGTCTCCTCGGGCTGCGGCAGCCAGGCTCTGACGCCGACCTCGCAGCCCCTGCCCCCGGGCGGCGTGCACAACTCGGCTGTCCCGGCCGCGAAGCGCAACTACTGGGCGGCGGAGCTCGTCGCCAAGAAGCAGGTCGGCCGCAGCTTCTGGACGCAGGTCTCCTACATCTGGTCGCAGCTGCGCGGCAACTACGACGGCGCGGCGCGTCAGGCCAATCAGGGTCAGACGGATCCCGGCATCAACGCCGACTACGACTACGCCGCGTTCCTCCACAATGCGGACGGCAAGCTCTATCTCGACCGGCCGCACTCCTTCCGCCTCGACGCGGCGTACACGGCGCCGTTCGGCCTCACGTTCGGACTCACGGGCTTCGTCCGTTCCGGCGCGCCGAAGGACCAGGTCGGCTACTTCAACAGCGGCTACGGCGCCGAGCTGCTCCTCTTGCCGCGCGGCTCGTTCGGCCGACTCCCGGCGGACTACGAGATCAACGCTTCGCTCGGCTACACGCTCAAACTCTCCCCGGTGGACGTCACTCTGTTCCTGCAGGGCTTCAATCTGATCAATCGCCAGACCGTGATCCAGGTCGACAACGTTTACACCCAGGACATCCCCGGCTCACCCGACGAATTCCACGGCAGCTTCGACCACGCGGTCGCTCGTCGGGCTCCTCGCCAGCTCACCTTCGGTGCACGCCTCAGCTTCTGATCTCTGACCCGTTCTTTCCCTTCCTCCGGGGGAGGCTTCGGCCTCCCCCTTTTTTGCGCGGACGAAGGCTCGACCCGCTAGGGCTCCTGTATGGCGAACAGGCGATTCCCGCGAGACGCTCGATTCTTAACCAGAATGTGACATAGTCGGCTCCTTCGGGAGGGAATCTTGCGCTATTGGTTCGTGGCGGCATCCGACCGGCGCGGCGCGCGAAGGGGTTTTCTCGTTCCGACCGATCGTCGTCCCACCGAGGCGAACGTGGTCAAGGCGATGCAGGGCCGCGCCCGCGTCGTCGAGCTGTCGGGACAGAGCGTCGACGTGAAGAGCCTCGACCTCCTGACGGTTCGCGTCGTCGGCGACGACGCGCGGCTGGCGCCGATCAAGAGCGACAAGCGCCGCCGGCACACGATCGAGGGAGACCCGATCGTCGTGTCGTCGCGCGGCCCCTCCGCGAGACCCTGAGCCGCTTAGGCGCTGAGCGGCTGAGCGCCGAGCGGCAGCCCATCATCAGACCTGGAGCAGGGCCACCGTGCCCTCGCCGCCGTCGGCGCAGACGCTGACGATCGCGCGGCTGCCGGCCGGAAGACGCGCCAGCTCCTTGACCGCCTGGCTCAGGATCGGGCGCCGGTCGCCCCGAAGGGATGGCCGATCGCGACGCTGCCGCCGTTCGGATTGACGCGGTCCCGGGGGAAGGACCCGAACGTGTGCTGCACGCCCGCCTTCGCGCGCACGTAGTCGGCGTCCTCGAGGCCGGCGATGTTGCACAGGACCTGCGCCGCGAAGGCCTCGTGGATCTCCCACAGCGCGACGTCGTCGTAGCGCAGGCCCTGGCGCGCGAGGATGCGCGGGATCGCCGTCACCGGCGCCATGAGCAGGCCCTCATGGAAGAGGTCCACGGCGGCCATCTCGAAATCCACGAGCCGGGCGCGGGGGACCGACGCCGGGAGGCGCGCGAGCCCCTCGCGCGTCGCGACCCAGACCGCGGCCGCGCCGTCGGTCAGCGGGGAGCTGTTCCCGGCGGTGAGCGTGCCGTCGCCCCGGCCGGCGTCGAACGCGGGCCGCAGCGCGGCGAGCCTTTCGAGCGACGTGTCCGTCCAGGAAAGGCATCCTTCGCGACGCCGTCGAGCGGCGTGAGGAGGTCGTCGAAGAACCCGGACTTCTGCGCGGCGACCGTCCGCTGGTGGCTCTGCAACGCGAGCGCGTCCTGATCGAGGCGCCCGATGCGCCACTCGCGGGCCATCTCCTCGCAGTGCTCGCCCATGCTCTTTCCCGTCGCTCGGTTCTTGATGTCGGGAATCGAGAGGCGGACGTCCCGAAGCCGCAGCGCGCGCGCCGCCCGAAGCTTGCGCCGCCAGCCGCGGCCCTGGCTCACGCGGCGGATCCAGTCCGACGCGTTCTGGGAGAGCCCGATCTGGACGCGGCTCATGCTCTCGACGCCGCCAGCATCGCCAGCCCTAGGTGCGTCGGCCCGGCACGGCCGAGCAGGCCGGCGGCCTGGAAGGCGCCGACCATGCTCGTGCTGCACTGCAGGATCGTCGTGTAGGACGGGACGCGCGGGTCGAGTCCCGCCTCCAGCCACACCTCGCGCGCGAGGTTGCTGTAGGCGAGGTTGAGGACGACCGAGCCCCAGACGGCGAAGTCGATCGGTCCGTCCACCTGCTTCGCCATCGCCTGGGCGATGGGGACGGAGAGTGCGAGCGCGTCGCGGTCGGCAAAGGGGCCGTCGACGCGCACGAAGGGTGTGCGCTGTCCCGCCGCGAGCCAGATCTCCGGGCGTTCGCTCACGGATCAGCCGATCGGCTCAGCCCTCGAGGAACGCCAGCAGGTCGGCGTTGACCTCGTCCTTGTGCGTCGAGCACATGCCGTGCGGCGCGCCCTCGTAGACCTTGAGCTTCGCGTTCTTGACGATCTTCGACGACAGCATCGCGGAGGCCCCGATCGGCACGATCTGGTCGTCGTCGCCGTGCAGGATGAGCGTCGGCACGTCGAACTTCTTCGAGGTCCTCGGTCAGGTCGGTCTCGGAGAACGCCTTGATGCAGAAGTAGGAGGCGGGGAAGCCGCACATCATGCTCTGCAGCCAGAAGGACTCGCGCACGCCCTCGGAGACCTTCGCGCCGGGCCGGTTGTAGCCGTAGAAGGGCAGGCTGAGATCCTTCCAGAACTGCGAGCGGTCGGCGACGACGCCGGCGCGAAGCTGGTCGAAGGCCTCGATCGGCAGTGCCGCCGGGATTGGCGGCGTCTTGAGCATGAGCGGCGGGATGGCGCCGATCAGGACCGCCTTGGCGACGCGCTTCGTGCCGTGGCGGCCGATGTAGCGAGCGACCTCGCCGCCGCCGGTCGAGTGGCCGACGTGCATCGCGTCCTTCAGGTCGAGCGCCTCGACGAGCGCCGCGAGGTCGTCGGCGTAGGTGTCCATGTCGTTGCCGTCCCAGGGCTGGCTCGAGCGGCCGTGGCCGCGCCGGTCGTGCGCGATGCAGCGGTAGCCGCGCGACGCGAGGAAGAACATCTGGTCCTCGAAGGCGTCCGCGCGTGAGCGGCCAGCCGTGGCTGAAGACGACCGGCTGACCCTTGCCCCAGTCGTTGTAGTAGATCTCGGTCCCGTCCTTCGTCTTGATCGTGGGCATGAGCCGCCTCCCTTCGAGAGAAACTTCACGAACCCGTCGGTGGTTATCTTCAGTCGCTCCTCGAGCACCCCGGGCTCCCTGTCGGATCCCGTGTCGCGGCTCCCGGCGAGCCGTCCGAAGGACGATATCTCTCGCCGCCGCGACAGGGATTTCGAGCGGCGCGAACCCCGGGTCACATTGCGGCCGCGCGGTCGGGCTGTCGAGCCGTCCGGTCAGCGAATCGAAGCCGTCACACTCAACTTCGACAGCCTCGCGGTCCGCGGAGAGGACTCCACGACGCGCCGTGTCCGCGTGTCGTTGCTGATCGGCGGCGATCCGGTGGATTGAGTCTCCCTGTCGACCCGGTCAGCCGGCGACGACTCCGAGCCTTTCGACGGTGTCTCCGTCGTACTGAAACACGAGCTGATGCCCTCGGCTGCACATCTCGATGCCCGTTCCGCCGCCTTTCAGGTCGTCGGCCAGCTCGATGGCGACGCGCTCACCGCACTCGGGGCACCGCAGAAGCCACGCCGTGAGAGTGTCGTTGGACATGGTCGCCTCCTTCGGTCCCGACGCTACGGCGCGCATCTGAAGCGAGCCTGAAGCGCGCGTCAAATCGACGCGGCGGTCCGCCGCGCTTTCGGAGCGCGCGTTCACTCCATCAGAACCTGGTGACGAAGGGAGTCGGCTGGTCCATGAGGCGGCCGACCGCATCCTCGGCGCCGCGCGCGTCGCGGGCGCGAATGCGCGCGCCGTGTTCCTCGTCGCGACGTCAGGGGATACGAATCGACTTGCGCGCGCTCGCGCCGGCGGAGGCTCGGACCGCCTCCGCGGGCCCCCGGACGAGAGTGCGTTTCCAGCCGCGATCGCCTTCGTCCACGACGAGCGCCTGTTCCCAGACGCGGCCGCAGGCGGCGCAGTGGATCCGGCTCCGGTCGCCCAGCCGATCGAAGGTCGAGAAGCTCAGGCTCTCGCGGCAGTCGCAGCGAAACGAGACGCGAGCGGGACGCGGTTCGAGCAGCCTCACGGTCTCTCCTCGTGTGATGCGAGAACGGTTCGCGGCGCCAAGCCTCCGACGGCGGCGTGAAGCTCGTGCGAAGAGCGAGCACGCCTTCGCGGTTAAGGCGAGAGCGAGCGCCGGTAAAAGCTGCGCGAAGGCGCCTGCGGCGTGCGAGTCGCCTGCTACCATCGATCCGCGTGCGTCACGCGGCAGCGTCACGAAGCTCTCCGCCCCTTCGACAGCGGCTCCTCGCGTGAGCAGCCGTCCCTGGCTCTTCCTGATGGCGTCCGCCATCTTCGAGGTCGTCTGGATCGTCAGCCTCAAGCTCACCGACGGCTTCGCGCGCCTCGGGCCGCTGCTGCTCTACCTCGCCTCCGGCCTCGGCTGCGCCGTCTGTCTCTCGGTCGCCATGCGGGCGATCCCGATGGGCACCGCGTACGCCGTCTGGATGGGCGCCTCGGTCGTGGGCGCGCTCCTCGTCGACGTGGCATTCTTCAAGGAGCCCTGGAACGCCTTCCGCGCCGGCTGCGCGCTCCTCATCATCATGGGCACTTGCGGTCTCCGCTTCGCCGCCTCGCGCTGAACGCGGAACGGACTTCCGCCGCGCGCTTCCACCTCGGGCCGGGCACGCTCCTTGAAAGGAGGGGGTGCGGTGGCGGTGGGGAAGGGCTCTCGAAGGCGACCGCCGCAGAAAGGACACGACCATGGGCCTCCTCCTGTTGATCATCCTCGTGGTACTGGCGCTCGGGGCCGTTCCGGCGTGGCCCTACAGCCGCAGCTGGGGCTACGGGCCGAGCGGCGGACTCGGACTGGTCCTTCTGATCGTCCTGGTTCTCGTCCTGACCGGCAGGCTCTGAGCCTCGCCCCGCCGTCCGGTCTGGGTCGAGGCGTCGAGACGGCGGGGTGTTACAACGCGGTCGTGAAGACGCTCGATCTGCCGGAGGCGGACGCCTTCGTCGTCGGCTCCGGCCCCAACGGGCTGTCGGCCGCGATCGTGCTGGCGCAGGCCGGGCTCTCGGTCGCGGTGCTCGAGCGGGAGGACGCCATTGGCGGCAGCTGCCGCACGGCGGCTCTGACCCTGCCCGGCTTCCGCCACGACGTCTGCGCCGCGGTGTTTCCGCTCGCGGCCGCGTCGCCGTTCTTCCACGGCCTGCCGCTCGAACGCCATGGTCTGGAGTGGATCCGCAGCCCCGCCTGCCTCGCCCATCCGTTCGACGACGGCACCGCGGCCGTTCTCTGGCCCTCTCTCGAGCGCACGGCCGAGGAGCTCGGCGGCGCGCCGCGTTATCTCCGGCTCCTGCGGGCGCTGCTTCCGCGCGCGGACGAGCTCCTCGCGGACCTGCTCGCCCCGCCGCATCTCCCATCCCGGCCTGCGCCCCTCGCGCGTTTCGGAGCGTGGGCGCTGCGTTCCGGCGAGTCCGCGGCGCGGCGCCTGTCTCCGGACGCACGCGCGCGGGGCCTGTTCGCGGGCCTCTTCGCCCACTCGATGCTGGCGCTGGACGCGCCGATGAGCGCCGCCGCCGGACTTCTGCTCGCCCTCGCCGCGCACGCCGATGGCTGGCCGATCGCGAAGGGAGGATCTCAGGCGGTCATCGAGGCCCTCGCGGCCCACCTGCGCTCGCTCGGCGGAGTCCTCCGAACGTCGGCCGGCGTCGAATCTCTCGCGCAGCTGCCTCCGGCGCGTCTCGTCCTCTGCGACCTCACTCCGCGACAGCTCTCCCGGATCGCGGAGGGCCGCCTGAGCGCCGGCTTCGAGAAATCGCTGGCGCGCTATCGCTACGGCCTCGCGGCGTTCAAGCTCGACTGGGCGCTCGACCGCCCGATTCCCTGGACGGCGCCGGCGTGCGCCGAGGCCGCGACCGTGCACCTCGGCGGCGGGCTCGAGGAGATCGTGGAGTCCGAGCGCGCCGCCTGGGAAGGAACGCCGTCGCGCCGCCCCTTCGTCATCCTCTCCCAGCCGAGCCTCTTCGACCCCTCCCGCGCGCCGGCGGGCGCGCACACGGCCTGGGCATACGCCCACGTTCCAAACGGACATCCCGAGGACGTGACGGAACGCATCGAGGCGCAGGTCGAGCGATTCGCGCCGGGGTTTCGCCGGACGGTGATCGCGCGCTCGGCGCTCTCGCCGTCGGATCTCGAGGGCCACAACCCGAATCTCGTGGGCGGCGACATCAGCGGGGGACTCTTCGACCTGGGACAGGCCTTCCTTCGTCCGACCGCCCGTCTCTACGGGACCTCGGAAGCCAATCTCTTCCTCTGCTCGGCGTCGACGCCTCCGGGTCCGGGCGTCCACGGGATGTGCGGGTACCACGCGGCGAAGGCGGCGCTCGCGTCGATCGGGCTCTGACGGCAGGAACGCGTCTTGCATCGATGGCGGACCGGGCAACCGCGGTGCGGCGCGGTGCCGGCGGTGAACGATGGAGACCGAGATCCAGATCCGACAGTCCTTCGTGGTGAACCGGTCCCGGAAGGAGACCTACGCGTTCTGGCGGCGCGTCGAGGACTTCCCGCGCTTCATGCGGCACCTCGAATCCGTCGAGCCTGTCGACGCGACGCGCTCCCGCTGGGTGGTGGGCGGGCCCGCGGGCCGGACCACGACGTGGGAGACCGAGATCGTCGAGGAGGAGCCCGGAAACACGGTGGCCTGGCGAACAGTGGGACGGTCGGACGTTCGGCACGACGGGCGCGTGGAGCTCGACGACGCCACCGGCAATCGGGGAACCGTCGTCTCCGTGCGCCTGACGTACCGCTCCGCGGCCCGCAACGGACGCTCCGCGTTTTCGAAGGTTTTCCGGCACGACCCCGAGACCCAGATCCGGGGCGACCTGCGCCGCTTCCAACGGCTGGTGCAGAGCGGTGAGCTCGCGTTCAAGCGTCGTCCTAGGGAACCGAAGACCGTCGGCTGAAGCGGGAGCGCCTATGCGCATTCGCATCCAGTTCTTCGTAGACGATGCCGACCCCGGGCGCGAAAAGAAGCGCGCCCGGGGAGACAGGACCGAAGGCGGGCGCAAGTCCGACTCCGGCGATTCGTATCCGTATCCGAATCCGAATCCGAAGCGGGCACGCCTCGGCGCGAAGGACTTCCTCGATCGCAGCCGGGGCCTCGGCAACAGGGCAGGGGAGTAGGCGCTTCCGGCGCCCGCGGCATGCCGAAGCCACCGCCGGCGGTCCCGGTTCTGATCGAGGCGCCGGAGGGGACCCGCAGCAAGATGAGCTTCGACTTTAAGCTCGGGCTCCTCAGGCTCACCAAGGTGCTCCCCGCCGGATTCACGTTCCCCTTCAACTTCGGGTCGATCCCCTGCACGCGCGCCGACGACGGCGACCCGCTCGACATCCTCCTCTTCATGAGCGACGAGGTGCCCGCGGGTTCTCTCGTCGCGGCGCGGCCGATCGGGGTGCTCGAAGCGAAGGAGGTCGAGGACGGCGAGGTGGAGCGCAACGACCGCGTCGTGGGGGTCGCGCTCGAGTCCACGGAGCACCAGCGCCTGAAGAGCGCCAAGGGGATCGATCCGAGGATCCGGAAGCAATTCGAGCACTTCTTCGTGGCGTACAACGCGCCGTCGAAGGAGTTTCGCCCGCTCGGCTGGCACGGGCCCAGCCGGGCCTGGACCCTGATCGAGCGCGCGCGCAAGAAGTATCGCCCCGAGCGGGCCGCGCGGCGCCGCCTCTCCTTCTCCGACTACCTCGAAGCCGCCCGGGACCATTAGCCGATCTCGCTCGCCTGAGGTGCGCCGGTCTCCGAGGCGCGATAGGATCGCGCCGGAACACGGTGCAATCGCTTTCTTCCTTTCACCCGGCCGTCTCTCGCTGGTTCTCCGCGCGCTTCGGTGAGCCGACGCAGTGCCAGCGCGAGGGCTGGCCCGCGATCGCCGGCGGCCGGCACACGCTGATCGCGGCGCCGACGGGCTCCGGCAAGACGCTCGCGGCGTTCCTGTCGGCGATCGACGGCGCTGCTGCGGCAGGGTCCGGCCCTGCGCGGACGAGACGCAGGTCCTCTACGTCTCGCCGCTGCGCGCGCTCTCGAACGACATCCAGAAGAACCTGCAGGCGCCGCTCGCCGAGATTCGCGCGCTGGATCCGGATCGCTGCCCGAGCTCCGCGTGCTCGTGCGCACCGGCGACACGCCGCAGAGCGAGCGCGCCGCGATGGCGCGGCGGCCGCCGCACATGCTCGTCACGACGCCCGAGTCGCTCTACATCCTGCTGACGAGCGACGGCGGACGCGGGATGCTCTCGACGGTCCGCACGGTCATCGTGGACGAGATCCACGCGCTCGTGCGGGACAAGCGGGGCAGCCATCTCGCGCTGTCGCTCGAGCGCCTCGAAGCGCCTCGCGGCGGCCCGTCCAGCGCATCGGGCTCTCCGCCACGCAGAAGCCGCTCGAGGAGGTCGGCGCGCTTCCTCGTCGGCGCGGGCCGCGACTGCCGCGCTCGTCGACGCGGGGCACTTCCGGAGCCTCGACCTCGCGATCGAGGTCCCGCCGTCGCCGCTCGACGACGGTGTGCTCGCACGAGCAGTGGGACGAGATCTACGCCCGCGATCGCGGAGCTGGTCCGGGAGCACCGGACGACGCTCGTCTTCGTCAACACGCGCAAGCTGGCGGAGCGGATCGCCGGCGCGGCTCGCGCGAGCGCCTCGGCGCGGACGCCGTCGCGAGCCACCACGGCAGCCTCTCGCGCGAGCGGCGGCTCGACGCCGAGCAGCGTCTCAAGGCGGGCAAGCTGCGCGCGCTCGTCGCGACGGCGTCGCTCGAGCTGGGCATCGACATCGGCGACGTGGACCTCGTCATCCAGATCGGCGCCACGCGGTCGATCGCGACGTTCCTGCAGCGCGTCGGCCGCTCCGGCCACGCGCTCGGCCGGGTCCCGAAGGGGCGGCTCTTCCCGCTGACGCTCGACGAGCTGGTCGAGGCGCGCGGCGCTCGTGCGACTGCGTCCGCCGCCGGGAGCTCGACCGCGACGCGCGACGCCCGCGGCCCGCTCGACATCCTCGCGCAGCAGATCGTCGCCGCGTGCGTCGCGCACGAGTGGGCGGAGGACCGGCTCTTCGCGGCGTTTCCGCCGCGCGTGGCCTTACCGCGAGCTCGCGCGGGCCGACTTCGACGCAGTCGGTCCGGCTTCACACCCGAGGCCGCGCCGCGCTGCTGCATCGCGACGGCGTCGACGGACGCCTCATGGCGACGCGCCGCGCGCGGCTCACCGCGCTTCACGTCCGGCGGCGCGATTCCGGACAACGCGGACTACCAGGTGCGCATGGAGCCCGACGGGACGCTCGTCGGCACCGTCAACGAGGACTTCGCGATCGAGATCGAACGGCGGGGACATCTTCCAGCTCGGCAACACCTCCTGGCGAATTCTCCGCGTCGAGCCCGGCGTCGTGCGCGTCGCCGACGCGAAGGGACAGCCGCCGACGATCCCGTTCTGGCTGGGCGAGGCGCCCTGGCCGCACGCGCGAGCTGGCCGCGGCGATCGCGATTCTGCGCGAGGCGAGCGCGTCGAGCGAGGATCCTCCGGCGCGCGTCGCGGCCCGGCTCAGGGAAGAGTCCGGCGGCGCGCTGCCCGACGGTGGGGCCGTCCAGATCGCGGACTACGTGGCGGCGGGGAAGCACGCGCTCGGCTGCGTCCCGACACAGCGCCGCGTCGTGCTCGAGCGCTTCTTCGACGAGAGCGGCGGCACGCAGCTCGTCGTGCACGCGCCGTTCGGCTGCCGCATCAACCGGGCGTGGGGGCTCGCGCTGCGCAAGCGGTTCTGCGTGGGTTTCGGATTCGAGCTGCAGGCGGCGGCCAACGAGGAGGCCATCGTGCTGTCGCTCGGCCCGCAGCACAGCTTCGAGCTCGAGGAGGTGTTCGACTACCTGCATCCCGCGACCGCGCGCGAGGTGCTCGATGCAGGCGGTCCTCGCGGCGCCGATGTTCGAGACGCGCTGGCGCTGGAACGCGCAGCGCTCGCTCCTCGTCGAACGCTTCCGCGGCGGCCGGCGGGTGCCGCCGCCGCTCCTGCGCATGCGCGCGGACGACGCTGCTCGCGGCCGCGTTCCCGCAGGTCCTGGCCTGCCCCGAGACGCTGCCCGGCGGGCCGATCCCGGTGCCGATGGACCACCCGATCGTGCGCGCAGACCGTCGAGGACTGCCTGCACCGAGGCGATGGACGTCGACGGGTTTCTCGAGGTGCTCGAGGGTCTGCGCGACGGCTCGATCGAACGGCGTCGCGATCGACACCGTCGAGCCCTCCGCCTTCGCGCGCGGCATCCTCGAGCTCGCAGCCCTACACGTTCCTCGACGACGCGCCGCTCGAGGAACGCCGCACGCACGCGGTGTTCTCGCGGCGCGTGCTCGACGGCGCCCGCGGCCGACGCGCTCGGCGCGCTCGACTCCGACGCGATCGCGCGTGTCCGCGAGGAGGCGTGGCCGCAGCCGGCCGACGCGGAGGAGGTCCACGAGGCGCTCCTCTGGATGGGCTACGTCACCGACGAGGAGGCGGCGAGGGCGAGTGGCGGCCGTGGCTCGAGGAGCTCGCCGCCGCCGGGCGGGTTTGCCGGGAAAGCGGCCGGGAGGATGGCTGCCCCCAGGCGCCCGCTGGCTCGCCGCGGAGTCGAGCCGGGAGCCCAAGGACATGCTGCGCGGGCGCCTGGAGGCGCTCGGTCCGGTCGAGAACGCCGGCGAGGACCCGCTCCTGCTCGCGCTCGAGGCGGAGGGCGTCGTGCTGCGTACCCGCATCGACGGGAGGCCGGCGTGGTGCGACCGGCGGCTTCTCGCGCGCATTCACCGCTACACGCTGGACCGCCTCCGGCGCGAGATCGCGCCGGTGACCGCCTCGCAGTTCCTGCGCTTCCTCGCGCGCTGGCAGCACGTCGCCGAGGCGCACCGTCTGACGGGCCCCGCGGCGTGGCCGAGGCGATCGCGCAGCTCGCGGGGTTCGAGGCGCCCGCCGCGGCGTGGGAGGGGAGCATCCTTCCCGCGCGGGTGCGCGGGTACAAGCGGCGAGTGGCTGGACCAGCTCACTCTGTCGGGCGAGGTCGTCTGGGGCCGGCTCTGGGGCGCGGGTCTCGGGCCGGCGAGGCGCGCGGGGACCGTCCCGCTGCGGCGCGCCCCGATCAGTCTCGTGCCGCGCGAGGACCTCGAGGCCTGGAGGGGAGTGGCCGCGGGCGCCGGAATCGCGCGCCCGGAGCCGGCGGGCTCCTGCGCGCGGGTGTGCGAGACGCTTGCGGCGCGCGGCGCGATGTTCTTCCCGGAGCTCCTCAAGGCGACGGGCCTGACGGCGTCGGTCGTCCAGGCGGACCTCGAGGAGCTGATCGGCCTGGGACGCGTGACGTGCGATGCCTACTCGGGCCTGCGCGCGCTCCTCGTCCCCGCGTGGAAACGCCTGCCGCGCAACCTGGCCGTCGGCCGCTGGAGCCTCCTCGAAGACGTCGACGTCGTCGCCGGTGCGCAACGCGAGGCGTCCATCGCGTTCCTCGCCCGCAGGCTGCTCGCGCGCACGGGCGTCATCTTCCGCAAGACGCTCGCAAGAGAGCGGCAGCCGGTCCCGTGGCGGGATCTGGTGCGGGCGTTGCGGGCGATGGAGCTCCGCGGCGACGTGCGTGGAGGCCGCTTCGTCGCCGGCTTCGACGGGGAGCAGTACGCGCTACCCGAGGCGATTCCGATCCTGCGCGAGGAGCGGCGGGCGGAGCGGGAGGCGGCGGAAAGCGCGGACCCTTCGGAGCGCACCCCCCCATCCGTCTCGGCGGCGGACCCGCTGAACTTCCGAGGGATCCTGACGCCCGACGAGCGCGTCTCTCCGGCGACGCGCCGCCAGGTGCTGGTCGCCTAGCGTTCCGTCTGTCATTCCGAGCGCGGCGAGAAACCCACCCCCCCGTCATTCCGAGCGCAGCGAGGAACCCCTTTTCAAACCGCTTAATCTCGCAATAGGGGTCCCTCCCGCCCACGGGCGCTCGGGATGACAGGGAGCGAAAGCCGCTCGGATTTGCCGGAGAGACCTACTTCGACTGGAGGTCCTGCGCCATCTTCAGGTGCGACTGAAGCGTGGGCAGTGTGTCGGCCGCGAACTTGTCGACCGCCGACTGGGAAGACTCCTTCGCCTCATCCTGGAAGAGGGCGACGGCTTCCTTGTGGTCCTTGAGCATCTGGCTCTTGTAAGCCTTGTCGAAGTCGGCGCCGGACAGGCCCTGGAGCTTGTCGACGACCTGCTTGTGCTGCGCGTCCAGGTCCGCCGGGACCGAGAGGCCCTCCTGCATCGCGGCGCTCTTCAACGCGTCGCCCGCCCTGGTGTGGTCGTCGACCATGTGCTGCGCGAAGCTCTTGACGTTCGCGTCGGCGCTCTTCTCGAGAGCGAGCTTGCTCGCCTCGATCTCCGTCATGCCGGCGACTGCCGCCTTCTTGACGAACGCCATGTCGTCGGTGGACGCCTTCTGCGCGAGCGCCAGGCTCGCGGCCGTGGCCATCGCCGCGACGCCTACCAGTGCCAATCCGGGATACATCCGAGAGTTCATGAAACCACCTCCTGAAAGCGCACGGAGCGCTCCAGGTCCTACGCAGCAACCCCCGTGCCAGTGAGACCGAGGGTTCCCAACGCTCAGAAGTGGCTGAACAGGCCGATCAGAAGGATGATCGGGATCGGTATGCCAAGCAGCCAGAGCAAGATCGATCGCATCGTCAGGCCCTCCCAGGCGTCATCAGCGCCATGTTTCGATCCCTTTGTTTACCCCCCAGGGTCGCCGCCACGCTCGCGCTGAATGCGCCGATCAGAAGCGCCGCGAATAACCAATAGAGGGCATGCGCGGTCGACTTCCGCATGCGGTCGATCGCCTGCCGGTCGTGTGTGAGCACGTCGTCGACCCGGGCTTCCGCCCGGGCACGGTCGAGTCCGGTTCGCGCGGCCACGAGATCGATCAGTCGGGCCCGGTCGCCGGGATCCACGTCGGGCCGCAACAGAGCGGCGCTCAGAATCCGCTCGGATTCCCGGCGAATCGCGGTGTCGGCGCCGTCGGGGACCGGGTTCGGCGAGCGGAAGAGGGCGTCCACGTAGTAATCGTGCGGGCCGGTCGCCGACACGTTCACTCCTTCTTTCGCGATGGACGCCGTCATCGAGGAGAGGAAGAAGGCGGAGATCACGAGCCCCACCGCCCAGACCAGGAATCCGTGAGCCGTGTCCCGGAAGTAGATCTCGTGCGTGTGGACCGCGACCCATTTCGTCCGCAGGCGCCCCGCGAGGTATCCGCCGAGCGCACAGGACGCCGCCTGGACGAGGACGATCCAGACGATCGCTCCCGGAGCGATACGCGCGGTCGAGAGCCCGGAGCTCGGCCAGGGCGAAATCGACGAGAGGCCGATACCGGCCCCCAAGGCCATGAGACTGAACGAGAGCGCCGCCGCCACGAAGGCGCCCGCCGCGACCGCGGCCCAGGAGACGCCGGAGCGCGGGGCCTCGACCGACGGTGCGCCGAAGACGTCCGGTGTCGAGAGGACAGTAGCCATTGCGATTCTCCTTTGAAGCGGATCGTCTCCGCTCCCCGCGGCGCAATTGCACGAGACATGCCAGAGGTCGGAATTCCGGGCGTCTCGACGGCGCCGTGCGGCGCGCCGTTCTGCTCGATGCGAACGCGGCCGGACTCCCGGGTCAGGGCAGCATTCGCCTCGCCGCCCGCTCTCCGCTCGCGATCGCGGCCGGAACGGTGCCGCTCTCGCCGTCGCCGACGGCCTCGCCCGCGAAGAAGAGCGTGTCCTCGATCGGGCGCATGAGCCGGCGACCGGCCGTGGCGCCGCCCACGAGCGCGTAGCTGTACGCGCCGCGCGAGTACGGGTCCGCGGTCCAGTCGTGGAGGTCCCAGTCGAGCAGCTTCCGCGCGACGCGGCGGGCCGGCACGCCGATCCCGGCGGCGAACGTTTCGACCGCCGTGCGCACGATCCGCGTCCGCGGCAGGCTCCGGAGCGTCGAGGCGGCCGGCCCGCCCGCCCACGCCGTAAGGACCGCGCCCTCGACCGGCGCACAGGTCCACCACGTGGGGAAAGCCGCCCCGAAGAAGTGGAAGAAATTGGGGTCCGCCTCGCCCGATCGGCGCATGCGCGCGACGAGGGGGGCCTCGCGCCAGAACGGATCGCGGAATCGCAGCACCAGCCGGACGACGTCGCCCATTGCGAGGCCCGCGAGCGCGCGCCGGAGCGCCGTCGGGTCGGGATCGAACGCGATCGCTCCCGGGCTGCCGGGGGGCGCTCGGAGGACGCCGATCGGCAGCGTCACGAGCGCACGCCGCGCCCGGATCTCTCCGCGGGTGGTCGCCAGCCGCACCGCGCCGCGGCGCCAGGCGACTCTTCGGACGACGGTCGAGCGGAGGAGGGTGCAGCGTGTGCCGTCGACGCACGCGAGGAGCCGGTCGACGAGGCCGCCGTAGCCCTCGATCGGGCGAAACTGCGCGCGGTCGTCGTCGCCGACAGGACCCTCTCCGGCCGTCGAGAGGGCCCGGGCGCTCGCGAGGCCGGCCGGCGCGGCGTCGTAGCCCTCGACCATCATGGTCAGGAGGCGGCGTTCCTCGGAGGTGAACGCCGCGCGCCGGCGGCGCAGCTCCTCGGCGACCGAGCGGTCTTTTCCCGTCTGCCCGATCCGGCGCGTCATCGCCTCGAACTTGTCCCAGAGGTCCGTCAGGGGCTGCAGCTCCGACCCGATCCGCCGTACGTGCGTGTCGGGAAGGCGGATCGCCGGTAGCCCCGCCTCCGCGAGGAGCGCGAAGAATCTCGCGTCGCGCCCGTGGATGAACTCGGGTCCGAGCTCGAGCGGGACCGGCCAGCCCGTGCGCCGGCGCGTCCAGATGCGGCCTCCCAGTCGCGAGCGCGCCTCGAGGAGAGCGACGGAGGCTCCGGCTCGCGACAGCAGGCCCGCCGCGGCGAGCCCCGCGGCTCCCGCGCCCACGATGGCGACGTCGAATCTTCGTTCCGAGGCAGACGGCATGGTAGTGAGAGGAGCCATTATCGTTCCCGCCGCAGCCGGCACGTTCCTTGAATTGACTGGAGGGTGGAAGCCAGGTCTTCCGAGGAGGTAATCATGGATCGGGATCGTGACAAGAAGTCGACTTCGCAGCACGAAGGCAACGAGAAGGGTGGAAAGAGCTCTCAGAGCACCCCGGGGGGCCGCGAGAATCGCGACAACCAGGGTCAATTCACCGGCGGAAAGAGCAGCCAGGGCTCGCAGGGTTCCCAGGGCGGCAAGGGCTCGACCGGATCGAAGAAGGACGAGAACGAGTAGCGCGCGCCCTGTTTGTCGGCAGGCCGGCGGCACCGCGCCGCCGGCCTCGTTTCGTTCACCCAGTGATCAGAGGAGGAATACGTGGCTCGAAAGTACGGAAAAAAGGCCCAGAGCAAGGTCAAGCGGGCGATGCACGAGCGCAAGCACGGCACGCTCAAGTCGGGCGGGTCGGGCAAGAAGGTGACCAGCCGCAAGCAGGCGATCGCCATCGGTCTGTCCGAGGCCCGGAAGGCGGGGGCGAAGGTCCCGAAGAAGAAGAGCGGTTCGAAGAAGAAGTAGCGTCGAACCGGCACTCTGGCCGGGAAGCCGCTCTCAAACGGCGTGGCCACTCGAGACATCATCGTCGTCGGCGCATCCGCGGGGGGAGTGGAGCCTCTCCGGGATCTCGCCGCCGGTTTGCCCCCGGACCTTGCGGCCGCCGTCTTCGTCGTGCTCCACATCGCGCCCGACCAACCGAGCGCGCTCGCTCAGGTCCTCGAACGAAGCGGGCCGCTTCGCGCCGCGGAGGCGCAGAATGGCGAGCCGATCGAGCCGGGGCGCATCTATACGGCGCCGCCGGACCAGCACCTCACCGTCGAGGCGAGTTGTGTGCGTCTGGTGCACGGACCCAAGGAGAATCGTCATCGTCCCTCCGTCGACGTCCTGTTCCGCAGCGCCGCGAAAACCTTCGGCCCGCGCGTGATCGGCGTCGTTCTCTCCGGATCGTTGGACGATGGGACGGCGGGTTTGATTGCGGTCAAGCTGCGTGGCGGCCTGGCGATTGTGCAGGACCCCGCGGAGGCGTTCTCCGACGGGATGCCTCGGAGCGCGATGCGCTATCTCGAGGTCGACCACGTCGTCTCCTCAGGCGCCCTCGGGAAGCTTCTCGGGCACCTCTCCAGGGAGCGGGTGGAGGCGGAGGCCGCTTCGCCTCCCAGCGCCGGGATGCTGCAGGAGACGGACATCGTCCGCCTCGATCCGGGCGCGCTGGAAACCGAGGACAAGCCCGGCGTCCAGTCGGTGGTCTCCTGTCCCGACTGTCGCGGTGTTCTCTGGGAGATCCAGGAGAAGGATCTCCTGCGCTTCCGCTGCCGCACCGGACACGCGTTTTCTCCCGAGACCCTCTTCTCCGCGGAGGCCGAGGGGGTCGAGAGGGCACTCTGGGAGGCCCTTCGGGCCATCGAGGAACGCGCGTCGCTGAGGCGCCGGCTCGTGGCGCAGGCGAGGGAGCGCCGGCTGGAATCACTGGCCCGACACTTCGAGGCGAAGGCCCGGGAGTCGGAAAAGGCGGTGGATTCGCTTCGCGGTCTCCTGCTCGAGAGGTCCCGAAATTAGCTGAAATCGGGGGGCTATATGATCCGGATCGCGCCTACGAGAATGCACCTCGAGTAGCAGGCGACAGCTTTCGGCGCAATTCGGTAGGTAATGCACGTGGTTCAGGGACCACGAGAACGGAAAAAAGCGAAGGCTCTCAACGGAGGCTCCGCTCGACGTGCGCCCGCCAAGAGTCAGCGCCCCGCCAAATCTTCTGCGGGTTTTCCGATCGTCGGAGTCGGCGCATCCGCGGGAGGCCTGGAGGCCTTCGAGAGTCTGCTGACCCACCTTCCCTCCGACACGGGCATGGCGCTCGTGCTGGTTCAGCATCTCGACCCCAAGCGCGAGAGCATGCTCAAGGAGATCCTGTCGCGATCGACCCGAATGCCCGTCCAGGAGGTCCGCAAAGGGATGCGGGTCGAGGGCGATCACGTGTACGTGATTCCGGCGGGAGCGGACATCGGGCTGTCCAACGGATCGTTCCGCGTCCAGCCTCGCGCCAAGGAACGCGGCCGAGAGCTTCCGATCGACCACTTCCTGCGCTCGCTCGCGGAGCACTACAAGTCGCGCGCCGTGGGCGTCGTGCTCTCGGGCTCACTCTCGGACGGAGCGCTCGGCCTCCGGGCGATCAAGGCCGAGGGCGGCGTGACGTTCGCCCAGGACGAGGCGTCCGCCAAGTTCCGCGACATGCCTCGCGCCGCGATCGCGGCCGGAGCCGTGGACTTCGTCCTGCCGCCCGAGAAAATCGCGGTCGAGCTCGCGCGGATGGCGAAACATCCCTACGTGCGTCCGGTGGCGGCCGCCGCGCCGGAGCCGCCGCTCGAGGACGGACCGGATCACCGGCGTCTGCTCAAGCTCGTTCAGTCCGCCACGGGCGTGGACTTCACCAACTACCGGCAGACGACCGTGCGGCGCCGCATCGCGCGGCGCATGGCGCTCCGCAAGACGGACAGCCTGCGCAAATACGTCGAGCTGCTGACCCAGGAGGCCTCCGAGATCCACGCGCTCCACGACGACATCCTCATCACGGTGACGGCCTTCTTCCGCGACCCCGAGGTCTTCGAGAGCCTCAAGGACACGGTGTTTCCGACCTTCCGGCGCGGCCAGGACGAGCAGGCCCCGATCCGGATCTGGATCCCGGGCTGCTCGACGGGGGAGGAGGTCTACTCCCTGGCGATCGCCCTCTTCGAGTCGTTGCAGGACTCGCAGTCCAATCCTCCGATCCAGATCTTCGGCACCGACGTCTCGGAGACCGCGATCGACAAGGCCCGCGCCGGGAACTACCTCGACGGCGCGATGGCCGACGTCTCGCCGGAGCGTCTGCGCCGGTTCTTCGTCAAGACCGACCGCGGATGGCAGATCTCCAAGTCGGTGCGGGACGTCTGCGTCTTCGCCAGGCAGAATGTCATCTCCGATCCGCCGTTCTCGAATCTCGATCTCATCAGTTGCCGCAACCTGCTCATCTACCTCGAGCCCGTGCTGCAGAAGCGCGTGCTCCCCGTGTTCCACTACGCGCTGCGCCCGCAGGGCTACCTCCTTCTCGGCAACGCCGAGTCGATCGCGGGCTTCGGCAGCCTGTTCGTCCCCGTCGATCGCGAGCACCGCGTCTTCGCCAAGCGTCCCGGGAGCCTCAGGCAGCTCATGGACTTCGGTCCCCGGCTGAGAGAGCCGGAAGCCCAGGCGGCCGAGGCCGGGCTGGAGAGGCCGCAGGCGGTCGATCTCCAGAAGGAGGCGGACCGTGTCGTTCTCGGGCGGTACGCCCCGGCGAGCGTGCTGATCAACGACGACTACGAGATCCTCCAGTTCCGTGGGAAGACGAGCCCGTACCTGGAGCCCGCTCCCGGCGCCGCCAGCTACAACGTCCTGAAGATGGCCCGCGAAGGGCTCCTCGTGGATCTGCGCACGAGCATCCAGAAGGCCCGGCGCTCGGGCCGGCCGGTCCGCAGGGAAGGACTGCACGTCCGGGACGACGGCCACTTCCGCGACGTCGCCCTCGAGGTCGTGCCGCTGCGGCAGGACGCCCCGGGGTTCCGTCATTTCCTGATCCTGTTCGAGGACGCGCCGCGCAAGGCCAAGTCGCCGGCCGGCGCGAAAAGCCCGCGAGCTCCGGCGGCGCGCCGCGTCGACCACGAGACGATCGTGAAGCTCGAACAGGAGCTGACCTCGACGAAGGACTACCTCCAGGCCATCATCGAGGAGCAGGAGGCCTCCAACGAGGAGCTCAAGTCGCGCGAACGAGGAGATCCTCTCCTCCAACGAGGAGCTGCAGTCGACCAACGAGGAGCTCGAGACCGCGAAGGAGGAGCTCCAGTCGACCAACGAGGAGCTCACGACGCTCAACGAGGAGCTCCAGAACCGCAACGCGGAGCTGACCGAGGTCAACAACGACCTTCTCAATTTCCTGACCGGGACCGACGTGGCGATCGTGATGCTGGGCCGCGAGGGCCGGCTCCGCCGGTACACGCCGCAGGCCGAGGCGCTGCTGAACATCATCCCCACCGACGTGGGCCGCCGCATCGGCGACATCAAGCCGAACCTGCGAGTCCCCGACCTGGGCGCGGTCGTGAGCGACGTGGTCGCGGCCGTCGCGGTGCGCGAGAGGGAGATTCAGGACAATGGCGGACGGTGGTACTCGGATGCGCGCGCGGCCGTATCGCACGATGGACAACCGCATCGACGGCGCGGTGCTCGTGTTCTTCGACATCGATCCGCTGAAGAGCAGCCTCGAGCTGGCCGACCGGGCGCGCGACTACGCCGAGACCCTGATCGAGACGGTTCGCGAGTCTCTGGTCGTGCTGGATTCCTCCCTGAGGGTCCGTTCGGCCAACCAGGCCTTTTACCGCGGATTCGAGACCTCCTCGGAGATGGCCGAGGGCCGCGACTTCCTGGATCTGATGGGTCTCGAGAAGGCGGACCCGCACCTGCGGGATCGGCTCGCAAAGGCCCACCGGGATCCCGCCCTGCAGGATTACGAGGTGGAGCTCGATGGAAAGGGGCTCGAACCGAAGACGCTGCTGCTCAACGCGCGGCCGGTCCAACTGCGGGGTGAGGCCCAGCATCCTCGTGGCGATCGACGACGTCACCGAGCGCAAGGCCGCGGAGGCCGCGCTGCGCGCCTCGGAATCCCGCTATCGGCGGATCTTCGAGACGGCGCGCGAAGGCATCTGGATCCTGGACGGCTCGAACGGCGAGATCCTCGACGTCAACCCGTACCTCGTCGAGCTGGTGGGATATCCGCGGAACCAGCTCATCGGCAGCAAGCCCTGGGAGATCGGCCTCTTCGAGAATCCGACGCTCGCGCGACAGCGATTCCGCGCGACCCGCTCCAATGGGTTCTCCTTCGAGCCGGAGGTGGCGCTGAAGACCCAGGACGGCCGCCGCGTCCAGGTCGAGGCAATCACCAACACCTACGACCTCGCCGGCCGGCCGATCATGCAGGGGAACATGCGCGACATCAGCGAGCGGGTGCGGCTGCAGGATCAGCTGCGGCAGGTCCAGAAGCTGGACTCCATCGGGCGGCTGGCCGGCGGCATCGCGCACGACTTCAACAACCTGCTCAACATCATCTCGGCGCACCTCGGCCTGCTCCAGCGGCCGGGGAACGGCGCGAACGGGCCGAGAGCACGGACGCCATCCAGAAGGCGGTCGAGCGGGGCTCGGCGGTCGTCCGCCAGCTGCTGACGTTCGCCCGCAAGGGCGGCTCGTCGTTCGAGCCGACCGACGTCAACGGCGTGGTGCGTGAGGTCGCGTCGATGCTGCAGGAGACCTTCCCCAAGCAGATCCGGGTCGCCACCAAGCTGTCCGACCAGGTTCCGAGCATCCACGCCGACCCCAATCAGCTGCATCAGGCCGTTCTCAACCTCGCGGTCAACGCGCGGGACGCGATGCCGGAGGGAGGCACCCTGACCCTCGGCACGTCCAACGTCGAGGGCCTGGAGATCCAGAAGCAGCTCCCGGAGGCCCAGGCCAAGCGCTACGTGGAGATCTGCGTCTCGGACAGCGGATCCGGCATGGACGAGGAGACTCGCCGGCGGATCTACGAGCCCTTCTTCACGACGAAGGGCTCGGGCGGGCAGGGGCTGGGCCTCGCCGTCGTCTACGGAATCGTCAACAGCCACGGAGGCGTCATCGATCTG
This sequence comes from uncultured Acidobacteriota bacterium, assembly GCA_963773905.1. Classification (GTDB taxonomy): domain Bacteria; phylum Acidobacteriota; class Thermoanaerobaculia; order UBA5066; family Gp7-AA6; genus DAHUXD01. Next base: position 235,503 of record CAVZDB010000009.1, read on the forward strand.
GACAGCGAGCAGGGCAAGGGGACGACGTTTCGGATCTACCTCCCGGCGGTCGACGGAGCCGCCGCCGCAAGCGGCGACCCCGACTCCGGCGAGACCCAGCGAACGAAGGCGCCGGAGAATCAGCGCGCGAGCGGGCGCGTCCGAACGGACTCCGCCGGCGCGTTGACGATTCTCCTGGTCGAGGACGAGGGGACCCTCCTGTCTCCGATTCGGACCCTCCTCGAGGAGGAGGGATACGCGGTCCTCACCGCGGCCGACGGCGTGGAGGCCGTGGAGACCCACGCCCGCCATGCGGAGAAGATCGCGGTGGTGCTCCTCGACCTCTCGCTGCCGCGCATGGGCGGCTGGCAGGCCTTCCTGAAAATGCGCGAGCGCGACCCCGACCTGCGCTGCATCGTCGCGAGCGGCAACATCGACCCCGAGCAGCGCGCGGCGATGAAGAAGCAGGGGGTCAATGTCTCGATCCGCAAGCCCTACGGCTCCGCCGAGATGCTCCGGGCGATCCGTCAGGTGCTGGCCGACGCGTAAATTCGAGAAAACGCTTCCCAATCCAAAATCCAAAATCTAAAATCCAAAATGAACCTGGGCGGTGGAGTCCGCCGAAACCGCCGGCGCTCGCCGGACAATGACTCCTACGACACGCGGCGTCGTAGGAGTTTTTTGTTGAGCTCGGGGCGGCGGCGCGGAAAGGAAGGCGCATCGCGATGTCGCGTTTTCTCTGGATCTGCCTGGGAGGCGCCGCCGGGACCGGCGCGCGGTATCTCCTCTCCGGCTGGGCGCTGGCGGCGCTCGGGCCGTCCTTCCCCTACGGAACGCTGGCGGTCAACCTGATCGGGTCTTTCTGCGTCGGCCTCCTCATGCAGGTCGGGATCGCGACCCCGCTCCTCTCGCCGGCCGCACGCCTCACACTCACGACCGGCGTCATGGGCGGCTTCACGACGTATTCGACGTTCAATTACGAGACGATCCGCTACGCGCAGGACGGTTCGTGGGCGCTCGCGCTGGTCAACGTCGGCGCGACGCTCGCGGGATGCCTGGCCGCGGGCGTGCTCGGCGTCGCCGCCGGGCGCGCGCTCTTCGGTGGATAGGAAGACAGGAGGCCTCCCATGAGAGTCCTGGATGGAGAGCAGGTTCTGGCGCGGATCGTCGTGGGCGAGTCCGACCGCTGGCATCATCAGCCACTCTGGACGGCGCTCCTCGAGAGGCTTCGGAGAGAAGGCTTCGCGGGCGCCACCGTGCTGCGCGGGATTGGCGGCTTCGGCGCCCGGAGCGTCCTGCACACGACGCTGCTCGAGCGGCTGTCGCAGGACCTCCCGCTCGTCATCGAAGTCGTGGACACGGCCGAGCACGTCGAGCGGCTCCTGCCGCTCATCGACGAGATGGTCCCCGAGGGCCTCGTGACGATGGAGCGGGTGCGCGTCGTCAAGTACGCGGCCGGAGCGCGTCCCCTCGACGCGAAGCGCGAGAACTTGTAGGCCCGCGCCCGTAGACCCGCGAGTCGCCCGCGCCCGCGCTAGACTCTCCCGCGCATGCCGCCCAGCCTCGTCTCCGCTGATCGTCGCCACCGGCGTCTCGCGGACCTATCGCCTCGGGGCCTCGGCCGTGCCGGCCGTGCGCGGCGTGTCGCTCTCGATCGCGCGCGGGGAGTTCGTCGCGCTGCAGGGCCCGAGCGGCTCGGGCAAGACGACGCTTCTGAACCTGCTGGGCCTGCTCGACAGCCCGGACCCGGCCTCGGGCCGCGTGGAGATCGACGGCGGGACGCGAAGGCGCTCTCGGAGAACCAGCGTTCGGATTTGCGGCGGGACCGGTTCGGCTTCGTGTTCCAGACGTTCAACCTGATCCCGGTGCTGACCTCGGAGGAGAACGTGGCCTATCCGATGGCGCTGGCGCGGGTCCCGGCGCGCAGAGCGGAGCCGCGGGCGCGTGCTCTGCTGCAGTCGGTGGGGCTCGCGGGAAAGACGGAGGTGCGGCCGGATCTGCTCTCGGGCGGCCAGCGCCAGCGCGTCGCGATCGCGCGGGCGCTCGCGAACGAGCCCGTCGGTCGTTTTCGCGGACGAGCCCACGGCGAACCTCGACCGCCATACCGCCGAGGAGATCCTGGACCTGATGCGCGAGCTCTGCGACGCGCGCGGGGTGGCGTTCCTCTTCGCGACGCACGACCCGCGCGTCGTCGCGCGCGCCCGGCGCGTCGTGGCGCTGCACGACGGGCGGATCGAGTCGGACACGGCGGCGGCCCGATGAGCGCGCTCGCTCTCGCCTGGCGCAACCTGGTTCGCCAGCGGCGCCGGACGCTGCTCATGGTCGTCGTCGTGGCTTCGGCTTCGCCGCGTTCGCGCTCGCCGGCGGCTTCATCGCGCAGACCTTCGAGGGCCTCAAGGAGGGCACGATCCGCAGCGTCGGACAGCTCCAGGCCGTGGACCGCCGCGCGGTCGGCGAGGCCGAGGAGGCGACCCTCGAGTTCGGCATCCCGGACGCGCGCCGCGCGCGGTCGGTCGCGGCGAAGGACCCGCGACGTCCGGCCGTGCTGCCGCGGATCGACTTCGTGGGGCTCGCCATCGAACGGGACCAAGTCCGTGCCGTTTCTCGGAGTCGGCGTGGACCCGGGACCGGAGGCGGCGGCGACCTCGCGCCCGAGATGGTCGTCTCGGGCAAGTATCTCTCGGGCGACGGCGGAGAGGGCATCGTGCTCGGCACCGGCCTCGCGGCGGCCCTGGGGGTCAAGCCGGGAGACCGGATGACGCTCATGGCGACGACGCCGGATGGTCGCTCAATGCCGTCGACGGCGTCGTCAAGGGCCTGGTCGACGTCCGGATCAAGGAGCTCAACGACCGGTACCTCGCCGGCGGGATCGGTCTCGTCGCGCGGTTGCTCCAGAGCGAGGAGATCGTCTCGAAGCTGGTGGTTTTCCTCAAACCGCAGGCGCGGACGAAGAGAACGCCGTCGCGTACGGCTCGCGAAGAACTTCGCGGCGCGCGGGTACCCGGTCGCCGTCCGCGGACTGGCAGGAGCTCGCGGTGTTCTACGAGCAGGTGAGCTGCTCTACATCGGGATCTTCGGCTTCGTCGGCGCCGTGCTCGTCGTGATCGTCATCCTGTCCGCGGCGATCGTGATGACCATGGCGGTGACCGAGCGTACCCGCGAGATCGGCACCCTGCGCGCGCTCGGGACGCGCCCGGCGGGGATCCTGCGGATGTTTCTCTCGGAGGGGGTCGTGATCGCGGTCGCGGGTGCCTGGCGGGGTCGTGTTCGCCCTGATCGTTCGCGCGGCGCTCAACGCGTGGGGCATCATCCTGCCGCCGCCTCCCGGCGGCGACACACGGCATCCGATTCACGTCAAGGTCTATTGGCTGGCGTACGTGGCGGGTCTCGTGGCGATGATCGTGACGATGACCGATCGCCTCGTATTTTCCCGGCGCGGCGCGCCTCGCGCATCGCGATCGTGGACGCATGGCCCATGTCTAGAACGCGCGGTGTCTTTCTCCTCGCGGCGCTCTCGGCTTTCGCCCTCCCGGAGGCCCGCCGCACGGTGGCCGCCGCGCCGAATCCACCGACGGCGGCGCCCGCGACGCAGTCAGATGTTCAGGCGTGGCTCCGGGCGGTCGACGACGCCCGCAACGCGTTCGGCGAGGCGTTCATCAAGGCTCGCGCGACGCAGCTCGAACAGGGGAAGCAGACCGGCAGCGCCGACTTCGACATCTACGTCAAGGGACGCGACAAGGCGCTGATCGTCTTCCGCGGCGGCAAGAACGACGGGCGCAAGGCGCTGACGGTGGGCGAGAAGATGTGGCTGATCGTTCCCGGCGCCCAGAATGCCGTGCCGATCACGCCCAACCAGCGGCTCCTCGGAGGAGCCTCCTTCGGCGACGTGGCGCGCTTGCGCTTCGCCGAGGACTTCACGGCCGAGATCCGCCCCGAGAAAGACGGCGCGGGCGGACGCGCCGCCTACGTCCTCGACCTGACCGCGAAGTCTCCGAGGGCGCCCTTTCCGAGGGTCACGCTGTGGATCGACGCGGAGGGCCCGCCGCTGCCGCGCCGGCTGCTGTTCCTCCTGCCCTCGGGGAAGCCCGCGCGCCAGGTGCTCTTCACGCAGTTCAAGAAGTTCCAGGGCAAGACGTGCGTCTCCGAGATGGAAGTCCAGGACCTGATCGGGCCGCAGACCAAGGCGGTCACGAGGATCGAATACCTCGACATCAAGCCCGCGCAGATCGACGACAAGATCTTCACGCCGGACGGAGCTCGGGCGCTCTCCTGAGGCGAGGGCGCTTCTTGAGCGCGCAGAGCTCCGAGCTTTGCCCTCAGCGCTCGGCCGTGAGCTTTTCGATCGCGAACGCCGCGACGCGCCGTCCGGCCACGCGCGCGGCCAGCCCCGCGACCGACGGGTGGAGCATGAGCCGCCGCAGCGCCGCGCTCCAGGAGAACCGCCGCTCGAAGCGCCTCCTCCACGCCGCCGCGTAGAGACGGGCGATCTCGGACGGCGCGGCCTCGCCGCGAAAGAGGAGCTCGAGCGTCTCGGCCGCCAGGATCCCCGAGGCGAGCGCGGCCGCCTGTCCCTCGCCGGAGAAGGGGTCGATCACGCCGGCCGCGTCGCCGACCATGAGGATGCCGTTCTCCTCGGGCGGCTTGGCCGTGAAGTAGACCGGTCCGGTCCCCAGGAAGCCCACGGGTCCGGGCGTCAGCGCCGCGAGGTCGGAGTCCAGGTCGCGGTTGGCCGCGCGCGCGTGCGCCACGACCGCTTCCCAGCCGGGCGGCAGCCGGCGGCGGAAATCGTCCGCGACGACGCCCGCGAGGTTGACCGCGCCCGCCTCGACGCGCGAGAGCCCGCAGTAACCGCCCGGGAACGCGTAGAGCCGCACCGCGCCGGCGAGCGAGGGGTCGAGTGCGAAGTCGCGGCTCCAGCCGAACGTATCGCCTTCCGCCCGCGCCGCCCACGCGCGCTGGAACGTCTGCCCGAGGGCTCGGTCGAGCGGATCCCACCGTCCCCAGGCGCCGACGACGGCGCGCGCCATCGCCTCGCCCTCGACGCCGTCCGCGGCGAAACGCACCCGAAAACCGCCGGCCGCGTCCCGGTCAACCGCGATGACCCGGCAACCGAAGCGCGCGTCCGCGCCGAATTCCCGCGCGCGCGCCGCGAGGAGGTCGTCCAGGAGATACCGCGAGAGGCCGAGCCCGGGCTCCGGCAGCTCGAAAGCGACGGCGCCCACTCCCGGCAGATGGATCGTGCCGCGGCGGATGGTCTCGGCCGCGGCCTCGACGCGTCCGAGGACCCCCAGCCGTTCCAGGCTCGCCCGCGCGGTCGGGAGAGAAACTCGCCGCAGACCTTCGGGGCGCGGGAAGCGGTCCTTCTCGAGGAGCAGGACGCGGCGCCCGCGATCCGCCAGGAGCCCGGCGGCCGCCGAGCCTGCCGGTCCGGCGCCGACGACGACGGCGTCGAACTCATGCGGTGCCCGCCGCTCGGCTGGGGCTCGCGGTGTCTGCGGTCCCCGCCGCTCGACTGGGGCTCGCGGCTCGCCAGTCGTCATGATCCGCCCGTGAGGAGCCAGCGGAACGGGAAGACCGCCGTGCCCGCGCCTTCGGTGCGGCGTCCCGTGCGATCGCGAGCGCCTCGTCCTCCGTGTAGGCCTGGTTCACGGAGGCGAGGCCGTCGTGGACCGAGACCGGGGAGCGAAAGATCAGCGGACCGGCGAGGGAGACGAACAGCGCGGGCGCACGATGACGCCTCAGGTCGAGCAGCGCGAACCCGTGCCGGGCGACGCGGTTGAGCTCGCGCAGGAGGCTCCGATTCTCCTCCGGCGAGAAATGGTGAAAGAAGAGCGTCGAGATCGCGAGATCGAACGCGCCGTCGGCGAACGGGAGTCGGAAGGCGTCGCCGGCCACCGAAGGAGCAGGAGGCGCCGGCCTCGGGGTCGCCGCGGCCGCCTCAGCCATCGCCCGTCCCGCCCGGAGGTGCCGCCACCGAAGCTCCAGGGCCACGACCGTCGCGCGATGGCCGCGGCTGCGCAGCCCCTGCTGAAGCCGCCCCGCCACGTCGCCCGAGCCGGCCCCGACGTCCAGGATGCGGACCGCTTCCGCGCGTCCGGGCGATCCGAGCGCATGGAGGCGGTCGGAGAGGTGGCGCTCCAGGACCCGCGCTCCTCCCCACGTGTGGACCGAGCGCAGGTCCTCGAGGTTGCGCCGGACGTCGGCGAGCGGGACGAGAGAGGGCTCGTCGAGCCACTCCCGGCTGGGGCGGCGGGGCTGGACGAAGAGTCTCACGCGCTCCGCCCGCTACGTCCGGCTGACGACGAGCGCCGAGTTCTTCGAGCCGAACCCGATGCAGTTGCAGAGCGCGTTCGCGAAGCTGGCCGGGCGCGGCCGGTTCGCGACGTAGTCGAGGTCGCACTCGGGGTCGGGATCGTCGAGGTTGATCGTGGGGGGGAGGAACCCGTCGCGCATGCCGAGCACGGTCGCGGCGACGCCCGCCGCCCCGCAGGCGCCCTGCGGATGGCCGATCATCGACTTGATCGAGGAGCCGGGGATGCGCGGCCGCGGCGGCGCCGAAGGCCTGGCGCATGGCGCGGGTCTCGACGTGGTCGTTCAGCTCCGTGGAGGTTCCGTGGTACGCGACGTAGTCGATCGCCGCGGGATCGAGGCCGGCCTCCCCCAGCGCGAGCGACATCGCCCGCGCGGGCTCCTCGCCCGTCTCGTCCAGGCGCACGCGGTGGTGCGCGTCGCACGTGGCGCCGTAGCCGCGGATCTCGGCGTAGATCGCGCGCGCCGCGCGCCCGCGCGCGCGCGAGCTCCTCCAGCACGAACATCCAGGAGCCCTCGGCGAGGACGAAGCCGTCGCGGTCGCGCGGAGAAGGGCCGGGACGCGCGCCGCGGCTCGCGCTCGCGCGCGGTCGAGACGACGCGCATCATGATGAACCCCTCCATGATCCCGCGGACGACGGTCGCGTCCGCGCCGCCGGTCAGGACCACGTCGGCGGTGCCGAACTTGATGGAGCGGAACGCGTAGCCCATCGCGTCCGTCGACGACGCGCAGCCGGTCGAGACGACGTGCGAGAGGCCGCGCAGGCCGAAGCGCATCGAGATCTCGGAGGAGAGGGTTCCGATCGTGCCGGAGGCGATCGCGTAGACCGACGCCTTCTTGACCTGGTTGGTGTAGTAGAGGTGATACATCCGCTCGGAGAACTCGACGGCGCCCCCGCCCGTGCCGAGCACGACGCCCATCGCGCGGCGCTCGTCGAGCGAGAGTCCCTCCGGGTCGATGCCCGCGTCCGCGAGGGCCTCGGCGGAGGCCGCGATCGCGAGCGGCACGGCGCGCGAGACGTGTTTCAGGTCCTTCGCGGAGATGTGCGCGGCGGGATCGAAGCCCTTGATCTCCCCGGCGATCGTGGCGACGAGCCCCTCCGGGTCGAAGAGGGAGATGCGGCCGACCCCCGACGCTCCGGCGAGAAGCGCCCGCGCGTACGCCTCGCGGCCGTTCCCGTTAGGTGAGAGGCACCCGATCCCGGTGATCGCAACGCGCCGCTCGGACACGCCGGGATTCTATGCGGGTCCGATGCCACGAGCCCCGAACGGGAGAAGCGTCCTAATCCTTTCCTGAGGAATGATGGTCAGGAAAAGCTCGTCGGGGCGCTGCAGGGGGTCGGCCCGAGTAGTCCCGGACGTGGTCGGTGAGTCCGTGCTCGTGAAACGGCACTCCGACCCCAAGCACTCCGCCAGGTATTCGCGCCGACCGCATTCGTGGGTGAGCTCATTGCGTCGAGCGCCGCTACTGCAAGCCGAACGTCTTGACCAGGAACACCGCCATCTGGCCGCGCGTATTGGGGTCTCCCGGACAGTACTTGCCGGGGCCGCAGCCGGCGGTGATGCCTTCGGCCGCAAGCTGCTCGATCCAGTTGGTGTAGAGGCCGGGGCAGGGGACGTCGGTAAACGTCCCTGTGCAGACGGGAGGCTGGTAGGCCGGCCCGTGCTCGGCCTTGAGTAGGAAGACCGCCATCTGCTCCCGACTCACCGGATCGGTCGGGCAATAGTGGCCGGGGCTGCAACCGCCCGTGATCTCTTCGGCGAAGAGCGCTTCGACCCAATCGGCGAAGGTGGACGGGCACGCCACGTCCTGGAAGGAGCCCGTGCACGGCGGCGGTACGTAACAAATGCCGTGACGGCCCTTGAGCAGGAAGACGGCCATCTGCTCGCGCAGCGTCGGCTGATCGACGCCGTAGTCTCCGTCTCCGACGCCAGCGGTGACGGCGTTCGCGACGAGCGTCGTCACGAAGCTGTAGAACTGCTGGGAACCCGGCACGTCCAGAAAATCGACGATCCATGCCTTCCGAAGAGTCCCCGAGGTTCCGTCGGGGTTGGTGACGACGATGTCTTTGACCGTCGCCGCGGGGAAGGCGGGCGCGACGGACGAGGCGTCGGTCTCGTCCGTAACGACGACGTTCGTTCCGGCCACCCCGCCAAAGGTCACCGCGGCGCCCGTTACGAAGTGCGTGCCCGTCAGAGACACGGTCACCCCGCCGGCCGGAGGTCCGGACCGGGGCGAGGAGCCGTAGATGACGTTCTGGGAAAACTCCGAGGTGTTCCCGTTGGGGTCCGTCGCCGTGATCGAGATCGGGGGCATGACCGGCGCGTTGACGTCGTTCAACAGCACGTCGAACGAATGCGCGCCGGTCCCGTCCGTCGTCACCTGGGTCGAGCCGAGGTAATAGGCGCTTTGGAGCAAATCCCGCGGCCGCGGCGTGCACGTCGGGCTCTCGTAGAAGTCGAGGTCGTATGTCGTGCTCGGGGTCGACAGGAGCGTGCCGTGGACGGTCAGCGTCACGGTGCCGTAGTCGATCGACGAGATGAGCGGAAAGTTCTGCAGCTCGTTGGCTCCCATGTCGCCGTCACCAGCGTCGTTCTTGGTGACTCCAAGGGGAAAATTGTCGATCCCGAGCCGGGCATTGAAGAAGATCGCATTGCCCCGAATCGCGTTGCGCACGCCCCGATTGAGGACTCCCGTGGTATTCCAGGCGATCACGTTGCCGAGTCCGTCGGCAATGCCGCCGATCAGGGCGTCGGTCGCCGAGGCGTCGAGCTCGATGCCGGTTCCGTTTCCGATCGCTTGCTCCGCAGCGGCATCGAGGCCGATCGTGTTCCCAGTCACGGTCGTGCCGGTGCTCGCGACGAAAACACCGTCCCCGGTGTTGCCGGAGATCAGGTTGCCCTCACCCGCGTTGAAGTCGCCGCCGATCAAGAGGCCGGGATGGTTCGTGGCGTTGATGCCGGTGCCGTTGGGAAGCGCGATCGTGCCGGTGACGTCCGTACCAATGCGGTTGCCCTGCACTCTTGCTCCGCTGCCGATCGAGATGTGGATGCCGTATCCCGAGCTGGCGGCGATGATGTTTCCCTCGCCCCCTCCGGCGCCGCCGATGACGACGTTCGTGGTCAGTGTGGCCACGATCCCATCGCCGTTGCCCAACGCCGCACCTCCGGTGACGGTCGTTCCCACGAGATTGCCCATGACCACGTTGTCTTCGTTGTTGATGAGCTGGATCCCGGTCGCGTTGCTGCTGATGACGTTTCGGGCACCCGCTGTGGAACCTCCGATCGTGTTTCCATTGGCTCCCGCCTGGACGACGACGCCCGTCCCATTCGCCGCGGCGACGGTGCCGGTGACGTCGGTGCCGACGAAACACCCTTCGACGTGATTCCCGCTGCTCTCGACCGAGATTCCAGCGTTCAGGCCTCGGAGGACGATTGCCCGAACCGTGCTCGAACCTCCCTGGACCTTGAGGCCGGTCCCGCTGAAGTTGGCGATTTCGATGATCGGACTTCCGGCGTAGCCGGGTTGGGTGGTCCCGTCCACGATCGTCGGACCGGTGAGGGCGGGTAGCCCCGGCGGGAGCGGCGTGATCACGTAGGGGCCGCTTCCAGAGATGTTGAACTCGATCGTGTCTGACCCCGCGCCGCTGTTGGCGTCGAGGATCGCCTGGCGCAGCGATCCGGCGCCGGAATCGGCGGTCGTCGTCACCATGAGAGTCGCTGCCGACAGGAGTGCCGTGGACGAGAACAGCAGGACCGAGGACAAGATGCTCACCGATCGACCGGTTTTCGCAGCCATGGTTTGACCTCCGTATGACACGCGCAGGAGGCCTGCCAAGCGGATCATCGGCGCTTGTCGTGTGGTCGAATTCCGCCCGAGCCGGGCCCTCAGTCCGGTCCGACCCATGAGCCAATGACTTTCCGGTGACGGGGTCCGTTACGGCGGTGCGTGCCGCGCGAACCAGTCGTCGAGGACGCGCAGGAGGCGAACCGGGACGAACTTCACGAGCCCGTCGGCGTGGAGCGACCCCGGCAGGTCGAGATGGACCAGCTCCACGGGCGAGGCCGCCTGCGCGGCGAGCTCGCGTCCCTGCTCCGGGTCGACCAGCCAGTCGTCCTCGGAGGTCACGATGAGCTTGGGCATGCTGAGCGACGCGACGGCCTCGGCCGCGCGCGGCTTGCGGGAGGCCAGCTTGGCCGCCGCGATGCGCGGGATCCGCACGGCGTGGCGCAGGCGCACCTGCCGCAGCGCGCCCGCCTTCCACGGCTTGGGGCGCAGGCGCGAGAGGTCGGAGGGCGAGGAGACCATCGCGAGCGCTCGGCAGGGAAGGTCGGGCCGCAGCGCCAGCGCCTTTGCGGCGATCGACCCGCCCAGCGACAGCCCGAGCACCGCGAAGCGCGCGTAGAGCTTCCCGGGCCCGACGAGCTCGTCGATCACCGCGTGGAAGTCCCGGTGCTCGGACGCGCCGAAGGCGTAGCCTCCGCCGCTGTCGCCGTGGCCGCGGAAGTCGAGCGCCGCCACGTCGTAACCCCGGCGCAGGAAGTGCTCGCCGAGGAAGAGATTCTCGCGGTTCAGGCGGACCCTCCAGAAGCCGGGCGCGAGGATCAGGAGCTCGGGCGCGGGCCGCCGCCACAGCGTGTACGCGATCGAGACGCCGTCGGAGGCGGGGGTGCGGCGGTGACGGACCTCGGGATCGGGTGACTTCTTTCGGGACGGGCTCATGCGTCGCCGAGCCTCACAGGCGCAGGCATTCGACGCGGCTTCCGGCGGGCAGCCGCTCCGCGCCCGCCGGAACGCGAATGAGCGCGTTGGCGCGGGCGTGCGCGGCGAGGTCGTGGCTGCCCCGCGTCTCGAGCGCGGCGACGCGCGCCTCGCCGCCGACGAGCTCGAGGAGCGCGTCGCGGTAGGTCTCGCGCTTGCCGTGCTGGGCGAGGTCCTTCGCCAGGACCGCCGTGACGAGCTCCGGGCCCGCCGGGTCGGCGCCCTCCAGGGCGTCGAGCGCGGCGCGGACGAAGACGTGGAAGCAGACCGACGTCGACACGGGGTTTCCCGGCAGGCCGAACCAAAGGGTCCCGTCGCGCTTCCCGAAGGCGACCGGCTTGCCCGGGCGCACCGCGACGCCGTGGAAGAGGATCGCGAAGCCGGCTCGTTCCGCGCGCTCGGGCAGCAGGTCCAGATCGCCCGCGGACACGCCCCCGGTCGTGAGCAGGACGTCCTCGCCGCGTCCGGCCTCGCGGAAGAGGCGGCGGACCGCCGCGTCCTCGTCGGCCACGGCCCGCGAGAGCGTGGCCGCGTAGCCGCGCGAGGCGCAGAGCGCCGCGAGCATCGGGCCATTCGAGTCGCGCAGCTGGCCCGGTCCGGGCGCGGAGGAGGTCGGCACGAGCTCGTTGCCGGTGACGGCGACCGCGATGCGCGGCCGGGAGCGGACCGTCAGCGGGTCGGCGCCGGCGAGCGCGGCGAGCGCCACCTCGGCCGCCGACAGCCTTCGACCGGGCGGGAGCAGGGGAGTGCCCGCGGCGACGCTCTCACCCCGCCGGCGCACGTGGTCGCCGGCCGCCGGCGCGATCTCGAGGACGACGGCGCCGCCGTCGCGGCGGACCCTCTCGACGGGAACGACGGCGTCCGTGCCGGGAGGGATGGGCGCGCCCGTCATCACGCGCACCGCCTCGCCCGGCGCGATCGGAGCGCCCGGCGGGTCGCCGGCGGCGACGAGCCCCCGCCGCTCCGCGAGCGCGGCCCCGGGCCGCGAGGCGTCGGCGAGACGGACGGCGTAGCCGTCCATGGCCGAGGTGTCGAACGGCGGCCAGTCGACGTCCGACGCGAGAGACCGCACGAGCACCCGCCCGAGCCCGTCGCGAACGGGAATCTGCTCCTCCGGCAGCGGCGCGCAGGCTCCCCGGATCGCGGCGAGCGCCTCGGCCACGGTGATCATCCGGCCATTCTACGGTCCCCGTTCTCCTCGCGAGGTTCCGATCACTGCTAGGATTCCGGCCGATGCCGATCTACGAATACGTCTGCGCCAAGTGCGCGCGCAGGACCGAGGTCATCCAGGGAATGAACGATCCGCCTCCCAGGGCCTGCCCGCACTGCGGCGGCAAGCTGAAGAAGGCGGCGTCGGCGCCCGCGTTCCACCTCAAGGGGAGCGGCTGGTACAAGACCGACTACGCCAGCCCGGCCGGGAAGGCGTTGGAGAAGTCCGACAAGGCGGACGACGCGAAGACGAGCGAGTCCTCAGAGAAGAGCGAGAAGGCGGGAGCGTCGGAGAAGGTCGACAAGAGCGACAAGAGCGAGAAAAGCGACAGCACCGAGAAGAAGAAACCCAAGGACAAGAAGTCCTCGGAGTGATCTCTCCTGTCATCCCGAGCGAAGCGAGGGACCCCTTTGTCGCTATAGGGTGACTGGAAAGGGGTCCCTCGGGCCTCTGGCCCTCGGGATGACATGGGGGCCCGGTCGGGATCCTTCGCTTCGCTCAGGATGGATTGACCGGGCACGGGCCCGGTCAGTCCAGCTTGAGCCCCTTCAGGTACTCCCGGAAGGGCTTCCCCAGGTCCTCCCGTTTCAACGCGAACTCGACGGTCGCCTTCAGGAACCCGAGCTTGTCGCCGGCGTCGTAGCGCTTGCCCTCGAAGAGGTAGCCGTCGATCGGGCGCCGCGAGAGCAGCGTCTTCAAAGCGCTCGTCAGCTGGATCTCGCCGCCCACGTCGGAACGCGTCGCGTCGAGGATCTCGAAGATCTCCGGCGGCAGGAGGTAGCGCCCGATGATCGCGAGGTTGGACGGAGCCGCCTCCGGCTTCGGCTTCTCCACCATGTCGGTGATCCGGACGACGCGCTCTTCCACCTTTTCGCCCGCGACGATGCCGTACTGGTGCGTCTCGGAGCGTGGAACCTCCTGCAGCGCGATCACCGGGTTCCCGCGGCGCTCGAAGATCCGCATCATCTGTCCGATGCACGGCTCCGCGGAGTCGACGATGTCGTCTCCCAGCATGACCGCGAAAGGCTGATCGCCCACGAGGTCGCGCGCCTGCAGAACCGCGTGGCCCAGGCCGAGGGCCTGCTTCTGGCGCACGTAGGACACCGGGATGATCTCCGACACCTCCCGCACCTGCTCGAGCAGCCCGTTCTTGCCGCGGTCCTCGAGCATGCGCTCGAGCTCGAAGGAGGTGTCGAAGTGGTCCTCGATCGCGTTCTTGCCCCGGCCCGTGACGATCACGATCCGGTCGATGCCGGCATCCCGCGCCTCCTCGACGACGTACTGGACCAGCGGCCGGTCGACGAGGGGCAGCATCTCCTTGGGCTGGGCCTTCGTGGCCGGCAGGAACCGCGTTCCCAGCCCGGCGGCGGGGAAGACGGCGACGCGGATCTTGGCCATTGCGAGCAGTTTAGCCGACGGCGGCGGCCGCCACCCCGTACAATAGGGCTCCACCGCCATGAGGCCTCTCACCCGACCCGCCGGGCGGCTCGCCCTCTTCCTGCTCCTGCTCGCAGGACCGACGTTCCTGTCCGCGGCCTCCTGGTGGCGGCTTCCGGTCTGGGGCGCCGAGGTGCGCGCCTTCGCGGTCGACCCGTTCGAGGCGGGCACCGTCTACTGCGGGACCTCGCGCGGCAACTTCTACGTCTCCAAGGACGCCGGCGCGACCTGGGAGGCGCCGCGCTCGGGTCCCGCGTTCCCCGGCTTCTACGTGACGACCCTGATCGCCGATCCTGCGGTGCGCGGCCGGCTCTGGGCATCGCTCGCGGGGGAGCTCGGCGGCGGGCTCCTCGTGCGCAGCGACGACCGCGGCGCCGAGTGGGCCGTCCTCGCGAGGTCCTCGCGCGCCGTCACGACGCGCGCGCTCGCGCTCGCGCCGGGCGAGCCGCTCCTGCTCGCGCTCGCCGGCGACGACGGTGTGCGGCTGTCGCAGGACGGCGGGAAGACCTGGGCGCGGACGGGCGAGGGCGTGCCGGGACTCCAGCAGGTCGAGTCGCTCGCCTTCGATCCCTCCGACCGGCGCACGCTGTACGCCGGCACGTGGAGGCAGGCGTTCCGGACCCGCGACGGCGGCGCCACCTGGAGCCGCATCGCCGAGGGCATGGTCCTCGACGCGACCGTCTACGCGTGGGACTTCGACGCGGCGGACTCGCGCGACATCTGGGTCTCCACGTGCGGGTGGGTCTACCGCTCGCACGACGGCGGCGACCGCTGGACCCGCTACACGAGCGGTTTCACGAACCGCCGGTCCCATTCGGTCCGGCGCGATCCGACGCGGCCCGGCGTCGTCTACGCCGCGACCGTCGGCGGGCTGCACCGTTCCCTGGACGGCGGTGCGACGTGGACGCGGATCACGCGCGAGTCGCTCGTCGTGACGGCGCTCGAGATCGACCACCGGAGCGGCCGCCTCTACGTCGGCACGGAGGGCGAGGGAGTTTTCACCTCCGACGACGCGGGACAGACGCTCGAATCCGGATCCCGGGGACTGCCGGAGAGCCGGGTCTCCGAGGTCGCGGCCGACCCCAACGATCCGGAGCGCGTCTTCTTCTTCCGCGCCTTCGCGGGCGACGAGGGCGGGGTCTGGGAGGCCAAGGGCCGCGCGGTCCGCAAGGTCTCCGTCGATCCGCTGCCGACGTCCGCGTCCCTCGCGGCGTTCCGCGGGCCAGGAGGGAAGACCGTGCTTCTCGTCGCGGCCTCCTCGGGCGTCAAGGTCTCGCGGGACGGCGGCGTGCACTGGTCGGCGCCGGGCGCCTCCGAGGCGCCAAAGGGCGCCCCGATCGTGCTCTTCGGCGACGCGTTCGGCGAGCCCGTGCTCGTGACGACGGAGGGGACCTTCCGGACCGCCGACGGCGTCCGTTTCGAGGCGGTGTCCGGCGGGCTGAGGCCGGCGGAGTCCGCGCAGCTGCTGGCCGACCGCGGAGGCGATCCCCTGCTCGAGATCAAGAACGCCGACGGGTACGCGTACTGGGACGGGCAGAGCTGGTCCGCGAAGAAGAAGGCGGTCCTGGGCGGCGGCATCTTCCTGAACGCTCCTCAGAAACCGGTGGGCGGATGGACGAACCTGCAGGACGTGGACGGAACGCTCTTCTGGCAGAAGGGGAAGAACCGCCGCGCGTTCACCAGTCCCCGCGACGGGCTCACCCTCGCCTCGGCCGCGCAGGTCTCGAGCGGCCGCGTCTACCTGGGGACGATGGGGGACGGGCTGTTCGTGTTCGAGCCGTGACTCTCGCGTCAACCCGGGCCGACCCTGGCGCGAAACGCCTGTCATCCTGAGGAGCGCGACAAGCTCGCCGCGAAGGATCCCGTGCGCTACCAACGTTGAGGCAATCGAGTCCGGGATCTCCCCCTCGCTCCGCTCGGGATCAGGATGACAGCCTAGGGCGATACGTCGATCCGCTCCAGCGTCGTCCCCACCGCTACGCCCTCCGCCTTCGCTCTTCCTCCGGCGATCTCGAGCACGCTCTGTGCGGGGCCGTCCGGGCCGTAGGTCGGACAGGGGTCCGCCTTGCAGGGCGGCGTGTCGGCCGAGACGTAGAGGACCCTTCCGCCGGCGTCCATCCAGATCATGTCGAGCGGGATCATCGTGTTCTTCATCCAGAAGTGGTGCGGGGCGGTTTCGGGGAAAATGAACAGCATCCCGTGCCGCTCGGCCAGACTCTCGCGGAACATCAGGCCCTGCGCCTGGTCCTCGGGGGTCAGCGCGAGCTCCACGGAGTATTCGGAGCCCGACGGCATGCGGATGCGCGGCCCGGAGGTCCTCGGGGATGCCGAAGCCGAATTCGCCGTCGTCGAGCTCGACGCGGCCGCGGCCGGAGTCGCGGACGGCGCGGGCTGGGACGTCTTGGAGGCCGCCCCGCAGCCGAGCAGGCCCGTCACAGCGGCGAGCAGGCCCGCGGCGCTCCGCACCGGAAGCCGCCGCGTCACACCGAGCCCTTGGCCTCGGCGGCGCCCTCGGCGTCCTCGCCCTCGTACATCTCTTCCTTGTGCACGAGGTTGTACTTCTTGGCGTAGTAGCGGAAGGAGCGGAACGACATGTGGAGCAGCTCGGCGGCCTTGGTCTGGACGCCTCCGCAGCGGTCGAGCGCCTCGCGCATGAGCCTCTTGCCCACCGTCTCGAGGTAGGCCTCGAGGTTGATGCCCTCCTCGGGGAGACTCTCGAAGTCCGGCACGCGCGTGCGCACGCCGAGCGCGATCGCCTCGGGCAGGCTCGACGCGTTGATGACCGGACCGGCCTCCAGCGCGACGGTGCGCTCGAGCGTGTTCTCGAGCTCGCGGACGTTGCCCGGCCACGGATACGCCTCGAGGAGCCGCATGGCCTCGATCGAGATCTTCTTCTCCGGGATCTTCTGCTCCTTGCAGATCTGCGCGATGAAGTGGGTCGTCAGCGGCGCGATGTCCTCGGTGCGCGAGCGCAGCGGGGGCAGCGGGATGGGGATGACGTTGATCCGGTAGAAGAGGTCCTCGCGAAACCGGCCCTCCGCGACCAGGTCGGTCAGGTCCTTGTTGGTCGCCGCGATGATCCGCACGTCGACAGAGATCTCGTCGTTGCCGCCGACGCGGCGGATGAGCTTCTCCTGGATCGCGCGCAGCAGCTTGACCTGCATCGTCGGCGTGGTCTCGGAGATCTCGTCGAGGAACAGCGTTCCGCCGTCGGCCTCCTGGAACAAACCCCGCTTCTCGCGCACGGCGCCGGTGAACGCGCCGCGCTCGTGGCCGAACAGCTCGGACTCGAGCAGCGACTCGGGCAGCGCGCCGCAGTTGATCGAGACGAACTTCTTTTCGCGGCGGATCGAGGAGAAGTGGATGGCGCGCGCGATCAGCTCCTTGCCGGTCCCGCTCTCTCCGGTCAGCAGGACGGTCGAGGAGACCTTGCCGATGCGCTCGATCGACCGGAAGATCTCCTGCATCCGGCTGCCCTTCCCGATGATGTTCGCGAAGGTGTACTTGCCGGCGAGCTCCTGGCGCAGGTAGAGGTTCTCGTCCTGAAGCTGCTTCTCGCCGAGCGCCCGGCGGACCACGAGCAGCAGCTCGTCGTTGTTGAAGGGCTTGGAGATGTAGTCCACCGCGCCGCGCTTCATGGCCTGGATCGCGTCCTCGGTGGAGGTATGCGCGGTGATCATGATGACCGGCGTCGGCAGCTTCTCCTCCCGGACGCGGCTCAGGAGGTCGAGGCCGTTGCCGTCGGGCATCTTGATGTCGCAGAGGATCACGTCGGGATTCGAGCGGATCGCGGCGGCGGTGCCCTCGGTGTAGTTCGCGGCCGTCAGGACCTCGAAGCCCTGCTTGTGGAAGAGCAGCCCGAGCATGTCCCGCAGCGACTTCTCGTCGTCGACGATCAGGATCCGCGGGCCGCTCACTGGACCGCCTCCGTGGGCATGCGGTAGCTGCCGGAGGTCACGGCGGTGTTGATGTTGCGGGGCAGCAGAATCGTCACGGTCGTCCCTTCGCCCGGCTTCGACTCGACGTCGATCGCTCCCCCGTGGTCCTCGACGATGCGCCGCACGATCGCCATCCCGAGCCCGGTGCCGCCGTCGAAGGCCGTGGAGAAGGGCGTGAAGACCCGGGCGATCTCGTCCTCGCTCATCCCGCGGCCGGTGTCGCGAAACTTGATGCTATACCAGGCGCCGTCCTCCCGCCCCTCCACGACGAGCGTTCCGCCGTCGGGCATCGCGCGCACCGCGTTCTTGGCGACGTTGTAGATGATCTGGCGGATCTGGTCGCGGTCCCCGGCGAGTAAGGAAGACGGGGGAGCGATGTCGTCCTCGATGTGGTGCGCGTCGGAGACCTCGTCCGAGCGGCGGAAGAGCTCGAGGACCTCCTTGATGTTCTCGCCCACGTCGAAGGGCGCCACCCGCCGCTCCTGCGGCCGGACGAAGCGCAGGAACTCCTCGAGGATCTTCGAGAGCCGGTTGGACTCGGAGACGATGATCTCCATCAGCCGGCGCTCGGCGGAGCCCACGGTGAGCTCGTTCGAGAGGACCTGGACGGATCCCGAGATCGACGCGAGCGGGTTGCGGATCTCGTGCGCGATGCCGGCCGCGAGCTCGCCGACCGCCGCGAGCTGCTCGTTGAAGCGGGCCTTGCGCTCGAGCTTCTTGACCTCGGTCAGGTCCTGGAAGACGATCAGCGCCCCCTCCTCGCCGCCGGCGTCCTTCAGCGCGCGGACCGAGTATCCGAGGACGCAGCGCGTGTCCCCTCGCTGCACCTCGATCTCGGCGCGGTATCCCTCGCGGCCCCTCGTGCGGTGGCGGATCTCGTTCCAGTCGTCGGGCAGCGCCAGGCCGATGTCCGAGAGGAGCCGCCCCGCCGCGCGGGCCGGAACGAACCCCAGGATGTCGCCGCCCGCCTGGTTGAGGAAGGTGACGCGCTGGCGCGAGTCGGCGGTCGCGAGGCCCGACGACATCGACGCGATGACGTTGGCGTAGAGGGTCTGGATGCGGGAGAGCGCGAGCCGCCGGAGCTCGAGCTCCTCGCGGGCGGCGCGCAGCTTCTCGGAGAGGTAGGCGACCATGAACGCGACCCCGTAGAACCCGACCACCGTGATCGCGAGGTTGTAGCCCGTGCGCTCCGGACCCCAGTGAGGCGTCGCGGCCATCGGCGGCCGGGGGAGGATCTCGTAGGCGGTCAGCTCGACCATCAGGCCGTGAAGCAGGGCGGCGACGGACGCTATGACGACCGCGCCCGGCCGGTACAGGAGGAAGGCGGCGGCGCCGATGACGACGAGGTACAGGAAGGTGAAGACGGAGCTGGGCCCGCCCGAGGAGTACACGAGGAGGCAGACGAGCGAGAGGTCGCCCAGGATCTGGACGTAGGCCTCGATCTGGGGCTTGATGAACCGTCCCACGGTCCAGTGGAAGAGCGAGAGGACGAAGGCGAGCGCCGTGAGCCCGTAAAGGTAGGAGATCTCGACCTCGGCGCCCGAGCCGAGCTGGACGAGGATCGCGGACAGGACGATCAGGAAGAAGACGACGATGCGGACCGTCGTCAGCCAGAACAGCGATCGCCGGAGAGAGTCGTCCAATTTCGTCAGTCGTCGGCGGTCAGTAGTCGGTCGTCATTCCGCTACGGACCGCAGACCACCGACGACAGATTACGCCCTATCCGATCTTGTTGATCAGCGTGAACATCGGCAGGTACATGGCGATGACGATGCCGCCGATGACGACGCCCAGGATGAAGATCATGACCGGCTCGAGCAGCTTGACGAGGCCGGCGACCGCGACGTCGACCTCGTCCTCGTAGAACTCGGCGATCTTGTTGAGCATCGTGTCGAGCGCACCGGTCTGCTCGCCGACGCCGATCATCTGCACGACCATGTTCGGGAAGACCTCGGAATCGCGCAGCGGCTCGACCAGGGTCTTGCCGCCCTCGACGCTCTTGCGGGTCTCGGTGATGACGTCCTCGACGATGGCGTTGCCGGCGGTTCGCGCCGTGATGTCGAGGCTCTCGAGGATCGGCACGCCCGAGGACGTCAGGGTGGCGAGGGTCCGGCAGAAGCGCGCCACGGCGATCTTGCGCAGGATCATGCCCAGGATGGGCGTCTTCAGGAGCAGGCCGTCGATGACGCGCCGGCCGCGGTAGGTCTTGTAGTAGCGGCGCAGGAAGTAGACGAGGACACCGACGCCCGCGGCGATGAAGATGAAGTAGCGAGCCAGGAAGTTGGATGCCGCGATCACCACGCGCGTCGGCATCGGCAGCTCGGCCCCGAGGCTCGTGAACAGTGCGGCGAAGGTCGGGATGACCTTCAGCAGGATGACCGCGACGACGATGGCCGCGATGCAGATGACCGCGATCGGATAGATCAGGGCGGCGCGGACCTGCGAGCGCAGCTTCACGGCCTTCTCGATGTAGGTCGAGAGCCGCTGCAGGATCGTGTCGAGAATACCGCCCGCCTCGCCGGCCGCGATCATGTTGACGAAGAGGTCGTCGAAGGCCTTCGGGTGGCGCCGCATCGCGTCGGCCAGCGTGGAGCCCGCCTCGACGTCCTGCCGAACCTGGAGGAGGATCTTGGCGAAGGTCTTGTGCTCCTGCTGGTTGGCCAGGATCTCCAGGCACTGCACGAGCGGCAGACCGGCGTCGATCATGACGGAGAACTGGCGCGTGAAGACCGCGAGGATCTTCGGGGGGACCTTCCGGCCCAGCTTGCTGAGCGAGATCTCCTTGCCCCGCTCCCGGATGCCGGTGACGACGATGTTCTGGCGGCGCAGAGTCGAGAGCGCGAGCTCCTTGCTGTCCGCCGCGACCACGCCCTCCTGGACGAGCCCGGTGCGATTCCTGCCCTTCCACGCGTAATTCGGCATCGCTTAGTTCCTCTTGCCGGCGGTCGCGGCGACCGTCGGGACGTTGACGCCCGCACCCCGGTTGATGAGCTCCTGCAGCTCGTCGGGCATCGACGAGCGCGAGAGCGCCGCCTCCAGGGTGATCAACTTTTTCAGGTAGAGCGTGGCGAGCGACTGGTTGAACGTCTGCATTCCGAACTTCGACTGTCCGGACTGCATCATCGAATAGACCTGGTGGATCTTGTCCTCGCGGATGAGGTTGCGGATGGCGGCGTTGGGCACCAGGATCTCGAGCGCCATCACGCGGCCCTTCCCGCTCGACCGCTCGAGCAGCGTCTGACACATGATCCCCTCCAGAACGAAGGAGAGCTGCGTCCGGATCTGGCTCTGCTGGTGGGCCGGGAAGACGTCGATGATGCGGTTGATCGACGTCGTCGCCGAGTTCGTGTGGAGCGTCGCGAGGGTCAAGTGGCCAGTCTCGGCGATGCGCAGCGCGGCCTCGATCGTCTCGAGGTCGCGCATCTCGCCGATGAGCACGACGTCGGGGTCCTCGCGGAGGACCGCGCGCAGCGCGTTCGAGAACGAGTGCGTGTCCGCGTTCAACTCGCGCTGGTTGACGAGGCACTTCTTGTGCCCGTGGAGGAACTCGATCGGGTCCTCGATCGTGACGATGTGGAGCTGCTTCTCGCGGTTGATCTTGTCGATCATCGCGGCCTGGGTCGTCGTCTTGCCGGAGCCGGTCGGGCCGCAGACGAGGATCAGGCCGCGCGGCTTGTCGCAGAGCAGCTCGACCACCGGGGGCAGGCCGAGCTCCTTGAAGCCCAGGATCTCGTACGGGATCTGACGGTAGACGCCGGCGACTGCGCCGCGCTGCTGGAAGTTGTTGGCGCGGAAGCGGGCCAGGCTCTTGACGCCGAAGGAGAAATCGAGCTCGAGGCTCTCCTCGAAGCGGTGCTTCTGGGCGTCGGTGAGCACCGAGTACGCCAGCTGCTTGGTCTCGGGGACCGTCAGCGGGGGATAGGGCAGGGGAATGAGCTTCCCGTCCAGCCGGACCATCGGCGGCGAGTTCGTGGTCAGATGGAGGTCGGAACCCCCCATTTCGACCATTTGCTTCAGAAGGCCGTGGAGCGTGGTCTCACTCGCCATAGAGATTTCCCCCGATTGTCGTGTGGACGTAGTTTACGACGGAACTCTCGGTCAGTAAAGGCGGACGGTGGGCCCGGGACGCGAAAAACCCCCGAAAGACGGGGGTTTTGGCGGCCTTCGCGGCGTCAGAGGACGGTCTCGCGGAGGACTTCCTCGAGGCTCGTCGATCCCTCCCGGATCTTCTGGAGCCCGGACATCCGGAGGCTCACCATTCCCTCCTCGATCGCCTTGCGCTTCAACTCGATCGAGGACGCCCCCGAGAGGATCATGTCGCGGATCTCGTCGCTGAACTGCAGGACCTCGAAGAGCCCGACGCGGCCCTTGTAGCCGGTGTTGTTGCAGCGGTCGCAGCCGCGGCCCCGCTTGATGTGGAGCGTCTTGACCTCGTCCGGCGCGAAGCCGACCTGGATCAGCATCTGGGGCGGCGTCTCCACGTCCTCGGCGCACTGGCTGCAGATCCGCCGCACGAGCCGCTGGGCGCAGATGCAGTTGACCGAGGTCGCCACGAGGAAGGGCTCGATGCCCATGTTCATCAGGCGGTTGATGGTGGAGGGCGCGTCGTTGGTGTGCAGGGTCGAGAGCACGAGGTGGCCCGTGAGCGCGGCCTTGACCGCGATCTCCGCGGTCTCGAAGTCGCGGATCTCTCCGACCAGGATGATGTCCGGGTCCTGGCGCAGGAACGACCGCAGGGCCGAGGCGAAGGTCAGTCCGATCTGCTCCTTCATCTGGACCTGATTGATTCCCGCGAGGTTGAACTCGATCGGGTCCTCCGCGGTCATGATGTTGACCGTGGGGTCGTTCAGCGCGGCGATGGCCGAATAGAGCGTGTTCGTCTTGCCGGAGCCCGTCGGCCCGGTCACGAGGACGATGCCGAAGGGCCGGTCGATCGAGTCCTTGAAGCGGCGCAGGGGCTCCTGGTCGAAGCCGAGCTGGGTCATGTCGAGCTGGAGCTTGGTCTTGTCCAGCAGCCGCATGACGACCTTCTCGCCGAAGTGGGTCGGGACGCTCGAGACGCGCAGGTCGAGGTCCCGGGAGCGCTCCTCGACGCGCAGGCGGATCTTGATGCGGCCGTCCTGCGGCAGGCGCTTCTCCGAGATGTCGAGCTTGGCCATGATCTTGAGACGGGAGATCAGCGGGTCGCGGGTTCGCATCGGCAGCGCCATGATGTTGTGGAGGATGCCGTCCACGCGGAAGCGGACGCGGAATTCCTTCTCGTAGGGCTCGACGTGGATGTCCGAGGCGCCGGCCTTCAGCGCCTCGATGAGGATCAGGTTCGAGACCTTGATGATGGGCGCCGACTCGCTCGACTTCGCCAGGTCGGACAGGTCGATCTCCTGGCCTTCCTCGCCCTTGACCACGTCGACGTCGGCGCCGGTGTCGATGCCGGTGATCTCGTCCATGTTGAGCTCGCCGAGCCCGACGCTCGCCATGTCGTCCATGGTCAGGGCGGAGGACGCCATCACGTCGTCCATGGTCGAGTCGGCGGCGAACGGCTGTCCCGGCGTCGCCTTCGCGCGCTCCTTGAGAACGACCGAGCGCGGCGTCCCGTAGTGCTTGTCGATCGCCTTCCGGAGGGCGATCTCGGAGGCCACCACGGGCTCCACGTTGTAGCCCGTCATGAACTTGATGTCGTCCATGGCGAAGACGTTGGTCGGGTCTCCCATCGCGATCGTCAGCGTCGCGCCGGTTTTGTTCACCGGCAGGACACCGTACTTGCGAGCGACCTCGCCCGGGACCACCTTGATGACCGCGGGGTCGATCTCGAAGTGGGCCAGGTCGATCGAGGGGACGCCGAACTGCTGCGACAGGGTCTCGGTGATGTCGCCCTCGGAGACCGCTCCGACGCGCACGAGCGCCTCTCCGATCTTCCCTCCCTCCTCGCGCTGGAGCTTGAGGGCGGAGTCGAGCTGGTCCTGCGTGATCAGCTTCTGTTTGAGGAGAAGATCTCCGAGTTTGACGGCCATGGGGGTCGGATGATGGTAGGGGTTTAGGGCGAAAGAGTCAAAGGGAGAGGGCCGATTCGCGGTGCCTACACCTTGGTCAACCGCATCGCGAGTCGGAACGCGTCCTCGTCGGTGATGCCCGTCATGTCGGGCACGATCCCCCTGCGATCCCGATACGGTCCGTTGCGCGCCGCGTCGTTGCGCGTCGGGTCGGACTGCCCGAAGAGCGCCACGGTCGGCACGCCGAGCGCGTCGGCCAGGTGCAGCGGTCCGGTATCGCCCGCGACGAAGAGCGCGGACTCCCGGATGACGCGCGCCATTCCCGCGAAGGAGAGCAGCGGCAGGGGCGGGCGCTTCGGAAGAAGCGCGCGGAGACGCTCGGCGCGCCGCTCGTCGCCGGGTCCCCACGAGACGACGGGCGTGACCGGAGTGTCCCGGATGAAGGCGCGCGCGAGATGTGCGAAGCGCTCCTCGCCCCAGGCCTTCTCGGGGCGCGTGGCGCCGGGGTGGAGCAGTGCGAACGGCCGCTTCTGCGACGCGAGGAAGGCATCGGCCTCCGGGCTCGGCAGGTTCGCGAGATAGGCCGCATCGGGTGCGGGGGAGCTCACCGCGATGCCGGCCGCCCCGAGCAGCGCGAGGTTCTGGTCGACGACGTGCACGATCTCCGGGCCCGGAGCCACCGGCTGCGTGCACAGGATCGCCGACAGCGGCTCGCGGCGCGCCTCGCGCGAGAAGCCGATCACCGGCGCGCCGGCCGCGCGCGCGAGGATCGCCGTCTTCCAGAGCCCCTGCGCGTCGAGGACGCGGTCCGGCGCGAACGCACGGAGACGCTCGCGCAGTCCGCGCGCCCCGAGGAGCGTCTCGGCGGCGAGCGGCCGGCGCCGCCACGCCTGCGTGTCCGCTTCGAAGAGGCTGTCGACGGCGGGATTCCCCTGGAGGACGCCGGCGAAGCCGCGCTCGATCACCCAGCCCACGGTCGCGCCGGCTGCCCGCGCGTTCGCCGCCACGGGCAGCGTGTGGATGACGTCGCCCATGGCGGAGAGGCGGACGATGAGAATGCGCATTCGGGTCAATTGTCAGTTGTCGGTTTCGGAACTGAAGACTGAGAACTGTGAACTGACGACTGGATTCTCTCAATCACGTCCGTCGTCGCGTGGTCCTTGGGATCCCCGACGATGACCGTCCGCCCGCCATAGCCGGCGACCACGGCGCGTTCGGGGACGGCGTCCGGGGTGTAGTCCGTGCCCTTCGCATGCACGTCCGGCCGGATCGCGACGATCAGCGCGGAGGGCGAGTCCTCGTCGAACACCGTCACCGCGTCCACGCACGCGAGCGCGGCGACGATCTCGGCGCGCTCCCCCTCCGGCAGGATCGGACGGCCCGGGCCCTTCGCGCGCGCGACGGAGGGGTCCGAGTTGATCGCGACGACGAGCCAGTCGCCCTCGCGGCGGGCGGCCTCCAGGTACCGGACGTGGCCGACGTGGAGCAGGTCGAACGCGCCGTTGGCGAACACCAGCGAGCGCCCGGCGGCTCGCTCGCGTCCCGCCGCCTCGATCAGCTGGTCGCGCGAGAGGATCTTGGACCCGGGCATCCGTTCAACCGTTCAGCAGCCCAACGTTCAGCGCAACAGCGCGCGGTCCGACTCGACGGCCTCCCGGAGCTCCCCGGGCGTCACGACCGCGGTGCCCATCTTGGTGACCACCACGCTCCCCGCGAAGTTGGCGAGCAGCGCCGCCTCGAGCGGCGCGGCGCCCGCCGACAGCGCGAGCGCGAACGTCGCGAGCACGGTGTCTCCGGCGCCGGTCACGTCGGCCACCTGGTCCGTGCCGTGCACGGGGATCCAGCTCGGACCGGGCCCGCCGTCGAACACCGCCATGCCCCGCGAGCCGCGGGTCACGAGGAGGCACGGGCAGCTCATCGTCTCGCGCAGCGCGGCGCCCGCCGCGGCGAGGCGCTCCTCGGAGTCGGAGAGCGGCGCGCCGGCGTGCTCCTCGAGCTCCTCCTCGTTGGGAGTGGCCGCGTCCACGCCGCGGTACTCGCCGAGGCGGTGTCGCGAGTCCACGCAGATCCGCGCGCCCTTCGGGAGCGCCGCGCGCAGCGGCGCGACCGCCGCCGGCGTGGCCGCGCCGTACCCGTAGTCGGAGAGGATGGCGCCGTCCGCGCCGCGCGACGCGATCGACAGCCGCGACGACAGCTCGGCGAAGAGCGCCTCGGAGTCGGCGAGCGCGTCCTCGACGTCGTAGCGCACGATCTGCTGCTTGATCGCGTGCGGCGCCCCGCCGAGGATGCGCGTCTTGGTGGGGGTTCGGTAGTCGGCGACCTCGATGAGCCCGTCGAGTGCGATGCCGCGCGCCTTGAGGAGCTCGCGCAGGATTCCCCCCGACTCGTCCCGGCCGGTGACGCCCACCGGGATCGGCTCTCCCCCGAGCGCGCGCACGTTGGCGGAGGTGTTGCCGGCCCCGCCCGGGATGCTCTCGTCGCGAACGTGTCTCAGGATCAGGACGGGCGCCTCGCGGCTGACCCGCTTGGGATGTCCGTACACGAACCGGTCGAGGACGAAGTCGCCCGCGACCACGATCCGGCGGCCCGAAAACGCGTCGATCAGGGCCCGGAGTCGCTGCTTCGAAACGGGAAACGGCACAGCCGCGGATTATAATGACCGCCCCGGAGAGGACTGAGACTCACGATGCTCGACTCCCAGGTTCTCGTGCTCAATCGCGTCTTTCAGGCGGTCCAGGTGACCTCCGTCCGCAAGGCTTTCTCCCTTTTTTACAAGGGACACGTGAAAGCCGTGCTGCCGGACTACTCCACCTACGAGTTCGAGAACTGGTGCGACATCCCCGTCCAGCCGCAGGACGAGGTGGTGCTCACGCCGTCGATGGCGATCCGGGTGCCGCGCGTCATCGCGCTCAAGGACTTCGACCGCCTGCCGCGGCAGGACGTGAAGTTCTCGCGCCACAACATCTACCTGCGCGACGGCAACCGCTGCCAGTACTGCGGGCACCGGTTCTCCTCCTCGGAGCTCTCGCTCGACCACGTGATCCCGCTCTCGCGCGGCGGCACGTCGCACTGGGAGAACGTCGTGTGCGCGTGCCTCGCGTGCAACGTGCGCAAGGGCAACCGCACTCCGCAGGAGGCAGCGATGCGCCTGATCGCGCCGCCCAGGAAGCCGCGCTGGCACCCTGTGGGTCAGTTCGGGTCGAGCAAGGTCCACCCGGCCTGGCGCAACTTCGTCGACCTCGCCTACTGGAACGCGGAGCTGCGCTAGCCCCTCAGAATCTCCTCGACCGCTCTCGCCGCCTCCTCCGCCGTTACCTCTTCCATCCGCTCGAGAACCCGTACGGGCCCGGCCGCCGAGACGGGGGCCGTGCGGCGAGGGTCGGTCGGGCCGAAGAGCACGACGGTCGGCGCTCCGACTGCCGCCGCGAGGTGCGCCGGCCCGGAGTCGTTCGAGACGACCGCGTGGGCCAGTGCGAGGACCGCGGCGAGCTCCACCGGGCCGAGGTCCGGGCCGACGGCGGGAAGCGGGACCGGGGAGGCGGCCGCGACCGTCCGGCCGAGATCGCGCTCCGCCGGGCCGACCGCGACGACGCAGGGGATCCCCCGCGCGGCGAGGACGCCGGCGAGAGCTCCATAGCGCGTCGCGGGCCAGCGCTTCGCCGGAACCGTCGCGCTGCCCGGGCAGAGCGCGACGAATTCGGACGGCGCCGACGCCGCGGACAATGCCGCGCGCGCCCTCGCCGCCGCTTCGGGAGGGATCGGAAGCCTCGGCGGCTCCGTGTCGGGGGGAACTCCGGCGTGAGCGAGCAGCGCGTCGTAGTCGCGCAGCTGATGCGCGGTGCCGGAAGGAGGCGGGAGCGCGTCGGTCAGGAGCGCGCCGCGGCGGTCGGTGGCGTAGCCCAGCCGGCGGGGCGCCCCGGAGAGGAAGGCGAGGAAGGCGGAGCGGAACGAATTGGGCAGGAGCCAGACCTCGTCGAATCCGCCGGCGCGAGCAGAGCGCGCGTCGTGAAAGAAGGCACCGCGCCCGAGGACCTCACCGGCGCTGCCTTCCGCCCGGTAGACCGCGGCCGGCCCGGCGCGCGCCAGCACGGCGAGGCGGTCGCCCGGGTTGCGGCGCCGCAGCGCGCGCAGGACGGGCAGCGACATGACCGCGTCGCCGATCCAGTTCGGGGCGATGACGAGACGAGAGGTCACGCGCCTCCGCCTTCGGGCGGCCGGGTCTTCCACCGGTCGTGCATCCAGAGCCAGGCGGCCGGGTCGCGGCGGATCGCGGCCTCGGTGACGGCGGTGAAGCGGGTGGTCGCCCGAAGCGTGGCATCCTCGCCGGCGAACTCCTCGGCCAGGATCGCGGGCTCGAGCTCCACGCGGTAGCGCCCGCCGGGCTCGGGCCAGACGAACACGGGGACGACGGGAGCGCCGGTCTTCTGCTGGAACAGGGCGACGGCTGGGGAGGTCGCCGCCGGCCTACCGAAGAACGGAACGAAGACGGCCTCGCGCGCGACGACGTTCTGGTCGATGAGAATGGCGACGGCCTCGTCGGCGCGCAGCGCCTTGAGGATCTCCTTCGCCGCGGCGCGCTTCTGAATCAGGCGGAGCCCGAATCGCGTGCGCAGCCGCGCGAGCTCGCGGTCGAGGAGGGGGTTGTCGAGCGGACGGACGATCGGGACGATGGGCTCGCCGAGGATCGCGCCCAGGATCGCGCCGAGCTCCCAGCCGCCGAGGTGAGCGGACATCATCAGCACGCCGCGGCGGAGCGTGCGCGCCCGGTCGTAGTGCTCGCGGCCGACGACGCGCACGCGGGCGCGGATCGCCGCCTCGCCGGAGCGGGAGAGGGCCAGGAAGTCCATGAGCACCGCGCCGAAGGAGCGGACCGAGTCGCGGGCAATGGTCTCGATTTCGCGCGGCGTCTTCTCGGGGAAGGCGCGGCGCAGGTTGTCGAGCAGAATCCCGCGGCGCCGCGACGACAGCCGCGTGTAAGCGGCGGCGGCGGAGGCGCCGAGCCACGCCGCCGCGCCGCGCGGGAGGAGGCCGATCGCCCCGGCCGCGCAACGATAGAGCCAGAGCTCGGCGCGGTCGCGCGCGGGCGAGCGCCGCCGCCGCCGACGGCTACGGACCGCAGGCGCCGGCGCCTCGCTCTCGCTCACGACGGGGCCGGCGGCCGCGCGGGGAGTCGCGCGGAGAGGAAGGCGAAGAAGTCGGGCTCGTCCACCTCGACGGAGAGCCTCACCGTCAGGAGCGGCAGACGCGTGCGTCCGGCCAGCTTGGCGGCGTCCTTCTCGGTCGTCAGGATCCAGCTCGCGCCGGTGCGCTGGGCCGCCTCGCGGATGCGGGCGAGGTGGCGCTCGCGGTAGCGCTGGTGGTCGCGGAACTCGAGCACCTCCTCGGGCGCGAGCGCCACCTCGCGAAGCGTCGCCGCGAAGTCGGCGCTGTTGGCGATGCCGCAGACGCCGAGGCCGCGCCGCGTCGCGAGCAGCGCCGCGTCGAGGCTCGCCCCGGTCTCGTCGCGCAGAGAGGCGGCTCGAATCCGCGCGTGGAACACGGGCGCCGCGGGGTGCAGGCGGGCGATCTCGTCGAGCGCCGCGCGCGGGGGATCGCCCCGATTCACGCGCGTCAGGACGATCGCGTCGGCTCGCCGCAGCGCCGCGACCGGCTCGCGCAGCCGGCCGCGCGGCGGGAAGCGCCCGCCCCCGAAGGGGTCCCGCGCGTCGAGGAGCAGCAGGTCGACGTCGCGCCGGACCGCGAGGTGCTGGAAGCCGTCGTCGAGGATCAACAGGTCCGCGCCCAGGTCCGCGGCGCGTCGCGCGGCGTCCGCCCGGCGCTCGCCGACCACGACGATCACGCCGGAGAGAACCCGGGCGAGCGCGACCGGCTCGTCGCCGCCCTCGTCGGGCGTGACGAGGGGACCCTCTCCGGCCGAGACGACGACGACACCCTTAGAGCGGCGGCCGTAACCGCGCGACAGGATCGCCGGCGTGCGTCCCTCGAAGCGGAAGCGGCGGGCGAGGAACTCGACGAACGGCGTCTTGCCCGTTCCTCCCATCGTGAGGTTCCCGACCGAGAGGGAAGGCCGCGGCAGCTCGCGCGACGCGAGGCGGCCCGAGGCGTAGAGCCTCTCCCGCAGCGCGAGCGCCCTGCCGTACAGCGCCGAGAGGGGCGCCGGGCTCATGGGGCGCCCCCGCGCGCCCGCCGCTGCGAGAGCCGTGGCACGAGCGCGAGGAGCGCCTCCGCGGCGCGCTCCGCCGCTCCCCGGTTCTCCGCGACGAAGCGGGCCGCCTCGGCGCCGCGGCGCGCGGTCTCGGCAGGGGAGGCGAGCGCGGCCGCGAACCGGCGGGAGAGGTCCGCGGAATCCCGCGCGCGCTCGAGGATTCCGAGCGACTCGCCCCGCGCGGCGATCTCGCGGAAATTCTCCATGTGGGGGCCCGCGATCGCCGGGACCCCGGCCGCCCACGCCTCGATGGGGTTCTGGCCGCCGGTCGCCACGAGGCTTCCTCCGATGAACGCGAGCGCCGCGCCGCGGTATGCCGAGGCGAGCTCGCCGATCGAGTCGACGAGGTAGACGTCGAAGGGGATTTCGGATTTTGGATTTTGGATTTTGGATTCGGAATCCGAGCGCCGGAGAACCCGCAGGCCCTGCGACGCGCAGAGCCGCGCGACGGAGTCGAAGCGCTCCGGACGTCGCGGCGCGAGCACGAGGAGCGGCCGCGGCGCGAGCGCGCTCCAGGCGTCGAGCACGAGCTCCTCCTCGCCCTCGCCGGTCGATCCGGCGACGAGCACCGCGCGGCCGGAGGCGGCACGGCGGAGGCGCTCGGCGTCGGGGAAGGCGGGGGCCTCGGGCAGGTCGTACTTGAGGTTGCCGAGATCCCTCACGCGCTCGGGCGCCGCGCCGAGCGCCTCGATCCGGCCCGCGTCTTCGCGCGACTGCATCGCGAAGAGCGCGATGCGCGCGAGCGAGCCGGAGAGGAAACGCCGGACCCGGCGGTAGCGCGCGAAGGAGCGCGAGGAGATCCGTCCGTTGACGATGGCGACCGGGATCGATCGGGCGGCCGCGCGTTCGAGGAAGAGGGGCCAGATCTCGGTCTCGATCAGGACGATCAGGGAGGGCCTCGTCCGGTCGAGCGCGCGCTCCACCGCGCCGGCGAGCTCGAAGGGGAAGGCGAAGATCGCGGCCTCCGCCGAGAGCGTCCGGACGGCGAGCTCGCGCCCGGCGGCGGTGGTTACGGAGATCCCGGCGGGGCACGCGGCGTCCGGCAGGCGGCGCCTCAGCGCGCGCAGCAGGTTGCGCGCGACCCCGATCTCGCCGACCGAGACCGCGTGGATCCAGATGCCGCCCTCCAGGAGGGGGTACGGACGGCGGCCCAGGCGCCCCCGGAGATCGCCCAGCCGCCGGCCGCCGGTGAGCGAGCGGACGAACGCGAACGGGGCGTAGGCGGCGAGGGCCAAGATGGCCAGAGCCCGGTAGAGACGCAAGCGGATCCGATTATCGCCCGAACAGGCCCCCGCCGCGCTTGCCGGGACGCGTCCAAAGATTTAAGATTCAGTGGCTTAGAAGGGGGCGAAAAGGCCCAACGGAGCCGACCCGACGTCCGTATAACGCGTCAGGAGGGGTTTCTCGAAGACATGGAGCTCGTCTACAGCCAGCAGAAGGAACGCCGGGAGGTGGCCGAGCTGCCCGATCGCGATCTCGCCATCAAGGCGCGCGAGGGCGACATGGTCTGCTTCGAGACCCTCGTCACCCGCAAGACGCCGGCCGTGGTCTCCCTCGCGCGGCGGATCGTCGGCAACGGCGAGGACGCCCGCGACGTGGCGCAGATGGTCTTCGTGCGGGTCTGGGGCGAGATCCACCGCTACGACTCCCGGTATTCGCTGAACACCTGGCTCTACCGGATCGCGACCAACCTCTCGATCGATTTCCTCCGGAGCTCGCGCAGCCGCGAGCGCGCCCACGGGGCGACGCTGCACCTGGTGCGGGAGCGCGAGGAGGCGACCGCCCGCAACGCGACGCGGACGGCGGAGGACGCCGAGCTCTCGCAGCTCTTCGAGGCGGTTTCCTGCCGGCTGTCGGAGAAGCAGAAGGCCGTCTTCGTGCTGCGGGAAATGCAGGACTGCGAGACGCGCGAGATCGCCGAGATCCTCGGGTGCGGCGAGTCGACCGTGCGCAACCACCTGTTCAACGCGCGCCGGATCCTCCGCAAGGAGATGGAGCGGCTGTACCCCGAGTTCGTCCGCGGAAGGAATCTGCGATGAGCGCGCCGGACACGACCCCGGTGAATCCGGTCTGCGCGATCATCCGCGGCAGCTTCGAGGACTACCGGCGCGAGGCGCTGCCCGCGCCCCAGCGCCGGATGCTGCGCGAGCATCTGCTCGGGTGCGAGGGTTGCCGCGCCGCGGCGGCCGCCGAGGACCCGACGCTGCGCTTCGCGCGCCCGCTGAACGAGGAGGTCTCTCAGGGCGAGACCCGGGAGATCCTCTCGGCGGTGATGACGGGCGTCGAGCTGCTTCGGACCGAGCGCCGGATTCGAAACGTGAAGCCGTCGCGGCGGCTCCGGATCGGCTCCGCCGCCGCGGCGGCCGTGGCCGCCGCCGTCCTCGTCTCGTCGGGATGGGGGATCCTGCAGTCCCCGACGATGCCGGTACGGGTGCGGGCTGCCGCGGGAGCCCCCGCAGCCGCGCCCGCGTCCTCGGCGTCCTCTCCCGCACGGGCCGCGGAGCCGGCGGGCGCGGCGGCGCTGCAGCCGGCCGCGATGTCGGAGGCCGCGCCCGCGCCCTCTCCGGACGCCACCGTGTACGACTGGAACCCCGGCGCCGGCCGGGAGGAACCCCGGGTGGTCTGGATCGTGGATCGGGGGCTGGACATTTAAGCGCCCGTTGAAGCGTCGCCGGGCTTTGCCGATGACGGGGACCGCGCGGTCCCCGCTGGGGGCCGGCTCTCCAAGGGGCCGGGGATTTCAAGAAGGAATGAAGAGGCTACTCCGCGTTCTCGCCATGATCGTGTTCCTCGCCGCGCCCGCCGGGCTCGCGCGGGGCGAGGCGGCCGTGCGCGTGTACGTGCTGAAGCACCGGCGCGTGGAGGAGGCGGCCCTCCTGATTCGCCCGCACCTCTCCGACGGGGCGTCGATCACGCTGACGCAGAAGCTCAACGCGATGACCGTGACCGACTCTCCGGAGAAGCTCGAGCAGATCAGCAAGGTCCTGGCCGCGTTCGACGTCGCCCCGCGGGGCTTCACCTTCGCCATCAAGCTGGTGCGGGCGCGCGCGGACGTCCCCGCGGGCTCGATCGCGCGGGAGATCGGGGGGCTCGGCGCGAAGCTCAAGTCGCTCTTCCAGTTCAACGACTATGCGTTGATCGACTCCGCGGTCCTGCGGGGCGTGGAGGGCGGCCGCGTCGAGTACGAGTTCGGCGGCGAGTACATTCTGAGCTTCACGATCCGCTCGGGCAGCGACGGCCCCGAGCTGCTCCTCACACCCTTCTCGCTGTCGCGGGAGCGCAAGACGGACAAGGGCGTCCTCTTCCTGAAGCCGCTCTACCGGGCGTCGATCCCGCTCACGCTCTCGCAGACGCTCGTCGTGGGCGCCTCCAAGGAGGAGGCCTCCAAGAGCGCATTGATCCTCATCCTGCTCGCGCAGGAGACCCCGCGCGGGGACGCGACCGAGAAGGGGACCCCGGACGCCAAGTCCGTCCGGAAGGTGGAGAAGCAGCCTTGAGCGAGTTCCGCGTCAAGGCGGGCTGGCCCGACGGCTCCGTGGCGGAGCAGTCGGTGGTTGCGGCCGACATGGGCGCCGCGCGGTTCGAGGTCGAGCGCCGCGGCGGCCACGTCTTCGAGGTCCGGCGCAAGGGGTTCTCGCTCGCGCCCAAGCACGGCGAGAGCCGCGGCCGCGTCAAGATGAACGAGTTCCTGATCTTCAACCAGGAGCTGATCGCGCTCCTGAAGGCGGGACTCCCGGTCGTCCGCTCGTTCGAGATCCTGCTCGAACGGCAGAAGAGCCCGACGCTGCGGCGCGTCCTCGCCGACGTGCGCGAGCGGGTCAACTCGGGATCCTCCATCTCCGAGGCGTTCGCGGCGGAGGGCGATCTGTTCCCGCGCCTCTACTGGACCTCGCTCAAGGCGGGCGAGAAGAGCGGCGAGATCGAGACCGTGCTGCGCCGCTATCTCAAGTACCAGAAGACCGTCATCTCGATGTCGCGGAAGGTCGTCTCGACGCTGGTCTACCCGGCGATCCTGATCGGGCTCTCGGTCGTCCTGATCGGGATCCTGATGACCTACGTGATCCCGCGGTTCTCGGAGTTCTTCGCGGACTTCGAGGCCGAGCTGCCGCTGCTGACGGTCGTCGTCCTGAAGGTCGCCAACTTCCTGAAGGCGAACATCCTCATCATCCTCGGCGTGCTCGTCGTGGGCGGCTTCTTCACCAGCCGCTGGGCGAAGACGACCGCGGGCCGCACGCGGGTCGACGCGATGTCCCTCCGCGTCCCGATCCTCGGCGGCATCTTCCGTCGATTCGCGATCACGCAGTTCACCCGCAGCCTGGGCACGCTGCTCGGCGGCGGAACGCCGCTCGTGCCGGCGCTCGAGAACAGCGCCGATGCGATCGGCAATCGCTGGGTCTCGCGCCGGGTGCACGAGGTCGTCCCGAAGGTTCGCGAGGGACGGGAGCTCTGGAAGGGTCTCGAGGAGACCGGCATCTTCACCGACCTCACGATCGAGATGATCAAGGTCGGCGAGGCCTCGGGCGCGCTCGAGGAGATGCTCGCGTCGGTCTCGGAGTTCTACGAGGAGGAGATCGACCTGCTGCTCGCGCGCGTCATCTCCTTCGTCGAGCCCGCGATCCTCGTCATCATGGGAGGCGTCATCGTGACGATCCTCCTGTCCGTGTACCTGCCGATGTTCCGGCTGATGTCGGCGATCAAGACGTGAAGACAAAGACGCATGTAGGGGCGGCCCTAGCGGCCGCCCGTGGTGACGGGCGGGGGCAGGCCCCGCCCCTACGGGCGCAATCGCGGAGCGCCGAGGAGCGGTCATGGCCAAGCAGCTGAACGGCGACGTCCGGTTCGCGTCCCGCGCCGAGGAAGAGGCGCAGGGGATCGCACGGGCCGAGCGCCTGGGCCTTCCCTACGTCGACCTGAACTCCTTCCGCGTGGACGCGGAGCTCTTCCGCTCGATCCCCGTGGACTGGATGATCAAGTACGGCTTCGTCCCGGAGAGCCGGACCGATCGCGTGATGACGATCATCTGCGCGGATCCGGCCGACGTCGTCCGCCTCGACGAGCTCGAGATGCTCGTCGGCGTGCCGCTCCGGCTGAAGGTCGGCAGCCGCGCCGCGATCTCCGACATTCTCCAGAAGAGCGAGTCCTCCCAGCGGGTCCTCGACGAGGCCACCGAAGACTTCCGCATGCAGCTCGTCCAGGAGGACGAGGAGGGCGCGGAGACGCTCACGATCGACCGGATCTCACAGGATGCCTCGCCGATCATCAAGCTGGTCGACTCGGTCGTGTTCAATGCGATCCAGCGGCGCGCGTCGGACATCCACATCGAAACGCAGGAGCACGTCGTCCTGATCAAGTACCGCATCGACGGCGTGCTGTACCAGGCGATGGACCCGATCGACAAGCGCCACCACGGCACGATCATTTCGCGCATCAAGGTCATGTCGGAGCTCGACATCGCCGAGAAGCGCATCCCGCAGGACGGCCGCTTCAAGCTGCGCGTGCGCGGCCGCACGATCGACTTCCGCGTCTCGATCATGCCCACCGTGCACGGCGAGGATTCGGTCATCCGCATCCTGGACAAGGAGTCGGCGAACGCCGAGTTCAAGAGCCTCAACCTGGAGGTCGTCGGCTTCGACGCCGAGACCAAGAAGAAGCTGCGCAAGTTCATCCGCGAGCCCTACGGCATGGTGCTGGTGACCGGTCCCACGGGATCCGGCAAGACGACCACGCTCTACGCGTGCCTGTCCGAGATCCAGTCGGTCGAGGACAAGATCGTGACGATCGAGGATCCCGTCGAGTACCAGCTCCGCGGCATCACGCAGATCCCGGTCAACGAGAAGAAGGGCCTGACGTTCGCGCGCGGGCTGCGGTCGATCCTCCGCCACGACCCGGACAAGATCATGGTCGGAGAGATCCGCGACGAGGAGACGGCCCAGATCGCCGTCCAGTCGGCGCTGACCGGCCACCTCGTGTTCACGACGGTCCACGCGAACAACGTCGTGGACGTGCTCGGCCGGTTCCTCAACATGAAGGTCGAGCTCTACAACTTCGTGTCGGCCCTCAACTGCGTCCTGGCGCAGCGGCTCGTGCGGAAGATCTGCGTCCACTGCAAGGAGAAAGTCGCGGTCACGCCCGAGATCCTGCGCGAGGCGGGACTCGACCCGGACACGATGCGCGGCGTCGACTTCTTCGAGGGCAAGGGCTGCCTCGAGTGCGACGGCACCGGTTTCCACGGACGGATGGCGATCGCCGAGCTGCTCGATTTGTCCGACAAGATCCGCGGCCTGATCCTCGAGCGCCGTCCCGCCGCCGAGATCAAGAAGGCCGCCAAGGAAGAGGGAATGATCTTCCTGCGAGACTCGGCGCTCTCGAAGGTGTTCGAGGGAACCACGACGCTCAAGGAAATCAACAAGGTGACGTTCGTCGACTAGCTCATGATCAAGCTGCCATTCCTCGCGCCCGTCGTTCCGCCCCACGTCTTCTGCCTGCTGGAGGACGGGGTGACCTACGCGCGGATCCGGCGCGACCCGGCCGGATTCGAGGAGGCGAGGAACTTCCGCTATCCGGCCAACTCGGTCGGGAAGGAGACGCCGGAGACGCCGGCCCTGACGCGCGAGGCGATCGCGGAGGCCGTCAAGGCGGCCCGAGCGCTGTCGGGAGGCCGCCTGACCCGGGCGTCCGTGCTCTTCCCCGATGCGTGGGCGAAGGTCCTCGCGGTCGAGCTGGAGGCTCCGATCACGGCCGACCAGGCCGGGACCGACATCCTCCTCTGGAAGCTCAAGAAGCTGCTGCCCCAGTCGACCGGAGAGCTCGCTCTGCTGCACAGGTCGATGCCGGCGCTCGATGGCGAGAACCGCGTGCTCGTCGTGGCGACCCCGCGGGCGATGCTCGACGCGATCGAGCGCTCGTTCGAGGAGGCCGGCGTGCGGATCGGCTACCTCGCGCCCGCGAGCGTCGCCCTCTTCCAGGGGCTCGCGCCCACGCTCGCCGCGTCCGCCGCCGGAGACTACGCCCTGCTCCACCGCACCGACCGCGCCCTCTCCTTCCTCATCGGCCGCGGCGCGCAGGCGATCTTCTTCCGGCAGCGGCCTCCCGAGGAGGACGAGGACCACGACCGCGAGGCGCGGCTCTCGCTCTCCTATTACGTCGAGCGGCTCAAGGGGCCGGGCCTCTCTGCCGTGTTCGTCCACGACGAGCGGTCCGGCGGGACCCTCGAGAGTCTCGCGTCGTTCCCGGTGACGCCGACGCGGGTCACCGGGCGGCTGTTCGAGGCGGATCCCGGATTCGACGAGAAGGTGGCCGCGCGCCCCGAGCTCCTCGCCGGCTTCGCGGCGGTGTACGGACAACGATGAGCGCCACGTTCAACTACGCCCGGCGTCCCTTCCGCGACGACCGGCCGGCCTACGTCTTCGCGGCCTTCCTCGTTCTCGCCGGCGCCGTCCTGCTGACGATCAACCTGCGCATGGCCAGCGACTATCGCCGCCAGGTCGCCGACACGCGCGCCGAGATCGCGCAGCTCGAGGCGCGCGAGCAAAAGGCCGAGGAGAAGGCGCAGGCCGCTCGCGCCGCGCTCGGCTCGTATCAACTCTCCGCGCTCGCCGAGGAGAGCCGCGGGCTGGCCAAGATCGCGGCCGAGCGCAAGTTCTCGTGGACGTCGCTCCTCGCGCGGCTCGAGCGGACGCTGCCCTCGGACGTCGGCCTCGTGCAGCTGCAGCCCCAGTTCGACCTGGACGGCCGATCGTCGCTCGAGATGCAGCTCGTAGCCCGCTCCCGCGACGCCATCGTGCGCACGATCGAGGTTCTGTCGAAGAGCGAGGCCTTCGGGCACGTCACGCTGCGGCAGGAGGCTCAGCCGGATGCGAAGGGTCCCGACCCGATTCAGTTCCAGCTTTCCTGCGCCTACGAGCCGGAGGGGGAGCCGCTCCGGCCGCGTCCCGCGGAGCGCTCCACGGCTCCCAAGCCGCACGCGGCGCCGGCGCCGATGCGGCCTCCGCCGGCGTCTCCCAGGCTGCACGCGGGCCCGGCTCCGGCTCCTCCCAGGCCGCACGCCGCGCCTCCGCGAGCGCCGGGCGCGCCTCCTCAGAAGCCGAGGACGAAGTGAGCACGCTGCCGCCGCTCTGGCGCCGCCAGCTGCTGCTGATCGCGGCGGCCGCGCTGTTCGCCGGCGGGAACCTCGCGTTCTTCCTGGTCTACCGCTCCGGGTGGCAGACGCGGCGGGAGTCGCTCGAGGTGCGCCGCGAGGATCTGCGGCACGCGGCGGAGGCGAAGGAGGCCGAGGCCGAGAGGCTCACGGCGCAGCGCGACCGGCTGAGCGGCGTCTCCTCCGCCATCGACGAGTTCTACGGCCACCGCATCGGGCCCGAGCGGGAGACGCTCGCGGAGATCGTGGCCGAGGTGCACGGCATCCTGAAGGACGTGGGCGTGACGGTCCCGTCCATCGGCTACACGACCGCGAGCGTCCTGAAGCTGCCGCTGACGCAGATGAAGATCAATTTCGCGGTCAGGTGCGACTACCCGCGCTTCAAGCGGCTCCTGAGGGCCTTCGAGACCGACAAGCGCTGGATCGCCGTTCGCAGCGTCTCGATCGGCCGGGACGCGGACCCGGGCTCCGTCACCGTGCAGCTCGAGCTGGTGACGTACTTCGCCGAGCCGGCGGCCGCCGGCCAGGCGGTCGACGCCGCCGCCCCGGCCGCGGCGTCGCGGAGGGCCGGCTGATGCGAGCCCGGCTCGCGGCGCTCGGCTCCAAGAAGCAGGCGGTCCTGCTGGCGGTCCTGGCGGTCCTGCTGGTGCTGGCCGTCGTGCGCTGGCGTCCGGGCGGCGCTCCCGCGTCGTCTCCGAGCGCTCCGTCGGACGCGACCATCGCCGCGCGACAGGGAAAAAGCGCGTCGGCCGCCGACGATTCGCCGGCGTCGCCGGTCCGTGGCTCGCGGGCGCGCGAGGTCCGGCCCGACGACGTGCCGATCATCGATCCCAACGACTTCAAGGTTCCCGCGCCGCACGACGGCACCGACACGGTGCGAGACCTGTTCGGCGTTCCGAGCGAGCCCACGAAGAAGCCGCCGCCGACGCCCTACCCGCCGCCGCCCCCTCCGGGGGACGCGCGGTTCATCGGCCCGCTGCCGCCGCCCGGCCCGACGCCGACGCCGCGTCCGCCCGAGATCACGTTCAAGTTCGTGGGGACCTTCGGGCCGAAGGGCCACCCGATCGCCGTGATCCAGGAGGGGGACAAGGTCTACAACGTGCGTACGGGCGACATCCTGTTCGACAAGTTCGTACTCCGTAACGTGGGATATGAGTCGCTCGACATCGGTTTCGTGGGGTATCCCCAGACCGAGAGCCGCCGCATCGGGATCACACCGAATTGAAGATCGCGACAGATCCGCCTGGAGGAGGGGGAAGCCGCCGATGAAATCCTGGAGGAGAGGTTGGATTGCGGCCGTTCTGGTCCCGCTCGTCGCCCTGACGGCGGCCTGCGTCGGCTATGCCGATTTCCGAAGCGCGCACGACGAGGAGGAGCTGGGCCACTGGGACCTGGCGGTCATGAAGTACGCGAAGGCCGTCGAGCTCAACCCGAGCAGCGCCGGCTACCGGGCGGCGCTCGAGCGCGCCAAGATCCGGGCGTCCGAGTTCCACTTCGAGAAGGGCAAGATGTACCGCGCCTCGGGCCGCCCCGAGCTCGCGGTCGTCGAGCTCGAGCAGACCGTTCTCCTCGACGCCACCAACGACTACGCCCAGGTCGAGCTGCGCAAGGCGCGCGAGGAGATGGCCAAGCAGGAGGCCGACCGCAGCGCCGACTCCCAGATGGAGAAGATCAAGAAGAAGGTCCGCGGCTCGCGGGCGGTCACGCCGCTGCTCGAGCCCTCGAGCGACCGGCCCATCAACCTGAACTTCCCCCAGCCCAAGCCGATCAAGCAGATCTACCGGGCCCTCGCCGATGCCGCCGGCATCAACATCATCTTCGACCCGCAGCTCAAGGACGACAATGTCTCGATCGTCCTGACCAACATCGAGTTCCAGAAGGCGCTGGAGACGCTGATCCGCCAGGAGAACCACTTCTACAAGATCATCGACGAGCGCACAATCCTGATCGCCGCCGACACGCCCGCGAACCGCAAGACCTACGAGGACCTGGTCATCCGGACCTTCTTCCTCTCGAACGGCGACGTGACCGAGGTCGCGAACTCGCTGCGCGCGCTGCTCCAGACCACCCGCATCTCCGTCAACAAGGCCGAGAACTCGATCACTCTGCGGGACACCGCCGACAAGGTCTCGGTGGCGGAGCGCATCGTCGAACAGAATGACAAGCAGCTCTCCGAGGTCGTCATCGACGTCGAGCTGCTGCAGATCAACACGAACAAGGCGGACACGCTGGGGCTGATCCTCAAGCCCTACTCGGTGGGTGCCCAAATCCCGTCGCCGGGCAATGGGCTTACGAATCTCATGGCGCCCGTCGGCGCCGGCGCCTTCACCTGGGGGCAGCTCAAGCAGCTCAACATCAACTCCTTCGGCTTCACGCTGCCGACCGCGCAGCTCGACTTCATCAAGAACAACGGAGCGGCGGAGCTGCTGGCGAAGCCCCAGCTGCGGGTGTCCGAGGGGCAGAAGGCGCAGCTCCTGATCGGCGACAAGGTCCCGATTCCCGGTGACGACGTTCCCGGTGGTCGGCGGCACGGGCGCCAACCTCACGACCAACGTGACGTCCTTCCAGTACCAGGACGTCGGCATCAAGATCGAGGTCGAGCCCCGCGTGCACCACAACAAGGAGGTCACGCTCAAGCTCCAGCTCGAGGTCTCGCAGATCACCTCGACCAACTCGGCGGGCCAGCCCACCATCGGCACGCGGACGGTCGCGGCCAACATCCGGCTCAAGGACGGCGAGACCAACTTCCTCGCGGGCCTCTTCCGGACGGACAAGAGTATGGGGAGGGACACCATCCCCTGGATCGGCGACATCCCGGTGATCGGCCGGCTCGTCTCGCACACGACCACGAGCACGGCGACGACCGACGTCGTCCTCACGCTGACGCCGCACATCATCCGCATCCCCGACGTGACCGAGGAGGACGTGACGCCGGTCTACGTCGGCACGGACGCCAACATCTCCTACCAGGGCACGCCGCGCGTCGAGAACCCGACGGGCGGCCCCGGACCGTTCGAAAACATGCAGCAGCAGAACCCGGCGCGGCCGGGGACCGGGGCGCGGCCGCAGCAGCCGCAGGCTCAGCCGGCGCCTCCGATCAACATGGCGCCGTCGGGCGGACCGAGCGACATCTTCAAGAATCCGCCCAACACGTCTAATCCTCCGTCGCCGCAGTCGCAGGTGCCGCCGCAGCCGAGGAGCTCGACGTCGAGCTCCGTCTTGCAGAAGTCCGAGGCGGCTCCGGCCGATGGGGCGGCGGCTTCCACGGCGACCGCGGCGGACGCGACGGTCGCGACGGCGGCCGTGGTCGCCGCCGACGCCGCGTCCGGCGTCCCCGCGGCGCCCGCCATCCTGCTCGACTTCGACCCGGCCTATCTGTCGCTCGCGAACGGGCAGACGCAGTCGATCCTGGTGCGGGCAACCACAAGCGGCCCGGCGGGTTTCCCGGGCGCGAACCTGGTCATCCACTTCGATCCCAAGGTCGTCGCGGCCCTGGTGGCGCGGCCGATCCTGGCGAGCGACGGCGGCATCGCCGACGCCACGATCGACGCAAACGGGCGCGTCCTGCTCGCGATCCCGCCGATCCCCGACATGTCGGGCACGCGCGTGATCGCGCAGATCACGCTCCGCGGAGTGGGCGCCGGGCGCGCGTCGCTCTCCTTCGAGCCCATCCTGCTCGACGGCGTCTCGACGACGCTCTCGACCGCGGTGGTGGACGTGCGATGAGGCTCGCCGGTCTCTTCGCGCAGAGCGTGACCGGCCGGCGAGGGATCGCCGGCTTCACCCGCCGGCGCAACGACGCCGGCTTCACCCGCCGGCGAGGGATGGCCGGCTTCACCATGGTCGAGCTCGCCGTCGTCGCCGCGATGATCGCGATCCTCGCGGCCATGGCGATTCCGGTCGCCCGCTACACCCTGCGGCGGCAGAAGGAGCTCGAGCTCCGGCACGAGCTGCGGACCATGCGCGACGCCATCGATGCCTACAAGAAGCTCGCCGACTCCGGGATGATCCCGATCAAGCTCGGAGGCGAGGGCTATCCGCCGGACCTCGAGACGCTCGTCAAGGGCGTCGACCTCGTTGGCCGGATCGACAAGAAGGAGAAGTTCCTCCGCCGCATCCCGATCGACCCCATGACCGGCAAGACGGAATGGGGCCTGCGGTCCTACCAGGACGAGCACGACTCCTTCGGCTGGGGAGGCGAGAACGTCTACGACGTCTACTCGCTCTCCGAGGGCCGGGCGATGGACGGCTCCTACTACAAGGAATGGTGATGCGCGCGAGTCGGAGTCGGCAGGACGAACCTCGGAGGCGCCGCGCGCGGCCGGACGCGGGCTTCACGCTGCTCGAGCTGCTCGTCGTCATGACGATCATCGGCATCCTCGCCGCGATCGCGGTGCCGGCGCTGCGCGACTCGCCCAAGCGCGCCCGCGAGGCGACGCTCCGCGCGGACCTCTTCACCTTCCGCAGCGTCATCGATCAATACAAGGGCGACAAGGGAGACTTCCCGGCGTCGCTCGACATCCTGGTGAAGGACGGGTACATGCGGAAGATCCCGCTCGACCCGACCACCAAGGCCGCGGACTGGGTCCTCGTCATGGAGGAGGACCCGAATCCGCCGGAGGACCCGTCCCAGGTCCCGACCCCCGGGATCATCGACATCCACAGCAACTCCAAGGAGAAGGCGCTCGACGGGACCAACTACAGTGACTGGTAGGGGGCGATTCGCCCGCCGGCGCAGAAACGCCGGCTTTACTTTAGTCGGCGTCGTCGTCCTCATCGCGGTCCTCACGATCCTCGTCGCCGCCATCGGCCCCTCCGTGTACGCCGTGCAGCAGCGCGACAAGGAGGAGGAGCTGATCTTTCGCGGGCGGCAGTACGCGCGGGCCATCGGCCTCTTCCAGCGCCGGTTCGGGCGCCTGCCCACGTCCATGAGGGAGCTCGAGCAGAGCCGCCCGCACACGCTCCGGAAGCGCTACAAGGAGCCGATGTGCGACTGCGACGAGTGGCACCTGATCTTCGCGGGAACGCCCGAGGCGACGCCTCCCGGATCCGGGATCCCGATGCTGCAGCTGACCCCGCGGCTGAACCTGACGCCGGGCTTCGGATCGCCGAACCAGCCGCCGTCGACGTACACCGGCCTCTTCTCCACGACGCCGCCTCCCGGGGCGGGCGGAGGAGCCGTCCAGCCGACTCCGGAGTTCCCTTCGCTCTTCGGCACGCCGACGACGCAGACGGTCGGCCCGATCATCGGCGTCCGCACGAGCGTCCACAAGAAGGGGTTCCGCCAGTGGCGCGGCCTCGACTACTACGACGAGTGGCGATTCATCTCGGGCGACGCCGACAAGGACTTCGGCAAGAACCAGGGCCTCATCCCGGGCGCACCGCCGCCGCCTCCCGGAACGGGGACGACGACCGGACGCTGAGCCGTTCGGCGCGGTCTCCCGGTCTAGAATCCCGGCTCCGTTGAGAAAGTCCGAGCCCCGCCCCCGTCCCCCGGCCAGAGTCGTCCGGCACGTCCTCGACGGCGGCCTCACCGTCCTCGTCGACGCGATGCAGGACGTGCGCTCGCTGACGCTCGGGGTCTTCGTCGAGGCGGGCTCCGAGTGCGAGCCGCCGTCCCGCCGCGGCCTCTCCCACTTCCTGGAGCACGTCCTCTTCAAGCGCACCCGCCGGCGCTCCAACATCGCGATCGCGCGGGCCGTCGATCGCCTCGGCGGCGACGTCGACGCCTTCACCACGAAGGAATACACGGGGTTCTACGCGCACACCCTCGACGCGCGGCTCCCGGAGGCGGTGGATCTCCTGAGCGACGTCGTGCTCTCGGGAGCCTTCAGCGCGGCGGACGTCGAGAACGAGCGCGGGGTGATCCTCGAGGAGATCGGCGAGGCCAACGACAACCCGGAGGACCTCGTGCACGAGACCTTCGTGAAGGAGCTCTGGGCGGATCAGCCGCTCGGAGCCCCGATCCTCGGAACGGAGAAGACCATCCGCGCGATCTCGCGCGGCGACCTGCGGGATTACCACCGCGGGCGGTACGGCTCGGGCCGGCTGATCGTCTCCCTCGCGGGACGGGTCGACGCGGACGACGCCGTCGGGCGCATCGCGCGCGCCTTCCGGCGATCCGACGCCCGCGCCCGAGTGGGACGAGGGACGCGCGTCCGGACCGCGACTCCGAGGGCGCCGAAGGCGCGGGCGCACATCACCG
The DNA here is from genome assembly GCA_963773905.1 of uncultured Acidobacteriota bacterium. Classification (GTDB taxonomy): domain Bacteria; phylum Acidobacteriota; class Thermoanaerobaculia; order UBA5066; family Gp7-AA6; genus DAHUXD01. The sequence goes on from CAVZDB010000009.1 coordinate 279,675, forward strand.
TACTCCGCCGGCGCGGACTCGAGCAGGCGCACGTTTGCCTGGGCATGCCGGCGCCTTCGTTCACGAGCCCGCGCCGGTTCGCGTCGAGCCTCCTCGACGTCGTGCTCGGCGGCGGCATGTCCTCGCGGCTCTTCCAGGAGGTCCGGGAGAAGCGCGGCCTCGCCTACTCGATCGGATCCTCGCTTCACGCGTACCGCCTCGGCGGCTACCAGGCGATCTCGGCGGCCTGCGCGACCAAGAACCTGGAGCGGCTGCTCGAGGTGACGCTCGCCGAGCTCGCGCGCCTGCGGCGCGGCGGGGTTCGTCCGCGCGAGCTGCGTTGGGCCAAGGAGAACCTGAAGGGGAGCCTCCTGCTGGCGCTGGAGTCGACCGTGGCCCGGATGTCGGCGGCGGCGCGCGAGGAGCTCTACTTCGGGAGGCCGTCCCGGCCGGAGCGGTGGATCGAACGCGTCGAGGCCGTGACCGCCGAGGAGGTCCACGCGGAGGCGCAGCGGCTTTTGGGAGGACGCGGGCTCTCGCTCTCGGTCGTCGGCAACGTCTCGCGGCTCCCGTTCACCGCCGAGGACCTTCGCACACGCGTGGTATGAAAACGCCGTGAGCGACGAGGTCGATCCGCGCGCGGGGAGGCGCGACAACTCTGATCCGCGCGCCCGGGGGCGCGACGTCGTCGTTCCGGTCAGGCGGCTCCCGCACGGCGAGGGGCTCGAGCTGCCGTCCTATGCGACTCCCGGGTCCGCCGGCTGCGACCTGCGCGCCGCGATCGCCGAATCGCTCACGCTGCTGCCCGGAGGGCGCACGCTCCTTCCCACGGGCGTCGCGGTCGCCATTCCGGCGGGCTACGAGGGACAGGTGCGGATGCGCAGCGGCCTCGCGATCCGCCACGGGCTCACGCTGCTGAACGGCCCCGGCACGATCGACAGCGACTACCGCGGCGAGATCCAGGTCATCCTCGGCAATCTCGGCTCCGAGCCCGTGACGATCGCGCGCGGCGAGCGCATCGCGCAGCTGGTCATCGCGCCCGTCGCACGGGCCCAATGGGAACCGGTCGACGAGCTTCCCGCGACCCCGCGCGACGCAGGCGGATTCGGATCGACCGGGAAGGGCTGAGGACGCAAACGCCAGTCATCCCGAGGTGCGGAGCGAAGCGAGCGACGAGGGATCCCGGGCTTGATCGCCACCGTCGCGTATCGTCGCGGGATCCCTCCCCCTCGCTCCGCTCGGGGTCAGGATGACGGCTCCTCACGATGACGGCGCTTCGCTCAGGACGACGGATCCTCAGGATGGCGACTCCTCGAGCGGTCGCACATCGCTCGGACACGAATTGACCGACCCCCCGACGATATAATCCGATCGTGCGCGTCACCGTCCTGGCATCCGGCTCCGGCGGCAACGCTTGTGTCGTCGAGTCGGGCCGGACGCGGGTGCTGGTGGACGCGGGCCTTTCGGCTCGCGAGATCGAGCGGCGCATGGCGGCGCGGGGGATCGCGCCCGAATCGATCGCCGGACTCTTCCTGACGCACGAGCACAACGACCATTCGAGCGGCGTCCTCGTCTTCGCCGCGCGCTGGGACTGTCCGGTCTACACGACGGTCGGCACGGCGTCCGCCATCGGGCTGGAGGGCGACCTCTTCACCCCGTTCGTGCGCGTCCTGCCGGGCCGCGACGAGCGGATCGGGGAGCTCGGGTTCCGGGCGTTCGCGACGCCGCACGACGCGGTCGAGTCGGTCGCCTACTCCTTCGAGGCCGGGGACGCGCGGATGGTCATCGCGTCCGACCTGGGCCGGGCCGAGGAGGCCTTCGTGGACTTCCTCCGCCAGGCAACGACCGTGCTCCTCGAGATGAACCACGACGAGGACATGCTGCGCGACGGCCCCTATACCTGGCCGCTCAAGAAGCGGATCTCGGGCGGTCTCGGCCACCTCTCCAATGCGCAGTCCGCCGAGGCCATCCGCCGGAGCGCGGGCGATCGGCTGCGGCGGGTCGTCGCGACGCACCTCTCGCGGACCAACAACACCGTCGAGCTCGCGCGCGCGGTGCTCGCGCGGGCGATCGAGCGCTCGGGATGGAGCGTCCCATTCGCGATCGCGGACCAGATTCAGGGATTGGAGGCGTTCGAGGCATGAAGGTGCGCGAAGCATGAAAGTGGAGGTTCGTGTGTACCCCAAGGCGGGCGTGCTCGACCCCCAGGGCAAGGCGATCGCATCGGCGCTCGCTCGCCTGGGCCACCGGTCAGTGCGCGAGGTGCGCGCGGGCAAGGTGTTCTTCCTCGACGTGGACGGCAGCGACCCGAAGGCGGTGGAGGCCGACGCGCGAAAGATGGCCGAGGAGCTGCTCGCGAACACCGTGATCGAGGGCTTCGACGTGAGGGTCGTCGCGGCCGGGACGGACCTCGTATGAAGTTCGGCATCGTCGTCTTCCCCGGGTCCAACTGCGACGCGGACTGCCAGCACGTGGCGAAGGACCTCCTGGGCTGCGAGGCGGACCTCATCTGGCACCAGGACAAGGACCTCAAGGGCGCCGACGCCGTGATCCTGCCGGGCGGGTTCGCCTACGGCGACTACCTGCGCGCCGGGGCGCTCGCGCGCTTCTCGCCCGTGATGGAGAGCGTCGCCGCGTTCGCGCGCGGCGGCGGCGCGGTGCTCGGGATCTGCAACGGGTTCCAGGTTCTGCTGGAGGCCGGTCTTCTTCCGGGGGCGATGCAGATCAATCGCGGGCTGCGCTACGTCTGCGCCGACGTGCACATGAAGGTCGAGAACGACGCGACGCCCTTCACGTCGCTCTACCCGAAGGGGAGCGTCGTCACGATGCCGGTCGGCCACATGGAAGGCAACTACACGGCGCCGCCGGAGATCCTCGACGCGCTCGAGCGCGAGGGCCGCGTCGTGTTCCGCTATTGCGACGCCGAGGGACGGGTCGTCGACTCGGCCAACCCCAACGGCGCCGCCCGAGGGATCGCCGGCATCTGCAACGCGCAGGGCAACGTCGTGGGCCTCATGCCGCACCCGGACCGCTGCTCCGAGGGAATCCTCGGCAACGCCGCGGGAATCAAGATGTTCGAGTCCGCGGTCTCCGCCCTCGCGACGAAGTGACCGGTTTGAGTTTGAAAGGATGATCACCGAAGAGCTCATCGCCGAGCACAACCTCTCCGAGGAGGAGTACGCGCGCATCCTCGAGATCCTGGGGCGCGAGCCCAACCTGGTCGAGCTCGGCATCTTCTCCGCCATGTGGAGCGAGCACTGCTCCTACAAATCCTCGCGCGTCCACCTCAAGAAGTTCCCGACGACCGGCCCGCGCGTGCTGCAGGGTCCGGGCGAGAACGCCGGCGTCGTCGACATCGGCGACGGGCTCGCGGTCGTCTTCAAGATGGAGTCGCACAACCACCCCTCCTTCATCGAGCCGTACCAGGGCGCAGCGACCGGCGTCGGCGGGATCCTGCGGGACATCTTCACGATGGGCGCGCGGCCGATGGCGTCGCTGAATTCGCTGCGCTTCGGCCGCATCGACGCGCCGCGGATGAAGCACCTCGTCGACGGCGTCGTGCGCGGGATCGCCGGCTACGGCAACTGCATCGGCATCCCGACCGTGGGCGGCGAGACGACGTTCCACCGCGGGTACGACGAGAACATCCTGGTCAACGTGATGAACCTGGGCCTCGTGCCGTCGCGACCGGATCTTCCGCGGCCGCGCCGAGGGCGTCGGCAACCCGATCGTCTACGTCGGCTCGAAGACGGGACGCGACGGCATCCACGGCGCCACGATGGCCTCCGAGGAGTTCGCGGCGGACGAGGCGAACCAGAAGCGGCCGACCGTGCAGGTCGGCGATCCGTTCACCGAGAAGCTCCTCATGGAGGCGTGTCTCGAGCTCTTCGAGACCGACGCCGTCGTGGGGATCCAGGACATGGGCGCCGCGGGGCTGACCTCGTCGTCCTTCGAGATGGCGGGCCGCGCCGGCAGCGGCGTCGAGATCGACCTCTCGAAGGTGCCGGTCCGCGAGACGGGCATGACGCCCTACGAGATCATGCTCTCCGAGTCGCAGGAGCGCATGCTGCTCGTGGCGCGCCGCGACCGACTCGAGCAGGCCCTCGCGATCTTCCACAAGTGGGAGCTCGACGCCGTCGAGATCGGCCGCGTCACCGACTCCGGCCGCGTCGTCCTCTTCTTCGAGGGGCGGATCGTCGCCGACCTGCCGGCCGCGCCGCTCCGGACCGCGCGCCGGTCTACGACCGCCCGCGCGCCGCCGCCCCGGCCGCCTCCGCCGCCGCGCTGGCGCGAGGAGCCCGAGCCGTCGGATTACGGCGCCGTGCTGAAGCAGCTGCTCGCGAGCCCCAACGTCGCCGAGAAGTCGCTGGATCTGGCGACAGTACGACCACATGGTGCAGACCAACACGGTCGAACGGCCCGGCGGGGACGCGGCCGTGATGCGGGTCAAGGGCACGCGCAAGGGTCTCGCGATGAAGAGCGACGTCAATCCCTTCTTCTGCCAGGCGGACCCGTACCGCGGCAGCGCGATCGCGGTGGCGGAGGCCGCGCGCTCGGTCGCCTGCGTGGGCGCGCGCCCGCTCGCGATCACCGACTGCCTGAACTTCGGCAATCCCGAGAAGCCCGAGGTCATGGCGCAGTTCGAGGCCGCGGTGCGGGGCATCTCCGATGCCTGCCGCGCGTTCGAGATTCCCGTCGTGTCCGGGAACGTCTCCTTCTACAACGAGACTGCCGGCCGCGCGATCCCGCCCACGCCGACCATCGGCCTCGTCGGGCTGCTCGATGACGTCTCCCGCCACGTCCGCCTGCCGTTCCGGAAAGCCGGGGACCGCATCGCGCTGCTCGGCACGACCCGCGACGAGCTGGGCGCGTCCGAGTTCCTCCGGGTTCTTCGCGGGCGGGATGAAGGCCCGTGCCCCGAGGTCGACCTGGCCGGTGAGAGACGCCTGGTCGACCTGCTGGTCGGACTGGCCGGAAAGGGTCTCCTCGCGTCGGCGCACGACGTCTCCGACGGCGGCCTCGCCGTCGCGCTCGCGGAGTGCGCGATGCAGGGCGGCGTCGGCGCGGCGGTCGATCTCGATTCGGGAGTCCGCCCGTCCTCCCTCCTCTTCGGCGAGTCCACCGGACGTGCGGTCGTCAGCTTCGGGCCCGAGAACGAGGCGGCGGTCCGCGCTGCGGCGGAAAAGGGGGCCGTGCCCTTCGCCGCGATCGGAACGGTCAGCGGCGACCGCTTGAGGATTGCGGTTCACGGCCGCTCGCTCATGGACGAGGCCCTCGCCGCCCTCACCGGGCTCTGGCGCGGCGCGTTCGTCCACGCGATCGAATCGGCCGACGTCCTTTAGCTCCGGCCTGCGGCCGCGCGGCGCCTTGAATCGCTAGCGCGAAAGCGTGAGACCAATCGTGTGGCCGGGATTCCACACCGAGATCGACATCGGCGAAGCCGGACCGGCCAGGTCGCCGAGAAGGATGTCTCCGTACCAGAGAGAGGCACGGAGAGCATTGCCCTCGAGCGTGCCGAACAGCTCCAGCTGAGCTCCCTGGAAGCAGCTCGTCGGAAAAAAAGCGTCGAGGGTGTCCCCGGACTGCCCGATGAACATGTGGATATCCACGTCGACGCACGGGCCGTCGGTGAGGGTCCCGAACCACCATCCGCTCAGGTCGACGGCCGGCGTCGGCGTGCTCGTTGGTGTTCGTGTCGGAGTCGTGGTTCGCGTGGGAGTCCACGTACGGGCCCGACTCCATCCGGCGGCCTCGGCGGCCGGGGACATCGGTGCCGGGGCCGTGACCTCGTCCACTTTGGAGGTACAGGCCGAAAGAAAAACGCTGACGATGAAGACGACGTAGAGGGTGACTTTCATGGTGTCACCGGACGGTGTTGTTCGGGTTCGCGCGTGGAGCTCAGCGCGAGATGTCGAACTGCAGGCTGTCACGCAACACGCGAATCGTGACCTCATGCTCATCTCTGCTCCTCTTGTGAGCTCGTTCGCGACAGTCGATGACCAACCGGTCGCCATGGCCTCACGGACTGCACTTCTTCTCGTCTGGGCGGTCGTCGAGATAGGTCCCGGAGGAGGCCTGAGGTGAGTCCGTGAAGGCGTCCGTGTCTGCCGCGCCGCAGAAGGGAGTCGCGCCGACGTACGTGCGTACCGCGCCGGTCACCGCGTCGGTCACCGTGAGCGTGTAGTCGAGGCCCGTCAGCCCGGTCTGGAAGAACCAGAAGCGGCCGGCGAACGAGCGGGCATCGACCATCTTCACGACGACCTCCGGGAACTGCGGGTCTCCCGTGATGCCGGGCAGGCTGAAGACGCCATAGGCGTCTCCCGACGACATGACGACACCCGAGGCGACCGCGCCGCTGCGCGGATGGCGCGTCTCCAGCGTGACGGAGAAGCGCCCCCCGAGGAGAGCGAGCGGCGTGTCGTCCCCCACGGCCTCCGGCGCCTCCGCCGCGCGAGTGGCGATCGCCGCGCCCTCGTCTTTGAACAGGAGACTGGTTCCCCCGCAGAGCGGCGCCTGCGCGTCGTCGGCGTAGACCGTCTCTTCGCCGTTCGTCGTGTCGGTCACGGTCAGGCGATAAGCGAGCGTCGTCAGGCTCGAGTAGAAGACCGGCGCTCCCGAGCCTCCGAACGTGCCATCCGCGAGCATCTTGACAACGATCTCCGGCAGGTCGGGCTGGCCCGTGAACGACGAGAGTCCGAAGTATCCGGCGCGGTCGCCGAGGGGGTGGGCGGCTCCTGGCGTGACTGGAGCTTGGCCCCGCCGGGCCGCCACGAGGTCCACCGCGTAGCGACTCCCGACGAGACAGAGGCGGGTCCCGCTCGGCACGCAGGGGAACGAGGAAGGGCGGGCTTCCAGGTCGAGATCGAAGACGCCGTCGTAGGTCGCGACGTGGAGGCGCCGGCCATCCGGCGAGATGACGAGCGACCTCGCCTCTCCGACCGGCAGCCCTGACGAGAAGGGGAGCCACGTCCGCCCGCCGTCGGTGGAGCGGACGACGCCGTAGCTCGTCGACGCGTAGATGCGATCGCGCCTGACGGGGTCGGGGACGATGGAAAAGAACCAGTACCAGCCCTCAGGCGCTCCGGTTGGGTCCGCCGTGAAGAGGGTCTCCCAGGAGGCTCCGGAGTTCGTGCTGCGCAGGAAGGCGCCCAGCGTTCCGGCGTAGACCGTGCCGGCCTGGAAGGGATCGAGCGCGAAGCTCAACACGGGCTCGGGTAGGTCGGCGGTCATCACCCATTCCTCGCCGCCGTCGGTGCTCACAAAGATGGGGCCTCCGTCGCGGGTGAGACCGGGGTAGAAGGACGAGTCCGACAGGTACTCGCGGTCGAATGAGCTCGCATAGATGTTTCCGAGGTGTCGGTCGACGAGGAGCTCATAGACCTCCTTCGCCAAGCCTCCGGCGTCCGACCAGGTCTGGCCGCGGTCGTCGCTTCGGGAGACGCCCTCGCTCGTGGCCGCCCAGAGTCTTCCGGACCCGTTCGGATCGACGGCCAGGGCGTTGACCTTCGCGAAGCTGAACCAGCCCTCGTCCCGACCCGGGCCGGGGAAGATGGTCCAATGCTGGCCCCCGTCGTCGGAACGAAAGACGGCGTCGAGTGCCGCGTACACCGTCCCGCCGTTGGCCGAGTCGATGGCGATCTCTTTGATTGCTGTGGGCGCGTCGTTGCCCTCGATGGCCAGCCAGGAGCGGCCATCATCGAGGGATCGGAAGAGGCCGTACCCTTGGGTACCGCCTGCCCAGATCGTCGTGGGAGCTTCGGGATCGAGAGTCAGGATCTCGAGATTCGGAAAGGGCGGCCAACCCATTCCCTTCGACCAATCGACGTCTTGTGCCATCGTCATCGCGGCCGCCAGCATGCCGAGGACGACCGCCGCGCTGGCCTGTAGGACTCGGTTCCCTCTCATGACGTCCTCCTTACGAACGATGTCCCGTGTGTACGCCCAGACCCGCCGAGGCGCGAATTGGTTTTCATCAGGGATGAATCAGCCAGGAAACCCGCCCTAGCGCCACGGATCGGAATTCTTCTCGATATCGATGCTCGTCGAGATCGGTCACGGATGAGGCGTGAGGCGAGTCCGTGAAGGCGTCCGTGTCCGCCGCGCCGCAGAAGGGAGTCGCGCCGACGTACGTTCGGACCGCTCCCGTGACGGAGTCCGTCACGGTCAGCGTGTAGTCGAGGTTCGTCAGGCCGGTGTAGAAGAGCCAGAACCTTCCGTCGATCGCGCTGAAATCGATCATCTTGACGGCGACCTCCGGAAAGGTGGAGTCTCCGGTCAAGCCCGGCAGGCTGAAGTAGCCGAAGCGATCCGTCATCGCGACCGCGGAGCCCGTCTCCGTGTCGCCGTTTCGGGGATTGGAAGCGGAGAGCGTGGCGGAGAACCGGCCGCCGAGGAGCGAGAGCGTTCCATTCTGCGGCTGCGCGCCGGTCGCCGCTCCCTCCCAGAAGGCGTAATCCCAGGGGCTCGAGCCGTCCGGGAGAAAGGCCGACGTATCCGCCCCGCCGCAGAGAGGGTTCTGCGCGTGGTTCGTGAACGTCTCGACCTTGCCGGTCGTCGTGTCGGTGACCGTCAGGACGTAGGGCAGGCTGGTCAGGCTTCCGTGGAAGACCCACGCTCCCATGCCTGACCCGGAGTCGACCATCTTGACGACGACTTCCGGAAGGTCGGGATCTCCGGTGACGAACGGAAGGCTGAAGTATCCCGCGCGGTCGGTCAGCGGCCGCGCCGTGCCCGGGCTGTCCGGGTCTGTGGGCCGTCGCGAAGACAGGAGGTCGACGGAATAGCGATTGCCGAGAAGGCAGAGGCGCGTCGAGCTGGGCGTGCACGGACCGGATACCTCGAGGTCGAGCTCGAAGACACCGCCGCCGTCCGTGGCGGCGTGAAGCCATTTGCCGTCGGGCGAGATCACCAGCGTCCGCACCGTCAGAGATCCGAGGCCGACCGAGAACGGATTCCAGGTCTTCGCGCCGTCCAGGGTTCGATAAACGCCGTGGTCGGCGGCGGCATACAGCCGCCCGGGGCGGACCGGATCCGCGACGAGCGTCCTCACCCCTCCCATTCCGCCCGACGGCGCCGCCGATTCTTCCCAAATCGTTCCACGATCCGTGCTCCGAAAGGCGCTCGCCTCGGTGCCCACGTAGAGCCCGTTGTCGTCGAAGGGATTGATGGCGATCGCGGTGACCAAACTCCCGAAGTCGTGATTGAACTTCGCGAACGTGGCTCCGCTGTCATAGCTGAAGAAGATCGAGCCGCCGTACGGATAGCCGTAGAAGCCCGGCTCGACGTCGAAGTAGGAGCCGGCGTAGATCGTTCCCGGCCGCCGGCCGTCGAAGAGCTCGGTGTACACGGCCTGGGCTACGGCCGCGGGGGTCCTCCAGGTCTGCGCACCATCGTCGCTTCGGAAGAGACCCGCGAGGGAGGATTCCCAGACCCGCTCGGGCGAGCCCGGATCGACCGCGAGGGCGTTGACGAACTGATCGCCGGGGGACGGGGAGCTGGTCCAGTTCGCACCGGTGTCTTCCGAGCGATAGACGGCCAATCCGCCGGCGTAGAGCTTCGAGGAATGAGCCGGGTCGACCACCAGGAAGCTCGGAGGGAGGGGGAGCCCCTGAGAGGCGACTGGCGACCACGAGAAGCCGCCATCAGTGGAACGGAAGAGACCGGGGCCGGCGGCCCAGAGCGTCGATGGCAGGTTGGGGTCGAGCGCGAGCGCCGATATGGCCGCCGCCTGCAGCCCCGCGCTGGACCGGGTCCAGGTCTCGCCGCGGTCCTCGCTGCGGAAGAGTCCCGTGTCCGTGCCGGCAAGCAGGAGGGATCCGGACGAGTCGGAAGCGAAGGAGGTCCACGAGCCCGAGCCCAACGTTGGGGGGCCGGGGACGCCCGCCCACGTCACGCCCTGATCGGCGCTGACGAAGACGCCCGCCGGACCGGCGATGAGGATGTGGGGAGAATCCCCCGAGTCCCCTCCCGGGATCTCGAGAATGCGAACGGGGAAGGTCGGGACACTCGAGCAGCTCCAGGTCGCCGTCGAATCGGCGCTCCGGCAGAAGGTTCCTCCCGCGGCGGCGTAGACGACCCCCGGCGCGGCGCCCCCCGCGTACGTCTCCACGTCGGGGAGCGGCGTGGAAACCACGGTCCAGCTCGCGCCGGCGTCCGAGCTCCTGTAGAGCTTGTAGCTGCCTCCGGGCGCCTCGTCGTCGTCTTGCATGTAGACCGCGAACGAATCGAAGGCGAAGGACCGGGCCTGGCCGCCCGAGGGCGTGGTCGAAATCCGCTGCCAGCTGGTTGCGGCGTCCGTGGTTCTCCAGATCGACCCGTCCAGGCCTCCGGCGTAGCCGGCGTCGGGCTGCCAGGGGTCGAGGGCCGCTACGGAGAGGGGAGGGAGGCCGGGGACCGGAGGCCAGCTCTTCCCCTGGTCCCGCGAGGCGAAGAGGCCTCCGTACCCGGGCCCGGCCTCGGACTCCGGAGTCCACTGCATTGCCAGGACGACGACCGTTCCCGGGCGCGCGACGACCTGAAGGATGTTCTGACCGGCGAGGCCCGACTGGGCCCAGGTCGCCCCGCCGTCGAGGGAGCGGAAGACGCCGTTGGACGTAGCCGCGTAGGCGGCCGAGTCCCTCACGGCGAGGTCGGAGACGAATCCGACACCCGTGGGTCCGTGTGATACCCACGTGCTCTCCTGGGCCGCGGCGCATGCGGCCAGAAGGCATGCCGCAAGGGTCAGGACGTGTCGGCGGATCTTCATGATTCCCTCCCTCCGCGATGTTCTCCTTCCGTGTAGGCCCGGAGCCGCCGACATGCAAACCGCTTTTGGATCAGCGATTCATCAGGAAATCGAAAAGGCTCGACGCACGCGCTGCGCTAAGATCGCGTCGGCACCGTTGCCTGCCGGTGACCGATGAGACTGAAGTTCGGCGACGTCGTCTTCGACTCGGACACCCGTGAGGTTCTCCGCGGAGGCCAGCTGCTCGCGATCTCTCCGAAGGCCTTTGCGCTCCTGGAGCTGCTCCTCGAGCGCCGGCCCAAGGCGGTTTCCAAGGCCGACATCCATGCGCGCATCTGGCCGGACGTTTACGTCTCCGAGGCGAATCTCGGAAACCTCGTGGTCGAGCTCCGCTCGGGACTCGGCGACGATGCGCGCAAGCCTCAAGTCATCCGAACCGTCGCGAGGTTCGGCTATGCGTTCAGCGCGAAGGCCTCGGCCGCGCCCGATCGGGAGGCCGCGCAGGACGTCCGCGATCGCGTCTACCGCGTGATCTGGGGGCGTCGCGAGATCTCGCTCGATCCGGGCGACAACCTCATCGGCCGTGATCCGGACGCGGTCGTCTGGATCGACGACGACTCCGTGTCGCGCCGCCATGCGCGAATCGCGATCGGGGAGGACGGCGCGACGATCGAGGACCTCGGCAGCAAGAACGGCACGTGGATAGGCGGCGCGCAGATTCGAGGAGCCGTTAAATTGACGGATCGCGACGTCGTGACGGTCGGGCCGGCGCGGCTCGGGCTGCGCGTCCTCCGGCGCGTGGGATCCACGCGTTCCACGATCGGGGAGCGACACGCGCGATGACACTGTCCGCCGGGACGCGGCTCTCCTCCTACGAGATCGTCCGGCCGATCGGCGCGGGCGGCATGGGAGAGGTGTATCGGGCGCGCGACACCAAGCTGTCGCGGGACGTCGCGATCAAGGTCCTTCTGCTCGAGCTCGCTTGCGATGCCGACCGCCTGGCCCGCTTCGAGACGGAGGCTCGGACCGCCTCGGCCCTGAATCACCCCCACATCGTCACGATCTTCGAGATCGGCCAGGCGGATGGGGCTTCGTTCATCGCGATGGAGCTCGTCGAGGGAAGAACGCTGCGGGAGTTTCTGTCGGAGGGCGCCGTCCCCATGAAGAGACTGCTCTCCATCGCGGCACAGGCTTCGGAGGGGCTCGCCAAGGCTCATGCCGCCGGGATCGTGCACCGCGACCTGAAGCCCGAGAACATCATGGTGACCCGAGACGGCTTCGTGAAGATCCTGGACTTCGGTCTCGCGAAGCTGGTGCGTACGGGCTTCGAGACTTCCGGCGGACCGGGGCTGCCCACAATGCCGCGGGAGACGCGCGCAGGAACGATCCTGGGCACCGTCGGGTACATGTCTCCCGAACAGGCGAGCGGGGAGCCGGCAGACTTCCGGTCGGATCAGTTCTCTCTGGGCTCGATCCTCTACGAGATGGCGACCGGAAAGCGCGCTTTCGACCGGCCAACCGACGCCCAGACGCTCTCCGCGATCATCGAGGACGAGCCTCCGTCGCTCCAGGAGGCCGCGCCCAGGGTTCCGACGGACGTGGCGTGGGTGATCGAGCGCTGCCTCGCGAAGGATCCCGAGGATCGCTACGGGTCGACCAAGGACCTCGCGCGCGATCTGGCGGCTCTTCGCGATCGCGCCTCAGGGATCTCGGCTTCCGGCGTCGAGCGGCCGGCCGCGCGCCGCCTTCGCCTGTCGCGCGGCATGCTCGCCGCAGTGGCAATCGCGGCCGCGGCCATAGCGGCGACGGTCATCGTGGCCCGCACGAGCGTCCCCTATCGACCGCCCACCTTCCAGCAAGTGACGTTCCGGCGGGGAAGGGCACTCCGTGCTCGCTACACGCCCGACGGCGGATCCATCATTTACGGCGCCACCTGGGAGGGGGCTCCCTGGGAGATCTTCACCTCGCGCCTCGACGGCACGGAGTCGCGACCCTTCGGCGTCAAGAACGCCGACGTCCTCGCCGTCTCGTCAAAGGGAGAGTTGGCGGTTCTGCTCAAGAAAACGTTTGCCGCGAGCGGCACCCTCGCCGTCATGCCCCTTGCGGGCGGGGCCATGCGGGAACTCCTTGAAAACGTCGTCGCGGCGGACTGGAGCCCTGACGGGACGCAGCTTGCCGTGGCGGTACGCGAGAACCGCGAGACGAGGATCGAGTATCCGATCGGACGGATTCTCTACAAGACGAAGGGCCGCCTCGACTATTCGATGCGCGTCTCGGGCAGCGGCAAGCAGATCGCTTTCATCGAGTCCCCGCCGTCCACGCAGGCTATGGCGCCCAATGAAAAGGACCTCCGAATCGTGGACGCGACGGGAAAGGCGACGACGCTGGTTCGTGCCCAGACTCCACGACAAATCACCGGATGTCTCTGGCGGCCCGGCGATCGGGAGTTGCTGTTCTCCGCCTTGTCCCTGGACACCGTCAAGGGGCACACCTCCGACATCGACGCCGTCGACCTGAGCGGCCGGGTCAGGACTCTTTACCGGGGAACAGGCGATTTCTTGCCCCAGGACTCGTTTGCGGACGGGCGACTGCTGGTCGTGCAATCGAAGTTCGCCGTGGACCTGATGTTCGGATCCTCGACGGAGCCCTCGGAAACAAACCTCGGGTGGCTCACCAGTTCCTGGCTCGATGACATCTCGGAGGATGGCGGGACGGTCCTTTTCCACGACGAAACCCAGGTCTATCTTCGTCGCACGGACGGCTCTCCGGCCGTTCGGCTCCTTCCTCAGGTTCGCAACGAGAAATCCTCACTCTCGCCGGACGGCAAGTGGGTTCTGAGCGCCTCCGAATCGGAGCACGAGCTCCGATTGACTCCGACGGGGCCGGGCTCGGGCAAGAAAATCTCGATCGGCGATCTCGTGCTCGCGGACTCCATATTCATGCCGGACGGCAAGTCGATCCTGTTCACGGCGACCGGGACGGACGGGCAGGAGCGCCTGTACATCACGGACGAGACGAGCAAGGCCCCGCGCGCGATCTCAGACTCTGGCAGGCACGACGAATTCGTCGTGTCTCCGGACGGAAGGGAGATTGCCTCGAAGGAATTCATCACCCTAAAGGACACGGCCGGCGGACTGAGGCTCTACCGGGTCGATGGCGGCCCATCGCGGGCCGTCGAGGGACTGGTTCTGGGAGACCACCTTGTGGCCTGGAGCGAGGATGGACGATCCCTGTTGGTCACCCGCGACGGCATTCCTGTCCGCATCGAGCGATTCGAGTTGGCGACAGGGCGAAGGGAGCTCTGGAAAACCCTCACTCCTCCGGACGCTGCCGGCTCGTACTATGTCGGTCCTGTTCTGGTAACGCGGAACGGACGCTTTTGGGCCTACAGCGTCAATCGTACGACGCTTTCCGAGCTCTGGCAGTTGGCGGGCCTCGCGGCGCCGTGATCGGCTCCACCGACTCGATCCGCTGCCGAAGATCTCCCGCGACCCTCCGCGCCGGGATCCCCGCCGGGATCCCGCGCGCAGCGGTGCTCCCGCCGACTAGGGCATCGGCCGGCGCGAATTGTCGAGATTGAGCAGCCAGACGTCTTCGACTCCATCGGCGTCGGTCCACAGCAGCCTCGTGAGGCCGTCCGGTCCGGCGGAGATGCGCCGCGGCACGAAGCCCTCGTTGGCATAGATCTGTTCCGTCGTCAGCGTTCCCTCGGGGTCGATCGTGGACACGGAGGCCCGGCCGTCCGGATGGATGCGGAGCAGACGCGAAAGCCCGTCGGCCGCCACGGTGATGTCCTCAGCGGCCCAGCCGGGGCTCGCGCCGAAGCGGAAGACCGAAGCCAGGACTCCCGCGCGATGCGTCGAAATGCTGACGCGTCCGTCCGTGCATCGCCAGAGTACCCACGTGTCCGCGTCGGTTCCCTCGGCGGCCTCGGCGATCGCCACGGCCGACCAGCCGGGATAGGGCCCGTACTCCGGCCCGAGACTCGCGGCGCCCGTCTGGCTCACGGTCGCGATGAACATCGCTCCGTCGGCGGAGATCCACAGCAGCTTGGCATCCCCATCGCTCGATGCCGCGGCAACGTCGATGGCCGACCAGCCGGGCATCGCGGGATATCGGAACGCCCCTTCCGAGCCGGACGGTCCAACGATCTCGAGGCCGACGCGGCCATCGCCGTTGACCCAGAGGACCCGCGCAGGGCCATCGCCCCCCGAGATGGCCGTCGCCGTCCAGCCGCCGAAGGGCCCTTCCTCGGGAGTGTCCACGGGATTGCCCGATGCGAAAAGCGTGCGGACGGAGAGCCGGTCCGCGTTCCAGGACAAGAGACGAGTCTGGTCGGTTCCCGCGGCGACGTCGACGGCTCCCTCGCGCAGCTCCTGGTCGAACGCTCCGGCGCTCGTCATGACGTGAAGGGCGTTTCCCCCCAGGACGAGAGATTCGATCACCCGTCCGACGAGCTGCCCCGAGAAGGGCAGCCACGTCGCCCCTTCGTCCCGCGTCCGATAGACGCCCGAGCCGGTTCCCGCGTACAGCGTCCCGGCGCGCCGAGGATCCGCGGCCAGGCCGAAGACGTTCGTCGCGGCGGGCAGGCCGCCGGAGGCCGGGGACCACGAGACGCCGGCGTCGCTCGACCGGAGCACGCCGTTCGTGATCGCCTCGGGGAACACCCGATTGGCCAGTCCGGCGAAGAGTCGCGTCGGATCGGCCGGGTCCGCCACGAGCGCCTCGACGGCGGCCTGTTGAGGAAGGCTTGCGGCCAGATTGCTCCACGTGTCTCCTCGGTCCGTGCTCGCGCTCAGAATGGGAAGCGGCGGGTAGTACTCTGGATAACCGGAGTCGTCGCCACCGGCTGCGAAGAGTCCCGAGTCGCTCCGCGCATCGAACAGAAGGGCGGAGATCTTATCGGTCACCCCCTCAACGGCGGTCGCGCTCCAGGTATCCCCCGAGTCGTCGCTTCGGGAGACCATGCCCTTCCACGACCCTGCATAGAGCGTCGACGGCTCCGACGCACGCGCGGCGAGAGCGGTGAAGAACGTCCCGGGAGCGATGTTCGTCCAGGTGGAGCCCGCATCGGTGGTCCGAAAGAGACCCTCCGAGGATCCGGCGATGCCGCTCGCATACAGGGTCGACGCCGAGACCGGACTAACCAGCAAGACGTTGACGACCGAGGCGACAGGATCCAGCGGGCCCACACGCGCCCAGCTGCGGCCTCCGTCGCCACTTCGGTAGATGTCGGGACCGAAGACCGCATACAGGACGTTGGGGTCGGACGGATCCGGCGCGAAGGAACTCGAGCCGGAATCGAGCGTGCCTGCGGGGCGGCTGCCGGTCCACGTGTTCACGCCGGCGTTCAGCAGGGCGGGAAGGGTCAGCGCCAGCGCGCAGGCCGCGAAACGCAGCGCGCGCCGGCGTCGGATCGAGACCCTCGAAATCTGACCGTCTGGTGAGTTGTATTGAACCTCATCGCATCCGTCCATCGTTCCCTCCTCGCGCGGGAAGTGGCCCGCGCGGCTTACGATTCCGTGATTGCGAGTCCGAAGTCTCAAGCTTTCAATCAGGTTTCCTCACTTTTATTGTGTTTCGGCCTTCGGCCGTCCGGCGTCTCTGCGGCCGTGGCGCTCGCGGAGTGCGCGATGCAGGGCGGCGTCGGCGCAGAGGTCGCGCTCGACGCGGAGATCCGCGTCTCCTCGCTCCTCTTCGGCGAGTCCACCGGTCGCGCGCTCGTAAGGTTCACGCCGGAGAACGAGTCCGCGGTCCGCGCGGCGGCCGAGAAGGGCGGCGTGCCCTTCGCCGTCGTCGGCACCATCGGCGGCGGCCGCCCGAAGATGACGCTCCGCGGTCGGATGCTCGTCGACGAGGACCTCGCCGCCCTCGACGCTCTCTGGCGCGGCGCGTTCGCCAGGGCGATCGAGGCGGCGGACGTCCTCTAGGCCCGACCTCCCGACGATCGGATGGCGCTCCGGACCCCCCGTGTATCTCTCATCTCCATCTCCTTCCGCTGCTTGGTTCGCAGCGTGAAAGGTCGATCGCCATCGAGTCGCTGCTGGCCGTATTTCGGGGCTCACGTCGAATGCCTCGGTCAGTCCGCGAAGGACCGGGTGTCCGCCGCGCCGCAGAACGGCGTGGCGCTTTGGTAGGTCTGGACCGCGCCGGTGACGGAGTCCGTCACCGTGAGCGTGAATGCGGCGTGAGTCAGGCCCCCGTAGAAGACCCAGAACCCGCTGGAAAGCCCCCGAGCGTCGATCATCTTGACGACGACCTCGGGAAACTCCGGAGCTCCCGTCAGCTCCGGAAAGCTGAAGTACCCGAATTGATCGGTCTTCTGGACCGCTCGGGCGGTCATGGGTCCGCCGGTGCGCGGGTCGGTCGCGGCGAGGCTGACCGAGAAGCGTGACCCGAGAAGCGCGAGCGCAGTGTCGGAGGCCGGCGCCGTCGCGGCGCGCTCCACGCTCGAGGAAACTGCGGCATCAAACGGTCGAGCCGTCCCGCCGCAGAGCGGCTGGGCGGAATCGCTGGAGTAGGCCGCGACGTCGCCGGTGACGGTGTCGGTCACCGTAATGTCGAAGGGGAGCGTCGTCAGGCTGGCGTAGGAGATCGAGATTCCGCCCGGCCCGGAGCTGCCGTTGCCGAACATCTTGACGATGACCTCGGGCAGCTGTGCGTCGCCGGTCGCGAACGGAAAGGCGAAGTAGCCCGAACCGCTGTCCAGAGAATTTGCGGCGCCGAGACCGTACGGGCCAGCGCCGCGCCGCGCGTACGCCTCCACCGCGTAGCGGTTGCCGACGAGGCAAAGCCGGTTCGCGGTCGGAGCGCACGGATGAGTCTCCAGGTCGAGCTCGAAGACTCCGCCCCCGTTAGTGCCCAGATGCAGCCACTTGCCGTCCGGCGAGACGACCAGCGGCTGCGCGGTGAGGGAACCCAGGCCCGAGGAAAACGGGTGCCAGGTTTTTGCGCTGTCGACCGTCCGATAGACGCCCAGATCGGTGGTGGCGTACAGCCGGCCGGGACGGACGGGATCGGCGACGAGAGAGAGCACGCTCTCGAAGTCAGTCGGCGGCGCGGGAGGTCCTTTCCAGCTCACGCCGCCGTCGGCGCTGCGAAAGACTCCCGTGGACTGCGTTCCGAGATAGAGAACCTTGTCCTGAAGGGGATCGAGTGCGATCGCGGTGACGCTGCTCGCGAAGTTCTGGGTGTTCTTGGTGAAGTTCGCGCCGCCGTCCACGCTGACGAAGATGGAGCCGCCCTCGGGATACCCGTAGAAGCCCGGCTCGACGTCGTAGTACGAACCCGCATAGACCGTGCCCGGCCGCCGGCCGTCGAAGAGAAGGCTGTAGACGTCCTGGGTGATGGATGCCGCTCCCCAGGTTCGCGCCCCGTCCTCGCTATGGAACAGGCCTGCGTTCCCGGCGACCCAGACCCGCCCGGGCGATCCGGGATCGACCGCCAGCGCTTGGATGCGGTTAGTGGGGGGCGTGGAGTGCGTCCAGTGCGCGCCGCTGTCCTCGGAGCGATAGACGTCGTCGGAGTCGGCGGCGTACAGAGTCGCGGAATTCTCGGGGTCGGCGGTGAGGGTGTCTGCGAAGGCCGGACCTCCGGGGCCGCCCGCCGGCGACCAGGAGAGCCCCGCGTCCGCCGATCGGAAGAGGCCGCCGAGGAGGTCGCAACCGGCCCAGACGGTGGAGGGGTCGTCCGGATCGAGCGCAAGCGAGGAGACGGTCGACGCCTGGAGCCCGTTGCTCCCGGGCGTCCAGCTGTCGCCGCGATCCTGGCTGCGCAGGATTCCCGGAGAGATCGAGGCGAGCACCAGCGATCCGGATGCGTCCGAGGCGATGGCTCCGACCAGGCCGGCGGATCCAAGTGCTTCCGCGGGCGCCCAGGTCGCGCCGCCATCACGGCTGAGGTACACCGTCTGCGCGAAGACCGCGAGGAGGAGCGGCGTTTCTCCCGGAGCGACTCCCGGGAGCTCGAGGAAGGAATACAGGTAACCCGGGGCGCTCGCGCAGGACCAGGTCGCGGCGGAATCGGCGCTTCGACAGAAGACGTTGTGTCCCCCGGCATAGACCACGTTGGGAGATGCGCTTCCACCGAAGACGCTGACCTCGCGCGAGGGAGGCTGGAACGCCGGCCAGGTCACTCCGCCGTCCGTGCTCCTGTAGAACTTGTACTGTTGGTCCGAGTTGTCGAGGCTCAGCATGTAGATGGCATTCGCGGCGAAGGCCATCGACTGGGCAGAGTTGCCGGTGGGCGTGGTCGAGAGCCGATGCCAGCTCGCTCCGGCATCTCGCGAGCTCCAGATCGACCCGTTCCCCGTCACGGCGTAGAGGCTCGAAGGGTGCGCGGGATCGATGGCCGCCAGATTCACGGCAGGGAGCCCCGGCGCCTGAGACCAGGTCTCGCCCGCGTCATTCGACTCGTAAAGACCTTCCCCCCAAAACGGGGAAACGAGCAACGCCAGAACGACTGCCGCTCCCGGAGCCGTCAGTACCCTGGCGACCTTTTCGCCGGCCAGGCCGGACTGGGCCCAGCTCGCGCCGCCGTCGCGGGAACGAAAGACACCGTTGGGCGTGGCCGCGAAGGCGACGCCGTCGCCGACGGCGAGGTCGATGACGTAGCCGACGCCCGTGGGTCCGTGGGTCGTCCAGACGTTGTCCTGGGCCGCGGCGACGCTCACCAAGGCGGCCAGGAGGAGGGCGGCGATCGGCAGGAGGCGGCAGCGAGATCTCATGGCGTGCTCCCTTCGACTCTCATGTACGCCTCGGTCCAGTGACCGGCAATCCAACTTTCGATCAGCGATTCGTCAGGAAGCGGACAGCTCGCCGCCGGTGCTGCGCTAAGATCGCCTTGCCGCCCGCCCTTGCTCGGCCGGCACGCATGCTGAGAGCATGGATCCATGAGGCTCAGGTTCGGAGACTTCGTCTTCGACTCGGATACACGTGAGCTGATCCGAGCCGATCGGGCTCAGGCGATTTCGCCGAAGGCGTTCGGGCTGCTGGCGCTGCTGATCGAGTTCCGGCCGCGGGCCGTCTCCAAGGCCGACATTCACTCGCGTCTCTGGCCGGACACGCACGTCACCGAGCAGAGCCTCGGCAATCTCGTGGTCGAGCTGCGCTCGGTTCTCGGCGAGGACGCGCGCAAGCCTCGGATCATCCGCACCGTGGCCCGGTTCGGCTATGCCTTCAGCGCGAAGACGTCGGCCGAGACCGATCGGGAACCGCGCGGCCGCAAGAGCGTCGTGCCGACCTATCGCATCGTCTGGGGACGGCGAGAGGTCACGCTCGACCCGGGCGACAATCTCGTCGGCCGGGACCCCGACGCCGTCGTCTGGATCGACGACGACTCCGTCTCGCGCCGCCACGCCCGAATCTCGATTGGAGAACAGGGCGCGTCGATCGAGGACCTCGGCAGCAAGAACGGCACCTGGATCGGCGGTGCCCCCATTCGGGAGCGCGTGCGGCTGGCGGATCGAGACGTGGTGACGGTCGGGCCCGCACGGCTGAAGCTGCGTGTCCTCCGGCGCATAGGTTCCACGCGTTCCACCATCAAGGAGCCGCCCTCGCGATGACGCAGTCCGCCGGGACGCGGCTCTCCTCCTACGAGATCGTCCGTTGGCTCGGCGCGGGCGGCATGGGAGAGGTGTACCGGGCGCGCGACACGAAGCTCTCGCGGGACGTCGCGCTCAAGGTCCTGCTGCCCGAGCTCGCGGACGACGCCGACCGCCTCGCGCGCTTCGAGTCGGAGGCGCGGACCGCGTCGGCCATGAATCATCCCAACATCGTGACCATCTACGAGATCGGCCGGGCCGAGGGGACGTCCTTCATCGCCATGGAGCTCGTCGAAGGAAGGACGCTCCGGGAGCTCCTGGTGGATGGGCCCCTGCCCGCGAAGAGGGTGGTCTCCTTGGCCGCGCAGCTGTCCGAGGGGCTCGCGAAGGCGCATGCCGCCGGGATCGTGCATCGCGATTTGAAACCCGAGAACGTCATGGTCACGCGGGACGGCCTCGTGAAGATCCTCGACTTCGGCCTGGCGAAACTGGTGCGAAGGGGCTTCGAGGGGTCGGACGGATCGACGCTCGAGACGATGCCGCGGGGGACCCACGCGGGAACGATCCTCGGCACGGTCGGGTACATGTCCCCCGAGCAGGCGAGCGGGGAGCCGGCGGACTTTCGCTCGGACCAGTTCTCCCTGGGCTCGCTCCTCTACGAGCTGGCTGCGGGCCGCCGCGCCTTCGAGCGTCCGACCGAGGCGCAGACGCTCTCCGCAATCATCGAGGCCGAGCCTGCGCCGTTGCGCGCGGCCGCTCCGAAGTTGCCGGCGAGCTTCGCCGGGATCGTTGAGCGTTGTCTATCGAAGGATCCCGACGATCGCTACGGGTCGACCAGGGATCTCGCGCGGGATCTGGCCGCGCAGCGCGACCAGTCCTCCGTCGCATCGGCGTCCGGCATCGCGGCCGTGCCGGGACGCCGTCTGCGGCTTTCGCCCGCCGCGCTCGCCGGCGCTGCGTTGATCGCCGCCGCCGTCGCCGTGCTCACGTTCGTCGCGGGCCAGCGAGTGCAGGCCCGGCGCGACCGAGAGGCCCCTCCGCCGAAGCGCACGGCAATGACGTTTCGGAGAGGGTTCTTAACCGGCGCCCGGTTCGCCTCCGATGGACAGACGATCGTGTACTCCGCCGCCTGGGACGGCAGGCCCAGCGAGATCTTCACGACGCGCGTGGGCTCGACGGAGTCGCGGAGCCTGGGAATCACTACCGCGGACATCCTGGCGGTCTCCTCGGCCGGCGAGATGGCGGTCCGGCTCGGTTGCACGGCCCCCGCGGCGAACTGTAGTGGCACGCTGGCGCGCGTGCCGCTCGCCGGAGGCGTTCCGCGCGAGATCCTGGAAGACGTCGTTTCGGCCGACTGGTCGCCGGACGGCAAGGAGCTCGCCGTGATACACCGCGTGGGAAGCCGCACCCGCCTGGAGTACCCGATCGGCAAGGTGCTCTACGAGAACGCGCGCGGGGACCTGAGCTCCGTGCGCGTATCCCCGCGGGGCGACCTCGTGGCGTTTCTGGACCACCCCCGCCGGGATTCCGCTCGCGGAATCCTGACCGTCGTCGATCGGGCCGGCAAGACCAGAGTCCTGACCAGCGAATGGGCGCGGCTGCGGCCGATCCTCTGGAGCCCGACCGGAGAAGAAGTGTTCTTTTCTCGCTGGGGAGGACGCGAGACTCGGGGAGCTCGCCTTACGGGAGGGACGCGCGGCGCGCCCTGGATCCCGGGTCTCGACGACGTATCGCGCGAAGGCCGCTTTCTCGACACGGGCACCGCGCTCGAGAACCTTCGAAGGGTCGTCCTCGCTCACGTTCCGGTTGCTCCCGGCGAGCGCAACCTCTCCTGGCTGGTGAGCTCCACGTCGGCCGACCTTTCCCACGACGGACAGCAGCTCCTCCTCTTCGAGAATCGCTCCGATCCCGATCAGGCCGACGCCGAGGCCCTGACGACCTTCCTCCGCAAGACGGACGGCTCGGATGCGAAGCGATTGGGAGAGGGCCGGGCGCTCGCTCTGTCTCCCGACGCGAAGTGGGCGATCGTCCGGCATCCGACCGACGTGCGGCTGGTCCTGCTCCCGACGGGGGCGGGCGAGCCGAGGTCCCTTCCGGGCGGGGATTTTCTCCGCATCCGCGTCGCGACCTTCTTCCCCGACGGACAGAGGATCCTCTTCGTCGGCGAAGACAAGAGGGAGGTCGCGCGCCCCTACATTCAGGACATCGAGGGCGGTTCTCCAAAGCCCTTCGGCGACGAGGGCCTCTGGGCGACGCTCGTTTCGCCGGACGGCCGCAGAGTCGCCGGCACCACTCCCGATGGCAAGCTCTGGATCTATCCCATCGATGGCGGGGTACGACCCCAGCGGATCGCGGACATTCTCCCCGGGGACACTCTCGTCCAGTGGGGCGCGGACGGCAAGACGATCTACCTTCGCGGGGCGGAGGAGCAGCCGCTGACCCTCTACCGTCTCGACCTCGCGACCGGGCGCCGCGAGCGCTGGAAGGAGCTCGCCCCTCCGGATCCGACCGGGTTCCAGGGGTACGCGACCGGTCCGGGCACGGTCCGCGTCACCCCCGACGGCCGTTATTACGCGTACACGTACCTGACCGACTCGAGCCGGCTCGTCCTCGGCGAGGGAACCGCAGACTGGTGGAAATGAGAACCCGAGACGGTCCCGCGCGCACGCGGGTCCGGATCGGTTTCGCCGTCGCAGCGGCGATGGTCCTCGCGGCGGCCGCGGTCCGCGGCCAGACGACGGGGTCGATCGAGGGCCGACTGACCGACTCCGAGGGCGGGGCGCTCGCGGGAGCCGCGGTCTCGGCGCGGAGCGCGAGTCTACAGGGGACGCGCACGGCAGTGACGGACCGCGACGGGACGTTTCGGTTTCCGTCGCTGCCCCCCGGCGATTACAGCGTCCGCGCGGATCGGGAGGGGTTCCACTCGATGGAACGGACGGCCGCCGTGCGGCTCGATGCCATCGCCCGAGTCGATCTCGTGCTCGAGCCTCTCCAGAAGGAGCAGGTGCTCGTCTCCGGCGAGACGCCGGTGATCGACCCGGCCTCGACGACGAGCGGAACCAGCTACACGAGCCGGGTGATCGCTCACCTCCCCGTCGCCCGCAACTACGCCGATATCGTGCGCTCGAATCCGGGCGTGTCGAGCGATCGCGGTGACACCGAGGGCCGCTCGCTCGCGCTGACGATCTACGGCGCGACCTCGGCCGAGAACCTGTGGATCATCGACGGAGTCAACACGACCAACCCGTTCAAGGGGATCCAGGGCAAGGCGATCAACAACGAGTTCATCGAGGAAGTCGAGGTCAAGACCGGGGGCTATCAGCCCGAGTACGGCCGCGCCCTCGGCGGCATCATCAACGTCATCACGAAGTCGGGCGGCAACGCGTATCACGGCGGCGGCTTCGTCTACTACGACTCGAGCGGGACGGCGGCCGAGCAGGAGTTTCGGCCGGGCGACTCGGAGATCGCCACGATGCGCGTCGTCGACGGTCACCGCGTCGACTACGGCGTCGATCTGGGCGGCTTCCTGCTCGAGGACCGGCTCTGGATCTTCGGCGCCTACAACCGTGTCGACCTTCGGGGCGATCTCTCGCGTGTCGAGTCGTCGACGTTCGTGTCGAGCGAGGACCGGTTTCCGTTCGACTCGACGGAGTATCTCTACTCGGGAAAGCTGACCTGGAACGCCGCGGCCTCGACGTCGGTGGTGGGCACCGTCTTCGCGGATCCGTCCACGAGCTCCGGCGCCGCGGGCGCCGATCCGCGCCAGGGCCTGGGCTCGATCTTCGTCAACCCGCCCGTGAGCACGGATCCCTCGACGTGGTTTTCCGCGCGGGACCAGGGGGGGACGGACTTCGGCGTCCGGCTCTCGCAGCTCTTCGGATCGAATGCGATCACCACACTCCAGGGCGGATACCACCGGGACAAGAACGCGCTCACGGCGCCGGACGGAATCCGAACCGAGGACTGGACCTGTCCCGGGGGGACGCCGACGAATCCCTGCGTGCCTCCGGACGAGCCCACGTCGATCACCGGCGGCTACGGAATGATCTCGGGCCTGGCGGATCACAGCGAGTCGAGCCGCCGGCAGATCCGGGGAGACGCCACCTACTACGAGGGGAGCCACGAGCTCAAGGCGGGAGGCGACTACAGCGAGGGGCGGACCGAGGCGATCGGGTTCTTCACGGGAGGCCAGTCGGTCGAGGTCCGAAACGAGCTCGGGCAGCTCTACTACGTGCACACGTTCAACGCGGTCGGCCCGGACGACCCGACGCCCCTGGCGCAGATCGTCCGCAACGCCACGGTCAAGGACTTCGGCGGCTTTCTGCAGGACTCGTGGAGGGCCGTGCCCGGCCTCACGGTCAACGCCGGCGTGCGGTGGGATGGCGAGCGGGCCCTGAACTACGCGGGAGGCACCGTGCTGCGCCTGCAGACGTGGCAGCCTCGCCTCGGCGTGACCTGGGATCCCTGGAACGACGGTGCGACCAAGGTGTTCGCCTTCGCGGGCCGCTTCTCGTATGCGTTGCCCGCGGGACTGACGGCGGCCATCTTCTCCCCCTTCACGGAACTCGCCACTTGCGACCTCGATCCGGTGAGCGTCGTCCCGGACCCCGTGTCATCGGCCACGAGGACGGAAGGCGGTCGTCGTCGCCGGCGGTGCGCCCCAGGGAATTCCGGTCGACTCCGGCGTCGTCGCTCCCTACCAGGACGAGCTCTCGCTGGGGATCGAAAGGTCGCTCGGGCCGAGCCTGACGGTCGGTCTGCGGGGCACCTACCGCCGGCTCGGCAGCGCGATCGAGACCCGCTGCGATTTCAACCGGAAGAGCCCGGAGACCGGGCACAGCCGCTGCGCGGTCATCACGCCGGGCTCCGACGGCAAGTTCGCCAGTGGAGACGTCCCGACGTGCAATGGCCTCATCGACAACGCCGACTGGGTCGGTGCACCCCGACCGGCCCGCCGCGCCGCCGGCGAAGCGCGTCTACAGGGGCATCGAGCTGCTGGCGCGGAAGACCGTCGGCGATCGCCTGTGGGTCCAGGCGAGCTACGTCTATTCCTCGCTGCGGGGCAACTACGACGGCGGCGTCAACCAGGGCATCGGGCGGTCGATTCGGGGCGCAACAAGGACTTCGACTATCCCGCGTATGGCACAACGGCTACGGCGTCCTCGCGCTCGACCGGCCGCATCGCTTCCGGCTCGACGGCTACTGGGTCATGCCGTGGGCCTGTCCGTCGGTTGCAGGCGTTCGCCGAATCGGCGCGCCCTTCAACCAGCTGGGCTACTTCGACTTCGACTACGACCCGCTGGTCATCTCGTCCCCCGAGGCACGGCCGGTCGCCTGCCGACGAATGGGGCACGGACCTGACGCTCTCGTATCCGATCGCGGTCGGTCCGGTGACGATCACGCCACAGGCGTACCTCTTCAACGTGTTCAACAAGCAGATCGCCATCTCGCGCGACGAGGCATGGTCGAAGGAGCTGGCCGGGTGCCGATCTGGCCCGCGACGATCTACGATCCGAATCAGCCGAAAGACGAACGACCTTTCTACGGCTGCGGTCACGGGGCGCTCGGATCCGCGCACCCTCCGCGCCGCCGTCAGGGTCTCGTTCTTATCTGGCCGCACGCGAAAAAAGCGCCCGCGCATGAGGAGTCGCGCGGGCGCGAATGGGGCTACCGTCGGAACCCTAGGACCCCGGGCCGCCCGGCACGCTCACCTGCGCGTGGAGCGTGTTGTCCGGATTCAGAAGAAGGATCTCCGCGCCGCCGGCGCCGCTGCTCGAGAGAAGGCGCGTGAAGCCGTCGGCACCGGCCGCGATGCGGCGGACGCGGCCTCCCTCGGCGTGGCTCACGGCATCCACGAGATTCCCCCGCGCGTCGATCGTCGCGACCCTCGCGGCGCCCGGCGATCCGGAGCCCACGAACAGCAGTCGCGGCCGGCCGTCGGCGCCGACCGTGATGTCCTCGACGGCGAGGTCTCCGGCGTCGAAGCGGAAGACCTCCTCCAGGACCAGGCCGCGGTGGACCGAGACGCTCGACCGGCCGTCGGCGGCCCGCCAGAGTACCCAAGTCGAGCCGTCGGGCTCGTCGGCCAGGGCGATCGCCGTCCAGCTCCCGTAGGGGCCGTAGGTCGGGCCGCGGGTGGCATTGCCGGCGGCGTCGACGCTCGCGAGGAACATCTCGCCGTTGACGCCGGTCCAGAGAAGATGCGTCGAGCCGTCGGCTCCCACGGAGACGTCGACCGGGGAAGCGAGAGCCTCGCTTGCGAAGCGAAACACCGCCTGGCTGCCGGGGAGCCCACGATCTCGAGCGCCGCGCGGCCGTCCCCGTTCGCCCACAACACGCGCGACAGGCCGTCCGCGCCGTCCGCGATCGCGGCCGCGAGCCAGCCGGCGACGGGGCCCTCCGGAGGCGAGCTCGATCCCTGGCCCGCGTCGTCGATCGAGAGAACCGAGAGCCGGTCGGAATCCCACGCGAGGAGGTGGCTCTTCCCGCTGCCTGCAGCGATGTCGAGCGGGCCCGCCCGATGTCGAAGACCCAGCTGCCGGCCGCGCTGCCGGCGCGAAGGCGGCCGCTTCCCTCGAGGGACAGGTTGACCGCAACGCGGCTCAGCTGCTGGCCGATCGCGTACCAGCTCGCGCCGGAGTCGCGGGTCCGGTAGACGCCGGAATTCGTGCCCGCGTAGAGGGTGTGCGAATCCTGAGGATCCATCACGAGGCTGTTCACCCCGACGTTCGGCGGCAGTCCGGTCGAGGCCGGCGACCAGGAGGTCCCGCCGTCCTCGGAGCGGTAGACGTCGATCGGCGCGTAATACCCGAGGCCGACGAAAATCGTTTCGCTCCTCAGCGGATCGATGGCGATGGCCTGCACGGAGCTGGAGTGGCCGAGGCCCGCCGACAGGTCGGTGAAGGTCGCGCCCGCGTCGGAGCTCTTTTGGAAGAACGGAGCGTACGGGTAGTAGTACGAGGAGTAGGGGTAGTCGGTGTCGTAGCCACCCACCACCGGAGTCGCGCCGTCCGCCGGATCGACGAGCAGCGCGGCGATGATCCGGTTGAGGCCGGAGCTCCCGCGCGGGAGGGTGAGCGGCGACCAGGTGGCCCCGCCGTCGTCGCTGCGGTAGAGCTGGTTGTAGCTCGAGGCGTAGATCTGTTGGGATCTTTCGCGCTCGAGTCGATGCGATCGACGCTGACGCCGCCATTCGCGACCAGGGTCTGGCTCCAGGTCGCGCCGCCGTCGGTCGACTTGAAGATTCCGGCCGCCGATCCGGACCGCGCCGCGCCCAGGTAGACGGTCGATGCCGAGGCGGGAGAAACGTGCACGGAGGAGATCTCGACGAAGGAAGCGATCGACGTCCACGTTCGGCCGCCGTCGGCGCTCTTGAGGAGACGGTTCTCCTGCGCCGAGTAGACGACGTCCGGATCGGCCGCCGACGAGGCGAACTGCGCCGCCGACGAGAGGATCTCGCCGGCCGGCCGGCTGCCGGTCCATACGTTGGCGCCGCCGTGGAGGATCGCCGGCGCCGCGAGGACGACGCCGAGTGAAACGATCACGAACCTGCGAAGAGCGCTCAGGGTGAACATGGGCTACCTCCTTTCGAGTGCGGACCGAGACGAGGCGGGTTGGGACTGCGCGGAGTTGGCCGTGTCGAGCAGCGACACCCTGGCGCTGCCGGCGGCATCGCTCCAGAGAAGCCGCGTGAGGCCGTCGGGCCCGGCCGCAATGCGGCGCGGCCGGAATCCCGCGTTGGCGTGAGTCCGCGCGTTCGCGAGACTGCCCAGCGCATCGACCGTCGCGACCTCGGCCGTCCCATCGCCGCCCAAGAGGAGCACGCGAGCGTTTCCGTCGTTCCCGACGGTGATGTCCGCGGCCGCTCGGCCCGGGATCGCGGCGAACCGGACGACCTCTCCCATCGCGAGCCCGTGATGGACGGAGATGCTGAAGCGGCCGTCGTTCGCACGCCAGAGGACTCGCGTCGAGCCGTCGGGGGCGTCGGCGATCGCGAGGGCGGTCCAGCCGGCGAAGGGACCGTAACTGGGGCCGAGCCTGACGTTGCCCGCGCCGTCCACGCTCGTGAGGTACATCGCGCCGCTCACGCTCGTCCACAGGAGGTGCGCCTTCCCGTCCGCTCCCATGGAGACGTCCGCGGGCGCCCAGTTCGCTACGGCGGGGAAGGACAACACGGCCTCGCGGCCGGCGGGGCCCGCGACCTCGAGCGCCGCGCGGCCGTCGCCGGCGAGCCATAGGACCCGCGAGAGTCCGTCGGGCCCGTCGGCGATCGCGGACGCGAGCCAGCGGAAGGAGGGGCCCTCCGGCGGCGTGCTCGATTCCCCTCCCGCGTCCTCCAGCGTGCGGACGGTGAGGCTGTCCGCATCCAGGAGAGGACGCGGCTTCGCCCGGCGGACGCGGCGACGTCGAGGGCGCCCGCCCCGATCTCGAGCTTGAAGGTCCCGGCGGAATTGCCGGCCCGCAGGACGCGCGCGCGCGCTCCCGCTGCGACGGGGTCGAGGGTCAGGGACCCGACCGGCAGACCGTTCATGCTCTGAGTGAGCGATTGCCAGCTCGCCCGGCATCGTGCGTCCAGAAGACGCCGCGGTCCGTGCTCGCGTACAGCGTCCGCGAATCCGCCGCATCGAGAACGAGGCTCGTGACCTCCGCCCGCGCCGGCAATCCGGAATCCGCCGGCGCCCACGAGACTCCTCCGTCGGTCGAGCGGAAGAGCGAGGTCGCGGGGCTCCGGCTCATTCCCAGGTAGATCGAGCTCGGGCTGGCCGGATCGATCGCGATGGCACTGACGCTCGATCCGAGCCGAGACCCGACGACAGGTCGCTCCAGGTCTCACCCGCGTCCTTGCTCTTGCGGAAGAACGGTGCGAGCGGCGAATAGAAGGGGTAGTTGTAGTCGTAGCCGCCGACGTCCGCGGTCGTGCCATCCGCCGGATCGATAATCAGCGCCGCGATCACCTGCGAATACAGGCTGCCGGCGGCGGGCCGGTTGACGGCCTGCCACGTGTCGCCGGCGTCGTCGCTTCGGTAAAGAAGTAGCTGTTCGAGGCGTACAGCAGCGAGGGGTTTCGCCTGGTTCCGGCCAGGACGTTGACGGCGGCCTGGAAGCCGAAGTCCAGCGTCGGGGTCCACGTGGCGCCGCCGTCGGTCGACTTGAAGACGGCTGCCCCCGACCCGCGCGCCAGCCTCCCACGGAGACGGCGCCCGAGACGGGATCCACGTAGAGCGAGAAGATCTGTGCGGAGCCCGCGACGCGCGCCCAGGTGCGGCCGCCGTCGGCGCTCCGGAAGAGCTCGGAGCCCTGGGCGGAATACACGACGTCCGGGTCGCCGGCGAAGGAGGCCACGATCGTCGTCTGAGAGAGGCCGGGTTGGGCGGCCAGCCGGGCTGGTCCATACGTTGGCGCCGGCCCGGAGGAGCGCAGGCGCCGCGAAGGCGATGCAGAGACCGACCCAAAGGCGGCGAGCAAACGGCGTTTTCATATTGCCTCCTCCTCGCGGGATCGACACGCCCCGCGTTTTCAGTAAGATCCTTTGGAGGGGAGGCCTGAGTCTTAAGCGGAGGATCCGCGTTCTCTAGGAATTCAGCAGGCTCGAACGAATGCCGGTCACGCAGTGGCGAATACCTCTTCGATTTCGGCACCCGGCAACTCTTCCGGGGGCGCGAGCCCGTCGCGGTCTCCCCGAAGGCGTTGTCTCTCTTCGAACTGCTGGCCACCCGCCGCCCGAATGCCGTGTCCAAGGAGGAGATCCATCGGCACCTCTGGCCCGACAGCTTCGTCGCCGACGGGAATCTCGCGAATCTCGTCGCGGAGCTTCGGGACGCGCTCGGCGAGGATGCGCGCAACCCCCGCGTCATCCGGACGGTCCAGCGCTTCGGCTACGCGTTCTCGGGCGATGCCGAGCCCGAGGCCGAGCCGGCGTGGTCGGGCGAGTCGAACGTCGTCTTCAAGCTCCTCTGGGGCGACCGCGAGATCCTGCTCCAGGAGGGAGAGAACATTCTCGGCCGCGAACGGGAGGCCATCGCCTGGATCGACGTGCACAGCGTCTCCCGGCGCCACGCGCGCATCGCGATCTCCGGCGGCCGCGCGACGCTGGAGGATTTGGAAAGCAAGAACGGCACCTTCCTGCAGGGGGTGCCGTCACGGAGCCGAGCGCCCTGAGCGACGGGGATCGGGTCCGGGCCGGTTTCGTCGAGATGACGTTTAGGCGATACGTGGGCGGAGTGTCGACAGAGTCGACGCGGATGGTCTGAGCGGTCTCTTCGC